>NZ_QZVQ01000036.1 GCF_003660445.1 Croceibacterium ferulae | reverse complement strand
CCGCGCAGCGAATTGGCGTGGATGGTGGAGAAGCTGCCCGGATGGCCGGTATTGATCGCACGCAGGAAGCTGACGCTTTCGGCGCCGCGCAACTCGCCCAGCACGATGCGGTCTGGGCGCAGGCGCAGGGCGGATTGCAGCAGCTCGTTGGCGGTGACCTTGGCCTCCCCCAGCTCGCCCTTGACCGCGACCAGCCCCAGGCCGTTGGCACCGGGCAGGCGCAATTCGGGCGTGTCCTCCACCAGCACGACCCGCTCGTGCGGCGGGATCTCGCCCAGCATGGCGTTGAGGAAGGTGGTCTTGCCGGTGCTGGTGCCGCCGGAAATCAGGATCGTCTTGCGCGCGCGGATCGCGGCCCGCAGAAAGGCGATCGGCTCCTGCTGGGGGTCAGGCATTTCGGCCTCGACCGGCACCAGCAGCGGCCCGGTGTCATAGGCGTCCAGCGGGAGGTCCAGCCGGCGATGCCGGCGGATCGCCATGGCCCAGTGGCGGCGGGTCGCGGGCGGGCCGCAGAACTGGATGCGCGCACCGCCGAAGCCGTCCGCCGGCAAGGTCGCGCCCAGCAGCGGGTGTTCGCGATTGATGCCCTGATGGCTGACGCGGGCCACCTGTTCGGCCAGGCGCTGCACCAGCCGGTCGTCGATCTCCGGCGCCAGGATCCGCTGCATGCCGGGCTGGGCGGCATCCTCCACCCACACCTCGCCCGGACGGTTGACCATGATCTCCGTCACGGTGTCCCGTTCCAGCCAGTGGCGGAACGGCGCGAGATA
>NZ_QZVQ01000035.1 GCF_003660445.1 Croceibacterium ferulae | reverse complement strand
TAGGGTCCAGACTCGTTCAGAGCCAGAATGCCACGGCGGCAGCGAGGCTTATAGCTGAGAGGAAGTTGCGGGCCAGTTTGTCGTAGCGTGTGGCGATGCGGCGGAAGTCCTTGAGGCGGCAGAACATGGCCTCGACACGCCAGCGGTCTCTGTAACGGCGCTGATCGTACTGGATGGGCCGCTTCCGGTTGCGCCGTCCAGGGATGACTGGGATCGTGCCCTGGTCGCGCAGCGTTGCGCGCAGCCGATTGGCATCATAGCCCCGGTCGGCGATCAGGCGCTTCATGCCGGCAGTGTCGCCAAGAAGCAGGTCCGCACCCTTGATGTCGGAGGTGTTGCCCGGCGTCAAGACGAGACGGAGCGGCCTTCCGAGCACGTCGACAAGGGCATGGATCTTCGTCGTGCGGCCACCGCGCGAGGTGCCAATGGCTTGGGCTCGAGCCCCCCTTTTGCGCCGCCGGAACACCGATGCGCCTTCACATAGCTGCTGTCGATCTGCACGGTTTCGGCAATCCAGCCCTCCTCGGTCAGTGCGGCCAGAATGCGCGTCCATATCCCGCGCCTGCTCCACCGGTTCCAGCGATTGTAGATCGTGGTCGCGGGCCCGTAAGCAGCCGGGCAGTCCTGCCAACGACCGCCGCATTTCAACATGTGCACAATGCCTGAGATCACCCGACGATCATCAACACGGCGCGCACCCGGCTGATTCTTCGGAAGGTGCGGCTCGATCATCGCCCATGCTTCATCCGACAGCCAAAACAACGATCCCGCCACACCTCAGCCTCCTCAAACCGGAGACTTCCTGAATCAGCACAGCTCGCCGAAATCAAGCTGCTGATTGGGTTTGGACCCTA
>NZ_QZVQ01000034.1 GCF_003660445.1 Croceibacterium ferulae | reverse complement strand
TTCCCGCCTGCTCGCCACCCTTGCTGCGATGTTTGCGCCTGTCGCCGCGCAGGCGCAGGTCGCGGGCGATCCGCAAGGCTCCGGCCCGATCGTTGCCGCGCTGTCGTGGATGCAGGGCACGCTGCTGGGCAATGTCGCCACCGCCGTGGCGGTGATGGCGGTGGCCGCGGTCGGCTTCATGATGCTGACCGGGCGGATGAACTGGCGCTTCGGCGCGACCGTGATCATCGGCTGCTTCATCCTGTTCGGCGCGGCCAGCATCGTCAGCGGCATCCAGTCCGCCGCGGCGGTAGGCTGAGATGGAGCTCGTCCGCCATCCCGTGCACCGCGCGCTGACGCGGCCGCAGATGTTCGCGGGCGTCACCTACAATTTCTTCATCATCAACGCCGCCCTGACGACGGAGCTGTTCCTGATCACCGGCAGCTTCCTCGCCCTGCCGGTGGCGTTGCTGATCCATCTGGTCGGCTATTTCGCCTGCCTGCGCGAACCGCGCATCTTCGACCTGTGGCTGACCAAGGTCAGCAAGTGTCCGCGCGTGAAGAACTGGAAGCACTGGGGCTGCAACAGCTACACCCCATGATCGCCGCACGGCCTTGGCCTGCGTGCAAGGAGCAGAACGCATGAAGACCAGGTGGCTGGGGGCCGCGGCATGGAGCGCGAAGGAAGCGCATGCCGGCGAGCGTCTGCCCTATGCGCGGCTGCTGGACGGCAACACCGTGCTGCTGCGCGACGGGTCGCTGATGGCGGCGCTGCAGGTGCCGGGCCTCCTGTTCGAGACGGAGGACACCGACGCGCTGAACGCCCATGCGGCCACGCGCGAGGTGATGCTGCGCTCCGCGCTGGACGCGCGCTTCGTGCTGTACCACCATGTGATCCGCCGCCGGGTGGCGGTCGACCTGCCCGCCACCTTCGACGATCCGCTGGCCGCGCATATCGACCGCCGCTGGAACGAGAAGCTGCAGGGCGGGTCGCTGTTCGTGAACGACCAGTTCGTCACGCTGGTACGCCGTCCGGCCCGTGGCAAGGCGGGCCTCGCCGAACGCGCAGGGAAGATGTGGAAGCGTCGTGGCCGCGAACAGCTGGAGGCCGATCCCAAGGACCTGCGCAGCCTGCGGGCCGCATTGCAGGCGCTCGCCGCATCGCTGGGCGATTACGGGGCGCAGCCACTGGGCGACTATACCGGCCCACATGGCGGCACGAACAACGAGCTGCTTGAGCTGCTCAGCGCCCTGTTCAATGGCGAGATGCGCCCTGTGCGCCGGCCGGAGGACGATACCGATATCGGCCGCATGCTGCCTTACCGCCGCGCCAGCTTCGGCGTCGATGCGATGGAACTGCGCGGCGCAGGCGGCAATGCGGCGCCCGATTTCGGCGCCATGCTCAGCCTGAAGGATTATCCGGAGGCGACCAGCCCCGGCCTGCTCGATCCCATGCTGCGCCTGCCGTGCGAGATGATCGTCACGGAAAGCTTCGCCCCGCAGGAACGGCAGACCGCGCGCGAACGGATCGACCTTTCGCTCCGCCGCCTGCGCTCCGCCGACGAGGAGGCGCAGGCTGAACGCGGCGACATGCT
>NZ_QZVQ01000033.1 GCF_003660445.1 Croceibacterium ferulae | reverse complement strand
GCCGCTACTGCGCTCGCACATGGCAGAGCCGGGCAGCATTGCCCATGTGTCAGTCGGTGCGCGGCCTCAGGCGTCCTCCACCCCGTTGCTGCGCTGCGCCTGAATACACGCTTCGAGCGCCGAAGGGCACTTCGAAGGATCGCCTCGAGAACTTCGTGATAGCGTAACTGCGGTACCGAAGACGCCAGCTCTGATGGTGAGTTCTAGCGATTGGTCGCCTGAATCAGATCTCCGTACCAGTACGTAAAATTTACCTTTTTTGTTGAGGATTGGTGGTGCGCAAAGCAACATCTAGCCCTGCAACACCGACTTCAGAAAAGATGATAGGGGCTGCCAAATGCGCGTGCTGTTGATCGAAGACGAGCCGACCACCGCGAAGGCGATCGAGCTGATGCTCACCGCCCAAAGCTTCACTGTCGATGCCACCGACCTGGGCGAGGACGGCCTCGATCTGGGCAAGCTGTACGATTACGACATCATCCTGCTGGATCTAAACCTGCCGGACATGCACGGCTATGACGTGCTGAAGAAGCTGCGCGTCGCCAAGGTGCAGACGCCGGTCCTCATACTCTCGGGTATTTCCGAAATGGACAGCAAGGTTCGTTCGTTTGGCTTCGGCGCAGACGATTACGTTACCAAGCCGTTCCACCATGGCGAGTTAATCGCCCGCATCCATGCCGTGGTCCGCCGTTCCAAGGGACACAGCCAGTCCATCATCCACACCGGCAAGCTGGCGGTGAACCTCGACGGCAAGACGGTAGAGGCCGATGGCGCGCGTATTCACCTGACCGGCAAGGAATATGAAATCCTGGAGCTCCTGTCCCTGCGCAAAGGCTCCACGCTGACAAAGGATATGTTCCTTAACCACCTGTATGGCGGCATCGACGAGCCCGACGTGAAGATCATTGACGTGTTCATCTGTAAGCTGCGCAAGAAGCTAACGAGCGCCTGCGGCGAGGACTACATCGAGACGGTATGGGGCCGCGGCTATGCGCTTCGCGACAAAGCAGAAGCACTGCTGGCCGCCTGAGACTCTCGCCCCACAAACTGGGAACATCACTTCCGCCTGAAAGTTGCGAGGCTCAGGTCGGGTATGTCGCGGTGGCACTCACGAGCGATTGATCAACTCCGGCAGTGCCGCCTGTCGATCTGGGTACGAGCGGCGCACGCTGCACCTCGCGACTTTGTTTAAACGTAAGACCGAGACTGGGGAGAGTTGATTAGTGGCTAAGTCGTGGATGTTTGCGCTTGCGATACTCAGCGCGGCGATGGCCACTCCTGCTCGGGCGGACCGCCAAACGGAGCGATACACGTCCGTTACAGTGTTTGGCGACAGCCTCGTAGATGCTGGCAATTACTACATTGCCACAGATGGTGCGATGCCCGACCCAGCGCTTGGCTATCACCAGAACCGCTTTACCAACGGCTTCAATTACCCTGATCTTCTATCGCTGGACCTGTTCGGCGTGCCCACCACCCCGTCGCTGCTCGGGGGCAACAACTTCGCGTTCGCCGCCGCCCGCATCGTCGACACTGGGGACAGCATCCCCGACCTCCAAGCCCAGCTCAGCGCGTTTGAGGCCTCGGATCTCGGCGTCGATCCCAACGGTTTGTA
>NZ_QZVQ01000032.1 GCF_003660445.1 Croceibacterium ferulae | reverse complement strand
GCCGCTACTGCGCTCGCACATGGCAGAGCCGGGCAGCATTGCCCATGTGTCAGTCGGTGTGCGGCCTCAGGCGTCCTCCACCCCGTTGCTGCGCTGCGCCTGAATACCAGCTTCGAGCGCCGCAAAGAGAGGGCACTTCGAAGGACCACCTCGGGATCGTTCTAATAGCGTAATTGCGGTACCGAAGACGCCATCTCCGATGGTGAGTTCCAGCGGTTGGTCGCTTAGATCGGATCTTCGTACCAGTACGTACCATTTACCTTTTTTGTTGAGAATTGGTGGTGCGCAAAGCAACATCTAGCCCTGCGACACCGACTTCAGAATAGATGATAGGGGCTGCCAAATGCGCGTGCTGCTGATCGAGGACGAGCCGACCACCGCCAAGGCGATCGAGCTGATGCTCACCGCCCAGAGCTTCACTGTCGATGCCACCGATCTTGGCGAGGACGGCCTCGATCTAGGCAAGCTGTATGATTACGACATCATCCTGCTGGATCTGAACCTGCCGGACATGCACGGCTACGACGTGCTGAAGAAGCTACGCGTTGCCAAGGTGCAGACTCCGGTGTTGATCCTGTCGGGCATTTCCGAGATGGACAGCAAGGTTCGTTCATTTGGCTTCGGCGCAGACGATTACGTCACCAAGCCGTTCCACCATGGCGAGTTAATCGCCCGCATCCATGCCGTGGTGCGCCGTTCCAAGGGACACAGCCAGTCCATCATCCACACCGGCAAACTGGCGGTGAACCTTGACGGCAAGACGGTAGAGGCCGACGGTGTGCGTATTCACCTGACCGGCAAGGAATATGCAATTCTGGAGCTCCTGTCCCTGCGCAAAGGCTCCACGCTGACAAAGGATATGTTCCTTAACCACCTGTATGGCGGCATCGACGAGCCCGACCTGAAGATCATTGACGTATTCATCTGCAAGCTGCGCAAGAAGCTGACGACCGCTTGTGGCGAGGACTACATCGAGACGGTATGGGGCCGTGGCTATGCGCTTCGCGACAAGGCAGAAGCACTGCTGGCCGCCTGAGGCTCTCGTCCCACAAACAGGGAACATCACCTCCGCCTGAAAGTTGCGGGGCTCAGGTCGGGTATGTCGCGGCGGCACTCACGAGCGATTGGTCAACTTCGGCAGTGCGGCCTGTCGATCTAGGTACGAGCGGCGTACGCTCCACCTCGCGACTTTTAAACGTAAGACCAAGACTGGGGAGAGTTGATTAGTGGCTAAGTCGTGGATGTTTGCGGTTGCGATACTCAGCGTGGCGACGGCCACTCCTGCTCGGGCGAACCGCGAAACGGAGCAGTTCACGTCCATTACGGTGTTTGGCGACAGCCTCGTAGATGCTGGCAATTACTACATTGCCACCGATGGTGCGATGCCCGACCCAGCACTCGGCTATCACCAGAACCGCTTTACCAACGGCTTCAATTACCCTGATCTTCTATCGCTGGACCTGTTCGGCGTGCCCACCACCCCGTCGCTGCTCGGGGGCAACAACTTCGCGTTCGCCGCCGCCCGTATCGTCGACACCGGTGACAGCATACCCGACCTTCAAGCCCAGCTCAGCGCGTTTGAGGCCTCGGATCTCGGCGTCGATCCCAACGGTTTGTA
>NZ_QZVQ01000031.1 GCF_003660445.1 Croceibacterium ferulae | reverse complement strand
TCGCTCCGCCGCCTGCGCTCCGCCGACGAGGAGGCGCAGGCTGAACGCGGCGACATGCTGGCCGCGCGCGATGGCTTGGGCAGCGGATCGGTGATCTTCGGCGACCATCATCTCAGCGTGCTGGTGCGCGAGACGGATCTCGCCCGGCTGGACGATGCGACCGCCGCGGTCGCCGCCGCGCTGGCCGATACCGGCGCGATCACCGTGCGGGAGGACACCAATTTGGAGCCCGCCTTCTGGGGCCAGTTCCCGGGCAACGAGAGCTATCTCGTCCGCCGCGCGCTGATCACCAGCGCCAACATGGCGAGCTTCGGCAGCCTGCACGGCTTCGCGCTGGGGCAGGCGGAGAACAACCATTGGGGCGATGCGGTGACGCTGCTGGAAACGACCAGCGCGACGCCGTTCTTCTTCAACTTCCACCATGGTGATCTGGGCAATTTCTCCGTCATCGGCCCGTCCGGCTCGGGCAAGACGGTGGTGATGAACTTCCTGGCCGCGCAGGCGCAGAAGTTCAGCCCGCGCACCGTGCTGTTCGACAAGGATCGCGGCGCGGAGCTGTTCATCCGGGGCATTGGCGGTCGGTACGACCGCATCCATGCGGGCGAGCCGACCGGCTTTAACCCCATGGCCCTGCCCGACAGCCCGGCTACCCGCGCCTTCCTGCGGGACTGGCTGGGCGTGCTGCTGAAGGCGGAAGGGCCGGAGGAACTGTCCACCATCGCCGGCGCGGTCGATGCTGCCTATGCCAACGCGCCGCATCTGCGCCGCCTGCGCTTCTTCCGCGAGCTGCTGTCGGGCACCCGCCGCCCGCAGCCGGGCGACCTGGCCGACCGGCTGAGTCCGTGGATCGAGGATGGCGAGCATGGCTGGCTGTTCGATAATTCCACCGACCGGCTGGACCTGTCCACCCGGGTCATGGGCTTCGACATGAGCGCGCTGCTGGAAAACCCGCGGCTGCGTACGCCCACCATGATGTATCTGTTCCACCGCATCGACGAGCGGCTGGACGGGCAGCCGACGATGATCCTGATCGACGAAGGCTGGAAGGCGCTGGATGACGAGGTGTTCGCCGCCCGCATCCGCGACTGGCTGAAAACCCTGCGCAAGCGCAACGCGCTGGTCGGCTTCGCCACGCAAAGCGCCCGCGATGCGCTGGACAGCCGCATCTCCACCGCGCTGGTCGAACAGACCGCCACCATGGTGTTCATGCCCAATGCCCGCGCCCGGGAAGAGGATTATTGCGAAGGCTTCGGCCTCACGCAGCACGAGCTCAGCCTGATCCGCAGCCTGCCCGCGCATAGCCGCGCCTTCCTGGTGCGGCAGCCCGATGCGTCGGTCGTGGTGCGGCTGGACCTGTCGGGTGCGCCCGAGGTGCTGACGATCCTGTCCGGCCGTGAAAGCACCGTACGCCGGCTGGATGCGATCCGCGCCAGCGTGAGTGACGACCCGGCCGCCTGGTATCCGCTGCTGACGAACCAGCCGTGGCCCGGCACCATGGCAGAGCCGGACTATGCCGACCTGCCAATCCCACCGCCTGCCCCCCTTCCGGCCTTCATGGCGCAGGACGCCGCGGAATGAACGCCGCCGGCCTGAGCCCGGCCTTGTGCCAGGAGGCGCTGGACGGCGTCGGCAGCGGTGTCGCCGCTTCGCTGCGCGCGGTTGATTGCGCCGCCGCCGCCACGTCGCAGGCGGCGTTCGGACGACTGTTCGCCAGTGATGGCGCGCTGCTGCCGGCGCTGACGATCCTGCTGACGCTGTATGTCGCCTTCTTCGCCTTCGGCCTGATCACCGGGCGCAGCACGCTTGGCATCTCGGCCCTCACGCCGCGCATGGTCACGCTGGGGCTGGTGCTGACCTTCGCCACCAGCTGGGCGGCCTATCAGGGCACGATGTACAATCTGGTGATCGGCGCGCCGAACCAGATCGCCAACATCCTGACCGGCACGGAAGGCTCCGCCACGACCGTGTTCGCCGACAAGATCGACGTGGTGTTCGCCGCGCTGATCCAGGCCAGCGGCGATCAGGCGATGGAGGGCGCAACCTCCACCTTTTCTCCGCCCGGCCTGCTGTGGCTGGGCGCCACGCTGCTGCTGCTGGGCACGGTCGGCCTGCTCGCCACCTGCAAGATCGCGCTGGCGATACTGATGGCGCTGGGGCCGATCTTTGTGGTGCTGGCGCTGTTCAACGGCACGCGCGGCCTGTTCACCGGCTGGCTGAAGGGCGTGGTGCTGCTGGCGATCACGCCGCTGTTCGCGGTGCTGGGGGGCTCGCTGATGCTGGAACTGGCGGTGCCGGTGCTGCGGGCGCTGACGACCGTACCGGGCGAGATCGAGCCCCGCGCGGCCATGGCCTTTTTCATGATCGGCGCGGTCCACATGGCGCTGATGATCATGGTGCTGAAGGTCGCGGGTACGATGGTTGCCGGCTGGACCGTGTTCGGCCTGGCCAGCCGTGATGCCGACAAGGGCGAAAGCGCCACCGCCGCCGCCGCCGCCGCGCGCGGCGCCGCCAGTGCGGTGGTCGCCGCCGGCCCGGCCGGTGCCGCCCGCACCGCCACTGCTGCGCCTTCGCGGGAGATCCGCATGAACGCCACCAGCGTGCCATCCGCCGCCAATGATCGCGGCGGCATCGGCACGATCTCCACGCGCGAAACCCGCATCATCGGCGCTGCGGCGACAGGCGGCAGCAGCGCCGACCCGGCCGCCCCGTCGCGTGCCCGCGGCATCGGCAGCCGGTTCCGTGCCGCGCCGCCCCGCGCCTCCAAAGCCAGGACCACACCATGATCCGCCCTGCCCTTCTCGCCGCCCTGCTTGTGGCGACCGTCCCGGCCGCCCAACCCGCCTGGGCCGAAGACCGCCGGCTGGTGGAACATTTCTACAATGCGGAAGAGGTGGTCCAGCTGCAGGGCCGCGCCAATGTGCAGGCGGTGATCCGCTTTGCCGAGAACGAGCATATCGAGAACGTCGCCATCGGCGATTCCCAGAGCTGGCAGGTCACGCCCAACAAGCGGGCCAACCTGCTGTTCGTGAAGCCGCTGGCGGACCGCGCGGCCACCAACATGACGGTGGTGACCGATAAGCGGACCTATCTGTTCGACCTCGTCGCCAGCCCCGCCAACCGCAACCCCACCTACCTGCTGGCCTTCACCTATCCGGAGGAACCGAAGGACGACGAGCCGCAGCTGGCCGGCGCTGCGCCGGCGCCGGTGCCCAATGCGCTGGAGGTCGCCGCGGTGACGGACCCCTATGCCGTGATCGATTCAGCGAGGCTGAACCGCGCCTGGCGGGCGGAGGGCGAACCGCAATTGCTGCCGCGCACGATCTATGATGATGGCGACGCCACCTTCCTCAGCTGGCCTGCCGGCACGCCGATGCCAGCCATCCTGATCCGCGATCTGGAAGGCACCGAAGGACCGGTGAACTACGCCGTGCGCGGCGACAAGATTGTGGTCGACGGCGTGCCGCGCCAGATCATCCTGCGATCGGCGAAGGATGTCGCCACCTTGTTCAACGAAGGCCCGGTGCGCACGCGCGCCGAACCCGCTGAAACAACCGGCAGCCAGGTGCTCGCCAGCACGGAGACCCGCCGATGAAACTTGCCAATCGCATTTCGCCGACGGGCTCCAACGGCAATCCGGCGCCGGACACCGACCCACGCGAGAACGCCTCTGCCGACGTGATCGACCTTGCCAGCCGCACCGCTTACCCGACAGTAGCGAACCGCAAGGGACGCTCCGACGCGGTGGGCTTGGCGGCGGGGATCGGCTTTGTCGCGCTGCTGGGCGCAGCGACCCTGTGGGGGCTTAATGATGGAAGGAAAGCTAGTCCTCCCACTTCAGCGCCAGAGATGCCGAATAATCCTGTCACGGACATACGCATCCCACCTGAGGCGATAACCCCCTTAGATGACGAATCCTTTGCCATCGCACCAGACCCTATCTCGTCGCCAGTGCTTGCGAACCCACCAGCCAGTCTGGACCAACCGCAAAACCGTTATGGCAGCCCTACCGTCGTGTTCGATGCAGGCATTTCGCCGATGACGGACACCGTAGAACCCCTCAGCGTTGCCCCCGGCAATGAGCCAATTGATCCTAATGCAAGCTTTGCTGGTGTTAGCGTGGGTGGCGGTCCGGCTGTGGCCCGCACCGATGTCGATCCGCGCACCACGGTGACGCAGGGGACCATGATCCCCGCCGTGCTGGAAACCGCGATCAACACGGATGTGCCAGGCTATGTCCGTGCCGTGGTCAGCCAGGACGTGCGCAGTTTCGACGGCATGCGCATCCTGGTGCCGCGTTCCAGCCGCCTGATCGGCCAGTACCAGTCCGGCCTGCAGGCGGGGCAGCGGCGGGCCTATGTCATCTGGACCCGGCTGATCCGGCCCGATGGCGTGTCCGTCGCACTGGCCAGCCCGGCCAGCGCGTTCGACGGCAGCGGCGGCCTGCCGGGGCGGGTCGACAACCACTTCTTCCAGCGCTTTGGATCGTCCATC
>NZ_QZVQ01000030.1 GCF_003660445.1 Croceibacterium ferulae | reverse complement strand
GCGGCCAGCACCGCCCTGCAGCAGAGCGGCCAGATCGCCCCCACCGTACGCGTGCGCCAGGGCGAACCGATCCGCGTGTTCACCGCGCGCGACCTCGATTTCAGCCAGGCCCCCCGTTTGTAGGATCATGGCAGCCGAAATCCTTCATCTCGGCCCCGCAGTGGACGATCTAGGCGCCGCCGAGCCAGATGCGCCCCGCATCGTCAGCGGCAGCGTCTATCTCGACGCGTATCTCGCGCCGTTCCGCCACTGGCTGGAACGGGACACCGTGACGGAGATCATGGTCAA
>NZ_QZVQ01000029.1 GCF_003660445.1 Croceibacterium ferulae | reverse complement strand
TCGCTCCGCCGCCTGCGCTCCGCCGACGAGGAGGCGCAGGCTGAACGCGGCGACATGCTCGCCGCCCGTGACGGTCTTGGTAGCGGATCGGTGATCTTCGGTGACCACCATCTCAGCGTGCTGGTGCGCGAGACGGATCTCGCCCGGCTGGACGATGCGACCGCCGCCGTGGCTGCCGCGCTGGCCGATACCGGCGCGATCACCGTGCGGGAAGACACCAATCTGGAGCCCGCCTTCTGGGGCCAGTTCCCCGGCAACGAGAGCTATCTGGTGCGCCGCGCGCTGATCACCTCTGCCAACATGGCCAGCTTCGGCAGCCTGCATGGCTTTGCGCTGGGGCAGGCGGAGAACAACCACTGGGGCGAAGCGGTGACGCTGCTGGAAACGACCAGCGCGACACCGTTCTTCTTCAACTTCCACCATGGCGATCTCGGCAATTTCTCCGTCATCGGCCCGTCCGGTTCCGGCAAGACGGTGGTGATGAACTTCCTGGCGGCGCAGGCGCAGAAATTCTCACCCCGCACCGTGCTGTTCGACAAGGATCGGGGGGCGGAGCTGTTCATCCGCGGCATCGGCGGCCGGTACGACCGCATCCATGCGGGCGAGCCGACCGGCTTCAACCCCATGGCCCTGCCCGACAGCCCTGTCACCCGCGCCTTCCTGCGTGACTGGCTGGGCGTGCTGCTGAAGGCGGAGGGGCCGGAGGAGCTGTCCACCATCGCCGGCGCGGTGGACGCCGCCTACGCCAATGCGCCGCATCTGCGCCGCCTGCGCTTCTTCCGCGAATTGCTGTCGGGCACCCGCCGCCCGCAGCCCGGCGACCTGGCCGATCGCCTGAGCCCGTGGATCGAGGATGGCGAACATGGCTGGCTGTTCGACAATGCCACCGACCGGCTGGACCTCAGCACCCGCGTCATGGGCTTCGACATGAGCGCGCTGCTGGAGAACCCGCGGCTGCGCACCCCCACCATGATGTACCTGTTCCACCGCATTGACGAGCGGCTGGACGGGCAGCCGACGATGATCCTGATCGACGAGGGCTGGAAGGCGCTGGATGACGAGGTCTTCGCCGCCCGTATCCGTGACTGGCTGAAGACGCTGCGCAAACGCAACGCGCTGGTCGGCTTCGCCACTCAGTCGGCGCGCGATGCGCTGGACAGCCGCATTTCCACCGCGCTGGTCGAACAGACCGCCACCATGGTGTTCATGCCCAATGCCCGTGCGCGGGAGGAAGATTACTGCGAAGGCTTCGGGCTGACGAGCCACGAGCTCAGCCTGATCCGCAGCCTGCCCGCGCACAGCCGCGCCTTTCTGGTGCGGCAGCCCGACGCATCCGTGGTCGTGCGGCTGGACCTGTCTGGCGCGCCCGAGGTGCTGACCATCCTGTCGGGCCGCGAAAGCACCGTGCGCCGCCTGGATGCGATCCGCGCCAGCGTGGGCGACGATCCGGCGGCCTGGTATCCCCTGCTGACCAACCAGCCCTGGCCCGGTACGATGGCAGAGCCGGACTATGCCGAACTGCCGATCCCGGCTCCGGCTCCCCTGGCTGCCTTCCTGTCGCAGGAAGCCGCGGAATGAACGCGGCCGGCCTGACCCCGGCCCTGTGCCAGGAGGCGCTGGACGGCGTCGGCAGCGGTGTCGCCGCCTCGCTGCGCGCGGTCGATTGCGCCGCAGCTGCCACCTCGCAGGCGGCGTTCGGCCGGCTGTTTGCCAGTGATGGCGCGCTGCTGCCGGCTCTGACGATCCTGCTGACGCTGTATGTTGCGTTCTTCGCCTTCGGCCTGATCACCGGGCGCAGCACGCTGGGCATCTCCGCCCTGACGCCGCGCATGGTAACGCTGGGTCTGGTGCTGACCTTTGCCACCAGCTGGGCCGCCTATCAGGGCACGATGTACAATCTGGTGGTGGGCGCGCCCAACCAGATCGCCAACATCCTGACCGGCACGGAAGGCTCCGCCACCACCGTCTTCGCGGACAAGATCGACGTGGTGTTCGCGGCGCTGATCCAGGCCAGCGGTGACCAGGCAATGGAAGGGGCGACCTCCACCTTCTCGCCGCCGGGATTGCTGTGGCTGGGCGCCACGCTGCTGCTGCTGGGCACAGTGGGCCTGCTCGCCACCTGCAAGATCGCGCTGGCGATCCTGATGGCGTTGGGGCCGATCTTCGTGGTGCTGGCGCTGTTCAACGGCACGCGCGGCCTGTTCACCGGCTGGCTGAAAGGGGTCGTGCTGCTGGCGATCACGCCGCTGTTCGCGGTGCTGGGCGGGTCGCTGATGCTGGAGCTGGCGGTACCCGTATTGCGCGCGCTGACGATGGTGCCGGGCGAGATCGAGCCACGCGCGGCCATGGCCTTCTTCATGATCGGCGCCGTCCACATGGCCCTGATGATCATGGTGCTGAAGGTCGCGGGCACGATGGTGGCGGGCTGGACCGTGTTCGGCCTCGCCGGCCGCACTTCGGACAAGGCCGACAGCGCCACTGCCGCTGCTGCCGCTGCCCGCGGAGCCGCCACCGCCGTGGTCGCCGCTGCGCCGGCCAGTGCCGCCCGTGCCGCGACGGCGGCGCCTTCGCGCGAGATCCGCATGAACGCCACCGCGCTGCCGTCCGCCGCCAATGATCGCGGCGGCAGCGGCACCATCTCCGTGCGCGAGACGCGCATCATCGGCGCTGCGGCGTCAGGCACGGGCAGCACTGATCCGGCCGCTCCATCCCGTGCCCGCGGCATCGGCAGCCGGTTCCGCGCCGCGCCGCCCCGCGCCTCCAAAGCCAGGACCACACCATGATCCGCCGTGCCCTTCTCGCCGCCCTGCTGGTGGCTGCCGTCCCCGCTCAGGCCGACGACCGCCGGCTGGTGGAACATTTCTACAATGCGGACGAGGTCGTGCAGCTGCAGGGCCGCGCCAATGTGCAGGCGGTGATCCGCTTCGCCGAGAACGAACATATCGAGAACGTCGCCATCGGCGATTCCCAGAGCTGGCAGGTCACGCCCAACAAGCGGGCCAACCTGCTGTTCGTGAAGCCGCTGGCGGACCGTGCCGCCACCAACATGACGGTCGTGACCGACAAGCGGACCTATCTGTTCGACCTCGTCGCCAGCCCGGCAAACCGCAACCCCACCTACCTGCTGGCCTTCACCTATCCGGAGGAGCCGGAGGAGGACGAGCCGCAGCTGGCCGGCGCCGGTTCTGCCGGAACACCCACCGCGATCGAGCTTGCCGCGGCGACCGATCCCTATGCGGTGGTGGACCCCATCCTGCTGAACCACGATTGGCGCCGTTTCGGTGACAGCGCGCTGTTGCCGAACACGATCTATGACGATGGCACGGCGACCTTCATGTCCTGGGCGGCCGGTACGCCGCTGCCGGCCATCCTCATCCAGGATATGGAGGGGACCGAGGGACCGGTGAACTACGCCGTGCGCGGCGAGCAGATCGTGGTCGATGGCGTGCCACGCCGGCTGATCCTGCGTTCGGGAGAGGACATTGCCACCCTGGTGAACGAAGGTCCTGTCCGCGCCCCTACCGCTTCCGCCACCGCCGCTCCCCGCGCGGTTGCCAGCACGGAGACCCGCCGATGAAACTCGCCAATCGCATCGCGCCGACCCGCTCGAATGGCGAGGCAGCGCCGGACACCGACCCGCGCGAGAACGCCTCGGCGGAGGTGATCGACCTTGCCAGCCGCACCGCCTACCCGGCCGTGGCTGGTCGCAAGGGGCGTTCCGACGCCGTGGGTCTGGCGGCGGGCATCGGCTTTGTCGCGCTGCTGGGGGCCGCGACCCTGTGGGGCCTCAATGCCAGTCGTGTGCCGGATAGCTCGCAAGGTGCCGCGCCGGTGGTGCAGAACGGCCCGGCGCCCAATGCGTTCATTCCGCCGGCCACCGCGCCCGTGCCGGTGCTGAACGGGCAGCCGGCCGGCGCGCCTGCACCTTCGCCGGTGTTCTCCGCGCCGCCGCAGACTTCACCGGTGCCGATGGGCAATCCCTACGCCAGCCCCACCGTGGTGTTCGACGCCGGCGCCCTGCCCGCCCAGGCCGCCGGACCGCTGGCCGGCACGCCCGCCGGCGAAGCCGCGGCGGCCGCCACCGGAACTGGCGCCGCCGACTTCGCCAGTCGCGTGGGCGGTGTGGGTGGTGGACCGGCCGTGGCCCGCACCGATGTCGATCCACGCACCACGGTGACGCAGGGGACCATGATCCCCGCCGTGCTGGAAACCGCCATCAACACCGACGTGCCCGGCTTCGCCCGTGCCGTGGTCAGCCAGGACGTGCGCAGTTTCGACGGTACCCGTATCCTGGTCCCGCGTTCCAGCCGCCTGATCGGTCAGTACCAGTCCGGCCTGCAGGCGGGCCAGCGGCGGGCCTATGTCATCTGGACCCGGCTGATCCGGCCCGACGGCGTTTCGGTCGCACTCGCCAGCCCGGCCAGCGCGTTCGATGGCAGCGGCGGCCTGCCGGGCAAGGTGGACAGCCATTTCTTTCAGCGCTTCGGCTCGTCCATT
>NZ_QZVQ01000028.1 GCF_003660445.1 Croceibacterium ferulae | reverse complement strand
GCTGGGCGGCGGACAGGATGCGGCCAGCACCGCCCTGCAGCAGAGCGGCCAGATCGCCCCCACCGTACGCGTGCGCCAGGGCGAACCGATCCGCGTGTTCACCGCGCGCGACCTCGATTTCAGCCAGGCGCCCCGTCTGTAAGTCATGGCCGCCGAAATCCTCCATATCGGTGCCGGTGTCGACGAGCTGGGCGCCGCCGAGCCCGATGCGCCCCGCATCGTCAGCGGCAGCGTCTATCTCGACGCATATCTCGCGCCGTTCCGCCACTGGCTGGAACGGGACACCGTGACGGAGATCATGGTCAA
>NZ_QZVQ01000027.1 GCF_003660445.1 Croceibacterium ferulae | reverse complement strand
GGTGGTTGCGGGGGTTGGATTTGAACCAACGACCTTCAGGTTATGAGCCTGACGAGCTACCGGGCTGCTCCACCCCGCGTCACCTGTGCTTGCGTCGCTGGGACGCAGAACAGCCCCTGGTGCTGGTATGCTCCTGGGGCTGTCATGCTGGCCGGCAAGGGCCAGTGATCATTGTGATGGGTTTTTATCCTTGCGCCGGCTGCAATGCCTGGCGGCGTCCTACTCTTCCAACGCTTGAGCGGTAGTACCATCGGCGCTGCCAGGTTTCACGGCCGAGTTCGAGATGGGATCGGGTGGGTCACAGGCGCTATGGCCACCAAGCAATGAAGCTGGCGCAAGGGAGGGTTTAATCGATGATTGTCTGGCTGGAGATCCGACCACATCACCGGGCTGCCACGCGGGCAGGCCTGTCGGTGATGGTGTGAGATTCTCAAGCGCGATAAGAGAGATTAGGACCGGTTAGCTCCATGCGTTACCGCACTTCCACACCCGGCCTATCAACGTGATGGTCTATCACGACTCGATGATTGCTTATCTTGAGGGAGGCTTCCCGCTTAGATGCTTTCAGCGGTTATCCCGTCCGTACATAGCTACCCTGCTGCACTCCTGGCGGAATGACAGGTACACCAGAGGTACGTTCACCCCGGTCCTCTCGTACTAGGGGCAACTCCTCTCAACAATCGACGCCCACGGCAGATAGGGACCAAACTGTCTCGCGACGTTCTGAACCCAGCTCACGTACCACTTTAATTGGCGAACAGCCAAACCCTTGGGACCTGCTCCAGCCCCAGGATGTGATGAGCCGACATCGAGGTGCCAAACGATTCCGTCGATATGAGCTCTTGGGAATCATCAGCCTGTTATCCCCGGCGTACCTTTTATCCGTTGAGCGATGGCCCTTCCACGCAGGACCACCGGATCACTATGACCGACTTTCGTCTCTGCTCGACCTGTCGGTCTCGCAGTCAGGCAGGCTTATGCCATTGCACTCTTGCAGCCGGTTTCCAACCGGCCTGAGCCTACCATCGCGCGCCTCCGTTACTCTTTAGGAGGCGACCGCCCCAGTCAAACTACCCGCCACAGAGGGTCCCTACACCGGCTAACGGTGCGAGGTTAGATATCAGAAAACAGCAGGGTGGTATTTCACCTATGGCTCCACGACAGCTGGCGCCGTCGCTTCAAAGCCTCCCACCTATGCTACACAACTCTTTCCTAATACCACTCTGAAGCTGCAGTAAAGGTGCACGGGGTCTTTCCGTCTAACCGCGGGTATCCCGCATCTTCACGGGAAATTCAATTTCGCTGAGCATATCCTGGAGACAGTGGGGAAGTCGTTACGCCATTCGTGCAGGTCGGAACTTACCCGACAAGGAATTTCGCTACCTTAGGACCGTTATAGTTACGGCCGCCGTTTACCGGGGCTTCAATTCGGAGCTTGCACTCCTCCTCTTAACCTTCCGGCACCGGGCAGGCGTCACACCCTATACGTCGTCTTGAAGCCGACTTAGCAGAGTGCTGTGTTTTTGCTAAACAGTCGCTACCCCCTGGCCTGTGCCCCCTGCCAGTGCTTGCGCATAGACAGGGCCTCCTTCTTCCGAAGGTACGGAGGCAATTTGCCGAGTTCCTTCAGGATACTTCTCTCAAGCGCCTTGGTATACTCTACCTGACCACCTGTGTCGGTTTCGGGTACGGTCTATACGGTGGGGCTATTTCCTGGAACCGCTTGGCTGCCCATTCAATCCGATAAGGATGAACAACTTCCACGATCCGTCACACACCACCAGGCCCACGAATATTAACGTGGTTCCCATCGACTACCCCCTTCGGGCTCGTCTTAGGGGCCGGCTCACCCTGCGCCGATTAGCGTTGCGCAGGAACCCTTGGTCTTTCGGCGAGAGGGCATCTCACCCTCTTTATCGCTACTCATGTCAGCATTCGCACTTCCGATACGTCCACGGTCGGTTACCCTCCCGCTTCACTCGCCTACGGAACGCTCCGCTACCGCGTGATCCGAAGATCACACCCTAAGCTTCGGTGCATCACTTGAGCCCCGTTACATCTTCGCCGCAGGATCTCTTATTTAGACCAGTGAGCTGTTACGCTTTCTTTAAAGGATGGCTGCTTCTAAGCCAACCTCCTGGTTGTTTTGGAAATCCCACATGCTTTCCCACTTAGTGATGACTTGGGGACCTTAGCTGTAGGTTAGGGCTGTTTCCCTTTTGACGACGGACCTTAGCACCCGCCGTCTGTCTGCCGGATAAGACTCGATGGTATTCGGAGTTTGGTTAGGTTTGGTAGATCTCGCGACCCCCTAGCCCATCCAGTGCTCTACCCCCATCGGCATACATCCGACGCTCTACCTCAATAGATTTCGCGGAGAACCAGCTATTTCCCGGCTTGATTGGCCTTTCACCCCTAAACACAGCTCATCCGAGAATTTTTCAACATTCACCGGTTCGGTCCTCCAGTGCGTGTTACCGCACCTTCAACCTGGCCATGCCTAGATCGCCGGGGTTCGGGTCTAATGCATCATACTCATGGTCGCCCTATTCAGACTCGCTTTCGCTACGCCTACACCTAACGGCTTAAGCTTGCATGATACACTAAGTCACTGACCCATTATGCAAGAGGTACGCTGTCACTCCTCAAGGGAGCTCCAACTGATTGTAAGCATCCGGTTTCAGGTACTGTTTCACTCCCCTCATCGGGGTGCTTTTCACCTTTCCCTCACGGTACTAGTTCGCTATCGGTCATGTACGAGTATTTAGGCTTGGAGGGTGGTCCCCCCATGTTCAGACAGGATTTCACGTGTCCCGCCCTACTCGAGGCTTCATCCATCACTTTCGCATACGGGGCTGTCACCCGCTATGGCCGCTCTTTCCAAAGCGTTCTGCTAGTTGAAGATGAAGCACTGGCCTGGTCCGCGTTCGCTCGCCACTACTAACGGAATCTCGGTTGATGTCTTTTCCTCCAGGTACTGAGATGTTTCAGTTCCCCGGGTTCGCTTCACCAAGCTTATTTTATTCAGCTCGATGATACCTTTTCCACCTCTCTCACACCGTGATCACTCACGACACGAGGGAAATGGTGAAGGTGGGTTTCCCCATTCGGAAATCGCCGGATCAAAGCCTGCTCACAGCTCCCCGACGCTTATCGCAGCGTGCCACGTCCTTCTTCGCCTGTACATGCCAAGGCATCCACCAGATGCTCTTACCTCACGCTTGAGAATCCACACCATCAACGACAGGCCTGCATAACGCCTGGTCGCCTTCCGATGGCATGGTCAAAATCTCAGCCAGATTATCAATCTTGTGCCGTACCCATCACCCGACCTCATCAGTCGAAGCGATCGATACGCCACGGCATCGATTAAAAACCCATTCACAATGTCAAAGACGCGATTTTGCTGAAGGCAAAACGCGTAACCGACCACAAGGGGCCGGATACGTTTTCCTATCCACACTGAAGATAGTGTCTGGTGGAGCCTATCGGGATCGAACCGATGACCCCCTGCTTGCAAAGCAGGTGCTCTCCCAGCTGAGCTAAGGCCCCCTACCAATCACCGCCCGGCACAAGGCCAAGCAAGACACATGGTGGGCCGAGCTGGACTCGAACCAGCGACCTTACGCTTATCAGGCGTACGCTCTAACCACCTGAGCTACCGGCCCCCACCATCCCGAACCGGCCAAGCCCAACACTATGCTAGATGCATATGCAAGGCGGCCGCAGGCGGCAAAAGCCAGCTCAGACGCCGACCAGGCCAGAAACTCCGCAAGGAGCCCGACCAGGTCGATCTTCAGTGATGAAAGGACATGAGGACGACGGCAATGTTCTTTGGAGAGGACGAAGCTCTTCCCGGGTGACATCCCATTGCTGAGACGGCCCAGGCGCTTTCGGCCAGATCCTTAGAAAGGAGGTGATCCAGCCGCAGGTTCCCCTACGGCTACCTTGTTACGACTTCACCCCAGTCGCTGATCCCACCGTGGTTGGCTGCCTCCCTTGCGGGTTAGCGCACCACCTTCGGGTAGAACCAACTCCCATGGCGTGACGGGCGGTGTGTACAAGGCCTGGGAACGTATTCACCGCGGCATGCTGATCCGCGATTACTAGCGATTCCGCCTTCATGCCCTCGAGTTGCAGAGGACAATCCGAACTGAGACATCTTTTGGAGATTAGCGCACCCTTGCGAGTTAGCTGCCCACTGTAGATGCCATTGTAGCACGTGTGTAGCCCAGCCTGTAAGGGCCATGAGGACTTGACGTCATCCCCACCTTCCTCCGGCTTATCACCGGCGGTTTCCTTAGAGTTCCCAACTTAATGATGGCAACTAAGGACGAGGGTTGCGCTCGTTGCGGGACTTAACCCAACATCTCACGACACGAGCTGACGACAGCCATGCAGCACCTGTCACTCGGTCCCAAAAGGGAAGAAATCTGTCTCCAGAAGTCGTCCGAGGATGTCAAAGGCTGGTAAGGTTCTGCGCGTTGCTTCGAATTAAACCACATGCTCCACCGCTTGTGCAGGCCCCCGTCAATTCCTTTGAGTTTTAATCTTGCGACCGTACTCCCCAGGCGGATAACTTAATGCGTTAGCTGCGCCACCCAAACACCATGTGCCCGGACAGCTAGTTATCATCGTTTACGGCGTGGACTACCAGGGTATCTAATCCTGTTTGCTCCCCACGCTTTCGAACCTCAGCGTCAATACCTGTCCAGCGAGTCGCCTTCGCCACTGGTGTTCTTCCGAATATCTACGAATTTCACCTCTACACTCGGAATTCCACTCGCCTCTCCAGGATTCAAGCCTGGCAGTTTCAAAGGCAGTTCCAGTGTTGAGCACTGGGATTTCACCCCTGACTTGCCAAGCCGCCTACGTTCGCTTTACGCCCAGTATTTCCGAACAACGCTAGCCCCCTCCGTATTACCGCGGCTGCTGGCACGGAGTTAGCCGGGGCTTATTCTCCCGGTACTGTCATTATCATCCCGGGTAAAAGAGCTTTACAACCCTAAGGCCTTCATCACTCACGCGGCATTGCTGGATCAGGCTTTCGCCCATTGTCCAATATTCCCCACTGCTGCCTCCCGTAGGAGTCTGGGCCGTGTCTCAGTCCCAGTGTGGCTGATCATCCTCTAAGACCAGCTATGGATCGTCGCCTTGGTGAGCCTTTACCTCACCAACTAGCTAATCCAACGCGGGCCCATCTAAAGGCGATAAATCTTTGGTCCGAAGACATCATCCGGTATTAGCACCCCTTTCGAGGAGTTATCCCGAACCTAAAGGCAGGTTCCCACGCGTTACGCACCCGTGCGCCACTAGACCCGAAGGTCTCGTTCGACTTGCATGTGTTAGGCATGCCGCCAGCGTTCGTTCTGAGCCAGGATCAAACTCTCAAGTTTGTGTCACATACCAAGCCGGCACGATCTCGCGATCGCCATCCAGCCAAGCACGCGCTTCAAGGAGCCGTTACCTGCACTATCAAACGTAATGGATACGAATGAACATGCTTCAGATCCCGATACCCGTGGTGAGCATCAGAACCCGGCAACGACCTGGTTACTGCCAACCGGAGCCTTAAAACCCCCGGCAGCAGGCGCCGTCGCCCACATGTCCCTTCATCAAAATCAACAATGTCAAATAACAACACCAAACATCTAAACCGGACAACAATGGCTCCCTGACTTTCATCAGAGGACCCGTCGTCCGTATATGTTGGCGACCGATTGAAGCGCGCCGGTCAAAACCGCTGCGCCCCGTCGGTGAAACGGCATATATGGGGGACTTCCCTACCCGTCAACACACTATGGCAATTTTGTTGCGGC
>NZ_QZVQ01000026.1 GCF_003660445.1 Croceibacterium ferulae | reverse complement strand
TCGAGGAAGGAGCCGGCTCTATAGGATGCCTTGGCACCGGGCACGTGCAGACATCACCACCCCTGTCAATGTCACCAGCGGCCGCAGCTATCGCGGGCTGAACGTCATCAGCCTTTGGATGATCGCGGAGGCGAGGCAATACGGCAGCGGTACTTGGGCCATCTATCAGCAACGGCAGGAGAAAGGCGCGCAGGCCCGCAAAGGGGAGAAGAGCGCGAGTGTGTTCTTTTGGAAGCACCTGAGCGAGGGGCAGGACGGCGGACGGGCAGACACGAGCGGCGAAGAGGACGGCAACCGGGCGCGGTTCCTGGCGCGGGCCCAATCCAACTCGGAGGGTCTTCGCTTTTTATAGAAACCTGTCCGCGAGATATGCAGGCATCTCCGCAAGGGAGATTTCCTGAGAAGAGTTGCCGCTACGGACGTAAAACTTCTCTTGCTGCACGCCATTCTTGTCCTTAACCGTCAGGATGATAGGCTTGCTCGATGGCTGCACGTCAACCTTACAGATCTCTATCTCGCTCACCTCTGGGAAGGTGATCTTGACTTTGCTACTGACGAACGCGCCGCCGAGACTGGCACTCAGCAAGTTGCGCAAATGCAGCTCAAACTTGTCGCGATCAGCACCGCCTAGAGACAGGTAATCGGCCTCAAGGCCCAGAGTCTCGCCGTCGTCTTTGACGCCGATTAGGAGCGTGCCGCCTTGGCTGTTGGCGAAGGCGGTGACAGTTTTCACAACAACCTCTTCCAATTTTTTATTCACAGCCTTCTGCACTGTGTCCCAGCGAAGCGAGGATTTAAATTCAAGCTCGTCGTCCTCGCCCTGCGTGATTATTTCTTCGAGCGTAATCGCAGCCTCAGGTGGCTTGGTGTCCGTGATGTCGGATAAGAAAGCGTTGAGGTGTTCAGCAAGCACGGCTCGACGGCGTTGAAGGAACGTCTCGTAGTTCTCAATTTCCCAAAGCTGGGTATCCTCCGGGACGGATTGCAAGGCAAGCGCGTTAGGGAAGCGGGCTTGTACCTCTGCAAGATATGCTTTGGCCTCCATCGCACCCTTCGCCCGGTTAGCCACCTGCGTAAGGATCGCGCGATTGGTGAGTTCCTGTGCCAAGGAATATTTGAGACGATTTTCCTGGCCATACCCTTGCATTTTCAACTTTGAGTACGGGAAGATATGGTCATTCTCCAGAGCATATTTACGCCCCATGGCCTGTCGCAACGCAACGCCCGTTGTGAAACAGACAGCATTTCGACTCTTAAGAAACCAGCGAAGCAAGCCGAAAAGCGGGTGGGAAATCGACCGGCCAACAAATTCGTCCGGGGTGATCTCTAGCCGACGCTCTTCTTTGATGACCGCCAGCAGCTCATCGAAAGGACTGCTAGCCTCCTTGATAATGCGGAGGTCGCGATCAAGCTTCTGCGGGAGCTGGCTAACATAGCGGGTACGGATCTGGGAGTAGTAGAACCACTTCACGAGCTTACGGATTTCGGGATCCGTCAGGTGCTTGCCGTCCTTGTTGAAGCAATAAACAATGATTGGGATCAAAGCGTAAACCGAATTTATTTCATCTGTGTGGTCGACGAAAGCGTGCGATCGCATGACGCTCGCAACGTAATCTAGCACTTGATCGTCTAGTAGCTTCCAGGCGGCCCGAATTTGCCGATTGTTATCAGCATCGTGAAGCTTTTTCATCTCTGATCCGAGATGATAAAGACAGCCGAGCAGCACATACACAACGAAATCGAGCTTGAAGACGAAGCCCTTGTTGGCCAACTCTGACAGCTTTCTTTTAAACACATCACGAGCTTCAGGCCAGTAGCCGGAAATTTGAGCCAGTGCGAGTTCGGCGTCGGTGAGCGACACGCCGCTCGCGTTGACTTTATAGAAAATGTCAATCGCCTCGCGAACGCTGGCCCGGACCGGTATCGTCTGCTCAGGGAACTCGCGATCAAGAATATTTTCTATCGTTCGGGTGTTGTCGTCCATCGCATCATCGCGCTCACGACTAATCGTTTCCCCCTTGGCTTCAAGCTCGCGAACGATGTCCTTGGCGCGAATTTTCCGTTGAAAGATGTGCGTTATGTTTTGCCAGCGCGGATCGTTGCCCATCTTGTTCTTCGAGAAATAGGCTAGCTCCAACGTCTCGACGTTCACGTAAAGGCCGCGCGTATCGTTTAGGATTTCTCCCGAGGAATAGTAAGGCGGTATCTCGCCTCGTACGAGCATATAAAGGGTTGTGATCCGCTGCTGCCCGTCAAGAAGGATGCGGACAGCACCTTGCTTTTCATTGTATTTATGAGGACCTTTCAACTCTGGCGGGCTTGCCGTTTCCCAGGTGAGCATCGTGCCGGTCGGATATTCTTTAATCAATGAGTCGATCAACTGCTTAGCGTCATCACGCTTCCAAACGTACTCACGCTGAAAGGCCGGAACAAAGAGTTGCCGTTCGTCTATTTTCTCTAGTGCCGCGCTAATCTTCAACTCATTGTCCTCCGGAAATCATATTCACGCCCTGATTTAGTCCTTGGCCACAACCGTATCGTAGAGGCCATAGTGGGTCAGACCTTCATGGCTCTCGATACCTGTATAGCGAAGTGAGGCGTCTTCGTAGCGTCGGAACGCGAAAACGGCTTCATTCATCCTCTCGGTGTTAAACACCTTCAAGCGCACCAAAAGATGGAAGTCCGCCACGGTCAAGCCTGTGACCGTAAGGAACAGGTCCGGCTCCAGCTTAGTGATCACGTCTTGTAGCGTGTTCTCGCGGAAGTCGGTCAAATACATGAAGGCTGGGATGCGGGTCGCAAACTTGATCAGCTTTTCCTGCACGAGCTTACGCTTGGACTTGTACTCCTTTTCCTCGTCGGTCAGTTCTTTCTTTTCTTTTTGTGTCAACTCGCCGCTTTTAGCCTTGTTCTTGAGATCCTTGACCCTATCGCTCTTGTTGATAATGGTCTCGATTATGTTGTCACCCAGCGCACGCCAGCCCTCGATGCGTTCGACGGCGGCCATTGCCTCAGGGTCGTCGAGAACGCGGCGCAGCGTGTCGTTGTCCACGTTGACCAGCATCGTGGATTCCCATTTACGCGCTAACAGGGTTGCCGATGTTCCTGCCATCGCAATGTCGAGGATGCCGCCCGCGTCGATCTGGGTCATATTGGCCCCATCGTAGGCCAGCACCGGCAGGAATGAGACAAGCTCGCGCACCGCGTTCTCCGGGTTAGCCTCGCCGGGCGAGAGGCCTATGCCATATTCCGACAGCTGCCGGAGAGCGCGGGTCGGCGCGAAATCGAACACGAAGCAGATGGGTTTGAGGATTTCTTCCTCATTCGGATTGTCGCCGTTGGGATTCTTGATCGACCAAGGCGATTGCACCCGGAATGCGGCCTGAAAGTAGGTTTCCGGAGACTTGAGATTGCGCAGCATCAGGATGGACGACCATTGCGCCACCGTCACGCCGGTTGTAAGTTTGCCGCAGGAGAGGGTGATGGTCTTGGTGTCATAGCCGCTTCCAACCGCCTGCCGGACGGGCAGTAAGGCGTCCAGGCCGATCCCTGCCGTGGCTCCCGCCGCCACGATCACCTTATAATCGTACCAGTAGGTATTGTGCTTCTCGGCTAGGAGGTTCGCCATCGCGTGGCAGGCTGCGACATTAGGCAGGAACCAGAAGGAATGTTGCAGATATGGCAGAAGCCGCACGTCTGAGTAGGGAAACGGCGGGCGGGTACCCATTCTTAGGCTGTCGATAGTCTGCGGCGCATAACCGCCTCGGATGATGTCCAACCATTTCTGAACGTCGTTTTTGTGCTTGAATATCGCCGTGTCGCCGGTGCCCGTAGCGGCGAAAAAAGTGTTCAGGTCGAACTCGTCAAACTCTCCTGCGCTGGCGATCGTCAGCAACTCGTCGGGCATCTGATATGTGAGCAATCGCATTTGCGGCAATGCGCCATAAGGATTGCGCTTGCCAGGATGATTTGCGGCGAACTCGGCCTTCGCGCGCTGTTCGTCGGTATAGGTCCAGTTGAATATCTGCTCCTCGATGAATTCGCCCGTGGCTAGCGCCTTGAACGGCGTGCCGGAGAGATAGAGATAGGCCCGCGTGGTAATCGGCAGAAATTCGGCCTCGCTTTCGGAAAGGACACCCAGATCTTCGTTCACAACCTGAAGATCGCGGGTGTATTCCTGATCGGCCTCAATCTTAGCGACTGCGGCCTCCTCACCCTCAAAAAGTTCCTTCGCGGTTTCGCGCCATGCACCAAAATGGTATTCGTCGAACACCACAAGATCCCAGTTGATCGAGTGTAGCCACTCGTTTCGAGCCTTGATGTTTCCTGCCTTGTCGCGCCCCAGTAGGTCTTGGAACGAGCCGAAATAGACCACGGGCTTGTCGCCGTTAATCTGGCTGGGGTCACGGCCGGAGCTGCGCGAAAGATATTGCCAGCCGTCAAAATCGACGTGGGATTCAAGGTCGGCCCGCCAGGCATCCTCAACGGCAGGCTTAAAGGTCAGCACAAGTACCCGCCTCGCTCCGAGCTTCTTTGCAAGCTGGTAGGCCGTGAAAGTTTTTCCGAAACGCATTTTCGCGTTCCAGAGGAAACGGGGAACCGCAGCAGCGTCCTCCTGCCAGCGAGATTGATAATATGCGCAAGTCTGTTCCACCGCGTTCGCCTGTTCCTTGCGCGGTGGAAAATCCTCGTGACGCGTGCCCGCGAATTGCTGGCCCGTGCGAAGCTCGGCCAGCACGGTCTTTACGTCCGCGACCGTGCATTGCATCCATTCGAGCTGCGGGTTGGCGAAGCCTTTGCGTTTCAGGGCGTCGCGCACGACGTGATCGGTGATGATGCTGCCGTCATCCCGCTGGGCGCATTCGTCCAAGTCGATGGTGAAGTTGGTGATGGCGGCGGTTTTGAGCTGTTCGGCGACGCGCTTTTTCACGTCACGGGACGTCTGGCCAACTTTCAGCAAACCGTCATGCGCCGGGTCGGCGATAGCGTAGGCGTAAATGCGCGGGCGCGCCTCAGGTTTTGGGGTGAGAATTTCCTCGATTGGTCGCTGATTCATCCGGTGAACTTCATTTCTCGAATCATCGTTCCCATGAACTCGACATCTTCGTTTGAAAGAGCGTAGCGTCTGCTGAGCACTTCATCCGACCAAGATTTATCCATCGCGAGAGCTGGCACGAAGGCGAAGACGTCCGCCTTATTGTCCTGCGTGATCTTTCTCAGGGACACCAGGAATCTGAAGAAAACCGTCCTCATATACGCGACCACCCGTTCTGCCTCGGCGTGACTGCCAACGACAGAAGCTACAAGGTAAGTTTCGCTACAGGCTTCCCCTGGTCCGGCGATAAAAGGACCTCGTTGATCCCAAATCGGGAGTGGGTAATTTTCATTACCGTCAGTCGCCCGGCCCACAAGCACCTTCCATTGATCGATCCACTCAGTTTTGACTGGTATCTCCGACCGAGCTACCCATGTTATCCTGCCAGAGCAGTGCAGCTTAATCGGTTTAGCTGCCGATTTGGCTGCGGCGCCAAAGAAGGTGGTTGGAAGTCCAAACGGCTTTCTGGACGAAACGTGGGAAGCAAACGTCGATTCTCCTTTAGCTCGGACCTTCCTAAGTATGGAGACTGCTTGATTTCTCCGAATGAACACACCGAATTCAGAAAGGGGCCGAGAGACCGGTGCTCCTGCGACTCCTCCACGCTCAATTGTAGTGATCGCACAGTCACCCTTATGGTCGCGATCCCATAAGAAAAAGTTCACTCCACCATTCACATTGATTTTCGGGAAAGCGTCCTTGTCGACGATGAAGTCAACAATAGTCCTCAATCTCCTATCCGCAAGCATCTTGCTCCGAAAGTCGTCGAGTCCCTTTCCCCCTACGAACCATCGCGATGGCGTCACCATAGTCAGGTAGCGAGGTTCTAGAGCCATCGCCTGTTCGACAAATTTTTGATATATAGGGCTTGCGCTTGCCGAGTTGCTTGCATCTGCGAGCTGATAAGGCGGGTTTCCTATAATAACGTCGAATTGCATTACGCCTCCGAATAACTCCGCTACCCGATTCTTGATGTTAGCGGTGTGAATAAATGCGTACGCGTGGGTCTCTCGCCCCTCGTCCCGATCCAACGCTTCCTTGCTTGCGCCACAAAAGCTGCACTTGCCTTCAGACCAGCTATGCTCACTGCGCTCGAACCAGATATTCCCTTCATCGCTGGCGAAACTTCGCCCCACCGAATGTTCGCCGTTTGCGTGCTTCGAGCAATAGACACTGCGCCGTGCAAGCAAGCTGGTTAGCCTGGTGATACCGATGCCAAACACCTGCCGGGTCAGTATATGGTCGACTCGCGTCTGTAGGTCGGGGATTTCCTGCGCCAGTCCGGCGATCAGCCGCGTTGTGATCTCCCGCAGGTAAACGCCGGACTTGGTGCAAGGGTCAAGGAACGACACCGTTCTATCCGCCCAGATGTTTGCGCCGCCGTTGCCCACCGCCCAAGCCGCCGCAAGCGTATCCAGCATCCGGCTGGCGAATTCCGGCGGCGTGAACACCTCATCGTTGGACAGGTTGGCAATGCAAGTCAGCACATCGGGATTGCGACCCCGCAGTGTAAACCCCGCCTGTTCGTTCATACGGCTTCCCCCGTTTCGCCGCTGGCAAAGCGCGCCAAGTCACGCAGCGTCATCGGCGGATATGATGAAGTAGGCGTAAAGATTTCATGCTTGCCGAGACCGGCGAACAGAGAGCCTTCCGCGCCAAAGCTGGCCATCCCGGTCAGCACGTCTAGCCGGAAATCCCGGCGTTGGAACTTGCCTTTGCCTAGATAGGCCCACTCCACTACGCTGATCGGGTCGCCCGCTGTGTCGCGCATCGTCATCGCGTTCCCCTGCACAAGATTGAGTGACAGGACATAAGAGGCAGCGCGGAATAGCTCATCCGTCGCATCCAAGCTGAGGTAATCGGCGAGCACCGCAAGCATATTTGACCGGCACTCGACGATGTTGTCGCGCAACAACTCGATTCCGTAAGCACACATCACCGCCAGGAGGGCATAATGCCGCCTCTCGAAATCAGACATACCGAACTTCAGCTCCACAGCTGCCAGCTTGCGTTGAAGGATCGGGACAAGAAAATTGCCGCTACCGCAAGCGGGTTCGAGAAACCGCGCATCAATCCGCTCCGTCTCGCCCTTTACGAGATCGAGCATTCTCTCAACAAGCCAAGGCGGTGTGAATACCTCCCCATGATCGGCAACGCGTTGTTTCGACTTAATAAGGTTCATACTGGTGAACAAACTATCCTGTTAAACTAATTATCTCAACGAGATAAGCTTCTCGGGAGCGGTTCGGAGTCTCGAACCGGAAGGTTTGAGACACTAGCCACTGGCAAAAGCGTGGGCAATCCGGCTCCGCGGGGCGGTTTCTAGCCTCCCCTAGCGCCCCGCCCCGAGCTTCCAGGCTACGCGCGGCG
>NZ_QZVQ01000025.1 GCF_003660445.1 Croceibacterium ferulae | reverse complement strand
CGAAGGAAGGAGCCGATGCGCGTGATCCGGTCGTCATCCTTGCTGGCCGAACGGTTGCCCTCGGCATCGGACTGCTCGACCTTCATGGACCGCAGCTTGTAGATGCGGAAGAAGCGGTTGCCCTGGCCCAGCCGGCGTTGGCGGAAGAATATCGGGCCGCCATCCTCCAGCTTGATCAGCAGCGCCGCGCCCAGCAACACCGGGGACAGTGCCAGCAGCCCCAGCGCCGACACCAGGATGTCGAACAGCCGCTTGGCCACGCGGTCGCGCATGCCCAGCGGGCCGGTCGACACCAAGATGGAGGAAACGTCGGCGTTCTCGCGGTGGACCACGCCCAGCGCGCCGATCTCGCGCACGATGCCGCTGGTCACCTCGCCATGCACGCCCGAACCCTTCAGCACCATTGCCCAGGCGGCGCGGTGATCAGGCGGGCAGTTCACCACGACCTCGTCCATGTTGCGCAGGTATCGGGCCAGGCGGTCCAGCATGTGCGGATCGTCCAGCACCGGCTGCAGCCCGTGCTCTTCCGCATTGATGCGGTAGGAATGGGGAATGGCGATGTTCGGCCCGCCGGCATCGATCAGCAGCAGGTTCATCGGGCTGGGGCCCCAATGCTTGCGGATCCAGCGCGTCGTGAAGAAACGCGTGGTCGACAGCAGCAGCAGGGTGGAGGTGACCCCGCCGAACAGCACCAGCCGGGAGAAACTGTCCGATACCTTCACGAAATAGGCGATGAAGGTCAGCAGCACCGCGGCGATTAGCACGGCGGAGGCCATGCGGCCGGCGGCCTGCTTCCAGTCGGTCAGCGTGATCAGCGAATAGGTGCCGTTATGCAGCGCGATCGTCAGGAAGATTGGCAGCAGCAGATTGCCGACCAGCAGCTCCGCCGCGTCGGGCATGTGGCCGAACCACGCCAGCGCCACGCCGAAGAAGCATGCCAGCAGCACGGCGGAATCGAGCGCGATCTGCGTGGCATAGACCTGCAGCCGCTTGCGTTCCAATGATGGCGCCAAACCGCCCGAGGAAACACGGGGCAGCAGCCGCTCGCCTTCAATTCTGAGAGCCGGTGCGTTCATGGTGTCGTCCCATGCAGTTGCTGACAATCGCGTCCCGTCAGGGGTTCGGACATAACGCAGCGGCTGAGACTTGGCCATCCATTTGTGCGACTGCGAACAGCCCTGTCCCTTATCGGGGCAGGGCGGCATCAGCGGCGGGTGGAGGCGAAACGGGTGATCTCCGCCAGGTCCTGTGCCAGCAGCATGGGTGCCGCCTGGCTGTTGGCCAACAGGGCGCGGTGCAGCCCGGCGAGGCGGTCGACCAGCCGATCCAGCCGGCCCGCATCCCAGCGCTGCATCTGCCGTTCCAGATCGGCGCGGTCGCGCCAGAACACCCGTCGTGCGCGCTGCTCGCCTTCCAGCAGGTCGGCGACGCGCTGCCCGCTCCCCGCCAGCCTGGCCGTCAGCTGCGCCAGCTGTGCCGCCCGTCGTTCGATCGCCAGCAGCACGCCCACCGGGTTCAGCTCCAGCTCCGCCATGCGCGCCAGTTCCGCCGGCAGGCGCTGCGTGTCCCCGCCCAGCACGGCGTTGACCAGCGGCATGAAGCCCTCTTCCTCCGTCCGCGCGCCGATCGCGTCCAGCGCCGCACCATCCGCCATGCGGGGCGCGAGGGGGGAGGCATCGAGATAGAGCGCCAGCTTCTCCACTTCGGACTGGCACAGCCGCAGGTCCAGCGCCGCCCCGCGGGCGATCCGCTCGGCCAGCTCCGGCTGCAGCTTCAGCCCCGCGCCCGCCGCCATGCGCGTGACCTCCCCCGTCACGCTGCGCAGGTCGGGCGGGTAGAACATCACCGCCAGCGCATCCTTGCGCGGGGTCAGCAGCTTGGCCGTACGGCTCTTGTCGCTGGCATTGATGGCGGTCACGATCACCGGGCACGCGCCGGCTGCCTCTCCGCTGTCGACCAGCGCCAGCAGGTTGAGGATCGCGTCGTGCGCCTCGTCTCCGCTGCAGCGGATGCGGATATGCCGGTCGGCCCCGAACAGGGAGGAGGAGCGCGCCTCGTCCCCCAGCCGCACGGGATCGGCCCGCAGTTCCGCGCCGCTCAGCTCGACCCGCTCGCCCGCGGCCGGCAACAGCGCCACCAGCTTGTCGGCCGCGGCGGCAGCGCCTGCCTCGTCCTGGCCGCACAGGAAGCTGACGCGCAGACCGGCGCCGGTGCGCTGCGCCAGCTGGAGGTAATCCTTGCCGGTAGCCTTCACCGGTCCCGGCGCAGCGTCAGCGCCAGCCGGGTGGCGATCTGGTCCGCCAGCTCGCGCGCCAGGTTTTCCTGCGCGGTCTGTTCGGCGGCGATGGTGGCATATTCGCTGGACACCACATCGATGCCCACGTCCGACCCGGCGGTGGCGTCCAGCAGGATGGCGCCGCTCGCCAGTTCGATCAGCTGGTATCGCGCCCGCAGGATGTAGCGTTCGCGCCCGACCGTCTCGTTGGTCAGCACGCCCAGGCCCTGCAGCTGTTCGTCCAGCAGCACGTCCAGCCGGTAGGTCGCGCCGCTGCCGGCGCCTTCCGCACCCTGCCCCAGTTCCTGCCGCAGCGCATCGCGAACCAGCCAGCCGGCGCGCCCTTCAATGGGGGGCACGTCCACCCCGGACAGGCCGCGCGCGATCGCACCGGAACCGCCGCCGGCATAAAGCGGCTGCAACCCGCAACCGGTGGTTGCACCGGCGGCGACAAGCGCCAGCAGCAGGGGGGCGAGCGCCTTCATGCGACGATGTTCACCAGCCGGTCGGGCACCACGATCACCTTGCGCACCGGCGCACCATCCAGCGCGCGGGCGACCTTCTCGCTCGCCAGCGCCAGTGCTTCCAGCTCGGGATTGGGCAGGCCCTTGGGCACGGTCAGCGTGTCGCGCAGCTTGCCCTTGACCTGCACCGCTACCGTTACCTCGTCCTCCACCAGCATGGCGGGATCGACCACCGGCCATGCGGCATTCGCGACCAGACCGTGCTGGCCCATCGCGGCCCAGCCTTCTTCCGCCAGGTGCGGCATCATCGGGCCGACCAGCAGCAGCAGCGTGCGGATCGCCTCCGACCGGCTGGCGGAGGGCGCCGCCTTGTCCACGGCGCCGGCCAGTTCATAGATCCGCGCCACGGCCTTGTTGAAGGCCAGCGCGTCGATGTCGGCGGTGATCGCCGCCACTGTCTGGTGCGTCTTGCGGGCGAGCGCCTTGTCCTCGCCCGCGGCGCGGCCGTCGAACTGGCCGAACAGGCGCCACAGCCGCTGCACGAAGCGGGCACAGCCTTCGATTCCGCTTTCGGACCACGGCAGGTCGCGTTCCGGCGGCGAGTCGGAGAGCATGAACCAGCGCACCGCATCGGCGCCGTACCGGTCAACGATCACGTCGGGATCGACCACGTTCTTCTTGCTCTTGGACATCTTGACCACGCGGCCAATCTCCACCGCCCCGCCATCCGCGGTCAGCAGCGCGCCTTCGGCCGAGCGGCTGATCTCGTTCGGGGCGTAGTACAGCGTGCGGCCTTGATGGTCGCGGCTGTAGGTCTCGTGCGTGACCATGCCTTGCGTGAACAGCGCCGCGAAGGGCTCCGCCACGTCCAGCTTGCCGACATGCGCCAGCGCGCGGGTCCAGAAGCGGGCATAGAGCAGGTGCAGGATCGCGTGCTCGATCCCGCCGATATATTGCGCCACCGGCATCCATGCGGCGACCTCCGCCGGATCGAACGGCGCGTCCGCGGGCTGGCTGGCGAAGCGCAGGAAGTACCAGGAGGAATTGACAAAGGTGTCCAGCGTGTCGGTCTCCCGCCGGGCGGCGCCACCGCAGGAGGGGCACGAGACGTTCTTCCAGCTGGCATGGCGTTCCAGCGGGTTGCCGGGGGTGGCGAAATCGACATCCTCGGGCAGCACCACCGGGAGCTGCTCGCGCGGGACCGGCACGCCCCCGCAGGCATCGCAATGGATGAAGGGGATCGGCGTGCCCCAATAACGCTGCCGGCTGACGCCCCAGTCGCGCAGGCGCCACACGGTCTTGCCTTCGCCCCAGCCGCCCGATTCGGCACGCGCGATGACCGCCGCCTTGGCCTCGGTCACGGCCATGCCGGTCAGGAAGTCGGAATTGACCAGCACGCCATCGCCGGTGTCCGCCTCGGTCAGCGGCGCGCCGGCCTGATCGGCGTCCCCAGCGACCACGCGCAGGATCGGCAAGCCGTATTTGGTGGCGAACTCGAAGTCGCGCTGATCATGGCCGGGCACCGCCATCACGGCGCCGGTGCCATATTCCATCAGCACGAAATTGGCGATGAAGACCGGCAGCGGGGCGCCGGTGAAGGGGTGTGCAGCAGTGATCCCGGTGTCGAAGCCCAGCTTCTCCGCCGTCTCCAGCTCCGCCGCGGTGGTGCCGCCCTGCTTGCACAGGTCAATGAAGGCCTGCGCCTCGGGCGAGCCCTTGGCGACGCTTTGCGCGATCGGGTGATCGGCGGCGACCGCCACGAAGCTGGCGCCGAAGATCGTGTCGGGGCGGGTGGAGTAGACCTCCACGCTGCCGCCATCGCTGGTGGCGAAGCTGAACTGCAGGCCCTGCGACTTGCCGATCCAGTTTTCCTGCATCAGCCGCACCTTTTCGGGCCAGCCATCCAGCGCGCCCAGGCCCGCCAGCAGCTCGTCCGCGAACTGCGTGATCTTCAGGAACCACTGATTCAGCTTGCGCTTCTCGACCACCGCGCCCGAACGCCAGCCGCGCCCGTCCACCACCTGTTCGTTGGCCAGCACGGTCATGTCGACCGGATCCCAGTTCACCGCTGATTCGCGGCGATAGACCAGGCCGGCATCATACAGGTCCAGGAACAACGCCTGTTCGTGGCCATAATAGTCGGGCTCGCAGGTCGCGATCTCCCGGCTCCAGTCCAGCGCGAAGCCCAGCCGTTGCAGCTGCGCCTTCATCGTGGCGATGTTGTCGCGGGTCCAGCCGCCGGGGTGCACACCCTTTTCCATGGCGGCGTTTTCCGCCGGCATGCCAAAGGCGTCCCATCCCATCGGGTGCAGCACCTCATGCCCCTGCATCCGGCGCGCGCGGGCCAGCACGTCGCCCATCGTGTAGTTGCGCACATGGCCGATATGGATGCGCCCCGAAGGATAGGGAAACATCTCCAGCACGTAGCTTTTTGGCCGCTCGCTCCCGCTATCGGCGCGGAAGCACTGCGCCTCATCCCAGGCGCGTTGCCAGTGGATGTCGGCGCGCGCCGGATCGAACCTCGAATCGGTCATGCTTCGCCGCCGGTCAGAGCGCCGAGCGGCGGCGCAGGTCGCGCGCCTTGGTCAGGATGATGTCCTCCAGCTTCTGCACGGTGGCGGCGGAGACCGGCGCCTCGATCCAGGTGCCGTTCTGCAGCACCTGGCGGCTGGCCGCGACCCGCAGGGCGTCGGCGCGCAGATCCTGGTCCAGGATGGCGACGGACACCTTCATCCGCTCGTTCGCGGCATCGGGATTGGCATACCAGTCGGTCACGACCACTCCGCCGGCGCTGTCGGTCTGCGCCAGGGGCATGAAGGACAAGGTCTCCAGCGCGGCGCGCCACAGATAGGAATTGACGCCGATGGACGTCACCTGCGCCGCGGCAAGGTCCGCCTCCGGCCGTTCGCGTCCGCCGCAGGCCGCCGTGCCCAGCAGCAGCGCGGCACCGGCGGCAAGGGTGGCGAAGCGGCGGAAGGTAACATTTGGGATCAGCAAGGGCATGGTCTTTCCTGTACGGTGAGGACGCTGTCGGTCGCAGGACAAGCGGGCGAAAGCACAGATCCGACCGTGCCTCTATTCGGTCCGCGCACGCGCGGCAAGCGGTGGCGCGACTCCGCCCTCCAGCCGGTGAACCGCCACTGAACTGCCGGCATTGGGTGGCCTGCCGCACGGTCCGGCTGTTGAAGGTTTGCCACAGGCGGACAAAACTTCGCCAACCGGCTGTGCCATGCTGGCGCAAGGGGCGTTCTTGTCATACAAGGCTTTCAATTGGCACGGAATCACCGTGGCGGCGTGCCCGGTTCCTCAGGAACCGTTAAGCATGACCGGCGTCTGCAGTGACGACGTGTTTAGGGGGAATGGACAACAAAGTGGGCAGGCAAGCAGGATCAGGCAGATTGCGCAAGCTGGTGACGGGCCTCGTTGCCACGGCGCTGCTGGTCGGCGCGCCGACGGCGGGTTGGGCTCTGGGCGGGTTCGGCCCTGCCGCTGCCACGCTGCCGCGCATCGGTTCCCTGCAGCTGGGCGGCGCGGTGTTCACACCGTCCGATGTGGATCCCGCAGTGGCCAATCTGGTGGCACGGCGCGGCAAGGGCGCCGGGCTGGACCGGTTCACCCCGGCCGGCGCTGATCCGCGCACCGGCCGTACGGTCACCGTCGCTGTCCGGGTGGATGACGGCGAAGCACGTTTCGCCACCGTGCGGCCCGGCCGTCGCGGCTCGCTGGCTGCCGCTGCCGAGGATGGCGGCGGGCTGCGCATCACGCCCACCCGCTACAATCTGGGCGTGGCCCGCGGGCTGCAATCCTTTGCCAAGGCGGCGCCGGTCCTGTCCCGCACCCTGTCCGACGCGGCGATCCCCAACCTGGCTGATTTCCGCCCGTCCACCGCGACGGAAGAGCCGGAAAGCCGCTTCGCTGCCCGCATCGCCGTGGAAGAGGGCGCCGTTTCCACCGCCCGCATCGCTGACCGTCCGGCCGGGCCGCGTGCCGACCAGACAGTCAACGTGGCGGGTAGCTATCGCCTGACGCGCAACCTGGATGTAACGGCGGGGGTCCGCTATTCGCAGCAGCAGCATCGTATCACGCCGGCGGAGGACGTGTCGCACAAGGAAGGCCAAGCCGTTTATATCGGCACGCAGTTCCGCTTCTGACGACAACGCAGTTGCAGCATCGAAATGTTACGAGAACCCCGCCATTGTGCGGGGTTTTTCTTTGCGCTGTTCGCTTGCTTACGCTTAGGATCATTGCCGAGTTCAGTGATATCAGGAGAGATATATGGCGCGCGTAGCAATCGTCACCGGCGGTACCCGGGGCATCGGTCGGGCGATCTGCGAAACCTTGGTGGCGGATGGCTTCAGCGTAGTTGCCAATTATGCCGGTAACGAGGAGAAGGCCCGCGCCTTCACGGACGAGACCGGCATTCCGGCCTATCGCTGGGACGTGGGCGACCACCAGGCCGTGCTGGATGGCATCGCGCAGGTGGAGGCGGAGGTCGGCCCGATCGAAGTGCTGGTCAACAATGCCGGCATCACCCGCGACGGCACGCTGCTGAAGATGTCGTTCGAGGATTGGGACGCGGTGATGCGCGTCAATCTGGGTGGCTGCTTCAACATGGCCAAGGCGTGCTTCCCCGGCATGAAGACGCGCGGCTGGGGACGGATCGTCAATATCGGTTCCATCAACGGCCAGGCGGGCCAGTATGGCCAGGTGAACTATGCCGCCGCCAAGAGCGGCATTCACGGCTTCACCAAGGCACTGGCGCAGGAAGGCGCGCGCTTCGGCATTACCGTCAACGCCATTGCGCCCGGTTATATCGACACCGAAATGGTCGCCGCCGTGCCGGAAGCGGTGCTCGAGAAGATCGTCGCCAAGATCCCCGTCGGCCGGCTGGGCCAGGCGAGCGAGATCGCCCGTGGCGTCGCCTTCCTGGCGTCCGAGCAGGGCGGCTTCGTCACCGGGTCGACGCTGTCGATCAATGGCGGCCAGCATATGTATTGAGTTACGCCGTTGTGGCGGGCAAAGGGGCGCGGAAACGGCCCTTTGCCCGCCCCGGGGCAGGGGGCCGGCCTGTCAGCGCCGGGGCGTGAAGGACTTGCACCAATGGCCGAGACGCGCACCGAAAGCGACACGATGGGCACCATCGAGGTTCCCGCCGACCGCCTGTGGGGCGCGCAGACGCAGCGCAGCCGCCAGAACTTCCGCATCGGGGGCGAGCGGATCCCGCTGCCGATCGTGCACGCGCTTGGCACCATCAAGCGTGCCGCCGCGCTGACCAATGCAAAGCTGGGCCTGCTGGATCAGGGCTTGGCCGACGCGATTGCCACCGCCGCCGCGGAAGTGGCCGCAGGTGAGCTGGACGACCACTTCCCGCTGGTGGTGTGGCAGACCGGCTCCGGCACGCAGAGCAACATGAACGCCAACGAGGTGATCGCCAATCGCGCCTCCGTCGCGCTGGGCGGCGAGGTCGGGACCAAGAAGCCGGTCCATCCCAACGATCACGTCAACATGTCGCAATCCTCCAACGACACCTTTCCCAGCGCGATCCATATCGCCGCCGCTCGCGAAGTGGCCGAAACGCTGCTGCCGTCGCTCAAGGCGCTGCATGCCGAGCTGTCGGCCAAGGCGGAAGGCTGGAACGGCATCATCAAGATCGGCCGCACCCATACGCAGGACGCGACCCCGTTGACGCTGGGCCAGGAGTTCTCCGGCTATGCCCGCCAGGTCGAGGCCGGGATCGCCCGGATCGAGGCCACCATGGGCGGGCTGTACGAACTGGCGCAGGGTGGCACCGCCGTCGGCACCGGGCTGAACGCGCCCAAGGGTTTTGCGGAAGGAGTGGCGGAGCAGATCGCCGCCGACACCGGCCTGCCCTTCGTCACCGCGCCCAACAAGTTCGAGGCACTGGGCAGCGAGGATGGCCTGGTCTTCGCTCACGGCGCGATCGTCACCCTGGCATCGGCGCTGTACAAGATCGCCAACGACATCCGCTTCCTGGGCTCCGGCCCGCGTTCGGGCCTGGGCGAGCTGGCCTTGCCGGAGAACGAGCCGGGCAGCTCCATCATGCCGGGCAAGGTCAATCCGACGCAGTGCGAGGCGATGACGCAGGTCTGCGCGCAGATCATGGGCAATCACACCACCATGACCTTTGCCGGCAGCCAGGGCCATTTCGAGCTGAACGTCTATCGCCCGGTGCTCGGCTTCAACTTCCTGCAATCCGTCAAACTGATGGCCGATGCCTCGGACAGCTTTGTCGAGAACCTGCTGAAGGGATTGAAGCCGCGCGAGGACAACATCGCCCGTGGCCTCGGCAATTCGCTGATGCTGGTGACCGCGCTGGCGCCGTCGATCGGCTATGACAAGGCGGCAGCCATCGCCAAGGCCGCGCACAAGAGCGGCGCCACCCTGCGGGAAGCGGCGATCGAGAGCGGCCATGTGACGGGCGAGGAATTCGACCGCGTGGTCCGCCCGGAAACCATGCTGGGGCCGGACGCCTGACCATCCAGGTCTATCATCCGCCGATCAAGCGGTCGGTGGAGATAGAAGGCCACCGCACCTCCATCAGCCTGGAGCCCCTGTTCTGGGACTGGCTGAAGGAGGCGGCGGCGGCGGAAGGTCTGCCCGTGTCACGGCTGGTGGCCCGGATCGATGCCGAGCGCATCGCCGCGCCCACACCGCCCGGCCTGGCCGGCGCGATCCGCCTGTGGCTGGCGGCGCGCCGGGCGCAAGGGGCCGATCAGTAGGTGGAGGGCGGGTCGCTCGCCGGGAAGGTCTGGTCCAGACTCTCGTCCGTCGAATCCCATTCGCGGTTGTCACGATCCGCCATGGAGGCAGGACCGCTGTTGCGGACCTTGGAGAAGTTCTCGCCCGTACCTTCGCCCTTGGCGAACGCGGCATGCGAGCGCCGGTCACCGGTCGAGTACTTGTAAAGCCCGTATCCGGCCGCGCCCAGCACGGCCATCCGCAGCAATCCCATAATGGTAACCCTTTCTTGTCTGTGGCTGGCTTAACGCGCCGCAGAAAAAAAGGTTCAGGCGATCGGCCTTCGCTTAGCGATTGCAGGCAGGCGGCGTCATCTATATTGCACTGCGGCATGAGCGAACGCAAACCGATCCGCAAGGCCGTGTTCCCCGTCGCCGGGCTGGGCACGCGCTTTCTTCCCGCCACCAAGGCGATTCCCAAGGAATTGCTGCCCATCGTCGATCGCCCGCTGATCCAGTACGCGGTGGACGAGGCGCGTGAGGCCGGGATCGAACAGATGATCTTCGTCACCGGTCGCGGCAAGACCGCTCTGGTCGAGAATTTCGACATCGCTTACGAGCTGGAAGCCACCATGGCGGCGCGGGGCAAGGACCTGTCCGTGCTGGAGCCGACGCGGTTCACCCCCGGCAACCTCATCACCGT
>NZ_QZVQ01000024.1 GCF_003660445.1 Croceibacterium ferulae | reverse complement strand
TCGAAAGGTGCATGTCGTTTCAGCAGCGATTGAAATCAACCTCTGACGCACATGAACTTTGTCAGTTTTGTGGGCTTTCCGCCGTCGAACCCGACTGCCACGCAGTAGCCATTCAGCGGTGTGGGCAAAGAGTGCGAGGATCACAGAGAAGTCAGTCAGTCAATTCTAAGCAAACATCGAAACCCGATCAGGTGTCAGGCTTCTGGCGCGCAAGTCTGTCGGCAAACGAAAACGGCCGCCCCGATCGGGACGGCCGTTTGCCTATGCATATGTCTGGCTTAGATCAGTACGGTCGCATCATCGGCTGACCATGCGCACTGGCTTTGCGAAAGTAGGCGGCAAGCAGAAGCTTGATGAGGCTGATCATGATACTTTCTCCTACACGGATCGACCATCAACGATCTGATGGAAGCCGCGGTGTAAATGGATCGTCCATCCATCATGCGCAGATGATCGCAATCAGGTTTTTCTTCCACTCGAGACTGTAATTGGACCAGCCTGGTGCCAAACTCAAACGCGAAGAGGTTCACAGCTGTTGCAACCTTTGCACCCGTTCATAGGAATACTACCTACGGCTCTGCAAACAATTTTGAAGGCGCCTAGCCTTCCCCGATGGATTACCTTCGCGCGCGCTAGCAACGCCGGGGTCCGGAGCCGAGAACTCAGCGGCTCTGGTGTGCAGACTGCGGGCAGTCATCTCGGCACCAACGCCCCCAGACATCGGCAGCCTCAAGAGTTGCTGGAAGCTTACGCTCCAAAGTCGGGAGACGGGCTTGAGCCACAATCAAGGTGGAAGTGTCCTGGACAGTGCCGATGACACTCATCTAGCCATCAGCAAAGTGTTAGCACTTCGTGTGTCAGATTTCGTGTATGGCGTTCACCGATCTCTCGCCGGGATTCCGGCAGTCCACCCCGCTCCACTTCAACGTGACGGTCGATAAAGGTCGTGTGTTTGCTACCCTTCTTGGGCAGCGCCACAACTTGGCTGAGTACTTGCCTGTGATCGCGGAAAACTACCTCACCAACGTTCGCTGGAAGCTGAACGGCCAAGATCTGTTCTGGGAGTACTGGATTGGTGAGCCGGCCTGCATCGGCGGCACCTTCTGCTATCGTGCGGAAACCCGTGAGTTTCTCTCTTTCATCTGGACCGAACACCCTGCTGTTGATCTGCCCGCCTTGCAGAGCGCGCAACGTGAAGCGACGCAGTTCCTCCAAATGACCCGCAGGGCAGCTTAAAGCCCCTGGGCCCTCATGGCGGCGTAACCTCCTCGTAACAGCCAGCTCGTCGAAGCTGACGAACAATCCCGTTGAACGCGGCCGTGACACCCTGAGCGCGGCCGATCTCATTCTCTTGGGCGGCGGCATCCCAGTAGAGCGTCAGCGGCCAACGCTCCGGGCAGTGGGGTAGCAGGCAGCGTAGGGCCAAGCGGACCTCAGCGACATCGATACGGGTGTCTGAGCAACGTGACACACCACAGCGCAAGATGTGCACGGATAGCGCGATCACGACCCGCTGATGCCTAGGCAGCTGCGACATGGATCAATGGAAGTCATGCGACTTGAATCGCACGACCTCCCCCGGATCCATGCCTTCCGCATGGGGCGGCCAATAGCAATTGCGCGGTTCGGGGCTCCAACCCTTGTCGCCGCGATCGGGCGAGCCAGGATGCTGTGCTGCATCGCCACGGCCGGTCCTGTGCGGGAACGACATGTTACCGACCCGATGCAGCAGGTCGCCGTGATCGATGATCCGATCGCAGATCACATGGATGATCTCGCCTTCCTTTTGCACCCGTCCTTTGAGGCCGACCATCGAAGCGGACAGGCGGTGCCGGCGGCGGAATAGAGCGCGGTCCCGCGTCAGCGGGAGGCAGCTGTCTGTTCGGCTGTTGCCAGACGACCGAAGCAGTAGCGATCGGGAAACCGTGTTCGTCTGTGGACTGATCTCCGATAAGCGAATGCGATGGGGTATGAGATAGGCCCCGACGCGCCTTACGGGGAACATTGGGACACTTTAGGGAATGGTCAAAATGGCAGAGCTAACCGGGATCGGCTCGCGTCTTGCTGTCGCACGCGCAACCAGGAAGGCATCTCAGGTCAAGGCTGCTGAGATGCTGAAGATCTGGCTCGTGTGCCTTCGTCAGATCCGGCAGTTGCGGTGAGGGTCGCCTTGGTCAGGCGTCGAAGATCGAGTCCATGTTCCATGCGTCAGGTGTAGAACAGAACAAGAACGAATAGGCAAGCGTCGCCGCCCGTCGGGCGCGCGCTTGGCTCATTCGGCGCAGGATCGCGTAACCAAGTTCAAGGCCGGTTGTGCCGGCACCTGGTCGAGCTAATGATCCGCGTAGTTCATCCTGAAGGAGTAAGATTGCATGAACCTGAGTGAGCTCGCCCAAGCTATCGCAACCAAAACCGGCTCGAGCCAGGCGGATGTGAAGACCACCATTGCCGCGGTGTTCGATCAGATCGCTGATGCCGCCGCCCGCGGCGAAGAGGTGTCGATCAATGGGTTCGGCAAGTTCGCCGTGAAGGATCGTCCCGAGCGTCAGGGCCGCAATCCGTCGACCGGGGAAGCGATGACGATCGCCGCTTCCAAGAAGGTTGCGTTCACCGCGGCCAAGGGCCTGAAGGACAAGCTCTGAGATCAACGGGCGCTGGCGGAGCAACCTGCTGGCGCCCTTCGCCTCCTAGGCGCGGAACACATCGGTCGCCATTCTCAACCTCGGATCACGGCATCGATCATGAACCTCAGGGTATTGGCAGCGTGGCTTTGGAACGCCTCGCAGGACTCAGCCGAGCGCACATTCTGAATGATCTCCGGGTCGGGGAGGGTCACCTCGTCACTCGGATCTCGTATGTGTTCACGTGCGCGACACGGCGTCAGACTAGGCGTTAGCCGAACAGAGCCGATGCGATACCACGCAAAGTTATCCCAATCACTGCTCCGGCCAACGCCGGCCAGAGTGTGCTTAACAGCCGGGGGCCGCTGGAGGTTAAAACGGCGACTCCCGGCAGATCCAGGGGATGGATCAGAAAGCCAGCGCCCTTCCAGAGCAAGCCGGGATTGAACCCCGGTTGCTTGGCAGCTTCGTGGATCAAGCCCACAAAGGCGGTGTTTCCGGCAAGGTATTTGGTGATCGCAGGTAGAACGAACATCTCATCAATACCTGCTGCGGAAAGGTTTGGTCTTAGTGCTGTGACCAGCCACCCGATCGCACCGACTGCCTGCAATCCGACGACGACGACAAGCGACAGCAGCAGCATGGGGATTAGCCCCAGCATTAAATGGACCCCTTCGCCTCCTGCTTTGTTGATAAGCGTCAACAGCGAGGGACGCTTGGCGAAGAACTTTTCAACCGCCTCGGGTTCGTGGCGTTCAAGCGACAAGCCACGACCAAAGACCCAATAAGTCGAAGCCGCGGCTACGAGGCCGCCAACGATGGACGAAGTGAGCGTGATCCCGATCGGGAGTCCAAGTGTCGCTAACGGGAAGGTGGCGTTGGCAGGAGCGCTTGCCAGTACGCCCGCGAGTGTCGCTCCCAAATGACGGTTTGATAGTCCGCGCGTCTCCATTACCTTCATGGTTGGAAGCGGGGCAATGAAACTGACAAGGCTGCCCTGCAGCAGCGCAACTGCGCCAAGCCCAGGCAGGCCGAACGGCCGTGTCACGGGGGTCAGCCAGGTCACGAGCTTATCGAGGATGCCATACACTTCAAGAATGCGCATGACGATCATCAGCACGACCATGATGGGCAGCAGAGTATAAAGTACGACATCAAGCGTGATGCGCCCGGCCTGGAGGATGACATCAATCATCGCCTCCAACCTTGATCAAAGCGCCACGATCACACGCCCTGACGGTCGCTCCTCGACCAGATAGCGCATGGCGTCGGCGGTTTCTTCAAATGAGAAAACCTGATCAACAATCGGCCGGATCTCCTCTTTGGCTAGAAGAGACTGGATAGATTCCCAAGCCAACTCCCAACGTTCCGGAGTTTCGAGCAGAAAGTTGAAGCCCTTGATTTGTCCTGACTTCCAGATCAGGTTGGTGACATCGATGTTGGCCTCCCGACCTGCTGAATAGCCAACCGTCACGATAGTACCCTGCGTGGCAAGGACACTCAGCGAGGCGCTCAGGATGGGGCCGCTCAGACCGTCCACAACCACGTCCACTCCGTAGTCCTCGGTCATGCGCCGCACCGCTGCAACCAGCGGCTCCGTGCTCATGTCGATGACATGATCGAAACCAGCGGCGTGTGCGCGACTGGCTTTCTCGGAGCTGGCGGTCGATGAAATTACCTGCTTGGCGCCGAGTGCGCGCGCCAGTTGGAGGGTCGCATTGCCGATGCCACCGAAGACGCCAGGTGCGTAGACGATCTTGCCCGCTGCGAACCCGGCCATCTCAAGAGCGATGAAAGCCGAAATGTATGCGACCGGCAGGCCGGCGGCTTCAATCAGGTTGATATTTGCTGGAACACGATAGAGCATCGCCTTCGGCACGGCGACGAACTCGGCATAGGTGCCCTGCTCCAACACGCCGAACGGTCCACCAAAGGCTACCCGTGTGCCCGTGGGAAAGTCCGTGTCACCGTGCTCGACGATACCTGCTCCCTCGTTGCCAAGTACCAGCGGGGAGGTCACCATTGGCATCTTGCCGTGCAAGATCGAATGATCGACGACATTGACACCGGCGGCAACCACGCGAACGAGCAGGCGATCCTCAGCAGGTGTCGGTGAGGGAATGTCCCGCAGGGTAAGCCCGGTAAATCCCGAGAATGAACTGGCGACGAAAGCTCGCATGAGTAAGCGTCCTGAATGAAGTCGGGTTTGTGGTGCCGGCACAGACTTGCGGTGGCGCAAATGCTCCGGTGGCTTAGGAGTTTGGGAGGTGTGCGCGGCCAAGCGCGCTTAGTTCAGCGCTGACCCCGCTTATGCGTTGCCGCCCAATCGAGAAGATGATCAGCGTATGGTTCTGCCGCTTCTTCCCAAACGAAATGGCCGGCATCGATAATTTGTAGCCGAGCGTTGGGAATCCGGTCGGCCAGATAATGGCCGTTCGTGACAGGAACAAAGGGGTCTTTACGCCCAACAATCACCAGAACCGGTGTTTGTATGTCGCTTAGCCGCGTCTGCAGGATCAAGAGTTCTTCAGGATAACGGCGGACGAAGCGTGCGGACTCCGCGTAGCGTTCGCCTTGATAGGACTTGATATAATCCTGGCGGACGAATTGCGGCACGACATAATCAAGCATGGTCGCCAGCACGTCGTCGATCAGGTCTTCTGCCACGATCGCGCGGAGGTCCTCGATCGGCGCTGCGATCAAATCCGCCAGAGCGCTCGCAACATCGAGTGGAAACGAAACTGCGCCGCTCCCGATCGTGATCGAGGAAAACGATCGTGGGTGGTTCGCCGCTGCGAAAAGCAGTGCAGATGTTCCCACGTCCGGCCCAACTGCGTGAGGCCGCACCAGACCGAAATGCCGCACTGCCTTATCGATGAAATCGCCCATTGCTTCTGGCGCGATGACATCAGCGCGTCCTTCGGAACCTCCAAACCCCGGAAGGTCGAGCGCAAGAACGTTATAGCGCTCGGTCAACCGATCCCAGATCGGCAGAAAAGCCATCAGGCTTTCAGGCCATGGGCTCAGCAGCAGCAGTGTTTCCGCCTCATCGCGGAGCGCGTGCGTATGCGCATAGCGTACTGAAAGGCCGTCGATCGTCGTCATCTGCAGTTCGGCCGGAAACCGTGACTGAAGGCTTGTGGTGTCGTCTAACCGGTTGGTCATTGTATCTCTCCCGAAGGTAGCCGGATCAGAGCGCGGGGGTGGCACGGTGGTAGAGAATGGCAGCGTCGGTGCCGCCGCCTTGGGCGATCGCCAGCTCGATGTTCAGGTGAGCAATGGCTTCCAGGTAGCGGGACGTTTTGAGGGGCCCCGCATTGACCGGAGCGAATCCGAGCTCCGCGCCAAACGTCATGACGATGTTCGATGCAGCGGGATCGTCGCTGGCAACGAAGAGAGTGATACCGGAGCCATCGCGAACCAGGCGGTCGGCCCTCATGGTATCAGCGAAGACCGTGTTGAATGCCTTCACCAATCGGGATTTCGGCAGCAGCGTCTGCAGGTGCTCGGCACCAGAAGACTCTTCGCCGGTCAGGATTGGCGACCAATCAGCTGCGACAGCGTTAGTGGCATCGACCACGACCTTGCAGGCAAGCGCATCTGCCAGCGGCAGCAATACCTCGCCGGCGGCGGTGTGGGGCACCGCGACGATGACGATATCCGCGTCTGCTATAGCCTGTGCGAAATCGGTCCGCACGAAGGAGCCCGCGCTGCTCCTGTCGGGATTTCGCACCCCCAGGACAGCGCTATGGCCGGCGGCCTTGGCCAATGCGGCGATGGATGTGGCAACGGCACCGTCACCCATGAAGGCGATCTTCATCGACAAGTTCCTGATTGTGAGTTCGGAAGGACTGCTTGACCGGCTTGGTAAGCGGCGGCGTCCCTGGAGGATGTCCGAGCGCGAGCGCCGCCCCGCAGCATAGGGGGCGGCGCTCGTTCGGACGGTCAGGCCAGCACGGCGTTGACGATACGGACTTGCGTGAAGTCCTTCATGCCTTCGATCCCGCCTTGCTGGCCAAGACCCGATTGTTTGGCACCGCCAAAGGGCACGTCGAAGGGGAGCGCGACATGAGTATTGACCCACACGGTCCCGGACTCGATCCGCGATGCAACCGCGATGCCGCGCTCGGGATCGGACGTCCAGATCGACCCACCCAAGCCGAGCTCGGTATCGTTGGCACGCGTGATCAGCGTGTCGAGATCATCATAGCCGAGTATCGGGACTACGGGCCCAAACTGCTCTTCCGCTACGAGCCTGGCGTCGTCCGCCAGTCCGGTGATGATGGTGGGCGCGATGAAGTAGCCATCGCCGGCAATGTCCTGGCCTCCGGTGACCACCGTTCCGCTGGCGCGAGCGTCAGCGATGAAAGCAAGCACCTTGTCGTACTGCGCCTTGTTCTGCACCGGCCCCATCGTGGTCGTCTTGTCGAGCCCGTCACCGACCCGTTCGGCCTTGGCGAGCACAACCATTTCGGCGACGAGCGCATCGCGCATCGCATTGGGCACGTAAATGCGCTTCGCGGCGAAACAGATCTGGCCGGCATTGAGGAATGCTGCGCGGTAGACGTTGGCGGCGACGGTCTTGATATCCGCATCGTCAAGAATGATTGCCGCGTCGTTGCCGCCCAGTTCGAGTGTCGTGCGCTTCAGTGTGTCGACAGAACTGCTGAGGACTTTCTTGCCGGTCACTGTCGAGCCGGTGAAGCTCACATAATCCACATCGGGATGGCTGGTCAGCACCGGGCCGAGATCATTCTCATCGACCAGCGTCTGGAACACCCCGGCCGGGAAAATTCCGGCGGCGACCTCACCCAGCATCAGTGTGGTGACGGGGGTGGTGGGCGCGGGCTTGGCAATGACTGTATTGCCGGTCATCAGCGCGGCGCCGACCTTGGCGATCAGGATCCACACTGGGTAGTTCCAGGGCGCGATCGCCGCGACGACCCCATAGGGTGAACGCTGTTCGATGATCTTTTCGGCGGCATTCTCACGCAGAACCTTGGATTCCAGCACCTGCGCCGCGTGCCACCGTAATTGGCCGACCACCCACTCCATTTCAAAGCGCGCGTCGCCTAGCGGCTTGCCCTGCTCGCGGGTCAGCATGGGCGCGAAGTCGTCAATCCTGCCTTCGATCGCGTCTGCAAGAGCAGCGACATGGGTGGCGCGTTCCGCGTAGGTCTTCGCGCTCCAATTTGGGTACGCCTTCTTGGCTGCGGCAATTGCAGCCAGTGCCTGGTTTTGGTCCGCCCGTGGCACGGTCACGAAGACGTGTCCGGTGGCGGGATTGATGACGTCGAGGGCCAGTGCGCCATCACGCAATGTGCCGTCGATCAGCATTTTGAAGGTCGTCTGCATTTCAAAATTCCTTGGCTGAGAGCTGCTGGGTTCGCACCGGGCAGGTTGAAAAGGTGGTGTCAGTTGGCTGAGCGCGGGTCGTGTTAATCGCCGACCACTAGGAGACCATTTGACGTGGCAGCGGCCTGCCGCAGGGTTTTCAGAGGCTGATATTCCTCTGCTGCGTAGAATTGGTCGACGGCGGCTCGAGACGGGAACTCAAGCACGACAAGTCGAGTGGGCGACCAGACACCCTCATAGATCTTGGGCTTGAGCTCTTTGGCGATTGGCTTGCCGCCAAATTTTGCCATCAAGGCGATTGCGGGGCCTTCGTAACGGTCCATCGCGGGCAAATCGTGGACGGTAAGGTCGATGATAACCAATGCGGGCATAAGGGTTGTCCTGCAGATGGACGTGAGCGGTTGGCGCGCAGAATTGCACGCGCTGAGAAGCACACACGTCAGGTCGAAAGGTGCGAGCCCTTCACGACAGCTCGGTCGTGAAGGGCTGTGTCGTAAGGTGCGCTAGATCGCGAATTCGGCCCGATGTAGACGGACGAATTGCTGAACGGTCATTGGCTCAGCCCCGGTCACTGTCTCAAAAACGCGGTTCGTGCCCGAGAAAATGCCGTCGCGGCCGTCGGCAGCCACAGCGCAGAAGAAGTCGATAACGAAAGGCGGGAACCCCATCGCCTGCAATTGGGCGACATAGGCCTCGATGCTCAGCGGCCGATAGGTGATGTTGACGCCCAGGGCTTCGCTGACCGCTACGGCGATCTCGGCTTCATTGAGCTCTATCGGACCATGGAGATCATAGGTCTTGCCGATATGCACGGCGGGTGCGTCCAGCACCGCTGCTGCAAAGGTGCCGATATCTTCCGGCGCGATCGGCGCGTGACGGCCTTCACCCCACGGCAGGTCAATGACGCGATCGCGGATGATCGATGCCTGCGAATGGCCGTACAAAAGCCACTGCAGATAGAAGGTCGGCCGCAGATGAACTGTCGGTACGCCCGACAAGTCCAACACCCGTTCGGCGACCCAGTGATCGCGAATTATCTGGTTCTCGACGTCACTCCGTGCTGCGATCTGCGACAGATTGACGACGACCTTGAGGCTCGCCTGCTTCGCAGCGTCGGCCATATAGGTGGTTGCTTGAACGAGACCGGGAAGAACCGGAAAACAGAAATAGGCCCCGGTCACCCCCTGTGCGGCCGCAATCATGTCGGCAGCGTTCAGCATGTCGGCGATGATGACCTCGGCTCCCAGATCGCGCAAAGCCTGTGCACGCTCATCTTCCCGGTGGGCCATTGCGCGGACTTGATGACCGAGCGCCAGCAGCTTGCTGATCGCCGGTCGGCCGGTTTCTCCGGTCGCACCCGTCACGAGAAACTTCTCGGTAGCCATTTGTCGCTCCTTCAAGTTGAATGTTTTATCGTGACGGCTCGACGCTTCATTTACGCGCGCTTCGACCCGGTGATCTGCAAGTAAGTGTGTATATGCACATTTACAATAGGGAGCTTTGCCAGCATGCCGGTCCAAATGCCGACCAGCGTTGGAAGGGCAGCGGACGATGCCTATCTTTGGCCGCTTGGCGGACTTGATTGGCGGCGTGCCACCTCGTCCAACAGGGGTTTGATTATGAACGGAGTGGACGATGTCCGAGGGTGATGTTGCTGAGTTGACGGGGACCTTGTCGCCCTACCTATGCCATTGCCTGGTTTCTCGGCAGATCGCCCGTCACGTTTCGCGGATCTATGACAGGCATTTGGCGCCCACAGGCATAAGTGCCGGCGACTTGGCGATCTTTTCGTTTGTCGCCAACGAAAAGACGATCGCCATTACAGACCTTGCTGCCATGATGGTTTTGGAACGCACCACATTGCTGCGTAATCTCAGGCCACTTATCGAGGCAGGGTATCTGGAAACCGCGCGGGACCCGGTCAAAAAAAGGCAGCACACCGTTTCTCTGACCAAGGCAGGCGAGCAAAAGCGGCGCGAGGCGCAGACGTTCTGGTTGGCGGCCCAAGAGGAATTTGAGCAAGAGGCTGGCCAGCATAACGCGCAAGACCTACGTGGCCGGGCGCTCCACACCCTGGGAGTGCTTTGAAGGGCAACGATCGCAACGCGAGAAGCGAAAATGTGACGGGAGCGGCTTGGTGCTCCGCGTTTTCGCAGAAGGTGCGTTCAGCCTTCAGATTGCCGAGCACCTCGGACCTCAGGTCGGTGTGTGCCGGTCGCCATTCCTTGTAGATGCTGATCGACATCTCGCCGGTATCTTTAGGGTATACCTCTGCAAGACCGGCTATATAGAGGTCTCTTTTCCGTTCCCAGGCCATTTAAAAAGGACTAAGTCTCAGCAGACCATCTAAAAAGGACCGCGAGTGTTCATCCGAGCCTATCTCCGTGCATCAACTGCCGAGCAGGACGCAGCTCGCGCCCGTTCAGCCCTCGATACCTTCGCCGCGACGCACGGCTTCCGGATAGCAGCGCGCTATATCGAGAATGAGAGCGGCAGCCGCCTTGCTCGTCCAGAGCTGTTCCGGCTCCTTGATGATTGTGGGCCGGGCGATGTGTTGCTTGTTGAACAGGTCGATCGCCTATCCCGCCTCGGTTCAGCCGACTGGGCGAAACTACGCGCAGAAATCGAGACGCGGCAGATCCGCGTCGTGTCGCTCGATCTACCGACATCCTGGAACCTGGTGACGCCGCCCGACGAGTTCACCGCCCGCATGTTTGCAGCGGTGAACAGCATGATGCTCGATGTTCTCGCGGCGGTCGCCCGTAAGGACTACGAGGACCGACGGCGCCGACAAGAAGAGGGCGTGCAGCGCGCCAGGACGGCCGGTCTCTATAAGGGGCGGCAAGAGAACTTGGATCGGAATGACGCCATTGCGCAGTCCATGCGAAGCGGCCAGACTTGGCGGGAAATCATGAGTGCGACCGGTTGCAGCCGTACCCTACTCGCCAAGATCGCGCGCAGACTGCGGGAGGATGACTGTGTTTCGACGGGGTGACGCCGGCTCAGGGGAACACTGACGGCGTGGAGCCGGAGGGCTTGGTCGCAAACGTAGGCTGTTAAGGTCTCTACACTAGGTCTTGGGCGACATCACAGCGGGATTGGTAAGCCATGGGCACCATCATGTTAGAGTTGCGGACTTCGACAGATGACCGATCTGGTGATGCGTGCGGCGTCTGGATCGAGGTGCATCATGCCTGTTCAACAGGCCGCAGAACCGATCTGTCGTTTGGCGCTCGATCGCTCCACAAGACAGCTGATGCAGCTGCGCTTGGACGCGAGGTGGTTTTCTGATCTTACCATCAGAGGTGCTGCTCGGGATTGTTAAAGGACGGTTCCCTCAGCGAGGAGCGCGGGCGTGGCGGAATGGTAGACGCCGGGGACTTAAAATCCCCTGAGCTTTGCTCGTGTGGGTTCGAGTCCCGCCGCCCGCACCAGCTTGTATCTCGTCGGACGAGACGGGATATTCATGATCGAGGTAAAAGGGGCGAACCGTACTGGTCCGCCCCTGTGTCCATTATCCTTCGACGGCATCGACGTTGACAGCGGATTCTGCAAGTTCGCTCATCATGTCGTCGCCATTGTGCATTTCTGCCACCGCTGCCGTGAGTTGAGGTGCATCCTCGTCCAGCTTCAATGCCGTGGCGAAGGCGGCTACTGTGCCGAAGCCGGTGATGCCGTAATGGGTCATGCGTTGAAATTGCGCGATGATGGCCGCATCGCGTACCGGACCTGACTTGGGCGCTTCTTCGACCGTGTGCTTGAGCGCCTCGGCGACAAGGCCCTCCATGCCCTTGCAGTGCTCCTTCTTCAGCTGCTCATCTTGAGCCTCAATCAGCGTTTTCAGGAGATCGGTATGCTTGGCGATACCGTCCTGCGAGCCCTGAAGCATGTTCTTTAGCTTCGGGTTTGTCGCCTGACCGGCAATCTTCTGGAGTGCCTTGGCCATCTGGTCATTCGCCGACCACAGGTCCTTCAGTTCATCGACGTAGAGTTCCTGCAGCGTGGTAATCCCGGTCATTATCTATCTCCTGCGTGTACGAGAGGTCCAACGGACAGCCGTCGCCGTTGATCCAATGGGCCGACACCGGTGAGAGGATGGGTCAGCCTGTCAACTCGAGGAGGTGGTCAGACCTACTGCTTTCGACCCCAAACGGGTGGAGGACGTTCGCCTGGCGAGCGAGGCAGCCAAATGCTAGCTGAGAATGTCGCGGGATTTGATATCGGCGCTTGAGCGCCGGAAACCTCGCCGGAGATTAAGAATGTTTAGCCACGTCATGTTGGGAGCCGATGACGTTCTCGCCGCCAAAACCTTCTACGACGCCATCCTCGGAACGATCGGTATCGCTGAAGGTGTGATCGATGAGTGGGGCCGCGTTGTCTACTCGACCGACGCGGGAAGATTCCTGATCACAAAGCCGATCAATCGACTACCCGCCACCTTCGCTAACGGCGGCACGATTGGCTTTCTCGCGAAGACATCTGACGAAGTCGATGCATGGCACGCAGCCGGCTTGGCGACTGGCGGATCAGCAATCGAAGACCTTCCAGGGGAGCGACAGGCAACTGGCGGTCGCGTCCTGTACCTAGCTTACTTGAGGGATCCCGCTGGTAACAAGGTATGCGCAACGCATCGAATTAGCTGATCGGACAAACTCGGCGGGGTGACATCCACTTTCGACCCCGGCTGGATAGCCGATCAGCGTACAGATCATGCGGAAGGTATTGTTCGTTCAGCCTGCCAATGCACCCGAGCGGAACTGCATCGCCGTAGTCGAACGACGGCGGTACCGCAAGGCAGCACCGAGTACGCCGAAGCCGATGCACATCATGGCCCAACTCGCCGGCTCTGGTACCGCCTGGTCGGCCGTAAGCCCGCACTGCTGGTTCATGTCGCGGTAGCCTGCGGCTTGGACGGCCGCGGTCGGGTGGACACCGTCGAAGGAGAAAAAACCAGCACAACCCGTTGCCTGTGCACCTGCCGCGATGCAGGTCGTGTCGGTCCGCAGGGGCGGCAGGCCATAGGAGGCGGGATCCGTCAGCACGCTTTGGTTGAAGTCGCTAAGACTGTAGAACAGGAAATCGGTGTCGTCGCTCAGCGCAAGGTTGGCCAGTTCGGCATCGAGATATGTGTTAGCCTGGATGGTGAGTGGATCACCCGCCAAGGGGAAGTCGGTCATGAGGATGTTGCGAGCACCAAGCTCGAACAACGTCTGGACGCCGGCGACGTATTGTTCAGCTGCGGCTTGTAGATAGGTGCTGACATCCGGGTACGAGCCGAGAGCCCCATCGGGACCGAACACACCTAATGCGCCAAACACGTCGTTGGCGCCGAGGTTCATGATGTACAAACCGTTGGGATCGACGCCGAGATCCGAGGCCTCAAACGCGCTGAGCTGGGCTTG
>NZ_QZVQ01000023.1 GCF_003660445.1 Croceibacterium ferulae | reverse complement strand
CTCGCTGGCGCGAACAGAAAACCCGGCCATCGCTGGCCGGGTTTTTGAGGTTAGGGAGATACTGCCTGACAAGGCCGGTTCTGTATGCGCTACAGTGGTCCAGGCTCCAATAGGGGCGAACCACCAGGCGATCGTCACGTCATGGTTAACGATCTGCAAATCAGCCTTGTACATCCACCGGGCTTCTTGCATTAGAGCCGACAAAGAAAAACCCGGCCATTGCCGGCCGGGCCTGAAAAGTTTGGGAGAGGATGCCTGAAAGGCACTGCCGGTATGCGCCGGAGCTGCCACAGGCACAAACGCGCAGACCGCAAGTCATGTTGCGCCCAGCGCAACGCAAGGGTATGATTTAACATAACCCTTATTATCGTCGCGGGCGATTTTTGTATGATATCAAAGGCTTAGCGCATTTGATCGGCCGACTGCGTTAGCTTCCCATTTCGGGCCACGGCTGATCTAACCGAACGCAGACTGCTGCGCGGTCATGTAGTAGTGAGCCTTGATGACCTTCGATCGACGGCAGATGTTTTTCGCGGGTACCGTGTTCGCGGCTACCTCGATGCTCGCAGGAGGAACGCGAGAAAAGAGCGCCAGCGGCCCGCCAGGGAAGTTTGCTCCTCCCGCTCCTGCTCTGCAGGTTCCTGCCCCTCCCGTTCCGCAAAAGGTTGCGGCGGCGCCGGTCATTAAGTCGGTTGTCCCGGTCAAGCTGCTGGCGGCCGCCAAGAGCGCGCTTGATCGGCAGGATCGGTCCATCCTGCGGGACCGGATCGCGGTAGTCGACTTTGCAGCACCCTCGTCCGAACCGCGGTTACACTTGGTTGACCTGCTATCGGGCAAAGAGCGCTCGCTTCTGGTGACGCATGGCAGCGGCTCCGATCCAGACCACAGCGGATGGACCAGGCGCTTCTCCAACGATGAAGGCTCCATTGCGTCCAGCGAGGGTGCATTTGCGACACTGAACTTCTATTCCGGCAAGCACGGCCGTTCACAGCGGCTTGCGGGTTTGGATGCCAGCAACAGCAACGCGCTCAGCCGCGCCATCGTGATCCACGGTGCGTGGTATGCGGAGCCGAACGTGGTGGATGCGACCGGCAAGCTGGGCCGCAGCCAAGGTTGCTTTGCGGTTGGTGACACGCTGATCGACGAGGTGTTCGACCATCTTGGCTCCAACCGTCTGATTTACGCGGCCAAGCTCACCGCCTGAGACCGGTTCACGCCGCCGGGCGTGACAGGTAGAAGGGATAGCCCCAACCTCCCAGACATGCCGTTTCAGAGCCGTACAGGCGTATACTCTACGCCCAGGCGCTTGCGCGCCGAGGCGCGGCGACGCCGCACGGCATCAACCAGGCGGATCGCCTCTGTCCGGTCAGCGAAGCTGCTACAGCAGCCCTGCCCCTTCGCACCGATGCGCCCCCAACGCCGCTCGACGATCGTCCAGCCAAACAGATCGGTGGTCATCGCGAGCTCGTAGTTGCGCGCAATGTTGCGCTTGGGATCCACCGCCCACCACCGTTCTCGAAAGTCGCCGTCATCAGCCATGGCGAGCATATCTGCGATCGTCTTCACCAGCGCCAACGCGGTTTCTGAATCACCGGCGGCCTACTGATTCAGTTTGCCGATCAGTTGTGCTGCGCAAGCTGCTTGAAGAGCGGGTACCTGAGCTAACCCTAGCCGCGGGCTTGACGGTCCCTCATGGGGAGACATCGGGCTCGCATAACCTTTCTCGATAAACTAAAAGGGTGCGCTCAGCAGCCGCTGCCAGGTAGTCAGAAGCCAAGTTATGCAGATCATCGTCCGTGACAACAACGTCGACCAAGCCCTTCGGGTGCTGAAGAAGAAGCTGCAGAGTGAAGGCGTCTATCGTGAGATGAAGCTTCGACAGCACTACGAAAAGCCCTCTGAACGGCGTGCGCGCGAACGTGCAGCTGCCGTCAGTCGCGCTCGGAAAGCCGATCGCAAGCGAGCTGAGCGCGATACCTAAGCCATCGGTGGTAAAGACGTCCTCGCTTTGGACGCTCACCGCTGGTAGGCAGCACCCAGACCCGGCTGCTTGTTCATGTGAATAGCTCGATCGAACCGCCGACTGCCTGTCATCACTATTCGTCGATGCTAATATGCTTTTATGAGCCTTGTACCATCTTCTTCTGAGTCGTCCGATTATGGCCAGCTTCTTGATACGCTGAAGGAGCGGATCCGGTCGTCGCGGCTCAGGGCCGCGTTGGCGGTCAACGAAGAGTTGATCTTGCTCTATTGGGGGATTGGCTGCGACATTCTCGTTCGCCAGGATAGCGCCGGTTGGGGCGCCAAGATTGTTGATCGCCTCTCGGCTGACCTGAAGCGCGACTTTCCGGAAATGACCGGCTTTTCGCCCCGCAACCTCAAATATATGCGCGCATTGGCTGAGGCATTCCCCGACCGTGAAATCGTGCAACAGGTTATTGCACAATTGCCCTGGGGCCATGCAATCACGTTGATCGAAGCGGTCAAGGATCCTGCCCAGCGTATCTGGTATGGCGAGCAGGCGCGATTGCATGGCTGGAGCCGGAAGGTTCTCTCACATCAGGTCGGCAGCGGTTTGTTTGATCGTCAGGGCAAGGCGATCACCAATTTCGCGCGCACCCTGCCCGCTCCCCAATCGGATTTGGCGCAGGCGCTCATCAAGGATCCCTACAGCTTCGACTTCCTCGGACTCGGGCCGGACATTTCCGAGCGCGAGCTAGAGCGCAGCCTCCTTGAGCACCTACGCTCGCTGATCCTCGAGCTTGGCAAGGGCTTCGCCTTTGTAGGCAGCCAATATCACCTCGAAGTTGCCGACCACGATTACTATCTAGACCTACTCTTTTATCACCTGCATCTGCGCTGCTACGTTGTAGTCGAGCTAAAGATTGAGGAGTTCAAGCCCGAGTTCGCCGGCAAGATGAACTTTTATCTCTCGGCAGTCGACGATCTTTTGCGTCATGTCGATGATGCCCCGACGATCGGCATCATCTTGTGCCAGGGTAAAAACGCCGTGGTAGTCGAATACGCGCTGCGCGCTTCCGTGAAGCCCATGGGCGTCGCCGAATATACTCTATCTGAGGCCCTGCCCGCTCCTTTGCAGGCAGCACTGCCTACGGCCGAGGATCTAGCGCTCGACTTTCCGCTATGGTCGCTGGTGAAGCTGCGCATCGACATCGAGCGGGAACTACGCAAATTGGCGGAGGATGCCGGAGTAACTTCCGACCGCTCGATGAGTTTGAATGAGCTGATCAGGACGAACGAGGACGTGCGCCAGCTCCCGACGACAGCCGAGTTCATGCGGATCGTCAACAGCCTACAGAACGCCGCGCACGGGATCGACGTGCCTCAGGATGAAGCCGATCAAGCAACCAAAATCTCGAAGAGCTTCCTCCTTGACCTGAGGGCCTATCAAGCGACCCGCTGAAATGCATTCGCATTGATCGATCTCGTAGCCGAAAGCCGTCCTACAGCTCTCGCCGGCCACGACCTCAACTCGGAGACTCAGCGCCGGTTTGCCGCGCCTCCAAACCGGCCCTTCGTTCATCATGGTCTTGCGGCCGCTTCCCGCGTCCAGGTGAGGCTGATGGACGGCAAGGCCTGCGCGAGAATTTCACAGTCTGCTTCCGGCCTGATCAAAGGACCAAGCGGAGGTTTGCAACCGGTATTGCTGTCCGATCGTTCACGAGATCACGGCTAATGAGCTTCGAGGTGTCAGCTTTGGAGCCATACCTCCAACGAAGGCCAGGCACCGCCGGAACCAGGCCAGCACTGCGTCATCTGGCTCAAGCAGCTGTATGGTAGAGACGCTTCCTGCCCAAATAAGAGCGGCGACGCCGATGAAATCGGCGTAGGTCGGCTCGGCCCCTCCAAGGAATGGCTCTTCTGAAAGCCCGGCCCGGAGCGGCTCAAGCTCGCGGCGGAAGTCAACGACGCGTTCCGCGCGGTCTGCAACGGCCTCCTCGAGCGTTGCGCCAAGACGCGCTTCCCGCGATTGGCGAAAGTACGCCTGATCTGCGGGACGCAGCCGCGCAAATATGTCGAGCACGCATATACGCGTAAGCGGTGCCAACAGACGGTGCCGGCACCAGCTGTCGAAAAAGCGGATCATGTTCTGATCGCGCGTCGAGCCGAGCAGGTTTCCTCCTCCGTACCGTCCATCAAGATGCTTAACGATCGCCCAGCTGTCTGCGATGAACAGGTCACCGTCCTGCAGGACTGGTACCGTTGCGAACTGTCCTTCGCCGATAGTCTTTATCTCAGTGAAGCCGACCCCTGCTGCGACGAACGGCAATCGCAGCCTCTCGAGCGCTAAACGAGTGCGCCATGCATATGGGCTGATGGCTGTACCGTCCTCCAGCACTAACTCATAAAGGCGCAGCAATCCTTGTCTCCCACATTCTTTTAAGTAGTTCCCGCCTTGATCGGCGATTTTCGGACTTGGATCTCGGGCAGCGGGAGTTCTTTGACAGCGTAGTTTGATTTGCGGCGGCGGATCGACGGTGACAACTTCGAACAGCAAAGTGCCGTGTCAGGACTGGATCATGTCGCGGATACGGGTCGCTAGCGCCTCGACGGCAAATGGCTTGGTAATCATCTGCATGCCGGCCTCTAGGAAGCCGTTCGCAATCGTCGCGTTCTCGGCATAGCCGGTCATAAAGAGCACCTTTAGTTCTGGCCGGCTGACCCGTGCGGCATCTGCAAGCTGACGTCCGTTAAGCCCGGGTAGACCGATATCGGTCACGAGCAGATCGACCCGCATGTCGCTTTGAAGTAGTTTGAGGCCTGTCGGCCCGTCTGCGGCCTGGACAGACCGGTACCCGACCGCACCGGGACGGGCGAGCGTTCCTCAATGGAAAAGCTTCGACTCTGCCTCGAGCGTCAGCGCCACCGCGTTACGGATGACGCACCATGCCGACAGCTGCTCGAGATCGCGCGCGTCCGTCACCGCATCGTTAGTGCACGAGATATGATGCAGCCGGCCAAAGTGCTTGCGGCACAACTGTGTGGAGCGGTCCTCGCCTGGCGTCCACGATCAGCCGATCCATGTCATCGCCGGGCGCCGCCGACATGGCCTGCAGTGCATCGATGCGGCATGCAGTGCCTATGACCAACGACCTACCCGTAATCGCGCTGCGCGCGCTTGAGCCGCTTGCGGTTGACGACTTCTCGAAGAGGGTGATGCAAGGCGCGGCCCGCGTGCTCGAGGATCGCGACAATCCGCTTCGGCTCAATCTGTTCGCGACAGCCTCGCGCATATTTCTTGAGCATTTGATGGGAACGCTCGCGCCCAAAGCCGAAGTCGAGCAGTGCTGGTGGTATGTTGCTCCGGAAGACACGGACGGCCCCACGCGCGCGCAGCGCATCCGTTTCTGCCTTCGGGGCGGGTTGGCCGACAGCTTTGTGATCGACGAGCTGGGCCTCGACCCCAGGCCCCTCGAGGCCCGTCTCATCCGTGCTTATGGCGCCCTTAGCAAACATGTTCATGGTCGTGAGGAGACCGTGATCGCGGACGCAAATGTCCAGGACAGGGAGGCATCAGCAATTGTCACGGCTATCGGCAATTTCCTCACCGGCTACTGGGACGCGCGCGCCCAACTGATCGAGCCCATCAGCGAAAGCCTCGACTCCAGCGCGGTCGATGCGCTGCTCTCGGAAACGATCCTCAGCGTCGACGAACTCGCCAGCCACCATTCCGTTGAAGACGTCTACGTCCATGAAACGCGGGTCGAGGCAATCGGCGCGACCTCAATACGCTACCGCGCGACAGGCATTGTCGACGTCGTGCTGCAGTGGGGCTCAAACTCGGACCTGCGCAATGGGGATGGCGCGGAGAGCGAGCAGACCTTTCCCTTCGTCTGCACGTTCGAAGTACCGGTCGAAACGCCGCACGAGCTCGACTACGCCGAGGTGGGATGGGGGGTCGATACGAGTTCCTGGCGAGATATGTTCGGCGAGGATGAGGATGACGAGCGCTTTGGCCCGGGCGGGCAGGAGATCGACCACCCTGACTTGAGCGTCTCGCCAGATGAGGATGACCTCTGGTGCGGCCCAACTATGCCTCATTAAGACCCCCTCTGCAGCGAAGGCCGATATCGGCCCGCCACGGCAGGTCATTCGCGATCCGCCTGGGAATAGATACCCTGCCGCGCGCGGTTGATTTCAACCCAGTAAGGGAGACGGTCCTTGATGAACCCCTTCCTCTCGCCGCTGATAAACGGATTGTTGTCGACGGCCGCGGAAAGCCCATCGAGAGGCACCTCATAGCTGAACATGGCCGGACCGAGCCACAGCGTGGGCGGCACGTGAAGAACCTCGTAGCCCAACGGCTTGTGTCGAACACTCAGGAACTGGTCTGAGTTTGCATCGAAGCCTAACCGGTCGAAGCTCATCAGAACTTCGTTGGCGCCCATCTGCTCCGAGCGAAGACGCGTAAGCTGCTCGTTTCCTTCATATTCGCTGCGCCTGCCAAAAATGAGCACATACTGCGGCTCGAGCCTCAACCTGTGAAACGGAATGGCATAATCCCTCAGGAACGCCATTTGGTTCTCGGGTTTGCTGAACCAAACTTTCCACTCCAGAAGCTGATTCTTCGCTTGCGTGAACTCCGCGGTGGGCGTCCCGTCCTTCCGAAACATCTTCTTTTCGGGCGCTTCGATCTCGATCAGAACAGGGTTTAACGTCAGACTATTTTTCGAAATCCACATGAAATTAGGCTTACGACGCTGGTAGCCGTATAATTCTGGCTGCGAGATCACAGCGTCGGGAAACGGGGCATGCCCCGATAACCCGCCGATCACGCTGAAGGCTCCCGGGATAAGCGCCGGATGCTGTTCCAGAAAATGCTGAACGTCGCGCTCGGTCGGGTTTCCGTCGAGCAACTTTGCCCACGCATCTTTCAAATAGTCCGCGTAGTGGCCGCTCTCCATCGGGCGCGGCGAGTCCGGTATGATCGTATAGCGTTTTTCTAACATTGTTTGTTCTACCGCAGAAAGACAGATTCCTTCAGCGCCTGCTTAGCCGCTCAGCCGGAACAGGCGTCGATGCCGCGAGCCGTCATTCAATTCTCCTCATCAGCCGAGCCTACAGTCTCTCCACTTCCGCAGCGTGTTGAAGGGCCGACTCTTGATGCAAACGAACCGTGGTTTGGTTGATGAATGAATGAAGAGAGCGTTTGATCACTGCTCCAAAGTGAACAAGCCGGTCTTCACCCTCAGTAGGTTCCGTAGCCCTGCTACCAGACCGCCTGAACGAGAGTCCGCTTACACCGCCTAGCCGCTCCAAAGCAGACAGGCCGCTTACCACCCGTTTAGCCTGAAAAGCAGCCAGTCCGCCCACTACCCGTTTAGCCTCGAAAGCAATCGGCCCGCCCCACAGAACCGGCCTCCGGCGCACCTCTAAGTTGCCAAGCTGACGGACGTTTCCGACCATCTTCTCACCGCTACCCGTATAGCCGGATCATCGGCGCGGGCCGCCCGTTGGAGCTCCCGTACACACAGGAGATAGATGATGGCCGAGATTTCAACACTGCAGGAACTCTACGTCGATGAACTGAAAGACCTGTGGTCGGCGAACGACCAGATGGCCAAGGCGCTCCAGAAGATCGCCGGCCAGGCGACGAACCCGAAGCTGAAGGACATGCTTCAGGGATCGCAGGACGGTATTGCCAAGCATACCGATCTTCTAAAAACGCTGATCGAGGGTCAAGATGGGCAGCTGAAGAAGGAGCACTGCAAGGGCATGGAAGGCCTTGTCGCCGAGGCACTCAAGCACACGGTCGAGGAAGCTCCCAAGTCAGGTCCGGTGCGCGATGCGGCCATCATCGCGCAATATCAGCGAATGACTCATTACGGCATCACTGGCTTTGGCACAGTAGCCGCTTTCGCCACGGCATTGAAGCTGGACGAGGATGCGACGCAACTCACCGCAGCCGTAGAAGAAATGCACAACGGCGATGACATGATGAGCGAACTTGCCGAGTCCGCCGTTAACGTCGCTGCCGTCGAAGGTTAATGGCCACCGGGGCGGATCAGCATGGTCCGCCCCCTTTAGCTCAGTCACGAATTCGCATCCGACCGGTTGAGACACAAGCTGGTGCGGGCGGCGGGACTCGAACCCGCACGAGCAAAGCTCAGGGGATTTTAAGTCCCCGGCGTCTACCATTCCGCCACGCCCGCGCTAACCGCTGGATCGTCCGTCCTTCAACAATCCCGAACGACGCCTCGAACTGTATGCTCAGTACACCACCTCGCGGCCAAGCGCCGCCGCATCAGCGGTCTTGTGGACTGATCCAGCGGCGAAAGACAGATCGGTTTTGCGGCCTGTCGAACAGGTCTGATGCACCTCGATCCAGACACCGCAAGCCTCGCCGGATCGGTGATCCATCGAATTGCGTAACTCTAGCATGATGGGGGCCATGGCTTGTCGATCCCGCTTTAACGTCGCGCCAGAGGTAGAGCGCAGACCTTAACAGATGATCTTCGTGAACAAACTCTCGAACTCCACGCCATCGATTCTGCCGTCATGGCGAGTAGCTTATCGCACCCGACCTCTGGAGAGCCTTTAGCGCCCTAACCCTCCTACCAAGACGTATGCTTCGAGCAAGTTTGAGGCAGCAGGCGTGAACATACCCTTTGCAGGCGCTCTTGAACTATGTCGGGAGAGCCTGCTGCCCTTCGTGGATCACGGTAAGCACATCGCGATAGTCGAGGTCTTCCCAGGGATCGAAACGCGCCGCGGCAATGATGTCAGGCACGAGCCGCAGGAATAGTGCGTAGTCGCCTTCAATCGCTTTGGGGCCCGGGAGCTTGCTGGGCCGGCTCGGGTCGGCATTCAGGAAATTGCGCACCGCCTTGATGACGCCGCTGGTTGTGCCACCATGAGGCTCAACATCCTGACCGCTGATATCAGACAGGAACTTGTCATAGCGATGCCGCTCTTTCTCGAGGATCAGCGCGCGCTTGCCACTTGCGGCAGGATCTTTGAGCCGCAGTCCGATGTCGATCCCGAGCTCGAGCGGCATGTTGAAGCGAGGCAGCTTTCCATCAGCGTCAAGCTCGACATTGCTGATATCGTGGATCGTGTGGTCACACGCACAAATCAGGTCGGCGATCTGGCCGATGCGCACCGCGCCGCTGTCGCTGATCTCCAACGCGCATCGCGGCCGGTAGCCGCACGCGGCAATCGTGAACAGCATCGCCCGGAACATGGGGCGGTACTGGTCATCAAACGGGCAGTTGATAAAGACCGCGGTCGCGCGGTCGACTTCAGCCGGTGACCAGATCGGCATGCTTGGCGGCCGCCGCTTGCACCGCCTTCTTGATCCGCGAGAGCGAAGCCTTCGGCGGCACAGCGGGCGGGAGAACGGTTACCCCGCGCCGAGTGAACGACTGAGCCATAACCGGCGGTGTCGCAGCAGTTTTGGACGTCTTGCTCATGTCGGTAATATGGACCTTGATCTTGCCCTAAGCAAGCGGCCTGCCCTGGAAGCAGCATGGTCGCCTGTCGCCTGATGCTCGCTCGATCCCTCGTGCCCCATGATCGCCCACCACCAAGGTACAAGTCGCGAACAAGGCCTGCGGAGCGCCTGTCACCGAATGACCACCACCTTGACGTCGGCCGCCTCAGCGATGTCCTTCCATTGGCGGTCAGCAGTCCACGCCGGCAAAACATCGCGCTTGGCCAATGCCAGGCAGAAGCGATCACCCAACGACAGACCGCCCTCGACCGTGTGCCGGCGCAGCCGTGCGGCCTCACGCGCGAGCGCAGCGTCGGCCGGCACCAGCTCGATCGGCAGCGGCCGCAGCATCTGGTCGACCTGCTCGTCAGGCATGCCGAGCTTGTGGAAGTGCGAGGCGACCTCGGCCATGTTGACCACCGACATGCGGCTGCCGGCGAGCGCCCCCTCGACCTTTCTGGCGCCCTTCTCTCCCAGCAACATCGTCAGAACGGCCGACGCATCGAGGACGATGCTCATTCCCCGCTCTCCGCAGCGCGCTCGGCCAGGAAGCTGTCGATGCTGGCGCCGGGCGCATCGCGATATTGCCGGGCGAGCGCCTGCGCCTGCGCCACGAGCTGCGGCATGGTCCGCAGGACGACCCCATCGTCGGTTTCGTCGAGGTAGACCGCACCACCGCCGGTCAGCCCAAGGCGCTTGCGGATGTCGGCCGGCAGGCTCATGCGCCCGTTTGGCGTGATGTTGACTTGGATCGTCATGATGTCAGATGAGCCTGTGCTTGATCTCCGTGCTGCCACATAGCCGTTCTCGCAGCAATGCTCAACGAAGATAATCATGAGACACATAGCCTTTCGTGTGACACGCACCCTGCCCTCTGCCACACGCTGCCACGACACTTTCCATAACCCGACATTATGCAAAAGACAGGGTCCGTTGCAAACCTGCTGCTGAGTGGCACTAGATCTCTCCTGTCCGATAACCGAGATTCTCGGACCTAAGAGGGCGGCCTTTATGATGAGACATCTGGCGTCAGCACCGACGGTTTGCTACCAGTTGAAGAGACTGCTCAACCTGCACCCTGATGAGGCAATCGCATGACCATCCACCGCACCCGGATCACCGCCGACGGGCGCATCCAGTTACCAGCGCAGCTTCGGCGCGAGCTGGGTCTTAATGCCGGTGATACGGTTGATCTGGAATCGCATGACGGTCAGGTGGTGGTGCGGCGACCTTCAAAGGCGCTGGAGCGCATCCGTGCGCGGTTGTCGAAATATGTCGAACCCGGCAGCGATGTCGTGGGCGAACTGAAGTCCCAGCGGATCGAGGATGCGCAACGTGGCTGAAGCGGTGCTCGATACATCGGTGCTGCTGGCCTTTGCGCTGGGTGAGCACCACGAGGTTGACGAGGATCAGGTGCTGACCGGGGCCGGCGTGTCGGCGGTGAGCCTGGCCGAGTTCCGTTCGGTGCTGCGGCAGAAGCAGGTCGATCCCGAAGACATCGATGCCACCTTGCGCGACTTCAACCTGCGGGTGCTGCCGTTCGGTGCGCGCGAAGCGGAGATCGCCGGTACGCTGATCCCCGTCGCGCGGCGATTGAACATTGGCCTCGGCGACTGTGCGTGCCTGGCGACCGGTCTCGCCACCGGTCTGCCGGTGTGGACCGCGGATCGCGAATGGACCAAGCTCGACGGTACCGGCATCATCAAGCTGATCCGCTGACCGTGGCAGGCGAGCTGGAGCCGCTGGCCGTCAACCTGCCCGACACGCTGCAGGCGGAGATCGACAACGCCCGGGCTACGCTGGCCGCCGCCAAATCGCCGGCGACGCGCAAGGCCTATGCGAGCGACTGGGCGCGGTTCTGCGGCTTTTGTGATGCTCGAAATGTCGAGGCTTTACCCGCGCATCCGGACATCGTGGCGCTGTTCATCCATGTCGAGGCGGATGCCGGGATAGCCCCCGTTACGCTCGGCCGGAGAGTGGCGGCAATCACGCACCACCATCGTGAGGTCGGGCTCACCTCGCCTTCCGCGCGCGACGATGCCGGGGTGATCGCGGGCATGCTGGCCGGCGTCCGTCGGCGCTATGCGCGCGCCAAAGAGCAGAAGGCGCCGGCGCAAGCGGAGGTCCTCAAAGCGATGCTGGCTACGATTGAGGGCATGGGCGTGCGCGCCCAGCGCGATCGCGCGATCCTGGCGCTGGGCATGGCGGGCGCCTTCCGCCGCTCGGAGCTGGCCGCGCTGCAGCTGGAGCATCTGCAGTTCACCAATTCCGGGCTGCGGATCACCATTCCAAGATCAAAGCGCGACCAGGAAGGCAAAGGACAGCTCATCGCCGTTCCTGAGGGGTGCTTCATTCGGCCGGTTACCCTGCTGCGCCATTGGCTGCACGCGGCTTCCCTCGACCGGCCGGATCCGGTGAGCGGCAAGCCGCAGCAAGGGCCTGTGTTCCGCCGCCTCACCCGCTCGGACGTGCCCACCGAGCAGCCGATCACCTGCAAGACTGTCGCCCGGCTTGTGAAGACGATCGCCGCGGCGGCCGACCTCGATCCGGCACTCTATTCCGCGCACTCGCTGCGGGCAGGTTTCCTGACCGAGGCGGCTGCGCGGCGAGCCAATCTGTTCAAGATGAAGGATCATTCGCGCCACAAATCACTCGACACGGTGGCAGAGTATGTGCGCGACGCAGCAATGTTCGACGATCATGCTGGCGACGGGTTTCTTTGACGCTGCGCCTGACGTCTCACGCTTGATGATGCGATAGGGCGTGGGGTGGAGCTTACTGTCAGGCAGCTGATCGACTGCGGATAAAAAAACAGCCACATCACGCAACTGAGATCACTTCACTCTTTGCGTCGCTGCTGCGCCAAGTTCCACGAGTCTTCGACGCGCCCAGGTATCAAAAGATCACAGTCGTCAGTGTGATCTTCAGAGTGACATAGCCAGCGCCAGTATTGTAATGGCTTAGATCGCCGAGATCTATGGCGGCATTCTCGATGAAGTAATCCACATCGGCCTCGTCAAGGAAAAGGCGCTCGTAGCGGCTTACCCCCACAACTGATATTTCAAGCTGAAGCTCGTCGAACTCGGCATCCAGTAGGTTGTCATCAACAAAGTCGATGACAATGTTGGAGATAGAGTTCATCTCCGCCAGAGCGATGTTCACCACCAAGGAGTTGGTAGTAATCCGCTCCGTCTTACCGACTTTGGCGCCCTCGCGCAGGGCTGTGGGCGTGATCACCACATCCGTTCCGGGAGCCGCACGCACGGCCCGATAGTCCGCTAGGATGATGCCAAACTGCAGATCTTTGATGCGGCCATGCGCAACGGTTGCAGCACCCGCCAGCGGAACCGGCCGCCGGCGCCGTGCTGACGAACACCGGGCTGCCATTATTGGCCGCGAGCACGGAACACGCCAGCATTTCTGATTACTCGAACAAGACTCATACTTCATGTCTCCTCGCCGTGTGAGACGGACCTGACGGCCAAGGGCCTTGATCGAAAACAGAAACCAGGCGGAAGCTGATCGCGGTCGCGCGCAGCCTTGTAGCGCCTGCTGGCTATGCTGACACAGGAGCAGAGGATCGCGCTATCGGTCGTCCGCTGTCGTCAGCCACGCTGGATGTTTGCCGCAGGTCAGCGTTCTATTGTCGCCGGAAACACGAACCTCCTCGCTTTTAGATATATGCCGGCCGCGCCTTCGGGTGTGTGTTCAGAAGACCACATCATGGCCGAGTGCAGCTGCATCAGGTGTCTTGAGGACCGACCCAGCGGTAAACGACAGATCTGTTTTGCGGCCCATCGGACAGGCCTGATGCACTTCAATCCAGGCACCGCAGGGAATTCCAGACCGATCATCTGGCGCGGTGCGCAACTCTAACATGATTGTGTCCATAGCTTGCCAACTCCATTGTAACGTCAGCCCAGCGCTAAAGTGCAGACCTTAACAGCTAATTCGCGGGATGAGACGCTCCGACCCGTGCGCGCTCGCGGTCAGGGTTTACCGCGTCCGAACACACTGGAGGTGCGGGTACTGCTGGCGCACGTACGTCTGATGACAACCCTCCTTCGAGAATGCCCATGGCCCGGATAGGTCACTGCGAGTGTACGAAAGACGATGGTTCAACAGACATACCGCTGCCCATCCCGCGCGAGCTGAAGGGGCAGCAGCCCCGGATAGCCCAGTAGTAGCTCTGGATGCCTGGACTTGGCGCGTGATCGGCCCACCACGATTCGGCGAACTGGATGTCGGGCGTCAGCCATACATAGCTTTACGTATGAAATATCGCGGAACCTCCGCGGCCTCTTTGGGTTCTTCTCGAACGATCTGGAAGAGGGCCTAAGCAAAAAATGGCAAATTTCAGAAATCCGGTAGCCGCAATCGAGCGCTTCAGATGGGTAGCCGGCGGGCTCAGCAATCCTGATGATGCCGCCATTGTGCATAGCTATGCTGCGGAAATCGCCATGCGACATGGCCGCTCAGATTTCGTGCCGCTTCACGCAGCCTAGACCAGACATCTGCCGTTTCCCGACGGCGGTGATCGACGGGCAGCTACGTCAGTGTGACGAGCGCCAGTGCCTACAACGCCCGCGTAGTTGGTACGCTATCGTCGGGGCATAAGGACGGTTCGTCGGCAAGCCGGTGCCACCGCCTTTTAGACTGGAACAACCGCGCCAAAGCCGAAAGCTCCAAAGTGGTGCTACTTTCTCCCGCGGGAGCGCCATTCCCGGCTTTGCACGTAGTGATCGCTTCATCTTGGTGGGAGTTCGGGATGCGTGCTCCTGCGATCTGTTCCATACCATTGGGCATGGAACGCACTCACCTTCACATCGTCGGCAGCACTAGCCGCTCTCGCGCCGAACAGGCCCGGATCGCGTTTGCCTTGGGGCACCACGCAGAGGTCTACAGCGAGTTGGATGAGCTGGTCGAACGCGCTCCTGGTGAAGGCATCATCCTGGCAGCGCACGACACCGTGACCGGCGGTACGGGCGGGCTGATCCGCCGCCTAAGTGAAGCTGGTGTGTCGCTGCCGGTGGTGCTCACGGCTGACGGGTTCACCATCAACGACGTGGTTGATGCGATCACCGATGGAGCCATCGATTGCCTGGCATTGCCGCTGGAGATGAACACCCTCGCCCGCCGTCTGCAGCGTGTCAGTGCGGCTGCCGGTCCCCTGGTTGAGCTCCGCCGCCGGCGGATCGAAGCTCGCACCCGCATCAATCAGCTCAGCCGGCGCGAACGTGAAGTGCTGGAGTGCGTGGCTGCCGGCAAGGCGAACAAGCTGATCGCCCGCGACCTCGACATCAGCCCGCGCACGGTTGA
>NZ_QZVQ01000022.1 GCF_003660445.1 Croceibacterium ferulae | reverse complement strand
GACTTCCTGAATCAGCACAGCTCGCCGAAATCAAGCTGCTGATTGGGTTTGGACCCTAGTCAATCCTCGTCGATGATCCCGGGCAACTTGGGATCGAACCACCAGGAGGGACCCTCCTGGAAGTCGGCCGAGGCCGAAACCAGCAGCCCGTCCGGCGCCGCCGCCACATACGGGTTCACCAGCGGCAGTGGCCGGCGGCCATGCCGGCGGACTTCAATCCCCTCGATCTGCCCGCGCGCCTTCAGGATGGCGGCAAGCCATTCCAGATCCTCCAGCATCTGCACGATGCCGCGACCGGCGAGGCAGTAGTAGAGGCACCGCTGGAAATCGTCGCACCGGTTCGACAGCACTGTCGCAAGCTTGGCCTTGTTCCGCGGACCGCCAACCTCAAGCACCGCTTCCAGCGCCTCAAGCAACTCGCAGGTCGAATAGTAGGCGTCGTTGGTCTCGACGCCGATCGCGGCATTGGCGATCATGCGCCGGGTCGGCGTGCTCTCGGGATCGAGGGCTGCATCGCGCAACGTTACATCAAGGTCGAAGTGGCCAACGGCAATTGACTGATCCATGGTATGCTCCTGTAAGGGCGTGAACGCAACGTGAACATCGCGGAGGCGTCAAGGCATTCATCATGTGGCTGGTGACCAGGGACACGAACGGTTTGGGGAAGCGCTTCGCGCTGCCGCGCGCCCTGCGCGGTGCGCTCGTCCGCTGGTATACCGGCAGCGGCTCGCAGGACGATCACGCCGCCTCGGTGTCGATGGTCGTGACGGCACGCGAGAACCACAAGTGGATCGCCTGCGATTGCCTGGGCGACGAGGCCCGTCCGCCGCTGATGAGCCCGGCCTATCTCTCCTTCCAGGAAACTTACTATCTGCGCCGACTGCCGAGCCGGCCGGCGCACAAGCGGGCCTGCCCGTTCTACCTGCCGCCGGCACCCGATCGCATCCGCGAACGGGCCGACGACACGCTGTTCGAGATCGAGTTCCCCAAGGGCTTGTTCAACGCACACAAGGAAGCGCCGGAGAAGCTGGCGCAGGCGCCGCTCGACAGCGAGCCGGACGATCGCAGCCGCGGTGTCGACATCCCGCGCCTTGCTCGTCTGCTATGGATGCTGCTGGAGGCCGTGCGCACCAACGTCATCCAGGCGCTGCCGCCGGAAGGCCGACCCGAGTTCTCGATCCGGGATGAGCTGCGCAAAGTCTGGCAGGCCGCACAGCGGTTCGAGATCGCGCCAGGCATCTGCCTTGCCGATCACCTCTACACCAAGGCGACTGACTACGAGAGCCTGAGGGTCCACGCCAGGTTGCGCGAGGCGGCGAAGAAGTGGCCGGTCGGTTATGCGCCGCAGGCGTTCCTGCTGCTTGAGGCGAATGCGATCACCGGCACCGATATCGAGACCGGCCTGGGCACGGTCAGCGTGCGGAACCGCATCCAGCATACCGGGATCATCCGCGCTCAGGTCGAGCCGCCTTTCCTGGTGCTTGCAGTCGTTGGAGAGCACAGCAAGCGGGAAGGGTATCTTCCGCTGCGCGCCTATGCGCAGCCGGTATTCAAGGGCAACCAGTTCATCCCCACCGACCGCGGTGACGATCGCCAGCTGCTCGAACGACTGACCAGGTTCCAGTACCGGATGCGTGCCAAAGGCGTGCAGGTCGCGATCAAAAGGCCGTTGTTCGACATCTTCCATCCCTCGGGGAATGTGCGGCCCGATCTGGTGGTCGCCTATCTTGATTGGAGAACCGGCGAGGAGGCAGACTTCGCGGTGCAGGTCCTGCGCGAGACCACCAGCCACTATCTCGAGCGCAAGCTGATCGAAAAGGCGCGGATCACCGAAATTCGACCGGCGCTGACCATCACCCTCGACGACATCTCGACTGACGCGATACTCGACAAGCTGGAGGCGATGGTCGAGGGTGGCGTTGCGAGCTAGAACGACCCGATCAACGAAACCAGAGACGGCAACGTCCTGGGCAAAGGATCTCCGACGATGAACTGGATTTCGCTCGTTCAGACCTCCGCGCTCGTGCTTACTATCCCTGTGATGTTCGCCTTGCTGCTTGCGACACGCAGGTTCTGGCCTTCAGTTTTGTTCGGTATGTCGTCGGTCTCGGTCGTAGCGTACTTCGAGAACCGCGCAGACATGATCCCCCTTTTAATGGCCGGCGCTGTCCTGTGGTGTGCTTTCGAACTCTACCAAAGGCGCAGATACGCAGGCGCGTAATCGTTACAGCCGGGTCAGCAGAGTCAGTCGCTGGGCAGTTTCTCGCCGCGATGGATCAGCTGCGCCTCCCCGCTGATGGGACCACCAGCCACAGCACGTTGGTCGGGTGAGGGACGAGGGGATGCGCTCGGCACAGTGCTTCCTCCATTACCATTGAGATACTTATACCCGGCGTAGCCGACGGCCGCGAGGGCGGCGAGCTTGATCAACATGCGTGTTCCTTTCCCGCCATCAACGAGAGGCGCGGCGAAAGGCTCCGGTCGCGCAGCCCCGGCACAAGGCCGGCAGAGGGGAGGGGGAGGGAGTGTGATGGAACAGGAGATCCATCATGCAGCAATTCGCCAATACCCCGCGTCCCGAAGAATCCATTTGGGGCGGTGTCCAGACTGCCGACGAGGTAATCCCCGGTCTGTGGCTGGTCACCACGCCCAGCCACGGCGGCATCATCCTCTCCGATGAGCGCCAGGCGGCCATGCCGGACGCGCTGCGCCTCGACCACCGAAGCTATGAGGAGGATTGCAACTGGGCGTTGCCGGTGCTCGCCTTCGAGGCCGAGTTCGCCGGCACCGAGCTCGGCAAGCCGGACCGGCTGCAGCACGCCCGGGACACCGTGTGCTGCTGGCACCCGGACCGCTACACCGCCTTCGCCGGCGAGACCGTTGCCGAGAACCAGTCATACGTCCTGACGGAACGGGCCAAGTACCAGCGCGTGATCGGTCAGGTGATCGCCTGCTCCGCCTTCGGCGATTGGGCGCAGTGGGTGCCCGACGGCATGGTCGGCTTCGTCGCGCGCGAGGTCACCGCCGTCGATCATCTGGGGCACGCCTCCTACGGTGCCGACGAGCAATGGATGCTGGCCGATAAGGGCCGCTGGGATGCCACCGAGACGCCGCGCACGGTAGAGCAGCTCGGCGCGACGATCGTAGACAAGCCGGCGAACCCGTCCGCCCGGAAGGTCAGGAATGCGGCATGATCGAGATCATCCTCGGGCTGCCGCATCTGCGGCAAGGCCCGATCCTCGCGCGCGCGCTGGCGCTCGGCGCCCCGCTGCTGGTGTCGGCAAATGCCCTGTCCCGCTGGCGCGGGCAGGGCGATCGCCGGCGCTGGGCGGGATGGAACACCACCGACCTGCAGCGTCTGCCTGCAGGCACCGACCTCACGCTCGATAGCGGCGGCTTCACCAGCCACATGATCTACGGCGGATTCCCCTGGACTGTTGAGTCCTATGTCGAGCTGGCGGCCAGCTTCCCCTTCCGCCAATTTGCCAGCTTCGATTATCCGGTCGAACAAGAGATCGCGGCCGACCGCACCGCGATCGCCGAGCGACTGTCGCGCACCATCGCCGCCAATCGCGAGACACGGCGACGCGCGCGCGAGGCCGGGATCGAGCATCGCTTCATGCCGGTGCTGCAGGGCCGCACCCCTGACGATTACGAGAAGACACCAGACGCATTGAGCTGGTCGATCGAACCCGGGCGCACCATCGGCGTGGGCAGCATGTGCCGGCGCGAGATCCGCAGGCCCGAAGGCCTGATCGCGGTTGTCGAGCGGCTTGATCGCATCCTGCCCAAGGGTGTGGTTCTACATTGCTTCGGGGTGAAAGGCCAAGCCCTGCCGTACCTCAGCGAGTTCAGGGACCGAGTGGCCAGCATCGATAGCCAAGCCTGGGGCATCCAGGCTCGCCGGGAGGCGCATAGACAGCAGATCAGCAAGACCGACGCCCTGGCCGCCACCCACATGGTCAGCTGGTATTGCAAGCCGCGCCGTGCTGCCTGTCTGCGACCTCGGCAGCTGCCGCCGGAGGCCGGCCATCCCTTGGTGCGCCCGATGCTGAACCGATGGGAACAGGCGATCGCCACTGCCCGCGATCAGCTGAACGCGCTGATCGAAGAGGGCGCGCTCGATCATGAAACGGTGGTTGAGCCGTGGATCCAGGCCGACCTCTACCGCGTAGCCGCCTGACCTCGCCTGGCATCATGAAGCTGCTGCGACTGCCGTGCGATCACGCCGAAACGATTCATTCTGATACCCCGCGGTGAGGCGATGCCGTTCGTCGCGGCAGGCTTCGACCTTGGGAATGCCCACCAGACACACGGCTCGATCCCTGATCGCCGGCCCACCGAACAGCCCGGGGAATGACCCCGCTGCACCTGAGTACCCAACCCGAAAGGACTATCCACATGAAGAGCATTCTTGCCCTGATTGCCGCCCTCGTGGCCGCCATCATGACCATCGCCTCCCCCGCCGCCCTCGCCATGGGCCAGACCCAGACCGTGCCGGAGAGCAACCAGCCCGTGCCGGCCGCCGAAGCCCAGCACGCCGCCACCTTCAACAGCTGCGTCAGCCGGCAGTACTCGGCCAAGTCGAACCGCAGCGCCGCCGTGAACAACGCCATGGGCAAGTACCGCGACACCTACACGCTGGTGGAGCGCGCCCGCGTTGCCAAGAACCTGCCCGAGTTCAACCGCCACCTGCGTGACGCGCAGATCCAGGCGGCCGACGTGGGCACGACCTGCACACTGTGACCTGCCCGGCGCCGTGCTGGGCAACCGGTGCGGCGCCACCTTCTGGAGGGCCAGACATGGACAGGATTGTGGGCGTTCTGATGCTCCTGCTGCTGCTCAAGGGCTGCTCGTTTGTGCTGGGCCTTGAGTAATCGTCCTGCGCCCCTTCTCCCTACACGCAGACAGGTAACGCTATGATCGATCCGCAGATTGCCTCCGTAGTAATCGACACCGCCGAGGCGCTGCAAACACAGCTTACGGGCAGTGCTGCGGCGGACCTGCCGATAGTAGCGGCGTCGGCGCTGCTGCTGCGGGCTTGGGGCAAAACCATGCATGCGGCACTTACTGCTTGTGCGGACAACAACTGATTCGATTTAGTACAGCGAAGATCAGGTAACTTTCCGTACTTGGCGGGGTCTCTGCGTGAGCATACACATTCGTTGACTGCAGCGACCCAAGACAAGCGGACGAGGCCTCGATGACCTCGGGACGGTGGGAACCCGAATAAGCTGCGGGTTTGGGGTGGCGTTTGGACTGGGCACTTCCCGGTCACGCCGCCCCACAGTATTCATCCTGTTCTGTCCTGCAGAATGAGCGCTGGCCGGACTGACGGGACCGCCAGCGCTCACCCGCAAGACGAGTTGGATCGTCAAAGTGAGCGCCGACATATCGGGCTTGATCGCCGACGCTCACAGGTGGTTTAAACGGTGTACCTGGGCAGGCGTTCCACCGCTTGTGCTGACGCGACCTGTGGCGTAAGCGGGCCACGCTGCGGCGACGTTGCAGACCCCCAAGGACTCTTGGTCGTCGCAGCACCTTTCCTCCGTTCCGCATCTGCTCAACTGCAAAAAGAAGGTGATGCGGCACGCGCCCTGCATGTACTGTGGTTGAAGCAACAGAAACCAAGAACGGCAGGCGCTGTTTTAGCTCCATGAGCCGTTTCTACACAGATGTATGGACCATAGAGGGCGGCTGTATGGACCATAGAGGGCGGCGCGCGAGACCCCGAAGGTCAGCAGTTCGCCGACCTCGACGCAGCTCGGGAGCATGCAATTGAAAGTGGGCGCCAACTCGTCGCGGAGGGGATAGTGGCTGGACGGGACACTCTAGCAATCGAGTACCAAATCCGAGACGAAGAGGGGAAGCTCCTCGCGGTCGTGCCCGTGCGTGCGGCATTTATGGCGGGCTGATGGCCCCCCAGCTGGGGGAGCATAAAATATGAACTCGGATTTGGGCGGCGCCGGCTGCCCAATGCGGCGCTAAGACCGGGAAGGCCCCACAGCCTCAGCTACCTCGGCCTCCAACGCCCGGTTCTCGCCTGTCAATGCCAAGACTTGCCCACTAGGGACCTCCGCCATGACCTTCACCTCGCGGTATGGCTGATGTCCCTTCGCCCTGTCGCGTGAGGAAACGGACCGGATCGTAAGCCAAAGGATGATCAGGGCCACGGCCAAAACCGAGCCAACCAATCCCAGAGCGCCACCAAGGCTGAGAATTCCACTTGCCATCTGTCCACGCCTATTCCGGTCGGAAGACGGCTCAGCGCTAATGCACTCCCGCCGCGCTCAGCCTGCCTGAGGAGGGTTCGCCTAGGGTCAAAAGACCTGCGGAAACCTTAACATCTGCGACGGCCGGCGTTCAGACCGGTCGCCGAGGAGGTGAAGAGAAGAGGGCCGCGCCCAGGAGACTGCACGCGGCCCTCACCAAGTCTGCCTGACGGGCCGATCTTGGGTTCACAATGAATAGGCTCCGCGTGTTAACAATTAGTCACGGGCTGCACGAATAGACCCAGCGCGGACAAAAGGCTTCTGCACGCCACGCAGGTCACGAAGCTGGGGACGCCGCTGAATACCTTGCCCTCGCCGCATACCGGCCGGGGATCACCGGGACAAATTGCGTGGACGGTCAAGGTCCTTCGGCCAGCATCGCGTCGATCATCGTCCGGTAGATGCCCGCGAAATCGCCTCTGTCGATTTCCCCGGATTTCGCCGCCGCCGCCGTCACCGCTGCCGTGCTGGGGTCGCGGATCGCTTCCATCACGGCGCGCGCTTCGGACCGATAGCTGTGCCATAGCGGCCAACCGCCCATGGTCGCATTCTCTTGGTGGCCGTCGAGCGCACATAAGGCGCGGGCGGCTCATTCTAGCGGGGCCATGGGTCAGCCTTCCCCCAGCGCCGCGTCGATCATGGCGCGCCAGCCGGCGTCCCAGTCCGCGTGTTCGTTGCCGTGGGCGGCATCAAGCATCGTGTCGCTCGGCTCCCGGGTCGCCGCTAGCACCGCCCGCGCCTCCGCCTTCAACGTCTCCTGCACGCTCTTATCCAGCTCGTCGAAATCATCCACACCGCTCCGGTGCTTGGCAAGGGCGCGCGCTGCTGCCTCAATGGGCGTCATGTGGTGTCACTCCTGAGGCAGTCAGCCGCCAACATACCGGCGTGACTTGGCAACATAGTCGGGCTGGTGTGAGACATAAAGAGGGGCTGGACGTCCAGTCGTCAATATCATGCGCGATCTTCGGGTTATGAAACCATTAGATCGCCACGTGTGCCATGGTGCATACCAAGTAGAAGATTAGCTCGACTTCCCACCCTATCACACTCCTCCTCGCCTAGCGTGGATCGAGGCCCGGATCTTGTCGTAGTTCCTGCGGGTTTCCTCTCGCCTGGCGTTTATTCCCGCGGTTGTCTTACGATACCAGCGGAAGCCTAAGATTATCGCTATCGTGATAGGCAGTGTCACCAGCGATGCGCCCAGCAGAAACCCGATCAGCATGTCACTCATCGTTGCTCTCCGTCATCGTCTCTGTCGGTTATCACCGGATCGCGGCTCTTCCATCCATCCAGACCATAGCGCTTCCGGCTGATGAAGCAGTAACACACCAGTTGACGTCAGGCTCCGGCACGACATCCTTGCGGTAAAAGCGTCGAAGGATTCTATGACGGTTGAGAAGGCAGGTCGCGCCTTGGCGCTCCTTCAAAGCGGTGTTCCGCATAAGGAAGTTGACCCTGATCTGATGAAGGCGTTGTGGGCTGAGGTACGCGTCATCGTGGAAGCGCTGCGATATCCGGGCGGGATAGGAAAGTGGCGGCGCTTCGCTTTGCCTCAACCGATCGTTCGGACTGGTCCGAACTCGCATTGCGGCTGTGGGAAGCCGTGGAGAATGCCAGCACGCCCCGTCGACCAGACTGACTTCTTCTCCATGCGTATTCCTACCGAGCTGCTCCGCCATCAATCGGCAAGCCATCGAATATATACCGCCAGGCAGAGCCGGCGCGTTCCCGAGAGGCGCCCCCTCTTCCCCGCTCCAGTCTAGTTTCTCACCCGGACAGGCTGGAGCGGGTAGCTTGCTTGCGATCAGGGCTTTGCGGAGGCGGATCGTGTCGCTTCGATGAGGGTAGTGCAGGCTCCTCCTAATCTAGGCTTCGACGAAAGAAGGCAGCCTTTGTCCGCGCTTCAAGTCATCTACACCGCATCAGCGGACATGCGTAAGAGACGGTAAGTTCCGGCAGGCATTCACTGAAAACCGAAGCGATAACAGCCGGACGGCTGTATCATAATCCGCTAGTGCGGTGGGAGGTCATGTTCCGTCTTACAGCGCGTCTTCCAGAAAATAGGCGAGAAGCAGATCCTAGGGATACCGCTCGACATTTGGAACAGCGACGGCCCTTACGAAATGAACCCGGCCAGCTGGGAAATAGCTACAAAGCGCATCAAAGCCAGTTAGGCCTAATCACTATGAGGGAGGACGAAGATCTCGCCACTGTTTAAGTGTGCGGATCTGAAGCTCGTTCGCTGCCGTATGCTTGATGAAACGGTGCAGCTTAGACTCTAATTCTGCCATATCTTCGGCAGTGTGCGGCAAGCCGTACTCGGGGCAGACCGTCTCGTTGAACAGCTCTGCCCACGTCGTGCGCTGTGTTGGTGAGGGCTCGAAGCCGCAGCGCTTCCGGACCTCTAACCCAACTAACATCGCGGCGGCCTCGGCTAGCTGCGGACCAAAGCGGAAGAACCCGTCAGGTCCAGCGCAGAAGTCAGGAATGCTCATCGGTGCAACCTCACTCCCGTGCAGCGGCGCATTGATCCAGATAGGCTTCATAAACCATTCGTTAGGCAAGGGTGAACGGTTTTCCGTCTTGAACTAAGCCATTGATTATCAAGCGCCTTGTTGTCCGCGTTTGAGAAACCAAACCTTTAAAAGGCTTAGACTCTTGCTTGAATGTCCACAATCCGGAGGAAACCACCATGCGTCCCTACGAACCTGAGACCGAGCTGTTCACGTTCCGCGAACCGTCGCGCGAGGAAGCACTATCGCGCGGCTACCGCATGACGACGATCGTCTTGCTGGTGATTGGTATACCTCTGTGGCTTGCCAGCGCAGGAATCATGCTGCCCGCTGCGGCCGCACTCCTCTTGCGATCCGCTGAAGATCCGACCTCCGGTGCCCTCTACGCTGCGGGCCTGAACATGTGTGCAACATTCCTCACCCTCTATGCTGTAGGTCGGCGCAACGAGACCGTTTTCGCTCGCACCGGTGACACGAACCCAGGAGCCCTCGCAGCCACGCAAGAATAGTCCTGACCACCTCCCGCTATCGCGGGATCGCGCTCTATTCCGCCTCCGGCACCATCTAGCCGCTGCGCGACCTGGCGGCGCCGTCGGCTCCACCGAGCCCCGCGAACGGGTCTCGGCCCTGACGGGTCACGATCGCTGGCAGAACGCCTGCACTGCAATACCGCGAGCGCAGCAGGGCGACGCATCAGCGCGGCCTAATGGTGGGGAAGGAACCCGAACGTCCGGCGATGATCCCACAGCCTCCGCGGCGCGTCCGGCGTCCCCGCGGATTTGTGCAGTGAAAACGGCCGGTGACGGCGGCGGTCGCCATAAGCAGCGTGGTCGCAAGACCCCCATGCCCATGCCGTGGTGCCCTCGCGGAACTCAGGTGTCGTCCTTGACCGGATAGCCCTGGATCCATGACGACCCCTCGCATCAGCGGGAGGTCCGACCGGTCACCCGGATCGGGTGCTTTCGGCGATGCCGCAGGTGTCCCTGTAGCCATCACGAGCGATGGTGTGGTCCTTGGCCATGCGTGTCCGGCTCGGATTGCCCTTGTCCATTTCTCTGGCGCCTCTCGGTGACCCGGCGAGGTGCATCCGCCTCGATGTGCCCCCAGCCCACCCTCCGAACCGGGCCAACACCCGATAACGGACCGTGTGGTCCGCCCGATGGGCGGCCTGCCCGCACCACTCCGCCATCGGATGTTCCCCTCCGCGCGAGCGCGTCGGTGTCCCGGCCCACCGGGCGGGCTCAAACAGGGGCACGGCGGACGCCCCGCCGGATCACGGAGGCTTGGAAATGAACAACGTCAATCTCGTCGGCCGCCTGGCCAAGGACCCCATCGCTCGCGACGGCCGGGACACCCGCATCACCGAAATCACCCTGGTGACCGATCGCCCCCGCAACTACGTCGAAGGACAGCCGGCGTTTGAGGGTCGGCCGTAGGATGAAGACTATCAGGTGATGCTGAGCGACGAAGAAAAGCGCGCCAACGAGGATCGCTAACCCGCTCATTGGGGTCAAACCGCCACAACTCGGCAGCTAATCAGCTGCCGAGATAATTCAGTGTGGCGAACAGGTGCCGAGCGAGTACGATCAACCTAGATCAATGAGAGAACCGTCGGGGGCGACAGCATAGTGGCGCGAGCATTGCGGACGACCAGTGACGAGGCGCTGGCATTTCTTGAACGTCACCGATTGCCCCCAACCCCTCAGAACTACACCCTCGCCTACATCGCGGTCGATGAACCCACCTCCCGGATCGGACTTGCCGTCAAAGCTATTGCTGAAGACGGCGTACGGATGCGGCAAGAAGAGGCGGACGAGATCGTCGCACTCTATGCCGGCGACAGCATTCGGCACTCAGGGTCGAACGGCGATGGCGAACGAAGGCGTCTGGAGGCTCAGGCGGAGCGCCTTGGGGCGCTGACGGCAACAGCTGCCGCCCAGTCGCAAGAGTTCGTGGCCGACCTAGACAGCGAAGCCCAGCAGCTCGACAGCCAGGCAGCGCGGACCGTGCAGATCGTCGCCCGCATGATTGAGCGGTCAAAGCAGGCAGAGGACAATTTCCGCAGTGCGCTGCGCGAGATCGAGGCACTGCGCCAGGAACTCGCAACCGCCCGCGGCGATGCTGAACGCGATGCGCTGACGGGTCTTCCAAACCGCCGGCGTGTTGAGCGGCAGCTGGAGGAGCTCGCCAGCGCCGGGCGCAAGCGAACCGTCGGGCTCTGCGACATCGACAGCTTCAAGCGGGTCAACGACCGCTTCGGCCATACGGTCGGGGACCGCGTGCTGAAGATGGTCGCCAGCTCCCTTGCCACCAGCTGCGCGCCGCACCTGGTGGGGCGCTGGGGTGGCGAAGAGTTCATCGTGGTCATGGACGGTGGCGACGCGGCCGCTTGTACGGCGCTGCTGGATCAGGCCCGCGCTGATCTTGCCTCCCGACGCTTCAAGCTCCGCGAGACGGACGAGCCGCTTGGGGTCATCAGCTTCTCAGCCGGCGTCGCAGAAGCTGACGGTGATGCAAGCAATACACCCGGCGCCCTGCACCGGGCCGATGCCGCGATGTACGCCGCCAAGCAGGCAGGTCGAAACCAGGTCATACTCGGCTGAGGCGTTGGCCGCTGCGCCCATACAGCCACCGGATGTTCTCTTAAGCCGGACTCTGCGCCGTTGAATGTTCACTCAGCGCCGGACTCTGCGGCCCGGATTTGTTCGCTTAAAACCGGACTCGGCGGCGCCAACGGATCGTAGAACCTGACACAGAGATCTGGACTCGCGTGACATCAGGAATCGAACTCTGTGACACGCAGCTGGACCGTCCAAAATTGGGTGTCATTTTGACGGCGGCCGGATCCAAGCCGCGCGTTAATGCTGCCATGGCAGTACAGTGCCGGTTTGCACCATCGCAGCTGAAAGGTCACGGCCATCGACGAGGCGGCAGGACGCTACCTCGCGGTGGTGGTTCTGGCCGAAGCTGCGGCACTGGATGGTAGGATAGCGCACCCGAATATGACCGGTGCGCATTGTGCCGCGCGGTCCGCCAAGCAAGTTGACCAGTGCATCTCGAGCCTGCTCGCCACTTGCCCGGGGGCAGGGGTGACCGGGCCTGCAGGTGCCATCCATCTCGCGGGCTGCGATATCCTTCAGGCGAATACGCGGACCCTCTTCGCACCACAGCGGACCATCTCCGTCAAACACTCTGACAGGGGTACAGGAAAAGACGGCGCCGGCAGCGGCGGCAAGGAGGAACGACATCGTTGAACTGTCCAGATCGAGAGCAAAACAGAGGCATTGTTCGTGCCATGTTCCCAGCAGCTACAGCAAGCCGATTGTACCTTCCGGCACCGTGCAATCGACAGAATATTCTGCAGCGCGCCTGCGGCGCGCTGCGCAGATGAAGACGCGGATCGAGTGGGTTGTGGGTTGGTTGCTAGGCTGTCCAACGAGTTTAGACGGCGGTCTTGTGGCGGGGTAGGGAAGATCGGGCCGCGGACCTGCATTTGCTCGGCCGAAAAGGGCCGCTGCAGGTCCGGCTTCACCGCCCGCGTCGGCGTTGCTGACACGCCTGCGCGGCCCACGCTCTCGCCCGGTTCGGCCGCGGCGATCCGATCCAAGTCGCTTCACCGGGCGGGGCAGTGGAGGCGCTTGGCCCCTTCCCGATCGCGGCGCTGCGGCTGACACCGACGGCGCTGAGCGCAGCCCGCAAGTTCGGCTTCGAGCGCATCAGCGATCTGCTGCCGGTCGCACGCGGACCGCTGGCCCGGCGCCTTGGCCTGCCAGCGATCACCCGGCTCGATCAGGCGCTTGGCTCGGTCGCGGAGCCAATTACTCCGCGCGAGAATATCGAGGTGCCACGGGTCGAGCGCCGGCTGCTGGAGCCGATCGGCACCGCCGAGGCGATCGAGCAGGTCATGGGCGACCTCCTAACGGATCTCGCCGGCGTGCTGCAGGCGAAGGGTCTGGGTGCGCGATCGGTGCAGCTGACCGGCTTGCGGACCGATGGCAGCGAAAAGGTGGTGGCGGTCGGCACTTCCCGGCCAACCCGCGAGGCATCGCACCTGCTCAGGCTGCTGAAGCTCCGGACGGAGCGGATCGACCCAGGCATGGGAGAGCCGGGCGCAGATGTCCATGCTGCCGCGGATGAAGCCGCGCCGGTTCTACGACCTTGTGATCCAAGTGGCGATCGTGCGCCCGGGGCCAATTCAGGGCGACATGGTGCATCCGTACCTGCGCCGGCGCGAAGGGCTGGAGAAGCCGGAATACCCGCGGCCGGAGCTGCGTGCCGTGCTGGAGAAGACGCTCGGTGTCCCGCTGTTCCAGGAACAGGCGATGAAGGTCGCGATCGTCGGTGCCGGGTTCACGCCGGCAGAGGCGGACCAGCTGCGCCGCGCCATGGCGACCTTCAAGTTCACCGGCGGGGTCAGTCACTTCAGCGAGAAGCTGGTGAACGGCATGGTCGAACGCGGCTATCCGCGTGAGTTTGCCGAGCGCACCTTCCGCCAGCTCGAAGGCTTTGGATCCTATGGCTTCCCTGAGAGCCACGCCGCCTCCTTTGCCAAGATCTCTTACGCGTCATCATGGATGAAGCACCACCATCCCGACGTGTTCTGCGCCGCGCTGATGAACGCGCAGCCGATGGGGTTCTACCCTACAGCTCTCCCTCCGCGCCCATCCTCTGACTTTCGTGCGGAACGAGCTGACGAGGCGCGGCGTGACCAGATGCGCAGATCTCGCCACCATCCGAGACGGACGCCATGTTGAGGTCGCCGGCATTGTCCTGGTCCGGCAAAAGCCAGGTTCTGCGAAGGGCGTCCTGTTCATCACGATTGAGGACGAGACCGGCATTGCCAACGGCATACTGTGGCCTGATCGCTTCGAGGCCCAGCGACGCACGATCATGTCCGCCTCGATGGTCGGCCTAAAAGAGCGGGTGCAGAAGGAAGGCGAGATCATCCATGTGATCTGCGACCGGATCATCGACCATGGCGATCTGCTGCACCGGGTCGGCAATATGTCGTTCCCGCACAAGACTGGCCGGGGAGATGCAGCGCAGCACCCAGGCTCACCTGATTGCGGGGACAAGGGCTGGAGCCCGGAGCCGCGGAACTGTTATTGGCCGCCGCACGCCGACGGAATGGATCCGGAGCAGGTCGTCCGCTTCAAGTCGCATGACTTCCATTAATTCATGTCGCAGCTGCCGAAGCATCAGCGGGTCGTGATCGCGCTCTCAGTGCACATCCTGCGCTGTGGTGTGTCCCGTTGCTCGGACACCCGCGTCGATGTCGCTGAGGTCCGCTTAGCGCTCCGATGCCTGCTACCTCACTGCCCAGAGCGCTGGCCGCTCGTGCTGTACTGGGATGCTGCTTGCCAAGAGAACGACATTGGTCGCGCGCAGGGTGTCACTGCCGCGTTCAACGGGATTGTTCGTCAGCTCCGCCGCGCCGGCTGTTACGAGGAGGTTACGCCGCCATGAGGGCCAAGGGGCTTCAAGCTGCCCTGCGGGTCATTTGGAGGAACTGCGTCGCTTCACGTTGCGCGCTCTGCAAGGCGGGCAGATCAACAGCAGGGTGTTCGGTCCAGATGAAAGACTGAAACTCACGGGTTTCCGCACGATAGCAGAAGGTGCCGCCGATACAGGCCGGCTCACCAATCCAGTACTCCCAGAACAGGTCCTGGCCGTTCAGCTTCCAGCGAACGTTGGTGAGGTAGTTTTCCGCGATCACGGGCAAGTACTCAGCCAAGTTGTGGCGCTGCCCCAGAAGGGTAGCAAATACCTGACCTTTATCGACCGTCACGTTGAAGTGGAGCGGGGTGGACTGCCGGAATCCCGGCGAGAGATCGGTGAACGCCACACACGAAATCTGACAGACGAAGTGCTAACACTTTGCTGATGGCTAGATGAGTGTCATCGGCACTGTCCAGGACACCTCCACCTTGATTGTGGCTCAAGTCCGTCTCCCGACTTTGGAGCGTAACCTTCGAGCGGCTCTTGAGACTGCCGAGATCTCGGGGCGTTGGTGCCGAGATGACTGCCCGCAGTCTGCACACCAGAGCCGCTGAATTTTTTGGCTCCGGACTCTGACGATGCTAGCGCGCGCGAAGGGAAGCCATCGGGGAAGGCTAGGCGCCTTCAAAATCGTTTGCAGAGCCGTAGGTAGTATTCCCAGGAACGGGTGCAAAGGTTGCAACAGCTGTGAACCTCTTCGCGTTTGAGTTTGGCACCAGGCTGGTCCAATTACAGCCTCGAGTGAAAGAAAAACCTGATTGCGATCATCTGCGCATGATGGATGGACGATCCATTTACACCGTGGCTTCCATCAGATCGTTGATGGGCCGATCCGTGTAGGAGAAAGTATCATGATCAGCCTCATCAAGCTTCTGCTTGCCGCCTATTTTCGCAAAGCCAGTGCGCATGGTCAGCCAATGTTGCGACCGTACTGATCTAAGGCAGACATATGCATAAGCAAACGGCCGTCCCGATTGGGCGGCCGTTTTCGTTTGGCGACACACTTGCGCGCCAGGAGCTTGACACCTGATCGGGTTTCGATGTTTGCTTAGAATCGACTGACTGACTGACAGGCTTCTCTGTGATCCTCGCAATCTTTGCTCCCACCGCTGAATGGCTACTGTGAGAGTGTCGGATCCGACGGCGTAAAGTCGACAAAACTGACTAAGTTCATGTGCGTCAGAGGTTGATTTCAATCGCTGCTGAAACGACATGCACCTTTCGACACTCACATCGACAAGTCGGAACAGTAGGGAACTGCATGAACACCGTTGATAATGATCAGGCCGAGACGCTGATCGCACTTACCTCAGACATCGTTGCTGCGCATGTCACGAACAACAGGGTCGAGGTCGCAGATCTGCCGACCCTCATCCAGAACGTGTTTGGAGCTCTTCAGGGTTTGGGCGCAAGCGAGCCAGTCGAAGAACGACCGGAGCCGGCCGTTTCCGTCCGCGCATCGATTAAGCCTGACTATCTCGTGTGCCTGGAAGACGGCAAGAAGATGAAGATGCTCAAGCGTTACCTGATGACGCAGTATGGCATGACGCCCGACCAGTACCGTCAGCGCTGGAACCTGCCGTCTGACTACCCGATGGTCGCTCCTGAATATGCCGAAAAGCGCCGTGCGCTGGCAAAGGACATCGGCTTGGGCCGCAAGCCCGGCGAACGGCCTGGTCAGAAGTCAGCTCAGAAGCCGGGCCGGAAGCCGAAGGCAGCTGCCGCCGAGAAGGTGGCTGAGCCGGCCTGAGTGCCGATCTCAAGCGGATAGAGCTTCAGCGCGCAGTCTCGCTGGCGCGAACAGAAAACCCGGCCATCGCTGGCCGGGTTTTTGAGGTTAGGGAGA
>NZ_QZVQ01000021.1 GCF_003660445.1 Croceibacterium ferulae | reverse complement strand
GGTTTGGCAGGTCTGTCAGACCGTCGTGCAGCGCCATGTGCTCTATTCGATGTTCCGCCTGCAATGTCATCGAAGGTGGTCGACGCGACCCAAGACGCACTTCGTCAGGCACAGAAGATGGAAGCGGTTGGTCAGCTCACTGGTGGTCTTGCGCAGATTTTAATAATCTGCTGACCGCCATCATTGACAATCTCGAGCTGTTGCAGATGCGGGCCGCGCAAGGGCGTCTTGCTGATGCTGAACGCTTCATCACTGCAGCCCTGGGCGTTGGCCGTCGCGCTGCTGCACTGACGCAACGCTTGTCGGCTTTCTCACGCCGCCAAACGCTTGATGCCAAACCGCCCGACGTCAATCGGCTAGTCTACGGCTTGGAAGATCTGATCCGTCGCACGGTCGGGCCCGCAATCACGCTGGAGATAGTGGGTGCCGCCAACCTATGGACGGCGCTGATCGATGCCGGGCAATTGGGGAATGCACTACTGAACCTGTGCATCAACGCGCGAGATGCCATGCCTGAAGGCGGGCGTTTGACCATCGAAACGGCCAACAAGTGGATCGATGATAGAGGCCGGCGCGAACGCGATCTACCCGCTGGCCAGTACCTATCGATCTGCGTCACTGAAGAAAGGCGACCGGCATCGTCATGCCTCACTGCACCAGCGAGGCCATGGGCATGCACTACCAAGAAGGATCAATCGACCTGCTGTTCACCGACTAGTCATGTCCGGTGACATCAACGCCATTGTGCGGGCGACAGAGATCGGCAAGTTCGATCCCACGCGACCGATGTTGGCGACCAAGGGCTACGACGAAGATCTAGCGGCCCACGGCCCGAAGGCTGCTGGCCGAAACGTTCTGGGCAGGTCATAACGCCAAACTGATTTGCTTGATTGCGTGAGCCAAGCGCTCGATTAGCGCGGCGTTACAAAGCACCGTCGTCGGTCATCTGATAACGGCTAGGCTGAGGAGTGACGACGCTGTACAGTCTGAGCACCTGGCCCGCTCTTGGGCAGGGTTGCCGTACGCGCTACTTCGAGGGTCGGCTCATCGGCCATGACTCCCAATGCTACTTTCTACAGAATACCTGCTCGGGGGTATCGCTAGTTGGGCGTTTAAGCCTTGTGAAGTCCACTCAAGACTTAGCTTCCCGTCAAGCTGGTTTTCAACGGTGCGCCGGAGCAGATTAAGTCCGACGCCCGGCTGTTTGAGGGAGGCGACTTCTGGTCCACCAGTCTCCACCCATGCAAGCTCCAGCTGATCTTCAACGACACTCCAGGACACGTTCACGAGTCCGGTTCTGGCTAACGCAGCTCCGTGTTTCATGGCATTGGCGGCCAATTCATGCAGAACCAAGCTGAACGGCTGAACTGCGGTCTTTGCTAGTGAGAGAGCGGGGCCGCAAAACACGAACTGATGGGCAGCAAGACACGCGCCAAGCTCACCTTGTATGATGTCGGACAGCGCAGCCCCTTTCCATCGAGACTGTGACAGGAGTGAATGCGCGCGAGCAAGGGAGGCAAGTCTCCCAGTGACAGCTTCCGTATAGTCTTTGATCGTTTCGCCGCGACTGAGGCCGACTAAGGCTTGAGCCACGGCCAAAGCGTTCTTCGCCCGATGATCCACTTCCCGCACTAGCAATGCTTGTGCTTCCTCATTCAGCTTACGCTCTGTGATATCTCGAAGGATTACTGTCGTGAGTTGCTCGCATTCTATGGTGACATGCGAAATAGAGGCTTCGAGTGGAAACTCCTCGCCCGATGAGCGGCGCCCGTAGATACCTTCGAGCGAGTTGATCCGGCAATTGGTGCTGCCCTCTTGACGGAAACGTTGCACATGACCGTTGTCCTCGACGCGAGATCTTTCCGGCAGCAGTCTGCTTAATGATCGACCGCATACATCTGAGGTGGAGTAGCCGAACATCGTCTCTGCCGCGGGATTGAACAAGATGACTTTTTGGTCCGCGTTGAAGGTGACGATTGCATCCAATGCTGAGTCGACGATCCCGGCTAAGCGTTGCTGACTTTCTTGTAATCTGCTGGTTGCCGCACTGCTCTCGGCCAAGCTCGAAACTTCGGCGTCGCGTGCTCGCCGGTAACGGTTGCAGAAGAGCAGGATCGCGGAGCAGGTGGCAACGTATGCCACGATGTTGGCCCACTCATCCATCGAGATCGAGGCGAACGAGAGACGCGGCGGGATGAACATCCACAAGCCGGCGATCGTGCTTACTGCGACAGTGAACAGCCCGGGCAAAGATCCGTACCGCATGCCTACAACGAACACGGCGAACGTGAATATCAGATACGGAGCGCGGTCGCCCAGCACTGGGTCGAGGAATAGGCGAACTGCGCTCGCTGCCACTAGCAGGAGGCAAGCACTCACCCACGCTGCTGCGAAGGGGAAAACGCTTCTCATTGCAAGAGGGCGGCCGAAGCAAAGAACAGGGCGTTCAAGCCGTACGCCACGTTTCAGTCAAAGCTGCAATGGCATTGTTCAACTCGCGATGAGCCACAGGCTTTCGCAACACGGCAGCTCTCGGTGCTTCGACAGTAATCCTTTGCAGATCTCCAACTCCGGCGTGAGCGGTTATGAAGACCACAGGAACAGGCTTCCTCTCAAGAAGCGAGACGACGATATCAATCCCGTCGAGCTTGGAGTGCTCCAGAATGATATCAGAAACCAGTAGTCCGAAACTTTGCGCATCCGCAGCTCGCAAAGCCTGCTCGGAGCTCACAGCTATCGTCACAGAGGTAAAGCCGATGTTCTCTAGAATGCTTGCAACCATCATTCCGATGAGGACTTCGTCCTCTACTACGAGAACCGGTACCTGCAGGAACTCTGGTGCCACCACCCGCATCATCTCCGGCGATGAACTGCGCTCATGGAAATTACCAATTGCCTCGGGAACTTGGTCAGCCAACGCTTGCCTCACTTCCATATGCGATGTGTCGACGATAAGCACTGTGCCAAGATGCCGCAACTCCTGCGAAGACTATAAGCGCCAGCTACGTAGCGATACCTAGTCTGCTCACCTCACCGCCGCTACAAGGCTGCCCGCCGCGATCGACATCAACTTGGTTGACCTGAGCCCCCTGACGATGTCTTAACGGTGCGGAGCAGCCCTGGACCTCCAGTGATCAAGCTCTCTTCTTCAACTTGGCATCAGCAGGACCCGACGGTGAAGGACGAGCAGCGTACGGCCGGAGGAGCAGTTCGTGAGGCGCTGGTGACATACCTCCGACGCGAATGGCCTAATAGTGTTGATGTCGACGCGCACGTGGCAGCGCCCGGTGCATCCGCGGAGAACTTCTTGGAAGCTTGTACGTCCTTACAGTACGAGGGGCTGATCATGTACGAGGCCTTGTTGTTGGGTGTCGGGTCCTCACCCAAGCTGTTAGCGGCTGCGCTGACCCGCAAGGGCCAAAGTGTAGCTCTGCAAAAGTTGAGCATGCGCTGAACAAGCTGGCCGGCCGGTGATAGGATGAGGTCGGCGAGATACTCTCCAGAAGGCACCCGAGAGGATCTCGCGAATACCGTGATGCCGTGAACGCACCTCCCGACGATCAGCCGTTACGATCGTTCATCCGTCTTGTATTCACGAAAACTTTCTTTTCTGTTTCTGGCTGCTCTACTTATTCCGATGTGGGCGACGCTAGTCCACACGTTCGGAAGTCCGGGCACTGCCGCCTGCACCTAGGCTTTGCTGTCCATGCCACCGATCTGGGCGAGGGGGCTGCGATCTGGGTAAACTGTATGAATACGACATCACCCTGCTCGATCGGAAATTGCCCGACGTGCATGGGTATGATGTGCTGAAGAAGCTGCGCTTCGCCAAGGCGCAGACCCAGTGCTGCCATTATCGGCATTTTCCAAGAAAATGGACAACTAGGTCCGCTCTACCTTTGGCGCGGATGGTTATGTCACCAATCCGTTCCACCATGGCGAGTTGATCGCCCGCAGCCATGCCCTGGTCCACCGATCCAAGGGCCATAGCCAGTCGATCATCCATACAGGGCGAGTTGACGATCAATCCGAATGGCAAAACGGAGGAGATTGATGGCGTGCTTACACGGGCGCGGACGCTAATAGGCGTCAACGCTGGAAGATACGGAGCTTGACGGGCTCAGTCTCCGGCTACCAGGGTGCTGCGACAACGCGGAGGGGGGTCATAGCGTATCACGCTTGGTTGCGCTGTCGCAGCCAAGCCTGTTTACAAACTCATCATCTCTAATGGAAGCCGCACATAAGGGACGGCCCTCCACCTGCTGCGGTGCTGCCTGAGCTGCGGCCTCGGTGGACTTTTCATGATTCATGCAATCGACCGCCAGCAATCAAGTCCGGTTTGCTGGTTCTCATGCATGTCGCGAGTGAGCGTTAACGGGAGGTGGTCTCGCCAGCGCTCACCCGGCGGAACGGTGTCAATGAGAAACCGCGGGATGGAGCGGCGGAGAAGTTGGCGTTCCAATCCTGCGCTCTGCCCGAGGTTACACGAGACCGAGGGTGTAGGTGGCCACAAGCATCTGTGTTGCGTCACGGCAATCATCACCGCCAAATGGCCTGATCGTCCCAGCTACAAGTCCGGATATATAAATGCTTCATCTGCTCATGGCCAATTCGATGCCCTCCGTCCCAACGCTTAGCCGCACACCTTAACGGCTTCGGATGGCATCCACCTACGGCAAGTGATCGCAGGCTAGAGCACAACATTCTGCCTATTGGTATTCGCTGATCTGAACCCTGGCGGAAGCAAGCCGCCGGATCGTGTTGAGTTGGATCGGTGCAGGTCAAGACCCGGAATGACGGGCCGAGGTGCCCGGGATAGACGGACCTCGGCCCTGACCGCTTCGTGTGGGATCACGTTGCGGCTGCCGCTTGCCTATCGGCTGACATCAGGTCGTGCGACCTCACTTGGCGAGGTGACCGATTGTGGCACAGTGGAGGTGCTGCGACAGTCCACAGAACAGAACGAAGCCTCAGTGAGCACCGCCGCAGCGTGAGTCCAATAGAAGCCTCGGCGAGCAGCTAACGGAACGCCGATCCTGACTTGCCGCTGAGGCCGAGTGAGCGCTGGCGATCAAGCCGGACAAGAGCTCATTCAGGCGGGACTCGCCCATTTGGTGGGCAGCGCCTTCTCAGCGCCACACTCGTCTTGCGAGTGAGCGCTGGTCCGATTGGACATTTGGTCAGCGCTCACTGGACACGGCAGTCTAGGTAAGACGTCGCGTTGCTCAGTGGCGGGGTTGCTGCGACGAAGTCGGGATCAACGGGGGTCGCTGTGTACTCCGCCGCAACGCGATCTGTTTAACGGGGAAGACTTGCTCGAGGTAGGTGCCGTAGCGGCCTTTTGTCTTGAATAACGCACCTGTCAGCATGCGAGAAGCTAACTTAGAATGTTGCGGCTTTCAAAATGGGCCAAGAGCCCCTTGCACAACGACGATGGCCCCAGCACCCAAACGCTTTTCTAGCGGATGGTCGTAAGGGAGTCTTCTTCACGTTGGCTTCGCAACGAGATTGACCGGGCACCGTACAAGGCGCTTGCCGACAACAACAAAGGAAACAAATTAACTCTCGCGCTCGCTCAGATGGCGAGTTAGTTTGGCAAACAACGCGTTCCAACGGGCTATCTGCTGGTGATCGCCCGCGGATAGCGCGCAAAGTACTATGGCTTAGTTGATTGCAAATGCATGTACCATCGGCGTCTAGGTCAGGTTGCGGGATCATGCCGGACCTTATCGGGCGAGAGACAGCGTTGGGCCGTCGCTCCGGTCTTGGTCATTCGGCCGAATGATTTGAGTAAACGGGGGCTAGTACCACCACGCCTCATGCGCGAACATCTCCAGGCTCGTTCAGCGAAAGGTTGCCACATCTCAACGCGGGACACGCGTCCGTCGCTAAAGAGACGGCCAGCGCTGGACGTCCAAGAAACGGGCCTTAGCAGCTGGAGAATTGCACTGGCTGCTTCCCCTATCCGGGAGGATCAGCGGCGCTGAATGTCGCCCTGTGCGCGGTGACGTCTTCACCTCGGCGGTATAAGAAGCTGGCGGTCGCGTGATCTCACAGAGTGGAGTTGGGCTAGTGCTGCTTTGTTGTAGCGGCGTTCCGGCCGGCTGCGGCTTGAGCGATCAGTGAGACCGTCGTGAGCCAGCAATCTTATGTGAACCCGCGCCTATCCTTGCAAACCAATGACGAGTGCGAGAAAAACAGTCGCCGTCATGCTGGCAATGTCCGGCTTCGACGCAGTCTGGCGCCCATCCCTGACACTTTAACATAGCTTGGGAAAGGCGTGCCGGATCAGCATCAATTTGCAGATCTCGTTCGCAGGCGATCGCCATCATAAACCTCCCGAAGAACTTGGTTTGTAGGGCCGGTGTTAGCATAGAATCAGGCAGCGGTCTCACCTCACTTTGTTAAGGTGCTTCGCCTGCGGCAAGGTCGTGCTCGCCAAGTCGAATGCTCCGCCGGCCGAGGAGAGCATCCGTAGCGATTGCCGGGACTTCACCAACGAAGCGGAACAGTTGTGTTCGACCAGCAGCGTGGACAGGTCGGGGTGAGTTAGCAAGGTTGGCTCGAAGCGGTGACGCAGGTCGTGATGGCGCTACCGAATTGCGGTATGCGGTAGAACATCAGCCTGCTCTGCGGCTTGGCGTTTAGGCTGAAGCCGATCCGCCATGCATGGGTTGCTTGGAGCTAAAACACATCGCCTGCGGTCACAATCGGACTATTGCCACAGCCTTGGACAAGTTGGATGTCCTGCACGCAGTCGAACCTGCTTTTGTAGCTGTCGGCGCTCTCAGCCAAAGTCTTCCTGATCGATAACTGGTATCGCCATCGAAACTGTCCAACCTCATCCTTATAAATCAGAAATGACGGGTAAGGTCGGGCGGCCACATTATTCTCCACGACGGGTTCTGATGGCTGCCTGCCGTTGCTCGAAAGGAATTGGAAGGCGGGAAACAAGTTTGTCCCCCTTTAGTACGGCTAAGCATCCCGCAAAATGTCAACGAAGCCGCCGGTGAAACGAGGTGGTCGGTCAATCGTACGACGTCGCGCCGTTCTCGGCTTCGATGACCGTCTGCAGCCAATGCTGAGCCAACGGCACCCAGGAATGGTCGCCGTACTGCTCCTTCAATATCTTCATTGCGGCGCCGAAGAGCGCCACAGCGGGCTCAGCGCCAGTGCCAGCACCAAGCCTCTGTGCCACGTCTATGAGCTCGTTCGTTAACGTAAGCGTGGCGTTCGCGCCCGCTAAGTCAGCTTCATTGTCGGTCATCTTGCTTCCTTGTCGTATGTTGCTGCACCTGGCCAGATGAGCAATACAGTGAACGTCGCGTGCCGCCGGTCCACCAAACACCGGATGGCGTCGGTCGCCGCAACAGGGGCTGAGATCGACGGCGGTCGACCGCCGGCTGACCGATTGTTTGCGTCCGAGAGCCTGCCCAGCGTCCCTAAATGTCTAGCAGCGAGGGCCCCTCGCGGTGATAAAATGAATCTGTATCTCAACGGGCGTTGGGTTCAGACCTTCATTGCACGTTTGCAGTTCTTGTGAGCCAGCCAAATTTTTTTGGCGCTCAAGTTTGCCTGCATTGGTGGTCACGCCAACATAGATTCGATGTGGAGGGCCATGAACGACCGCGCCATAGCACAACTGAAATGATCCCCGTGGAGATGCGCACCAGGCGCCATCCCGCCCGCCACCTGCACCTCCTGTCGATCCGCGCCGGATGGCCGCCCCAAGCACCAGGATGTGCCCTTCCGTGACTGGCCAGACGCCTACGATAGTAGAACGGTATCTGGTTCACGTGGCGGGGTATGAGGCTAGGCCCCACCAATGCACAAGTTACCGTACCATCCCTCTGGGACTTGCCGGGTGGTACTTTCCCTTGCGTCGGCAGCCCGGGTGAAGATGAACCGCTGATCGATCGTCTCCCGAACGTTGCAGGCGCGAGTTGCGATCGACATGCACGCGAAAGAGGCTGGGTACTCCGCCGCTAGTTATCCATATCCAAGTCGCCTATGCCGTCTCGCGCGCGGACGTGGCGGAATGGTAGACGCCGAGGACTTAAAATCCTCTGAGCTTGCTCGTGCGGGTTCGAGTCCCGCCGTCCGCACCAGCTTTCACCTGCCGCCCAAAAGGGCGAACTCACGGCTGATCCGCTCAGCCCACAGGGCGGGCTCGTGCGAACAGCTTAGGAAACTCACGTTAGGAGATCGCCCCTGTGATGAGGTTCGATCCACCAAGGATCCCGGCGTGCCTGCTAGCCTGATTGCAGAAGCACCCTGTACGTACGTTCATATGAAGCTTGGCTGCTATTCGCTGGCAGTGGAGCCGAGCGCGTGCGGCGGCGAACCGCTGCTGCACATGACCCGCGGCGATGACAAGGACGGCGCGGAACGGCGCCTGCTCTTAGGGCGTGCTCGGATAGATCCTCCTCACCCGTAGGGCGCCGCCGAGGGCGGAGGTGGAGGGGCACCCCGCCAGGTCTCCGGACGCCTGACTTTCAACACTCTTGAGAAGCGGCGCGTGCCCCTCCACCATGCTACGCATGGTCCCCCTCCCCGTGCAGGGAGGATTGGCGTTCCCGAAGTGTCGCTTGCCAGCATCGATGAGATCGCGCGCCGTGGACCAAGCCGCCCCTGCCTGAGCGCCGGTTGAGGCACACCCGGCCGGTTGAATCAATTCGGCAGCGGCAGGCCGCAAAGTGATTCAGAAAAACTGGCGGCCGTGCTGGACGCGGGCGAGGCGCCTCCCCCCGGGGGCGGGGGAGGAGTTGCGGCGGGCGCGCAATCATTGCGCACGCCTGCTGGCGCTGGCCGAGGGGGCGCATCATGACGACCTGCCGCTGGTCACGCAGCAGGTGCCCGGCCTAGTCAGCGACTACGAGGCGGCGATCGCACCGGCCGGACTGGAGGAGGCGCGCGAGCTGAAGCGGCGGATGGTGGCGCAGCTATGCGCCATCAGCGAGAGTGCCCATGACATCGTGGAAGCGGAACGCGAGCAGCGGCGCGATGCGCTGGCCGCGCGCGGACAGCATCTGGAGCGCCGGCTGGGTGGCACGCCGTTGCGCGCGGTGCCGTGATGGGGCTGCCTGGCGGTGATGGAGCAGGGGATCAGATCCGGCGGATCGGGCCGGAATACTGGCAGACCAGCTCGTCGGCGCTCAGCAGGGTGATGCCCTCGGCCGTGGCCTGTGCCACCAGCAGGCGGTCGAACGGATCGCGGTGGATCGGGGGCAGGGTGGCCACTGCGACTGCGTGCGCACCGGTGACGGGCAGCTCGGCATAGCCATTGTCGGCGAGGCCACGCCGCAAGAGGGCGGCGTCGACAGCGAAGTCCTCGCGGCCCAGTGCGCCCTTGATGGCGACTTCCCACAGGCTGGCCGCGCTGAATAGCAGGTGGTTGTCCTCGTCCTCGATCAGCGCCCGCGCGGCGGCGGGCAGGCGGCCGGGATCGCCGGCGGCCCAGAGCAGGATGTGGGTGTCGAGCAGCAGCTTCACCTGTGGCCGCCGAACAGCGCCTCGATCTCCGGATCGCCCATGCGGTCGAAGTCGGCGGGCACGCGGAGCTGGCCGGCCATGAAGCCGGTGCGTTGCCGTGGCGGGCGTGTCGGCTGCTCGATGGGCACGAGGCGGGCGATCGGCCGGCCGGCCTTGGCGATTATGACGCTGTCGCCACCCGCGACCTGCTCCAGCAGGCGGGAGAGGTGGGTCTTGGCCTGGTGGATGTTGACGGTTTCCATGATGGTGCCCTGGCTTAGTCTGGTTGACTTAGTCTGGTGATTGCCGGTGGCGTTGCAAGGCTTTGTCTCACTCCTCCGCCAGCTCGATCCACACCGGTCCGTGATCGCTGGCCCAGCCCCATCCGCGCACATGGGCGTCCACGGCGGCGGCGCGCAGGCGCGGGGTGAGGGTGGGGCTGAGGAGCAGGTGGTCGACCCGCAGGCCCGCATTGCGGCTCCAGGAGTGGCGCAGGTAGTCCCAGAAGGTGTAGAGATCCGCATCCAGGTGGAGGGTGCGCAGGGCGTCGGTCCAGCCTGCGGTTATCAAGCGGGCGAAGCGGTCGCGGATCTCTGGGGTGAACAGGGCGTCGTCCTGCCAGCGTTCGGGCTTGTACACGTCCGCCGGCGTGGGGATCACGTTGAAGTCGCCCGCCAGCACCACCGGCAGGCCGCTGTCCAGCAGGAACGCCGCGTGGGCGAGCAGCGCGTCGAACCAGGCGAGCTTGTAGGCGTATTTCGGACCGGGGCGGGGATTGCCATTGGGCAGGTAGAGGCAGGCGACCAGCACGCCGTTGACGGCCGCCTCCAGATAGCGACTCTGCGTGGGGTCGGGATCGTCCGGCAGGCCGCGGCGGGTGGGCTGGATGGTGCCGGTGCGGGCGAGGATGGCGACACCGTTCCAGCGCGGCTGGCCGTGCCATAGCGCCTGGTAGCCGGCCTCTGCCAGCGCCTTGGCCGGGAACTTGTCCTGTGGGGCCTTCAGCTCCTGCAGACAGACTACGTCGGGTTGCGCCTCCGCCACCCAGCGGAGCAGCACGGGGAGGCGGCCATTGATGCCGTTCACGTTGAAAGTGGCGATTTCATGCTTTTGGGGTCAGCAGCTGCGTCAGCGTGATCGGCGCCCAGCCATGCACGTCCACGCCGACGTCGAACTGGCGCGGCATCGGCTTCAGCCGTCCATGGCTGTGACCGTGCAGGTTGAGCGCGCGCATGTGCTGCCCGTTCCAGCTGCGGAACGGGTAGTGACACAGGACGAGGGCGTGGCCGTCCTGCTCGATCTCGACATAGGCGGCGGTGCTGGTCCAGCCTTGCGCCGCCAGCGTGGCGTCGGGGTCGTTGTTGCCGCGCAGCAGGTGCTTCGTGCCGTTCAGGCGAGCGAGCAATGCGGGCACATCGGCGGGGCGGCGGGCGACGTCGCCCAGGTGCCAGATCGTGTCCCCGGGCGCGACGGTGGCGTTCCAGCGCGCGATCAGGTGGGCGTCCATGGTGGCGGTGTCGGGGAAGGGGCGGCACCACAGGTTAATCGTGCGGTGGTCGCCGAAATGCGTGTCGGCGGTGAAGAAGGTGGCCATGGAGGTGGAACGGGCGAGGGTTGGGTTCGGGTTCGCGCCTTGGCAAGGTTTGCCAAGATCGCTACATCGTGCAGCATGGCGACCATGAACATCTCTCTGCCGCAGCCGCTGAAGTCCTTCGTGGATGAACAGGTGACCGGCCGTGGATACGGTACCAGCAGCGAGTATGTGCGCGAGCTGATCCGCAAGGATCAGGATCGGCAGCGCCTGCGTGCCATGGTGCTGGCCGGTGCCGAGAGTGCGCTTGGGCCGGTGGCAGACAAGGCCTATTTCGATGGATTGCGAGCACTCGCTGGCCTGCCCACGGATTAGGAAGCTTGGCGGACACGAAGGAGGTGAAGCCGGTGCGGCCGCGTGCCGTGGCGCAGGCGGATGTGGCGGCTGCACTTGCCGCATATGCGCACGAAGGTGGACCGGCACTTGCGGGCCGCTTCATCGCCGCGCTGGAGTCCGCCTACGCCGCAATGGCCGAGTATCGTGGCGCCGGTTCTCCGCGGTATGCCGAGCAGCTGGATCTGCCGGGATTGCGTCACCGGCGGCTCGGCCGGTTCCCCTGGATCGCCCTGTACTGGGAACGGCCTGATCACATCGATGTGCTGCGTGTCCTGGATGCGAGATGCGACATCCCTGTTTGGCTTGCAGGGCATGATGGGGAGGAGAGCTGACGTGGCTTGTGCCCGTACAGGCTGATGTTCTGCTGATGCCTGCAGGCAGCGACTGGACCAGCGCGGAGATCGACGGGATCGTGGTGGATTACTTCGCCATGCTGGCGGAGGAACTGGCCGGGCGAAGCTTCAGCAAGGCGCAGCACCGGCGCGCGCTGCAGGGGCGCATCGACCGCAGCGAGGACTCGATCGAGTTCAAGCACCAGAATATCAGCGCGGTGATGCTGGGGCTGGGGCAGCCATGGATCAACGGTTACAAGCCGGCGGCGAACTTCCAGAGCGCGTTTGGTAGATGGCGTGTTGCGCTGGCTGAACGCGCACACCGGCTGGCTGGCGCCCAAGGCGGGAAGGGCAGGGCAGTCCGCCGTGGCCGACAGCGCCGCGCGGTTGCGGATCGGCCCGCCGACGACGCAGCGTAACGAGCCGCCGCTGGTCGATCCGGCCTTTATCGCGGCAATCGGGCGCAAGTATGATGTGGCGGAGCGGGATGCCCGCAATCGGGCGCTAGGGCAGGCGGGCGACGAGCTGGTGCAGGCGCATGAACGCCAGCAGCTTGCCGCCGCGAGGCGCGAGGACTTGGCGCGCAAGGTGCGCTGGACCGCGCAGGAGGATGGCGACGGTTATGGCTACGACATCGCCAGCTTCCTGCCCGACGGGCGAGAGCGGCTGGTGGAGGTGAAGACCACCAATGGCTGGGAGCGCACACCCTTCCACATCACGCGCAACGAACTGGCGGTGGCGGATGCGCGGCGGGACGATTGGCATCTGGTGCGGCTTTATGACTTTGCGCGCACACCAAAAGCTTTCAGCCTGCGCCCGCCGTTGCAGGCCCATGCGGACCTGACGGCGACGAGCTTCCTGGCGGCTCTGCGCTAAGCATTAGTGAGGTGGTCCTAAGATGTCCAAATAGGGCCAGTACAGTTTCCAATTACGGCGTTATCGGCCATATACGGACAATGCTTCATTTGCCTTCGGAGATCATCGCCGATCTGGGCCAGCGGATAAAAGCCCGCCGCCTCGGGCTGGGCTATACGCAAGCCGCGGCGGCCGAGCGGGCGGGGGTGGCCTATCGCACCTGGCGGCGGCTGGAGGGGGAGGGGAAAGCCTCCATCGAGGATCTGGTCCGCGCGGCGGTGGCGTTGCGGTGCGAGGAGGGGGTGGCCGGCGTGTTTCCTCCGGTGGCGGCGAGTTCGATGGATGAGTTGCTGCGTCAGCAGGCAGCCGCCGCGCCCAAGGTCCGCCAACGGGCGCCATCCTCGCGGACAAAGGTGTGAGGCTGACACCGGGCACTCCGCTGCCGGTGGGCATGATGCGGGACGAAGGCGCGCCAGCCGAGGCGGTCGGTCGGCTGGCCATGGCCGGGGGGCTGGCGCAGCTGGAATGGAGCGACATGTCGGTGGCGCAGGGGTGGCGGGTCGATCCGCTGCTCTATCCGCCGCTGCCCGGGCTGCATGCCGCGCGCGGGCGCCACTTCGAGGGGTTGCACGGCTTTCTGGCGGACAGCCCGCCGGATGCTTGAGGGCAGTTGCTGATGCGGCGGCGGCTGGCGCGGCAGGGGGTGGACCTGGCGATGCTGAGCGCGGCGGACCGGCTGGCGCTGGTGGGCCGGGAGGGGCGCGGGGCGCTGGTGTTCGAGCCGGCGGCCACGCCTGACGAGGCGATCGGGCCGATCGACCTGGATGTGTTGGCCGAGGAATCCCGCGTCGTGCTGGTGGGCGAGGAAGCAAGTGCGCTGGACGTGCTGGCGCGGCTGGGCGGAGCATCCGGTGGGGCGGGGCCCAAGGTGCATGTGGCGCTGGGCGCCGCGGTGCAGTGATGCCAGTGAACGAAGGGGCCGGCGACAAGTGGATCGTGAAGTTCCGCGCGCAGGTGGACAATCCCGATATCGGCCCGGTCGAGGAGGCCTGTGCCCGGATGGCGCGGCTGGCCGGCATCGCCATGGCGGAGACGCGGCTGCTGCCCTCCGCCAAAGGGCCGGGGCATTTCGCCACGCGCCGGTTCGACCGGCCGGGTGGAAGCAGGCGGGTGCACATGGTCTCCTTGGTGGGCGCATTGGAGGCATTGCCCGACATGCCGAGCCTGGACTATGACGGCTTGCTGCGCGCGACGCTGGCGATCACCCGTTGTGCCGGGGATGTGGCGGAGGCGTTCCGGCGGATGGTGTTCAACGTGCTGGCGCATAATCGCGACGATCACACGCGGCAGCATGCCTTCCTGCAGGGGGAGGACGGCGCGTGGCGGCTGGCGCCGGCCTACGATCTCACCTGCTCGGCCGGGCCGGGCGGCGAGCACTATCTGGCGGTGGAGGGCGAGGGCCGGGCCATCACGCGCGCGCAGGTGACGGCGCTGGGGCGGCGGCACGGCCTGGCGGAGCGCATGGTTGCTGCGGTGATTGACGACGTGCGCGGGGCCTTGGCGGAGTGGCCGCGCCTGAGCGGAGACACGGGCGTGACGGTTTCGGCGGCGGAGGTTGCCAAGCGATACGCGGCGGTGGCGGCTGCGTTCGGGTGAGCGACACGGGACCACCCGCAATCTTGACAAATCATCTCCTGACGCGCATGTTCGCGTCAGGAGATGTGCCATGAGCAACGTCGTTACACTTCAGCGCCCTGCAATACCGGTCGGCGACCTCCAGACATTTGCTGCCGAGGATGATCGCCGCCGCTTGACTGGCGCTGCCGTAAAGGCAGCGGTGCGTCTGGTCGCGGCATGGGGCGTCAGCAATGCCGAGGGCGCAGCCCTGCTGGGCGTGTCCGAAAGCACATGGGACCGGATCAAGGCCGGGCGCTGGGATGGCGTGCTGAGCCAGGACCAGCTCACCCGAGCCTCCGCGCTGATCGGGGTGTTCAAGGGGCTGCATCTGCTTTTTGCTGACGACATGGCCGATCGCTGGCCGCAGCTGCCCAATCGCGGTCCGGTATTCGACCGCATGACACCGATCCAGGCGATGATCCATGGCGGGATCCCGCGCATGATCGAGACACGGCAGTATATTGACGGGCTGCGTGGAGGGCTTTGACGCAGGGGCTATGGACGGGCTGCCGTTGGTGCGGGTGGCGTTCCTCCGCACGGTGCGGCTGGTGCCGAGCGCCCGATTGCGGGAGGCGGTCCTGGCGCCGCTGGCCGACAGCGACGATGAACTGGCGCTGCTCGCGGAGATTGAAGGTGCCACCAGCGGCAGGCTGATCAGCGAGGCGCGGGGCAGGGTTGCGCTGAATGCTGCCGAACTCGTCCACGGTGTGCCGCATGCACGGTTCATCAATGCCAGCTTCGCCTATGCAAGGCCACGCCAGCCCAACCGCTTCAGTCCCGCGGACCGGGGTGCCTGGTATGCCGCGCTGGATGTGGCGACCTGCGTGGCGGAGGTCGGCCATCATTTGACGCGGGCGCTGGCCGACGCGGGCGATTTCCACGCTGTGGTAGACTATGGCGAGATGCTGGCGAGCATGGCGGGCCTGTTTGTCGACCTGCGGCAGGTGGCGGATCATGGCGCACTCCATCCCGATCCCGCCATCGGCTACCCTGCCGGGAACGCCGTCGCCGCGGCGACGCGGGCGGCCGGGCACAACGGGATCATCTACCCGTCAGTGCGCCATGCAGGGGGGACCTGCATCGCGGCGCTGTGGCCCAATGTCGTGCAATCCGTCATGCAGGGTTCGATGGTCCGGCTGACCTGGTCAGGGTCGCCGAGGTTCGACGTCACGGCTCTTTGAGGTCACTTGCCACAAGTGGCACTTCACCCCGCGCCGCTGGTAAAGTGCCATGCGTGGTCAAAGTGCTCGCGACGGGGGTGCTGCGCGTTGTCAGGGATTCACAGCGAGTCCGCCGTGCTGCATATGTTCTGGCATGATCCAGCCCGACCTCTTCGCCGCCACCGCGCCCGCGCCGGTCCAGGGTGTACCGGCGGAGCAGGCCACGCTGGACCTGCCGGCGATCCTGGAGCGGCTATCCGCCGCGTGCCAGCGGCCGCGTTACTGCTTCATGGTGTTGAACCTGATCGCGCAGGCGGGCGGGCCGGATGGCGCGGCGGGGCCATATGTGCGCAGCGCTGCGGGTGAAATGCCGGTGCGGGACTGGTTGTGCGATGCGCTGCTGCCCACCGCCCGGCGCGATCCCCGGCGCCGCGCCATCGCCGATCGGGTGCGGCGCGACCTGGCGCTGGCGGGCGCGCTGCCCGAGGATAGCGCCGCAGCGGAGCGGATGGTGGCGGAAGAGGTGCGCGAGCGGGTGCGGCAGTCCGGCCGCACTAATGTCAGCCGCGCCGTGTCGGAACTGGTGCGGGCGGGACTGGTGACACGGCACTACCAGGGCTGGCGCGTGGATCACGAGAACCGCGGCGCGCAACGGCAGGCGGTCTATACGCTGGCGCCGCCGGTGCGCGAGGCGCTGCGGGCAGGGTAGGGGCGAGGGCCTTGCAGGCCAGCGTCGGCACGCTATCTTCGTCCTCGATCGCCGCCGCGACAAGCAGGCGGTCATGCGCCGCCCGGCAGGGCAGGCAGATGGGCCAGATGGCAGCAGGTGATCTCCGGCATATGCAGGAGACGGCAGTGGCCCTTTGCGAGGAGGGATGAAGATCCGGCCGCGGCCCGGGTCCGACCCGTTCCACGTCCTTCCACGGAGCCAGTGCTGCGATGAACGATCCTGCAAACCTGTCGGGCGCCGAGAAGCAGACTCTCCTTGCGCGCTTGGCCTTCCATGCTGCGCGCGAGCGCAACCTGACGATGCTGGTGCCGGCATGCGCGCTGTTCGCCTTCTGCCTGCTCGGCCCGGTGCTGCTGGTGGCGCTGACGGGCGAGCGGGAAGCTGCCCGCGTCGCGCTGGTGGTCGCCGGCTTTGCCACCTTCGGCAAGTTCGTGTTCGAAGCCCTGTTTATCGCGCCGCTGGGACGCAGGGCCGCGAGCCCGGCGCATATTGCCGCAGCACTGCATGGCGACAGTGCATAAGCGGAAGCACCTGCTGCGCCAAATGCGCGAGCGTGTGGGCAATGTCACCGCACCGACCCGCTGACGATCGAGGAACCGGCGCTGTTGTTTTGCACGATCCGCGAGGAGCATGGCAGCCGGGCGCAGCAGTTGGCGGAGCAGCAGGAGCGGGCCAAGCGGGCGCAGCAAGATTTCGTGGCAGGTCTGAGAGGCCTGCGGAACTGATTACCGGCCGGCACGGCCAGTTCGAGATCAGCGGCATCTCGCGTGAGGCGATCACCGCCTTCAGTGCCGAAGAATGGATCCGCACCATGGCTGAGGCACTGGGGATCAGCTCGCCCAAGGGGTGGGAGGCGGTGACGCTGTACATTCGCGATGCCAAGCAGGCAGGCGATGCCGTTGCGGCCCGAACGCTATGGGCGGAGAAGGCCGTGGCACACCAGAGCGGGATCGAACGGCTGGAGCAGAGCCGGCCGCGTTCGCTGCTCCAGTCGATCGTGGCCTGGGGCGAGGCGCTGCTCGAGCGGGTGACGCATGCGTTCGGCACCAAGGCCCGAGCCGCTGATGACCGGGGGACAAGGTTCGGGGCGGAGTGCAGCTTGCCGCTTACATGCTTTGGCCTTCTCGATACCCGCACTGCTTCGCCCCTGCACCTGCTCTGCTTGTCGCAGGGAACCACTATCCGGGCCGCCGTTCGCTTTCTGATTGGCCGGAATGGCCAAAGGAAAAGACTACGTTGAAAGGTGGAAAGCGGCCTGTCCGCTTTGGGCAAAACGAAGGCTGAAAGTGGCCCTTCGTTCAGGCAAGGCGGATGGTTGCGCTGCGCCTTGACGATGGCAGTCGTGATCAAGCCAGTAGCTATCCCATCGAAGTGCGTAGCCTGCTCAATCCGCGACTAGCACACATCTCCCGTGTTGGCCCCAATTCGCCATCATCACAGATTGTCCGGACGCTGGTGCAGCCCGCCACGCGATATCAGCATCGTCAAGCGACGACTGATCTCGGATATAGCGCCACTGGTTATTGCCTGCCACGTGGATCGCTCCGCCGGACAGCGTGGTTGTTGCGGAATAGTCGGTGACAGGATCAAGCCAATCAGGCAGCCTGCTCAGCGCCCGGTGGAGGTTGTCTTTGGATCGATGGGGCTATAGTTGGACGACCCCAGAGAAAGCCTTGTGCCTCGTCGCAGCCTTCCGACTGCAACAAGCGCAACTGCTCGTCATTCTCAAGTCCCTCCGCCAACACCGGCGTGTTGAGACTTCGGCCGAGGGC
>NZ_QZVQ01000020.1 GCF_003660445.1 Croceibacterium ferulae | reverse complement strand
GCCCTCGGCCGAAGTCTCAACACGCCGGTGTTGGCGGAGGGACTTGAGAATGACGAGCAACTGCGCCCGTTGCAATTGGAAGGCTGCGACGAAGCACAAGGCTTCCTCTCGGGTCGTCCAACAGTAGCGCCGTCCAGTCAGGGCCAACCTCTACAAGGCTTTGAGCAGGCTGCCTGAGTGACCTGATGCCAAGGTTGGTCATCAGACAGCACCAACTTATCCTCCTTGGCGCGCCTGGCGATCTGTGCAGATTGAGCTCTGCTGCCACAGTCGTCCCGGGCACCTACTACTCCGTCACCACCGCACTGCCTGGCGGATTGATCCACGTGGCAGGCAATGATCAGCGGCCTTTACCAGAGATAAGCGTCGCTATACGATGCTAAAGCCCCGCGCGGCGAGCTTTCGAAGCACCTGCGCATCCATGTGTGCGGCGCCTACCCTACATTCGTTGACACGCCCGGCATCGGTCACGCCGCGAAATACACGGGAGCGAAACTCTCACCGCCGCCGGGTTCGCTCGCACAAGAAACGGCGGCGATGCGGCCGTGCGGCTCGCCGGCCGACCACGCAACACCACCGCGCCTGACGCGCCCACATTCGCACTCAAGCACAGTCTCTTCTTTCCACCCAATCTCGACGCGACAATCATGAGCGGCTTCATGAACAGCTGGATTGCAAAGGCCAATCCGGCTGACGATGGAAGCGGCGCACTGTTTGGTCCGCCTGCCGTTCGGGGCGGGATTGATGGCTGTCGGTGCCGACCCGATCAGCGCCGTGAGGCCGCGGCTACAGCTGCCGGTATCGGTGTCTCGTCGATTGCACTGGCTGCACTTGGAGCTTTTTTGCGGCAGCTCAAGTACTGAACCGCAACAATGCCGAAGGTCCGTTCCGAGTTGTGAGCGGGCGATTGTGGGGCGACACTTCAGCACAGGTAGACGCGCGTGTCAGCCGCGAGCCTGAACCCCGAAGCGACCGTTGACAGTGGCAGTCCCGTCTCCAGAGTCCGGCCGTTCAATCATCACGCTCTCACCGCCGCTTTCCGGCGCTCTGATCGAGTTGATGGACGGCGAGGTTTGGTTGGGGAGCGGACAATCCGCTTCCAAAGACTGATTTAAGAAGGTCCGGCGAAGGTTCTCAACTCCCAAAGATTAACGGCTCGCAGCGATGCTCGGCTTTTTGTGCGACCAAGCGGAAGCTTCGGTTACAGTGCGTCGCTCACGGTCATGTGTTCACTATCCTTTGAGGCTCCCCGATGCGCCCGGCGGACACTCGTGACGAGGGCCGGTCTGGGTTGGAGAACTGTCAAGAGCCGATACGTAGACAGCTCCCTTGTAGCAAATGTGGGGTAGCGAACTCTGCTAGCAGCAGCACTCTACCTTTGCACCAGGAATGCCTAAGGGCTTCAGGTTGCCGCCCGATGCACAAGCCTTTAGGCTGATCATGCGCGGTCGCACCGGAGCATCGGCATCGTACATATCGCGTCGCTGGATCAGCTTCAGCGCTCGGCTGACGAGAGGCAAAGCGGGCCGCCATCCACGCCACCGCGTTGATTTGCTTCGGGTAGATGAACGGAGACAGAGAGGCGACCATGGCCTTACGATCGTCGCTGCTACGAAAAGGATAGTGACCCTGACCTCGGTGCAAAGAGCAAACCTCACTCTAGTTGAAGTGCGGAACGGGTTCGTAGGATGTGCTACAAGCTAGGAATAGATGCCGCCACAACAAATTGAAAGCGAGTAGATAGACGGTGCAAGAAAATCTAAAGGCGACACGGATGCTGCTGAAGATGAAGGCTCTGCATCTAAGTCAAGGAGAGCTAGCTCGTCGAGTTGGTTGCTCTGGAGCTTCGATGAGCAAAATAGTACAAGGCGAAACAAAACAGTCCCGTCTCTTGCCAGCCATCGCTCGAGAGCTGGGGGTATCTGTCGCCTATTTGGTCGGGGAAACCGACGAAGCTGTTTTGGGCCTGTGTGCCGGCATTCTGTCGCCAGAAGAAAGTTACTTTATCACGCAGTTACGTGTGCTCACATCATCCGATGAGCAGGCGGTCTTTCGAATCCTTGATACTCTTGCGCGATCCTACAAAAGCAGCGGAATCTGCCTCGACCAGCAAACGCCATTGTGAAATTTTGGCAGGTGAGACCGTTGCAATTGGCACCGGGTCGTCGAGTTTTGCCGCCGTTCCTTCATCCGGGCAGAACGAGGGAAGTGCTTCCGACGGTTCCGGCTAAGTCGGACCCGCTGGCCGCCACGAGTGTTGTTTTGCTACAATGGCAAACTGAATGCTACGCAAAATTGAGGATAGGTCATCAGCTACGGATGCGAGCCCGAGACTAGGCGCCCACCCGAAATGCTAAGTAAATCGCTCCAAATACAATGGCTGGAAAAAGCTCGGATCCATATTGTCCATTGATTACGGCTCAGTCAGACTGAATATCTGTCAAGAATATAGATAACATCCAATAGGGTCGCGATCGCCAATGTCCGAATATATCGTAAGGGCTTGGTGTTCTAGAACAAGTTGTGGTCTGAAAAGAGTACTTCAGGCTGTGGCGGCCATACGGAGGATCAAGCGGTGAAACAATATTGCTCGACTAAGCGTTTGAAAGCCAGAATGGCGCTGCTCGAGATCAGTCAGACCGAGTTAGCTAGGCGCGTCGGTTGCTCGCCAGCCGCGATGGCTCGAGTGATACAAGGCCAAACGCAACGATCTCGTCTTCTGCCTGATATCGCCCGCATACTGGGTACATCTGTTGAGTACCTGATTGGAGAGTCTAATGAGCCTTCCAAGCCCCATGCCGCGAGTGTTGCCAGTTCCCTGACGATTGAAGAACAGCATGCACTCAGCAATTTCCGCGCACTCTCGGCGCCGGACAGGCAGGTTGTGGTTCGTGTCGTCGAGTGCCTCGCACGATCGCCAGAAAGGTCCGTAAGCCGACATAGTCAGCCTGACTAATCTGCTCCAAGCAATATCGCCTTCTCCGTTACCGCTAGAACTTCGACCCCACTGCCGGACTCAAAGGCAGCTGCGCTTTCAGACGCAGGGTATAGTGATCCAAATTCGCAACAATTTCGGCACGGCCTAACCAACGCTAAGCATTCAGCTCCGGGCAACGCGCCGAACCGGTAGCAGCGTCGGATCGGATGCGAAAAATCAGGTTGTTGGCACCACCGCAGCACGCCTGGTTGAGCAGGAAAACGGCATGAACACGGGTGCGACAGAACAGGCGATCTTCCCAGGTCCAGGCTCACCACCTCGCCGTTGCAACAAGGGATAGCGATGCGGACGCGCCGACGCTCCGCTTTGTTCGGCTACGGGTAAGTTTGGTCTGCTGACTAATCGGCCGGTCGCACTATGAGTGTGTCGCGCGGGAGCGTGCTGCCTTTCGCGGCCAAGCGATAACCGATGCTCGTCTCATAGAGCTCGGTGGCTTCTGGCCGCGGTGCCGTGGCCGCGCCGAGAACTTGCGGCAGCTCACGGATTGAGGTCGCCTATTATTTTGTAGCGCGTGATCGACGCGCCAAACGCGTTGCAGACTTACTGCATCAGGTCGCTCTTCGCCGCACGCCCGGCCCATAGCACTGCTAAACCACCAGCCTCAAAGGGCAATTCCTGCGGTGAGCCTGGCGCAGCGCCGAAGGCTAAAGAAAGTAGTCGGGCGATGATAGCCTAGTTGCTCGCTTAACACCGCTGGGGAGCTTGCGTCAGTCCTTCGATCGAAACTGTAGCACCTTGCTGTCGCAGGTGACACGTTTGAGCGATAAGCCGAGTTCTTCGCGAGCGTAGCTGTGTGCGGCAAGCTGTATCGCCTCGACCCGCGAAACGATTGTGCCGATTTGCTCATCCGTGAAGCAGCTTACGTAACTACAAGAGGGACACGCAATGTCGTGAATATCGAGCTTACCATCCGCAATCAGGTTCCAGTATTCTTTTGCGCATTGTTCGCAAACAATTGGAACGTAGACACTGCCTTTTGCCACTCGGCGGATCCTATTCCTGATTCGTTGAGACGTCGAGAATAACTGCACGATCGGAGGCATTAAGCTCTGACTGGAGGTGTAGAACGCAATTTGTGAGACGTGAACGCATTTGTGCGCTGGTGTGGCTGATTGTAAAGGCTCTGCCAGACCCGAGCCAAGTAGGCCAGTCCACGCTTCAGGGTATCTAGGATGACTGCAGCATCTTCTATTCGCCAGAAAAATCTATCGATAATCCACGTCAGTTGTGTCGGGGCGAGAGGATAGCTTACCGGCAGGAGTGGGTCAAGCGGATCGGATCAGATCCGGCTACTTGTCGGTGTCAATGGGAAAGTACGCGTTTCAAGCTGACGGGGAGCTATGTGCGCGGAGAAGGTTTTTTCATCAACGGCGCCGGCTACACCGCCTCATCCCAAACCGTGTACGCAGTCGGCGGGGGCACCACGATGTGACTGATCGATCTAGTCTGTGACTTGACGTTCATCTTTCTTAGCACTGGCTGGTTTGGGGCAATCGCCGACGAACTTTGTAATCGCTTTGCGCTTTGGTGCGCACGACGCCTGAGAGAAGCATTCGCCTGGTGGCACATACCCGAGTCGGCGCAACTTGACGCCAAGCCCTGGCACTTCAACATAGCGCTCGACAAGCGGACTGGATCGGCATCGGAACGAAAGTAACGTTCCGAAATAGCGGTCCACATGGCAGCGGTCCCCTCTCACGGCGAGACGCTCGATCCCGGCGCGCGGCCGGTCGATTCCTAGATTGTGTTTCAACAAACGTTTGTAATGCTGTGCTGCAGAGCGGCGCGGAGGGGGCTTAGATAGACTTGCGGTGCTGCTCTGGCGCTCATCAAACGTCCGCCGACGTTATTTAGGAACCCGAATGCAGACAGGCCTCAACCACTCACCATAGCCGGTCTGATGTCGCACAAGCCGCAACATATGCGACATCTAATCTTAAAACATTCGCGAGAGTACCAAGTCGCCTTTATCTCACCGACGACGTCTTTTGACTGGAACATCCCCGGGCAGCCATGGTTTGCTGGATGGTTCAAACCTAGGAGCGACCATGCCGCGAGCAAACTTCGACACGCCGGACGGCGAAGACATGGACATCAACTCGGAAGAAGTCGTTCACCTGTCACTCGGGAAGTATGAGGGCACAACGCTAATCGAGATGGAAGATGGCGGCGAGATTGTGGTCATCGCGACCCAGCTTGAAGTGGCTGCTGAACTTGGCCTCAATCCACTCGACTTTGTTTATCCCGAAGACGACGATGAACCCCTTGAAGACTTTGTTGATAAAAAAATCGATAGCGACGAACCAGATGAGTATACGGTCTGATCAGGAGCAGATTGACTTTTCGGTGCTGAGCTTGTCCAACTTCGGTGTTCCGATAGCCTGAACCGGGCCGTGGAAGCAGCAGGAGCGTGGTTTTACGCCCTTTGCCGCTCCGCCAGCACCCGTTGCTGCATCTGCCCGCGTCTATAGGCCTCCCACTGATCCAGCAGACCCGCCTGCACCTGCAATAGGCGCGGGCTCTTTTTAACACCTCGAAGGGCATTTACTCGATGCGCTCGCCGTTGGGCTTCGCACGCTGCCAACGCAGCGGCGACGACATCGTCCGCACGCTTATCGGTGGATGCATATCGCACGGTTTGGCGCTCCCAGCAGTCGCTAAACACCTCTTCCAGGGTCACCGGAGTTTTGGGCGGCGAGAACAAAAGGCTAGCCGCTGCAAAGAATAGCGAGATCATCATACCGATGTGCCTACCTGCTTCTCTCTGGTCAACGTCTCTAGGTGCTTACCCGTAACGGCTCGGTATTGACCTATATCGATAAGGCTGCAGGCGTCAGCCTGACTGGCTCAATCACCTCGCGATCGGAACAATGCGAGCTTCTGGTAATGCTGGCGCAACTTGACGTTGTGCACAGTATGGTGATCCCTGAGCAACTCTCCGCCGATAATGGCTCGCCCGCCCCCCGGGCAAGCCTTCTTTTCCCGATTGCTTCAGCACAGACCTCTCGCGCGAAGCAGCTACAGCACGCCAGGCTAATGGCTTGTCAGGCGCAGCGCAGCAGATGAGCCGAGGGCATGTGAGCTCGGGCGGCGGCCTGCGTATGCGCGATGCTGATCGGCGCTGGGGTTTGCGAGTGCAGCAGCGGCGTAGCGCTGACCGCCACAGGCATGATCTGCGCGCCAAGCTGTGCATCCATCCACAACCGGACTGCGGCAGCGGCATGCCCAGCACCCAGCTTGTTCATCATGTTGGCGCGATGGATCTCTACCGTACGCGGGCTGATGTCGAGGTCACGGGCGATCAGCTTGTTGGCCTTGCCAGCAACCAGGCATTCCAGCACTTCCCGTTCGCGCCGGCTGAGCTGATTAATGCAAATCCGGGCATCGATCTGCCGGCGGCGAAGTTCCACCAACGGGCCGGCAGCTGCGCTGACACGCTGCAGGCGGCGAGCAAGCGTATTCATCTCCAGCGGCAACAACAGACAGTCCATAGCGCCGTCAGTGATCGCATCGACGACGTCGTTGATGGTGAAGCTGTCAGCCGTGACAACCACCGGCAGCGACACACCAGCCTCGCTCAGGCGGCGTATCAGCCCGGCTGTGCCACCAGTCACCGTGTCGTGCGCTGCCAGGATGATGCCCTCACCCGGCGCGCGTTCGAGCAGCTCATCCAACCCGCTGTAAACCTCTGCATGGTGTCCAAGGGCGAAAGCAATCCGGGCCTGTTCAGCGCGAGAGCGACTGGTACCGCCGACGATGTGAAGGTGAGTGCGTTCCATGGCCAACGGTATGACGCAGATCGCCGGCGCGCGCATCTCGAACTGCCACCAAAATGAAGCGATCAATATGGGCAAAGCCGCAGGTTATGTTTTTGCGGATGGAGATAGCGCCAGCTTGGCGCTTTCAGGCTTGCCGGCACTCACAATCGAACTGTGATTTTCCGGTATTAAGCCGTCGGTTCTCGCGCAGGCTTCGGCGCCCTCCCGACTCTTGAAACCCGACCAGCAATGGCCGGTTTCTCCATTCTACCGATCGCCAAGCATCATCCTGGCATGGTCGATCCACGCTTGGCGGATCTGCTGACGCGCAAGCCCGTGCGAGTGGCGACGGCCGCCATGGCCAACAACACCGCACAGATCGTCTGGGCGGTCATGACCCGCGGCGAGGTATACCGACCGCGCAAACAGCTGGACAGAGGACTGCACCCGACCAATACGCCAAAGCACACGGCTCCGACCCGCGCCAGCGGGATGTTTCGGGAATGTTGGCGGGGAGGCGCGAATTAGCACGGCGCCGTTGTAAAAATGGTCAGGCCCGGCATGCCAGGGCAGAGCGACCGCGTGTTTGCGGCTCCCACGTGAATGCCCGTGTGCTATGGTGCGGCGATGATGAAAAACTCATGTCACCTGGCGTGCTGATCAAGACAGGCGTGCCAAGAAGCATCTTGCAGAGATCGAGACGACAGTCGGTGCGTTAAGTGACCACGACCCTCCCGATTTTGCGGACATATTCGAAAGCGCACCGCCGTCGGTCCTAAAAGAGATTGCCGGGCGCGAGATGACGAGGCGCGGGATTAGTCTTTAGCCAACTCCTACCCGGTTCACCCGCATAGGACCTTTGCACTCAGACGTCATTGAACCGCTCCGCCAACCGCGCGCTGGCGCCACTTCTCGCAGCTAATCGTGAACCATACCGCATTACCGTGCGCGCATCTCGCCAGCGATAGGCCTGCATGATTGCCGGCAGGCTCTCGCCAGCGGCGAAGTTGTCCTGCGCCACGCCCACACGGATGGAATGGCTCGTAACCTCGCGCAAATACCGCACCAGTTCCGCCTCGCTGATCGGCCCCAGCAGCTTCTTCGCGTGCGCGTCACGGATCAGCCGGCGATAGATCAACGTGATCGAATTGGCATGCAGGCCAGCCTCCCCCACCTGCCGCACCGAGCCGTCGGCATGGCATTCGACTCGCCGCAACAGCGGCCCTGACGTGATCTCGGCCGCCTTTCGCCAGGCGCGGATCGCTTCCATCGTCCGCGGCGAGAGATAGGCCAGCGCCCCCTCCCCTGCCCGATCGGTCTTGCTGGTCGGAATCTCCAGCAAGCCGGAGCCGTCCGGCTCGACCGACACATGGTCCACACGGATCGCCACCAGTTCGGAGCGGCGGCAGCCGGTGTCGTAAGCGACCCCCAGCAACGCCCGATCGCGCGCGCCCAACCAATCCCGCCGGGTGGCGCGCAGCAGTGTGGCGACGCACGGCCCCTTTGGCGGCTCGGCCAAATCGGCTACCTCGCCCTTGTAGCGCAAAGCCAGCGCCTGCTTCTGGCGCACGCCCAGGCGCTTGCGCATGGCTTTGAGCTCCAGGCGCACGATCGGCGCCGCGGTCGGATCAAGCAAGCCAGCCAAGCGGTACGCGGTGCCGACCTGCACCAGGTAGCGCGCGATGGTCGCCGGCTTGCGCACAGCTCCGACAGCTGCCTTAGCTGACGTGCTGGGGGCGCCCTCCCCGCTCAGCGCTTGGATCCACGCCGCCACTGTCCCGCCATCCGCGTTCGCCGGCCGCACCTGAAGTGCGCGGCACCAGCGGTCCCACAGCGCCAGATCGGAGCGGAACGCCCGCTGCGTGTTGGCCGACCATCCGCGCACGGCGGCAACGACCAGCGCCGGATCGATCGCGGCGTGCTTCGGCGCGAGCGCGCGTACGTCGGCGACCAGGTCACGGATCGCGGTGGCGACGGACGGCACAAGGGCTGTTTCGGGCATGATCGCGGGTGTGCCACAGGCCGCAAACGAGTTCAATCATGGTGATAATCAGCCATTATCACCACTGCCACTTCCTCAAGGTAGACCAGGACGACGTCTTCGGTCTACAAGGGTGTATGCAGGATAGCTGGCTTACCTTGATCCAGACGCCGCTCACGGGTCCACTCGTTCAAGATCTCGAGGCGACAGCGCTGGCGATTGCACGCCTGGATTCACGAATTTCCGCCAGTTTCTGCCAGAGGCGATGGCACGAAGAGGCGGTGCTTACCGGCTTTGCAACGGGACTGCGCGCGCGTGGCAGCAACGTTGCGGAAAGCCATCTTTTCAGCGAGCTTCGCGGAATCCCCCTGCCCCACCAACTCCCGGCAACGCTGACCCAGGAAGATCGCGCTTCGCTCGAGCGATGGAAGACCGCGTTGAAGATGCGCGCGGTGCCACACTGGCGCGAACTGGTCGACGCGCCCGTCGATATGCCAGAGGGGTGGGACGCCTCTCCCGCCCTGCTACGGCTGCTGGCGCTCGCCGCCCATCAGGTGCAGCAACAGCCATCGCGAGAACTCCCGGTGATGCCCCGCCTGCTGCAGGCCTTCGGCCTGAGCGAGGCTGTGCTCCCGGCGCTGGTCATCATCGATCCAGCATGGCGCCACCGGCCGCGCAACTCTGCAGCATCGGTCCGCCGGAGCTTGCGTCAGCTAACCCGCGCAGCCTTGCATGCGCGCAAGCGGCTTGCCCGGCTGGAGACTGGCGCCAACCACGCGGCCCGCATGCTGAGCGAAGAGACACGAGCGGGAGCGCTTGATCGATTGATCGGCATGATCGAGCGTGACGGGATCGTCACACCCCGCGGCGTCGCGCGGCAAACTCGCCTGTCTATTTCGGGAGCTGGCAAGCTGCTAGCGCGGGCAGCCAAGCTCGGCCTGTTGGTTGAGGTCAGTGGCCGGACTTCATGGCGCACCTATCTCAGTCCACATCTCGCGATCGAATTTGGCTATGTCGCAGCCCGACGTGGGCGACCGCCCGGCCCTCCCCCGGTACCCCCATCGTCATTACCGACGTGGCGTACATTCGATGACGAAATGGCGGCGATCGACGCCATGTTAGCTCGGATCGGCTCCGGCGAAGCCGATCCAGTCTGATCACGCGAGGTCTGACAGCTGGACGCTAGCAGTTGGCCCAAAAAACCAATCGCCTGTAACCTTGCTCCATAAGGTAGGAATCTGCCGACGTTAATCACGTCAGGCGAGCGCTGCCCGAAATCATCTCTTTCAAGATACAATGCCGCCTCGTTCAGAGCAAATTTGCAAAGGCGGCGATGACCTCCGCCTTATCGACAACTGCCTTGGGGTGCACCTTTACGGTAATTCCCCCGCCACGTGTCCGGGTGACCGTCAGCATGACCTTACCAGCCTCGTTCCGGATCTCCTCCGGTCCGCTCTTCCGGCCGGCCGTCTTTGGTCTCGTCGTCGCGCCGATCAAGCGCTTCGCAACAGCCGCTCCCACTGCTATACCTGCCCCGCTCGCACGCTCTGCAACAATCGCTTGGGCCTCTTCCGCCATCGTTTCCAGCATCCGAGCATCGTTGGTCAGTGGCTTCAGATCCCGTGCGATCCGTACGGTTACGTCATGTGTATCGGCGAACGCGACGACAACCTCCGGTGGCAAACGAGCGACATCGAGAAGGCGCGAGAGCCACGAGCGCGAGATGTTCAGATGCTCTGCCATCTGGCTCTGATGACCGTCGTAGAATTCCTGGAGTGCCTGGGAGTACTCGCGCGCGCGCTCCCAGTCGCTAATATCCTTGCGCGCGCGGTTTTCGATATCTGAGACCCGGAACGCCTCTTCGTCAGCCAGCTGCTGGACTGTAACGAGGTACTCGAACTCAGGATGGTGATGCTCCCGTAGCCAACCTACCGTCCACCATCGACGAACCCCGGCGATGATCTCGTAATCGAACTTAGGGTCACCGCGTAGCCGCCTGACAACGGCCGGAATCCGCTGCTTTTTTGCTGACAAGAATGCATCGATGAGATCCCGGCACGATTCCTCGTTTAGATGGTCCAAATCGCGATTGTGCATGCGCCAAGGCCGGCAACGTGTCGGGTCGACGAACTCAGTGCGGTCGGTCACGACCTTGCCAGCCGCGAGCCTTGTCAACGCGTCGCTACGACTTGCCATGATGCTGTCAGCCGGAGCTGTAACCTCAAACTCCGCCTCTTCGCCAAGACCCGCGGTCAGCGATGCACCGAAACCCTTGTTACCCTTCGCCATGGCTCAATCCTTAAATTTTTGGTCCGCGACGCTTTTGTTGCCACGTGGCAACAAGCCTGCGTGCGCTCCGACGATCGTCCCACGCTCTTTGCTCACGAGCATCGGCAAACGAACGCCAAATACCTGATTCTACTTTCATATTTGCTGTTGTTGCCACGTGGCAACGTCAGATCATGCCCTTCCCCGCCCTGCTGCTCCACGTCCGCAAAATGTCTCGCTCGACGTCGTCGCAGACCGCGTTCAAATGGTTGAGACAGCGCGTGTGCACCTCGTGCGAAGTGACAGCACGCTCCAGCTCATACACCGTCTTCATGCGCGAACTTGCGTTGTCAATTTCAGCGCTGGTCGGCATAACCGAACTCAGCATAGAGCCCCCAAAAACCTCTCGCATCATGGCGAGCAGCTCCCGGTGCATCGACTTACTCTCGTCGACCCGGCTCCCGAGCACGCGAATGAAGTTGTAAGCGGGCCGAACTCTACTCCCGGCCTCCTCAAGCTGCTGCATGGTCGTACGTGCCATGTCGATGAAGGAAACAGTAGATGAGAAATCGATCACGCTTGGAGGCATCGGGATAATCATTGCATTGGCGGCCTGCAGGACCGCCATGGACACCATTCCGAGCGCAGGCGGCGGGTCCATCACCACAACGTCATAGTCGTGAACGACACTGTGGATCGCTTCCGACACCAGGTCGATTATATCAAAGCTGTGAGTTCGCGCGAGGTGCGCCGCTATTTCATATTCAAGATTGTACAGCTTCAGGTTCGCCGGAATGAGATCCAGACCAAAGAAGTGAGTTTTCCGGATGATTGATTGCACCCCAAGCAGCTCGGGATCATGGAAATGGCCGTAGAGCGTGTCGTTCTCGCCCAAGTCAATATCGGGACGGTACCCAAACATCATGGTTGTGCTGGCCTGACTGTCACAATCAATCAGCAAGACACGATAACCTTTGATCGCCAGACTTTGAGCAAGATGCAAAGCGATGGTCGACTTTCCGACTCCACCCTTGAAGTTGGAAACGGAAATAATGGCGGGCACGTCGTCCGGTTCGCGCCAAGGACGAGTGCCGAAGACCTCGCGCATGTTATCCAACTCTGCCAACGAGTATTGCAGGCGGTGTCCAGATGCGGTGCGTTCGCGGGCAGGTAGGCGTCCGTCCCTTTCGGCTTCTCGGATGGCCGATGGCGTACGATCGACTAGCTTGGCAGCCTTCGAGATCGCGAATGTCGGCCCATGCTTCTGTCCTGTACCGGGATCGAGAGCATTATCGCGCAACCGCTTCAGAATGGTCGAAGCTTTACGATGCAGGACACCGAGATCATCGGTCCCGGCGCTTGCGGCTAGGGGCTTATTAGAAAGTTTAGTGGCCATCTGCACTCCGCCTTGCAGGTTTCGAACAGACGGGTACTTCGTTTGGAGGTTTGTCGCAACATATGGCCAGCAAAGTTCCAACGCAACCGATGATGTCGGTGCAGTTTTGCGGCAAACGACCTGAAGGGACCACACCGTCCGATGATGTCGGTGCCCTAGCAAAGCTTCCGGGAGCTTTCGAGTTGCGGGACAGCTCGATTCGGCCTGTCACCGATGATGTTGGTGCACAGCGCTGATCTCGGTGCGATGAAGCGCTGATCTCGGTGCGAAAGGACCGATGATGTCGGAGCGCATACCTACTAAGAGAATCTCCTAAGCAACCGATTCTCCGAATCGGCTTTCATTTTGATCCAATGGAGGTCTGCCCTTGGTGCTAGGAAGTGCACCAAGGCACCGAGATCATCGGTAAATTTGTAGCTTTGGTTAGCTAAATCACCTCCAAATCGCCAAAGTGCTTGATTTCTGCCGCAGGCTTGTGGATCGAGATGCCTCAGCCGAGGCGGGAAGGGACCAGCCTGATGAGCCATGACAGCACGATGCCAATAGGCCACCAATATGCCCTAGCCATGCTCGTCGGTGGCGAGGCTGAGGTTCGCAGCGTGGCTCATGACGCCAGGACGCAGCTTACGCTGGATGCGTTCCTCCGCGTTCAGGACGAAGAGCCCGTTCCAGCGTTTCTTCACTCGGCCTTGTGCGCCATGTCGTTGCCCACGAAGCGCCCTACCGACGATACATTGCCTATCATCCGGGAAGACGGAAAATACGCCCTAGCTATTAATCCGCGGCCGGTCCTCCAGACGATTGATGGCCGTGCGCAGATGCGAAGTATGGGAGTTCCATATGGTTCATATCCCAGAGTGGCGTTGATATATCTGCTTTCGCAAGCGGTGACCAAGCGTTCGCGTGATGTCTATTTGGGGCGGAATTTCACCGACTGGATGCGCCGCCTCGGCTACAAGACAGTCTCCTACGGTCCCCGAGGCACTGCCAATCTCATGCGTGAGCAGGTTGATCGCCTACTGGCATGTGAATGGCAAATCCGCTGGGACGGGCAAACGTCAGACGAGAGTGCCTTCGCAGTACGCGACGTGAAGATATCCAATGAATATTCTGGTTCGCTGGACCGCAACGGCACTTTCGCGCGCGAAATCCGCATGTCGGAGATTTTCTACAACCATCTCGTCGAACATGCCGTTCCGCTTAACGAAATTGCGGTGCGGGAGCTCAAGGGCATTCCAACAGCCCTCGATCTCTACACCTATCTTGCCTATCGGCTGCCGAGGATTGCCTCTGACAAGGGTCAGCCAATCTCCTGGGAGCAGCTGGCGAAACACCTCGGCAATGCTGCTGACACTAAGCGCTTTCGTCAGACGGTGCGCGAGACGATGCAACTGGTCTCCTCCGTCTATCCAAACGCGAACGTGGATATGTCCGGACGCAAGGTGGTGCTGTACCCGTCGCCTGCGCCGCTCGAACGCAAGCTGGTTGGGGCCCACCTGCGTCTCGCCGCACATTCCGCTCCGAGCAAGGGCACGGCGATTGAGGTGCCCCGGACCGTCCCACTTCGAAAGAAGCAGCTCCCTGACGGTTCGGCAAAGGTGGCATTCCCGGAACACTCCTTGCGTTATGGCGAGGAGGCCAGACCTTATCTCGACCTTGGGAGAGAAAAGGGTGCTCCGTGGGATGTTGACCAAATGGCCGGTGAGTTTCGGGCCGGCTGTCCTGATTTCTCGAGGCCACGTTCGCGTGACGAGTGGCTCCGAATGTGGGACGCATTCGTCACAAGCTACGTCAAGAGACGGCAGGAGCGCTCCCAATAGCTTTTGTCGCTGGCTCATAGCTTGGACTGACTTAGCAACAAAACTCAGGGACGTCGTGAGACCGTGCCGGATCAGCCTTCAGAGGCCCCAAGGTCCATCGAAGCGAGCGAACGGTCAGCTCGCAGCCCACTCCTTCTGCGGGGTGGCCGAACGCTTGCCGGGCGATGGCAACTTGTTTGTAAGGCAGAAACGCCTTACCTTATAGGTCAAGGAGCTTAAACATGGCGACAACATCTTCTGAGACCACCCTGACGATAACTGCAAAGGGTCAGATCACCTTGCGAAGGGACCTATTGCAGCATCTGGGCGTCCGAAGCGGCGCGAAGGTGGTTTTACACAAGCTCCCCAATGGAAGGGTGGAGCTTGAGGCTGCACACCCCGGCGGAGACATCGAGGCGGCATTTGGGCTCCTGCGGCGCGAAGATCAGCGGGCACTCTCGGTGGACGAGATGAACGAACTGATCGCCACGCGCTGGGCTTCCGAGCGGTGAGGATTACTGCCGACACCAACATTCTGGTGAGGGTGTTGACTGAAGACGACGAGCGTCAGGCCCCTATGGCGCAACGCTTACTTGCGGACGCCACATCAATCATGATTCCGGTGACAGTGCTTTGCGAGCTCTTCTGGGTTCTTCGATGGGGCTACGAATATAGCCGCGAGGATGTTGTTCGTGCGATCCGTACCTTGGCCGCTACGTCAAAAGTCAGGCTCGACACAATGGCGGTCGAGGCTGGTCTGGCTCAGGCCGACGCAGGCGGCGACTTTGCTGACGGCATCGTTGCCTACCAAGGCAAATGGCTTGGAGCCGAAATTTATGCCTCCTTTGACGAGAAGGCATGCAAGCTCCTGGAGAAGCAAGGTTACTCGGTCCTCAAGCTTAAGTAAGATTCGAGCTTACGAGAGGTGAGCTCCTTCGAAGAAAGAAAAGGGGGAGGGCAGGCGGCGATTGAGGAGTTCGCCAGATGCTAATCGCCAAACCTCCCAGCCAGGACACCGTGGACATCGTGGCCGCGTTAGGCGGCACCTGGAACGGTGCTCAAGCGACGTGCCGATGCCCCGCTCACATCGACAACACGCCGTCGCTATCTATCCGACAGGGTGACAAAGGCATCCTGGTCACCTGCTTTGCCGGCTGCGATCGCGAAACCGTGCTGCGCAAGATAGGGCGACTGGATCCTCAGCGTGGCGCTCCGTTGCCGGAGATCAGGGCAGGGCAGGGGACTGCAAATGTCCAGCGGCTGTGGGACCAGGCGGGAGAGGTAAAAGGCACCCTGGCCGAGCGCTATCTCGCCCGGAGGCACCTCCCTTGCGATCTCCCCGACATTCGGTTTCACCCGCGCTGCCCGTTCCGACCCAAGCCGCTGACCCGGTTCCTTCCAGCATTGCTGGTGGGGGTACGGCATGGCCGGGAGCTGACTGCCATCCAGCGGATCCTGCTCGATCCCGAGACCTCCTGGCACCGCGGCAAGTTCATGCTCGGACGGCCAGGCATCAGCGCTTGGCAACCTCCCTTGAACGGCACGGTGCTGGCGCTGGCGGAATCGTTCGAGGACGCCGCAGCGTTCACCCAGCTCCACGGAATGGTGTGCTGGTCCCCGCTAGGCGCCCGGCGTCTGCTGCTGATCGCCGAGGACAGGGATGCCGAAGGTGCGCGGGCGGCCGAGAAGGCGGTCGCCGCCTACCGGCGCGCCGGCCTGACCATCGAGCGACGCGCACCTCCGGCACCGCACAAGGATTGGTCAGCCGTCAACGAGGCAACAGCTCCGCCCTGCGCCTGACGCTCCGAACCCCGCCCCAGGACAAGCGAAAGAGGAGGGGGATGCTGGTGGGGGCATCAGCATCAGGAGCGTGCAATGACCGATTCCTTCGACCACCAGGCGACCCGGATGGACGCCACCATCACCGCCATCGCGTCCGCGATCGCCAGTACCAGCTTTGACAAGCGGTTGCTGTTCGCGGCCATGACCGACCTGCACGGCGGCGGCTCCGCCGATGGCCAGTGGACCCAGCGCGACGCGTTCGAGATGATGGAAGCGGGGGTCGTGCAGCACCTGGCAGCCCAATCCTCTCCGACCGACCTGGCCACCGTCGCCAGATACAGCGACCTGGTGCAGAGCCTGCCGACACAGACCGTGCGCAGCGAAGACCAGATCCGCTACCAGCAGTTCTCGACGCCGGCTGACCTCGCTGCGCTAGCCGCCATCGTGGCGCAGCCCCGGGCTGACGACATCGTGCTCGAGCCCAGCGCCGGGCACGGGATGCTCGCCGTCATGCTGCCGCAGGTGGCGGCGCTCCACCTCAACGAACTCGATGCCCGACGCCGGGAGAAGCTGCAGCTGCTGTTCGCAGGTGCCACGATCACCGGGGTCGACGGGGCCATGTTGACCTCGCTGATGGCGGCGGAGGTGCGTCCGACAATCACCATCATGAACCCACCATTCTCGCGCTCGGAAGGGAGGGGCAGTGACAGCTTCGCCGCGGTGCGTCACCTGCGCTCGGCAATCGCCAAGACTGCGCCCGGGGGTCGCATTGTAGCGATCATGCCCGACTGGTTCACCACGAGCGCACGCATGGAGGCGGCGTACAAGGAGACGCTGGCAGATTGCACGGTGGCCACTTCCTGCCGGCTGACCAAATGCTATCAGAAGCAGGGCACCAGCGTCGCGGTGCGGCTGTACGTGATCGACAAGGCGCCAGGGAACATCAGCCCGACGGTGATCGTGCGTGACAGCGTGGCGGAGCTGGCGAGCGTGGTCACCATTCCTACGCGGCGGCCCTTGCGTGCCCAACCCGTCAGGATGACGCCGGCGACGGCTGCGAAGGCGGCGGCCAAGCCCTCGCTGTTCCGGGCCATGCGGGCCGCGCCGCGCCCGGCAGCGGCGCCGAAGCGGGTTGCCCGCAGCCATGCGCTCGCCGCGGTCAGCTACGAGGCTCTGCAGCAGCCTCGCGCGCTTGGTGAGCAGAAGGGCGTCTACCTGCCCTATCGCCCGACCCGGATAGAGATCGCCGGCGCCGCCGGTCATCCCACACCGCTGGTGGAGTCGGTCGCCATGGGCTCGATCCCGGCACCGATCCCGGCCTACACCCCGACACTGCCCGAGCGGATCATTACGGAAGCCGGGCTCTCCGAAGCGCAGCTCGAGACCGTGATCTATGCCGGCAATGCCTGGGACCAGTTCCTGCCCGGCACGTTCAAGCCGCAGGCGGAAGGCGTCGGGCTCGAACCTGACGCGAACGGCGAAAGCTATCGCAAGGGGTACTTCCTGGGCGATGGCGCCGGGGCAGGGAAGGGCCGGCAGGTTGCCGGCTGCATCCTCGACAACTGGCTTGCGGGGCGTCGCAAGGCGATATGGATCAGCAAGAACGAGCCACTCCTCGAGGACGCCCGTCGGGATTGGGCGGCGCTTGGCGGCATGGCGGCCGACATCCAGCCTCTCTCCGCGTGGAAGATCGATCAGCCGATCCCGCACAACGAGGGGATCATCTTTGCCACCTACCCGACGCTGCGCAGCGGGCGACAGGATGCGACCCGGCTGAAGCAGCTGCTCGACTGGGCCGGAGCTGACTTCGACGGCGTGATCGCGTTCGATGAAAGCCACGAAATGGGCGGTGTCGCCGGCGGAGAGGGGATGCTCGGCGCCAAGAAGGGCTCGCAGCAGGGTATCGCCGGCGTGCTGCTGCAGAACCACCTGCCCAGGGCGCGTGTGCTTTACGCCTCCGCGACCGGCGCGTCCGACGTGAACGACCTTGCCTATGCGGTGCGCCTCCCGCTGTGGGGGCCCGGCACCTCGTTCGAAAATCGTGAAGCATTCATCAGCGAGATCCGCGCTGGCGGCATCGCGGCGATGGAGCTGGTCAGCCGTGACCTGAAGGCGATGGGGCTGTACCAGGCCCGGGGGCTCAGCTTTGCCGGGGTCGAGTACGAGATCCTCAAGCACGAGCTGACCTCCGACCAGATCGCCATCTACGATGCCTATGCGGATGCCTGGGCCGTGATCCATCGCAATCTCGAGGCAGCGCTGGCGCTGACCGAGGTGGTCGACCCGATCGAGGGCGGCACGCAGAACAGCGGCGCCCTGGCGGCCGCCCGCTCGCGGTTCGAATCTTCCAAGCAGAGGTTCTTCAACCAGGTGCTGCTGAGCATGAAGCTGCCAAGCCTGATCGCCGCGATCGACAGCCACCTCGACGAGGACCAGTCGGTGGTGGTGCAGCTGGTCTCGACGGCCGAAAGCATCCTCGATCGGCGGCTCAATGCGCTGTCGCCCGAGGAGCGCGCCGCGCTCGAGGTGGATCTGTCGCCCCGTGAGAACGTCATCGACTATCTCGAGCGGGCCTTCCCGACCCAGCAGATGGTCACCTACAAGGATGACACCGGCGAGGTCCGCTCCATGCCGATGTTCGACGATGACAGGCGCCCGGTGCACAATCAGGAAGCCGAAGCCAAGAAGGCCGAGATGATCGAACAGATCTGCGCGATGCCGCCGATCAAGCCGGCGCTCGACGGGCTGATTGAGCATTACGGCACCGAGATCGTGGCCGAGGTGACCGGTCGGACCAAGCGCCTGCTGGTGCAGTCCGACGGCTCGCAGAAGCTGGAGACCCGCTCGGGCCGGACCAATCAGGCCGAGACCGACGCCTTCATGGGTGGCGGCAAGCGCGTGCTGGTGTTCTCGGATGCCGGCGGCACCGGCCGCTCGTACCATGCGAGCCTCGACGCCAAGAACCGGCAGCAGCGGGTTCACTTCCTGCTGGAGCCGGGGTGGCGCGCCGATCGCGCTATCCAGGGGCTGGGCCGCACACACCGCACCCACCAGGCGGCGATCCGCTGATCCTGCTGCGCGCGATCGCGATCGCCGCGCCCGAGGCATTCGCTGGCGACATGGCCTATGTGGCGGTGGAGCCGGTCACGTTGAACTGAGACCGCGGCGCCAGCAAAGAGGAGGGGGAGGGGAACGATCGGACCTGATGATGGAGCCGATCGATGAGCACCTGCGACATAGATTATCGTTATCGACGGGCACTTGCCCCGGAAGGCCTCGTGACGTTCGACACCTGCCTGCAGGCGGTGACCGATGCGGTAGCGGACAGCCGGCTTGCCGGCTTGGAGCCTGGCGAGGATCCGGCGGTGCAGCTGCTGAGCCGCCGATTGTCGCGCCTGACCTGCGGCACGGTCGCCGCTGACCACCCCGAAGACGCACCGTTGCGCGAGCGGTGTATGTCCCGCCTCGCTGAACTGAAGCACAAGCCGGCAATCGTCAGCCTGGTGCTGCGTGGCTGCGACAACCGGCCGGAAGAACTGCGACACTACCAGCGCGAAGGCCAGCGGGCGCTGCGGCAGATCGCCACCGCCGTCGGGCTAAGCCGCAACGACTATCAGGTGAACTACCTCACCTCCTCCACCAGGTTCGCCGGCGAACACACGCTGCAAAGCGAGAGCATCTACCTGCGCCTGTCGCCGCAGCGGCTTGGTGAGCCTGACCTAGCCTGGCGCCGCCCTGATTGGGCGCAGCCGGGCAACACGCTGAAGAAGGCGCACATCACCGCGCTGCGCGACATCCCCGCCTTTGCCGCGCGCCTGATGCGCGACCTGAAGCTGCCCGCCCCCGGGCAGGGCAACCTCATTTAGAAAGGACCAACGCAATGGGATGGCTCTCCATGCCCGCCAGTTCGATGGGCGGACACAAGACACCGAAGGCCTACCTGGATGCCCAGCTCACCTATGAGCCGCGCCAGGCCGATGATCAGGAGATCAATGGCCTGCGGGTTCTCAAGAGTGTCTGGTCGGGCAAGACCTATTACGCCGCTGTGGAAAGCTACACCGGGGTCGGGGAGGTGCTCGAGGTGACTGCGATCGTCTGCCTGGTGCGGTGGAATCCCCACCCGGCCGACGAATACATATTCGCATACAAGGATAGTGCGCCGTTGTGGCGCTGAAAGGAGTATCAGCAATGATGAGGTAAGTTGAGGAAGCCTCTGCCCACCAAGCTAACCTCGGGTTCAAAAGACCTGAAATCCGGAAACGGACGGGGGACAATAGCATGCTTGGAGCAAGGCCGAATGCGGCCCAGTCGTAAAGGGTCGATGCCGGTCAGGGCAAGACGCGCATGGTGAAGGCTACACTGCTTAAATCCCAGTCTGCAGCGATCTATATAGCGATTCTGGCGAAAGCGACTGACACGCCAGTTCCGGACGATGGCAAGGGTCTCATGTCTTGGCTCTCTGCTCCTCAGCCCGTCCGGCGCGCCTCTCGTCGAGGGGTTCAGTGGATGAACGGGACACCTAAGCGCGTCGTATCTCCGATCAGTGTAACTACGGGATGCCCTAAACAGGCGGCTTCGACCGACCTGCATGGGTACGGAGCCGCCATATTACTTAAACGCCTGAGGTAACGCCCGGGACAGCTCCCCGCAGGGGAGACGGTGCAACCGCATAAGGAACGGGCGACCAGGCCGAAGACGGGGACCACCGGGGGAAGGGCGGCAGTTGCGATACTTCAACCGGTAATCATGGGGTGTGCTGATGCTACCTGAAACTGTGATGGCCCGGTTGGAGGCCATTCCGACGCTGGCAGCGTCGGGCAAACGGGTGAATGGGCTCTACCGTCTGATGGGGTCTCGGCTTCTCTGGGAGCGGGGACTCAGCAAGATTGCCTCCAATCGGGGGGCTATGACGCCGGGCATCCATGCCGAGACTTTCGCGGACTTCGGTTCCGATGACCTCGATCCGTTGATCGCCAGCGTGACGACCGGAGCCTATATACCGAAACCAGTGCGTCGGGTGTTCATCCCGAAAGGCAAGGGAAAGCGGCGTCCGCTGGGGATACCCACGCGCGACGACCGTCTCGTCCAAAAGGTGGCGCGCCAGCTTCTCGAGACGATCTATGAGCCGGTGTTCTCGAACGCCTCCCATGGATTCAGACCGGGACGATCGTGTCACACGGCGCTTGAACATGTAAAAGTCGCCTGGACGGGCGTGAAGTGGCTTGTTGACGTGGATGTCTCTGCATTCTTCGATGATATCGACCATGACATTTTGCTCACGCTGTTACGCAAGCGGATCGACGACGAGAAGTTCGTTGGCCTGATTGGCGACATGCTGAAGGCAGGGGTTATGGAGGGGCGGACGCATAGTCCGACCTACAGCGGCACACCACAGGGTGGGATCGTCTCGCCGATCTTGGCATACATCTACCTGCATGAGCTCGATGAGTTCATCGCAGGTCGGATAGCTGCCTTTGAGAAGGGAAAGGTCCGTGCCACTAACCCGGAGTACGGGAGAGTGGCAGCGCGCATCGCTAAAAGACGAGCGCGGATCAAGCATCTACAGGCCAGCGATAACGCTGACTTTGCAGCGGTCGAGGTTTTAACCGCGGAGATCAAAGCTTTGTCGAAACAGATGCGTACCTTGCCGTCGCGAGACGCCATGGACGCCGGATATCGCCGGCTTCGCTACTGCCGGTATGCTGATGATTTTCTTATCGGTGTTATCGGTAGCAAAGACGATGCGCGACGTATTCTCGCGGAGGTTGGGTCGTTCCTGACCACCGAGTTGGCACTGAGCGTATCCGGAAGAAAAGCGGTATTCGAAAGGCGAGCGATGGAGCCGCCTTCCTCGGTTACGAGGTGCGAACCTATACGGGACGTCAATGGACAGTGCGGAGCCAGCGTGGCTCGCGGCACTTCAGCCGTCGGCCTCCGTCAGAGGTGATGCAACTCAGCGTTCCTTGGGAGAAGGTCTTCGGGTTTGCCGCAAGGAAGGGGTATGGTGATATGGCCGTTTTGAAGGCCAAGCATCGGACCATCCTTCTTAGCTGTAGCGATGTCGAGATCGTCCTTGCATATAACGCCGAACTGCGGGGGTTTGCGAACTACTACGCTTTGGCGAGGGACGTGAAGCAAAAGCTCAACAGGCTGGAGTTCATCCAATGCTGGAGTATGTTCAAAACCTTGGCCAGCAAGCACAAGAGTAGTGTACGTGCTGTTGCCGCCCGCATGAGGTCGGGGCAGGAATATAGCGTCGGTTATGTGGTCGACGGCCAGCCTCGGTCGGTTAAGGTCTGGTAGCTGATGTACTTGGACCGTGGGTGGGTAGATAAGGCCAAGGTGGATATCCCGCCTCGGACCGGGATCTATTCTCACTCCCGGACGAATTCGGTCGATCGTCAGAACGCCAAGCAATGCTCGGCGTGCGGGCGGACGGACCGCCCGTGTCAGGTTCATCATGTCGAAGGGCTGGCCGATGTTGCACACCGTGGTTCCGCTGCGGAGATGAAGGCTGCGCGGCGGCGTAGGACGAGAGTCCTGTGCGACCTATGTCATGTCGACCTACACCGTGGACGCTTGTCCGATACTCGGAAGATGAATGGTGTTATCGCAGCGGAGAGCCGTATGCAGTGAAAGCTGCACGTACGGCTCGGCGGGGGGGGGGGTCAGGGCTGACTCTTTGAGCAGCACCAACCCTACCCGACTGTCGGAAAGCATGGGACCGTGCGAAGCCGAGTGTCCGGCCAGCGTGCTGGCCTTGCTGTCCTCAAGCGACAATCCGTACAAGCTCGACTGGCGCAACCGCTGCTACCGTAATCTCCGGCTCGCGAGCCGCAAACTTGAGGACGGCACGATGATCCGCTTTGCCGAACCACTCGAGTTCACTGATGGGTCCAAGGTAGCCGAGTTCCGGGTGCGCACGGAAGGGCGTAGGATGGTGCTGACCTCACTGAACGGCTATGGTCGCTACCGCGTGCGCAATCTGATGAAGCTCGCCTTCGAGATCGTGCCCGATCGCAAACCGCCGAAGACGTACTTCGGCTGACATGATGGGAAGGACCGAAGTCATGGACACCGAGCCTCTGTCACCGCTCCGCCGCCGCCTATGTGGCCGCGACAATGCCGATCGCGTTGCCGAGCGCATGTGCGAGGACGGTTATGGCCCGCAGGCCGTGGTCAGGACGCGGTGCGAGCTGCAGCCCTACCGCGTCATGCCAAGCGAAGAGACCACCGACGAGGAAGTCGAACTCGAAGTGGTGATGCTCTAGGGTCCAGACTCGTTCAGAGCCAGAATGCCACGGCGGCAGCGAGGCTTATAGCTG
>NZ_QZVQ01000019.1 GCF_003660445.1 Croceibacterium ferulae | reverse complement strand
AGACTTCCTGAATCAGCACAGCTCGCCGAAATCAAGCTGCTGATTGGGTTTGGACCCTAAGATAAAGGCTGCAAGAGGATGGTGTATCGAACTTTGCTGTCGATCACTAATCCCAAGAATGCTCGTCTAAACGGTTAGCTTACTGGATAAATGAACGTCGGCAATCGGGTTGCGCTTGTTGATGGCCTAGGGCCAGCAAAGGGGCGACTGCCGCCCTCTCAGCGGAAGCGGGAGGCGGAAACTGGTCACTCCGCTCTCTCAATATCAGGAGCTGTGTCCAACCGTGCCCGCCCGACGATCGCGGCAACGGTGTTCTTGCTGATGCCGAGGTCGCGCGCGATCCAGCGATAACTGCGCCCCTCGGTGACGAGGGCCAGCACCTTGGGGGCGAGTCGGTCGGACTTGGGGCGGTCGCCGGTCTGCCGCCCAAGTTTACGACCGCGCGCCCGTGCAGCGGCAAGACCAGAGCGCACGCGCTCGCTGAGCATGTCGCGCTCAAACTGTGCGATACCGGCGAGCATCGTCGCCATCATCCGCCCGTGCGGCGTGTCGACCTCGAACGTCATCCCACTCATCGCGACGACAGACACCCGCCAGCCCGACAGCCGGTTCAGCGTATCGAGCAGATCCTGCGTCGAGCGTCCCCAGCGGCTGAGTTCGGTGACGAGGATCGCATCGATGTGGCGCGCCTGCGCCAACTTCATCACGTCGGCTCGCGCCGATCGGTTGGCCTTCATGCCCGAGGCGGTTTCGCGGAAGACCTCGACCACTTCGTAGCCGCCACGCTCCGCGAAACCGGCAAGGTCGCGCAACTGTCGCTCGCACGACTGGTCGGCGGTCGAGACGCGGGCATAGATGGCGGCGCGTTGTCCCAATTGAACCTTCCTGAAATCAGGCTTCAAAAACCCTTGATTTGCGTGGGGTGAGTGTTGTCCAAAACAGACTTCTGTTCAACAGGGACACTGCCACATGCCGAGACGCCACATCCTGAGCGCCCGGCAGCGGTCGGCGCTGCTTGACCTGCCGACCGACGAGGCGTCGCTGCTGCGGCATTACATTCTGGCGGATGACGACCTGGCTCACATCGACCGGCGGCGTCGGCCGGAAAACCGGATCGGCTTCGCCCTGCAACTCTGCGCACTGCGCCATCCGGGCCGGATGCTGGTGCCCGGCGAAGTGATCCCGCTCGCGGTATCCACCTTCCTGGGGGCTCAACTTGGCATCGCCGGCGATACGCTCGTCCGCTACGTCGTCAGGCGCCAAACCCGCCAGCAGCACATGGAGGTGCTGCGCTCTGTCTATGGGTACAGGACGTTTCCCGGACAGGGTCCGCGAGCGCAGGCTTTTCGTGAATGCCTGTTCGCCGAAGCCGAACAGGCACGCTCCAACGACGATCTCGCCCGGCGTTTCATCGCTCGCTGCCGTGACACTATGACCATCCTGCCCGCGATCACGACTATCGAGCGGTTGTGCGCGGATGCGCTCGTCGCGGCCGAACGCCGGATTGAAAGGCGGATCGCCGAGCGGCTCAATCCCGCGACCTGCGCTCGGCTCGACGAGCTGACCACCGAAATGCTGCCGGGCGCGATCAGCCGTTTCATCTGGCTGCGCCGGATCGAGCCGGGCAACAATTCCGCCGCGGCGAACCGGCTGCTCGATCGATTGGAGTTCCTGCGGGCGATGGACCTCAATGCCGGTCTGCTTGCAGAAGTCCCACCGCATCGCGTCGCCAGATTGCGGCGACAGGGCGAACGCTACTTCGCCGATGGTCTGCGCGATCTGAGTGCCGACCGGCGTCGCGCCATCCTCGCAGTCTGTATCATTGAGTGGGCAACCGCGACTGCGGATGCGGTGATCGAGACGCATGACCGGATCGTTGGCCGCACCTGGCGCGAGGCGAAGCAACTGCATGACACACGGGTGGCAGATAACAGGGGTGGGGTCACTGCGACGCTGGCGGGCTTCGCGGCGCTCGGCGGATCGCTGCTCGAAGCGCATGGCGACGGTGCGTCGCTTGACGATGCGATCGCGCGTGCGGCGGGATGGGAGCATCTGACCCGCCTCGTCGCTACGGCCCGGACGTTGACAGACACGTTGGGCGACGATCCGCTGGCCCATGCCGATCAGGGCTATCACCGCTTCCGTCGCTATGCGCCGCGTATGCTGCGCTGCCTCGACTTCGAAGGCGCGCCGGTCGCCCGGCCCTTGCTGAACGCGGTGACCGCCATCGCCACCAAAGGCACGCCCCCGGCGACTGACGATTTCCTGCGGCCGCATTCCAAATGGCGGAGACAGTTGCGAGCGAAGGGCGACGATGATGCCCGTCTCCGAGAGGTCGCGGTCATGTTCCACCTGCGTGACGCGCTACGCTCGGGCGACATCTGGCTCGACCGCTCGCATCGGTATGGTGACCTGCGCAACGTCCTCGTGTCGATGGAAGTCGCGCATGCTGCGAAGCTGGCCGTACCGTCTGATCCGCATGTCTGGCTCGCCGATCGCAAAGCCCGTCTTGCCGATGGCCTTGCCCGGCTCGGTCGCGCCGCGCGTAACGGAACGATCCCGAAAGGCAGTATCGAGGACGGCACACTGCGCATCGATCGCCTCACCGCTGACGCGCCGGATGGGATCGATGACTTGGTGCTCGATCTCTACCGCCGTCTGCCGTCCGTCCGTATTACCGACCTGCTGCTCGAAGTAGATGCCGCGCTCGGCTTCACCGAGGCCTTCACGCACCTGCGCACCGGCGTTCCGTGCGACGACCGGATCGGCCTGCTCAATGTCCTGCTCGCAGAGGGTTTGAACCTGGGCCTGCGCAAGATGGCCGAGGCTTCCAACACCCATGATTACTGGCAACTCTCTCGGCTCGCGCGCTGGCACGTCGAACGCGAGGCGATCGATCAGGCGCTGGCCCATGTGGTCGCCGCACAAGGCGATCTGCCGATGGCGCAGGTCTGGGGTATGGGCACTACCGCATCCGCCGATGGTCAATTCTACCCCGCCGCGCGACAGGGCGAGGCGATGAACACGGTCAACGCTCGCTATGGCAACGATCCCGGCATCAAGGCCTATACCCACGTCAACGACCGCTTCGCGCCGTTCGCATCGCGGACCATCCCTGCGACCGTCAGCGAAGCCCCATACTTGCTCGACGGGCTGACGACGAATGAGGCCGGACGACGGATCGAAGAGCAATACGCCGACACTGGTGGGTTCACCGACCATCTGTTCGGGATAAGCGCCACGCTCGGCTACTGCCTGGTGCTGCGCATCCGCGACCTTCCATCCAAACGGCTCTACGTGTTCGATCCCGCCGCTACGCCGAGCGAGTTACGTCCGCTGGTGGGCGGGAAGGCGCGCGAAGCGCTGATCGTCTCCAATTGGCCTGATCTATTTCGCTGCGCTGCCACCATGAGCGCAGGGCAGGTCCCGCCAAGCCGCATCCTGCGCAAGCTCGCCGCCTATCCGCGCCAGAATGATCTGGCCGCCGCACTGCGCGAGGTTGGCCGGATCGAACGGACGCTGTTCATCATCGAATGGATCCTTGATGCCGGCATGCAGCGTCGTGCCCAGGTCGGCCTCAACAAGGGCGAAGCGCACCACGCGCTGAAGAACGCCTTACGCATCGGTCGCCAGCGCGAAATCCGCGACCGTACGACAGAGGGGCAGCATTACCGGATCGCCGGCCTCAACCTGCTCACCGCCGTCATCGTCTACTGGAACACCCTGCATCTCGGTCATGCCGTCGAAGCCCGGCGACGCGAAGGGCTCGATACGCCCGACCACCTGCTGGCCCATATCTCACCGCTCGGATGGGCGCACATCCTCCTCACCGGAGAATACCTTTGGCCCAAGGGTGCCGAGGTTTAGGGTGTCATTTCGCCCTCAGCCGGAACCGACCCCGGGTAGAGCCTGGTGTCAAGCGTTGGCTGAGGGGTTAAGGCAAGAGAGCAGATGGTCATCATGCTTCAACCTGATTTTGACGAGGTGCAGGGTTACTACTGCGGTCGCCCCGAGCCGTTCGGGCGGCGTGAGCCTCGCAAGTAGGATCACAAGGCCTAACGATGCTGAACTTCAACAATCTAAATTGATGAAGGGTTGTATTGCATCCCTGAGGCTTTGCAACGATAGCGGCCTCGCTAAACAGCTTTGCGACAAGAAGAAGGATCCGTACTACATGAAGAGTCCTGAACATAGGCTCAACGAAGGGTTGATTGATCTTACCGCTGATATCGTTGCTGCACACGTTTCGAACAATCGGGTCGAAGTGGCTGACGTCCCGACACTAATCCAGAACGTCTTTAGCGCGCTTCAAGGTTTAGGCGCGAGCGAGCCAGTGGAGGAGCGGCCTGAACCCGCGGTTCCGATTCGCGCATCCGTAAAACCCGGTTATCTCGTTTGCCTGGAAGATGGCAAGAAGATGAAGATGCTTAAGCGCTACATTATGAACCAGTTCGGCCTTACGCCCGATCAGTATCGCCAGCGCTGGAACCTTCCGGCCGATTACCCGATGGTTGCTCCTGAGTACGCAGAGAAGCGGCGGACATTGGCAAAGGAGATCGGTCTCGGGCGCAAGCCTGGCCAGAAGCGCGGCCGTAAGCCCAAGGTCGCTCCGGTCAGCGAAGTTTCTGAATCCGCGTAAAAACCGATCAGCTCGCACAAGAGACGCTGCTTTAAGACAAGCAACTGCACAGCGGTGTCGTAGCAACAGAAAGCCCGGCCGGCCCCGGTCGGGCTTTCGACGTGGTCGATGAGGCCACGGCTGTATATGCCCTATCCCAAGCCTATACAGGCTGGAAAAACCGCGAGTGGACCGGCACGGATCCTCATGATCGCGTCGGCTCGCACGGTGTATCTCAACATCGTCAGTTGCACCGATGTCGAATGTCGCGAGTATCAAATTCCGTTTTTCGGACGTCGGCATGCACAATCCTAAAACCAAGCCTAACATGTTCCAGGAAGCTTGAAGCGCCGCGGCACCGGCGCTCCGGCGTTGAGTTCTAGACTCAGAACTCGTTGCTCACAGCCAGAGGATGACAGTGGCGGCGATGCGGATGACCGAGAAGAAGGTGTGGGTGCACCCATCCTAGCGGGCTTGGATGCGGCGCCATTCCCTTATCAGGCCGAACAAGACCTCGATTCTGTGGCGCTGGCGGTAGAGCAAGTAATCGTGCGGGATCGGCACGCGCCGGTTTGCTCACGACGGGATGCACGCGGAGACCTTGCGATCGGCTCGCGCAGCGCGGAGCCAGTCTGCGTCCAACCTCTGTCACTGAGCAGGGTTTTTGGCCTCCGGCAGCGCATCAAGCATCAGGGCAGCGCCATTATAGTCGCTCATCTGCCCTTCGCTGAGCGTCAGGATCAGCGGCCGTCCTTTGCCGTTGCAAACGGCCTGGAACTTGGAGTTCAGCCCGCCTTTGGTGCGCCCGATACTGTCGGAAACAGCCCGTTTCTGAGCAGACTGGCAGTGGTGCGGTGTACCTTGAAGTGGGGCGCATCAATCATCAGCTGATCCGGCCATATTTCTTACAAAGCGAAACGCTGCACGTGCCACAATCGTCAAAGCTATCACAACCCATCTATTTATCGCTGAGCGATATACTTCTAGTGATTTGATGTTGTCACTCAACCAGATCTTAAAACGCGCTGGCAGAACTTTGCTAGAATTGTAGTCGAGCGCCCCAATGAACCTATCGCTCCCTCGCTCGATCGCAGACCGATGTGCCTTGTCTCGAGTCGTCGTCATGTCTGCCAACCTCAGAAGCTTGGTCGACACAAGGCACTCCGCCGTTGGCGCTGCACTGCCGACCAAGACTCCTACTCTTGCCTCAACTGAATGGGTGACTCGGTGCCTCCATCCACGCCGAACCAACATAACGTCACTGACGGCCAACAGCACAAAGCTTGTCCCGGCATACTCATCAGGTTCGTACCTCCCATTTTCACGCAACATCATGCAAGCATGATCGAATAACATTCCGCCCGGACGCGGAGCCGCTCGCTTCGGCACTTAACTGTGGGCAAATATGACCACTACGCTTTATCTTTAACGGCAGGGTGCCAAAAGGCCTTATGACTCTGACGATTGCTACCACTCCGTTCGCGGACCAGAAACCTGGGACCTCTGGCCTGCGCAAGAAAGTGCGGGTGTTTGCGCAGCCGCACTATGCCGAGAACTTCGTGCAATCCGTGTTTGACGTGCTCGGCGACGTTGGCGGGAAAACGTTGGTTGTGGGTGGTGATGGCAGGTTCCTCAACCGAGAGGTAATTCAGACAATCATCCGGATGGCGGCCGCCAACGGCTTTGGTCGGGTGCTGGTGGGTCTTGGTGGGGTGCTTTCGACGCCTGCGGCCAGCAACGTTATTCGTCAGTATCAAGCATTCGGTGGACTCATATTGTCAGCCAGCCACAATCCCGGCGGACCGAACGAGGATTTCGGCATCAAGTATAATATCGGCAATGGCGGGCCAGCACCGGAAAAGATCACTGACGCCATCTACGATCGTACCAAGAAAATAGATCGTTACTTCATCGTCGGCGAGATAGTTGTTGATCTCGACAGGCTCGGAGACACGCAAGTTGAAGGCATGACCGTCACGGTTATCGATCCTGTTGCTGATTATGCCAAGCTTATGGAACAATTGTTCGACTTCGACGCGATCCGCGATCTGATCGCGAGTGGCTTTCGCCTCAGCTTCGATGGGATGCACGCTGTCACCGGGCCCTATGCAAGAGAAATCTTAGAGCGTCGGCTGGGTGCGCCAGCCGGCTCTGTGGTGAACGGTACACCGCTGCCTGATTTTGGCGGTCATCACCCGGACCCGAATATGGTCCATGCCCATGAGCTGTTCGAGCGAATGTTCGGCGACGATGCGCCTGATTTTGGCGCCGCCTCCGACGGAGATGGCGACCGCAATTTAATCCTCGGCCGCGCCGTCTTCGTTACACCTTCTGATTCTCTAGCAGTGCTGGCTGCAAACGCCCAATTAGCGCCTGGATATGCACATGGTCTGCGTGGTATCGCTCGCTCGATGCCGACTAGCGCGGCTGCCGATCGTGTGGCCGATGCTCTTGGGCTGCCTCTCCACGAAACTCCAACCGGATGGAAGTTTTTCGGTAACTTGCTAGATGCTGGTCGGGCCACAATCTGCGGGGAAGAGAGCGCGGGCACGGGGTCCGATCATGTCCGCGAGAAGGACGGATTGTGGGCGATCCTCCTTTGGCTTAATATCCTGGCAGTCCGGCGTGAGAGCGTGGCGGAGGTCATGAAGAGCCATTGGGCCCGCTTCGGGCGCAACTACTACGCACGACATGACTACGAAGGAGTGGACAGCGCTGCTGCGGAGCAATTGATCTGCGAGCTGAGGGCGACGCTGCCGGCTTTGCCCGGGCGCACAATCCAAGGTTTGACCATCCTATCCGCTGATGAGTTCGAGTATCTCGATCCAGTCGACGGTGCGCTGAGCCAAAGCCAAGGGTTGCGGGTGCAGTTTGAAGGCGGCGCCCGTATCGTGTTTCGCCTCTCCGGTACCGGCACGAGTGGCGCAACGCTGCGTGTTTATCTCGAACGCTACGAAGCACCTGATGGTATCCTGGATGCCGAAACTGCGACGGCGCTCGCCGATCTCGTGCGGGCTGCAAATGATCTTGCAGGCATTCTCAGACATACGGGCCGAGACACGCCGTCCGTCGTAACCTAATGGAATTCGTGGCGCCTATACCTCTTTAAGTCGCTGAATGGGGCGGCGAGCAGCTCAGAGAGTTGAGCACACGCAGATGACGCGCTTGCCGTTAACTGGACGGTTGTTGCGCCTCCCCGCCTCTCGGCAGCTGCTCACGTCGCTCTCAAGACGCTGGTCGGTCTGCCCATTCCAACTCGTGCCGCCCCCCGGGGTCCGATCGCTCTCAGGCTGCCGCCAACTCCGGTCCCCGATAAGCATCGCCCGTGGCCATCATTGCCCAAATGATCCGCGCGCTCTTCTTGGCCGGTGCGACAGCGGCAACGTTGAGCTTCTTGCGTTCCAGCAGCCGCGCCACCCATGGCCACTTGGTGCTGCTCTGTGTTCGCATACACGCGAGATGTTGATGTCGAGCACTTCCGCCTGCTCCAGGAGTGCAGCGTCGAGCGGTACGTCGCTGGCTCGACGTGCTCGGATGGCTGTCATAGGCAAGGCATATCCATTCCAACTCCATGTCCACGAGCATCTACAATGATCTGCAAACGCCAGCATCGAGGCTGAGTTCTAGAACTGCCAGTCCATTCCCGCGCTTGCAGAGACCTGACCCATGGAATCGAAGGCCAGACCCGCCTTCCCCACCATGTGTCCGTCGTCGCCGACGCCTGAGAAGCCCAGCGAAACAGCGCGCTCCCCGCCATAAGCACCGATATCGACCGACAGCATGGAGCGTCCAGCTTCGAAAGGTTGCGGCATACCTGCGAGAGCCATCGCGTTAGAGGTACCAGATGCAGCTCTTCGCGAGGTTCTTGACAGGTCGAAGCCAAGAGCGGCGGATCTGCCGATCCGTATAGGCGCCAGCTCCTGACAAGATTTGCTCTAAGCCTTCGTGAAGTTGCCCGACAGTCGCTGCATCGGAGCTCTCTACGCCTGCCGCAAGATTGCGCAGCCGTACGGGCGCTCCGCCAGCAGCCAAGGTAACCGACTCACGCGATGGATCATCGTATTGGACAGAGTTCCGTCCGAGCGCCAACGCTTCTTCGGCCGTCGCTCTGGCACCGTTGTTGACCTAATTGGATTCGTAGAGTTGACTACCATTCACCGCTTCGCGGGAAGTCATGGTCACAGCGCCGGCAGCCACATTGCTCAGGCGAGCGGCCGGCATGGCACCGCTTCCACTGACGCCCGCAGCTGTCGCCTGAAGAGTCGCGAGTTGCGCTTGAAGGCTGGCGAGCTGGGCGCTGAGCGCCTCTACTTGCGCAAGCAGACTCGAATCCGATGGATTGGTGTCTGGCTGACTGCTGCGGGCTGCGTAGCACTTCCTTGCGCCGTGCTAATCTGGCTCGCCAAGGCGCCGAATGCATCGGAGACGTTCGCGTAAGCTGCGCCATTGACCAGGTATGTGGGCCGGGAGACGGAGCCGGCCGTAACGTCGTAAGTCGCACCTCCGCCCAAGCTATCCGCCAAGGCAGTCCCTATCGACCGGGCAACACCCTTTAGCTGTATGACGTTCACCGCATCAGTGTCGGCGCTTCCCGCCGCCAAGCCGGTAATCTGGCGATTGCCAGTCAGGGTTTGACTGTTCGTGATCGGATCGAAGTAGCCGAGATTGCGTGCAATCGCGATCTCACCCGCAGAGCTTTGTACCGAGTTGCCGCCGAACGCCGCGTAAGCTCCTACCTCGCCCCGAATTGTTCGTGAGGAAGCGCCGAGCGCTACGCTGCCATCATGTACCGCCATTGCTCCTGAGCCGAGCGCCGTAGCGGCGTAGCCTTGGCTCGAAGCCAGTAGGCCAAATGAGGAGCTTGCAAAACGATCGGCACTGGAATTGCGGCCCACCGCCGTCGAGTAGGCCCCCCTTGCCGCCGACCTCGCGCCGATGGCGTTAGGCTCCAATCCGGAAGCTAGCGTTGTGTAGCCGAAGGCCGAGGTGCTGACGGCGCTTGCCACCGCATCGTTGCCGACCGCCAAGGCCTTCTTCTGATCGGCTCTCGCGCGATTACCAATTGCGGCGGAATGCAATCCGCCGACAAAGGAGGAGGAGCCGATCGCCAGGGTATCAGCGTCGAGAGACTGGATGTTGCTGCCGATGGCGAGTGAATGATATCCCGTGACTACGTTGTTGCTGCCAATTGCAATGGATCCCACTCCATCCACCTGGTTGGCTGTGCCCACAGCAATCGATTCATCACCCATTGCCGTGTTGAGTCGTCCCAACGCAGTGGTGCCCATGCCCTTGCCAACGTTCCTCAAGCCAAGCGCCGTCGCACCATCGCCTTCAATCAGGTTGGTGTCGCCGATCGCCACTGCACCTTCGCCAGTCGCTATGTTGTCCCGGCCCAGCGCAACCGCACCCGGTCCGGTCGCAAAGTTGGGGTCCCCGATGGCGACCGCTCCATCGCCCGACGCGAAATTGGCAGTGCCGATCGACACCGACTTGCCTCCCGTCGCCACAGCCTCGTTGCCGATGGCCACGGCACCGAAACTCTCTGCCTTGGCGTTGCGTCCACTCGCGACTGACGCGTCTCCGGATGCAAGCGCGTTGGGACCAGTTGCCATCGAGTCCTTGCCGGTGGCGCGACTGTCCGCCATTGTCGATGTTGTATTGAAGTACTTGGTCGGTGTTCCGACACCGACCGCGGAATTATGGATGGTGCTCCCATCGCATCGAACACGTTCTGCACGCTTGCATATACGGTCCCGCGGAACGAGAAAGCTCCAGCAAAGCCACTGAGAGGGTCGAAGGTGCCAACACCAAGAGCAGAACACCACCCGAAGGGCGTCCACACACCGACGCTCGTTCAGGTATGCAAGCCCGCTTTAGCGGGATGTCTGCTGACGATAGTTTGCATGGATCGGAGCCGAAAGCTGCTGCTCACGTCATCGCGCATCCTGTAAACTGATCGCCTGGCGCTGCATCTCGCAAACCGGATTGCCAGCATATCTTTCCAGCAGCGCGCTGGTCACCCCATTGGTCCAGCCAAAGCCGTCCTGCGTCGGATATTCACCACCGCCGCCCGGCGTGCGCTCCTCCACGTTGTACTTCTCCAGCATTTTGCCCGTCTCCGTAAATGCCCTAGACACGGTCTCCAGCCAGCGTCTGGAGATCTCGCAGGCCAGCTCTTCCTGGCCTGATCGTTCGAGCCCTGCGATGGCGATCCACTGCAGCGGAGCCCAGCCATTTGGTGCATCCCACTGCTCGCCGGTATGCAGCGGGGTCGTCCGCAGGCCGCCGGGCGCCAGCAGGCTGCGGGTGACAGTCTGCGCCACCGCCGCGGCCTGGTCCTTTGTTGCGGCGCCGGCGAAAAGCGGGAAGAGCATCGCTGCGGAGACGCGCGGTGTCGGCGCCCGGGACACGCGGTCCCAGTCGGCAAAGCGGTCCTCCTCCGCCATCCAGAAGTAGTGCTGGAGAGCTTCGCGCCGCTCGCCGGCCATGTCGGTGTAGGCGGCGGCACAGGCTTGATCGTCCTGGGCAGCGCAGCGTTCAGCAATCTCTTCTTCCATGATCAGCATCAGGCTGTTGAGGTCCACCGGCACGATGTCGGTCGTGCGGATGCTCGACAGGCGTCGCGGATCGGCCAGCCAGCGGCTGCTGTAGTCCCACCCGCTTTCTGCGCCTGCACGCAGGTGGCGATAGATCACCGTCGCCGAACGCGAGGGATCCTGCCGTGCAGTGGTCAAATCCTCAAGATAGGATTCATCGCGCGGCAGTGGGTGATCATCCCAGTAGCGGTTGAGCAGGGCGCCGCCCGGCATGCGCACCACGCGGGCACAAGCGCCAGTCGCATCGAGGCACGTCGCGCCTGCCATCCAGTAGGCATGCTCCTTCCGCAATGCCGCCAGCCGGCGTGCCGCCAGTGCCCGATCGTCATTATCCGACAGGTCCAGCATCAGGGCGAAGAATGGCGGCTGGGAGCGACCCAGATAGTAGGTTCGCATCCCGTTCGGAATGTGACCAAAGCGCTCGATGGTGAAGGTGAAGTTGTCCAGCAGGGATTCGATCAGCTGCTGCTGTCCGTCCACTGCCAGGCCCAGCATGGTGAAATAGCTGTCCCAATAGTACATTTCGCGGAAGCGCCCGCCCGGGACGACGTAGCGCTCGGTCATCGGCAGGAGCGATCCCCCCGTCGTCGGCACATCGGGTTCGCGCACCAGCATCGGCCAGAGATTGCGAATGTGGCGGCGCAGAATGTCCGTGCCGCGGTCGTTGACGCCCGGCACCACGAAGTTCGCCAGGACGAAAACCTCCAGCGCCGCGCGATTGGCAGGCGCAGTGCGACGGTAGTCGGCCATGATCGCCGACGGCTCGCGTTGAGGTACCGCGTCGGCAAATGTCTTGCTGTCGGGAAAGATACGCCCTGTCTGGACCTGCTGGAGCAACTCTCCATAGATCGTTGCCGGTGCTTCCTGCGCGTTCAGCGGGCCCGCCGATAGCGTCACAAGCACGAGCGCCGCGCCAAGAATTGAACGCCAGATCTGCATACCCCAGGCTCCTCCTCATCCGGCGTCGCAACCTACCCCTTTTACGACCGGTTGATCAAACTGGCACGGAGCCACGATGCTGAGTCGGCACTTCAGCCTTCATTGAAGGGCGATTAAATCCAGCGACGTGATACGATCGGTTCCATAACTGTGCTGGCCGACCTAATCGCCTTGGTAACGATCGGACCGCAAAGCGGACCTCAAGACGGTCCTGTTAGCTCCTCAACTTCTCGACCCTATACCGGACGTTTAGAACGCACTTTGTCGCTTCTGATTCCGCCATTGTTGATGACGATCTTACGGCACTTTCCGGCGCTCTGATCGCGCTGACGGACGGCAAGGTCTGGACGGATTGCGGCCCGGCGTCTTCAAAGCGAATTATTGGGGTAAGCAGACCCTCGTTTAGCCGGCTTCCGCCGCTCGACCGGCACCGCACAGCAGCGAACTTTTAATTTCCTGCCTGTAATCGCGGGTTTGAAGGAGCAATCGATGCGCGATTACCAGGAAGAAGCTCGTCTGGATGCGCTGCGCCAACTCAAGCTGCTGGACACGCCACCAGCCGAGAGCTTTGACCGGATCACGCGCATGGCGAGCCAGATTTTTGGCCTACCGGTGGCCGCAGTTTCGCTGACGGATCACGACCGCCAATGGTTCAAGTCGCGCGTGGGGATCGAGCATTGGAGCATTCCACGGGATAAAGCCCCTTGTGCTCAGGTTGCAGAAACAGTCGAGCCGCTAGTGATTAACGATTTCCTGGCGGACCCGGTCTATGCGGATAGCCTGCTGGCGCGCAACGGCACCCGCTTCTATGCCGGCGCGCCGCTTATTACCACTGGCGGCTATGGCTTGGGTTCCCTCTGTGTGTTGGGTGCCGAACCGCGGGAGGCAACACCCGCCGAGCTGCAGGCGCTGGCGGATCTGGCAGCGATGGTCATGGCGCAGATCGAGCTGCAACATGCCTTCGGGCGCATCGATCCTGTGAGTGGCTTGCCGACCCGCACCCAGTTCCGGGACGATCTGATCGATTTGGCACGCGATTTTTCCGGGGACGAGCGCTTTGCAGTCGTCGTTGACCTCGCCCGGGATGATCAGATCGGCAAGATGGCGCGCGTGCTGGGCGGAAGCCGCGTCGACGAGATGGTGCGGGAAGCCGCGGTAGCGATAAGTGCCGCACTTGAGCCGACCCGATCGGTTTACCATGTCGCGTCGACCCAGTTTGCATTCCTGTCTCCATCGGGAGTCGAGCAGGTCAGCTACATGGATAGTCTGCGCTCTGGCTTCGACCAGCTGCGGGCCTCGTCATCTTCGCGCTTTGTCACCAGTCTCGCCATTGGCGTACGGCGTTTTGTGTTAGGTGAAACTTCAGCAGACGATGTGCTTCGTGGTGCCATCAGTGCGGCCCAGGACGCTCGTATGACGGACGGTGGGGTCGATTTGTACTCCGCTATGAGGGACAAGACTCACCGCCGCCAGTTTGGTTTACTAAACGACCTCGGAGTTGCGTTGGAGGCACCGGGCCAGTTACGACTGGTGTTCCAGCCGCGCATAGAATTGCAAACCGGGCGCTGCGTCGGTGCTGAGGCATTGTTGCGCTGGCGGCATCCGACCTTGGGCGACATCTCGCCTGCCGAGTTCATTCCGCTAGTGGAGCAGACCTCGCTCGCCCGGTCGGTTACGCAATGGGTGCTCGAAGCCGGGCTGGATCAGTTGGCGGCGTGGACCGGCGCGGGCACCCCAATCACCATCTCGATCAATATTTCCGCATCCAATCTGGCGGAAGCTGATCTCGTGGAGCGCATTCAGTTCGGGCTGCTGAAACGTCGCCTGCGCCCTGAACAGCTCGAAGTGGAGGTCACCGAAAGCGCGATCATGGAAGAACCGGATCAGGCTTCGGCCATGCTTCGGCAGCTGGCAGAGAACGGGACCTGCGTGGCGATCGATGACTTCGGGACGGGGCAGAGCAGCCTGGCCTATCTGCAGCGCTTACCGGCACAGGTCGTGAAGATCGATCAGGCTTTCGTGCGCAACCTGACCCGGACGCAAGGTCCGGACGTCGTGCTGGTGGAGACAATGATCGGCCTAGGGCACAAGCTGGGATATGAGGTGGTCGCGGAAGGGATCGAGACGGTCGAGGCGGCAGAGATCCTGACGAACGCCGGTTGCGAGGAAGGTCAGGGCTTTCTCTTCGGTCGGGCGATGGACGTTGTGCAGTTCGATGCTTGGCTTGCTGATGGCCTGCACGGCAGGAAAAAAGACGCTCACGCCGCGTGACGCGTTCGGCGCCGCGACCCTCCGCAGCGCAGAGTGAGAGCTGAAAAAAGGCTCTGAGCTCGAGATGAACAAACGACCGCTTTCGAGACGGGCTCAGGCCTGTTTGAACAACCGCGATGGCGTAGGCGGGAAGGCAGCTCCGCGGATGTGCCACCCCCAAAGTGGGACATATTTGGGCAGCTTCCCAGCGCCTAATCGCGCAAATCCGTTCTCACAGCAGCAGTCACTCCGAGCGACGTGGCTGTTCGGCGACAGTATAGGTCTGAACGGCAGCTGAGTGCGGGCGGTTTGTGGGCCCGGAGCTGATCGCAGTGGCTCGGCATCATCGATCGGTTAAGCATTCGGTCTTGGTTAAAGCTTTCTTAAATTTCGATAGGTATTCAGGGCATCTAGTTAGACTGGCTTCGGTGGAGAGACCGCATGACATCCCTCAATAACCGCCGCGAGGCCGCGGATCGGTTCCGCAGCATTGCCCATCTGCTGACAGACAGGGACGCCGCGATTGTGCGGCAGTGCGCGAGAGAACTGGAGCAGGAGGGGGCGGTCGCCTTCGTGCTCCAGTAACATAGCAGCCCGCAGCAGCTGCATCGCCATTCGTTGGATGTTCGCCTAAGCGGAACGCTGTGTCGGTGGAGATTTGGTACTGGAGCAGTTGCCGAACTCCGAACGCAACTCTCGCGCCGACAATAGCTCGCCCGCCATCCCGGGGCGAGCCCCAACCTGGCAGCTTCAAGCGACGGTCCTCGCCCGCGAAGCTGCAAACGGTCTGGCAAGTGCTACGTCAGGCGCGGCGCAGCAGCGGAGCCGAGGACATGCGAGCTTCAGCGGCGGTCTGCATAGGTGCAATGCTGATCGGCTCTACGATCTGCGGGCGCAGCATGGGCATTGTACCGACCGGCGCGGGCATGGTTTGCGCCCGGAGCTGGGCGTCCATCCACAGCCGGACAGCGTCAGCAGGATGACCCGCGCCCAGCTTGGTCATCATGTTGGCTCGATGGATCTCCACGGTACGCGGGCTGATGTCGAGATCGCGGGCGATCAGCTTGTTGGCCTTGCCAGCAGCCAGACACTCGAGGACTTCATGTTCGCGCCGGCTGAGCTGATTGATCCGGGTACGGGCTTCGATCTGCCGGCGGCGGAGTTCCACCAGGGGGCCGGCAGCTGCGCTAACCCGCTGCAGGCGGCGTGCAAGGGCATTCAGCTCCAGCGGCAGCACCAGGCAATCCATAGCGCCATCAGTGATGGTGTCGACCACATCATTGATGGTGAACCCGTCAGCCGTAATTACCACCGGCAGCGACACGCCAGCCTCGCCGAGACGGCGGATCAGGCCGGCCGTACCGCCGGTAACCGTGTCGTTCGCTGCCAGGATAATGCCCTCCCCAGGCGAGCGTTCGAGCAGCTCGTCGAGCTCGCTATAGACCTCGGCATGGTGCCCCAGGGCAAATGCGATCTGGGCCTGCTCAGCGCGAGAGCGACTGCTACCGCCGACGATATGAAGGTGAGTGCGTTCCATGCCCACTGCTATGGAACAGAACGAAGGAGCGCGCATCTCGAACTCCCGCCAAGATGAACCGATTGCTACGCGGAAAGCCGCAGGTTACGCAACGAAGGCGAAAACTAGCTCCACTTTGAACCTTTCAGGCCTGCCAGCGCTCACAACCGACCTGTGGTTCGCCCGTTTCGAGCAAGCCGAGCCGGTGGCGCGTAACGGGCGGGCCTCAGCGACCCTTCTAACAAGGGGAGCCCGGCCAGTGATGACCGGGCTTCTCTGTTAGGATGATCAACATCAGCCGAGGCTGCCTCATAATGAGAGGCAGGCCGTTCCGATCAGGCCGTTTCCTCCACCTTCTCGGGAGCAGCTGCTTTCGGCGGGCGGCCGGGCTTCTCAGCTGTCTTTCGACCCGGCCTCTCACCTGGCTTGCGGCCAAGGCCACTGCTCTTGGCCAGCGAACGGCGCTTCTCGGCATATTCAGGAGCGACCATCGGGTAATCGGACGGCAAGTTCCAGCGCTGACGATACTGGTCCGGTGTCATGCCATACTGCGTCATCAGGTAGCGCTTGAGCATCTTCATCTTCTTGCCGTCTTCCAGACAGACGAGGTAGTCAGGCTTCACCGAAGCTCGGATGGACACGGCAGGCTCGGGCCGCTCCGCGACAGGCTCGCTTGCGCCCAGCCCCTGAAGAGCGCCGAACACGTTCTGGATGAGGGTCGGCACATCCGCAACATGCACGGTGTTGTTGGTGACGTGCGCAGCAACGATATCAGAGGTGAGCGCAATCAGGGTTTCGGTGTGCTCAGTGTCGGTGTTTTTCATTAGAGACCTGTTTGTTGTTGCTGTGTCTTCGTGTTTATAGCCCAGACCATGTTGTTGCTCGCTCAGCAAAATGCAACGTAGAAATGCGGATGCATGGACCAATCCTGCACAAGGCAAGCTTGAAACCACCCAAGCACCTTGGCTGGGCAGTCGTGTGTTGAGCCTTGACGGGCTGGATCCTGTGATCTGCTGCACTTGTCGGTAAAGCCCGCGGCTCAAGCTTATACGGCCAAGCGGATATGCAATGAGCCTTTTTCCCGCGGCGAACCCGAAACGCTGCTCGGCGCCACCAGCAAGTTGTTCTGCGAGCCGCCTCGCAAGCGGCGGTATAGCCTGTAGGAGCTGCGTTCAAATCGCCGCAGCTATGTCATTTGTGAGCGGGATGACCGACGCCGCGAATGGGACGTGCTTGCGAAACAAGCATTCTGGCCCGAGACCAATGTGCGCCAGTTGCATCTGCCGCAATGGCGCAGGCCGCGACCCTGCAACGGCAATGATCAGACCACGCACGGTGCTGCGATGGTGCCGATGGTCCTGAACTACGGCACGTGGCATGACTTGTTTGTCTTTTAGCTGGTTGCACTGTGCGGCTTGGCAGAGGTCGGCAGGAGCGAGCATTAGCCGTTAAGGGCAACGTCGCGGACGGTGGAGCGATGTCGGCGGTTGGTCTGCATGTCCTGAAGAACACGGGGGCGGCGCCGCGCAATCCCCGGATCCGCACTTGTACAACCTGCCAGGGCGGCCGCGATCAGCCACTGCCTGCAGCGTCCATTCCGCGAGGCAGCAAGGACAATCACCTGTGGTGATCTCCTACACCGTTGACTCTGGCCCTCGCGCGGCGTGACCCCGGGTCAGCCGTTTAGAGCACCCCTCCCCTCCCCATCGCTGAACGCTGGTTCACGCCGCTCGGACCTTTCTTTCCACCGAGCCGATCGTCAATCGACAGCGCAGAATGGGTGTGGGCCAGACTGAATTGCGGCGGACGTTACATCCTCACAAAGGTCTTCAACGTGGAAGGAAGGCATCGGTGCGCCCCTGCGGTGCTGGCTCCATTTCGGACTGGGTACGCACATCGAGGGACCAAGCTGGCCCACTGAGCCTAGGCGGCAAGACACCGGAACGATTGCTCGTGCTCAGCTGGCAAGCATCCGTGAACTGAAACTCGAAGTCGTTGCTAGCAAGCGTTTAGCGAAGTGCTTGAGTCCCGACTCCCACCAGATTGAAGTGTCGCCGAATGGAACAGCAAACATCTTCGAGCACCATTTCGGCCTGTAGCGCACCGTCCAAGTGCTTGTTCTGTGCGAACTTTGTAAAAGTGTATTCTTATAAATGACGGCTTAATTACCAGTTTACACCGCGCCCGGGCTCGTGCTAAAGCTTAGGGCAACGAGGTCGTGATTCTTTTATTTTAGTAAAGGGGAGATAGCGATGCGTAACCTATTATTGTTCGCGGTCTTGGCAGCCACGGCGTTCTTAACTCCTGCTAAGGCAACTGACTTTTTCTTCACAGGCAACTTTGTAGACGATGACGACAAAGCGCGTTTCGAGTTTACCATCGATGCAGATTCGTTCGTCACTGTGCTGACGTACTCGTACGCTGGTGGGGTAAACGCAGCCGGACAGTCTATCGCTGCAGGTGGATTTGATCCGATTTTGTCATTGTATGATTTCAGCGGAAATCTTGTCGATTACAATGACGATGGACCATCAAGTCCAACGGATCCAACTTCGGGAGCAGCATTCGACACCTTTTTCCAAGCTAACCTTCTTGCGGGGTCGTACACGGTCTTTGTAACGCAATATAATAACTTTGGACCGTCGCAGTTGCCGGGCTCTTTTGATAGAGACGGACAGCCTGATTTTGCAAATGGCTTTATCGATGTGACTGGATCACAACGCGACAGTCATTGAGCATTTGACCTGTTGAATGTACAGAGTGCTGTCGTGCCCGCAGTCCCTGAACCAGCTTCCTGGGCCATGCTGCTTGCTGGCTTCGGCGCGGTTGGCAGCATAATGCGCAAACGGCGGGTGAACACTATCGTCAGCTATGCGTAGGACACCCGTCGCGCACTGGGCATGCAACCCGATGTCTCGCTGAAGCCTGCAGATTACGCCCTACTTGGGCTGACAAGGGTCGATACATTGCAACGCAAATGCACGATGTGCTCGCGGGCAGCTGACCGGCACAGGTAAGCCCTTATCCATGGCAGCAGGAGCGTCGAGAGAACCAACCTTCATTCCGCATCTCTTGTTCGCGTGAACGAGGATCTAGGTGCCTTATCCTCTGGGTAGGGCACCTTTGTTGTTGAGGCGCTGCCTTCTGGAGGCAAGGGCCGGAGGTTCGAATCCTTTCTCCCCGACCAACACATCTATCTGTTTCGGCGTCATCATTCACAAAAGAACACCCTCCATTCACGATCCTAAGCTCCGGTGCCGCTCCGGCGAAAGCACCGAAAGCGAGGCTTCGATCTACGCCATGATTGTCTCGGTTGTGCGCAATGCCAGGCCCAAATTGGCCGGGTCGAACAGCGCATAGAGGTCGCTGGTGCTGGCCTGCTGGTGTCCCAGCATCATCATTCCCAGCGCCTATCGCTCCTCGCCAATGCGAGGCCGTGCGATCTGATACACGCTGCGCCTGATCAGCTTCAATCCAGTCTCCCGTTCGCGCGGCAGGTTCAGCTCTTCGAGCAGCGCCTCGAACGCCTTCCGCACACTGGCCACGCCGACGTAGAGGCCCTCATGACGGTCCAGCAGCCGGGCGAACCAATGCGGCACCGGCACGGCCGGGCGGTACTGTTTCGTCTACCGGCAACCTCGCGGGTTCAGCTGAACGACGTGAGCACTCGTGATCCACTGATCTCTTTTCGGATCGGTCGAAAAGTCGTGCGCTGCGTCCGGCCGACACCAGGTCGCCACGCTGATCTGCAGAAAGCGCAGCAGGTTGGTCCGGTAGAGGATCTGGCGCGACCGCATTTTATCTGACCAGACTTCGCCTTGCGGCGGCTGCGGCGCCAGGCAGTAGCGGAACATTGCCGCCAGCTCGGCCACAGAAGGTCGATCGGTCGGCGTGCGGCTGACCTCAGCAGGTTGCAGCACCTTGAAGGTTGCCGGGAAGGCGTTGTCCTTCCGACGATGCGCGGCATTGATGGCGGCAGCCAGCGCACGGACAGCCGCTTCTGTCGTGCCGGGCGCCCGCTCGCGCTGCTTGCCTTGCTCCCCTCGATCACCGGCTTGCCTGCTGACCACTTGCGAAAGGCCGCGATCAGCACATCATCAACGTCGCGCACAGCAGCTCCTGCCGGTCTGTCGCATCCATGAAGCCCTGAAAGCGCGCGAGCCGTGGGCGTATAGCAGCAAAGGAAGGCTTGTCCTCGCAGTCCAGCAGGTAGTCAGCAACGGCGAGGTTCAGCGACACGCCGTTGGTCGCCTGGAGTAGGCGGTTGCAGGTCGGGCAGACCGCCTGTCCGCGCTCTCGCTCCAGGTACAGGCGGTCCAGCGCATCTTCTGCGGGCCTGATCTCCGCCGTGCCCGTTGAGCGGCTCCGGCTGCACCGGGAGGCGTCGTCGTACCAGACGATCTGGAGAAAGGGCGAGCGAAGGCTTTCGTCTCGCTTTCTGTCCCTCCCGAGCCGGTATTTCGCGGGAATACGCCCTCAACCTGCATTGTTCTCTCCACTGCTCCGCCGCTCTGGCTTACAAAATTCCCCCAAGCCCACCGTGTTGAGCAAGTCCAGATCTTCGGCGCTGGGCGGATGCCTCGGCCAGGTTCAGCCTGATGCGCCCGGTGGCGCGCGATGGTTGATATGTCGCTCACCTGCCCGCCTCCTGGTTGTTTCGGGCCCGGAGGCATGCCGCGACAAGGGCCAGAGCAATGGTGCTGCCTCTTCCATGTGCCACGCCGAAAGCCAGGTCGAACCCGCTCCCGTCACGCAGCCAGCAGCGGCGCTCCACAAAATCGAGGGTCGGGAACGCACCCTCCGGCACCAGCATGATTGCCGCGCTCTCGAAAGCCTCCGCATCGATGCACCGCATGAACTGCGCAGATCGGTCAGCATCAGCCCAGCCCGGCCTGGCGAGCAGATCCCAAGCATCACACAGGAGCTCGGCCTGCTCAACCGGATCTGCTGCTTCGATCTCCGCGACGAGCTTGGACGAGTCCTCGATCACCACGAGTTCCTTTCCATGTGACAGAGCGAACACTCGTCGTCTTGCCGGCAATCTGGATCGCCATACTCGCAGACCCACTCGCCAGGACCCGTTTGATAAGCCCGCACGATCAGCCAGATGTAGAGCGTGCCCAGAGCGGCCAAGACGAGGCCCCACGGATTAATTGCCTCCGCCATCCTTTCCACCATCGCTTGCTCGTCATTACCCATGGGGTTCATCCTTAGAAGTGGCGCGCGCGGCTTCGCGGGCTTGGATGCCAGACAATCCACTCCACCCAATCCCTTTCAACGCCTCCCGGACGACTAGTAGTTGCCCTCGTAGGCAGCCATGACGTCTTCCTGCATGGGACTGAGTGGTCAGGGCAGGATCGGGCACTCCTTTGTCGCTCCTGCCCGTTTTGTATCTGCATGATCGTGTGATGTGGTGGGCATTGCAAGAGTCAAACGCGGATGTCCTACGCCACAGTCGTAAGTATTTGCGCGTCCTACTTACAGGCATTCGGTAGGCATAGCGCATAGGGACCGAATCTTTTCGGTCAAAGTAGCATCCAGCCATTTGGCGCCGTTAGGAGTTGCAGATCCTAAGCCGAGTGACTTCTTGGCACCTGCTGCACGCACGTGGCACGAGTTCCAAGCGTGGCCGGCAGCTCGCGCGTAACCCGATTGATCCGTATTGGAACAGCACCAGACACATGTATTTCCCTACTTGTTGCTGAGAAAACCGGGGAATACAATTTCGTTGACTGCGGCGACCCAGAACAAACGGGCGAGGCCCCAATGACCTCGCTTCGGTGTAACTCCGGATAAGCTGCGGGTTTGGGGTGGCGTTTAGGCTGGGCACTTCCTTGCCGCGCCGCCCCACAGTTCTTCTTGGTGGTGCTAGGCCGAATGAGCGCTGGAGATCTGACGAGACCGCCAGCGCTCACCCGCAAGACGAGTGTAATCGTCGTTAGAGTTGCTCCCCAACCTGGGAGAGCCCCCCTCTAGAGTGAGCGCCGGCAAATCGGGCTTGATAGCCGACGCTCACCTGCCAGCCCCAACGTTCGCCCAATACGGGCGTTCCGAAGTAGGGCCTCTGCGCCACGAGCGTTTCAAATCGGCACAGCCCTTCTCGCTCCCTTTCAGCGCCAACTGCTGGAGCTACAGTGTTTTGGCTGCGGCGGAGCTTCTAAGCATTCCCAAGATCCCGAGCAGTGTCGCAGCACCCTTCTCGTCACCAGCTCGGCATCATCCAGCGCTTCGATAGCGTCCGGATCAGCGCCAAGCGCCCGCAAGCGTTTGCGCACCTCCTCCACATCGCCCCGCCGCGGGAAGCCTCGATCAGCACGCGCCGCAACTGCCAATCCGTCCATCCAATCACCTCGGTCGACTTGCACCAGCAGCCACGTTCCGAAGGGCTCCCGCTCGCCTGCTCCCATCAACATCTATTTTGTTCCGCATCTGTTCTGCAAGGAAAGCGAATGTCCAGGGAGCCTCCTGAACCCGAAGAGCCATTCCCGGAGGTCCTCACGCGCGCCGAGCTGGGCTTCGAGATCAGCTTCGCGCTGCAGCAGGTCACCAAGCCGACAGGATGGGAATGGGCGCGCACCGACCGGCTGAAGAAGAACGCTGCGCGCGAGCGGATCATCGACACGATCACAGTGCGCTTCGATCGCCTGCAAGTTCGTGGCCCCGCCCACGAGAATTCGGGCCTTCACTTGGTCGGCGCAAACACTCGCGGACCAGGCGGGCGCAACTCATGAGCCGGTGTAGGATCTGCAGCGCCAACCACCAGGCGTCGCTGGTGGAAGATGTCGCACGAGCGACGCGGAATATACAGGTTTCGAGCAATCCGGCGGACGATTGGCGACCTTGGGATCAGGCCGGATTGTAATGGCAGCGGGTCATGCGGCAGTTTGCCGAAGCGACCGTGAAGACGCTGCGGGCTGAGCATCGGTCGTAGGCCGACCGCCAGCTGTGGTAGAAAGGGCCGCACCCGTACGGCGCGGCCCCACCAACCCGCCACTACCCGTCAGCGGGGCCGGCTGAACCGTCCATAACTCCGAGCCCTTAACAACGCGTCACCAAGCTAACCCGTCCGCCTGTTTCGCCCGTCGCGAACCAGAGGGCACACACCAGTTGACGTCAGGCTCCGGCACGACAATCTTGCGGCAAAAGCGTCGGAGGATCCGATGACGGTCGAGAAGGCTGACCGGGCCTTGGCACTCCATCAGAGGCGTTCCGAACCATAGGGTTGCCCCTAATCTGAGTAGGGCGCTGCGGGCTGAGGTACGCGTCGTCATGGAAGCTGCGATATGCGGGCGAAGATAAGGAGCGGGCGGCGCTTCGCTTTCGATCGTCACCGTAATCAAGCCGAAGCGGTCCTGCACTGTGCCTGTTCCTGCGGGACTGGCGAGGCCATGGCCGTCCGGCTCGTCGTCGTAGGACTTGATCAGAATCGCACGCACCTCGCCCATGTGCGTGCCGCCGGCGCTGATCGTGTGCAGCGCTTCGTCAGCGGGCTGGCCGTCGCGGCAGGTGCCCCGCAGTTTTACGAGGCTAGACGCCACCACGCCGAAGCGGTTCTCGGCCGTCGATGTGCGAAGGTTCATCTGCAGCGTTGGCGGACCGAACCCTGCCCCCAACCGGCACCGAAGTTACGCTGGTGAACGACGTCACGATTATCCCCGCGCGATATTGCATTCATCCATCCTCGACAGCGCGAGACGGTGAAGAGTAGTGCCTATGATTATGCAATCTATGGCGGGCTGGAAGGCAAGGTCACCACGATCTCCCCCGATACGATACGGGACGAAACCGATCCGAACTTGTTCTACTATCGCGTTTTCGTTCGCATGGAAAAGGATGCGCTGGCCAGCAAAAGCGGGCAGGAGTTCCGCATTGTGCCCGGTATGATCGCCACGGTTGACGTGCACACGGGCAGCAAGACCGTGCTGTAATACCTAATGAAGCCTCTCAACCGCGCCGCCGAGGCGCTGCGCGACCGATGATAGTGGCACGTGTCAGCAGTCCGACCGTCGCGCTCTTGCTACGCTCCAGCTGGCGGCGAAGCATGCAACTCGATCCTTCGGCAGCCCGGCGCAGTATGCCCCGTTTCTTTTCGGCCTCCGATGGCCCAAGCCGCGCGACGATTGGGAACAGCAACGCCGCCATCTCCGACGCGGCATGGACCAAATGCAGCCGAGAGCTGCTGGCAAGGCCAGCCGTCCGGCGAGAAGATGGCGGCAGTAGACCTGCTCGATCGAAAGCACGTCGCCAACCTTGATCAGAACCTCAAGCCAGGAGCATCAACTCCGCGAACGGATCCGGTGTCCTGGCTGTCGAAGTCCGAAACGTACACGACATCCATCCGGAGATCGGGGCGCACACCCTCTAGCGAGCGATGCGCCTGCTGCGCCAAGCTTGAAAATGGTACAATCATTTGTGCCTAGAGACGCCGACGTCCCGTCGCGTAGCAATTCTCTGGACTGACGAACCAAAGTCGCCAATGCGGGACGACGTCATAGCTGTTTTCTCAATCCCAATGCAGACCGGCCGCTCGACCTGCCAGAAATCGACTTAGCTACGCCGCCTGCCGCGCTTGGCGCATCAGTTCGGTCAACAATGTCGAAGGAACAGCGGACGAGAACAGGAAGCCTTGCAGCTCGTTGCAGCCGGCGTTCTCCAAGAATGCGCGCTGCTCACGTGTCTCCACGCCCTCGGCCGAAACAGATAGCCCCATGGCGTGCCCCAGTCGCACGACAGCATGGATGATCGCCGCGGCATCGTCTGCAGCCCCCAGTCGCTGAACGAAGCTGCGATCAATCTTGATCTTATCCACCTGGAGTTTATTCAGGTGGCTGAGGCTGGAGTAACCAGTGCCAAAGCCGTCGAGCGCGATGCGGAAGCCGGCTTTGCGCAGGTTTGCGAGCGTAGCTCGCACAACCTCGTCTTCGTCGAAAAGAATGCTTTCGGTCACCTCCAGTTCGATCTGCGCGGGGTCAGCACCACCTTCAGTGATGATCGCGATTACCTCCGCAGCAAGATCATGCGCTCGGAACTGGGCGGGCGACAAATTCACTGCAATCGACAAGCGAGGCCATTGCCGCGCGACGTTGCACGCGTCGCGCAGCACCAGGCGACCAAGATCTCGGATCAGCCCGCTTTCTTCAGCGATGGGGATGAACGCTTCAGGCGATTGCCAACCGAAAACCGGGTGCTGCCAACGTAGGAGCGCTTCGAAACCGGTTACCTGTGACCCGCTAGCGTCCATCTGCGGCTGGTAGTGCACTACGAAGCCCTGCCGGTGATCAAGCGCGTCGCGTAGGTCTTTCTCCAGCCTGCGGCGCAGCTTGACGCTTTCGTCCATCTCCTCGCTGAAGGTACGGAAGCCGTCGCGGCCTTCCGCCTTGGCGCGATACATGGCGATGTCAGCCATGCGCATCAGTTCCGACCGATCGTTACTGCAGGCAGGATAGCTGGCGATGCCGACGCTGGCACCGATGAAGACGTTCGTCCCCATGATAGTGAAAGGCTGCCTGACGGTAGCCACCATTCCGTCTGCAATCTGGTCGAATGCCGCAGGATCAGGCCGTTCATCAAGGAAAATAGCGAACTCGTCACCACCGAGGCGTGCGACGAGATCTGTGGGACCAACCAGCGTTTGCAGACGGGCGGACACCTGCTGGATCAACCGGTCTCCGCCAAGATGCCCGAGCGTATCATTAACGTTCTTGAACCGGTCCAAGTCCACCAACAGGATGGCCCAAGGCTGCATTAAACCCGCACCTGCCAGCTTCTGATCGACAACTGAGTTGAACAGCGCACGATTTGCCAATCCGGTCAGGGCGTCATGGTAGGCCAAATAGTGCGCCTGTGCTTCCTTCGCCTGCAGTTCCACGTGGGCAGCAGCTAGCTTTGCCAATGACCGGGCATCCTTGCGCATCAACTTAGCGACGCTGAACACAAGGGCGACGAGTGCCCCCAGCAGGACAGCGAGCGCCAGCCCCGCGCTCGGCGCCATGGATTGCCAGACTGCACGTCCCGGCCGATCGGGGCGCCACACCATAAAGCCGATTTGCTCACCGCGGCCGGAAACAACTGCCAGCGCATGCTCCGCATCATCGATTCCCGGCGACTGGCGGATCTCGGCACCTTCGATAAGCTGGATCCTGGCGAGACTGCGGGTGAAGCTGGTGTCGAGGTAGCGAACGCTGACCAGCAACGGCCCCTGCCCGGACGTGGACGGCACTTCGTCACTGTCGTCCGGCACAATACGCATAATGCTGATTGCAGCCGGCCGGTCCTGGATCAGCACAAGGTCGGTCGCGTGAATAGAGTTGGGTGACGTCCTGACCGTTGCTTCAGGGCCGGTGGCTTGTCCGGGCAGACGCTCATGCTGGTTTGCCCGGAGACGGGTCCGGCCACGTGCGGCATCGATGAGAGGCTGCGCGGCTTGAGCATAGGCAGCGTAGCTGGCCGGACTGGTCCGCATCCCGTCGCGCATGACATAGACCGGCTTGTCGGCCGAATCGAGGATGATGGTGGCATCGTGCGAGAACACATAATTGAGCCAGGTGCCGACATCTCGGTCGACCCAGTCCCAGTCAGGGCGTGCCTTGCGCAGCTCCAGCACTAGCGGGTTCCAGATCGCCACCCCTGCCTGGCTTTGGGCCAGTTCATCAAGTGCATCGCTGATCGCCAGCGCGACCTCGTCCTCCTGCCCTTCGGCCGAGACGCGGTCGGCTTGGGACGCCGCGGTCCGCAAAGCGGAGAACGCAAATGCCGACAGGCCGAGTGCCAGCACCAGAACAGGCCCAAGCAACGCAGCAAACAGGCGCGTGCCGAAGCTCGTTTCCCGATGTCTCTCCCAAAGCGGCATGACGTAAGACCCTCCGGTCGCAGCCATGTCACATCGAAGTCTCCACTTCATTAACGCCAAGGCGATAAGGTGGTCTGCCAAACTGGCCCGCCCGGTTCAGGGCGTATCTCTGGTGGCGCGTCCGACCGAATAGCACTGGCGAACATGTCTGATGGGCCTCCGCCATGCGCCAAACTACCACTCCGCGACTTAACCGCCGCTTCATCTTCTCCCCGTAACTGTAAAGTTACTCGCGTCGAAACGTTTGGGGGGGGCAATGATGAAAGGTCTAGTATTTACAACCTTCTTCGATCACTGCGCACATTCGTTCGGCGACGACATGCTGGACGACATCATCGAAGAGTCGGGCGTTCCTAATGATGGCGCCTACACAAGCGTCGGCACATATCCGTTCGAGCAGATGGTGGATCTAATCACCGCGATGTGCCGGCTGACGGGAAAGGCATTGCCAGAAGCATTGCACGACTTCGGCCGGTTTTGCTTCGGCAAGTGGGTTGCTTACAGCCCTGAATTTTTCAACAACAAGCAGCTGTTTGACGTCTTGGCTTCGATCGATCACTTCCACGAGTACGAGGTTCGGAAGCTGTATCCGGATGCCGAGCTGCCCTCTTTCAAGGTGATGGGGCGCACCGATGATCGGCTGACATTGCGCTACGACAGCTGCAAGCCACTAGCCAACCTCGCGGCAGGGGTGATCGCTGGTGCCTCGGACTATCTCCTCAGCCCAGTTACCATCACACACTTCGCCGAGCGTGACGCCAGCGGCGATTATGTGCGCTTCGAAATAGCGAGATAATGTAGCCATGTCCTATCTCGCGCCCGTGCCGGAGGCCGGCACGCGTCTCGGCCGGGTTGAACGCAGGCTCCGGCGTGAGCAGACGGGCCGCCGCGAGGCAGAGCGCTTGCTGGAAAGCAAGAGCTTGGAACTGTTTGAGGCGAACCAGCAGCTAACCGCTTTCAATAACGAGCTGGAGGAGCGAGTCCGCCTGAGGACAGCCGAGCTCGAACAGGCTCGCGAAGCTGCGATCATGATGCTCGCGACCGATCACCTGACGGGCGCTTGTAGTCGGCGGCAGTATGCCGAAGCTCTTGAGTCAGCGATCAAGATGGGTGAGCGCATCGCATTGCTGCTAATTGACCTGGATGACTTCAAAGGTGTCAACGACCGGCTTGGTCATCAGGTCGGCGATGCTCTGCTGGTTCAGGTTGCTGAGAAATTAAGAGGAGTATGCCAGGAGGGCGACCTTGTCGCTCGTGTGGGTGGCGACGAGTTTGCCGTGATCGTACACTTGTGTGGTGACGACGAAGCAGACGCGATCGAAGGCTATCTCGCAACCTTACAAGGTCAGGTGATCGCCTCCGGACATACGCTGCCGTGCAACGTCTCTGTCGGTCTTGCCATTGCTCCAGATGATGCGTGCAATGCTGAAGACTTGCAGCGTTTCGCTGATATCGCCCTCTACAAGGTCAAGCGGGCAGGCAAGGCTGGAACGGCCCGGTTCAAGCCGGACATGCTGCATGCGTATGATGAACGGCAGCAGCTTGAATTTAAGCTTCGAGCCGCCGTCGCGCAGGATCAGATCGAAATCTGGTTTCAACCCATAATGGATCTTGCGACCGGTCGTATGCAGACATTGGAATGCCTCGCACGATGGCAGGACGAGCAGGACAGTTTCGTCAGTCCGGAGGTCTTCATAGCACTTGCCGAGCGGTGCGGCCTGATCGAGCAACTGAGCCAGCAGATCCTGCGCAAGGCCTTGCAGTCAGCAAAACCATGGATCGAGAGCGAGCTGGTTGATGGTATCACAGTCAATATCTCGCCGCTCGACCTGCTCAGCGCTGGCTTTACAGATAGGATCTTGGGAGCGCTTCGGGATAATAATTATCCATCTTATCGCCTCATTCTTGAGATCACCGAGGGGGTGGTGCTCCAGGATATTACCACCGCCGAAATTGTAATGCGAAAGCTGCGCGGCGCTGGGGTCCATTTCGCACTCGACGACTTCGGCAGCGGTTATTCAAACCTGGCCTACTTACACCGGCTGCCAATTTCTGTTCTGAAGATGGATCGAAATTTGCTGAAGGATGTCGAGCATGCACGATCGGGACAGGCAATCATTCAACACGTCGTGGCCCTTTGCCATGATCTAAACATACGTGCAGTGTGTGAGGGCGTTGAACGAGAAACTCAGGCTCACTTCCTGTCAGATGTGATGTGCGACAAAGCGCAGGGCTTTCTTTATTCGCGTCCAGCTCCACCGGCCATCATCGAAGCGGTCTTGCGCAATCATAACGGTGTCGCAGTTCAACAGGATCTAACCTCCTAATCGACATCGATACGCTTCGCTGTTCAGGCGGCGGCCGGCATCATGAATTATGATCAGACTTGCCGAGTCCGCCATTTCCGTAGACACCAGGGCGGGTCACCATGCCTCGCCCTTGTACGCCGATCACGGACACTCCGTCTGGACCGTACGAGACACAAGCTCGGGCGAGCTGCGAGCCTCGGATCCGCACGAGCAACGCTCGGGGATTCAAGTCCCTGCGGCTACCATTCCGCCACACCCGTGCACCCGGTGAGTTACTCCGCCTTCAACAATCCCGAGCAGCGCCTCTGAAGTAAGTTCAGAGAACCACCTCGCATTCGAGCGCAGCTGCATCAGCTGTCTTGTGGAGCGATCGAGCGGCAAAAGACTGATCGGTTTTGCGGCTTGTTGAACAGGCGTGATGCGTCTCAATCCAGATACCGCACGCCTTCCCAGATCGGTCGTCCGTCGAAGTGCGCAACTCTAACATGATAGCGCCCACGGCTTGCCACTCTGCCTTCAACGTCGTTCCAAGACTAGGGCAGAGATGTTGACGGCCTCCTGCTCGACCCAGCCTCCCGGCTCAAAAACAGCGGAGGTCGCGTTTTGCTCGGCGGTCGTGGCACGGAGATAGGCTCGGATGAACACTCGTAGTCCGTTCTAGATGTTCCTCCAACATCGGTCCCGGCTTAAATTGCTTTGGAACGTAAAAAAGACCGCTTCTGCCCGGTCCATTGAAGTTGGACAGTCGGTCCCGCCCCTGCTGGCTTGAACTCGACGCGAGTTAATTTGACGGGGCTTGCAGGCGTCGGTGAACCTTGCCAATTCACGCGGGCGAAGGTGGCCTAGAAGGCACGGTCGTGGACCACGACACGAGCGGTCGCGAAGATGATGCGGATGTCGCGCCAGATGCTCCAGCCGGCGAGATATTCCAGGTCGGCCTGCAGTCGCCCGGTGAGATCGCTTTCCTTCTCCGTCGCGCCGCGGAAGCCGCGCACCTGCGCCAG
>NZ_QZVQ01000018.1 GCF_003660445.1 Croceibacterium ferulae | reverse complement strand
AAACGGGTCGATCCATGATCCTTTGCCTGCGCCGCCGCCTGCAGCACGGCGCGCGGATCCATCAGCTTGCTTGCCTTGAGGCCAGTCTGGTGATGCGCCGATTGCGAGCAATAGCCGCAATCTTCCGGGCAGCCGCCGGTCTTGACCGACAGCAAGGTCGCAAGCTGGACCTCGTCCGGACGATGGTGAGCGCGGTGCACCTCGGCGGCCTGGAACACCAGTTCGGTGAACGGAAGGTCGAACAGCGCGGCAATGTCCTCGCGCGTCCAGTCGCCACGTCGATCCTGCGTGGAGGGCAAGGATGCACGCGCATCGGCATTGGCGAAACTACTCTCAACCGGCATTTCGTGCTCCGCTTTGATCATTCCGGACGGCTATGTCGCGATCTGCGCAGGGCGTGCAAGCTTATGCGTCCTCACCCATGAAGGCGCGAAGGCGCGGCACGAAGAAGTCTAGGAATACCCGCACGCGGGCGGGCAGGCGCTGCGGACCAAGATACAGGGCGGCGATCTGCTCCTCGTCGCCGACTCCCGCTGCGCCGAGGACCTCGACGAGGCGCCCTGCGGCAAGGTCGGCGCGCGCGTGGTAGTCGCCGATGCGCGCGAGGCCGGCTCCCGCAACTGCCAGCCGGCGGACGGTCTCGCCATTGTTGGCCAGCAGCGTACCCGTCACCATCCGGTCCACGATCCGCCCGCCCGTTCGCATCGGCCAGACCGGCTGTAATCGCTGGAAGTTGAAGCCCAGGCAGTTGTGGTGGTCGAGATCCTCGACACTCTCCGGCGCACCAGCCCGGTCGAGATAGGCTGGGGACGCGACGATCATCCGCCGCGCCGTGCCGATCCGGCGCGATGTCAGCGATGAATCAGCCAGGCCGCCAACTCGGAAGGCGATGTCGGTTCGCTCGAGGTACAGATCGGCCATTTCGTCGGACAGCGACAGATCGACGATGATGTTGGGGTGCACTTCCCAGAACTCCGGCAGCAGCGGCTCGATCGCGATGGTGCCGAAGGCCACCGACGCGTTGACCCGGACGCTGCCGCTTGCACCCGCACTGCCCACGGCAAGCTCGCGTTCCAGCTCCTCGAGCTCGGCCAGCATCCTGTGCGCCCGCTCGTGATAGACGTGCCCTTCGGTCGTGAGTGACAGGCGCCGGGTCGATCGCTCCACCAGCCGCACGCCCAGGCGGCCCTCCAGCCGGGCGACCAGCTTGGACACTGTGGATGGCGTCATCACCAGACGCCGGGCCGCTGCGGAGAAGCTGCCCTCCTCCGCCACGGCGACAAACACCTGCATCTCGCCGGCACGGTTATCCATCTGCCCACCCTGATCTGTGATTTCGGTTCAAAGCTTATGTGGAGCGCGGCGCAATTATCAACGCCTGCTGCGGCCGCCATATCGCGATCGAGACTGACGATGATCGTAGTCGAGAGGAGACATGATGGACCTGCAACTCAACGGAAAGACTGCGCTCGTGACCGGATCGACCGCCGGCATCGGGCTGGAGATCGCCCGCCGTCTCGCCGCCGAGGGCGCGGATGTGGTGATCTGTGGCCGCAACCAGGCCAAGCTGGACGCGGCCGCAAGCGAGGTCGGTGCGCGGGGCATCCTCGCCGATCCTGCCACGGCGGAAGGTGCCGCGACACTGGTGACTGCGGTGCCGGACGTCGATATCCTCGTGAACAATCTCGGCATCTATGAGGCAAAGCCCTTCGGCGAGATCACCGATGATGACTGGCGGCGCTTCTTCGAGGTCAATGTCCTATCCGGCGCGCGGCTCGCCCGCACCTACTTCCCCGGCATGATCGACCGCGACTGGGGCCGGGTGATCTTCATCGCCAGCGAATCCGCGGTCATGGTGCCGTCCGACATGATCCACTACGGCATGACCAAGACGGCGCAGCTCGCCATCTCGCGCGGGCTGGCGGGGCTTACGAAGGGCACGCGCGTGACGGTGAACACCGTGATGCCGGGCACGACGCGGTCCGAAGGGATCGTCGACTTTCTGAAAAGCGTGGCCGAGGATCCCGACGCGCCTGAAGCGGAGATCGAGCGCGCCTTCTTCGCCAAGGACCGCGCGACATCGCTGATCCAGCGCATGATCGAGCCCGAGGAGATTGCCGCGCTGGTCGCCTATGTCGCCAGCCCGCTGTCATCGGCTACCAACGGCGCCGCATTGCGCGTCGATGGCGGCATCACCCCCACGATCGTCTGAGGGCAGCATGGGCGATCCTGTCCGTCACCTGGCCATTCCTGCCGGGTTCCTGATGGTCCTGCAGCAGGGCGACGACGTGCTCGCCCGTCTGGAGGCGCTGATACGGGCCGAGGACATACCTTTGGCCAGCATCACCGGCTTCGGCTTCGCCGGCCAGGCGCGGTTCGGCTTCTTCGACTTCGATCGCAGGGACTATGATCCGCGTGAGTTCGAGGATCTGGAGATCGCCGGCCTGACTGGCACATTGGCATGGATGGACGGGGAGCCGTCCCTTCATGTGCATGCCAGCGGTGGCGACCGCAATGGCCTTGCAGTCGTCGGGCACGTGTTGGAGCTGACTGTCGGGCGCGGGTCGTTCGAGATCACGATCATTGTGCATCCGCACAGGCTGCAGCGAGAAGTGGATTCAGCGGTCGGCGCCAAGGTCCTGCAATTGCGCCAGAACTAGGGCCGGCATGGCGGGGCACCGGCGGTCGGTGCCCCGCTCTCTGCTGATCAGGTGGTCATGACGACCTTGCCGCCGAGGCTGCCTTCCTCCATCCGGCGGTGGGCCGCCTGCACTTCTTCCAACGGGAAGATGCTGTCGATCCGTGGCTTGAAGGCGCCGGATGCAACGGCGCTGCGGATGTAGTGCTTGGCTGCGTCGAACCGCTCGGGCACGTCGGTCAGCTCGAAGAGGTCAACGAAGGACAAGCTGCGCCGGTCGAGAGCGACCAGCGGGACATCGACGCGTGCAGCGTTGATGTCGGGCGAGGATTGCGCGCCGTAGCTGAACACGCTGCCGCCTTCCGCGAGACTGAAGACGCATTGTGCCAGCAGCGTGCCGCCGACGGTATCCAGCACGACCTTGGCTCCTTTGCCACCGGTGGCGGTCTTGACGGCCTCGCTCAGGATTTCGTCATCCGTGGCGATCGCATGGTGTGCACCTAGGTCGAGCAGTTCCCGCTTGCGCGCTGCGGTGCGGGTCGTGGCGAGGACGGTCGCGCCCATGTCGCGGGCGAACTGGATCAGCGCGCTGCCGACGGGCGATGTTCCCGCGGTCACCACGACAAAGTCACCGCTGTCAACCGGCACCTTGGAAATGAGGTTGTAGGCCTGAAGCGCGGCCATCCAGACCGCCGCTTCCTCCGTCGCGCTCAACCCTTCGATGGACTTCACCAAGGTCGAGGCAGGAACGTTGGCGTGGGTCGCATAGGTACCGGTGCCGACGAAGGGTGTCTGCAGCGGCAGGATTGTCACCCGGTCGCCAACCGTATGCCCCTTCACCTGATCACCGACCTCGGTGATGATGCCGACAGCCTCCACCCCCAACACCGAAGGTAGCGTCGGCGGGATGGCATAGAAGTTCCGCCGGTAAAGCGCTTCGAAGCGGTTGACCCCGATCGCCTCGATCCTGACCTGGACTTCGTCCGGGCCGATCGCAGCCAGTTCAAAGGGTTCAACCTTCAGGACTTCGGGTCCGCCGATCTCGGAGAATGTAACGTGAAGCATGATGATGTTCTCTGACGTTGGAGCGCGCGTGATCCATTCAGCTGCAGGCACGCCCTTGCGGCGCAGCCACGCTGATCAACGGGGGCGCTTGAAACCCGCCCAGCTACGCCGAAACGTGAGCTAGTAGTGAACACTATACCAACCCTGCCGTGACAGGGCAAGATAATAGCGATCACTACAATAAGTGTCTCGGGTGAGCCGCTGCGTGCCAGTCACCCATGATGATCAGGAGGAGGGCGCCTTTGGCAAAGTCGCCTTGAACATCTCGCCAGCCTTCTCGGCGGCGGCCTGCAGCCGCGCGGGTTCCATGCCGGTGAAGGCCGCGGCCGAAAGCCCCCGTACCATCGTGATGACAAGGTCGGCGAGTGCTTCGCCCTGCTCGGGAGCGCGCTGGCGAATCTCGTCCGAGATCGTGCCGATCATCACCGCGCTGATCTCGCCGGCAATGGCGCGTGCCTCGGGATCGGCCGCACGCGCTCCCTCCGTCACCAGGCAGCCCCGGCAGGCTGCATCGCGTGAATACTGCTCGGCCGCCGACACGAGGAGGAACGCGACCGCCTCCCCAAGGTCGCGACCATCAAAGATGGCCGATGCTGGAAGAGACTGCTCGGCCGCGTAGCGACGCAAGGCATGTTCGTAGAGGCCCAGCTTGCTGCCGTAGGCGGCGTAGAGACTGGGGGGATTGATATTCAGCGCCTCGGTCAGGTCCGCAACGCTGACCCCGTCATAGCCCTTCTGGTGGAAGAGGCGCTGAGCCCGCTCCACGCCGAGTTGCCGGTCGAACGGCCGCCTGGGCTGCCGCTTGCGTGCGCTCTCACTCACTGCATCCTCCTTTGATGCCACGAATATAGCGTTTGCTACAAAAAATCACAACGGCCCCTTGCACCTGAGTTGTAGCGATCCCTATTATGCCGCAAGCAACAGGAGTGACGGAGATGATGGCAGACGCGAAAGTCGCGCTGGTAACCGGCGGCAGCAGCGGCATCGGGCTGGCGATTGCAACCAAGATGGCGTCGCTCGGGATGCGGGTGATCGTCACCGGCCGGCGGCAGGACGCGCTGGACAGGACGGTGGCGACACTGGGCGAAAACGTGTCCGGCATCGCCGCGGACGTCACCAGCCTTGCTGATCTGGAGGCGCTGTTTTCCCAAATCCGCGCCGAATTCGGCCGGATCGACGTCCTCGTCGCCAATGCGGGCGGCGGTGTCCACGCGCCGCTCGGGCAGATCACCGAGGCGAACTTCGACCGGCAGTTCGACACCAACGTGAAGGGCATCGTCTTCACCGTGCAGGGCGCGCTGCCGCTGCTGCAGCCGGGCTCGTCGATCGTGATCGTCGGCTCGACCTCCTCCATCGATCCGGGTCCATCAATGAGCATCTATGGCGCCACCAAGGCGGCGGTCCGCAATCTGGTGAGAAGCTGGGTCAGCGACCTGAAGGGCACCGGCATCCGCATCAACATTGTCAGCCCGGGCCCCACGAACACCCAATCTCTGCGCGATGCATTCGGCGACCAGGTGGAAGCGAGCATGGCCTTCCTGCACGACAAGAGCCCGATCGGCCGCATCGGCGAGCCGGAGGAGATCGCCGAGGTCGCCGCCTTCCTCGCCAGCGATGCCGCCAGCTACGTCAACGGCATCGAACTGTTCGCCGATGGCGGCGCGTCGCAGACCTGACGGGGAGCATCATGGACATCATCAACCACATCGAACTGGCGATGGCGGACGTCGAGGCGTCCCGGCGTTTCTACGAAGCGGCGCTGGAGCCCCTTGGCCTGTCGCTGGTCATCGGCATCGACGCGGCGCAGACCGGGCGTGGAACCCCGCGCTACGGCTTTGGCCGGGACGGCTACCCCGGCCTGTGGATGCACGGGGCGGCTGGCGACAGGCTCCCCATCCATGTCGCCTTCACCGCCGCAGACAGGAAAGCGGTCGACGCGTTCCACGCAGCCGCACTGGCCGCTGACGGGCGTGACAATGGCGGGCCCGGCATCCGGCAGCGATATCACCCTGCCTATTACGCGGCCTACGTGTTCGATCCCGACGGCAACAACATCGAGGCCGTTTGCCAGACCCTATAGCCGCAGTTGGGTCGGCGCGATCGGCGCCTCCTTTCCAGACTTCACGATCAAAGGACTTCATCATGTCATTCGCTGACAGGGTCGCTATCGTAACCGGCGGAACGTCGGGCATCGGGCTTGCCATCGCGCAGGAACTCGCATTCCGCGGCGCGCAGGTCATCATCACAGGGCGCAAGCGCGACAAGCTCGACCAGGCCGTCGCCACGCTCGGCGGTAGTGCCGAAGGCGTGCAGGCCGAAATGTCGGACCTCGCCGATCTCGACCGGCTGTACGCCTATGTGCAGGCAAGACACGGCCGGCTCGACCTGCTGGTCGCCAATGCCGGCGCAGGCGAGGTGGTGCCGCTGCAGGCGATCACCGAAGAGCATTTCGACCGCGCCTTCGACGCCAATGTAAAAGGGGTGACCTTCTCGGTTCAGAAGGCTTTGCCGCTGATGGGGCAGGGCAGCGCGATTGTCATCATCGGTTCGACCTCCTCGGTCCAGCCCGGCCCCGGGCTCAGCGTCTATGGCGGCACCAAGGCGGCTTTGCGTGCGATGGTGCGCGGCTGGGTGATGGACATCAAGGGATCGGGCATCCGCATCAACATCGTCAGCCCCGGCCCGGTGGACACCGCCTCGCTGCGCCCGTTTCTGGGCGACCAGGCCGACGAGGCCTTGGCCTATCTTGCCGGCCGCAGCACGATTGGCCGCATCGGCCGGCCGGAGGAGATCGCCCGCACGGTCGCGTTCCTGGGCAGCGACGCCGCCAGCTACATCAACGGCACCGAGCTGTTCGCCGATGGCGGAGCCGCGCAGGTCTGACCGGCCCTGAGTTCCGAGCTTCCATCCCGTCAATCCCAGATGAAGGATCAATCATGAATTATGCAACTCCCGCCGATCGCCTGGCCGGCAAGGTGGCGCTGATAACCGGCGCTGCCCGAGGTCAGGGGTCGGCGCACGGCCGCGTGCTGGCAGCAGCGGGCGCCCGCGTCGTGCTTGGCGACATCCTGGATGAGGACGGGCAGGCCCTGGCGGCGGAGATCGGTGACGCTGCGATCTATGTCCGGCTGGACGTTACCTCCCCATCGGACTGGGCTGCTGCCGTCGCGGCGGCGACCGACCGCTTCGGCCGGCTCGACGTCCTGGTGAACAACGCGGGCATCGGCTTCTCGGCAAGGGTCGAGGACACCACGCTCGCCGACTGGAGGCGCGTGCTGGACGTCAACCTGACCGGACCGTGGATCGGTATCCAGGCGGCGCTTCCGGCACTGAGGCAGAGCGGCGGCGGATCGATCGTGAACATCTCCTCGGTCGACGGGCTGATGGGCATGGCGACGCTGCATCCATATGTTGCATCCAAGTTCGGCCTGCGCGGCATCACGAAGTCGCTCGCGGCCGAGCTCGGGCAGCACGGCATCCGGGTCAACTCCGTGCATCCGGGCTATGTCGATACGCCGATGGTCCGTGGCATAGGCATGCTGCCGGAACACATGTTCATCCCTCTCGGGCGCGGCGCGAGGCCGGACGAGATTTCCCAGCTCGTGCTCTATCTGGCGAGTGACGAAGCCGGCTTCGTGACCGGGGCGGAGTTCGTCATCGACGGCGGACAGACGGCGCACTTGCCGCTGACCGAGGCGTTCGCCAACCGCGCGCAGGCCGACAAGGCAGCCTGACACAACCCTATCGAGGACGTGGGTATCCCCCCACCATCCGGTCTCATGCCTGCCATGACGCCGGTCCCGCGTCCCGATCCCTGCCGGGCTCACCCCCCTTGCCCGCAGGGTGCCGCCGCCCAGCCTGAGAACACCACCGCCGGGCGGCGGCCCACCTTATTCGAATATAGCAGTCACGATCAGCGGCGGAAGCGCTGCGCAATCCGGAAGGAAAATCATGTCTACCGAAGCCCCCAACGCCCTCGACCGCATCGTCATCGAAAGCGCGATCCACCGCCTGCTTGCGGCTTACGCCCACAATCTGGATGACGGGAAGACCGGTGCGAACGCCGACCTGCTGGCGAACGCGCGATTCAAGGTGGTCGATACTGTGGTCAGCGGCCGGGACGCCGTGGAACACTTCCTGAAGACCAACCTGCAGTACCATGCCGATGGCACGCCCAGGACCTGGCACAGCGTATCCAACGTCCTCATCGACATCGACGGACCCACGACCGCCCGGTCCTCCTGCTATTTCACCGTTCATCAGGAAGCGCCGGGCCTGCCTTTGCAGCCGATCGTGACCGGCCGTTATTTGGATACGTTCGAGCTTCATGAAGGCGAGTGGCGTTTCGCCTCACGCGAGATCGAGCCCCGGCTGTTCGGTGAACTCGGGCACCATGTGGCGCCTGCCGTCGCTGCCGCAGTTTGATGGCGATGCCCGACAGCCGGCAGGCGCTGATCACCGGAGCCAACAAGGGTATCGGCCTGGCCATCGCAAGGGAACTGGCAGAGAAGGGACTTGCGGTCTGGATCGGCGCCCGCGATCCGGTGCGTGGCGGAGACGCGGTCCGCGCCTTGGTGGATGAGGGGCTTGATGCTCACCTGCTGGAAATCGATGTCGCCGACCATGGCAGCGTGCTGCGCGCAGCGGCAGAGCTGTCGACGCGGATCGGGGCGCTGCATGTCCTCGTCAACAATGCCGGCATCATCCTCGACGCGGCAACGGCGCCAAGCGAGGTCTCGATCAAGGCCGTGAAATCCACCTACGAGGTGAACCTGTTCGGGCCGATCCGGGTGACCCAGGCCTTCCTGCCGCTGCTGAAGGCGGCAGGGGATGCGCGGATCGTGAACATGGGCAGCGGCTTGGGGTCGCTCACGCTGGTCACGGATCCGACGTCGATCTACTCGTCGGTCAACACTCTTGGCTACACCTCGTCCAAGGTGGCGCTCAATGCGGTGACTGTCGCCTTCGCCAAGGAGCTGGAGCCGCACGGGATCAAGGTCAATACGGTCGAACCCGGTAACGTCAGGACCGACCTGAACGGCAATACCGGCGTGCTCACGCCCGACGAAGGCGCCGCCATTGCGGTGCGGATGGCGATGATCGGCAGCGACGGCCCGACCGGCGGCTTCTTCGCAAGCCACGGCAGGCAACCGTGGTGATCCGCACGCCCTGATGAGCGAAGCGGTCCTGGGCGGTGCCTGGTCATCGCTGCCTGATGCACAATCACCGAGCCACGCGCCGGGTCGTCCGCAACCCGGCGTCGTCGTGGCTCATCTTGGAGGATCATATGATCCCGATCTGGAAAGACGTCGCGGTGTTCCTCGATTCCACACCGGAAGGCGTGGCCATAGGACGGCATGCCGCAGCCCTGGCGCGCCGGCACGAGGCTCATCTCGTGGGGATCTATGGTCTTTCGCATAGCGAGGTCCACCGCGAGGAGACATACGCCCGAGGCCCGGCGGCGCTACGAAGCGTCTACGCGCGGATGCGGAATGCCGATGCCGTCAAGTCGACGGCTGCGGCGCGTGCGTTCGCCCAGATGTCGGACGAGTTCGGCATCAGCTCTGAATTTCGTTTGGTGTGGCGCAACGATCAGAGCGATGACGGCGCTTTGAAGGCGCTGCACTGCGACCTCATCGTTGCTGCGCATCCCCGGCCGGACGACTTGCCGCATAATTGGTCGGCGGAAAGGCTGCTGCTTGTCACTGGAACACCAGTGTTGCTGGTGCCCAGCCAATGGTCCGGCGCGACGATCGGCACGACGGTGCTCGTAGCATGGAACCGAAGCCGCGAAGCGAGGCGTGCGGTGAACGACGCCATGCCATTCATCACGACCGCAGAAAGAGTGGTGATCCTCACGGTCGACAGTGACCGCGATCCTGCGCGCTTCGGAAGCGAACCCGGCACCCACCTGGCTGAGCATCTCGCGCGGCACGATGCTCACGCACAAATCGTGGAGGTCTCGTCAGAGGGTACGACCGTTGCAGCAGCGATCCTGGCGGAGGCGGCTCACCAGAATGCGGACCTGCTGGTGATCGGCGCCTACAGTCATCCGCGAACGGCCGAGATATTGTTCGGCGGGGTTACCCGATCCCTGTTGGGCGAGACGCATTTGCCGATGCTTATCTCACGTTGAAGAAACCGGCCACTACGCTTCAGGCGGGGGAACCGCTCTGAACCGGGATGATCCTCTCCTCCCTGGAAAGATGAGGATCATCACTTGGTCTCATGCTCCCTGCGCCGCTCATGCATCAATCAGCCCGGACGGGCTGGGTGCAGAATGTCATTTCAGACGATGGTCAGGCGGTGACGCCGCTCGAGGCCCGACGCGCATCGCCAATGGCAAGCCAGACGGCCGCCACGAGGAAGTAGAAGGCGCCGAACGCCGCATATGGCGCGATGTCGGCGATGCCGACCGGATCAGGACCCGCCGCCACCTTGAGCATAAAGCCACCAGCCAGGATCGACTGGGCACCGCTGAGGATCATCGCCCATTGCGCACCATAGGTCTTCCAGCGACGTGCCCCGGTCACGAGCTGGAACAGCCCCGCCAGCGCGGCCCATACGCCAAACGCCTGCAGAACGGCATTGTTGCTTCTGCTGAGGGCTACTGCAACCGCCACTGCCGTGACAAGGCTGACAACGAAGTTCAGCATCTGGCTTGTATTGCGGCACAGCCCGCCGCTGCGGCTTGCATCCACGAAATTCGCGCCCGCATCCCACAATGGATAGGCGACAAGCATCACGGCCGCGAGAGCCGGCGTGGTTCCGGCAAGCGTGAACGCAAGCGCCACCCAGATTGCCGAGAAGCCGAAGCGAGCGAAGTAGTAGCGTTTCAGCCAGTTCGAGGACGATTGAATCAGGCTGTGATTGTCTGTGTGCAGTGACATCGTTGTTCTCCTTGCCCTGCCGACCTACTAGAAGGTAGGCTGTGGCGTCAACGACAATCGAGGATAGGACCACGCCCGTGGATCACGCCGTTCCGACCACCGGGCTGCGCCTCTTCGTCGCTGCGTACGATTTGCACGCCGCGGAGTTCGCTCTATACCCAACCTATCAGGAGGTAGGTTCGTGAGTGCTGCAGTTGGTAATACCGCGGGGAAGCTGGTCGATGGCGCCACGCAACTGATCATGCGCGGCGGCTATAACGGCTTCAGCTACGCGGATCTGGCACAGCGCTACGGCATCCGGAAGCCGAGCATCCACCATCATTTCCCGTCGAAGGTGGATCTTGTCATGGCTGTCGTCGAGCAGGGCCGTGCCAGGATCCGTGCCCAGATCACGGCAGTGAAGGAGAGTTCACCGGACGCGATGGACCAGCTGCTCACCTACACCGGATACTGGGAACGCTGCATTCGGGATCAGAGCGCACCCTTTTGCCTTGCAGGTGTGCTGGCGGCCGAGCTGCCGAGCCTGCCAGACCAAGTTGCGACAGCGGTTCAAGGCCATTTCGCCGACCTTGCCGAGTGGCTCCGGAACGTACTGACCCTTGGTGTCCAGCAAGGATCAGTGCGTCTGGATCAGTCCCCCGATATGGAGGCGGAGGACTTCATGGCGGCGGTATACGGCGCAATGCTCGTCGCTCGCGCATTCGACGATCCCGACCGCTTTGCCCGCATCATCGAGTCGCTGATCGCCCGCATCCGCAACTGAGAAGTGGGCATCGTCGATCAAAGATCGACGATGGTGGTATCGGCGATCGTTTCGGCGAAGCCGTCGCCGAACAGCCCGGCGGGAGTCTGGAACCCTGCCTGGACTTCTCCGCCGACCACGCGTCGCGCTGCCTCCGCGGCCGCCAGCGTCGTGAATGTGTAGCCGTTCACGGTGTCGAGAATGGAGCGCACGACGGTGCCGTCCTCGCCCGTGACCTCGACTGCCGCGTGATAGCGATTGGCCTCTCGCTGCTCTCGCGTGGGACCATCCGGCATCGCCGCGAGATCGCCTTCGGGAAAGGCGCCATCTGTCACATGCACATACGTATCGATGTTAGGGATGCCGGTGGCCCGCGAGATCGTGATCAGTTCGGGCAGGGTGACCGGGAAGGCAGTGGCGGGCCCATCGCCGAAGTCGAATTCACGTACCTCGTCTGATGCCCGGCTCACGAGTTCCCCGTCTACCCTGTGGAGCGTTTCCGTTGTCACGTTCTCGCTCGCGCTGACCGCCGATCCACGCGAGAAGCCGCCCGCCACATGGAGGGCGATGCTCAGCTTGCACGGGCTGGCCACCCGCCGCGCGGCATGCCCGGCGAGGCATCCGAGCATCGCGACACTACCGCCACTGCCCGGTAGAAGCATGACACCAGCCGCCTGTGCGGCCTGATCGTACCGCTCCGCGAGACGATAGCTGTCCAGTTCGGCCGCGATGTCGAGGTAGTGCGCGCCGGCGGAAAGGCAGGCCTGGATCAGCGGCTCCGCCGTCCGCATGAATGGCCCCGCGCAATTGAGCAGCACGGCGATGCCGGAAAGCGCCCGTTCCCGCGCCGGAACATCGTCGACCGCGAACAGTCGATACTCGGCGCCCATCTCCGCAGCCAGTGCCTCCAACCTGCTCTCGTCCCCCGGTCTGCCCGCGAGAACCACCTCGACCCCGGCCGCTCTCGCATTTGCGGTCGCCATGCGGCCGGTGTAGCCGGCGGCCCCATAGATCATCAGCCTGTTCATCGTGTTGAGTACTTTCTTTCGGATTATTCAAAATCGGCATCGATGCGGACGATCAGCCCTGCGGGATCTGTCACGATCTCCAGCAGACCGATTTCGTGTCCGAAGTCGCCGGTGAAATCGACGCGTATGCGCGCCTGCCGCTCACCGATGCTCGTGATGGAGAGCAGCCGGGTGGCGGTTTGATAGCCGAGGAAGAACCGCTCGACATAGTCGCGCACGCCGGCTTGCCCGTCGAACCGGGAGCCCGTGGACGGATCGTCGATCACGGCGTCGGCAGCGAACAGCGCAAGCGCCGCCTCTACGTCGAAGGCGTTTGTCGCGGCGATGAATCTGTCGACGACAGGGCGCAGGTCGCCGCCGGTCCCGGCCTCAGTCGTCATGCTGCCAGCTCTTGAAGACGAATTCGAGGCTATAGCCGTCCGGGTCGCGGACCTGCGCAGCATAGTAGCGGGGATCGTAGTGCAGCTGCGGTCCCGGCGGATGGATCTGGGCAGCCCCGGCGGCCATGGCGGCGGCGTGCGCCTCGTCCACCATCGCCGCGGATGCGGCAATGAAGCCGACGTGGACGGCGCCTGGTGCAGCTTCGCCCTGCCGCAGCCAGAAGAACATCCGGCCCTCCGCGCCAAAGCCCTTTAGGTCGGGATGGCCGGGCGGGCCATCCTTGCCATCATAGTCGAGGCGCCGGGCAATGCCGAGCACGGGCAGCACCTGCTCGTAGAAGGCGATCGAGCGATCGGTATCGCTCACGGTCAGAAAGATGTGGTCGAGCATGGGGCCCTCCTTCAGATGATGTAGCCGCCAGAGACTTCGATGTTCTGGGCGTTGATCCAGCGATTGTCGTCCGACAGGAGGCTGGCGATCATGCAGCCCACATCGTCCGGCTCGCCGACCCTGCCCAAGGCCGTCTGGCCCGCGAGCATGGCTTCGAACTCGTCATTGAGGCCGCCGCCCAGATCGGTCCTGATCGCACCGGGCGCGATCGAATTGGCGCGGATGCGACGATCGCCGAACTCCTTGGCCATGTAGCGGGTCAGCACCTGCAGGCCGCCCTTGAAGGAGGCATAGGGCGCAACGCCAGCGGTTGCGACCCGGGTGGTGGCGCTACCGACATTCACGATGTGGCCGCCGTCGGCCATCAGCGGCAGCAAGGCTCGCGTCAGGAAAAACGGGCCCTTCAAATGCACACGGAACAGTCCGTCGAATTCCTCCTCCGTCACCGTGGCGATCGGGTTATAGACGCCGTAACCGGCATTGTTGACGAGTGCGTCGAAAGTGTCGCGGCCCCAACTCGCCTGCAGCGCATTCCGGACCTCGTCGCCAAAGCCTGGAAAGCTGGCACTGTCGCCCACATCGAGCTGCAGGGCGTTCGCCTTTCCCCCATCCGCTTCGATCGCGCCGACGATCCGTGCCGCCGCCTCCGGGTTGCTGTTGTAGGTCAGGACGACGCCCATGCCGTGCTTGGCGCACTGGATGGCGGCGCTGGCCCCGAGGCCGCGGCTGCCGCCGGTGATGATGACGATGCTCATTGCTGCTCCTACAGATTGGATGAACAGCGTTGTGCAGTGGCCAGCCCTGGCGCGCTCACTCGATTCTGCCGGACACTTGCCTGATTGTGCTTTTGTGTTGCTGTCGCTCAGGCAGGATGGGACAAGGAGCGCATGGACGATCGGCTTCAGGAACTCCGCGCTCTCGCAGCCAGGGCAGAGAACCGCCGGACAGAGACGGGCATCCCGCGCGTGGCTATGGTGCAAGGCGAGATCCCGGAGCACCAGCTAGCTGCGGTCTACGATCCCATGGTCAACCTGATCCTCACCGGATCCAAGACGATGTCTGTCGCCGACCAGACCTTCCGCTACGACCCGGCGACATATTTCGTGATGTCAGTCGATCTGCCGGCGGTCGGCTCGGTTCATCCATCCGCAGACGGGCAACCCTACCTTGCCGTCAGCCTGACGCTGGAGCCGGCGATCGTTGCCAATCTGTTGGTCGATTTGTTGAAACCTGCCGGAGGCAGCCTTTACGCGCCCGGCTTCTCGGTCGCGCCAGTAACACCCGACCTGCTTGACGCATGGGTCAGGATGCTGCGTCTGATAAACAGGCCAGACGAGATTGCCGCCCTTGCGCCCGCTTACGAGCGTGAAATCCTGTTCCGCGTCCTGCAGGGCCCCATGGGTTGGATGCTGCGAGACATCGCGACGCCGGACACGGCGCTGTCGCGCGTCGGTGTTGCGATACAGTGGATCAGGGAAAACTTTGCCAAGCCGCTGCGCGTGGAAGCCCTTGCGGATATGGCCGCGCTCAGCGTCTCGGCCTTCCACCGGCACTTCAAGGCGGTCACGGCGCTCAGCCCCCTGCAGTACCAGAAGCAGGTTCGGCTCCTCCATGCGCGGTCGCTGCTCATCGCCGGAAAAGAAAATACCACTGCGATCGCCTTCGACGTTGGCTATGAGAGCCCCAACCAGTTCAGCCGGGAATATGCGCGACAGTTCGGCCTCCCGCCGTCGCGCGACGCGGCCCAGCTCCGCCACGGACGGGCCGTACTTGCGTTGGATCATCCTGAACCGAGATCGCTGCCCGGATAATCGGCAGCCTCCAGGCATCACCCAGCATCAAGTGACGGTGCTTGACGTGCCAACGGCCTGGTTGGCTCGGCCTCTCCGAGCGCTTTTCGCTCAGCTTCGCCACCTCGGGAGGCTGCCGACACGCCCAACACGTGCGGCCATGCGCGAAGGTGCGAGAGGAGCGCGTGGCAAGCAGCAGGCGCGGACGCCATGCGGCCGGGTGAGCTGGAGGCGGCGTGCGCGGTGGGCACCTACCGCTGACGATCGGATCGCGACACGGTTCTTGCAGCAGGCGATCGCGCTGACGGCAAGCGAGCAATCAGGCATTATGGAGCGCCGCCAGGCGTAGTGGAACTGTAGCCGGTTTCACACGCGTCGATGACTCCAGCTGTGCATAGGCTTGTGGAGAAGCGGTGACAGCCAGGCCAGCGCCTTGCATCTAGAATCAGAGCGATTCATGATGCCGGCATCGAGACCGCGACAAGGTGCCACGGCGGGGTGCCACGAGGTCTTGACTCGCAAGGAAACATATAGCTTTTCAGATGCTTAGGATCTGATCGAAAGCTGGCTGGGGCGGCAGGATACTGGCGGTTGCGCTAAGCTGCTGAACGGACATGGCTTTTCTCGTTATTGGTTCTGTTGAGGCCCCCAGCGAGGCCCCCGGAATTAGTTGGGGAAAGGAAAGCGACGTTCTTTCCAGGCATCGATGTCGCACTCCGCCCAAGCGACGCGTTTTCGGCCGATCTGCCGATTTGGCGGGAAGGTGCCGGCGGCGATCGCGCGGTAGATCGCGCTGCGACTCAGCGATGTTTGATCCACAACCTCGTCGATCTTGAGCATGCGACCGGTGCGACCAGCGGGCTGCAGTTGCGGTCTGTTTTCGGCGGCGGGGGTCATCGGTTGTCTCCGCGGGCGCAGGCGAAGGCGTGCGCGATGATGAATGGGATGGCGAGCAGGGCGGCGACCAGCAGCCGGGCGCGGGTCAGGGCGCGGATGGTGAAGCTGGCGCGCGATTGCGCCACGGGAGTGCAGGCGCAGCAGGTGCAGCCGATCGGGTGAAGGTGGCGGAAGTTGCGGGGCATGGTCAGGCGAGCCCCAGCGCGGATTTGTAGGTTTCGAGGATCGCTTCCATTTCGCGGCGGGCATCCGGCTTCATCTTCCGGAGGCGCACGGTCTGGCGCATTATCTTGGCGTCATAGCCGGTGGCTTTCGCTTCACCGTATACGTCGCGGATGTCGTCGTAGATGCCCTTCTTCTCTTCCTCTAGACGCTCGACGCGTTCGATCAGGAGGCGCAGGCGTTCGTCGGCGGGGCGGCGCTTCGTCGGCAGTTCGACCGGCATCTGCATCTGGGTTTCGCGGGGTCCGCCAGGGCGGCGGACGCTGTGGACGGAGGCGTTCATAGGACGTCTCCCAGCTTGCTGAGTTGCGTGGCCAAGCCGATGCCGAACAGTACGGCAATGGTCGGGTGGATCGCGGACAAGGTGCCATCCACCAGGCGGGCACCGAGAGCGACCTGTCGCTCCAGCGAGGCTGTGATGGTCGCCTGAGCGGCAGCTTCGGACCGCATCTCGGCGGCTGAGGCCTGCTCGGCACGCTGGTGAGCGGCGGCGGTGCAATCCGGGCAGACCGCGCATTCGATTTCGTCGCTGAGCGCCGCCGTCCAGCTGGCGGGCAGCAGCGGAAAAGGGCGGTTCTCTTCCGCGTCGCAGCGGTGACAGATGTAGGTGAAGGTGGTGAGCGGCGTGGGAGTGATGTCGACAGGCAGGAACATCGCGATTCTCCAGCAGGGTGACAGGCAAAGCGGGGCGATCCCGGAAGCGAGCCGGGCAGAAATAGCGGGGAAGGGGATCGGACCGCGACCTACGCGGTCAGGTCAGGCAGTTAGGTACCGGCAACGCTCTCCGGTGCGCCGGTCGTGTTATCGTTGTCGGCACGATCGTTCGCTGCCTTGCGCCATTCGGTCATGGGCAGCGCATGGAGCGGCTTGGGATAGCGGCTGGGTCGCACCGCGCGGATGGCGACCATCTCGACCACGAAGACGTGGCCGCAGGCATCCGGATTGCGGCAATGATAGTAAACCTCCCGGAACAACGCGCTGGTCTTCCCGGTGGTTTTGGCAAAAGCCCGGCCGGCGCATGCCGGACAGGTGACGTGTGGCAATCGGTTTGCACTACTCATGTGCGTTTTCCCCCTCGGTGATCTCCGGCGCAGCCCCGTTGCCGCACAGAAGGGCTTTGATCCGACCGGCAATGCGCGGGATGATCGCGTCTACTTGCTCGATTTCGGTAAGTGCTTTTTTCAGCTGGGCCGGTGTGGCGTTCGGATCGAGGGCGGCGATGCACTCGCTCATTGCCTTTCCGCTTTCCCGCGCCAGCTCGGCGACATCTCTTGCCAGCAGCAGACGGCACGCGACCGCCTGCACCAGCTTGGCGTCGAACTGGCGGGCGTAGCTCTCCAGGATGGGAGCGTAGTTCCCACCGGCAGCGACATAGGCGGCGTCCAGCGCGAAGGCCTGCGCCAAGGTCGGCAGCGTGCCTTTGTCATCATCGCCCCAGAACTCCACTGCTCGGCCTGTGACGCCGAACATTGCGCCGGCGACGTCCCACCCAATCAGCTTGCCGATAGTCTGGATCGCCTTGGGGAAATCGTATGGATCGCGGACCTTGGTCACTGGCCCGTTCCCGTCAGCTTCGTTTCCGCTTGCCGATCGAAAGCGACAGCGCGATCACGGCCGGCCAAAATGGGGCTGCAATCCTCGCCCGGTACGTCGACAGGCGAGGGCAACGCATGGGGGTAAAAGTCTGGTGCCAGCAACCAATACGGAACGCCGGTCTTTTTCGAAACCTGCATGGCGTACTTGGCGGGCAGGCGCTTGGTGATGTTGACCCACTTGGAAACGGTGCCCTGCCGGACGCCGCATATCTCGGCCAATGCGAGCTGCGAACCCGCGGCGTCGAGCACAGCCAGCAAGGCTTCGTACGGGGTGAGAGCGTGTGCCATGCCAAAGCTATATTCCAATAGGAATGTCTCCGTCAACTCGCATCCGTGGCTTTCCTTATATTCCGGCCGGAATATTGAGAGCTATGTCTACCGGTGAACGGATCAGAGCGCGGCGGCGAGAGCTAAGCCTTACGCAAAAGGCGCTGGCCCAGATGGTCGGGCTGACGCAGCCGACTATCGGCAAGCTAGAGTCGGGCGAGCAGGCCGGGACCACCAACCTGGATAAGATTGCCAGAGTGCTACAGACGACAGCCGCCTATCTTCGCGGCGACATCGATGATTCTGCTGAGGATGCTTTCATCCCACCGACACCGGCAGAGATCGCGACCGAGATGGGCTTGGTCCGCGTCAACGAGATCGATCTCGACATCGGCATGGGCGCGTCATTCCTCGACGAAAGCCATGTGACCGAAGTCGAGCGTTGGGTGCCGCAGGAGTGGGTTGCTGCCCTTACCAGCACGGCCGCACCGCTGCTGACCTTCGCCCGTCCGTTTGGCGACAGCATGTACCCGACCATTAATGATCGCGACATCATCTTGATCGATCGGTCGGAGCGCCGCGTTAACCGGCAGGAAGCGGTCTGGGCGCTATCCTATTCCGGGATGGGCATGATCAAGAGGGTGCGCGTCGAACCGGATGGCACCCATCGCCTGATGGCTGACAATCCGCAGGTACGTGATGCCACAGCAGCTGACGGCGAACTGTTCGTGATCGGGCGCGTGGTCGGTGTCGTACGGCGAATGTAGGGGGCGCTTCAAGGGCGGCTTTCGAAGGGGTCAATGAGAGATTTTCTAGCGTTCTGCACGCTGCTGGCGTGCCTAGCTGTTTTCGTGCTTTCGTTCGTGGCACTGTTCCGCCCACTGCCGAAGCTGCGTCTTGGAACAAGGAAGCGAGCCTTCGCCGGGTTTGGGGTCGCGTTGGTCCTCTTCGTCGCAACGGCCCTCATCATGCCCCCGCCGGCGGAACAGGAGACTGCTGCAGTGGGAGACGGAGCGGAGGCGCAGGACGCTCAAGCAGATTCCACGACCGCATCGACCAGCGGCGAGCTTACGCCAGCGCAAGACGAAATAGTCAGCTTCGCGCGCCTTACCGTGATGCAGACGATCGTCTGCGGGGGTTCCGCTGACCTCACGCAAGAATCGATCGATAAAATCCGGTCGGGCAGGGCTCGACCAATCGACGCCTACCAAGAAGCCAAGCGGGCTATCTCCGACTGTGGGAACGCCGTCACTGAACTGCAGCGCAACGATTTGGCCGATCGCCTTCCTGCCGCCGACAGATCCCTTGGGCAGCAGGCGCTCGCATCGTGTGGACAGGCCGCAAGCGAGCGTAAGGCCGCCATGGAGATGGTGCAGACCATCTTGGACGGCGACGACCGGCCTTCCAATGCATCGGAGTATCTCGACTATAAAACGGCGGCAGCGAACGCAGAAGCGTCATGCCGGCTGTATCTCCTCGGTCTGGCAGAGCGGGCAGGAGTGCCTGACAGCGATGTTGAGTTCGCCAAGCCGTAATCGTGACTGATCGCCTGCCAGCCCTCTCACTCGCCGTCGTCGGTGCGCATCACCCAAATGCCGACAAGTCGAACCGCCAGTTCGAAATCCTGCTTTGCGCACCAGGTGAGCCGGTGGAGCTGCGGCCGGAACCAAAGAACAAGCATGATCCCCATGCCATAGCCGTGCTGTCCTGCCGGGGCGTGCAGATCGGCTATCTGTCGGCCGAGCGCGCGCCGCGCATAGGGGGCATGCTGCGCGAGCGCGAAGTGCAGGCGGTGTTCCAGCGACAGGCAGCGTTCGGGGCGTGGATACGGGTTGCGTTCGACGGCGATGCGCCGGTGCTGACGGATGCCATGCTGGTCGATCATGGCGGAGACGAGTTCAGCCACGTGGATGCCGAGCCGGACTTCTACCCGGACGAGGAATATCCGGACAACTAGCCTGCGGTTTCCATCCGCAGATCCGTGCGGAAGCCGCCGCTCTTATCGAGCCGGTGCGTCACCTCGCTGATCAACCAGGTGGTGGCGTCGATCTCCGGCTTGAAGCCACTGGCTGTGACCCGTGCCTCCGGGAATGCGTCCGGGCGGCCGAGCGTCAGCTGCATGTCCAGCGTGGCCGGTGCGCGTGCCAGTCGGGCGCGTTCCGCCTCGGCCGCCCGGCGGGCGCTGGCCTCGTCCGGATAGACGCGGCGCAGGCGCTTCGCCCCGTCGGCCGCGCCGACCGTAACGGCCTGCCGCTTGGCGGCGCGGCGATCTTGCCAGGTGGCGGTGACACCCTTCTGCTCCTCGCGCTTCTGCCGCTGCCAGTTGTGCCCATCGCCGCTTCGGCGCGTGAGCGCGATGGTCGGCAGGGATTGTCCGCTGGTGGTGCGCCCGGCACCCGTGCGGGCGAAGATCAGCGTCCCGGCCTTGATGGTCGCTACGGCGTCGTGTTCGCGGCCCAAGCGGCGCAGGAAGGCGATATCGCTTTCTCGGCTCTGGTGGACCGCCGGCAGGCTGATCGCGCCTAGATCTGCCGCCACGCGGGCTGTCAGACCATTGCGACCAGCGACCGCCTGCAGCACGGCGCCCAGCGTGGTGCGCCTCCAGCTGTGCGAGCGGCGGTTGCGGATGTCGCTGGTGAAGTCGACCGCCCGGGCCTTGATGGCGATCTGGTCGGGCGGGCCGGAATGGGTGACATCGTCCACCTTGAAGGCGCCCTTGTCGATCAGCCCGGGAATGACGTCCGACCCCTGGCGCCAGCCCAGGTGGACGCGCAGCACCGCGCCTTCCGGCGGGATGGCCAGCTGGCCATCGGCATCGGACAGCACGATATCGAGCTGGTCGGCTTCGTCGCCGCGCTTCTCCGACAGGCTGAGGGAGACCAGGCGCGGGCGGATGCGATCGGTCAGATCCACGCCGTCCAGCGTGACGCGCCAATCGGGGATGTTGGTGACGATCATGCCGCCGGCTCCGCTGCGGGCGGGGCAGGATCGTCCAGGCGCAGCAGCTCGATGCCGAAGTCGATCCGGCGCGGCGTGCCGTCCGCCAAAAAGCTGGTGTGCTTTTCGTCGATCGCCAGCAGGACGAAGCTGCCCCAGACCGTACCGTCACCGCCGACCAGCGGCAGGGTGTCGCCGGCATCGGCCATGCCACGCAGCTCGTCCAGCGACACGCGGCCGTCTACCAGCTCGGTATAGACGACGCCCGACAGGCTGATCGTCTCGTCGCCGCGGCCGAGGAACTGCGCGGCGTCACGCGCACCGATGCGCGGGCTGCGGGCGTGCTGCCAATCGCTGCGGCGCTGCAGCTCGTCCACGCCGAGCCGGCCGACCGCGAACAGGAACATGCCGAGGGCCATCAGGTGCATCGATCAGTCTCCATCGTCCCCAAAGCCGCGTCCGCGACGCTCCCGCTCGATCTTGTCGAGCGCGCGGCGGAGCGCGTCCTCGATGTCGGTCGGGTCGCCCGATCCGAAGTGCATGTGGAAGTTGTAGGTGTCGCCGCCGGCTGACATTGCGGAGGCCGACGTGGTGCCCGCCTGGGCCGCTGCGGCGGCGGCGGCGGGTGCCAGGGCCATGCTGCCGGCGGTGGCGCCGACCGCCAGCGCGCGGGTCATCTGGCTGGACAGATCCGTGATGCGCGACAGCGGGCCGGAGGTGTTGCGGGCAATGCCCTGTTCCAGGCCGGCCATGGTGAAGCCGCCCAGTTCGGCGAAGACGCGCGATGGTGAGTGGATGCCTAGCTTCTGTTTGAACCAGTTGGCGACCGAGCTGGCGGCATCCATCACGGTGGTCTTCAGCGCGCCCAGGCGGTTGGTGATACCGGCGATCAGGCCATTGATCAGTTCGCGCCCGATCTGGCCCAGGTTGATCGAGCGGAGGTACGCCAGCGCCGGCAGCAGGGCACGCATCAACAAGCCGAGCGGGTGGAAGGTCAGGAATGACTGCACGAAGGCGTCGAACGCGCCGCTGACGATCTTCTTCAGGCCTTCCCACAGGCCGGCGAACCATCCGGTGATCGCCTCCCACTTGTCGTAGATCATGTAGACAGCGGTGCCGACCGCCGCGATTGCGGCGACGATGGCGATCATCCACCCGAACAGCGCGCCGATCGAGATCCCGAGGATGCCGACCAGCGGGGCCGCCGCCATCGACACAGCGCCGAAGGCGAGAGCGAGGCCGCCCAGCAGGAAAAGCAGCCCGGCACCAAGCGCCATGAAGATCATCAGCGCCTTGGACAGGCGCGGGTTCTCCGCCGCCCAGTCGCGCATGGTGTTGGCAGCGGAGGTGACGTTTCTCGCCACGGCCACTACGGTCGGCAGCAGGAACTGACCCAGCGTGATGTTGAGCGCGGACAGGGCGTTGCCGGCAAGCCCGGTGGCGCCCGCGGTGGTGGCGGTGGCGGTGGCGGCCAGGAACTCCCGGTTCATGGAGCCGGCATATTTGCTGCTGTCGCCGACCATGGCGAAGTTCGTCCGCATCTGATCGAGGCTGGTCAGCATGGGCGCGATCGCCGCCACGCTTTCCGAGCCGAACAGCTCGGTCAGCATGCCGGCCTGCGCTTCCTTCGGCAGCGCCTGCAGTCGCTGCATGACGGACAGGATCGTGCCGCCGGCGTCGCGCTGCATGTCCTTCGCGACCTGGACGGCGTTCAGCCCCAGCGCTGAGAACGCCTCGTTCTGCGACTTGGTGGCAGCCTCGCCCTTAGTCAGCGCCAGCATCATGTTCTTGATGCCGGTGGCGCCGATCTCGCTCTCCACGCCCACGGCGGACAACAGCTGCGCCATGGAGGCGATCTGCGGCGCGGCCACGCCGGCCACCTTGCCGAGCGGGCCGATGCGGGTGACCATCTCCGTCACGCCACCGACATTGCCGCCATAGGCATTGGTGAGCGCATTGATCTGGTCGGCCAGCGCGACCACGCCGTCCTGCCCCATGCCGAACGCGGTGCGCCACTTGGCCATGGTCTCGCCGGCGTCGGCCGCCTCCATCTCGAAGGCGACGCCCATCTTGGCGGCATCCTCCGCGAAGCCGAGCAGTTCCTTGCGGGGCACGTTCGCGCGGCCGGCGGCGGCGACGATCTGGGCGATGCCTTCCGCCGCCATCGGGATGCGGGTGCTCATGTCCAGGATGTCGGTCGACATCTGGCTGAAGGCCTTGGGGCTGGGGAAGTCGACCACCTTGCGCACGTCCGCCATTGCGCTTTCCAGCGTCATGGCCTGTTCGGTAGCGATGAAAAGCGGGGCGGCGGTGGCGGTGCCGGCGGCGATCATGCCGATGCCGGCGGCGGTCGCTTTGCCGCCCAGATCCTGCAGCTTCTGCGCGTCACGCTGGGCGCGGCCGGCGCGCTCCAGATGCGTGGTGCGCTCGCGCATGGCATCGTTCACCCGGTCGATCTCGCCGCGCAGCCGGCGCTCCTCGCTGGCCATGTCGCGGGTGGAGACGCCGGCGGCCGACAGATCGGAGCGCAGGGCATTGAGGCGCACCTGCTGCTGACGATGCGCATCGCTCAGCTGGTCGGCGCTGCGGCGCGCCTTTTCGAACTCCTGCCGCATCTTGCGGGTCGGGTTTTCGGTCTGGGCGAGATCCCGGCCGAGCGCGGTGGCGCGGGCCTGTGCCTGGTGCATCGCCGCTTCACTGTCGCGCAGGCCGGTCTTCAGCTGCCGGAACTCGCCGACCTTGCGCTGGACCTTCTCCAAATCCTTCAGTTCGGTGCCGAGCTGCGCCAGATCGGCCCGGGCGCCGGTGGAGGCGCCGGAGATCTGGCGGAGCGGGGCGGTCAGCTTGTCGAGGCCTTCCAGGATGATCTGCAGGCGCAGGTTGCGATCGGCCATCAGCGCTTTCCGGATGCGGGTTTGTCAGGAGCTTGCGACCGGCGCGCAGCCTGCGCGCGCCAGCCCATCAGTTCGGACAGGGGCATCCCGTCCATCGCAGCGGGCGGCCAGTGGAAGATGATCGCCACGTCCGCCATCGCGTCGTCTACCGATCGAGGACATCCGTGCGCTGCGACTTCTGCAGCAAAAAACCGCCGATCTCCGCCCCGCAGGCCAGCAGGTCGGCCGGATCGAGATTGGCCGCTTCCGCCTCCGTGATGGTGGGCTGCGCGACGCGGGGCAGGATCTTGGTCAGCGAATCGACCTTCAGCTGGCCGAGGTCGACCAGGGACAGGCCGCGCAGTTCGCCCGACTTGGGCTTGCGCAGCTGCAGCGTGGCGATGGTGGTCTCGCCGCGCTGGATCGGCGTGTCGAGGGTGACGGTACGGGAAAGGACGGCGGAGGTCATGGCGAGATCCAGATGTTAGGTGCAGGGAAGGGCAGCCGGGCGCACGGCCGGGCCTAATCACGCCGGCGATCAGTAGACGCCCAGCAGGCCCCGGCGTTCGGCCAGGCGATCGATGCCGTTGACGGACTCGATCATGTTGAGCGGGTCGATCTCCAGTTCGACGCGGCCGTTCCAGACCAGCTTGTAGTAGGCGAGCGCCATGGTGACGCTGAAGTCGCTCGCTTCACCGGTCTCCTGGTCGCCCATATCGATCTCGGAATGACGGCCGCGCACGATCACTTCGACATGGTCGATGTCGCCGGTGTCATCGCGCTGGTAGTTGCCGGCGAAGCGGACATAGACGCCGTCGACGGTCGGCGTGCCCCACTGGCGCAGCACCTGGCGCATCGGACCGCCGCAGGTGAAGGACAGCTCCATCGCCTCCATGCCCATGTCCATGCTGACGGTGCCGCTCATGCCGGCGCCGCGATATTCCTCCATGGCGCGGGAGAGGGTGGGCAGGGTGACGGTCTTCGCCTCGCCCTGGTAGGCGAGGCCTTCGTTGAACAGCATCATGTCCTTCAGGACGCGGGGCATACCCATGGTGGCGAACTCCTGTGAAAGCGGGGCCAGAAAAGGCGAGAAATGTCAGGCGGTGGTGGCGGTCAGACGTCGGCCGCCAGCTGCGCGCTGAAGTCGGCGAAGTAGGCGTCGGTGATGCGCTGATTGAAGCCGAGGTCTTCCAGCGGCGGCGGCACGGTGTAGTCGAAGTCGATCCGCAGCTTGCCGGCGCGCAGGCCCGCGACATCGTTGTTCGCTTCGTCGAACCAGGCATTGGCGCCCAGGATCACGCCGGCGGCCTTCAGCCCGCGGAACAGGCCGTTCACCGTCTCGATGATGTCCTTGGCCAGGCTGGGCGTCAGGGGCTTGTCGATCGCCCACAGCATGCCCTGGACGATGGTGTCCGTCAGCAGCTGGGCCACGCGCACCGTGCCTTCGAACGCGAAGGGGCCGCCACTCTCGGCCGTGGTGCGGTTGCCCCAGAAGCGGAAGCCCGCATCGGTGCGCACGACGGCCGTCACTTCCTTGGAGTTCAGCAGCGCGGCGTCCGTCGACTGATCCTCGATGTCCCAGCGCATCGGCTGTGTGACGCCCAGCACGCCGGCGACGGCGGTGTTGGACAGCGTCTTGTGCGGGCCGACCTGCTCATCGATCAGCGCGCGCAGGCCCATGGCGCGGGCGGCGGCGAAGCTGGTGATGTTGGCCTTCGCCACCGGATCGAAGGCGATGAAGTCGGGGGCGAGCAGCATCAGCTCGCGCGCGCTGAACTGGCCGCGATAGGCGATCAGCTCAGGGACGGTGGTGCCGATCGCGCGGGCGTAGGCGAAGCCGCGCAGCTTCTGCGCCACCACCGCCAGGGCAGCGGTGACCGCCTGCGATTCCAGACCGGGGGTGCCGATGATCTTGGGCTTGATGCCGATGATGTCCTTGGCATCCAGCAGTGCCTGCATGCCGGTGCGGCGGCCATCGGCCTGCGTGGTGCCGATGACGTTGCCGGCCAGATCGGCCGGGGCGTTCCCTTCGGCCACGCGCACCACCACCATGACGGGGCGGGTCTGGTCGGCAATCGCGCGCAGCGCGGTGGCCAGCGTGCCGGACGCGCCCGCCTTGCCGATCATCGTCTCGATGTCGGTGACAAGCACCGGAGTATCGAGCGGGAAGGCGGCGGGGTCCGCATCGTCAGCCGTGGCGACCAGGCCGATGATCGCGGTGGAGATCGCGGTCAGGGTGCGGGCGCCGCTGGTGATCTCGGCAATGGTGATTCCGTGCTTGAAGGCCATGGGCAGTTCCTTGGGAGGGTCAGGGCTGAAGGGGCAGGACGAGGCGGGCGGCGCGGCCGGCGGCGGTGTCCGTCCGCACGGCATCGATGATCAGGGTCGCGGCGCCGGGGCGCTCGCCGGCGGCAAGCTGGACGCGGCGCAGGCGCAGGCGGTTCTCCCAGCGGGCGAGCGCCAGTGCGGTCGCGGCATAGACGCGCAGCAGGCCGGCGCCGTTCATGGGCTGGTCGATCAGCTGGGGCAGCAGCGAGCCATAGTCGCGGCGGCCGGCGCGCGTGCCGACAGCGGTGCCGAGGATATCCCCAACCGACTGGCGGATATGGTCGAGGCCGTCGAGTTCGGTGCCGGCGTTGCGGGACATGCCGGTCATTCGGGCGGCCTGGTCTTGGCGCCGCCGGTCTGGACGCCGGAGTGCAGGTGCGACTTCAGGCTGATGCCGGCGGCGGTGACGTCGGTGCTGGCGGCAAGCCTGCCGTCGACCGTGGCATCGCCCTTCATGATCGTGCGACCGTTGATCGTGACGTCGGCGTTGATGGTCAGACCGCCCGGCGCATCCACCGTGGCGGTACCGCCGGCGGGCAAGGCCGCCGCAAGCGCATGCGCGGCGTGATCGTAGGACAGGGTGGCGCCGTCGGGCATCTCAATCAGCACCAGGTCCACCGAGGCGGACGGGGCAGGGTTGGCATCGGACGGCAGGCCGGACAGCACCACACCGAGCGCGAGATCGCCTTCTGGGCATAGCACCAGCACCTGCTCGCCGACCGACGGCGGCGACCAAATCTTCACGCCGCCAGCGCGCCCGGCAAGCCAGGGCAGGTCGCCGGTGGTCAGGTCACCGATGATGACGGTGCAGGTACCGGCCGCATGATCGACCGACGCGATCACGCCGATCTGGACGACTTCACCAGTTAGCTGAGCAGGATCTGCATAGGGTGCCATGATCGCGTTCATGGCGCCGTGACGTGCGCGATGCGCGGCCCGGCATCGGGATGGCCGCCCGGCCCGATGCGGAGGAGAGCCTATGGCTGCCTGCCTACCTGATAGCATGCCGGCTTTGGTGAAGCGTATGGCGGCTATCGAGCCTTCTTGACCCAAAAGCCGCCTTGTCTCTCACGCCACCATGTCAGCCATTTAAATCAGGCGCTGAGCTGCCAAGACGCTGACGATTGGTCAGGGGTAGTGGTAGAAACATCAATCTGCATAATCCGGTTTGGTGATGATTAATCCCAGGAGCGGTCCTGAAAAAATTCGGCCTCAGTAACACTACGGATAAGTCACCTTTTTCGTTGAGAACGAGATTGGTTAACGCGACATTCGGCCACGGGCACCAGAGGGAAACGGGGCTGATCAATGCGCGTATTGCTGATCGAGGACGAGCCGACGACCGCCAAGGCGATCGAACTGATGCTGACCACTGAAAGCTTCAATGTCTATTCGACCGATCTGGGCGAGGAAGGCCTCGATCTAGGCAAGCTA
>NZ_QZVQ01000017.1 GCF_003660445.1 Croceibacterium ferulae | reverse complement strand
CGCCAAGGTGCAGACGCCGGTGCTGATCCTGTCGGGCATTTCGGAACTGGACAGCAAGGTCCGCTCCTTCGGCTTCGGCGCGGACGATTACGTGACCAAGCCGTTCCATCGGGACGAGCTGATCGCCCGCATCCATGCGGTGGTCCGCCGGTCAAAGGGGCACAGCCAATCGGTCATCCGCACCGGCAAGCTGGCGGTGAACCTGGATGGCAAGACGGTGGAAGTCGATGGCGCCCGCGTGCACCTGACCGGCAAGGAATATGCCATGCTGGAGCTGCTGTCCCTGCGCAAGGGCACCACGCTGACGAAGGAGATGTTCCTCAACCACCTGTATGGCGGCATCGACGAGCCCGAGCTGAAGATCATCGACGTCTTCATCTGCAAGCTGCGCAAGAAGCTGTCGGGCGCCTGCGGGGGCGAGAACTATATCGAAACCGTGTGGGGCCGCGGCTACGTGCTGCGCGACCATCAGGAGGATGCGCTGGCGGCGTGACGGGACTTAGATCTTCCGAGCTAACGCTAACTGGCTCCGAAAATCTGACATGGAGGGTGCGAGAGCGATCAGCTAAGTACGTCTCAACCTGACTTCTCCAACAAACGCACCAACATCACTGATTATTGTAATTAAGAGAGTCGTAAATGACGTTTATGCAACGCATAGATCAAGCCGGGATTGCACCTTCCGTAACATTTAACCCGTTCTTGTCTTTAGGTCGATACATTGTCGCTACTAAGGCCGACGATCCGTTGATTAGGACAGCTCGTGCTCGTCAGATCTGGGCGGCAAACACTGCTGCTGCTACCCAAGCGCTTGGGGTCCCGACATCACTAGTTGGTGACGTTTCCAAGTCCGATTTCCCTATTGAGAGTATCGCCGGAATAAGCGCCGCGAAAAGATGTATCGCGCAGTTATACAATGTCGCGACCAACTTCGAGTTGTCTCTGGTAAACGTGAAGAAGCTTATTACTGATAATGAACAACAGATTCCTGCTGCTTGGGTAACGAGCATTTTTCCGCAGGCAGGTTTAGTTCATACGAGAGATCCAGCTATTGCAATTGCTTCAGATCGTAGAGGTATAAACTTCGTGCTTGAGCATCACGATGAAGACTATCAATGTGCTTTTAAAGGTTGGAAAGACCTGGCGGTAAATCGACCTAATTGTAGAGCCATTGTCGCGATCACGCAGGCTGTCAAAGAGACTTTGCTGAACCAAGGAGTGCCGGAGGAAAAAATTTTGGTTCTCGACAGCGGTGTTAATTCGTCTGCAGCTTCTTCAATGGTCGCAGAGGCTCGAAATTGGCGTAACTACTTCCTAGGAAATTACTTCGAGAACTTGGTCGTTTACAGTGGCGGCATGCAATTTGAACGGGGTATCCCTGATATCTTGCATGCAGCGCAGGCCATGGCTGATACAATGTTCATTTTCTGCGGTGGGCATGCGGCTGATGTTGCGCAATGGAGGCCGCTTATCGAGACATTGCGCTTAAGCAATGTTAGGCTACTCGGCTATTTGCCGCACCACACAATGTGCGAGATTCAACAGGCAGCAGATGTACTGCTTCTATCGCGATCGGCAGATGGGCGACCTGCTATCACATCGCCATTAAAATTCTTTGAGTACCTGATGGCGGGCAAGCCAATTGTCGCAGCTCGCATTCCTGTCACCGAACGATTTTCTGACCAAGAGCTATGTCTTCAGTACTATGATGCTGGAATCGTATCATCAATGATATTAGCTATAAGAAAATCTCTTTCGACCTACAAGTTTGGGCATATTGCTCTGGAAAATACGGCGCTGGCTTACTCCTACACCTGGGAACAACGGCAAACCCGTCTCATGAACTTTGTGGGATATGTTTGTCCGCGGACAACTTTCTAAGAGATCGGGCATGACCACCACCTCAATATCGACAAACGGCGACGCTCCAAGCGTTGTTAAATCTACCACCGCAGCGTTTCTAGATCCTGTATACGACGTAGTTTTTGTAGTTAACTACAACTCTCGCGGATGGATTCTAGAGAAAATTTGCAAAGTAATCAGTGAGTCCCTAAAACTACAATCAACCATTATCTATACAGAAAGAAACGACCGCATTTCGGGTTGGGTTCCACCAGCTAGGATGTACTTTTTCTCGCACTATAAACTCTTTACCGCGGTTTATGCGAAAGAAAGCTTGGTTCGCAATGCATTGAATTACGTGTGGTTTACACATCCAAACTTTATTGATGCAGGCGCAATTAAAAACTTTGTTACTGCCATGCAACATGCTGATGGAATTTTCACAGCTAACTCCAATCATCGAAGAGCGTTGGAGTTTCTTGGACTTGAGCCGCAGCGCTTACACACAATCATCGGCGGGGCTGATTCGGAGCTTTTCACTTACAAAGCTCGAAGCGGACGAGCGGTTGGGATTGTCGGGGCATACTACGAGCGCAAGTGTCCGGATTTGCTGCTTGCTGTCATCAAGGCGGCGCCAGACATGCAGTTTCTGCTTTTGGCTCCCGACCCATCTGAAATTGCCAACGCTCGCCTGTCTTGGAATAATTTTGCTAACTTCGATGCTTTGCTAAGCTGCGAAAACTTGACGTATGTCACAGCAAAATATGAAGACTTCCCGCGCTACTTCAAAGAGATTGACATCTACTTGTCTCTCTCCAACCTTGAAGGAGGTCCAATACCACTTGTAGAAGCGATGTTTTCGAACTGCGTACCTGTGGCCACCCGGACTGGGTTTGTGGAAGACCTTGTGGTCGATAAGGTGAATGGGCGCATTTTGGACTGCGAACCAAAGGTAGATGCCGTTATAGAAGCGCTACGATGGGCTGCGAGTGATGTTAGCACCGACGTTCGCTCAACGGTTCTTGATTTCTCTTGGTCTGCCTTTGGATCAAACTTTGCATCGGTTATGGACCCGACGCTGCCGTTGGATAAGCCTGTCGCCGCCGATCAGCACGGACTGCTTAGAGGCATCTTGCGGGAGGGGTGGACTTACAATCCAGTGGACGTCCGGTTTGCAAATGGAGGGGTCTCACCGCGCTTGGTTATTTCGGTCCCGGAAGGGTGCGAAAGCCTCAGGATCGACCTTGAAATAGACCCGATTGCGGGACGGAGTTCGGTTCCTCTAGAGATTACGCTAGACGGCGTTCTCATCGCTTCACTTGAGGGGATAAGTGGTTTTCAGCAAATTGTACTACCTGTTCATTTCGCCTCTGACCGCACACGGCTGACGTTGATCTTCAGTATCGATGGGCCGCCTGAAGAGGCACATGGTTGCCTTTGTCTAGTTTCGATCGAAGCTTTGTCCGCGGTTTGCACCGAGAAGCATTCCGCCCTGTTTCCCCGCTTTATGGCTGCCCCAGACGCTCTGGCGGATCTCAATCCCCTTTCTCCTACGTGTCATCTCTCCAACGGTTCTGACGGCGACGCAGGAACTGAAAGTGTTCTTCCCGCTACCGATGCGACTGCAGATGACCTCGAATACCAAAAGTTTAAGAACCGCAAACTCACTGAAAAACTGCATAGGGCCCGAAGTGAAAGGGATAAGTACCTTTCATTACGAGAGCAGGAAACCGCAGCCTTGAAGTCCCAAAAAGAAGTATTGGCTGTGCGGCTTGTCGAAGAGCGCAACAGAGTTAAATCTCTTGCAAGTCAGGTTTCAAGTTTAGAGAAGAGCTCGGAGGAGCTTGCTGAAAAAAACCTATGGCTTTCAGACTTTATGCGATGCATCCCAAGTGAGCCCAACGCGGGTCTGTTTCGGCGCGCTTTAAACAGGTTCGTATTAAGACCTATGGTGCGACGGGCTCACCGCGCGATTTTATTAAACTCGGAGGTAAATGACAGATTGGGTGAAGCAGGCAGGATGTAAGAAATTGTGGGATTGTTTGCCAATCTACTATGAGAAACGTCCATGAGGAACGCACTTATATCGAACAAACAACTTGATCGTGGTGCGCTTAATTTCACCACACGCTTCCGCTAACTTTTCGGATCACCACCGATTGCAGGCGGTCATGGATCTTGGCCAGCACCGGCTCCAGCTTGCCGACGTCGAACTACGCCGGCGCCGCCGCATCGACACCGAAGTTGCGACCGGCGACCTTGTCACCGAAGGCGAGCCGTTGGACGTAGAAGAAGCGCACGGCACGCTGCAGATCCGTCAGACAGTCGGGCCGTGGGGCGAGCAGCCGCTCGACCTCGGCCCGGCTCGTGACCCGGAAGCGCAGCATATCGATTAGGTACGAGTAGTGCTCCGCAAGCAGCGGAACAGGCCCACCACATCTCCGGAAATATCGTTGATCGCCTCGGCCTTGGGCGGCGCATGCGGCGCAGGAAAATGCCGCTCGTGCCGACGAACGGCTCGGCATAGCTGGAGCGCGGCATCGCATCGATAATGGCGCAAACCCGTTTGGCGAGGTTGCGTTTGCCGCCGATGTTGCCGGTAGCGGGTGCAGTTGGGGAAACGAGAACAAAAGGGGTAGACATGATGGTGTTCCTGCACGATTCCCCTTCCGCGCCTTTGACGCGGAAGGGTACTCATTGGGGACAGGCGCGCTGCCCATGGAGTGCGAGTGCAGGCTCGCTGGTTTCAGGGATGTGGGGACATCCGAAGCCCCCTTCCGTAGAGGGGGAATAGCTTGGCGGGAAGATGCCGCCGTGTCAGGGCAGGGCGCTGCCTTTCACCACCTTGAGGTTGCGGACCTCTAGCGTGTCACCGGCGGCCCAGGCGACGCCATCGCCCATCACGGACACGACCAGGGTGGTGCCCTGCGCTTCCTGCTCGCCGGAGCTGATGGCCATCCTCGTCCAAGTTTGGGCCTCCAGGCGCATCGGCGGGCTGCCGATGGTGCCCAGCAGACCGTTGCCGTCGCCATATTCGCCGGTGAAGCCGATCAGGCCGAAGGCCATGTCGATCGTCTTGCTCGGGCGCACCTCGATGGTCGCGGCGTGGGCCTCGGCCGGGTCGACCGCGGCATACAGGTCGATGGCCGCACCCTGGCCCTCGCCGGTGCCCGCCGCTGCTAAGAACTACAGCAACCTTCGGGTGCACCTGTGGCAACGCTCGGTGGGGAAGGAGGCTTTGAACAAGCCCGGCGCGAGCGATGCCATCGTCGAAGCGCTCGCCACGATCATTGATGAGGATGAGGGTGCTTCGGACTGGCTCGTCGTGTCCTATAAGTCCCACTCGGTCGAGGACATGCTCCGGAAGGCGCTGAAGGCCAACAATGGTGAACGGCTGAACTTCCTGACCTGGGGCATGCACCACGGCACCAACGCCTACGCACATTGCAGGCGGGTGGTCCTGATCGGGCAGCTTACCTACGGCACGTCAGGTTACCGAGCACTTGCGGCAGCTTGCGGTGTATCCGTCGAAGAAGATGTCGGGCCAGATCTGATGGCCGGAGAATACCGGCACAACCTACTGCAGGCACTGACGCGAGCCCATGTCAGGCGCAACGAAAATGGGGTGGCTGGGAACTGCCAAGCCTACGTGATCGCCTCCAAAAATGTGGGCGCGTTCGACCTGCTTTCCGAGGTCTTTCCCGGCTGCATGATTGAGCGTTGGGCCCCCGACGCTCCTGAGGTTTGCGGGAGGGCCGGTCAACTAATCGCACTGCTGGAAGATGGATTCACCAACAAAGTGAAGCGGATAGCCAAGAAGGACCTAGCGGCGGCTTTGAATATGAAAGGACCAAACCTCAGCCGCCTCTTGGGGGAGTCCGATGTCGTGATCTACCTGGCCGAACGACATCTTCGCTCGGAACACCTCGCAATTGTCTATCCTGAGCTATTCGAGCCCTATCCAGGCGGAGGGTTCACCATTGACCAACTCGACGCACCTGGCTGACTTCGAGCTGGTAGACTCCGATGTCGATCTGGGATATCATCTGTTTCATTCACCAGCTCCGGGTGCCCTGAGTGGCATCACGCGCTTCAACAGAGGAGCGCCGAGCCATGGCCGCCGCCTATCGTCGTCGTGCCGCACTGGCCAAACCTGACCGCCTCCGACGTCAAGCCGTTGATCCGCTGTTCCCGAATGGAATCGAGCGGACACCTTCGATGATGACCGTGCGACACGAAAACGAAGAACTGCAGATGCACTATCACCGGTCCAGGTGGCAGACCCCTGAACCAGACTTCCCAAGCGTTAAGCAGCGAGTGACGCAAGCGAAGCTCTATATGGGCGATGACCATGCCGGGAGCTTCGAGGTCACCGAACTACGGCCTGAACCCCTGATCGACGATCGCTCTTTTTTCGACTGGGCGGACGCGACATCGGTCATTCGGGCGGAAATGGCAGAGGTGGTCCGTTACCACTGGGAAGAGGTGTCCGAGGTATCGGACTACGGCACAATTCTGGAGCTCTCCGGTGCCTGGATGAACCCGGCGTATTCGAAAGGCGGGCGCTTTGCACTAGCAACCAAGGCCCTGATCGACTTCAGCAAGGACTGGAGCCTTCTGATCCTCAAGGCCTTCCCTCTCGAATATGAGGGAAGCGGTTCGAGCAAATACATTGAGGCCCAAACTCGGCGCCAACGAGCAATGATGCGGCACTACCATTCGGCACTTGGAGTTACTCCTTTTCCAGGAAGCGAGGGCGATGGTGAGGACGGCTGGATGTATCGCTTACGCCCTGGATTGCCGATCGCCGAACCCGTCTACAGGGCGGGAGTGGCAGAAGATGACTGGTAGAGAATCCTTGTCCGTGTCGTTTCAACCAGTTGTCCTGATGCTCGTCCCGTCGCGACACGGATCGGAAGGAGAAAGCACTCGTGACGAAATATTAGATCCATGAATAGGACCCACTACCAGGCTCCGGGTGCCCCAGCCGCATCACGCGCTTCAACAGGAGCGTGAGCTATAATGACATCGCGCATCTACTTCGACCCCAACCCGCTGCCGGTCCACTTCCAGTCGGTGATCGTGAAACGGTCGGCGGTGGCCCGGAGCTATCCCGACGGAGTTCAGGCCTTCATTGAGCGGTACCGACCAAACTGTCCGGAAGGCCAGCTCTTCTCGCTAACCTGCATGTCTTGGGAGGACGTCGAGTATATCCTGGCAGGCTGGAACGGCTTGGGGATCATAGCCGGGGAGGATGTCGCCGTCTGTGACATGCACCTTGGACCTCTCCTGCACTGCAACGGGATAAGGTTGGAGTTCGACGGCGCCGAAGAGTTCTTCGGGACCTGGTTCACCTTCTACGACCCCGCTTACGTGGCCCCTCAGGTGCCTAAAAAACAGTTCGGGCCGCCCGAGCCCCCAGTTGTTGCCGAGGAGCCCACAGCACCTTTTGTCCCGCCTGAAGTGCCCGAAGGAACCCCGTGGCGACGCGTGACCTTTGGAAGCGGCGCGATCCATTGGATCGGTGGCGATGAGGACTATGAGTAGGCGGACAGGGGCTCGAGGCGGTGATTGAGGACGTGAGGCGCAAGCTGGTGGCGTAGGTGGACACGAGTTTCCGCCGAGAGGACAGGAACAACCATGGCGATACCGACCTACGAAGATTTGATGCTGCCCCTCCTGCAGGAATACGCTGCGGCTGCGAGGCCGATGTCGATCAAAGACCTCCTCCCGGTCATGGCAAATAAGCTGGGCCTCAGCGACCAGGACCTGGCAGAACGTCTGCCGAGCGGGCGCCAAAGCCTGTTCCACAACCGGCTGCATTGGGCCAAAACCTACATGGCACGTGCCGGCTTGCTTAGCAGCCCAGCCAGAGGCCAGGCGCAGATCACTCAGGTGGGCACTGGTCTACTTGCTGAGAACCCCGCTCGTATCGACGGCGGCACCCTTTCCCGTAACCCTGAGTTCGTCGCCTGGAAGACCTCGAGCGCCTCGGGTCGTTCTCCCGCACCGGAGGCGGAGCAGCTGGGACCTGTCCGCGAGGCATCCGAGTGGACCCCAGAGGAGCGCATCGAGGCCGCTCGAGCTGATCTGGAGAAGGGCCTCAGGGCCGAACTGCTCGAGCGGGTCAGGTCCATGACACCCGCTGAGTTCGAGGAGTTGATCGTGCAACTCCTTTTGCGCATGGGTTACGGTACCGGCGCCGCTGAAATGGCTCGGGCGTTAGGAGGTTCTGGGGATCGGGGGATCGACGGAGTGGTTCACCAGGACCCTCTGGGTCTCGACCGTGTCTACATCCAGGCGAAGCGTTACGCCGACGGGAACACAGTTGGCTCCCGGGAAATCCGTGACTTCAATGGGGCGCTTGACCTGGTGAGAGCACCAAAAGGGCTGTTTGTCACCGCCTCAACGTTCACGAAGGACGCTGTCCACCAGGCGCAGAACGCCACCCGCCAAATCGTCCTCATCGATGGCAATGAGTTCGCCGCACTGATGCTAAAATACAAGGTGGGCACGAGGGTCCTCGGGATCGTGGAGATCCAAGCGTTGGATGAAGGCTTCTTCAGCGCTTGATGTGTTGCCTTGGGTTACTCGCTGCCGAGGTCCCGTCGCTGCTTGAGGCTCGTTTTCCACGGTGTCGGATCACCGGCCGGCAGCTTGACCACGCTGCCATCTAGGTCGCCGTAGATGCCAGTCTTCAGCGAAGGCGCGAGCTGGACTTTCAGCGTGTCTGCGCAAACAGAGAGGAGCCCGCGATCAAACAAGGTGTGAATGTCAGCCCGAAGTAGTAGGGTGTTGGTGAGAACATTGGTGGCAACTCCCAGGTATGGCACGATGTGCGCAGCTTCCAGAACTTCGGGGACGTCGTAACCGGTTATCACGCAGCGGCCCTGGAAGGCTTGCAGTGCAGCCTTCCGAAAAGCTCCAGTTCCTTGGCGGGCCACAATGGCGATGTTGATGCGGCGCCGGGCGTCCGTAGTGTCGATGGGCTCCGTGGCCAGAATTGCAGCCAGCTTGTCGATTGCTGAGGCATCTTCTGGTCCACCGAGTTCACCGGAAGGGCTAAAACCATTCAGACGAAAGTAGCCGCCGGCCCAAGCGGAAACCTGCGCCAGGCCCATAACCCGGTACCGCGGATTTGGCTTGCTTTTTACCTGGATGAGAACGCCTACTGGGATGCCGTCGAGCATGTTCCGGACCAGGGCACGGTTGGTGTAGTCGTCATCCCTGTTACTGGGATCGTTGCCCTCCTGATAGTAGTCGAACCTCCAGCTCCCATCGCTCTGAACTTCAACCTCGCGGTCCTCGTAGGGCCCACTTAGGCTTTGCCGCACGCTTAAGGCGTGATCCCAACCTTTTGGCTTGTGGATGCCCTTTGCCTTGTTCACCAGGTAGAGCCCTGAGGGAAGAGGGGCGGGCCACGGCACATCGCTTCCAGTGTGATCGACGAACCATCTCAGGCCCTCCAGGTGGTCGTCGTTTGTCAACGCCATCTGTCCGTCGAGTGTCGACATAACTCCTCCCTGTAATTCATGGCGTCGATGAGCTTTGCCAATCAACCACTCGTCTTCACAATCCCGGAGCGCCTAGCGCCTCACGCAGGACATATTCAGTTTGCTGAAGAGCGACATTGTCCATTGCGTAACCGGAGGCACCTTGGGAGCGTGTGGCTTCATTCAGAAGGACTGGAGGTCTGTGCGACACGGGGCCGGAGCTCAGTCTCCGCTGGCGCGGCGCGGTGAGAAGCCAATAGACATCGTCGGCGACCTTGGGTGCGGGCAGCGGATTTTGGGCAACATTCGGCGGGAGACACGGGCCGAGGCCGTTGCCTCTTGAGCAGTCAGCTCCGGCGATCGGCTCAGCAATTCGGCGATAGAGCTAAGGAGCTACTAGTTCGGCGAGCTTGGCCGCGACGGCGGCCATCGGCTCTTCTTCGGTGCTCAGGCCGCTCCTTGAGCCGAGCAACGGGCTGACGTCGCGAAGAGCGTTATAGGTGGTGCCGTGCACGATAGGGACCAGGAGGTCACGCGCGAGGAGCGCCGAAAGCTCTTTGTCGGCTATCCCCTCTGCTGCGACTCTGCTTAGGAACGCCGGCGTAACCAGCACGATGCCAACCCGTGACCGTGCCAATCCCTTATCGATTTCACGAAGCAATGACGTGCCGAGCAGGACGTCCTTCTCGCTAAACCAGACAGAGACATCGTGGCTTTCGAGTAGGTCGTGCAAATCCCTAGCGGCACCTTTGCGATCGTCCCAAGCATGGCAGAGGAACACGTCGCGCAATTCAGGCTGCGACGCTCGCCTTTCGACGTTCTCGCGAACGGGTGTAAGCGCCCGCACCTCGGCAGGCGTGTATACCACGGACGAACCACCTCGCGACCAGCGCGGCCTGGAATTGCTGCTGGTTCCACCACCACTGGCTTGGCCGCCACCGAGGCTTCTGGACGAGCTACTACCGAGGGACGAGTAAGTCGTGTTATGGTACGATCCGAACCCGCTATAACCGCTGGAACGACCGTACCGGCTGCGGCATGCCGGGCAGTTGGCTGCCGCGCTTGCTGATCGGTGACCCCGCGATGGTGCTGTGCAATTAGCCATGCAACCAAAAGTAGCATCGGCCGGAGCAGCTCTCAAGCGCACGCCTTAGGCAGTCCACAACTGGCGGCTTTGCGGCCATGCTCTCCTCCGTCCGCAGCGGCGACACGGCGCATGTTTACGCAGTCGACCGGTCGGGCCGTGACGCGCTGGACGTGCAATCGACCGTCCGCCGGCTGATCGCCGCGAGCGTCACCGTCGACTTTCATGCCATCGGGGCTATTGGCCGGGGCGTTGGAGAGCTGATCCTTGCCGTGCTGGCGCAGGCGGCGGAGATGGAGCGGCGCAGGATCGCAGAGCGAACGGCGGCTGGCCGGCAGGCGGCCCGCGCAGCCCTACAGGCCACCGGCAGGACCCATCGGGGCAAGGAGAGCCTTGGCAGGCCCTATGCGGCCGATGCGGCGGCGGTGAAGGCGTGTCGGCAGGCGAACGAGGCTAGCATCTCCGACACAGCCCGTCACTTCAGCCCCTCCCCGGCGACCGTGAAGCGGTATTGCGCGGGTGCGTAGGTTTGAGCGTGGGGGTCCGAGGCCCTGCTTTTTTCATCCTGTGCCCATCCGCTCTACCTCATAGCTCTAACCTATGAGGTCCTGAGAGCCACCTAGAGGTTCCGGTGGGAGGCCCCTGTTCAACGGTGGCGTTATGGCACCGTACCGGACCGCTGAGTGCCTGACGGAACGCTGGCGGACTGAGGGTCACCGCAGGGGGCGTCGGCACTGTCAGCTCAACTGATGCAGCGTTACAGCGCAGCGTCCTTGCCCGACGCTCTGCCACTTCTTTCGCTGCCTCGTTGCGCTTGTGATGCCTCGGAGTGTCGTTCAGCCTCTCGCCACGCCCAATCTTCCTTTGCGCGGCCAACGATCACCAAGGCAGTTGGCGAACCGAACTGAGACAGCAGGCCGATAGACACCATCAAGAGGAAATCCGCGCGGCTACCGTAGCTTGGATGCCCGAGCCGCAGTCGAATGCTATGAAGCAAGCCGGGGTCCTGAAGCTGTTCTACATCGCCGCCAACATAGGTGTGTATGCAACCGCGCTCGCCCCTGATGATCGCGGGGAGGAATGGTTCAAAATTATCTAACCCAAACTCCGCCGCCGCGTAGGCATGTCCGATCTTCGCCAGTGTCAACGCGAGACACTCAACATTGAAGGTCTGATCGAAGGTAAGTTGATTCTGCGTCGCCTTCTCCCAAGGTACTGGGCGGGCGGGCATGATCTCTTTAGCCTCCAGCGTCGCGCCAGTCCAATCTTCCGGCTCGACAGGTGGGTCACGTAACATGCCTGGCGGCAAAAAGTGGACCATCGGAAGGACCACGATACTTTCTTCAGGATCAAGCCACACGTGCTCGCCAGTGGCTGGATCAGTCGCTTTGATTCTGACCGGCCGAGCGGCGCGCCTTCTAGTCGGGAAGTTAGCTCTGATCCTAAAGTTACCGAACATTGTGCGAGCTAAGCGACCTTCGAAAATGGCGGTCAAAGTTGCGCATTCGCGGCAACTAGCTTGAGGCAGCTTCACCACGCCGCCAAGGCTGTACGGTACGATATGTTCAAGTGTGAGGTGGCTTGTCCCGCCGCAGTAGATGCATCGACCGACCGGAGGGTAACTAAGGCGATGCTGCATCACCCTTACTTACCAGTGCGTGTGCGGAGCCTCAACGGGGGTTGGCTGGTGTCAATGCCGTCAGCAGCTGCTCTTCAGTTGAGCGATCGCACGGCGGCGTCGACGGCCCGGCGAACGGCGGCTTCAGCGTCACCCAAAGCAATGGGCGGTTCAGGAGCGCGGTGTGTGCCAGTGTCCGCGTGTCGCACAGAGTTTGCCATCTGCTTGATGAGCTTTAACTTTCGCCCGTCCACAGTTTCGCTTCTAGGGTCCAAACCCAATCAGCAGCTTGATTTCGGCGAGCTGTGCTGATTCAGGAAGTC
>NZ_QZVQ01000016.1 GCF_003660445.1 Croceibacterium ferulae | reverse complement strand
ACGGTGATGAGGTTGCCGGGGGTGAACCGCGTCGGCTCCAGCACGGACAGGTCCTTGCCTCGCGCCGCCATGGTGGCTTCCAGCTCGTAAGCGATGTCGAAATTCTCGACCAGCGCGGTCTTGCCGCGGCCGGTGACGAAGATCATCTGTTCGATCCCCGCTTCGCGCGCCTCGTCCACCGCGTACTGGATCAGCGGGCGATCGACGATGGGCAGCAATTCCTTGGGAACCGCCTTGGTGGCGGGAAGAAAGCGCGTGCCCAGCCCGGCGACGGGGAACACGGCCTTGCGGATCGGTTTGCGTTCGCTCATGTTGCGGTGCAATATAGTTGGGTCGTCTTCACCGCAAGTGTCTCTGATGAACGCGAGCTGCGGGCTATAGTAGCGCCGCGTCACGCTCCGACGAATGGCCTCGGGACAGGTGAGCTGGGCAGCTGATTCGCGGAGGATTGCCACCTGAGCCGTCCCGAATGCACACCTTCACACCGTAAGATGCCATTTCCTTACACCCAACAAGAGAAGGGTTGCAACTGGCGTCTCACCCGTTTTCTTTGGCAAAAGAAGTACTTGCCTCCGGGCACAGCCTGAAAGGTGCCGCAAAGTCCTGTACCAACAGGAGACAACCGCGCGACATGAACATGCAATCGTTAAAATTGTGTTGTGCTCGCCAAGGGATCGCCTAATTGTGCGGTGCAAGATTGAGTGCCCCAACCAACGAGATAGGGAGTCTGACGTGAGAACCTTAGCCACCATCCTGGCCGCATCGGCCGCAATGATCGCCGCTCCTGCCGTTCAGGCGGCTGACATCGTGGCCGGTGGGCCTGTGCCCGCCGGTTACTCCTTCGAGATCGACGGCGATATCACTGACGGCCCCGTCTCGGCTTCGTACGGCCGCACCGGTATCGCTTCCGGCAACTTCACTGACAACTTTATCTTCCGCATCGACCAGGTCGGGCTCGGCTCGGGGTCGATTTCGACCATCCTCTCGGGCCTGATTGGCTCCGCGACGGATCTCGACTTCACCTCGGTGACCTTCAGCAATGGAACGACCACGTTTCCCGTCGAGATCATGAACTCCGGTGGTCTGGAGTCGGGTGGTCTGGCGAACATTCCGGTGTTCTTTGGCGCGCTGAACACACTCTCCGTGTCGGGTCTGTCGCGCGGCGCAGGTTCGTACGGCGGCACGCTGGCGTTCACGCCCGGGCCGATCCCGGAGCCGGCCAGCTGGGCGATGATGCTGATTGGCTTCGGCGCTGTCGGCTCGATCGTTCGTCGTCGTCGTGACGATAACGTGAAGGTCCGCTACGCCTAATCTGACTTGAGCGTATGCAGAAGGGCAGCGACGAAAGTCGCTGCCCTTTTTTTATGCCGTGAGCAGATGTATGCTGGGGGCAGGGACCTCACGCATGGGCAAGACGCTATCACGCCCAAAGCGGGAAGATGGATCATAAACAGCCGCAATCCGCGCCTGCAAGGTTCGCGCGTCTTCCCGCCCAAGGAAGTGCCGATACAAGGAATGGCTCGAGCCTGGGTTCTCGCCGGCAAACCGTTCGATGTTGTCCTCAATCTCGCACACTGGGAGTTGCATCAACTGCGAAGGGGCATTCACGGCGGTGTTCGTTTTTAAATCCCCCAGCTTCCGAAAACCGAGCGCGGCCTCGTAGAACCGGACATGGCGGGGGTTCACCTCGATGAGCAAGTCCGTGCAGCTATGGTGATGCGTGCCATAGGTGAATATGGTATGAAACAGAATAGCCAGAAGCGGCTTCGATTGCGCAGAAGGATCAAAGGCAAACTTAGTCAGCTCGCAAACGCTGGCTCCTCGCTTGCGCAGCTCAGCAAGCTCCTCCGGGAAACTTGCATCAACACTCAACCCGACGGGCGAGTCGACGCTAAGCGTCAATGTACCCAGAGTGTCGGCCCCGTGCGTGGCTACAAAGGTGGTCCGGCTCTCGTGCTTCGTTAACGTGTGCTGCGCCCCGTATCCTCGCCAGCCATACAGCCGATTAATGATCTGCTCGGCGGCGACCAGATCCTCGTCGCTCGTCGCGACGCGGATGATGAAGTTGCAGTCCGGCATACTGCGCCGGAAAAGCACCAGCTCGTTAACCCTTTCTGCACACCCGTTCTGGTAAGACTGATCGAGACGCGGAACCGCGCAATCTAGCAGCATAGGACGACCCCCTATTATGGAACAAAGTGCCAGCTTGAAGCGTACGACAGCAGGCACGCCTTGAGGCAGTTCGATGTTTCCAGATCAATTTTGACCCTGGCGATCCCACACCAGGTTAACCATACCTATCAGGCCTTAGCTGCGCCGGTGCACACAATCGATGAACCGACGCCTTTTTGGGCATCGTTGGCAGAGCACCAATCCTTCGTGGCGCTGCTCAGTCGTTGATCAATTCAAAAGCGAGTCAGCTGGCTTCTGCAGGAGACTAACCGCTCCCAATCACTCATAAGTGTGCGCGGTTAAGACCGCTTCAAAATGGCATTAGGTGCGGTTGCGGGGCTACGTCGCCGTGATTTGTTCACCATGAAAGGCGTGGATCTACAGCGCCGGCTGCAAGCGTTGCCCGATCTGAGCGGTTTGTGATGAAGTGGATTTGAAGGTAGAAGATCAGCAAGATTTCTGACCTAAAGCTATATCGGTAGAGTGTGCTTCTGAGCTTGAGCACCCGACGATCTGCTTCCAGTGGATAAGAAGTGGCTCGCTCTGGACGGATGCACCAACGAGCTCTCACATGAGGAGATTGGATCGAGCTATGCCCACTTGCAGAGCGCAAACGGCTACCTAGCAGCGCCGAAGGTATATGCCCCAATCACCCCCAGGAGCGATCAGTTGACCACGAACAATGTGGTCAGTCGCTGCTACGTCAGGGCAGAAAGACAAGCGACCACTTTGGGCGAGGATCCGAAGTGATACGGCCAGTCAGCGGCTTTGTCTCGCCGTCAGCATAAAGCGAGCGCTCCTCACGGGCATTCAGCCGACTAGTCTCCACGCCACGGTTTGCCTTCGGAGTCTTGGGCACTCAATCGTCTAGATTCCAGGGCCTCGAACAAGACCTATTCGATCTCGACCTTCACAATTGCAGGCCATCGCGGGGTGCATCTATTCGGCCGCCGGCGATTTCGTAAGCAGTGCCGACCTGCTTGACACCCACCCTCTGCTCCACCGCCGTCCGGCAGTGTGACTTGAAGGCAAGGGGAGGGGGGGGGGGTGAATTCTGCGGCCGATTGTGACAGGCACTTACCTGCCCATCCAACGCAACCTCACGCTACGTTGGATAGGACCAGGTTGATTCCTCACTGACCAGGATTCGGATCTGCAGCCTGCGGCTGCTTCGTAGGGTCACTTAAGGTTTTGCTAATCACGATCTCAGCCTTGGCTTTCTCCTCCTTCAGCCAATTTGCGAGCGTCGTCTGCGTTGTCGCCTGAGCTGCAACGCTCTCGGCAAGAGCGCGACTCTGATCTGGACTGAGCGGCTGCGTCTGCTGGCCCGTGACAACGCCGGCGAAGACGGCGTTCGGCCCGGAGAGAACAAATGGCTTGCCGTTGGGAACGCCTTCGAGTTGTTGCACTAATTCCCTTGGCATCGCCACGCTGTCCCAAGACAGACTTGCGGGCTTAGTCACTACGTTAGCGGTAGCCAAGATCTGTTCGACTTGGGTCATGCTGGCTGAGCGATCAAGAGCAGTCATTACAGCCTTGTCCGCGATGGGGGCGAACTGGAGACCTTCAACCTGAAAGATTGTTCTCGTGCCGCGTGCTGCTTGAACGGACGCGTCGATCTGCCTTGCGTCAGGCTTCGGATTCAGGGTCGCTAGAAATCCGACCGCTGCGTCAGCCAACAACAGCTCACGCATACGTTGCTCATTCAAGATATAGCCGGGAGTCTTGTTGAGCTCCCGTTCCTGGGCGAGGCCAACGAGCAGCTTGCGATTGATCAGTTCGTCGAGCGCCTGCCGACGAAGCGCCGGATCTTGAATATTCTGGCCGCCGCGCGCCGCAAGCTCGTTGTTAAGCTCCGTCGCGGTGATCTCGTAGCCGTTAACCGTGGCAACTGCATCCTCGCCAGGCTGCTTGCTGTTACAAGCCGCTAGCGTTACAAGGAGTAGTCCCACCAGTGGGGCTTTAGAGGCGTTAAGCGTCATCAATCATCTTTCTAGTTGCGATACTCAGGTTTGGTGGTCGCGGAGTTCGAATGGCATGGAAACAGTTTACGATTGGCTGACGATCGGCGTATTTGGCTTCTTGGTGGTGCTTTTTCTACATCGATCCGTCGATGTTGAAAAGCCCAAGGACCATCTTTGGCAGTACTTGTTGGCCGGTGTTGGATGCGCTTTAGCCAATTGGCTTGGTAACGAGCGCCTTGACTTCGTAGCCGTGGGCGTACTGGTCGCGACCCTTATCTACATCTACCACGCTTTACGACCATTCACGTTCCGCTCCGGCAAGTGAATGAACAGAGAAGCAATGGCCGCACCTGCAGAAGCTGTTATCCAAACAACAACTTTCGGGCAGGCGCCTTAACCGAATGGGTCAGAGCTGAGACGAATGAATCCAAGATCGGCAATGCTTGCTGTGCATTCTCTGCAACTACTGAAGTTCGCACCAGCATGCCATCGGGTATCCGGCCAGCGAAGTTCTCCCGTAGAACGGTCCAGCGCTGATCGATACGGGAGGTGGGGAACTCCCTGCCGATGCGCGTCCAATAAAGGACTTGCTCCTTCCGGACACTGGATCTGGTATCAAGCAGCTTGGCAGCAATCGTCCGGCCGTTCCCGAGTGGCAAGTCGACGCGACGGGAGCTGTCGATAGCAAATCCAGCAGCTGGATAGCAAAGCTCCGGACGGTGCATCTGCATACCGCCGCTCTGTAGCGCCCCGTATGCGAGCAGCAACGTGACCTCGTTCTGGCCATCGTGATATGCGCGAACCATAACGTTGCTGTACAGCCGATCGGTAAGGGATCCCTCCGGAGGCATCACTACCGCCGCAGCGGGCATTGCGCGCCAATTGCCAAGCGTTTGGGGCAGGGCATCCTCCAAGGCGTGCGCTGGCAGAGGATCAACGGTCGTATTCTGCGCGACTGCGACACTTCCGCCGGCACATAGGAGACCAACACCGCCAATCAGAAGATCGCGCCGGGTCGTAGCGACTTTCATTCCAACCACGCTCAACGCTCCTTCACGAACAGCTTAGTATAGACACTATCCGCAAGGAACATGCCGGCAAGAGCGACTGAAAAGGTGAACAGCCCTGCCATGTCGTGCATAAAGCCTTGGGCCACCTGACTGCCAGCGTGATACGTCAACAAGACAAGCGCGACAACTCGGATAAGATTGGCCAACACGGCCATCGGGATGATTGCAGTCAGCAGAACCGCAGCTCTCTTGGCGTCGTTTCCGGAATTTAGATAGTTATAGAACAAGCCGATCGCCGTTAATGAGAGCAGCGACATCAATCCGGCACACGCATCAGCTACTAGAAGCTGATACTGGCCCACCTGAATTATCGCGCCTGTGTTTGCGACTGGATAGCCTACAATACTAAGTAGATCGACCGCAGCTGCCGAGATCCACATCTTCAAAGGCTGTGTCAATTCGTCGATCAAGGAACCAGGTGGCACTATGAGGAACGCAAGATACAAGAACGGAAACCAAAGCTTTCTGGCGACCTGTGGCCCAAGGTATACGATTGTCGCGGTTAGCAAGACGAAATAGAGCGCCAAGCTTTCCACACTCAAGATGGCAAAGGTGCGAGCAAAAAGCCACACAAGGCCGAATATCAGGACAGGAACCGCCCAGAGCGCGCTCGTGAGTTCGCGCCGCTCCGCCGAGATCATTTTCCGCTCGCGCCAAATCAACCATGCGCCCGTGGCAAGGATGATAGGTCCGTGAACTCCGTACTCGGTTGCCCAGTGGTCTTGCGCTATCGATACCATGGTTGGCACCGCCATAGCGAGCAGCCCCAGAAGCGCCACAATGACGCTGGTCAGCCGGAAGTTCGAAGCTACTTCGACCCCGTGCTGAGATGGGGCAGCGATGTTCTCCATGAGCTTGTCATTACCCTCATTCAAATCAAAGACTCGTACGAGCCTGCCCGGTCTGTACAAGGGATTGGGGATCACTGCAAAAGCCGGTTGGACCCTGGCAGTGCCGATACGGGCCAACCGCGTTGATGCCCCTGCCTGCGTACCGCAATTCACCAAGTCGATTCTAATGAGAGCCGGTTGGTGAGCCTGAGAGAAGCTTCGATTCACCATGTGATTGAGGGAACCGGCATATAGCCGCGCCTGCCCCTAAACGGCGGCGAACAGTGTGCATCGGTATCGCACATAAACCGGAGTTCTGCTCGGCGCATCGACGGGTGACCTGTCATCCCGGCTCCTATTGCGTCTGACATGCGGCTGACACACCGCGGCCTGCAGGATCAGTCAAAATGGTTTGGTAAGGCCGGAAAGCTTGCAACGCTTGAGGGCTCCGCCCGCGGGGTGCGCAAACTGAGCATACATCGCACGGAAGCGCGACAGACAACTCGGTGAACGGCTATGCAGTGCACTCACTTGGAATCTGCGTAGCTCACCTAAAACCGACGATCATTGCCGGCTGTCCTAGCGCGGTACAAGTTGTCGACTAGGTCTTCGTAGTGCCTTGAGACGCAGTGCCATTTGGAAGAGGAGCCCGTACCAGCTGCGTCAGCTAGGGCGGATTTCGCCCGATCTGAATCATCGGGGAATCCCAAGCGCGTGATGATCTGATTCAAACTGCTGGCCGGGTAGGAGGTCGGCATGGATGGGCCAGCCCTTGTCGATGGATCTGCGCAGCCGGGTTCTGGCTGCGGGGGATGAATGAGCCAGCTGTCGGGCTGCGGCGGCACGGTTCGGTGTCGTGCCGGCGACAGCCGTTCGGTGGCATGCGCAACGTCGTGTGACAGGCAGTTATGCTCCCAAGCCGCAAGGTGGCGACACGGGCTCGCGGCGGATCGAGGCGCATCGCGACAGAGTGCTGGCGATTTGGGCGGAGGCGAAGGACATCACGCTGGATGAACTGCGTGTCGAACTGGCCCGGGCGGGGCTGACGGTGCCGAACGCCGCGCGCTGCACCGGTTCTTCGCGCGCCATGGCATCACGCGCAAAAACAGACCGGTCACGCGGTCGAGCAAGACCGCCCCGATGTCCTGAAGCAGCGCCATGCCTCGTTCGAGAGACAGTTGGATCTCGATCCGGAGCGCCTGGTCTTCATCGACGAGACGTGGACGGCAACCAACATGACCCGCAGCCATGGCCGCTGCACCAGGGGCGAGCGGCTGCGGATAAGCTACCCACATGACAATCGCAAGACGACCACGCCGGTCGCGGGCCTCAGGATGAGCGGCATGGTCGCGCCCATGGTGCTCGACGAACTGATCAACAGCGACTGGTTCGAAGCCTACGTCGCGCAGGTCTTGGTGCCTGAACTCCGGCACGGGGTTGTCGTGGTCATGGAAAATCTGTCGAGCCACAAGCGCTTGGCCGTGCGGGAACGGATCGAAGCAGCCGGCGCAAGTCTGGTGTTGCTTCCGCCGTAAAGCCTCGACTTCAACCCGATCGAGAAGGCCTTGGCCCGCATCAAATCCATGCTGCGAAAGGCGGCCGAGCGGACCGTCTCCGGCTCGTGGTGCCCGACCGGCAAGCTGGTCGATCTGTTCCAACCGGCCGAATGCGCCAACTACTTCGCTTCCTGCGGTTATGGTCCAAGCTGAACGAAAACCGCTCTAAGCCTTTTTTGACAATCAGCGGGCAAACGATGCCCCTTGCAGACCTCAACTTTGCGCACTGATGGCGGGGTGCAGGTGGGGTGACAGCACCGGTCTGATAACTCCATCCTCCATCGCAGACATCAGTTCTTGCGCGTGATTCGAGGCAACAGAAGTCCAGTGCGCTGACGATAGCTGCTGTACGCTGGGGCGAGAGGCGATCGCATGATGTCACGCTCTTCGGTTCTTGCAGCAAGGACGTAAAGGAGGACAACGGCAAGCGCCAACCCGCCAACAAGGTACGATTGTGTGAGGAAGGCGCATGCCAGCCAGAAGATCGAGTAGGCAGTATAAAGAGGGTGTCGCACGTACCGATAGGGCCCGTGCTGGACCACTTGCGCCGGCACTATACCACTAAATGCGAGGCCCAGATTGCGTTGAGCGATCGAGCTCAGTGCCCAACGGAAAAGGAGCGCAGTCGCTGTCGCTATCGCAACTGTCACAATGAGCCGAGTGCTTGGTACATCCGTCTGAACAACAAGATATATGGTTGCTATGCTCAGCATCGCTGAGAGCGAGACAACCGCAAGGAGGAGAGGACGCGCTTTGCTGGAGCGGTCAAAGTGTGACTGTGCGGTAGCAAACCATATTCCGATGCAGAATAGGTGAAGGAGTCCGCCATATTTCGCAACTTCGAGAAAGCTCATTTCATTCCCCTAATTTTTGCTATCGCGCGCTTTGGCAAACTCAAAAGGCTCGCTATTCTGTCGAAGCTGTCGCTTTCCTGCCCAAGTGCTGTAATTCACATTTGTTTCGCAAAGGGTTAAATCGCGCATACGATGCAAGCCGGTCATTAAACCTTTAGCTCGAATGCGTTTGCCGCTGAAGCGGCTCCTCAGCGATTGTACCACTCGTATGTGCGCTCTCTCAAGACGTGAGAGAGCTTTGCGCTAACCTCAGTAAGCCAGTGGCTCCCGCTTAGATGTGCTACACTCGTCAAGCGAAAAGCCAGATCGCACCCGCTCTGGTACGGGACAGACCGCAGCCTTGATCTAGTCTGAGGCGCAAGCTAGGCCCAGCTTGCCGGGCAAACTGCTCTGCTTATAGCGTTTGCCGACCCGGTGTGAGGCCGACCGTCATATTGCGGATGTTTGTCGTGTACAGACGACAGCGGTGTGCCTTATCGAAGGAAACTACATTGAACCCTCTCACGATTGTACACGTCCAAACGCGAATGAACAGTTCGGGCGGATGCGAAGAGAACACATGGGCGAGTTGCGTACATCAGGCAAGCACCGGCCACGTTGTTCATCTTGTCTGCGGCCGCTCGTCGGCCGTGGACGCCTATAAGGGACGACATCCAGGTGTCACAGTGCACCATGTCGACGAGATGGTCTGGAATATTTCGCCGGTTGACGATATTAGGGCCTGCCGGGTTCTGGCGCAGCTTTTTGAGCGCCTCAAGGCTGATGTAATTCATACGCATTCAAGCAAAGCTGGTATCTTAGGCAGAGCCGCTGCGAAGTTAGCCGGTGTCCCGGCACGCATACATGGCGTTCACATCCTCCCGTTTGATAATGTGTCCTCTGGCGAGAAACTTGTTTACTTGGCCGTTGAGCACATGGCCGCCTTTGTCACCGATCATTTCATCCATGTCAGTGAAGGTACAAAAGCTGCGTACAGAAGCGCAGCCGTTGGCCAGTCAGTGCCTCATAGTGTGGTACGTTCAGGCATGGAGGTTGAAAAGTTCAAGGGCGCATCGTGGCCGGAAGATTGGTCTCAATTGGTTGGGGAAACGCACCCTCAACACAAGCCCTCTGTCGTTCTGATGATGGCCGCCTTGGAGAAGAGGAAGCGTCACGCTGAATTCATTCAGGAGTTCGCTAAGCTGAGCTCCCCAGATGACAGGATTCGTGTCCTGTTCGCCGGCAGTGGACCAGAAGAGGGTAACCTGCAGCAGTTAATAGATCGACTGAATGTTGGTGATCGAGTTCGGCTGCTAGGGCACAGAAGCGATCCGCAATGCCTTGTGGCACTCAGCGACGTAAGCGTATTGTGCTCGCTGCGGGAAGGCTTGCCGCGCGTCATTGTTCAAAGTTTGGCAGGCGGCAAGCCTGCGGTTGTCAGCCCATTTCCCGGGATCGAGGAGATCGTTACTCATGATAAGAACGGTATTGTAGCACAGTCCACTGAGGCTGAGGATGTTGTCCGCGAGACGATGGCTTTGATCCGTAACCCTGAGCGCCTCGCTAAGTACACGGCTGGAGCCGAGAATGCGTCCGTTGACGCGTGGTCTTTCGCATCAATGTTCTCGCAACTGGATGCAGCATACGCACTTTGTCTCAGCAACCCAGATGTGAAATCCCGTTTGCGCAAGGCTGCGACGAGGCGCCGGCCCTTACCGGCGCCGAGCGCTGCAAATCACCTGATCTAAGATGGTGATGGTAACATAGCCCGGTAGGCTTGCAGCTTGCATGACAGCCGTTAAGAGCTCTCATGCGAGGAAGCAGATCGCTTGCCTTCGACGGTGCCGGAGGTCTGATCGCTAGTTACTCGATTGCCGAGCGCGAAAGTAGCGCTTCTCCTCACCACCAATATCATTCACTCACCGGCCACCTGGCACACCCAAGCTCATGCGCTTGGGTGTGCGCTTACGGGACAGCGTGTCGATCGTCGCAATTTGGTACCGCGCCGAGCATAGGCTCGACATTTTCGTATGGCGGGACAACAACTTAGCCAACGCTGATCGCGAACTCGCGGCACGAACTCGCGCACTGCCCCTTTTTTGATCCGGCCTTAGGACTGAATTCACTTCTGAGTGCCGGGCGCAAAATGAGTATAGAGTTTTGTCTATTCGACTTGTCTCCAAGGTCGTCATGAACGCACTTTCGGTGAAACGGAGGCACGCCAGCATCGCTGCGGCTTTTTGCTTGCCAATAATTTCAGGCTCTGTTGTTCTATTGTACGAGAGTCGCGCTGTTCCAAGCGAACGTGCTCATGAGGGCGGAGTGTTAGCTGATGCTGCGGATATGCTTGCGCAGCTTTTTGGTCGGGCACCGGGCCCACGATCCGGCACGTTCATTTTCACAAAGCAGGTCCGCGATGACAAGCATCCGCTGGCCAAGGCTGTGGGGACCTCACCCAAGCCGCCGCGACAGAGGGCGCTCGGAAAGACGTTCTATGAGCCGCCCAGCGCTCCTCGTTTCCCCGACGCACCTGAGCGCCAGCCCACAACCATCCTGTTCCCACCCGACCTGCCTCAGCTCGGCTACGGCCAGCAATATTCTGGTCCTACGAGTTTTCAAATCCCACTGGAGTATGGCGGCAATCCGCCCTTCTACTTCCTTCCTCCTGCTTCAGGTGTTGGCGGTGACGCGCCGCCACCTGTCGCACCTATCCCCGAGCCATCGACTTGGGCAATGTTGCTTCTAGGATTTGGTGCCTGCGGAAGCCTTCTCCGCCGTCGCAAAATGAACAAGCGGTCGGAGGCCCACGCGTGAGCAGGGTATCATGCGCAACAGCCGCGTCCGGTATCTTCGCCATCCTTGCACTACTTGCTCCTTTGACCGCTTGCGATAATGAGGATGGATCTCGTAGTGCAGCGCTGAACATGCGGAGCCAGCACGCGCATACGTTAGCGCGAGCGAACCCAACTGGCCGGCTGGTTCTGAGCGGCAACAGTGCCAGCCTAGCAAGCGAGCATCAGCTCGTACCATCAGGCGCCAAATCGCTGCTTGCGCTTCACGAACGGCTAGGACCTGGCGAGTATGTATGGGATGACACTGGCGTGGCCCCGGGCACTCTTCTGATTTGGATAGATCTCGAACGACAGCTGATATCCATCTTCCGAGCGGGTCATGAGATCGGCACGTCCGTCATCTTATACGGCGCTGGGGAACATCCCACGCCACTCGGCCGGTTTTCAATTCTGCGCAAGGATCGGGATTACCATTCCCGCTCTTATGACGCGCCAATGCCCTATGCATTGTTCGTAACGGATGACGGGGTCGCGCTGCACGCCAGCCCCCAGGGTATCGGGCGAGCAACGCACGGGTGCATCGGCTTGCCCGAACGATTTGCCAAGCTGGTCTTTGACAATAGTTCGATCGGCGACAAGGTCACGATTGTCAAAACAGAGCGCGTACTAAGCGAGCAGGTCTCTACGAGGCTCCTGGAAACCTAACGGGTCGTTTACCCTCAATGCGCACCAAGTGTCCACTGCACCAGCCCTAGTAGGCGTAGGAACGGCAGGACACAGGTTAGTGATTGCACAGACATGTCGCGCTGCAAAAGCGACAGCTATATTGCTGATTGGTTTGGCACTCGGCGCAGCGCAACCGCGTACAACCAATCTAGAGCAGCGCCTCCTCGCCAGCCATAATCACGAGCGTTCTATCCAAGGTATCGTGCCGCTGGTCTGGGATGCAAGACTAGCTCAGCACGCCAAAGCATGGGCCGACGAACTCGCAGCTGACGGCAAGTTTCATCATTCACCAACAGGTCGAGATTATCCGTTTGAAGGCGAGAACATCTGGGGGGGAACGCCAGACAGGTTCACTCCAGAGGCAATGGTGGGCTTGTGGATCCGTGAGAAAGCTCACTTCGTCGCAGGAACCTTTCCTCGCAACAGCATAACCGGGTCTGTTGAAGACGTAAGCCACTACACGCAAGTTATGTGGCAAAGAACAAAGGCTGTAGGTTGTGCCTTAAGTCGAGGTGCAGAAGAGGAGATCTTAGTCTGTAGATACAGCGAGCCTGGGAACATCCGCGGCCATCGACCTTTCTGATACGAAACGTGCGAAGTTCAGCATTGTCGATGCTTTCTGAGCGCAAATTGGCAGCAGCACCCACCCACGAGGGACAAGGCAGATTGAGGCCTGACTAGCTGAATAAGTCCTGACACCAACTCGAATAGGGCTCAGGTTATGCTACAGAGCCTTTGGCTACGTTGCCCACCGATTGCCACGGCGACGAGACATGATTGCCGTCAGCCTTGCAGCGGCACGATGCCTTCAAATTGCAAGGAGCAGTTTAGGCGACCATCATTTCCTCGCTCGCCAAGCCATGCATGCGCGGATCCTCAACTCCGATCGCTCCGAGGATCATCGGTCGCACCTTTGAACTATCAACCACTGGTCGAGACAGATCGGGTACCTGCCCCTTGTTGTACCAAATCATGATGCCCTCAGGCACATGGTAGGCTGTTCCGACATCACGCGCGAACCGAAGGAGTCCGGCTTCTGCAAAGGGTACTCGGCGCCCACTTTGATCGATCGTGAGCCAATCATGATCTTGCAAGGGTCCAGGTTGAGCGACACCGATGTTGACCGTCGAGCCGCAGACAAAGCTTTTATAAGCGACCGGTCGGCCGTCAGAAAACCGCAGCCGCGCTATCGCAGCGGCAAATTGCTCAGCATCAGCGGGCGTTTCGAAACTGAAGTTGAAATCCGGATGCATCGCCAAGTGGGACGTGTAAGTGCCCTGAAAACCAACAGCTTGTACAAACCGGCTCATGTCGGTGATACGCAGCTGGTCTCCTCCGCGTCGATCTATGGGAGCCTGGCCCATGCTCGACGAAATAACGAGACTGGCTCCGGCTTTATCGGCCAGACGCCGAAGTACTCCGATTTGCTCATCCGCTACGTCCATTGCGAAGGCGATATTACTCGCCCGCACTGGGTCGCGGCGCTGCTCTGACTCATCGCTTGATAAAGCATGCTTCCAATATCGGTGCATCATTCCCGCCACGTGATTGGTGAAGAAGGTGCAGAGATCTGGCCGGCTGCGATTGTACGCATGCAGAAAGACGTCGAAAGCTACAGGTGCTTGCAGCACTGCACGCCGGGTCTTGTAAGCTGGATTGCGCCGCTCCAAAGCGATCTGCTTCGCAAGCCGCATGACAGTTTTTACCGAAAGACCGGCGTTGAACAACCGCAGAAAGATCTTTGCGACGCTCCCGTCGATCTTGACAGCCGAAACTATGCCACCGTCACTTGCTGTCTGCCGCAAGTTCAGTTCCTGCAGGGCTTCGTACACAGGCGGATGTGCGTCAGCTGCTGGTGCAAACGTATCTGGAACGTAGAAAGCGTACTGCTGGTCGCGAGGAACCGGGTAAGACTGCAAGCTTCCGAACACTCCGACGTTCTTGCCAGCCTGAGCCGCAGTCTCCCATAATGGCGGGTAAGCCGACGCACTGGTCAAATCTTGGTTCAGAAACTCAATCTTATGAACCGTGTTGTCCACGCCGCGGTGCAGCGTCGGCCAGGTGACCCAAGGGTGGAGTTCACCCTGATCTGTCGTAACAGTGGTGTAGTTGCGAGAGGCAGCAACGATCTTCGCGATATTCGAGTTTGGTCGATTAGCGGTGTACCAGTCCACTATCGCCCAAGGAACTTCGTTCAGTTCGTACATGATCACGGAACAGGCACTCTGATCCGAGTGGTTCAAACGAGTTGACATGCTACAAACTCTCTGAACGAGGGAAGCCTGTCCTTAGCATTGTCACTGCTCACGACGCAAGCCGAATAGTCGCGCTTGCCTCAACTCGGGACAACTGCCGCTCTTGCTGGCTAGCCGCTCGCGCCCCTCGGCAGTACAATAATGTAGCCTGAAGTTTGTCTGATATCCGTATCGTTGTCGTTGATACAACAACACGCCGCCCTACCTCGGTCTCCTGGTTCTCGATGCCGATTGTAGGGCTCGAGACACTTCGAATAGCGGCAGCAGTCTCTTTAATCGTCGCGGCGCATAGGACTGCCCAAGTTTCAACTGCTCCCAGCAAAACTAGCCCCAGCATCTCTGAGTAACCCAATGATTTTTAAGGCTTGGTAGTGAGCGCCGCAATCTGGCGATTAACTTCTTCCTTACGGCCGACGCCCGGCGATCTCCCGCAGAACAGGCTGCGAATGTCGTTCGCCAATGTCGGACATGTAAGACCTGTCGTCGGTGGTAAGCGGCCTGTCCGCCTTACGCTCTTGACGCCGAAGTCCGGAGCTAGTCCGCGGCGAGCCCGAGATCGCGCCGGAGCCGTTCAAGCTGGCGCAAGGCGTGCCAATCTTAATTTGCATCGACCGCCTCCGCTTCGCCCAAGATTGAACTAGCTGGATAGCCTTCAAGTTGCGGTGAACCGCCCAAGATCCGCCATAGTAGTACGCGTGCACGTTGAGCCCGCCCGGCGGCAGCCGCAGCGCGCTCGCCACTTGCGTCAGATGTTCGCCGAGCTTCCAACACCGTCAAGAAATCAGACAATCCGGCGCGGTAGCGGATCTCAGCCAAACGTGCCGCTCGACCAGAAGTGTCTGCCTCATCGATTGCGGCCGCTAGCTCACGGTCGGTTGCAGCCACGAGCCCGTATGCAGTTTCGGCATCGCCTAGGGCACCGAATACGACTTCTCGGTAGTTGGCGAATGCTGCAACCTTATCTGCCGCGGCAGATCCGATTTCGGCTTCAATGCGGCCGAAGTCGAGTAAGGGTGCCAGCAAACTTCCTCGGCCAAAGCCGACAGCTGATTGGTCGGAAAACAGGCGGTCCGGACTGAAGGCAAGCAAGCCCAACGCTGCCGACAAGGTCAAGCGTGGAAAACGTTGCGCTGCCGCGGCGGCGAGATTTGCGTCCGCCGCGGCGAGATTTGCAGCCGCCGCTTGAATATCGGGCCGCCGAATAAGCAGGTCGCTGGGGACAGCCGCTGGCGGGGGCATAGACGAGCCTCTAACCCATTGACTCTGGAGTATAGCAAGGATGCTTTGAGCTGACGCACCAGTTAAGCTCACGAGTCTTCCGACAACCCAGGTCCGTTGGTTTTCCAGTGCCGCGATACGGCTTCGGCTTGCAGCTACTCCACTCGCAGCTCGTATTCGGTCAAATTCTGGTGAAATCCCAGCTCGCTCACGGGAGTACGCCAGTTTCACCAGATCTTCGGCCGCCGCAAGGTCGCTCTCGAGTGCAGTTTGACGGGCAGCCAAGGTCCGCCAATCGATCACTGACGATGCAATCTCGGCAAGAAGTAAGTTCCGAACAGCCGCAGCTTCAGCTGTGGCCGCATCTAAGTTCGCAGCTGCCGCGGTTTGCTGGGCCTGCAATCGACCGAATAGGTCTAAGTCCCAGCTGAAGATCAAACTGGCTCCAAAGCTGACCCGAGTGGCGTCGATCCGGGTGTCAGGCGGTAGATCCAATCCAAGCTGATCCGGGTTAAGGCGACTTCCCGCGATCGTCGTCTCTGTAGCCAAATTAGGGCGGCGCTCCGCATCCGCCATCCCGACCCGGGCTCTTGCCTGCTCAATCCTGGCCATCGCTCGCGAGAGTGATGGTGCGCTTGAAAGCGTTTGTTCGACCAAAGCTTTGTAAGCAGGATCTTCAAGCGGCAACAACCCATCGATATTGGCAGTCGCGGTCGTGTCAGCCATCAGCGCAAACGCGCCCGGCAAAGCGGGTCGAGGCGTCGTCATCATTGCGGCCGGGCTCTGCGCGCACCCCGCAAGCGCCCAGCAACACGTCAGAAGAAGCGCGCGCCTCACTTGTTCTTTACCCGCCGCCGCTGAGTTGCTGGCATGTACGCATCGACCTGCTGACCAACGCGGAACAACCCGCTGGCTGGCGGGAGACGGTAGATCAGTTGCAGCACCCGCACGTCGACACGTTCATTGGCGCTGTTTGTGAGCGAGCGCTTAGGCACCATCACCGGCTCGGCGCGTACGAAAACAGCAGTAACCTTTGCTCCTTCAGCACCCCTTGGTGAGACGGTTGCAGGCGACCCAAGGGCCACAAGCGGCGCTTGCGCCTCGTCTACGTCAATCCGAACATGGAGTGGGTGAGTAGCACCCATCTCGACAAAAGGTTTTGCTCCGCCTGCGCCCTGATTGGACAGGAACTCTCCTGGACGTATGTTGACCGCCAGGATTTCGCCTGAGATTGGCGCCCGCGCCGTTGCCCGATCAAGCTCTACACGTGCGCTCTCGGCGCGGACTTGCTCAGCTTCATAACGGCTTTGTGTCGCCGCAAGGCGTGCCTCCGCGAGATCACGCTTACCCTCCGCGGCGCTTACATCTCCCTCTGCACGGATAACCTCCGCTCGGCTCACGGCTGCTGCTTCGTCGACAGCTTGATACAACTCCAACTGCCTTCTTGCGATCCGTTCCCCAGCGCGTGCATCCTCGACATTGGCGCGTGCCTCAGCAATGGCAGTCAGCGCTTCTTGCTCGGCAGCCTGGCTTTCCTTAAGACGAGAACGAAGAGCGCGTGTGTCGACGGTGAACAAAGGTTGACCTCGGCTGACATGGTCTCCTGGAGTCACGAACACTTCCGCGACAAGGCCAGCCAGCGCAGCACCAACCGCAATGCTTTCACTGGACGGCTCTACAACACCGGTGCCGGCCACACGAAACGGACCGCGGTCTACTGTAACACCACGCTCCGGCTCTTCTGGCAGATCAGAATCATGGTCTGGTAGACCTCGAGAGACGAAGATCATCGCTCCGACCAGTCCGAGCAGGGCCGCGGCGGGAAGAATACCGCGAGTGAAGCTGAGATCCTTCAGTGCCATCAGTCCGTCTCCGACAGCTGCCTGCCTTGATCAATTATGCGTCCATCCTCAAGCTCAACGATGCGATCTGCAAGGTCGAACACTCGATTATCATGTGTCACGATAATGCAGGCGCGATCCCTCTGGATCGCGACCTCACGTAGAAGGTTCATCACTCGCCGTCCCGATGTCGCGTCGAGTGCCGCAGTTGGCTCATCGCATACTATCAACTTCGGCGCGTGCACTAGCGCTCGCGCGATAGCGACCCGCTGCTGCTGACCGCCCGAAAGCTGGCTCGGAAGTTTTTCAGCCTGATCCGCGATATTGAGCTTTTCGAGCATCGCCAGGGCTTGATCACGCGCCTCAACCACCCTCATGCCTTGAGCGATTAGTGGGACGGCCGCGTTGCTTGCAGCGTCGATAGATGAGAGCAGATTATACTGCTGGAAAATAAACCCGATGTTTCTCAGCCGGAAGTCTGTAAGCTCACGATCGGACAAGGTGTAGATATCGGTCCCAAACACCCGTACATCCCCAGCCGTCGGCCACAATATCCCACAGAGAATGGATACGAGCGTTGTCTTTCCCGACCCGCTCTCGCCTATGAGGTAGGTCAGCTCTCCAGCTCGTATATCCAAATCTACGCCATGCAACACGTCTACGACCTGCGATCCTGAACGAAAAGCGCGGGTCACGCCGCGGGCGGATATAGCCGCGGATTGGCGCGTCACAGGTGTCATCTGAACACTGCGGCTGGTTCGGTTGTCATCAAGCGATTGAGCGCAATCCGCGACGTTGCCGCCAGTATCAGCGCGACGGCAGAGAAGCTGATGAGCGGCACTTGCCAGGGGATGTAAAAGCCTTTGAAGGTCGCAGAGTTGGAGAAACCCCAGACAAACAGCGCCGTACCCACCAGACCCAAGCTGTAGCCGATCAATCCAATCATGCTTGCCTGCGCGGTCACCATCCTGCGTATCGCCTTATTACTGACGCCCATCGCCTTTAATGCGCCAAACTGTTTGATACTGTCGCGGATGAAAAGACTAAATGTCAGACCTACTATAGCTACACCAATTATGAATCCCAAGCCAACTGTGATACCAAAGTTCATTGGTATGCCAGTATTTTCTAGAATGTATTCGATAGCGTCATCGGCAAACTGCTCGGAGCTCCGCGCCCGTAGTCCCGAAATCTTAGCAATGCGATGTGCTAGCTCCTGATCCGTCATCGCACCATCGCCCTTGACGAGGATAAAAGTAAGACGATTACGCGTTCCGGGCACGTAGCTCAACGCCTCGCTGTAACGAGTGTAGAGGGTAACCTGGTTCGTGAAATTCGGAAACGAGTCCGTCACACCACGTATAACTGCGCGTTGATCATTCAACTCAAATCGTTGCCCGATCACCGGATTGCCGACTCCGAACATACGACCAGCGCCCACATCGTCGATGATGACGCTGCCGGGCGATGTAAGGGCTGCGACTTTCCCTGGCGCGACACGCGGCGGTAAACCCACCAAAGTTGAATCATCAACGCCGACAATCGCAACTGCTTCTAAATTGCCCGCACCTGTGCGCACAGAGGCCGTCGCGCGCAAGTGCGGAACCGCCCAAAGGATACCCGGTACCGATCGAACTCGATCGAGGGCGGTAGAGGGAAGCGGATAGGCCACCTCAATCGTGCGGGTTGCCGGATCCATCACCCAGACGTCCGCATCGGGCACATTGTAGACGCCGCTCGCCCCGCGCTCCAACAAGTTGGCGAATATAGTTAGTTGTTGCGTGATGAGCAGAGTTGAGAACGCCACGCCGAAAACAAGTCCATAGAACTTCTGGCGATCGCCAGTTAACATTCGAAGAGCGATCCAGATCATTCTTTAGCTCAGAACCCCGTCGCACACTGGAGATGAGGAACCAACAGTCATCACCTAGGATGGGTTCGGCCTGAACGGCATCGTACCATCTGTCAAGTCCATTGCAGCGAACGGTTACCTCTAATTCGCATGTGGCCAGTCAATCTTCCAATGCAAGCACGGCGTTACATTCTCGCTGCTATAGATCCACAGTTAGATAACACCATATTGTGACAATCGCAGTTCCTTGGACGTTATGTGCCACCCTGATCGCACAATCTCATAACGCCGAGACGTTCGGTCCCGATCCGCCAACTTACAACTTGCGAAGACACCTTATCTGCGGACGCCCACTATGCAGATACCAGCCAATATCCTGTGTTGCCTACTCGATCGATACGATCCCGGGACCGCCAGAGCATCGTGGTCAGGACGACCTCTGGTCTCCTTCCACGAATTTCAATGCCTCGACTGAGCAATGCATCGTAGAGCTCCTCAACGCTTAATGGTCGGCCCGCCTCGATAAGTATCTCCGATACGGCAGCTACAACAATACCGCGATCCGGGTTCTTCGGTCGGCTACCTCTCCCCTGATTACCGGCTCTTACACTAAAAACGAACGACGGCAGTTCGGAAATAGCTTCGGCTTGGCCGCTTTCCTCGTTCAACGCGCGTAACATGGCTCGAGCTTGGATCAGCGCGTCATTTATCTCAACCTCCTCCTTAGCTAAAACCTTCTGCTGACGGCGCACAGTGCTAAGCCTCGCCAGGAGCTGCGCTATCTCGCGCTCTGGATGACGCGCATCATGCTCCATGGGTGCCTCGGCCCAAGTCTCGAATGGGCGGAAAGCCGCGCATCAGCGCGATGCCAGAACTTTGGGAGCTGCTCGCAAGCCTTCACCGTAATCTCCGGAGCTCTGTCCAGTGTTCCTCATGGCCTTTACACCAGTCCTTGTAGCAGTAGCACCCCTACCGCAATCAGCGTTCCGTCGCACGACATCGCTCGGGTGCGTGAGGTGACGCTTCTCTCATGAACACAGCGAGCAAGAAGGCGTGCCTAAACCTGTCTTGCCAGAGACGCGATTGGTGAGCACCCGATGCGCGTGGAGCCCGTGGAGCCCGTGGCTTTGTTCGATTGCACCGGAGGCACCACGCGCCACGAATTACCGCCATTCCTTGACCGTATCCTTGCGGGTTGGCCGGCTTCGCCTTCGGCTTGTAAGACCATGTGCGTTCCAAAGCTGAGGCTTGCAAGTCGCGGCGCGTGACCGGGGCCACGCTGCTCAGCAATCGGCTACAACATGCCAAAAAAGGCTCAAGCGCAGGACCAGCCTTGTACTCACCGGACCAACCCTAATCTGCCGAACCGATGACGCGATGCGCGGGCTGCAACCCACCATGGCCGCTTAAACGGAGAAGTCCAGCTTGATAGTTGACCGATGGATGCGCGTGACAGGCCAGCAACCTCGGTCAACATCGCAGTGCGCTGTGCCTTATCATCTTGTGTCAGAACAAGCGCGCAACGCCTAGCAGCCCGATGGATTCCAGACCAAACATCTCCCAACGGACGTTCAGTATTGGCCGGTGGCTTTCCGCCTCTATAACTCCAACCCACGCCGGTCCATTTCAATCGCCGCGATCTCAGACAGCGGTGTAGGTGATCTCCGGTAAAAGATGTCAGCAAAGTCGAGTAGATCTTCGTCGTTAAGAGTCAGTATCGCTCGCTCCACCTCTCCAAGGCGCTTCTTGGCGCGAGCGCCGTGATCGGCTCTCCGAGTAGTTCTAGCTTTCAACATGAGAGTATCCTAACACATCAACAGGCGTCTTGGCACCTGTTCTTGTACAATGGTCAGCGCTCATCCAAACCTGATTTCTTAAAAGGCTAGGAAGGTTCTTAAAGGCCTTTGAACTTACTATTTGCAACTCGCAAGGGGTCGCCTAGAGTTCTTTCAACATGCTCGTGAATGTCTGTCCACCGTAGTAACAATAATATTCAAATCGCGCGAGGTGATACTGCTGCTCAAACGCGCTAGGGCGAATTGACTTCAAGTTGCATGCGCTCAACGCCCGCCCGATCAAGTAATAACTTACCCGCCAAGGACCTGAGCAATGGTCGGGAAGGACCTCGAAAGTTGCATGTAGCCGATTCTAATCTGGCCTATCAACGCCTGGCGAGCCGCCTCGCTGGAGTTTAATCCCGTAAGTGTCGCCCCAACAGTCTGATCGAAACGTACCATGCCTTCACAACCCCGAGTTCTGCAATCTGGTTCCTTGTGCTGGCGCTCAACTGATGAATGAGCGCCTACTCAGCCAAATCGGGATGTATGTCAAACATCAGCCTTCCTTTGCTCCTCTGACAGATCGAAACTTCTGGCAGCCACCTCAAACCGCTTTGATTTGTGTTTCGAAAGTGTTTTGTTCGAAGCGGAATCAAAAAAGACCGTCCATCGCGGCTGGTTTGCGTCAAGTGCATAAGCTGCGGCCACTAAGTTTCGGTGCGCCAAATCATACCTTCAGCCCCCCTCCACTATTTTTAAAAGATCTTGTGACAATAGTAATAAAATGTGCGGAAGCACGGCTTTGTCGGTAAACAAAGCTCGGTAAATGCAATATTTCCGTGCGTGTCCTCCAACACGCCTATTCGCTTCGATTATCGCCGAAGGTTTAGGCAGCCGCCTACCTCGGATAGCAGGCTTGTCATGACCATTACCGTCGATGAACCTGCAATACCTCTTCGTCTTGGTGGCGATCTTGTGACAACATCCGAGCTCTCTTGGCCAAACGCGAACCTCATCCTCTCGTTTTATTCGAACCCTTCCATGGCCGTAAAATACGCTCGCCATAGTCGGCTCAGTACCTGAGCTGTGTTGCGAGGTGACGTTGGGGCGAGGGCGCCCTCGTTCGTGACCTGGCAAGCATTAAGGCGCGCCTCTCACTTGCCCAAAGGCGCTTAGGGCCGACGCAGACATGCTAGCTGCGCTTCGAGCATGAAGTCTCCTAATCCGAACTGAGACATCTTGCGGTTCGCAACCGCCTTCGTTGAGAGGTGGAAGGATGTATCAATTTGGGCCTTGATTGATTTGGAGGTAGCATGTCGGAGTTTGTAATCAGTGGACGAGATAGCTCGGGTATGCCCACTGCAGCGAACTTCGCGGCGCGAAGCAGTTCGTCCAACTTGGCTCAAAAGCGCAGCATCCGGGTAGACGGCATTTACGACAGGGTACGATCATTAGTGGATCGATTACGACCTACGGTTGGCACCGATGAGCAGTGCAGCGTTTGTGGCGGGACAGAGTATTTTCGCGGCACGTGTCAATGGTGTGACGTGATTTGACGTACAGCTGCCGACCAATAAGCCGAGAAACGCTTGTGTTATGATGGTTAAAGTATCTTGGAGGGCTTGTTACGGTGATGCCTCGACAAATTATCGCCGGCCACGTTGCCGAGCGCGAACGGCTTCGATTTGAGCGTCGGCCGCAGCGCGAATCCGCTGCTGCAGCGAAGCGTCGGTGCGGCTCGCGTTCACAATTTGACTGAATCGGTCGGCGGCCATGCCGTTCCGCTGCATTGCTTGGCTTACAGCAGCTTTTTTCTGTTGGCTCGTCATCGTCGCATCACTCTCGACTTGGTTAATCACCAACGCGATCAATGCAAACCGGCCAACCTCATCGTCGCTGATACTGCCCGACTGAACCGCCTGAGCTGATCTTGGCGGAAGCCCAAAGGCGCTGGCGCTCACTAGCGCGGACGCCGCGATAGCGGCAAATAGCAACTTCATGACATGCTCCTTTCAAGGTTGGGCAATGTACCCAGGTGGCAAGGGGTGCACCAGCATAACATTCATACCAAGGCGCATTGATCAGAACCCATGCGCCCACTGGCGCAGGCCGATGGTCATGATGCGCCAGGGTTGATCGGCGAGCTTGTTCCAGGCGTAGCAGCAGTGCTCAACGATGTCGTCGTAGGATCTGTAGATCCGGTTTGACAGCCAGTTATCGCGCATGAACTGCCAGGTTCTCGACCGGATTCAGTTCCGGGCAGCGGGGTGGCAGCGGCAGCAGCGTGATGTTGGGCGGGATCACCAGTTCGTTCGAGCCGTGCCATCCGGCTTGGTCGAGCAGGATGACAGCGTGTGCGCCAGGCGCGACATGGAAGGCGATCTCTTCCAGGTGCAAGCCCATAGCCGCGCTGTTGCAGTGGGGCATGACAATGCCGGCCGCCTTCCCTTCAGCCGGGCAGATGGTACCGAAGATCCATGCCGAGGCTCTGCGTTGGTCCTTGGGAGCTGATGGACGGGTGCCGCGCCTGGCTCAGTGAGCTGGCCCCCAAAATGACCTGACAGGGTCTCGCTCTTAGATAAGAGTGAGGCATATGACTGAGCATACGACCAGGCGTTACCACGATGGCGAGGTCCTCTCCGGGGTTCAGCGCCGGAGGCGCTGGACCCCGGAGGAGAAGGTCCGGATCGTCGAGGAGACCTACTTGCCGGGCATGAGCGTGTCGCTCGTCGCCCGGCAGCATGGCATCAGCGGCAGCCAGATCTTCACCTGGCGCAGACTGATGGCGCAAGGGGCGCTGACCGCAGCTGGTGCCGGTGAGGAGGTGGTGCCTGCCTCCGAATACCGCGCGCTGCAGGGCCAGATCGCCGAGTTGCAGCGTCTGCTGGGCAAGAAGACCATGGAAGCCGAAATCCTGCGTGAGGCCATGTCCCGGGCCGCAGGCCCAAAAAAACTGCTGCTGCGCTCGATCTCGTTGCCAGGGGACGGCCGGTGAGCGCCGTGGCCGAGGCCCTGGGCATCAGCCGGCAGCACCTGTCTGCCATGCACCACCGGCCACCTCCACGTCGGCGCGGGCGACCGCCACTGCCCGATGCCGAACTGGTCGGCGACATCCGCGTCCTGATCGCCGATCTGCCCACCTATGGCTACCGCCGCGTCCATGCCCTGCTGCGCCGCCAGGCTGCCAAAACCGGGCGCACCGCGCCCAATCCCAAACGGGTCTACCGGGTCATGAAGGTGCATGGCCTGCTGCTCCAGCGCCACAGCTCAAGCCGGGAGGAGCGACGCCATGAGGGCCGTGTTGCGGTTGAGCAGCGCAACACCAGCTGGTGCTCTGATGCGCTGGAGATCGCCTGCGACAACGGCGAGAAGGTGCGCGTGGCCTTCGCGCTCGACTGCTGTGATCGCGAAGCCATGGGACACGTCGCGACCACGGGCGGCATCACTGCCGAGGATATCCGCGATCTGATGGTTGCCACGGTCGAGCACCGCTTCGGCCCGGTGAACCGCCTGGCCGCGCCGATCGAGTGGCTCACCGACAATGGTAGCCCCTACGTCGCCGGCGACACCCGCCGCTTCGCCCGCGACATCGGTCTGATACCGCGGACGACGCCAGTCAGCTCGCCACAATCGAACGGCATGGCTGAAGCCTTCGTGCGCACCCTCAAGCGCGACTACGTCCGCGTGAACCCCACACCCGATGCTCGCACAGTCCTCGAGCAGCTGCCTCGCTGGCTCACCCACTACAACGAGGTCCATCCGCACAAGGCTCTGGGCTACCGCTCACCCCGCGAGTACATCATCCAAACCCGCGAGGCCCCGTCAGGCAATTAGGGGGCAACAACACTCAGCGGCGGTTGAGCTTGGTTTGCTGCCCAATCCGCGCCTCGTCCTGCCACCACAGCTCTACCGGCGTGCCGCGCGGGAGCTTGCTGCAGATTGCCGTTAGGCGGTCGGCAAAGCCCTTTTTAAAAGCTCGATGTCCTCCGCGGTGCCGCGGTCGCGCCGAGAGCTTGCGATAGCCCATGGCGCGAAGCTCCCGGCTCAGCCTGTGGCGCGTGACTGACAGGCCAAACTCGTCCCAGACCCATTGCGCCAGATCGATCAACCGCCAGCGCACGACCCCGTGTGCCGCCGGGATCGGCCCTGTCTCGACCTGCACGTCAAGCCGGGCACGCTGCTGGTCGTTGAGGATTGAAGCCCGTCCCCGTGCCTTGCGGTTACCCAGGCCGTTCGGCCCTTCGGCGTTGAAGCGTAGTACCCAGTCGCGCACGATCTGCAGCGTCACGCCCGCCAGCTTCGCCGCTTCGCTCTGGCTGCCCCCGTCCACGATCAGCGCGATCGCCAGCAGCCGGCGGACCTGATCGCCATCCGCGCAATCGCGCGCCACCTTGCGCAACTCTCCTGCCGTCCAATCACGTCGAACCGTGATCGCCGCAGCCATCGCGAGCCTCCCTCTGCTCGCCATGTTCAAACAGACAATCAGACGCTTGGGAATCCTCAATCGTGAGTCAGCCTTCACGCTCTTTGGTATTACGACGAATAGCAGCTGCTGTCGCCTTCCTTGGAGGATGCGGAGCGCACTTTTGCTTGCCACCGAGATTAATAAATATATGGCGCTTCTCGTCTAGATGAACTCAATTTAGATGTATTCTAAGTGGCAGCCTCGACAAGGGCGGCTACAGCACTATACAACTCGACAGGAAGGCGCCACATTCAGATGACCGCATCAAATCAACTTACCGCGAACACAAATCCATCGTAGACAGGAGATGGCTTAAGCCACGAATTATCTCCTTAGGAAACGCTGTAGGTTTGCGTCGCAATCGGCAGCTGACCAGTTCAGCGAGTAGTCGCTTTGCCCCGATATACGATCTCTGCAGATCCGACAGCAAGCCATCATAGCAACGCGCACCGGATTGAACGAACGCTCGTCGGATGAGCATGGCTTTTTATCAGTTAGCGGTGTAGATTTGGTGCATCATGCGAAGCACCTATTATCTACATCCGATTGATTGCAAATGCCGAACGTGCAAGCATCCTCGGCAACGAGGCATACTCTACGAACCGGGTATGCGGGTAGCGGTTGGCGCACTGCGCGTCATCGATCTTGCTCTGAGACTGGGCCAGCGCCTGCGAAGGAGCAAAAAAGGGTCGTCGCGATGCAGCATCGTGCGCGGTCTGGTGACCGGATTGAGAACAGTCTCGGTAAGTTGGAATTCCTCTCAACTCCGGTACGCTAGACGGCCGCAAAGAGGACGCATGTCACTGGTACTGGTGTGACGATTGTCTGGCTTTGACAACCGCACCGCGATGCAGCTGGTGCACGAGATCCGCGTGGACCACGTGCTGCGTTACGTCGATGCGGTGGGTACCGGCGTTTACGCCTAACAATGCATCTGCAGAAGCTGCTGTATCGGGCGCTGATCCTGTCTGGGCGTCTGACCCGCTGTCGAACGCGGGGGCGGTGGTGTTTGGCGTACGGTTCGATCGGGGGTGAGGCGAGCGGCGCTCCAAGCCTCTGGCGCCAGACATCCCCATTCGGGAGGCAAACCAGGGAGCTGTTGCAGCTGACCTCGCTGGTCTGCCTGCCGGCCGATGTGAGGCCGCTGCTGGACGGGACCAATGCGGCGGCGCTGGCGCGATCACGCAGCTGCTGGCCGATCCCATTTGGCAGAATGCGATGCTGAGCGGCCGCGCGAAGCCGCCGCCGGATCTGGCGGAGCGGATGATCGGCTGATCGGTGAACTTCTGCCGGTCCGGCGGTTCGCAGCTATGCCCGTGGCGCGAACGCCGATGTGCGCAAACTGGTGCTTGGGGCTGGAACGCGGGGTGACGCTGGTGGTAGATGATGAGGGTCCGCTGGGCTAGCCGGGTCAGGTTGGCATCAAGGTCGAGCTTGGCTGCCGATCAATCTCCCACCGTTGTCCCCCACCCATACAGGGCCGGTTGAGTGGCATAGTACATGCCGGTGTTTCACGACGGATCGCCGCCGGCGCGGCGTTCCTGATCGCTCCGAAGAAAGAACACGTTGCGTTCGAACATCCGGCGAGCACCAGCATTGCGCGAGCCGCCATCGGCAAAGGCGAGCGATTGGGCGAGGGTCGCGGCCAAAACCAGCCCTGCACGACTGCACGGGCTGGCTGACGCGGTCCGGACGAGCGGCTCGTCCGCCTCCGGCTCGTCACACGCGTACGCCACGAAGCTCTAGCGCTTGCGCGCAATTTCCTCATTGGTGGGCGGATTGGCCACGGGAGCCAGAATGCGGCCCGTTCTCCTGCTCCCGAAAGTTGGTCCCTGGAAGCGCCTTGCATCTGGTCCACCGGCTGCTTAGCCGGCGTCCAGTTCAAACGCATGCTACTTTCGAATGACATTGCTGCACTTGCTGCTGCTGTGAAGCTTTACCTCCAGTTACGTAAGGCTAGCGGAAGAGCAAGGATTAGCAGACAGGTTGACGCTTTCGCAAACTACTTACTCAAGCTCGGGACATGTCCTTACCAGGTTGATCAAGGCGTCCTTCATGCCGCAAGACGCGTGTCTGCGTTCTCCTGCAGCGCATAACCACGGCCCCAGACAGTCTGGATGTAGTTCTCGCCCCCGCAAGCGCCTGTCAACTTCTTCCGTAACTTGCAGATGAAGACGTCGATAATCTTGAGCTCGGGCTCATCGATCCCGCCATAAAGGTGGTTCAGGAACATTTCCTTCGTTAGCGTGGTGCCCTTGCGCAGGGACAGCAGCTCGAGCATCGCATATTCCTTGCCAGTCAGGTGCACGCGGGCACCATCGACCTCGACCGTTTTGCCATCCAGGTCCACCGCTAGCTTGCCGGTGCGGATGATCGACTGGCTGTGCCCCTTGGACCGGCGGACCACAGCATGGATGCGGGCAGTCAGTTCGTCCCGGTGGAACGGCTTGGTGACATAATCGTCCGCACCGAAGTTGAAGGCGCGCACCTTGCTATCCAGTTCGGAGATGCCGGACAGGATCATTACCGGAGTCTGCACCTTGGCAACGCGCAGCTTCTTCAGCACGTCATACCCGTGCATGTCCGGCAAATTTAGATCGAGCAGGATAATGTCGTAATCATAAAGCTTGCCTAAATCGAGCCCGTCTTCACCAAGGTCTGTGACATCGACAGTGAAGCTCTCAGCAATCAAGATCAGCTCGATCGCCTTGGCAGTGGTAGACTCGTCATCGATCAGAAGTACGCGCATTTGACATTTCCTCTGAGGTAAGGTGAACTTTGTGGGACAGACCAGGTGGTGCTTGGAACCCCTTAGTTTCAAAGCCACTCGCGCGGTCCGCTCTGCTTTGATAACCTGGCCGGCGAACGGGCACGTGAGCTATTCAGGCATAGCGTAGCAGCGGAGCGGACCCCGCGCGCGGGTTAGACGGTGCCTCCACGTGTACGATGCTGGCTGGCCGCGCGAAGGTCTGGCACGGCATCGGTGCTACTCGAGCTGGCGCCGACATCATCTGTCCGCCAAACTGCCCATCCATCCATATCCTTACGGCGTCAGCGGGGTGGCCAGCGTGCAGCTTGCTCATCATGTTAGCGCGATGGATCTCAACCGTACGTGGACTGATTTCGAGGTCGCGGGCGATCAACTTGTTCGACTTACCGGCAGCGACACAATCCAGCACTTCACGTTCACGCCGGCTCAGCTGCATGATGCGGGTGCGCGCCTCTATCTGCCGGCGACGAAGGGCAACAAGTGGACCGGCAGCCTTACCGACCCGCCGCAATCGTTGGGCCTGACTATTGCCCTCCAGTGGCAATGCCAGGCAATCAAGGGCCCCGTCAGTAATCGCATCTACCACGTCGTTGATGGTGAAGCCTTGCGCTGTGACCACCAGCGGCAGCGACACCCCGGCTTCGCTCAGCCGCCGAACCAATCCGGCCGTGCCTCCGGCAACTGTATCGTGCGCAGCCAGGATGATGCCTTCACCTGCCGGCCGCTCCAGAAGCTCGTCCAGCTCACTGTAGACCTCCGCATGATGCCCAATGGCAAATGCGGTGCGAGCCTGTTCGGCGCGAGAGCGGCTAGTACCGCCGACGATATGAAGGTGAGCGCGTTCCATGCCCAATGCTATGGCGCAGATTGCAGCTTGCCGCATGCCGAACTCGCGCCAAGATGAAGCGGTCTCTAAGTACAAAGCCGTTACTTCAGCATCACAAGAAGAAAGTCCCTCCAGTTTGGACCTTTAATCTGACCACAGCAGCGCCAACGCCTCAGCAAATAGCCAAGCTCCGCCAAGCGTCTAGCATTTCAGCTAGGCGCCCGTCCGGTGCGCTGCCTGCAAGCTAGTGCTAACTCGCAGGAAGGGACGCTATCACCCGGCGCCTGGCTGATCACGCAGAACTCGGTGCAAAGCTTAAGCACCCGAAAAGCCAATCAAAATCAAAAAGGTTCGCGCGTGCTATCGTTGAATCCTTTGATGCAGGCCATCGACGGTAACTGCGCCGTCAACTCACAGCGCTGTTGCTAACAGCGGCGCTGCTCCAGGCGGGCTTTGCCATGTTCTACGATCCGACGGCCCGACGGGTGACTATGAGCTAGGCCGTGCGGGTGCTAGGTACATATGCTGGACGGCATCTCTCATGTAAGGCATGAATCTGACCTTCCTCCCATTTTATCTTGGATCGCCGGCCATAAACGAGCCTTGACCATCGAACACCGCCGCGGGTGCAATGCTTTGACAAGGCCAAACATCCCAGCGGCCTCGTCGTCGAATCTCGAGAGTTTTCGCCTAGAGCTAGTCGGCAGACACGGTGTACACGGAAGCCAACAGTGGGCACCTGATCCATCTTGCGCCCAGCCTGACCCACAAGGATCAAACGATGAAGCCTGCTACCATGAATCCCTCACCCATGTTGGTCAGCGATGACGAAGTCGGCCGCTTTGCGCTTGTAGCGCTGCTCATCAACCAAGTAACTGCCGACCGGTCGCTTTCTCCGGAGCAACGGCAGACCGCGGTGTCGCACTCAGCCCGACGCAACAAAATCACGTCGCAGCGATTTAGCGAGATTGAAAGTGCGGCTGAAAGGGATCTGTCATTGCAACACCGGATTAAGGTGGCAGCCGAAGCTCATATCAATGCTGTAAAGGCGCATAAAGCGAAGCTGTAAGTCCCGGAAGATCGGACAGCAACCAACGCGGTGGGACGCGAATAAGCGAACAGTCACATAATTCATGACACGACTGACCATTGCCAGGGGCTAGGACAAGAATCTGGTCATTCGAGCGTACTGCGGCGGCAAAGGATTATCCGACGATTCGATAGCTACGCCGCCGCAGCATTACGTGTCCAACAGCTCCGGCGTTTACAGAGACGACCCCCACATCGATCATCACGTAGCTTTCGCTCAATCAAGCGCTCGGAGAGATCCAGGAGCACCCGGACCTCCACAAGGGAGATCGGGCACCCGCGTCGGTGGTGCCGAACCGGGCTGTCAGTTCGCTCTCAGCGTGGTCGACCTTCGTCACCAGGCCCACGTCGCCATTGTAGAGGTCGCGCTCGCGATCGTTGATCACGTGCATCACCTTGTCCCCTACGCCGTAGCGGCTGCCAAAGCGCTCGACCGGCGCATCAGGCGCTGCGTTGAGGCGTTCCTGCAGCAGCAGGTTGAGGGCGCGCGCTCCGGCGCCGCCACGTTGCATCGGACACAGCACCTGAATGTCGCGCGTGGCTTCGACGCCGAAGCGGGCAGGGATGCGCTCTGACACGAGCTGCAAAACCCGGTCAGCAACTTCGCCCGGCTCGTCTGCCGGGACGTAGAAGAAATCGCTTTCGTTGCGGATGTCGAGGTCAGGCAGCTTGCCCGCATTGATCCGGTGCGCGCTGGTCACGATCCTGCTCTCCGCAGCTTGGCGGAACACCTCTGTGAGCCGCACCACCGGCACGGCACCGCTGCCGATCACGTCCTTCAGTACCTGACCAGGACCGACACTCGACAGCTGATCGACGTCGCCCACCAGCAGCAGGGCGGCGGAGGAGGGCAGGGCCTTCATCACCGCATTGCACAGCGGCACGTCGACCATGCTGGCTTCATCGATCACCAGCAGGTCGCATTCGAGCGGGTTGTCGTGATTGCGCTTGAACCCGCCGCCAACGCCGTCGACCTCCAGCAGCCGGTGCAGCGTCATCGCATCGAGACCGGTGGACTCCGCCAGGCGCTTGGCTGCACGGCCCGTGGGGGCGGCAAGGGCGATCTGCGTGCCTTTGGCGGCCAGCACCTTCAGCACCGAGTTGACCAGCGTGGTCTTGCCGACACCGGGACCGCCAGTCACTACGCACACCTTGGATGCGACCGCCGATGTCAGCGCGTCGACCTGGCTAGGCGACAGGGCCACTCCCGTACGTCGCTCGACCCAGGGGATCGCCTTGGCAGCGTCGATCTCACCCCAAGGTAGACGACCTCTGCGCAAGGCCAGCAGCCGTTCGGCAATCGCCTGCTCGGATTTGAACAGGCCGGTGAGGAAGATCACCTGCTCGCCATCGGTGACGCCGGTCATGACCTCGCCGGCGTTCAGTTCTTCGACCAGGGCTACCTCGATCAATGCTGGATCCACCTCCAGCAGCTTGGCACCCGATTGCAGCAGGTGCTCCCGTGGCAGCCCGCAATGCCCATCGTCCATTGCCGTGGTCAACGCGTATGCGACACCAGCCCTCACGCGACGTGGATCATCCTTGGCATAGCCCAGACGGCTTGCGATCTGGTCAGCGGTCTTGAACCCGATCCCGGCGATATCGCGCGCAAGGCGGTAAGGGTCCGCGCTGACGACCGCGATGGCTTCCTCGCCATAGGTCTTGAAGATCCGCACCGCTCGCGCGGACGAGACCCCCTGAGTGTAGAGCCACACGATGATCTCTCGGATGATCTTTTGATCGGACCAGCCACTGATGATCTTGGCTTCGCGCACCGGACCGATGCCGGTCACCTCCCGCAACCGTGCGGGCTCGCGCTCAATCACATCGAAGACGTCCATCCCAAATGTGCCCACCAGCTTGCGAGCATAAACCGGGCCGATCCCCTTGATCATGCCCGAGCCGAGATACTTCTCGAGTCCCTCCAGCGTCGTGGGCACGGTCGTGGTGACCCGCTCGGCCCGGAACTGCAGGCCATGGGTGCGATCATTGATCCACCCGCCACGAACCTCGACGTGCTCGCCCGCGCCGATCGCCGGCGAGTGCCCGGTCACTGTCACCAGGTCACGGTGCCCTCGGACCTTCACCCGCAGCACACAGTAGCCGTTCTCGGGATTGTGGAACGTCACTCGCTCGACGTTGCCCTCCAGACGCTCAAGCGGCTTGGCATCAGCAGCAGGGTGAGCGGTAGATGCTGACGGTCTCATGGGCCCCGATATGCGCTCACGACGAGAGAAGTGGGAGGGCTTACCGGGGCAGCTCACGCCCCCCACTCAGCCGTGCACGTGCCGACAATCGCTGCCCAGAACACGCGGTCTGCTCAGGCACGCTGCCGAGAAGTCCTGAGCTTAGGAGTGGGGCATGTCCGCCCCTTTGCGGCGAGGACGAGGACAAGCGCTTAGATCCATTCTAGGCATCTTCAATCAGCGTCCTGATCCGAGTGGCCAGCACTTCCATCCCGAATGGCTTGGTCATGACGTGCATTCCGGGCGCAAGCTGTTCCTTGCCTATCGCCGCGGTTTCAGCATAGCCGGTGATGAAGAGCACCTTCAGGTCAGGCCGGCTTGCACGTGCGGCATCGGCCATCTGCCGCCCGTTCATGCCGCCAGGCAGCCCGACGTCTGAAACGAGAAGGTCAATGCGTGCATCGGATTGCAGCACCTTCAACCCGGCCGCGCCATCTGCCGCCTCGATTGCTGTGTAGCCCAGCTCCTCGAGCACATCGGTCACGAGCATCCGAACTGACGGCTCGTCATCCACGACCAGCACCGTCTCCCCAATCTGCGCGCGCGGTGCTTCAGCCAGCTCGTGATCGCCCTCATCGATCTGAGCCTCACCAGTGTGTGAGGGGAGGTAGATACAGACCGTCGTCCCTTGCTCTGGTTGCGAGTGGATGCGCACGTTGCCGCCTGACTGGCGGGCGAAACCGTAGGTCATCGACAGACCAAGCCCGGTGCCGACGCCGATCGGCTTAGTCGTGAAGAATGGGTCGAATGCCTTGGCGATCACGTCAGGCGTCATGCCGGTACCGCTATCCGACACGCAGACCACAGCGTAGCGGCCCGGCTCCAGTTCGTGCAGGCGTGCCGTACGCTCGTCGAGTGTCCTGTTGCTCGTCTCGATGGTTAGATTGCCGCCGCTCGGCATCGCGTCACGAGCGTTGATGCATAGGTTCAGCAACGCATTTTCCAATTCATTCGGGTCGACCAGCGTCGTCGATAGTGCTTCACCCGGCACGAACCTGGTCTCGACCTCAGGGCCTACCGTGCGCACGATCAGGTCCAGCATGCCTTTGATGAGCCGGTTAGGATCGACGTGCTTTGGGTCAAGCGTCTGCCGGCGGGAGAAGGCCAGCAGCCGGTGAGTCAGCGCGGCCGCCCGCTTGGCAGCTGCTTGTGCTACCGCATTGTACTTCTCGAGCTCGCCGATCCGCCCCTGCTCGATCCGGATTGCCATCATCTCCAGACTACCGCTGATCCCGGTCAGCAGGTTGTTGAAGTCGTGCGCCAGACCGCCCGTAAGCTGCCCCACTGCTTCCATCTTCTGGCTTTGGCGAAGTTGCTCCTCTATCTTCCGACGTTCCGTTTTGTCGCGCCCGATGGAATAAAAGAGGCCCGCCTCGGACGCTGTCGCCCAGGAAATTAGACGGTAGCTTCCGTCGCGGCAGCGAAATCGATTTTCGAAATGTGCTGCCGCCTCGCCTTTCTCCAACCGGGCAAACTCTGCTCTCATTGCGTCCCGGTCGTCGGGGTGAATCAGCTCGACGAAGTTGCCTTGGAGCAACTCCTCCTCGGTCCAGCCAAGCATCGCCGTCCAGGCCGCATTGACGGTGTGGAGGCGGCCATCGGCTCTGCAAACACCCATCAGATCGCTCGAGAGGCGCCACACACGGTCGCGTTCGCGAGTGCGTTCCTCCACCCGCTCCGCCAGAGTGTCGTTCCGCTCCTTGAGCGCGATCTCTGCCGCTTTTCTCTGGCTGATGTCCTTGAAGTAGACGGCCAATCCACCAGTTGCGACCGGGTGGATGTCGATGTCGACCCATTTGTGAAGAATGGGCGAGCGAGCTTCGAGCCGGATGGGACGTCGTTCACGCATTGACCGCTGTTGCGCATGATACGGCTCGCTGCCGACCGCCTGGGGGAACTCGTCCCAGTAAACCATTCCGATCAGGTCCTGCGGAGCACGGTTCCATAGCTCGCCTGCCTTGCGGTTGACGTAGGTGAAGCGCCATTCCGCATCGACGGCATAGAAGGGATCGGGCAGCGATTCGGTAAGCTCAGCCAGCATGGCATTAGCGCCGCTGGTGGCTTGCCTGCTCTCCTCCAAGGCCAATTCGGCGCAGCGCTGCTCGGTGCGGTCACGAAGGATCTTGAGGTATCCACCCTCTTCCTGTCGAAGAGGCATCAATTCGCCCGTCGCGAAGAAGCGGCTACCGTCCTGGCGCATGTGCCAACGCCCGTCCGCAGCGCGGCCCGCCTCGTCAGCCTCTCGCATCTCCTGCTGCGGCGCGCCGGTCGCCCGATCCTCCGGCGTGAAGATCATGTCACAAGACTGGCCCAGCGCCTCGGAAGCCCGCCAGCCCAATACGTGCTCGGCACCTGCGTTCCAGCTGGTAATCACGCCTTCGGCATCCAGCGAGATGATCGCGTAATCGACTGCGCTGTCGATAATTGCATTCGCAACCGCGGCTTTACGCTTCATCGTCCCCTCAACCCGCCAGAAAACCCCCGTTATCGCCCCGATTGCTGACCATCATCGAGGGATCAATCACCTGACCGGTACAGCACGCGCACATACTGCAAGCGAGAGTTTTTCAACACAATCACCCACTTGCTGCCATTTCGCCTGAAGTGTCATTTCGCCCTCAGCCGGAACCGACCTCTTTCAGCGCAAGATACTCAGCAATGCGGGGGAGTGCCCTCACATCCTCGCACTAGTGGGCCCAGAACGCGACCGAGCGGCCTGCTCAAGTTCTCTCGCATACTGCTGAACAATCTCGGCATCGCCGGCGTCTGTCAGGAGGCGGGCGATGCCGCGGAAGCGCGTCGCAGCTTCGCGCGGATCCTTGAAACTGGCCATTTTGTTTCTCCCACGTTCCGTTGTTCCCACATCCGCCCAACGACGAGACTGACGAACCATGATTAAAAAAGCGTTAACAGACATGGGGTAGCAGCAGGGATCAGTTTTGTAGCAGAAGCTCAGCGTCGCACTCGGTGCCGTCGGCCGCTTGACCAGCTTCCTGACGGCAACCGTCCCGATTGGGAGGGTCGCAGATCTCCTGAATCTCGAATTTCGCGTATGCGGCATCGGCTTGGTTGAGGTGGGTAGAATTCGGTCTGCTTTGGGCGTCCAAATGGCCGAAGCGGACGTTGACCAGCGGCAGAGCAGTACCGTGAGTCTGTCCCCGAGCCGCCTCGGGAGCGCTTTAAAGCACTGCATTACAAACGTTTGTCAGAACACAATTTCGGAACCAACCGGCTAGGCGCCGGGTATCAAAGCTTTCGCTGCGAGGATGGGACCGCTGCCATGAGGACTGCTATCACGGAACAGGACCTTCGTTACGATGCTGATCCGGCTCGCTTATCAAGCGCTATGTTGAAGTGCCAAGGCTGGGCGCCAAGTTGTGCCGACTTGGGTATGTGTCACCAAGAGGGCGGGTGCTTCTCTCAGGCACGGTGTGCATCAGGGCGCAGATCAGTTCCGAAGTCTGCCGGCGATCGCTCCAATCGCATCCATTAGGTTCGCCTCGCCGATGCCGCTCGACGCGCCTGTGATGACCGCGACCTTGCCGGTCAGATCCTGCATTTTCATCTATTCTCAGCTCCGATTCTATTCAGCGATCGACCATCGCCATCTGCCGTTCGTTGTACCGCGGCCCCGACACAACCTCCGGACGAAGCGCCTCGTCGAGCCGATTCATCTCCTCAGCGTTGAGCTGGATGTCGGCCCCGCCGACATTCTCCTCCAGATAGACGCGACGCTTGGTGCCAGGAATCGGCACGATGTCATTCCCCTTGTGGAGCAGCCAGGCGAGCGCGACTTGCCCGGGCTTCACGCCCTTGGCCTGCGCAATTGCTCGGACCGCGTCGGCGGCGCGCATGTTCGCTTCGAAGTTCTCGGCCTGGAAGCGTGGATCGCCGCGGCGGAAGTCGCCCTCGGGATAATCGTCCGCAGGTGTCGCAGTGCCGGTCAGGAAGCCCCGGCCGAGCGGGCTGAACGGCACCAGACCGATGCCGAGCTCCCGCAGGAGCGGGATGATGTCCGCCTCCAGATTGCGTTCCCACAGCGAGTACTCGCTCTGCAGCGCCGTCACGGGTTGCACCGCATGGGCCCGGCGGACGGTTTCTGTGCCGGCTTCCGAGAGGCCGAAGAAGCACACCTTGCCTTCCGCAATCAGCTCGCCGACGGCGCCCGCGACATCCTCGATGGGGACGGCGGGATCCACCCGATGCTGGTAAAACAGATCGATGTGATCGGTGCCGAGCCGGCGCAGGCATGCCTCCGCGGCCGCGTGGATGTGCTCGGGCCGGCTGTCGGTTCCGACCATCTGCGCATCCTGGATATCGAAGCCGAACTTGGTCGCGATCACGACCTCGTTCCAGCGACCCTTGAGAGCCCGGCCAAGCAGTTCCTCGTTCGTGAAGGGACCATAGACCTCTGCCGTGTCGAGGAAGGTCACGCCTAGCTCGAGCGCACGGTGCAGCGTCGCGATCGACTCCGCATCGTCGAAGCTGCCGTAGGACTGGCTCATCCCCATGCAGCCGAGTCCGAGGGCGGATACTCGTAGCCCCTGACTGCCGAGGGCCCGTTGTTGAAGCATAATGGTCTCTATCCTGCTGTGGCGCATCACGCGCGGGGGGCATCATTCATAACGAGCAGCATCGCCGGACGACGGGTCGTTCGAGCCCAAGAACCATCGACTTGGCCACTTCGGTTCAGCGATTCTGCAAGGCGAGGATCCTGGCGGGTGCCGGCGGGCTCGTCAGCCTGTGCCGGGTCTGCGTCGCATTGCCGGGCCTTCTTGGCTGTTGAAGCGTTGGGAAGACTGAACCTCACCATCGATCACCGGGGAGAATGCGCATGACGATTCCTGCCTACGGCGCCTATGCCGCCGACAAGCCGCTCGAGCCCATCCAGATCGAGCGCCGCGCGCCGGGCCCCAGTGACGTCCAGATCGAGATCGCCTATTGCGGGGTCTGCCACTCCGACCTGCACCAGGTCCGCTCCGAATGGGGCGGCACGTTCTATCCCTGCGTGCCCGGCCACGAGATCGTCGGCCAGGTCAGCGCGGTGGGCGAGCAGGTCACCCGGTTCAAGATCGGTGACACGGTGGGCGTTGGCTGCATGGTCGACAGCTGCCGTCAGTGTCCCTCATGCCAGGACGGCGAGGAGCAATATTGCACTGGGACCGGTTTCGTCGGCACCTACAATGGTGCGACCAACGACCCACCCTGCCACACGCTCGGCGGATATTCGCAACGGATCGTTGTGGACGAAAATTTCGTCCTCCACATTCGCCATCCCGAGGACCAGCTCGCCGCGGTCGCGCCGCTGCTCTGCGCCGGCATCACCACCTACTCGCCGCTGCGCCACTGGAACGTGGGGCCAGGGAAGAAGGTCGGCGTGGTGGGGATTGGCGGTTTAGGTCACATGGCGATCAAGATCGCCCACGCCATGGGCGCAAAAGTTGTCGCCTTCACCACGTCCGAGCGCAAGCGCGAGGACGCGATGAAGCTCGGGGCTGACGAGGTCATTAACTCGCGGAACGCCGAAGAGGTGGAGAGCCATGCAGGCAGCTTTGACTTCATCCTCGACACGGTCGCAGCAAGCCACGACCTCGACGCCCTCACCGTTCTCCTCAAACGTGACGGCACGCTGACGCTGGTTGGCGTTCCGGAGCATCCGCACCCGTCGCCTAATGTCGGTACCCTGATCTTTCAGCGCCGCGCGATCGCCGGATCGCTGATCGGCGGCATCGCCGAGACGCAGGAGATGCTCGATTTCTGTGCAAGCCACGGGATCGTCGCGGACGTGGAGATGATCCGCATCCAGCAGATCGACGAGGCTTACGACCGGATGCAGCGCAGCGACGTGAAGTACCGCTTCGTGATCGACAACAGCACGCTCGCGGCCTGACTGCCGTGGCTTGGTAAGGAGACGATCTCGATGAAGGTGATGGCGCTGCGATCGCCAGCCGGTCTCGATCGGTTGATCCTGGAAAATAAGCCCGATCCTGGGCAGCCTGGCCCAGGCGAAATCCGGGTCGCGCTGCACGGCAGCTCGCTGAACTTCCATGACTTGGGCGTCATCCTCGGCCGCATGCCGGCTGAGGATGGCCGCATTCCGCTCGCCGACGGAGCGGGTGTGGTCGAGAGCGTGGGCACTGGCGTGAGCGAGTTCGCGCCCGGCGATATGGTTGTGTCCTGCTTCTTCCCCGACTGGCAGGATGGCATGCCGACGATCGGCGACTTCAGCCGCACCCCCGGCGATGGGATCGATGGCTTCGCGCGGGAGCATGTGGTGCTTCCCGCCACAGCCTTCACCCGCGCACCAAAGGGCTATGACGCGGTCGAGGCGGCGACAATCACGACGGCAGGCTTGACCGCATGGCGGGCGCTTGTCGTCGACGGCAAGCTCAAGGCGGGCGACACGGTGCTGCTGCTCGGCACCGGCGGCGTGTCGATCTGGGCGCTCCAGATCGCAAAGCTGATGGGCGCGACCGTCGCGATCACCTCGTCCTCCGGCAAGAAGTTGGAACGGGCGCGAGAACTCGGCGCCGACTTCCTCGTGAACTATCGCGAGCAGCAGGATTGGGGCAGCGTCGTCCGCGAGTGGACGGGCGGCCGCGGCGTCGATCATGTGGTGGAAGTGGGTGGCCCGGGCACGCTCGGCCAGTCGATCGAAGCGGTGCGGGTCGGCGGCCATATCTCCCTGATCGGCGTGCTGACCGGCGGCGCGGGGGAGGTGCCAACGGCAGCCCTGATGGCCAAGCAGGCGCGCCTGCAGGGGTTGATCGTCGGAAGCCGGCGTGAACAGCAGGACTTCGTCCGTGCGCTGGACGCCGGCGGCATCCGCCCGGTGGTCGACCGGCGCTTTCCGCTCGAGCAGTTGGCCGAGGCGTTCCGGTTCGAGATGAGCGGCGAGCACTTCGGGAAAATCGGAGTCGAATGGTGACGGGCTCGGCATTGGTCGCAGGCGCTGCCGGGATCATCGGTGACGCCTTGATGCGCGAGCTGGATGGCAACGGGTGGAAGGTGCGTGGCCTGTCGCGCCGCAAACTGCGCGATCATGCGTCTATCCAGGCGGACCTCACCGACGCCGAGCGCACGGCCGCCGCGTTGCGCGAGGCGAGGGACACGACGCACCTGTTCTACGCGGCGCTTGCACCCGACCCCGATCTTGCCACCGAAGCGACGCGCAACGCCGCAATGCTCGGCAACCTGCTAGACGGGCTGGAGGCCGCAGGCGCTCCGCTTCAGCGCGTGATCATCTACCAGGGCTTCAAGATCTACGGCATCCATCTGGGCGCCAAGGTGCCGACGCCGGCCCGCGAGAGCGATCCGCCGCACATGCCACCAAACCTCTACATGGCGCAGGAGTCGGTGCTGCGCGAACGCGCCGCACGCAGCCGCTGGGACTATGTCGCCCTGCGGCCAGACGTGGTGGTCGGCGACATCTGCGGCAACCCGATGAACATCGCGCTGGTTGTGGGCGCCTTCGCCGAGATCAGCCGCGCGCTCGGTATTCCCCTGCGCTTTCCCGGCACTGACAAGGCCTACGGGCAGCTCGTCCAGTTCACCGATTCGCGCCTGCTTGCCCGTGCCAGCCTGTGGGCCGCGACCAGCGATCGCGCCGGCGGCGAGGCGTTCAACGTCACCGACGGCGACGTCTTCCGCTGGGAGCGGATGTGGAGCGATGTGGCGCGCCATCTGGATCTGGAGACCGCGTCGCCCGTGCCGCTGACGCTGACCCGGCACATGGCCGACAAGGGGCCGCTGTGGCGCACGCTGGCCGAGAGACACGGTCTGATCGAGCCAGAGCTCGTCCGTCTCATCGGCTGGGGCTTCGGCGACTTCATCTTCCACACCGAAACCGACGTCATCTCCGACGTGAACAAGATCTACGAGCATGGGTTCACCGAGCGGATGAACTCGACCGCCTCTCTGCTGAGCGCCATCGACAGCCTCAAGCGCCAGCGCATCCTTCCCTGATTTGAAGGACGACATATGGATCAGCATCCCGCCATCGCAGCCGATCGCGTCGCAGTCATAACCGGGGCTGCCAGCGGCATCGGTCTGGCGGTTGCCCAGAAGATGAGTGCCGCCGGCATGCGCCTCGTCCTCGCCGATGTCGACGAGGCTCGACTTCACGCGGCCGCCGAGGATCTGCGCGGGCAAGGCGCCGAGGTACGTTCGCTCCGGACGGACGTCAGCGATCGAACTCAGATCGAGGCGCTCAGGCAGGCCGCCGATGCGCTCGGCCCCGTATCGCTGCTGATGAACAATGCCGGGCGCGAGGGCGGCGGCGGTATCCTCGCGGGACCCGACATTTGGGAGCAGACGATCGCGACCAACCTGATGGGTGTAGTGTACGGCGTGCAGGCGTTCCTGCCCGGGATGATCGACGCAGATTGGCAATGCGCAATCGTCAACACGGGGTCCAAGCAGGGCATCACCCTTCCGCCCGGAGACACCGCGTACAACGTCAGCAAGGCGGGACTGAAGGCGTTCACGGAGTCACTCGCGCACGATCTGCTTGGCACCGGCGGACGCGTCAGTGCCCATCTGCTGATCCCAGGCTTCACCTACACCGGGTTTACCAGACGTCGCGGCGTTGCGGAGAAGCCGGCGGCCGCGTGGACCGCCGAGCAGGTCGCCGACTTCATGCTGGCGAGCATGGCGCAAGGCGACTTCTACATCCTGTGCCCGGACAATGACGTGACCCGCGCGGTCGACGAGCGCCGGATCGCCTGGGGTGCCGGCGACGTCATCGAGAACCGTCCGGCTCTGTCGCGCTGGCATCCCGATTATGCCGAGGCGTTCAAGGAGCACATGGAAGGCGGCGCAGCATGAAGGTCGGTTTCATCGGGCTCGGCCGGATGGGCAGCGCCATGGCGGCCAATCTCCTCAAGGCGGGTCACGACCTGGCGGTGTGGAACCGCTCACCGGAAAAACCCGATCCGCTTGTCGAGGCAGGTGCGCGGCGTGCGACGTCACCGCGCGACGCGGCCGATGCCGATGTCGTCATGTCTATGCTCGCCGACGATGCCGCCGCGGAAGCGGCGGTCTACGGTGAAGACGGCATTCTCGGCAGCGCCGCGATTCATGTCTCGCACAGCACGATCAGCGTCGCGCTCGCCGACCGGCTGGCAGCGGATCACCGGGGCGGCCGCGGGTTCATATCGGCCCCTGTCTTCGGCAGGCCGGTCGCCGCCGAGACGGGCCAGTTGGTCGTGGTCGCCGCGGGCCCCGCCGACCAGGTCGCGACGTGCGAGCCGCTGTTCATGGCCGTCGGACAGCGCCTGTTCCGGGTCGGCGCTCGGCCCTAAGATGCTGCTTGAAAGCCGACGTGAGCATCTCAGCTTTCAAAGCCGACTGCGGCTCGTTGAAATTTCCTACGAGCAGGCCCTACCGGATGGGTCCCGATAAGCGGGCCACAGCTTCGCCGATCCAGCGCGGGCGACCTTCCCTCCGGCCGTTCCGCGAGAACTTCTCCTACAATAGAGGAACCAGAAATTGTCCCTTGGGCCTGCGCGCCTAGGCAAAGCACGAGGCCTTCATGTTCGCCCGTATCCGCAATCTTTCCCTCGCAGCAAAAACGACTGCACTGACCATTTGCGCCTTGCTACTGCTGGCGACGGGCACATTCTTCGTCAGCGACGGTGCCGTTACCGACAATGCGGCCCGCACCGCTGCCGAGCGTCAAGAGACGAATATGAGGGTCGCCTGGGACGTTCTACGTAGTTACGGCTCGGAGTTCCGTCGCGAGGGCGATAAACTCTTCGTGGGCGACCAATTGCTTAACGATTGGAGCGAGCCGGTTGACAGAGTGAAGGCGCTGGTTGGCGGGACGGCTACCATCTTTATGGGTGACTTGCGCGTCACCAGCAATGTCAGGAAGCCCGACGGCACTCGTGCGATTGGTACAAGGCTGGCCGCCGGTGAAGCCCGCGACGCCGTACTGGGGCAAGGCACCCCCTATCGCGGGGAAGCCGACATCCTTGGCGAGACCTTCTACACCGCTTACGATCCAATTAAGAACGCCGCCGGCGAGACGATCGGTGTCCTTTACGTCGGCATTCCCAAGGCAGAGGTCACTGCGTCCATAAGCGATCTACGCCGCTCAATGGCGATCGCCTGCGTTCTCATTGCACTTGCCGCGGCCACACTGTGCTTCCTGGTCAATCGCGCCATGTTCCGCCCGCTCAGCCAAATGAACGGGGCGATGCAGCGCCTTGCCGCTGGTGAGACGGAAATTGATATTCCGGCCCGAGATCGGGGTGACGAGATCGGCCGCATGGGCACCGCACTTGAAGTCTTCCGGCAAGCAACCATCGCTAAGCAGGCTGCCGAGACAGCCAATGCCGCAGGCCAAGCAGATCGCGCTCGCGCGATGGATGCACTTGGCACTGCTCTTACCAGCTTGTCCGACGGCGACCTCACTATCCGGATCGCCGGCGACTTCCCGGCGGATTACGAGATGCTCGCAAGGGATTTCAACGGCGCCGTTGCCCATTTGCGTGAGCTTATCGGCTCAGTGATCGAGAGCTCCCACAGCCTTCGCACCGGCTCGAGCGAGATCGCACAAGCATCGGAAGACCTTGCTCGCCGCACGGAAAGCAACGCGGCAAGCCTGGAAGAGACCTCGGCTGCGCTGACCCAGATTGACGGTCGGATCAGGGCGACGGCCGAGGCCGCAGGCCGTACGGTGACCCGGGCCGATGAGGCAATCAGCACTGTGTCCGGCGGGCGTGGCGTCGCTGACGAAGCGGTTCAGGCGATGGGCCGCGTACGGGAAAGCGCCAAGGGCATCGACGAGGTGATCGAGGGCGTGGACAAGATTGCGTTCCAAACCCGCGTGCTGGCGATGAACGCAGCTGTGGAGGCGGGTCGGGCAGGTGATGCCGGCCGCGGCTTTGCGGTTGTGGCGGATCTTGTCAGCGCGCTGGCCATGCGCGCCGAAGAGGAGGCAAAGCGCGCGCGCGATCAGCTGACGCTCACGCAGACGGATATCGTTACGGCTGTTGAGGCGGTGCAGAAAGTGGACGGCGCCCTAGCCGGCATTTCTGAAGGCGTTGGCGAAGTGCACCAGCTGCTGGGCGGTATGGCGTCGGACAACCAGGCTCAGGCTGCGGCGATCAGCCAGATCAGCGCCGCTGTGAGCAGCATGGATCAGGCAACGCAGCAGAACGCCGCAATGGTCGAGGAAACCTCGGCTGCCGCACGAAACCTGAACACCGAGTCTGAAGCTCTGGCAGGCAAGGCCGGTCACTTCAGGATCATCGACGGGGTTAGCGAAGGTAAGCTCATGGCGAAGCCGGATGTCCTCACCCCAAAGGCTTCGGCCCTGAAGGGGAAAAAGCCGTCAAAGATCATGAAGACCAAGGCGAATGGCAGCGCCAATGGCCACTACGTCGCCTCGTCTGCCAGTGACGACTGGACGAACTTTTAACGTCGTTGGCGAATGTTGGACTGCTACGCTGTGCTCGGTGAATGATCGAGCTAGGCTCGCACGAGGATAGCGGCGAACTGAAGCAGCGCTGTGCCTTAGCGTCGGCAAACACATCTTCCTGACGAACCGAAAGCGGAAGCCGGTCAGTCCTCGGCCGCCGACCCTCCAGCGTGCGGATGGCCGGCCTCTCCGCCAGTCTCCTTTCAGTGCCCTGATGGATAGGCGGCGTATTGTGAGGCCGGCATGTCCGGCAGCGCCTTCACGAAGGCGGCTATGTTCCACAGCGTCTCGTCATCGTGCGTGCCGCCGAAGGCGGGCATGCCGGTCATCTTCGCGCCATGCTTGACGAGCCAGAAGACCTCGGTGTCGCTCCACTCGTCGGCCGCTCTGGCCAGAGCGGGCGGCTTTGGGCGCATGCCTTCGGCCCATTCGGCGCGGCCCTCGCCCACGCCGCCGTGGCAATGCGCGCACATCGCCTTGTACCCGCCCGCGCCCGCGGCGACCATCGCCGGGGTGAGTTCGGGCGCGGCGATGTCGCCTCCGTGCCCCTGCACCGAGTTGCGGAAGGTGGTATCGAGCGCCCAGGCGGTGATCGGGTTGTGTCGGTTCGTGGCCGCGACATTGTAGCCCCCCGTCAAGATCACCAGCAGCGCGATCAGGATGAGCAGCGCTAGCATGCCGAGCGCGCCCAGAAGAAGGCTCTTCCAGTCGATCGTCATTCGCCCTCCTCCGCCGTACCGATGCATTGGCGATAGCCGCGAAAGCCAAGTTCGTCCTGCGCGCCGGGAAGCATCACGATCATCTCGTGCTCGGGCAGCCCGGCATTGCCCTCGCCCTCCACCGGCCGCAACTGGACGTTGAGACCACCGTCGACGAAGCGCCGCCCGCCCGCCGCCGACAGCTCAATCAGCTTGCCATTGAGCTTGATCGCGCCTGACCCGCGCGGCCGGTAGAGGAAGGACGGTTCGCTCACCTCGGTCAGGCGGATGGCGCAGCGCCCCTCCAGCCCGCCCAGGGCGGCGATGTCGGCATCGGTCATCGTCTCCGGCTGCACGGCCTCGATCGCGATGCCGGACAGCGCCTCCGCCGCGCCCATGACCGGGGCGGGAGTGGGCGCTGCATCGATCTGCGCCTCGCGGTCATTGCCTGGCGCGATGTTCGAGTTGCACCCGGGGAGCATTGCCAACGCAACGGGGGCGCAAGCGAGGACCAACAGGCGCCTCACCGCCCGTCCTCCGGCGCATCGGCTGGCCGGGGCATCCGCTCCGCGGTGGGCAAGCCGTTCGCCTCGATATCGGCGATCAGGTACTTCATCTCGGCGATCTCGCGACGCTGGGCGAGGATGATGTCGCGCGCCAGCTCGCGCACGCGCGGATCGCGGATGTGGGCACGTTCGCTGGTCATGATGGCGATCGAGTGGTGCGGGATCATCGCCTTCATGTATTCGGCGTCGGTCACTGTGGTCTGGCTGCGCACCAGCCACAGCGCCAGCGCAAAAACGAAGGCCGCTACACCCAGAATGACGAGGTTCTTGGTGCGGTTCTGGTACATGCCCCACATGAACAGCAGCATGATCGCCATCATGCACGCGCCCATGACGAACGCCATCCAGAAGCGCGTCTCGCTCCAGAACACGTGGTCGATCGAGTAGGTGTTGAGGTACATCAGAACAAACATCACCACCGTGGAGGTCGCGATCATCGCCAGGAAGCGCCAGTACATGCCGCCTCCGTCGTGCTGATGGCCCTGCTGTTCGTGCTCTCCTTGCGGCACCTGCTGCTCCTCCTGTTTGCAGAACTAATGCCTGGAGGGGGGGAGGTTTCCGAGATTGCCGCTCTCAGGCACCGGTTTGCCGGTGACGGGTTTCATCGTCTCGCTGTCCCAGCGGGTGACGGGCGCGCCGGTCTCGTCGCGCTCCAGCACGCGCTCGTCCCATTCGATCACCCTACCTGATTGCTTGGCGCAGGACCATGGATGAAGCGTCCGCCGAGTAGGGCTTCTGGAGCAGCGGGAAGCCATGCGTGCTGCCCTTGGGAGGCTGCGATGAACGGCAGCTGTGGCCCTCAAACGCTCAAAAGCGGTCGGGCAGGAATCCACCCACTTTCAGCCATGCTGAGCAGGGCGACGCTCGTCTGAAAGCCGAAGTGCGGCTTCGCCCAGTTCCTGGCCAAGACCTGCCCCGATCGGCTTCCGCCCCAAGCCCGACTTACAGTGCCTTCTGGCACTCACCTGAAGGCTGTCGCCGGGTCGAGCAGCTTTTCGCTGGGCCGGTTTTCCTAAGCGCTCTTACGATTTGGTGACACCCTCCCGGCGTTCGAGGGGAAACTACCGCGCGTTAGCCAACGCCTCTAAAGCGGCGGCTATCTGTGCCTGGCTGTACGGCTTCTGCAGCACGGGCACGTTACTGAAGCCCTTTCCCACTCCCTGGAGCCCATATCCCGTGGCGAAGACATAGCGCGCGCCGCGCTGCTGTAGCGCACTCGCGACTGGGAAGCTTTTTTCCCCATGTATGTTCACATCCAAGATCGCGGCGTCGACCTCCAAGCGCCGGACGAGATCCAACGCCTCATTCAGCCGGCTCGCGAGCCCGACAACAACGCAGCCAAGATCAATGAGGATGTCCTCCAACGTCATCGCGATAAGCGGCTCGTCTTCGACGATAAGGACGCGCATGCCGGTAAGAACGCTCACGCGATCAAGCCTGGAAGGGGCGCATCGACGTCGCAGATCAATCCTTCTGCGCGAAAGTCCAGCCTGACTTTACCTCCAAGTTCACTTGCAAGCGCCCGCTGAAGCATGCGCGTACCGAATCCATGTCGTGACGGCGGTGTTACCTTCGGACCACCGCGCTCGATCCAATACAGGCGTAAGCGCTGCTCGGCGCCGATTGGTTGTATTTTCCACGATACCTCCACGCGCCCCTCTGGCGACGTGAGGGCACCATACTTCGCTGCATTGGTCGCCAGCTCGTTCATGGCAAGGGTTAAGGTCACCGCAGTCTTCGGTGCGATCTGAAAGTCAGTGCCATCTATTGCCCAGCGGCCAGTCCCGGCTCGGAACGGCTTCAGCGCGTCCTTCACCAGGGCCACAATAGAGACTGACTCCCATCTTTGCTCCGTCAGCAGGTTGTGCGCGCCTGCGAGCGCAGCCAAGCGTCCTTCGAAAGCAGCACGGGCCTCTGCGGTGGCAACTTCCCCTTTGAACGTCTGCTGAGCAATGCTTTGGATGATGGCAAGCGTGTTCTTAACCCTGTGGTTCAGCTCATCGACAAGCAGCCGCTGGTGCTCCTCCGCTCGCTTACGCTCGGAGATGTCCTGTACCTCGATGATCGTACCGACGGTTTTCGATCCTTCATCCCGCACGGGGCTTGCGGTGAAGGCGACCGGGTAGAAGCGGCCATCCTTGTGAACGAACACCTCCTCCCCTTGCTGGTTGTTGTTCTGAGGAAAGGCACGATCAATCGCACATTCGTGAAGTGGAAAGTGGCTGCCGTCCGGACGCGTATGATGAATGACGTCGTGAAGGGGACGGCCCTGCGTCTCGTGCAAACTAAAGCCCGTCAGGCGTTCCGCTGCGGCATTCATGTAAACACAGTGCTGGTTTGCATCCATGAGAAAAATCGCGACCGACGCATTGTTCAGGACAGCATTGAGCCTGCGCTGAGTTTCCGCCAAAGCGCCAAGCGCCGATTTTTCCTCGGTGACGTCAAAACTCACTCCTACGTATCCTGCAAGCGCGCCATCCTCCTGGAACCGCGGCTTCCCCTCGCAGTGTAGCCACAGCAATGCGCCGGAAGCCGATATGAAGCGCGCCTCGGCCTTAAAGGACTCTCTAGCGGCGAGCGCCCGCATGAGCTCAGAGTGAAACGCATCTACATCGTCTGGATGGACAACGCGGCGCCAACCAAAGCTATGCAGCGTCTCCACTTCGCAGCCGAAAACATCTTCGTGACGTTTGTTGACGAAGACGAGTTCGCCGCTTTCGTTCGCCTGCCACATGAGGGCGGGAGAGCTGTCCGCGATGATCTGAAAGTGGGCCTCGCTTTCACGGAGGCTTTGCTCAGATTGCTTTCGCTCAGTGATGTCGCGCAGAAATCCAAGGAAGTATGTCTCTCCGTCCATCGTGACTGGAGAGATCGACAACTCCACTGAGCACTCGTGGCCCGCCTTGTGGAGTGCAGCTATTTCGATGCGACGGCCGAGCACCGGGCCCGTGCCAGTCTCCAGGTATCGCTGCACTCCTTCGATGTGGGCTGTGCGATAACGCGGCGGGACGATCAGGTCCGTCATGGGGTGACCCACTGCTTCCTCGCGAGACCAACCAAATGTTGCTTCTGCGGCGGTGTTCCAGTCCGCTACCACACCGTCAGCCCGCATAATTACGACAGCATCCAGGGCAGAATCGAGCACTGGCTGCAGGGCACTCGCACTTGCAGATGTTGCGCGGCGGTGGAGATCGCTATCTTGCATCAAACTTCACCCGCCCGAGGAACGCACGCTTTTCCGTCCTCCGGCAGCCCCTAAAACAACAGAAGCAGGAAAGCGATGCCCGGTAAGCACTTAGCCCGCTTTATTTCCTCTGAATGGTCCGGACCAGAAGTGCACTTGAGAGATGTCCCGGGCAGTCCAGCCCTCATCCGCGGGCGGAGGAAGTCGGCGAAAACTCAGTAGCTTTGTTCGCACTGAATCCGCTGAACATTGTGAGGCGCCAGGGGGTCGCTCTCATTCGAAATTTTGTGGTTGCGCGGAACGCCTTCTGAGCGGTGTCTTTAGGGTATACCTTTAGAAGACCGGGTACAAAGCGGTCTCTTTTCCGTCCCAAAGCGATTCAAAACGGACTAAACCGAAACGGACCATCTAAAAAGGACCGTAAGTGTTCGTCCGAGCTTATCTGCGTGCTTCAACTGCCGAACAGGACGCAACTCGCACCCGCTCCGCTCTTGATGCTTTCGCCGCGGCGCACGGCTTTCGGATAGCAGCCCGCTATATCGAGAATGAGAGCGGCAGCCGCCTTGCCCGTCCAGAGCTGTTTCGGCTGCTTGATGATTGCGGGCCGGGCGATGTGTTGCTTGTCGAACAGATTGATCGCTTGTCCCGCCTCGGTTCTGGCGACTGGGCGAAGCTCCGCGCAGAGATCGAGACCCGCCAGATCCGTGTTGTCTCACTAGATCTGCCGACATCCTGGAACCTGGTCACGCCGCCGGACGAGTTCACCGCCCGCATGTTCACAGCTGTGAACAGCATGATGCTCGATGTCCTCGCCGCAGTCGCCCGCAAGGATTACGATGATCGTCGGCGTCGGCAGGGGGAGGGCGTTCAACGCGCCAAGACTGCCGGCCTCTATAAAGGGCGTCGGGAGAACGTCGACCGCAACGCCGCGATCGCGCGGTCCTTGCGCGACGGTCAGACCTGGAGGGAGATCATGAACGCCACTGGCTGCAGCCGCACGCTCCTCGCAAAGATCGCCCGCAGATTGCAGGAGGACGCCATCTGAAGCGCCGCAACCAGCTCTCACGCGAACCGAGGCAAGATTGACCGCCGGATCCGGTCTGGTTGCCTAGAGATTATCGACTTTGATTGTATTGCGTGCATGTTCCCACGAATTACGGCTAACGGGTGTCGGTCACTCGAAGATGACGCTCGAAGATCGGCTGCGCTTAGGTTTGTTGCGATCTGACCTACAACCAGCTGTTAACCTCTGCGTTCTAGTTTGACCCAGCTATCACGATCGGGTTGGCGGCTATGGATACGATTATCTTAGAGCTTCGAAGCGTTATCGATGATCGATCTGGCGATGCCTGCGGTGCCTGGATCGAAGTTCATCAAGCACTGCCAAATGGCCGTAAAACCGATCTGTCTTTCGCCGCCGGGTCGCTCAACAAAACAGCTGACGCGGTAGCGCTCGGCCGTGATGTAGTATTCTAAAGCTTAGCGTCCGTTGACCTACCAGCCACAAGCATCATAACAGTGGGGCGTCTGAAGATTAGGTTGGCAACGCTCCTTGCATTGATGGGGTGGACCCTGGAGCGGGATGAAGATCAGCATATATGCAACAGCCCGAGAAGGCTTTGACGCTCCCCCCAACAGGGCTGATGACCTACGCTGCTGGGGACCGTAACCCGCGCGCGATGATCGACCCGACTGCCACAAACACCTTATCCGCGCGCAAACGGTGGATCGAGCAGCTGCCGGTCGCGCGCAATCGTCCGGTGCTCGGCGCAGTCATAACGCTCTGTCTGGTTGCTGCGGCATTGCTGCTGCGGATTGTCGCCGATCCGCAGCTGCCATCCGGCTTTCCCTATGTGACGTTCTTCCCGGCCGTGATTGTCACATCGTTCCTCTTCGGTGTGCGCCTGGGCTGCGTTTCGGCGCTGCTGAGCGGTCTGCTAGCCTGGTACTTCTTCATTCCGCCGGCTTATGGCTTTGCGCTAACTCACGGAGCAGGTTTTGCGCTGGCTTTCTACGTCCTTGTAGTCGCAACGGACTTGGCGCTGGTTCACTGGATGCAAGCCGCTAACAGCCAGCTTGCTCGCGAGCGCGAAAACAACCGGCAGCTTGCGGAGATGCGCGAAGTGCTCTTCCACGAGCTGCAGCACCGGGTGTCCAACAACCTGCAGGTCGCAGCTGGCTTGTTGACGATGCAGAAACGTCAGCTTGCCGACGCCGACGCCAGAGCAGCTTTGGACGAAGCTGGTGCCCGCCTCGCCCTTGTAGGGCGCATCAGCCGACAGCTTTACGATCCGTCGGGTGCGGCTCAGCCCCTGGTGCCATTCTTAGCTGAGCTATGTCGTGGCGTAGTTGATGCAAGTGGCCGCACTGATGTCGATTTACAGGTGAGTGGCGATGAGCACCTGCGACTTCAACCCGACGCTGCCGTGCCAACGGCACTGATTGTCGCTGAAGCGGTCGCTAATGCTATCGAGCACGGCTTTGCCGATGGCAGAGCGGGGCACCTTGAAGTGCAGGTCAGGCGCGATCAGGAGGGAAGCCTTGAGGTGCTGATCCACAATGATGGATATGGCTTGCCTGCCGACTTCGACCTTGGAGCAAGTACCAGTTTGGGTCTGCGGATTGCGGTAATGCTCGCACAAGGACAATCCGGCCGCTTCGATCTTGGCAGGCGTGAAGCCGCGACCGTGGCGACCCTGACCCTTCCAGCTAATCTGCTGACGGTGGAGCGCTAGCCACATCATAGCCGGCGATTAGCCTGAGGGTGATGTACCGGCACCATCGCCATCAACAGATGCCAACCAACGCGTTTCCGAGGCTGCGGCGGCACGTTAGCAGCCATCCGGCGCACCTGATAATCTGTGCGCCTGCCCCTCAGCTGCGTGCCGGCTGATCGACTCAGGCCGGCGTGGCCTAGAGTTGTCTAAGCCGCCGGAACCTCAGCGGTTGTGTTCGTTTCTGATCTGATGCCTGAACAAACAAAAACCGTGGTACTCGTGGTCGAGGACGAGCCGCTCATCCTGATGGATGCCATGCAGACCTTTGAGGATGCCGGGTTCGACGTCATTGACGCCTTTAACGTAGATCATGCTCTGGTTCGCCTGGACGAACGCCCCGACATCAGTGCCGTGTTCACTGACGTCGACATGCCAGGGCGTTTCAACGGGGTCGAGCTTGCGCGCATGGTGCATGATCGGCGCCCGGACGCGGTCATCATCGTCACATCCGGCGCTGTCGCCGTGCGCCGAGATGATTTGCCGGAACGCAGTCAATTCATCCCCAAACCTTACCGTGGTGAAAAGGTGGCCAGTCTAATCGCGGAGCTGCTGGCATAGCCGATCAGCGTGTGAGTATTGCGTTCCGATGTAACGTAAGAGGCCCCATCACTGCGAAACATATCGGACCAGTCTTGTGAGACTTGTCAGGATGGAGCTTCGGCGTGGGTCAGTAGGGAGGGCAGGGAGCGCCCGCTGAACGATCCTCCTTCGTGCACCCGTATGATAAATTCTCATGGTGAGCCGCCTCAAGTAGCGTCGTCGGAAACGTACGTGCGGCCACAGGACTCGAGCGTGTTATGCTCACGGACCGGTGCCTCCTCCACGATGTTCATAGCGACAAAGGCCCTTGCCCAAGGCGCTCATGCGCATCCGTACGTTTCTACCCGAAAGATATTATTCGTTCAGCCTGCGAATGCACCCGAGCGGAACTGCATCGCCGTTGTCGAACGACGGCGGTACCGCAAGGCAGCACCGAGTACGCCGAAGCCGATGCACATCATGGCCCCACTCGCCGGCTCTGGTCCCGCCTGGACGGCGGTAAGCCCAAACTGCTGCTTAATGTCGCGGTAGCCTGCGGCTTGGACGGCCGCGGTCGGGTGGACACCGTCGAAGGAGAAAAAACCAGCACAACCCGTTGCCTGCGCACCTGCCGCGATGCAGGTCGTGTCGGTCCGCAGGGGCGGCAGACCAAAGGAGGCCGGGTCCGTCAGTACGCTCTGATTGAAGTCGCTAAGACTGTAGAACAGGAAATCGGTGTCGTCGCTCAGCGCAAGGTTGGC
>NZ_QZVQ01000015.1 GCF_003660445.1 Croceibacterium ferulae | reverse complement strand
TAGCTCGTCAGGCTCATAACCTGAAGGTCGTTGGTTCAAATCCAACCCCCGCAACCACCGATACAAAACTCCCTCCAGACCTTCCCCAACGCGCCTCGTTGTCGTTGATCGCGAAGCCGACCAGCTTGCCGATCTCTGCCACCACCTCCGCTTCCGGCTCTGCGCCAGGATGGATGGTGACGCTATCGATCAACCGCGCGATCGTCTCGGCAGCCTGAGTGCGAACACTGTCATCGCTGAGCGCCGCCGCAAGGTCTGCCACCTTCTCCTGGTACAGCTTGAGCAACATTGGATGCGGCAGGATCTCGCCTGTCACCCGCGGCGCGTACTCGGGCAGGTTCTCCAGTTCTGCCTTCTCCCGCTCGAGGTTGCCAAGCAGGCGATGCAATGCCGGACTAGCAGCGCTCAACACCATGTTATGAGCAAGCGTCTCGATTTGCACGGTGACCTCAGAAAGGCGAACAGCAGCCTTGGCTGCGCGCTCATCAGCTCCATTGGATAGCCTGGCGACCTCCTTCCTGAACTCGTGAGCGAACAGCTCCGCCAACTCAGGAGTAAGCAGGTGATGTTGTAAGACGGACAGCACCGCATGTTCCAAGGGGCCGCGCCGGATCGACACGAGGTTCTGGCAGGTGCCACGTTCGCGGGCGCCGGCGCACCGATAGTAGTCCTTCCCCGCAGAGGTGAAGTTGGACCCGCAGCAGCCGCACTTGATGCTGCCGGAAAGCAGGTGCTTGCGTCGCCGCTGTGCCACTGGCGCTGCGTCCTTCGTGGCTTCACGGCTGCGCAGCGTTATCTCGCGTCGCACCTCGTCCCACGTCGCTTCGTCGATGATCCGCAGATCTGGGACCTCGTTGCGCAACCATTCCTCTTCGGGGCGAATACGGTAGAGCCGTTCGCGACGGTCAGAATCCGCGTTCTTGCGCCACTCGCGCCGGTTCCAGACCAGCTCGCCAGTGTAGAGCGGATTGTTGAGGATGCCGGTGAGCTTTTTCGGGTCGCCACGAATTGTGGATGGGTTCCAGGCTCCTCCGCGAGGTCCGGCTATTCCTTCCTCGTTCAGGCGTTTGGCAATCTGGATCGAGGACAGGCCATTGGCAAACAGGTCAAAGATACGCCGAACCACGCCGGCTTCCGAGGGTTCGATCTCGAGCAAGCCGGTCAGCGGTTGCCCGCGCTCATCGAATCCACTGACCTTCCGGTATCCATATGCACGACCGCCTGCAAACTTGCCCGCCAACACCGCCGCGCTGAGCCCCCGATGCACTTTCTGGCGCAGCTGACTAAGGAAAAGGGATCCCAGCAGAGCCGCGACCCCGAGTTTGACATCATCGACATGCCGCTCGGACACCGTCCAGAGCTGGACCCGATCGAATTGCAGTTTTTTGCCAAGCCACGAAATGTCCTCTGGATCACGCGCAAGGCGATCCAAGGACTCGCACACAACAATGTCGATCTTGCCATCACGTATATCGTACAACATGCGGCGCAGATCCCTGCGGTCGCGACGATAGCCGGATGTCTCTGGATCGAGGTAAGTGCCGACAACCTCACCATCAAGAAATTCGACGAGCTTCCCGCAGACTGCAACCTGATCTGCGCTGGAATTGGGGTTCTGCTTGTCCGTAGAATGGCGACCGTAAACGGCGATACGTGGCTTCTGAGAGCTCATTTTCTGCTCCGGGGCGAGGGCGACCTGTCCACGCAGGATGACTCCGATCCGACGAAGCGACAATGCTCGATTGCCGCCTGCCGCGCCAGCAGACGTACCAGTTGCCGGAGGTCAGCTTCGATCGTTTGGCTTGATGGCGTGACGGTAATCTGTGCTGGCAACGCCTCGGCGACGGGCGGAGATGACGCTACGCTTCTCACTGTGCGTCGACCCAGGCGAGTATTTCAGACAGGCGCCAGCCGGCGCACCGGACGCCGAGCTTACGATTTGACGGGAAAGTACCCGCGGCCATTTTGCGATAGATTGTTGCTTTTGAAACGCCAGCCAGAGTGACGCACTCGGGCATCCGAACAATGCGGTCGATAAGGTGCATGACAGATCATCCATGACGACCACGATTGTGTGGCCGTCAGTCGATCTGTCCGATTCGCAGGCTCAAGAACGCGAGGTCACCCCCAGGGGGGTCATTTTTCGAAGCGCCAATTAACGGCCGGAGTGAACGCAGGATCATAGGCACGATGGCGCTCCTCGTCGTCGCGCTTCATTGTCGCCCGCGCCTTTGCGAGCGAACTTCTCCCGTAGCCCGTTGAGATGCCGGGTACAGTGCCGTGAGGCGCAGTTAACGGTATCGCACCGAGGCGGTGGATCACGCTCGCACATTGCCCCATGACGTGCTGATATCTTGCTCTGCCAACGGCCGCCTTGCTCGCGAAAACGGAGCTTGCCTCCTTCAATTGCATCTCCCGCCTGGTTTCGCGGTTCAGCGAATTGACGTCCCGCAGGAAGATCAGCCGATAAGCCTCGAACATCCTTTCGAAGGTCACGACATCGTCCCGCGTCAGCTTACGAGGAAACAGGGTTGTTGAAGCGGCGGCGGGGTGAACCCCATCGATCCGCTCACGGAGTTTCCGTGGCAAAGTCTTTGCCACGTCGATAAAAACAAGCACTGCGTACGCCAGCGCGGCAGGCGCATCCAGTCCGTATCGGATCGCCGCCGGCGACAGATGCGAAACACGTTTTGGACCGGAGGCGTTGCCGACAGGAGCTCGGTCGTCCCAGCTCAGATCAAGGCTTTCATCGATCTCCTGCCCAGCGACCTTGGCAGCTTGGGTGAAACGCCGGAAAACTTTTGCAGCCTTCCTTGCTGTTTCTGAGCTCACAACCGCCGCGTCGTTCAGTTCATCGGCAGTGAACCCGAATTGCAATCCAAGCTGCAGCGCGACACTCTTGAAGTCTGTTCCAGTCATGAAGCCAATGAACTTCCTCTGCTCTGCTACCTCCTCAGGGGTGCGTAGCTGAGGGTCGCGGTTCAGCAGCCGCAGTGCGATCGCTGCCATCTCCCCCATTTTCTTCGGATCACGCATGACGGCCTGGAATGACTGGGAGCCTGCGTCGAGCCCTTCAAACAGACCGCTCGTCGGACGATAAATTGACTGATGCAGTTTGGCCGAAATGATCTGAAGGTCGTGGAGCGCCCACATGCGGGTCATATCCAACAGGAGACCTTCTGCTGTTTTTCGCCCCATACCGACAAGCTGATGACTTGCAATCATGTCTGCACAGGATCCCAAATGTCCGTGTAACAGAGCGTCCACGAAACGGCCGTTCGAAGCTTGAGCACTGAACAGCTGGTCTGCCAAGCGACGGACCGATATGATGTAGGGAACTCGTCGCCGTCTTCTGGCCACTTTTTCGTCAGTTACGTAAGAGACGGCGGCGAGGATTGCGCTGATCGCTTCCTTGTCGCGCGGGGCGTGCAGCATCCGCTCAAGGCGAGTTTGTATCTGGTCGTGTCTGACAGGCTGAAAGACTGCTGGCAGCAGTACCGCATGGCACTCAAGCCAACCCGGAGGAACCGCGCAGAAATCCGAGCACAGCGCCAACTCGAAGTCGAACGTTCGATTGTACAGGCGGAGAAGGCTGATGCGGTCACCCGCGTAGCGGCCATAGCGGGCTTTAGCCAGCGACCGGTAGAACGCACCCGTAACCCCTTGGAGGCTAAGTGTATGGAGCTGGTGGCTGATCTTGGCAGCGCTGATCATCGCCTTCACGTGACAGGCAATTGCTAACGGTTTCTCACCTTTGCAAAATATCTGGCATGAACGGCAGCGCAGGCACGATTGGAGGAAAGTGGTCGGTCCGCTTAGGAACCAGCAGATACGCCAAGTTGCAATTGGTGCGCTTCATGGCCCCGAAGCGGCCAGAAGCGGAGTTAGATTAGCTTCACGATTTATCCCACGTTCTGCCATTTTGAGTATTAGTGGGATAAACGGCGGTTTTTCGCCATCGGCAGTTGCAAGCAGGCGTTCTGCTACGGGTCAGTCGAAGGGATTGCTCGTACCCTGAACCGATGTCCGCTTACCGTGGGGTGAAATGGCCTCCTTGAATATCCATTTCGAAATACCCGATCCGGAGAAGAATTGGGCATATCCATAGCTACGGAAGTGTGACTCACCTTGCACCGGGTCGAGGGCAGCCGTGGTCGGCTGCCCTCTGCTACTCCACTTACCGACTGTAAGCCTTCCATTTCTGCTCGGCTTCCCAGTGAGCCCGAGCAGCAGCGAAAAACGCTGCTTCGTTCTCCGGTACTGCCGCCATGAACTGCCGGTTCGTCATCATAAGCCGTTCGTTGGCCCTTATCGCGTCGTTGCTGGCGTGCATAAACCGGTCAAGCCGGAAACGGAGGCTTGCAGGTGCGCCTGCAGACAGCGTCTGCAGGCATTCCATGGCGCCCCGCCCAACAACATCGATGACCGGTTCCTGCTTCGCGACAGCGAGCAGGCGTTTGGCCAGTAGCTCGGTCGCACGCTCGTACCCCGGCTCTGGCTGACGGAGTACCACGTCAAGCGGGAGGCGACGTCGAAGCCGCACTTCCTGCAAGCCCGTATCCAAATGCGGCAGAGCAATCACAGGCGTACCCATGGCGGAGAGTGACGAGGCGAACGAACCCGATCCGTCCCGATTGTTCTGGACGATAACGACCTCGGCGCCGCGACGAAAACGATTGTACATCAATTCAATCAGTTCGTCCGACCCGGGCTTCAGCGGACTGGTCACGCAATAGATGATCACTCGCGAGCCATTTTCACGTGCGACGCCGATCAGTCCGCCAATGAACTGGTTGATCGAATTTGCGGCCGCCAACATGTTCGCACCTGTGTCCAGGATGACCAGGTTCTGCCCTGCGAGGTGCTCCTCGTACCAACGGCCAGGATCAGCCGGCGCGGATCCGTCGATCTTCATGGGTGACCAGTCGAGCGGCACCGCTGAATCATCACCATTGCGATTTAGAAAGCCCCGGTTCCCCGGGTCGAGATCAACCGCGATGACCTTCTTCTCGGACAAACGAGCCATGCCGTTGAGCTGCTCTGCCCAGGTTGTCTTACCCACTCCGCCAGCATTGGTGATCACGATCGTGAGGATCAACTGCTCGTCCTTGTTCAGCTTGCTCATGATGCCGACCTCCTATTCGCCGCCCGTAGGCCGACCCTGAGTGTCGCGCGCATCGAACATCGGCCCGAACATGTCCGCGCAGTCGTCCATGGAAGCGGTCGGTTCGCTAAGCGGATTTACCGGCTCCGGCTTCGGCCGCGAAGTAGTACGTGTCCGCTTCTTAGTCTGGCGCTTGGCGGTGCCCATGGGCTCAGAGGCACGCCTGAACGCGATTCTTACGGTATTCGGGTCAGGTGCCTGCCCTGCGCTGTCCCTGAGGTCGTGACCGATTTCTTCCCACGTTTTTCCAGCTGCGCGTGCCGCCTGAACCTCTGGCAGCAAGACTGCGACCTTCGCTGCAGTCGAACCCAGCCGGTGTTTGCGTTCCTTCGCAGCCGCCAGCCGTGCCCGCACGCTTTTCATGTACTCATCATCTTCAGTCATGTTGTCCCTCCGTTGATCGGCAACATGAACAGTATGAGACCCCTGTTTTTGCTCGTCTACGCAGGGTGAGACGTCCTGAGGCGTCTTGAGACAGAATGTTTTTTGGTCCTCTCGATTACAGCCATTGCGCGTGTCACCGCTCTGTTGAGCACCCGTCGGTGCTCGATGGGATGAAGCGGAATTAATCATGCATCAGGCAACTTCATCAACAGCCCCGAGGCGTTCGACAACTTGCTCGGTTGTTGCTCGAAGATGGTCAGGGAGCTTGACCGTTCCTTGCCTGCCCGAGCGCACGTTGTGCGAACGGTCGATGTCCGCTTCCCCATCTCATGTTCGCTCGCTCACCGCTTGTATTGAAGGAAGAAACGGTAAGCAGGATGGGGCCTGTAACCAGGCCCGAAAGCGCTCGGCGGGGAACCTTCTCGCGGCTGGAGGTAGCAGGTGAGTAACAAGCTCTCCGCAGACACGCGTGTCTCTGTAACGATCCACGTCACGCCGGCAGAAGGCCGACACCTAGAGATCGAGGCGGCGTGTGCAGGTCTGACCCGCAGTGGTCTGGTTCGAACTCGAGCCCTCGGCAAAGCCGAGTCTCACGCACCGAACATGGCGGCACTCGCGCAGTTGCTCCGGATCGCCCATCGGTTGGATGATGCTGAGCAACTGGACGCACCATTGCGTGCCGAGCTTGTGGCTGCTGTCCGCCAGCTCGCCGAAGTCGCCCGACTGGAGACAGGGCGGTGATCGTCAAGCTGATCAAGGTCGCACGCTCAGTCGATCAGCCAGCCAAGTTGCGCGATGATGTCTACGCGCTCACCCGCTACGTGGCAGATGCCGACCCTTGGTCGCTGGTGATGAACGACACAGATCGTGTGCGATCGCTTGCCGAGTATCTTCGGCATGCTGCGGTCGCAGGCGTCGAGCCGGGCGAAAAAGCCGGCCATCTCGGAACGCGAAATCTTCTGACCGGCAGTCTGCGGGAGCAGCAACTCGAAATGCTTGCCACGGCTTCGGCAGCGCCGCGGGTCGAATTTCCGCTCGCGCACATCATAGTAAGTTGGCGTGAGGGTGAAGTGCCGACGCCGGTGCAGATCGACGAAGCAGTCGACATTCTGCTGAAGGCCACTGGACTAAGCCGCAGTCCAGCGCTCTATGCAGAACACACTAATACTGTCTGCCGGCACGTGCACATTGCAGTCGTGCGGGTCGACAAAACCACAGGAGGTGCAACGGGTAGCGAGTGGCTCATCGAGGATATGCACCAAGCCCTCGCCATCATTGAGGATCGCCAAGGCTGGTCTTCGGAACCGAACGCACTCTACTACTCCCGCGAAGGCGCGGTGTTCGACGCCAGAGTAGCGTCGGCGATCTCGCTTGCTGACCCTGACAATCAGATGCCAGTCACCGAGGTCATGGTTCGTGATGCTGCCGGTCACCATGTCCGAACTCGCGACCGAGACGCCGTTCCGGCCGACATGCGGGCTTGCACTCCCGTTATCCTGGCCGCGGCGACGGCGAGCCGGAACTGGCTGGACTTTCACGCACGCCTGCAAGGTGCCGGTATCGCCTATGAACGAAAGGGCAGCGGCGCCCGCGTCTTCGTGGCCGACAAGTCCGCCAAAGCCTCGTTGATATCGCGTCAGCTATCGCTCGCGACATTGGAGAAGGCGTGGGGTCGGTTCATACCGGATCCCAGTCGCGAGAACTCGGGCTTTGAGACATACCGAGCCGCCCACAAACTCCAGCTGGCGCGACTGCGCGAAGGGCGCACCGCAGCTGTGACTGAAATCTGCGAGTGGGCGGACCTGACGATTGCCGGCCTGCCGCCGCAATCGTCAGCTGCACTCGGCACTCTGATCCGCCGTGAACGCGACGCCGCAATCCGTTTGCTGGAGGCTGAGTACAAAACCGTCATCAAAGCGTGCACGGACAACCGGTTCACGGCTGCGGAGGCTTGGGCCAAAGCCGGGTCTCCAGCGCACCCGCCGCTCATCACTGCGCCGGCGTTGCTGCTACCTGTGACTGCCGAGCGCAAGGCACACCAGCCGTGGACGACGCCTCTGAGGTTCGAGCCTGATGGCTGGCAGGTCCGCTATTACGACGAAGACGATCGGCATCTGTTCACCGACTGCGGCAGCATCATCATCGTGCACCGCCCACAAGCAGCTGACGCCATCGACAACGCGCTTCTCCTGGCTGCCGCGCGCTGGGATGTCGTGCGGGTTCGTGGATCGGTGGAGTTCCAGCAGCGCTGCGCCGAGCGCGCGGCGGTAATGGGGGTCTCGCTGGTGGATCAGTCCGGCCGACCGCTGACGATACGTGCGCTTGAGCCAGCCCCCGGCGTTGCTCCGATCCAACAGCCTCAGCCGCCGCTGGCTGTACCGGATCACCGCGACGATCCGGCACGCCGAGTCACGATCGACCGACTGCTTGAAGATCTCCAAAAAATGAGGAGCATCCCGATGCATCGTGGCGCAAGCGATAGTTCAGCCGGAGGAGCCGGTCGTCTCACGATCAGCGCCGAACCTGATCCGTTCGATCCGCAGCCTGTGCTTAAGCTCGCCGCGCTGCTCGACGAGGACGAACGGGTGCAGGAATTTCTGCAACGCTATCAGGACAGCATGATCAGCAACATGGAGCGGGAGCTGGTGCAGTGGCAGGTGCCGTTGCTGCGAGACGATGTCGTGAAGTTTGCCGAGGAGATCCGGGAGGGTGGAGGCAAAGCCGTCTATCTCGCCTTCGACGATCCTCAGTTTCAGGCGATGCTCGCCCGAGTGGCAAACCTGCGTCGTAAGTGGAAGCAGCGCGACGCATTGGCTGAGAAGCAGAGGAGGCAGTCGGCACGTACGCGGGACGTGGAGCTCAGTCACGGGCATGCACCGGCAAACGCCGATGCAGAAATGCCAATGGCGCTACCCGAGCGCGGCGGCATCGGGGACTGACAAAGCAGGAGAACTACAGGGATGGGGAAGGGTCTCCGACGGTCTTTATGAAAAGGCTGCGGGGGCAACAACCCAGACCAAGGATTTGAAAGTGCCCGGAAGAAGAACTTGTACCGAACCGAGCTGCGAACAGCTGTGCGAGCATGCCGCAGGGCGAGCGCGGGAGCACGATCGGTGAGCCTCGATTATGCGCCCGAGCGGGAGAAGGTCGCTGGCGATGTCGTCTGCGGGACAATTTTCGCAGAGTTCGGCAATCGCACGAACAGCGTACGCGGAGCGATCGAACGCCGCCTTACGCTTGGCGGCGGGACCATGGCAGCGCATCGGCATGAGCTGCTGTTGCCGCCTGACGCGCCAGACTTGCTGCTCGATCGCGAAAACCTCGTCAGCCACTATGAGCGATCGTTGTTGCCCAACCAGCGCGAACTGCTCGTGATTTTCACCATGCGCTTTGAACGGGACGGCTCGCTCCACGCGCAATGGGAGCTTGCCCGTAGTTTTGTCCGGCAACACATCGTCGGACGTCGCCTCGGGACCGTGCTTGTCCAGCACTGCCCCGGCTTGGCCGGATACGCGGACGGCAAGCCGCATGTGCATGCCCTGGCCATCGCCCGTGAGCTGATCGGCTCCAACTTCGCGGCTTTCACGCCGCTGTCGCGGCCGGGTGCCAAAGCGATCCTCGCGGCGGAATGGCAGGCCTGGCAAGCGGCGCATTGCTGACCCGAACAGCAGCACCTGAAGGCAGGTGCGAAATCCATTTTCCAAGGGCGGTGACAAGGGCGTGCCTGTCCCAAGTGCAGCGTCAGCTGCCGGTCGCCGGTCCCAACCGCATCGCCGCAAGCCACAGCGATGCGAGCCTCGATACAAGCAGGATCTCACATGAAAACCGTTACTCTCGACATCGAAACCATCCCCGATCTGGACGCCTGTCAGCTGGCAGGTGTCGATCCGGCAGAAGGTTTTCCGGCATGGCCACTCCACCAGATGCTCTGCGTTTCGCTACTCACCTGCGAGCGCATCGGCTGGGATGAGCATCGGTTCGAGATCGAGACTTTCAGTCGCAGTGACCATGGCGAACGGGCCATAGTCGCTGAAGTTGAGCGCCGGCTGCAAGACGCCACCATGGTACAAACCTTCAATGGTCGAGCCTTCGATCTGCCGGTTCTGCTCGCGCGTGCAGCCGTGACAGGAGAAGAGACGCCAGCCCTGCAGCGCGCCGGATCGCGGTCGAGCGCGGGTTTCCACCATGATCTCATGGACACGGTAACCAACAGCGGCGCTGCCGTGCGGCCCAAGCTGGTGGAGCTATGCGCAGGTCTGGGCATTCCCGCAAAGCTTGAACTGGGCAGTTCGAGTGTCTCCAGGTTGGCAGCCGCACGCGAGTTTGCCCGCATCGGCCGGTACTGCGAACAGGATGTGGTTTCGACCTGGCTTGCAGCGCGGCGCTGGGAGGCCAGTCATGATCCTCAATCGGCATTGGCGATGTGGAGCAAGTTGGCAACATGGATTGGCGAGCACCAGCCGCGTCTGGCGCACCTGACCGCCTATACCAAGCTCCCTGATCTGCAGGGCGGCGGCCGAGCGCTTGATCCGGTGGCTGTAGCAGCGATCAGGTTCTGAGCCGTCGGACTGATTTACCGGCCGTATACAACATCAGGCTAGTCATGATTTAAGGAGTACATATGACAGTAAACACGAAGGTACCTGTGTCTGCACTGGACACGGACAGCATTGTTAATCTCAAAGGCGATAGCATAGCTGACCCTGAGGGGGACAATGCTCTGTTTGCAGAACCCTGCGTGGTTTTTGAAACGCATGCAGGTGATTACATGACGCGATGGGATGTCAAGTACGCCATCGGCCCGTCCGACAGCTTCTACGAGGAGAACCCTCATATGCTGCGCGATGAAGGCTTGACCGTCATATTCTGGGAGAATGATCTGAATTCTCCGTTGATCTCCATATTCTTCCCGAACCCGGATCATGAGGTTACCATCTGTCCGGATCTTGAGGTTGAGCGGAATATCAGGCTCGATCTGGGGTATGTTTGACCTCTGTTACTACACGAGATGGATCACAAGTGGTCGGGTTGCTCCTGCCGGACGGATCGTTCTGGATTACCCATCGGCGGCTTCGGCCGAGGGCTGAGCGAGATTCTCAGCTTCGTGGAACAGGGTTAAACCCGGCACGCGTACTTCCGGTGATCCGTTCTGCGAGAAGTCAGCGAATGACCTGAGTGCAACGTTCGCACCATGCGGGCCCTCGCGACAGGGCTGCAAGCCACGAGACGAGGATCTGCCGTTCGGGTAGCGGCTGGAATAGGCGCCTGAACTGCTTTGGTTGAAGTCAGGTTAGCCGTACATTGAAGCAGCCATGGGTGACCCAGACGGATTTAAGCGAACGATTGCGGTTCTTGACATCGAGGCATCTGCACTCGGCTACCGCAGCTACCCGATAGAGGTAGGGCTGGCTGTTATCGAGCAGATGCAGCCGATCCGCGTCTGGTCGGCTCTGATCCGGCCAACCCAGATGTGGGTCGATGGCGGTATCTGGTCGAGCGAATCTGCCCAGATCCATGGTGTCCCATTTGAACGGCTGCTGGAGGACGGCAAAGCTGTCGAACAGGTCTGCGATTATCTGAACGCGGTGCTCGCCAACACCATTGTGGTGACCGATGCTCCTGAGCATGATCAGAGTTGGTTGGCCACGTTGTTCCGGGCTGCAGAACGCAGCCAGATGTTCGCGCTGCACGACTATGATGCTTTGGCTGGAACCCTCACCTTCGATCAGCAGCGGCAACATGTGGGCATACTGGAGCGTGATCGTGTGCCCCACCGCGCTGGTGACGATGCACTGCGATTAGCAGCCGCTTACGTTGAAGCGCTGACCGACACACGACCGGTAGTCTCACGCCTTCCATGAACTCAGGTGAGCAGTTGATAATGCCAGCTGCTGACTGAACACATTCCAAAGTCGATGCATCAGTCAGCCCGCCGGATCCCGCCCGACTGAGGCACAGGCGAAATTTCCGCTTCGATTCAGGCCAGTCGCTTTGGGACCTAGGTACCCTGGCCATCCCAGACGTGGGTCGGCGTGCAAGCGAAGCTATCGCCGGCAGGAATGATCATGACGGTGGCAGCGAGAAGGATCGACATAGGCCTGCCGCTAGGGACTGAATGACGGGCAGGTCAACGAGCTACATGCTTTTTCACCTGCAACTACACTGTCGCTTCGCCGGGCGGCTGCCGGGTTGTCGTGCTGAGCCTGCTGGTTGACAGATAAGCAGCTCATCCGCAGCCTTTCGCCATGTGCAATCTTTATCGGCTGTCCACCACCCACGCCGAGGTCGCGCGGCTGTTTCGAGGTGCAACTGTCATGCCCGGCAATGCGGTCGAGGAAGTCTACCCGGGCTACCCCGGTCTGGTCCTCGCAGGCGGCACGCTTCGCAGCATGGCTTGGGGCTTTCCGCGATCGGAGACAAGCAAGCGAACAGGCAAGCCGCTGAAGCCACGCCCGGTGAACAATACCCGGTCTGAAAATCTCGGCAGTCCGATGTGGCGTGACAGCTTCGTTGCCCGACGTTGCCTCATTCCGCTGACCGAGTTCGCCGAAGCCGAAGGCGAGAAAGGTGCGATGACCCGCACCTGGTTTGCGCTTCCCGATCAGCCGATCTTCGCCGCGGCCGGGATCTGGCGCGACACCGATGAGTGGGGTCCGGCTTACAGCATGCTGATGACCGAAGCCTGCATCCATGTCGTCGGCATCCACGACCGCATGCCGGTGATCCTGCCACCAGCAGAGTGGGACTGCTGGACCGACGACGCGACGCACGAGGCGCTGCAGCTCTGCCGACCGTACGACGGCGAAATGACGATCAGGCGTACGGCTGACCGCTGGAGCGCGCGATAGCCAAACCTTGCCGACGGTGGAGGCGAGAGGACCAAGCCACCTGACCATTCGGGAGTCCAGGTCAGCCATATGAGAGAAGGCTGCAGCTGCACAGAACGATGAAGTTGGAGGAAAAAAATGACTGACGAGAACACGCCGTCTGGCTTGAAGAAGCTTCCGGTCTACTCGCGCGCAGAGCTGATGGAGGCGTTAGGCCTCCAGGCTGATGAGATCGATCGCTTGCTGCTTCATCCGTGGGATGTGGAGTACATGCTGGCAACGCTCTCCCGCATACTCGACTATTTGCGCTCCATCTATGACCTGGATGAGAGCCGCGTTCCCGGCTACCTGAAGCGCCACCACCTGACATTTGAGAGCTCTCCGCTCGCAATCATGCTCCGGGACGAAGATGGTGCCAGACGGATTGCAGGCTTTCTGGCGAGCGAGGTCTACTCGCTGTGGTGATGCCGCAACTCGCCTGCTTCAACCCTCCTTGATGCGACAATGTCGCCGTCCTGCAGTCCACACCTTGCGCGATGTTCCGCATATGTTCTAGCTGAGTGTTCCGCCTCTTTAGGCGAGTCACCACCGCTGGAGCGAACCGATGCAGCACGACCTGCAACTGCGCGCGGCTGCGCGCGCGATCTACGAAGCCTGCTACCCCGCCGAGGATCGGACCTCCTTGAGCTTCGGAGAAGCCGAGCGTTACGGCACCATCCACTATCGGCAGGCAGTCGAAGCGGCGCAGCTAGCTCGGGCAGTGCTGGCAAGTCAGGATGAGCAGCTGGTCCTGCCCGTCCTCGTCTGAAAGACGCTCAGGTGGTTGGGCCGCCCAAGAACCTGTCCGATCTCCGCCGCATCGAGGCTCAGGTGCAAATTACCTGCACAAGCTGCAATGCAACGGAGATCTGGGAGCTGGATGCACTGATCGCCGAGGTCCACAACAATGGCGGCAACTCGGACTGGCACACGGCCAAGTATGCGGTGAAGTGTCCGCGCCGTTGCGCATCGCCAATCATCTCATTGCTGCCGATTCCCTTCGGCAAGCAGCGCGCGCGGAGCCGGGCACATCGTCAGGCGCTGATCAACTTGTCGCTTCAGATCCTGCGGACGGCAACAGATCGGTCAGCGACACAGGCGGTAGGCACTATCGAAGTCCGGCTTGCACTTCACGTTCTACGACCGTTCGTTAAAAACCGGCATCTTCTAGTGGAATTCTGGCGGGCGGCCACAATCGAACCCCGCCATCCTTGGGCGAGCTGCCACCTGCCGTATCGACGCATTATTGGTCGGCTTATCGAACGCGGCATCTCGGTTGAAAGCCAAAACCTACCTTGACGGAACTCGTCAGCCTGCCCGCGCTCGTGCGCAGATCGCCACAGCCGGAAACAAGGCTGCTGGCCGTGACAAGGCGGAGGTCGCCCAGCACTGCGGCATGAGGATCGCCAAGCAGATCGAAGTCTAAAGCGTCTGCCGTCAACCGCAGAATGGGAGAATGTTAACGTTTTGTTCTGATGTTGCTTGAGAAGGGGCTAGTAGCAGGAGGAATGAAATGACCCACACCAGGAGACCGCGCACCCTTGGCACAAATGCGGGTGCGTGGCGCCCATGTTGAGGGATAGCGACGAGCCGCGCGAGGTGATGATGAAGGTGCTTCACGGAATCCTCGGTGGCGGCGAGGTGAAGCACATCAAACCTGACCGTCGCATTCCACGGTGCTATCGTTTGGCAGAACGACCGATCGCCTTCATCGCCGGCGATAACACCATGCCACTCGATCATCATCTGCTTCCGATCCTCGCCGAGCTCGAGGAGTGCGACGTGTTGGCGAGCTATATCGACCAGCATCGGGCTGGGCATCCATTCCTGTTCGACATAGTGTTGCAGCGAGCATCGGGGACCAAGCGCTATGCGAGCTATGTCTTCTGCCTGGGATCGGCCGATCGTTTCATGCTTGTGCCTCAGGACGGCCAGGGGCCTCAGCTATGGTTCGTCCAGGGCAGAATGGAAGAGGTCGCCACGGCCAAGCGACTGAACAATGCAGCTCGGACGTTTGGTGTCATTCGCGGCCAGGTTAGCCTGTGCGAATGGATCTATGGGGGCGGTCTTCCAATCAGTGATATGGATGAGCCCGCTGGATTGAAAGACCACCCGGATCGGCTTGGCGTCATCTTCCCGATCTACGACAGCAAGGATTACATAAAGGAGCTGGCAAGCATCGATGATGCCTTGATGGTGCACCGTGACAATGATGGTCGCTTCAGTTTCGCGCTGCGGCCGCTGCATCGCTTCAAGGCTCGCAATTACGGCGCTTGGTTGATCGATTTTGCCCGGGATCTGCGAGCTGAATATACGATGGTGGTGATAGATCGGGACATCTTCATCCCGGCGATCATCGATTGTGCGAGGCGCCATGCGGCGGCTTCGCAGCGTGCGGCGATCGAAGAAGCTGTGGAGATCATCGGGGAGCACCAAAGCTGCATCCTCGATCATCTCGACAGCGACGACAAAAGCTTCAGTGCAGGACGGGCGATCATTGCGGGTCGCGAGAGGCGAACGAAGGCAGACCCGGGGGAGTCCGATAGCTTCAGTTGTGTGGATGGCTTGCCAACGCCGCGTTCGGAGCAAATCTGGAATACGTTCGTCGCCGAGTGGTGTGATCCAAGGATGGCGCAGCACGGACAGGTTGCTTGGAAGGACTGGATCCACAACCATCGTCCGGACATGCTGGCCTTAGCTATGTCGCATTGACGCGAAGCTTTGATGCTCGGAATACCTGTCGCCGCGGGCCGCGGAGGCGATCCGCGCCTGGCGCACGGCGGCGGAGATCATGCCTAGTCCTTTGCTGCGGCGCGTCGAGTGCCACGGCGACGGCTCGGTGCGGCAGGTGAGGAGGGCGCGCTGCACGCCAACTTGATCACGGTGATATACCGCCGGCTGATCTGCATGCGTTTGTGGCGGTTAGGGTGGGAAGCGGAACGGCCGCTCTTGAGTGCGAGGCAGGCTAAGCGGCCCTTCGTTCAGGATCGGTCTGTCGGCAGCTTGTGCCACTTGCCTTTATTCAGGCCAAACTCAACGGAAGCCGCAAGCCCCGAATTTGTTCAGCCTGCGCGTTCACAATCGGCACTGCGAAATCCCGTATATGCAGCTCGGTCTGCTGCTTAGTTTCTGACCCGAGCCTCGGTTGACGTGCAGTAGGCGCCCGCTCGGCGGATCCGGCGCAATAGCTCGAGAGGACTACCGCCCAGCCTGACAAGGCTTGATTGCTATCCAGCTTCCGACCATTTTTCACTTTGTCGATGGACAACATCGTTTGGAAAAGGGACGGCTTCATTGCCTCAGCGCGAGATTAAGGATCGGTATGGGTTGCTACAGCGTGGCTTGTTTCCGGAAGTGCTGCCGCCCTGCTTCACATCAATTGACCTAAAACGAGCACTCTCTGGCCTGATTAGGACACTCCAGAGCCGCTCCTTCCACTCCAAGCGCCATAGCGAATATGTCCGCTACAGCGGCACGAAGCACGATGGCAGTCGCCGGTACTACGGCACGCCCAATCCGATCTCCTATTTTTATGTGGCAGAATTTGTCGCTAAACATTGGAGCGACTTTGCCCGCCGCTTTGAAGCTTCGCCGTTTTCTGTAAGCCACCCAAGAGTCGGTACGGACAACGATGACCGCCCGATCATCATGCAGTCGCTCTCGGAATTGACGACTGTCGCTTCCAAGAAGCTGAGATACGCCGGGCACATACTTAAGACTGATGTTTCTCAATTCTATCCGAGCATCTACACACACACGATCTCTTGGTCGGCACATACTATCGATCAGGCAAAGCAAGACACCACGGACAGGTCTTCCGTCAATTACTTCAACGGCCTCGATTTGTTTGTCCGCAATTGCCAAGCAAATGAATCTAGAGGGTTGCTCGTGGGCCCAGACGCCTTTCGGCTCATCGCCGAGTTCCTCATGTCCGGGCTCGACGTCGATCTTCAAGCCGCCTTCAGGACCAACGTTATCGGTGCGGCTCGGCATGTCGACGACTACTACATTGGCGTGCGCGGCGAGGCAGAGGCATTAGCTGCACTTTCTGTGCTTCGAGACACGCTGCAGCGGTACAGCCTGCATGTGAACGATAGTAAGACCTCAGTCATGAGGGGTGTTGAACCCCTGAACGACCTTTGGGCCCAGGAGCTGCGACAGATAGGCCGGAGCATGAACGATTGGCTCGGCGCCTCGGAGATCGATGATGTTGTGCTGTTCGTAAACAAGGCATTGTCAATCGGAAAGGAAATTCGATCCGACAGCCCTGTCAAGATTGCACTCCGGACTTTGGACCAGTTAAAGATTTATAGCGGAAGTAAGTGGGAGACGCTTGAGCCTTACCTGCAGCGCATAATTTTCCATCATCCGCATGCCATCGACTATGCATCGTTGTTGGTCGCAAAGAGAGTTGCCGAAGGGCAACCGGTCGACCGAGAGGGCTGGAAGCAGGCTGCTTACGATTTGATCCGGCGTCACCTCGCTCTTAATCATCATCACGAGATAGTATGGTTGCTCTGGTTGTTGCTGACGGTCGATCTCGGCGTGTCCGAACAGCTTGCGACCGAATGTTGCCGGAACCAGAATGCGCATATCCGCGCGATGCTCGCGGCCGCATACCAGAAGGGCATGCTTGAGCGCCGGCCCGACATCCGCTTCAAGAACAAACTAGCCTCGACCGACGACGAATGGCTCCTGAATCTCGTCTCGCGATCGACTGGCCTCACCAACGCCGCTTTCGGCGGTCCCTTGGCAGAGGAGTTCGAACATCTCGCCATTAAGAAGGTCCGATTGATCGACTTCAAGGCCCACCTGAAAGCCGTCAAGGGCACCAATACCGATGCAATTAGCCTGACCCGTTATGGGTACGACGCAGAGAAAAAGCTGAGGGGCGGTTCGGCCGACCTCGTAGATGATTTGGATGACGAGGAAAACCCTGACGATCTCGACGCGCAACTTGCCGCTGCGCTTGCACGAGATGGTAGCTAAATTCCCGGACGATCGATCTACGAACCTGATGATACTCGAGCCTAAAACCTTCTCGTAAGTGGTTGTAAGTGAGTCATATGAAAACGACACTATGCTTGACCAAGCGTCCGCTATTTACTTTACTTACCTGCAAGCGATCTTTCTTCTCGCCGCATAGGCGCGCTGAAGCAACGCATGGATGATCTCGATGTGGAAGCTGTCGAGCGCTGGAAGGGGAAGCTCCTATCCACGTGTCAGCTCGGAAAGATGATCGTACCGGACGCTAGGGCTAGGCTGCTCATCCCTGAGGGCTGCCTGATCGTCAGCAGGGTAGCAGGCGTCGTAGATCGCGCGCGCAGCCGCGGGCAGTTGCAGGTCATGCTCATCGGATCGCTCGAGCAATGTTGCGCCGCCTGAGCGAAGCTTATTTGCAGGGGTTGGCGCAACTACCGAGGGTGCATTTCACTTGACGTTCAAACCCATCCATGACGGCGATTTCTGGACCACATGATGACGTCGACGCCTTCGGCGAGCGCGTAGGCCGCAGCTAGGTAGACGGCGTGCTCGTGATAGATTCTCAAGTTCTCGGCGACGGGACGGATGAATGGATCCTCGGTCAAGCGGTCGCGGACTACAGCGATATCCGAGACGTCATTCGCCTTGTCCTGGCCGATCTCCTGAGTGACTGCCAGCACATAGGTGCTGGGCAGGATACCGCCCTGCATGCGCTCGCGCGCGGTGTCGATGATTGCCAGCATCCGCTCGTCGAACAGGTCGTGCGCAAAGCGGTTGAGCGCCTCCAGCGACGGCGCTCGCTTCTCCTCGACGCACCAGCGCAGCCAATTCTCAGCGTCCACCGTGATCGAAACTAGCGGCTTGATAACGAGCGCGGCGTCCCGGGCGCCTTCGATATGGCGCAGCCAATGCGTCCAGCTCGATAACGGACCGGTCTGCACACTTGTGATCTTGGCGATCATCTCAAGGTCGGACCGGATCAATTTCGGCACGATGAGCGCAACTGCGGGAATGCCGCCCGCGTCGGCGCTGTTCGCACGCGGACGGCCTCCTATGTAAAACTCCGATGGCGTTCCCATCACCGGCGCCGGGCGGACATATCGGACGCCGTCCACGTCGAAAACCAGGTCGCGCACCTCGCCCTTGCCGCCGCTCGGCTCGGTCTGTTGCATCAGTTTGGTCATGAACCGGTTGGCGAAGTCTTGGAATTTTTGCTGGAGCAGGTCGAACTCGGGAAAGGAATGGTCGATGCGGATCGGCACATAATTGCACGACCAAAGGATCACGCTATTGAACCCGTCGCTGTGATAATAGCAGCCCGACACGATCACGCCGTCGATATTACTGGTGTCCTGGCGGATGCGGTTGGCCGCCAGCTCCTCCAGCTTCTCATGGTCGAGCGCCGTATAGCCGTTGTTGAAGATCCAGAGCACTGAACCCGTCGTCTCCGACTTTTCGTCGCGAGTTTGGACAAGCTGCCGCTTCGCCTTCGCGACCACGCCCTTGATCGGTTGCTCGATCGCGTTGCGGTATTTGCGTAGTTCGGGTTGGGGCAGCAGCGCTTCGTCGAGCACCACCACCGGGCGGCCAGGCTGAGTGTCCTTGAATAGCGCCGCCAGCTTCGCCTGGCGTTCCGGCTTGCCGAACCCTTCCTCGTCGAGGAGCTTGAGTTCGATAACGGTCCCGCCAAGGACATAGTCGGCCCCGATCTCCTCGCGACGATCCTGGTCGGGATGGGCGCGAACGCCGCCGGCAGCCTCGACGATGCCGTCGATATCGGCCTCGGTCAGGGCGCGTATCGGGAATGCCTGCATTCACCAAGCATATGGTGAAGTGCAGGCGCTGGCGAGGTGCCGTTACTTGCCCGGCGCAATTTTGGGCGAAGTAGCCTCTTTTGTTGAGCTCGGCGAACAATGCATAAGCCATTTCAGCCGCTCGGCGGGCAAATTTCACACCCTTGGAGCAAACCGTCAGCGAACCGGCAGTTGTCGACGAAAACTGGTCGTTCAGATCAGCAACCGCGAACGTCTCCTCGCGACAGAAGCTGCCCATGGGGCGCCCCGAAGCGGATCGTCAGCAAGGCGCTCCAGCTTCGGTCATTTAGGCTGACCCGCTGCAAGTCCGAAATCTGCCGTTTGCTAATACTGTCTTCTACATCTCAAGAGCTTGACCAAAGGAACGCACCTAGTCGTTGTGCGACCAGTGTACATCCTTCTCCGTTTTGCCCTCAAACCAAAGCAATCCATTGTAGCGCACGCGGATGTCTGGGTGTCGCTTCTTCTTGAGCGTCGTCGCGCGGCGTTCGCCGATCACCGTCCAAATCGGCTCGAGGTCGTTCTTCCGTGCCAGTTCTAGGAACGGATCGCGGCGGACAAGGACGTAACTGCCCCGATCGCTACCCGTGGCACTCCCCGAGACGATCGTCGGTGCTCCTTTCTCATCGAGGAGGACGCCGAGATTATTCGTATCCGCCGTGAGTCCCAAGCCACGGATCAACCAGGGTATCGGCACGTGCCGGGAGAATCCATTTGGCAGGCTTCCGTCGAGATGGCTCTCCCAGAGGAAGTCTGCGGTGGGCCGTATGACCCTATAGCTGCGGGACTTTCCGATCACGCGAGCGTCGAGTGTCGTCCACGGTTCATCGCGCCACGTGTCGCGTCGCGCCAGCTCGCCGACGTAGGGACCGTCGGTCGTCTGGCCCGGTAGCCACTCGTGGAAGTCGTATGCGTCGGCGACTGCGTCTTTGATCAGTCGTGCCTTGTCGTCGGGAGAGAGGAGGAGGGCGGCGAGGAAGTGGAAGTCGCTCTGGAGCCACGGCGCATCCAGGTGCCGGTCCTCGCGTTCGGCGTCGATGTCGTGCCCCCCATAGCGATAGAGGGTCAACCAGCCCGGCTCGCTGACGTCAGGACATGTCGCCAAGGCGAGACGGCTGCCGGGCAGGTCCGGATCCGCCACCCAGTCGCCTCTCCGCTTAACCGGCAGTGGTTCGCAGACGAGGGGCGGGACCTGCGGCAGGTCGGCCCGCGTCGTTGTCTCCTGGTCAGCAGGCATGATCGAGGGTTCGAGGTCGCGGGTGAACTCGACGTCGAGTGGATTGTCATAGACCGCGGCACCGCTGCCCCATTGCGGCTTCATCCAGAAGTTGTCGGCGAGTCGTGCCAGTAGCTCCATCATGGCGATCCGCTGATACTTCTTGCCGATCCGCTCGATGCGTCCGCCCTGTTCGCTTCTACCCGAAAGATATCGATCGCCGGGGAAGCGTTCAGCCGTCCAGCCAAACGAGAGCGCCCGATTGGCTACCCAAACCTTGCACTTCTGCGCATCGAACTCCGCGCCCTTGCCCTTTCCTGGGATAATCCACTCATGGCCTCCGCTTCCCGTCACCCAAGCGTTCGCCTCAGCCGCGTAGCGCTTGCGCTGCGCCGGCGACAGGAGAGCTAACAGCGTTGCCGTTGCGCTGACGATCCGGCGGCGATCGGCTGGAGGGACGATCACCTTGAAGGTGTTTTGGTCGAAGCTGACGCGTCTTTCTGCATAGGCGGTGCGAAGTTCGGAGAACGCACTCTCGATGTCGCTCCGGCCGGCAGAGACTTCCTTGAAGTACGCCTCCCCGCTTTCATCCGCCGTGATCGGGCGCGGCCCAGACAGGCGAGCTTCCGAAAAGCGATGAACGCGTCCTTGCAGAACGTAGCGGCCGAAGTCGGCGAGGCCGTTGTAGCAGGAACTCAGGATAGAATGCGCGCCGACTCGCTCGCCGCGTGCGTCGACGCGAGCCTTCGTGACGCTGAAGCTGGGTGTCGTCGAGCCGTAAGGCGGGCGGCAGCGCACAAGATCGATCGATGGATCACACGAGCCCGCCGTCACGGCCAGCTCTATGGTCCCGCGCGCGTAGTCCCTGGCGAGAAGGTGAACTGGGGCACCGACCTCGAAGCAGTTACTCCAGGCCACGCTCGCGAATGTGCCCAGGGTGGCGGGATCAAGCGTCCTCAGCGCTGCGCCATATAGCGCGGCGTAGAGCCGTTCCACGACGTAGGGATCGTCGCAGCCGGTGAAGCGCTCGAAGAATGGCGCAGCGAGCGCGGGGCGGGTCGCGAGGATCGAGAGGATGGCCTTCGACGCTGTGTCGCGGATGCGGGCGCTCGTGCTGGCGCAACACCAAGCGAGAGTCGCGAGCGCGAGGCTCAAGGTGGCGTCGGAAGCCTGGCTGACACCTGAGTTGAGGCTCCAGTCTGTTAGGCGGACGATTGGGTGACTTGGGTTGTCATGTGCGGCGTTGATCGCGACTGTCCAAAAGGCGTCGCGCTCGGCGATGGTCCGCGAGATCAGGTTGCGGTGGAGGAGTTCGACATTCCAAGGGTGGTCCTCGACTACCGCGAGTTCGACCAGCAGCGCGGTGATGTCCTCCTCATGTCGGCTGAGGCGGTTGAGCAGTTCGAGCGTTCGCTCCGAGAAGGCCGTCGGCGAACGCCAGCGGATGCTGTCTACGAAGGCGTCTTCGACCGGCCACTTGTCCCACCACTCGTCGAACCCGCCTGGCAGCTCATCGATCAGCTCCACGCCATATCGATCGGCGAAATGCAGGAAGAGCGCGTAGAACAGCCCGTTCCACTCGTAGACGACCCCATATTCTGCAAGGAGGAATGCGAGCTTGCCGCCGAGATCGAATAGGCCAGAGGGGGACGGCACGCCTTCGAGCAGTGCATAAGCGACGAGATGGTCGCCGAAACGCTGGAACGAGAAGCGAACCACATCGACCGGGACCGCGAGCGGATCCTTGGGATTGGTGCCCGGGTCGGGATCGTATCTCAGCAGCCCCCGAAAGCGCAGGGTCTCTAGCCAAGTCTTGCTCGCCGGAGGGGCGAACCCCGCGAACGCCCGCTCGGCGATCCGATGCGCGTCGCCGCGCGGAACGCTGTCCCGCATTGCGTTCGCCATGAATGTCGCCAGCGCCAGCATCGCCGAGCGCAGCGGTCCGACGAGCACGTCGCTACCGTCATAGCTCGTGCCGAGATGCCGGCCGGTCGATGTCAGGTAGAAGTTCAGCACCTCTCTGGTGCCGCGCATCCCGCGCGGGAATGCGGTGCGCCCTTCAGCCTCGAGCGCAAGGCATGTCGTCCGCAGGAATAGCGGATTGGAAAATTCCGGATTCAGCCACGGCGTTGCCGGGCGTACGATACCGCGCTTGTCCATGTAGACGCGTGCCGCCCGCTCGACGTCCACCGGGGTCTCGAAGCCCGTGATCTCGACCGTCGTCGCCATCTGCGCGACCGTGGGCATGATCAGGTGGTCTAAGTATTCCCGCCGACAAGACACGCACAGAGCCAGATTGGGAAAGGCCAGCACCCGACGCGCGAACCCCGGCAGCGTGCCCCTCCAGAGCGCCGCGCCGGCACCTTCGTTGAGCGCGTCGATCGCGACGAGGCCCCGTGTCCCTTCCGCCTCGGCACGGGCCGACAGCGCACCCAGCATCTTGTCGAAGGTGGACTGGCTCCATTCGAAGTGTGCAAGCGTCTGATTCTCGGGTGTGCCGTGAGTGCTGAAGTCCGTCCCGAGCATGAAGAGGGCCGGCGCGCCGCTTGCCAGCGCGCGCTCGATCTCGGAGGCGATGAGGTGTGACTTGCCAGAGCCAGCTCTCCCGTCGAGCAGGGCGAAGCGTGTCGCATCTGCCCTACACGCGCTGGACGCGGTCAGTTGCAGTACGTCGCCTACGGCGTCCTGCAGTTTTCGCAGGCCGTCGAGATGGTAGTCGAGGGAGGCTCGGTCGTTACTTTCCTCGAGCGGAATCGGTTTCGTCCCGTCGGACGGGTTGGCCTTGGCATTCTCCTTGGCCTTACGCAGGAGGTCGCTGTCGACTTGGATCGACTCGAACAGCAGCTTGCGCAGTTCGAGCGCCGTGCTTTCCCAGCCGCGGTATGCCGCCGCGTCGCGCGGGCCGGGAGGCTGCGCCATGCCGTCAACCAGTTTCGTGACCAGTGCGTCGACCGCATCCAATCGTGCGTCATCGGCGCTTTCGAGCAGGGCCGGTCTACGGCCGAGTCTTCGTGAATCGACTAGGGTTGCACGCGTGGTCGCGATGGTCTGGCCGAGGGCCGTGTTGTGCAGCAGTCCGTCGAAGACAGACCGCGTTGAAACATCGACGTGATCCTCAGGATGGTATCGTTCCTCTAGTGCATCGACCGTTCGTTGGCATTCCGCCGCAAGCCGCTCCGGCGTCAGTTCGATCTCGCCAAACCAGTAGTCTGAGAGCCCGACCGTCTCCGGTCTGGTGAGCAGTTCCTCCAAGTCGGGAGCGGTCCAAGGGACGAACTCGACTATCCGCCCGAGGGCCGCCGCATTGGAAGCCCACTTGGTTCGGTGCGCATCCCAATCGCTCCAGCCGTTCGCGGTGGGCGCCCCCGCCTTGGTTCGCCGCTTCGTAGGTCCGGTGAGGGAGCAGGCGATGGCTATGTGCATCGTCGTCATGGCCGGGTGGGTCGTGAGCGCGGTCTCGACCGAATTGTCGATCGCGGACCAATCGATGCTGGCGGAGGTGACGTAGTATTTGGCCTGGTATCCGACCTCCTCGCCATTCTTCAGCAGCCAGACGGCCTCGACCCCGCCGTCGCCTCCCGCCCCATGGATCCGTCGGAACTCGGCGCTTCCGTTAGGCGGCACGCGCCTGGCGATCTGGCAAACTAATTCCTCGAACGTCTCGCGCTGGCCGGCAACGCCGGCGATAATCCGGGTAAAATCAAGCATCCCGTGGCACCTGATGGACGTTCCCGCTAACTAGTGTCGCGATCTTCATCGGCACACTGAAGTCACTTTGTGGCGCCTTGTCGATACCCGCGATACCGACTCGACGGCTTCTTCGCAGGGAAAGCGCTTCCCCGTTGATCGCGATCCGAGCGTAAGCACGGCAATTCGCGACCAAATGCGTCGTCCGACGGTCGGCGTTTGAACGTCAGCGTCCGCCATGAGCTGCCATTCACTTATTCCGTTCATATCGCCCGCTACTCGCCGAGCAGTCTTTGTAAGACTTGCTCCATTTTTGCATCCGCGAGCAGCTCCGCTTCGGGGGTAAAGCTCGCCTGGTCGCTGAGCAAAAACACCGTATACGCCGATGTGGAAGCGAAATGCGGGCGGCATCGTCGGCTTGACCTCCGAGCGCCACTAGCGACAAATGAGACCATGTTGCTCGAAGATCATCGGCGCCGTGTCACCAGGCTTTTGCGCGGGGAACGACGTGTAACCGATCTCGATCGATTGTTCGCCGATCTTCGGTTGCTAAAACCGGGCCGCTCCAGCGTCCAGGAGATTGGGCACTTTGCTGCTCACCGCGACGAGCGGGACACTGGAATTAGTCTCAACCGCGCCAATGACATCCAAATAAGCGCGAGGCTGTGGCAGCAGCAATTCGACGGCAAAGCGCCCAGTATCTATGACCTTCGGGAGGCCGCGCGCGCCAATTTCAACATCATGCCAGAGCCGCGCATTCGCGAGAGGCTCGGCATCTCCAAGCAAACTGCTCAGCAATCTTTCAACAAGGCGATAAGGAAGTATGAGGCCCGACGTCCATTGAAGGCACGCGAACAAGAGGTTTTGAAGGTTTTCGGTCTGAGCATGATGTGGCAGTTCGCATTAGACGATCTCACGCTTTGCACCGATTTCGCCGCCCTGTTGGTCACCGAAGGAGCTTTGGTAGATTCCGATCGGACAAAATTTGAAAGCGCCTACCAGTTCATCAGCCTGTATGCCCTCTCGATCATGCAGGGCGCTCGCCTTCGAATGGCCGACGGACAGATGACGCAACTCCGGCTAGCTTCCTCCGATTTCGGAATGCTGAGGATAAAGGCTCAAATACCGGTGACCGATACGCCCAAGCCGGTCACCACGAGCGTCCCGCTTTTCGAAACATCGCTGAGCGCGGCCGACTATTGCGAAGCCGATCTGCTCGACCTGTTTAGTGATGCGGTGCCGGCGGAAATCTCGGGAGATCGGTTGGTGGCCCTTGTCTGAAAAGCTAATCGATGTGTGGGATGTCGTCACGTTTGACGACGATCTCACAGAACTTCTTCAAGAAAATAGCGACCTCGTCCGCGACTATTTGTTGACATCGCGCCGCCACTACATCGATCGGGAGCTCTCCGACCACACCCAGCCGCACGCCTTCAATCCATTCGCTGAAGACTATGGTCGGTTTGTCGAGGCGATCGGACGCGAGATGGAGGTTCGGTCCATTCGGGCCTGGCACTATTGCCGAATGACCGACAACGAAGTTGCCGCGCTTCGGCGCGATGGGATCCATCTTTCAACCCCTGACACGCTTCGCAGCCGTCTCGCCAGTCTTGTCAGCGAAGGGTTGCTGTCACCGATCGAGGCAGAGGGGCTCTTCACCGCCAGCCCCTTTCATAGCACCCAGCTGGAAGCGCGGTCGAACAAATGTTGGATGGTTTCCAATCCGGTGCCGCCTGACGATAGCGGCGTCGAACTTCTCCTTGGCCACTGGGGCGGTGAAGTCGCTTACTTCTGGCTGCGTGACCAGGACCTGATCGATCGGGTCGCGGGCGTGGGACGCGCGCGCGTGGTGGAAATTGCGGTTCCCATGGCCGCTACACGCCACAGCTATTCGGCCGGTGCGGCAGTGGTCGCGACATTCGCCCGAACCATGGGCTGCAAGCCCGATCTGAAAAACTTCGATCTTTATACGAAAGAGCCGCTTGGCCCCGACGCGGTTCGGGCGGTCCATAGTGAGGGCGACGAGCGCTTCGCGGCTCTCGGCCTGTCATTCCCCCCAGGCTCCGCCGACCCCACGGTCGGCGATTACGACGAACTTGTCGCAGAGATGGAGACTGTTCGCTGGCAGCGGCAGGTTGATCGCAACCAGACTTGATGTTTCGCTAGGTCACCATCGTACTCGGTACGTTGTCCATGTCCTCGGCCTTACCTACCAAGCCAAAAGCTCTCAGTCCGGACCGATCCATGCCCTTCGACATAACAACCGCTGCTCAGGCTCTTCTCGCAAATACAGCCGTCGTCGGCATTGCAGCCTGGATCGGCAAAGGATGGGTCGAGCGGCGGCTCCAGATGCTGAAGGCTGCGCATGCCGAGCAGCTCGAAGGGGTGAAGGGCGAACAGGCACGCGCTCTCGAAAGCGTCAAATCCGACCTCTCCAACATGGGTAGGAGTTTTCAGGCCAGCGTCGACAAGAAGATGATGGTTTTTAAGACCCATTTCGAGATCGAATTTCAGGCATATCGCGATATTTGGACGTTATGCGATCAGTCACATGACTACGCTGCTCAAGCGCTGGCCTTATTTGATCGGAAGCCAATCGATGACGAAGCCGCTGAGGAAGAGCGGACGGCTTCGGTTCGCCGTTATGACGATTGCCGTCTCGCGCTGGAAGCCGGGCGCCGTCATCGTCCGTTTGTAGACAAGGCAATCGCTGACAATGTCATCAAATTGCTTCGGATCGCCGTGGAGGTTACCGAAAGCTACAAAGACGTCTATCGCATATCGATCATTGAAAGAGCTCACCAAGATTTTGATCGGAGTTACCATATCGATGAGGCACGTGGAAAACTCAGGGACATGAGAACGTTGTCCGACACGATCGCCGATCAGATATCGGCACGAATTGCCAGGATGTATGTGGCCGACTTCGGAACAGAATGATGCGATCATGCTGCGAGGCAGCCGTTCCGGTTTCCGCTCCGGCCAAGCCACTGATCAGGCGCACCGAAAGCTTTCGTCTAATCACATGAACGGGAGGCGGCTTCCGGCGAACGAACATGCTGCGCTGGATGGCCGCTATGGGGTCCGCGTGAAAACGGCGTTAGCGACCGGTTCGCGGTCTGCCCGTTGCGGCAGCTCCCCAACCAGGGCCGGTCGTTCGCCGGTCGGGCTTTGAACGACGGCTTTTGACAGGACCCGCCATTCGCTCGCGAAGCCGTGTGGCAGCAAGGCGCCCTAACATCGGACGTTTTGCGGTCTCCTTAGCACTCCAAAAAAGCCGACATCTGTTTCCACATCCTCGATCGATAAAATTGGATGGATAGCTGCCGGTCCGCCGTCGAGCGGCAATTGGGCAACTCCGGCCGTCCGTTTAGGTTGAGCTCGACGGGAGCCACGCCCGTTTTTGGCAGTGTCTAGGCGGCGGGCACATGCGCCGCTATCCCGTGCCATGGCTTCCGAACCGCCCTTGCCGAGCATCGACAGCACGCTTCCGCCGCGATTTCACGAGATGGGGGAGTATCGCTTCCAGCGGTTCGTCACCGACCTGTTCGGATATGAGCCCGATATCGCGACGAGCACCGAATATGGCGTTCGCGGCCAAGCCGACGACGGCGTAGACGTGATTGCCCGCCGCAACGGCGGCGACGGTCAGGAAGCCGGGTCCTGCAAATGCTATGAGCGCACCTCGGCCTCGCAAATACGGGACTGGTCGGACGAATTCCTCGAGCATTGGGAGGGCCACTGGAAGGGCGAGGATATCCGCCGCTTCGTATTGGCGACCACCGCACTCAACGCGGCGAGCCGGGCCGTCCAAGACCAGGTCACACGTGAGCGCGAGCGCTTCGCTGCGCTCGGCGTAACCTATGAGATGTGGGGCCCGACGACCCTAGTCGCCAAGGTGCGGCCGTACCGCGCCGTCGCGACCACCTATCTCGGCCTCTACTGGGCCGAGCAGCTTTGCGGCCCGGTCGCCGAACCGGGCATCGCCACCGCTTCGAGTGCGGGCCTGGTCTCGGCGGCGCTGATCGCCCAGGTTGCGGCGCTTCAGGGGCGCTTCTCGGCGCAGGCGCTCGAGGCCGCCGAGCGCGCGCAGGAGGATCTGCGCGCCGGCCGCACGGATGCGGTCCGGACCCTGATCGAGGAGCAGCGCCGGCCCGACAATTGGAACCAGCTCGACGCCCGCGCGCAGGCGCGGCTGCTCCGCCTCGCCGCATCGCTCGCGCTGCATGATGACGATCTCGGCGAGGCCGAGCGTCTTGCCGGAGAAGCGGACGCGCTGGCACCCGCGGACGAGCCGCGCCTTGCCGCGCATATCGAACTCGAGCGGAGCGGCCCCGCGGCGGCGCTTGCGGTGCTCGGCGAGGTTGCCTCGGCGGATGGCATCCAGCTGCGCGTTGCGCTGCGGGTCATGTCGGGCGATCTCGCGGGCGGCCAGCAGGATCTTGATGCTCTGCGGGAGACCGCGCCCGACGATCCCGAAACCGTGCGGATGGAAGCCCTGGTCGCGCTCGCCTCGGGCGATCCAACAACGGCGCTGACCCATATGCGCCGCGTCGAGGCGCTCGCGCCCGAGCGCAACGCCGTCCGGCAGCTCGGCGCCATGGCGCGCTACGCCTGTGCGCTGTCGCCCGCGATCGGGCCCGACTGGTATCTTTCCCCCAACGCATTCGACGGGGCGTTCGTCCGCGAGGACCTGGCTTCCCAGGCGCTGCTCGAGGAAGCCTTGGCGCTGCTTGACCTGCTCGTCGCCTCCGAGCCCGACACGCTGCATCACCGCGTCTGGCGCCTGGCGGTGCTTGCTTCCTCACGCGCGCGCCGCGACCGCGCCCGTGAGGAGGCCGCCGACCTTCTGACGCGCTCGAACCATGATCCGACCGTGGTCGCCTGGTGCCTGTTCCGCGCGATCGACGTAGACCTCGCCCAAACCGAGCGCGTCCTGCTCGAGCGCTATGCTGCCGGCACCGACCAAACCACGGTGCGTGTCGTCGCCCTGCTGCTCTCCCGGCGTGAGGATGATGCCGAGGCGGTTGCGCTCCTCAGCGCCGGGCTCGACCGCCAGGAGGGTGACAGCCGCGACGAGGCCGCCGCCTGGATCGCGCGGCTGTCCGGATCGCCGGAGTCAAAGGAGGTCGATGAGCTAGGCGATGCCGCGCAGTCCGCGTTCAACGAGGCTCGTGCGGGCGGCGACTGGGCGCCGGTCGCCGAGCGCCTTGCTGCATTGCTGTCGACGACACCACCCGATCCCGGCGCGCTCGTCATCGCCGAAGGCATCGCGGCGTCGAACCGGATGAATTTGCTCGCGCCCCATGTCGACGCAATCCTCGGTTTTGGAACCGCGACGGCGGTGCGGATCGCCACGCACGCCGCCTATAGCGCCGGCGATCCTACCCGCGCGCTGGCAATCCTGGAGGAGCAGTCCCGGGCGTTCGGCGAGGCGCTCCCGCCCGACATGCGCCGTCTGCGCGCCGACGCACTGGCCGGGACCGGCGACGTCTCGGCGGCGCTGCGCGAAGCCGACGTCGTGGCAAGCTCGGGCTCGGCCGGCGACCGGCTGTTCCGTGCCGAGCTCATGTCGTCCACGGGAAATATCCGCGGCGCCATTCCCGCAGTGCGCGAGGCGCTCGAGGCGGGGATTCTGGGGGGCAACAAGGCCCTGCAATGGTCCCGTATGATGCGCGTCGAGGAGCCCGCGCTCGCGCGGCGCCTCCTCGAACGGGCGGTCGCGACCGATATCGATGATCATCTCGTCGCCGCGGCAATGCACGACGCGCTCGGGCTCCAGCTCGGAGCCGAGGCCGAAGCGCTGATGGACCGCGTTCATGCCCGGGCGATGAGCGATGCGACTGATGTCCGCATCTTCACGATTGACGATCTGCCCGGGCTGATCGCCGAGCAGAAGGCCGCCGCCGCCGAAACCGAAGCCATGTATCTCGACGGCGCGCTGCCCGTGCATCTCTCCCTCGCGCACGATCCCTCCCGGTTCGCGCTGCTCCATCTCGGCCCCAATCGCGGACCCGATGGCGCCATGCGTCCCTGGCCGCTGCGTCACGGCGCGCGGCCGGCCTTTGTCGAGTATGACACGCCCTGGTCAGCCTGGCGGCTCCACATGGACATCTCAGCGCTGCTCGTAGCTGCCCGGCTCGAGCTGCTCGACGCCGTTGACTCGCACCCCAACGGCGTTGCGATACCTGCCGATGTGCCGCTGCTGCTCCTCTCAATGGAAACCGGATGCCGCGAGCAGGCGGATGCGACCGTCGCCGAACGCATCCTCTCGGCGGGGTTCACGCCCATTGGGCTCGATGACGTGGTGGCGGTCCGGGTCATTGCCCGCGACCGCGACGGGGCGGCGGACGATGCCCCGGGCGATAACACGCTCTCGCTCGCGGCCTTGGTCGAAACGCTTGTCGCGCGCCATGCGCTAGAAGCGGACATCGCGCGCCGGATCGTCGAGGACCTGCCCGCGCACGGCGGCGCAGCCGTGCTGGCGGATGGCGAGCCGCTGATACTCGACGCCGAGTCCGTTCAGCGCCTCGCCGCCTATGATGCACTGGCGCTGGTTGCGGAGCGGTTCGCGCTCCGCTGCGACGGCGCGCTCCTCGACCAGGCGCTGTCGGCGCGCAGCGAAGCCTCTGCCTCGCGCGACGCTGCCGAGACGCTTGCCGCGCTGCGGGTCCGCGTCGCGGCCGGGCTGGAGGCAGGGTCCTGGCGCCTAATGCCGCGCGCGCAGGCGGGTGGAGACGAAGAGCGGGAGGGCGCCAACAACGAAACCCCGCTAACCCGGTGCTTGGCGGACTCGATCGCCGCCCCTGGCTCGGACGGCGCGATGGCCTGGATCGACGACCGGCTGATAACGGGTTTCCCCCGCACCGGCGCGATGCCGGTGGTCGGTGTCAGCGACGTGCTCGAGGCGCTCCGCCGCGAAGGCCGCATTACCGCGGCCCGGCAGGGCGCGGCGCTCGCCACGTTGCGCGCCGCGGGCGCTTTGTTCCTCGTTCCCACCGCCGACGAGCTGTTCGCTGCGCTGCGGCCGTCACCGACCCGGGGGCAGAGGATTGCCGAAACCCCGGCGCTCGCGACGATGCGTCACACCTTGGCGTTCACCGCGCTGCACGAGCGCCACCTCGCCGTCGGCGGGCGCGTTGCGCTGGGCCGTCCCGACGAGGTCGTGCCGATGCAGACCGCGATGCGGCTGCTTGCGAACTGCCTCAAGAAAGTCTGGCTCGACGACGGCCTAGCCTTCGATCAGCGGATCGCTTTGTCCGACTGGCTCTGGCTCAACGCACGGCGCACCCATATCGGCCGGATCCTTCCGGGCGAGGAGTCGCGCGCCGACCAGGCATTCTTCGAGGCGATCCAGATCGCCCATTGCCTCGACCAAGGCGTCGATATCGGCCTTATCAACGACAAGCGGCGCGACGCGCGGCTCGACTATCTGCGCTGGTTCTGGTTCCGCGCAGTCGACCCGCTCCTGTCCGTCGATCCTGGCTTCGAAGCCCGCCTCGCCGAGTATCTGGCGGGCTTCTACGCCGATATGGACCGGACCCAGGCCGAGAAGGATCGGAATCCGCGCGACCGCCGGATCCTCCACATGCTGCTTGCGGTTCGCGTCCAGCGGCTCCCGGAACCTCTCCAGAACCAGCTCTATCGCGACAAAAGGATGATCGCGTTCGGAAGAACGCAGGAGAAAATCACCATCGCCGGCGCGGATTTCGAGGCCGCCGCTTTCTGGCGCGCCGTCCGCCAGGCCCTCAAATACGGCAGGGCGCGGTTGCGCTTCCGGCGCAATCCGGTCGGCCGCCCGCGGCTCGTCCGTCTGCGTCGCGACGGCGACGCGGTCATCCTGACCGGCGCGATCCGCGCCCGCATCGGCCATCCGACGCTGCAGTTGGCGGCGCTCGACGGTGCGGCGCGCATCGATGTCATCGATCGGATCGTCCATGACCTGCGGCTCGCGCCGGAGCGCGCGAGCGTGGTCGCTGCGGAGGCCGCGGCGGCGCCGACCACGAGCGTCGCTGTCCATATCCTGCGCGACGCTGGCCTGGCCTCTGCCGCGAACCTCTATGCCGATGCCGCCGCCAGGCTCGGGCGGGGCGAGCGCGTGCGCCTCGACATGCTTGCCCCGGCGCCGTTCGACGCAGTGCTGGCGGCGATGGGCATCACCCACACGACACTCCCCTTTGCCGACGCGCTCGATGCGGCCCGGCGTGCCCGCGGTGCCGAGGATGTGCGTACCGGCCTTATCGAAACTGCTGGCATTCCGGTGCTTCGTCCGACGCCTGATGCTGCTTTGCTCCAAGCGGCGGTCATTCAGCGCGCGCGGACTCCGATGGCGATCGTCCATGTGGCGGCTGCGGCCCGGGCGCTTTGCCGGCCTTCGGCTGAGATGGCAGGGCTGATCGAAGCCTTCCTCGTCTCGGTCGAGCGCTACGGACGATTGTTCATGACGCTTCTGCGCTGGACGCATCGCTATTTCGTCCGCGACGTCGCCTGGCGCGCCGCGCCGCCTGCGTTCCAACTCGCGGCCATCTGGAGCCATGCCGACCGCGTGCTCGATATCGCGATCGTCGGAGGGCTTAAGCCCGATCCGCTTCGCCGCTCGATCGAAGGGTTCGAGCCGCAGCTCGCCGGTGTCGACTTTCTCGATCTCCAACCGGGTCCGCCCGATGCGGCCTGGCCGGCATGGATGACCGGAGCAGCGCTGATTCATCATGGCCTCGCGGCCGTTTTCGGCGAGAGCGATCCGCGTCCGGTGCTGGGTGATGCGCTCTACGGGCGGATCCTCGAAGCGCAATTGTCGGATGCCGCGGGGTTCGTGGCGCCCGAGCCGCGGCTGCTGCTGCGTCGGGACGATTGGCCGAACGCGATGGGCGCGTTCCTGGCGCGCTCCCCTGCGGGCCTCGAAGGCGATCCGCTCGATCGCACCAAGACCCGCGACCTCCTCATCGAGGGCGCGCTCGGCGCCATCGAGGCCGATCCCGACAATATGGGTGCGTGGCTCCAGCTCGGCGGCTTTGCTGCCGGCGGGCTCGACCCGCCGGCCTTTGCCCGACTGCTCGCTGCTGCCTCGGCCGACTCCGCACGGCTCGTGCGGATGACCGCGGCCGGCGTCCAATCGTCGCTGTGGCGGAGCATCTTGCATCCGATCGCTTGGCGCGACGTGGGTGCAGCCTCGCGTCTAGCGCAGGAGCTGGCGCTGGCCTGCCGCCATCGCGACGAGTACCGCCCCTCCGAGGAAATTCTCCCGATGCAGCCCGGGACGGCGGTCGAGGAGCTCATCGAGCTCGGAGCGGCGATCGCGGCCTGCGCCGACGGGGACCGCTCCCAGACGTTTTCCGATCTGGTCGACGGATTTGCGCGGGCCTGGCCCGTGCTCCGCGAAAGCCTGCATCAGGCGGTGGGCAATCTCACTGCGCGAACGCCGTCGGACCGAGTGCATCAGCTGTGGTCGCTTCAAAATCGCTTGGGCTCACGTTAGCCACAATCCCGGAGCTGCGACGGTTTTGATTTTCTTGGTGGGCAGCCGTTGTCCGGCACTTTGCGTTCCTTCGCGGCCCGTTCTGGCCAAAGCCTGTTCCTGAGTGAATTTCCGGTTCCAGCGAGCGGCGCAGGCATTCGGAGCGTCCGCTGGCGAGTCTTTTCGGATCCGCGAAATGCTTAAACGAATGTCCGTTTCCCACCGCCGTACGCGCAAACCTGTCAGTCCGTCATCGGCCCAACTTCTGTCGCTCTGCGCCGTCGGTCTGGCAGACGCCGGCTGTCTGCTCTTGGCCAGATCTGCCGTTCAACACGTCGGTGGCGAACGGCAGCAAAGTCCCAACCCAAGCCGTTCCGAGTGGCTGGCTGGCCGAGCGAGAGCGTCGACACGCTCAGATGAACGAAGGTCCGGTTTCGGGGAGCGGAGAAGAGGCGCTGAACGTCCGCAATGGGGTCCTCGCGATTGCGGGTAGCCGGTTCTTTGGCTGCTTACCGCCGGACTTTTGTCATCACGCGGCAACAATGGTCGGATGATGCGCAGCGCTCCTTACCACCAGGAGCGTTGCAAGCGGTGCCTGCCCGGCCAGAAATCGTTCGATGGATCGCCCACGAGGTGCTGCCGCATGAACGGGATGTGCGGCGGTGGCTGGAGCGGCGCGTGCATGTCGAGGCGGATGCGCAGGAGATCATCCAGCATGCTTACTGCCGGCTGGCGGAGCTGGATTATGTCGGCCATATCCGCAGCGGGCGGCGCTACCTCTTCGCCACGGCGCGGTCCATCATGCTGGAACGGATCCGCCGGTCGCAGATCGTCGAATTTCGCGCGATGACGGATTTGGACGAGTCATCCATCATGGATGATAGTCCATCGCCGGAAAGGATCGCAGGCGGCCGTATGCAGTTGCGGCATGTTCTGGACCTGCTGGATAGCCTGCCGGCCGCCTATCGTGACGTGCTGATGCTGCGGCGACTGGAAGGCCTGTCGCAGAAGGAGGTGGCGGCGCGGCTGGGCGTGACGGAGAATGTGGTCGAGAACAATGTGGCGCGAGGGTTGAGGATGCTGTTGCGGGCGCTGGGGGAACGGGGCGTCAGCCCGCCCGCGGACACGGGAACCTCTCCACGGAGGAACGATGTCCCGAACCGATGAGGCAACCGGGTGGGCGGCGCGCATGGACGCAGGACCGCTGGCGGAGGAAGACCGGCTGCGGCTGGACCAATGGCTCGCGGCGGACCCGCTGAACAAGGGCGCGCTGCTGCAGGCGCAGGCGATGCTGTGCCTGATCTACGAGGCGCCCGACCGGCCGGCCCCCCAGGTGGAGGAGCCGGCGGCGGAGGAGGCCGCGGAGGCTGATGACCCGCCCGGCCGGCAGCGTTGGTGGGTGGCGGGCCTGTCCGGCATGGCGGTCGCCGCGGCGGCGGTGGCCGCCGCGCTGGCGCTGCTGCTGCCCGGCACGACGGTGGGCTCCGTCCATTCCAGCCAGACTGGGGAAGTCCGGCGCATCGCGCTGGAGGATGGATCGCGCGCGATCATCAACACCGCATCCCTGATCGAAACCACCACGGACAACCGCGTGCGCGTGGTGAAGCTGTCGCAAGGGGAAGCGTGGTTCAACGTGGCGAAGGACCGCGAGCGGCCCTTCACCGTGGAGGCCGGGCCGATCCGCGTGATGGCCACCGGCACGGCCTTTGCCGTCCGCCGCGATGCGCAATCCGCAACGGTGACGGTGACGGAAGGGCGGGTGGAGATCTGGAACGAGGCGGAGCCGCACCGGCTGATCGCGGCCAATGCCGGCCAATCGACCACCATGCCCTTCGCCCCCCGTCTGTTTTCGACCGCGCGCCTGCGGTCTGCGCGCGAAAGCGCGCTGGCATGGCGCGACGGCGACATCGTGCTGGAGGAGATGCCGCTGAAGCAGGCGGTGGACGAATTCAACCGGTATAATATTCGCAAGATCGTTATTGCTTCATCACAGATTGGCGCAAAAACAATGGTTGGTTATTTCCGAGTAAATCAACCAGAACAATTTGCCGAAGCCGCCGCGCAGTTGAGCGGAGCGCATGTGGTTCACAGGGGTAACACTATCGTCATTGAACAGTAACAATTATGTAACGGAACTTTTTCTCACCTGTGAATGACGGAAAGTACGGCATCATCCATCAAGGGTTCTGAAACCTTTGAGGGGGAAAAATGTTGTTTCGGGTCGCTTCACTTCGCCTGAGTGCCTTTCTGCTGGGCACCTCCATCCTTGCCGCTGCCCAGCCCGGTGCGGCGCAGGCCGCCGCCGGCACCAGGAGCTTTTCCGTGCCCGCCGGCCCGGCCAGCGCCTCCATCCCGCAATTCGCGCGGCAGGCGGGTTTGCAGATCCTGGTGCAAGGCGACGCCGCCCGCGATGCGCGCACCCGTGCCCTGTCTGGCGCGATCGAGCCGCGGCAGGCGCTGGCCCGGCTGCTGGCGGGCAGCGGCTTGAAGGTCGCAAGCTGGCGCGGCAATATCGTGACGCTGGTGCCCGAACTCGCCGGTGGGGAAGGGCAGGACACCCGCAATGTCGGGTCGGAAGAGATCATCGTCACCGGCATCGCCGCGCCGTTCCGGTCCAAGGGCAATTCGACCACCATCGTGGAATCGGTCGTTTATGACGATGTGGAAACGTTGGCCGCCGACGGCTCCATTGCCGGCCTGCTGACGCAGCTGCCGGGCATCAGCACGGTGGAGGATGGTGAATATCCCCGCTACGTAACCATCCGCGGCATCTCACCCGATCTTAACCACACCACGATCGACGGCTTGACGCTGGCCACGGTGGGCGAAAGCGGCGCGGGCACGCGGCGGGTGAACCTGCAGCTGATGCCCAGCGACGTGTCCAAACGGGTGGACGTGTTCAAGACCTTCACCGCCGAACAGGATGCGGGCGCGATCGGCGGCGCGATCAATATCGTCACCCGCAGCGCGTTCGACCGGCGCGACCAGGCGCTGTTCGTGGACGCCTATGGCATGTACCGCACGCGCGGCGTCCAGCAGACCGGCAGCAATGCGGTCGGCGATCCGGGCGATCATTGGGGCGGCGGCGTGAAGGCGAATTACGCCACCACCTTCGGCGCCAGCGACCAGTTCGGCGTGATCGTGTCCGGCCGGTACGACAGCACGCCGCGCAATTTCGCGCAGAACTGGCAGAACACGAAGCGCTTCCTTGACCAGGATAACGAGATCATCGCCCGTCCGGAGGAGGAGCTGGGCTGGAACGGCCGGGTCGCGCCCGCCCATTTCGGCTACGGCACCTATGCCGACGTGTCGGAAACCTACGGTGGTTCGGCCAAGCTGGAATACCGGTCGCCCGACGATGCCGTGCAGGCGAGCGTGATGGGATACAATTACGTCCGCATCCAGGACCAGTCGACCAACATCAACCATATCGATTTCGTGCCGCTGGCCGAAGAGCTGACGGAGGAAGGCGGGCGCGGAGAGATCACCCAGCTGGTGGAGAATTACCGCCACAACCAGTACCGGCGCGAGAATCGCGGCATCCTGTCCAGTGCCAGCCACACCAGCGGCGCCACCCGCGTGACCGCGCGCGCCGGCCTGACGGAGGAGACCTTCCGCGACTGGGAGCCTTATGTCAGCATCCTGACCAACCCGACCGGCTATTTCCTGAACTTCAGCACGCCCGATGACGAGATCCCGATCCTGACCGGGATCGAGGACCCTTCCGTTATCATGAATGCGCCCTATCGCATGAATGCGCAGCGCGACGTGTACAGCAATGCGCAGCAGGAGGTGTTCGATGCGCGGCTGGACGTCGCGCATAATGTGGAGCGCGGGTCGCAGGGCTTCGGAGTGGTGGCGGGCGTGGAATATCGCCGGCTGGACATGAGCAAGGATGTGGAGCGGACCGATCACAGCGTGACCGGCACGATCAACGAATGGATCTATGACAGCGGCTACCGCCCGCCGACCAGCCCGCACTCCTTCGCCTGGCTGGATTACAACCGCTTCCGGCAGGAGAAGTGGGACGACTTCCCGGTAAACGAGAGCGCCAGCTTCGACAACAGCCACACATCGGACTATCGTTACCTGGAGGAGCTGGCGACCGCCTATGCCTCCGTCCACCTGAACCTGCCCGCCACCACCATCGTGGGCGGCTTGCGGTATGACCATATCGACTTCACCGGCACGACCCCGGTGATCAGCCAGGGCAGCGCCACAGGCGAGTTCAGCCGGAACGACGGGGGCTATGATTACCTGCTGCCCTCGCTCAACATCGTGCACCGGCTGGGTGACACGAATGTCCGCCTGTCCTGGTCCGAAACGCTGGGCCGGCCCACGCCGGGCAATATCGCCCAGGCGGAGAACATCAATTGCAGCGATACGGGCGACGTCGCCTGCACCATCACGCGCGGCAACCCTGACCTGAAGCCGCGCCGGTCGCGCAATCTGGATGCCACGGTGGAGCATTACTATGCCGGCGCCAACGGCATGCTGCTGCTCGGCTACTTCCACAAGCGGATCAAGGACGACATCTTCACCCTGCGGGAAGAGGCGGTGATCGACGGGGAGCTTTACGCCATTCGCCAGCCGCTGAACGCGTCGGATTCAGAGATGCAGGGGATCGAGGCGGCCTGGGTTCATCGCGGGCTGCCGGTCGGCCTGTCCGATCACCAGGTCGACCTGTCCGCCAACGCTACGCGCATGTGGGGAGAGATGAACTATGTCACCGATGCGGGCAACCGCGCGGTGGACCGGCTGATCAACCAGCCGGACTGGATCCTCAACGGATCCGTCACTTACCGCATCCCGCAGCTGGGCGCGGGCTTGCGGGTCAACGCCAATTACCGCGACGCCTTCCTCAGCTCCGTCGGGGCCAATCCGTGGCAAGACGAGGGGGCGGGCGCGCTGACCACGGTGAACCTGGCGCTGTGGCATGATGTGACGGACAATCTGCTGTTCAAATATGAGTGGAACAATGTGTTCGACAACCAGCCGCACTTCCGGCTGGGCGAGAACCTCGACTGGGTGCGCCAGCAGAACGAATATGGTTCGTCCCTGTTCTTCCACGCCATCATGAAGCTGTGATCCGCGGCGGGCCGGTCCTGCCGGCCCGCTGCCCTTGCATTGCTGCCAAGGACATTTTTCCCATGAACGATTTTAATCGCCGCCGGCTGCTCGCCGGCCTGCTGGCCGCCGGCGGTGGCGCGCTGGCCACCCCGCATGTCTTCGCCCAGGATGCGGCGCAGCGCCGCAACCTGCTGGAGACGATGACCTTCGCCGTACCGTCCTTCCAGCTGGGCGTCGCATCCGGCGATCCGTCCGCCGATGGCTTCGTGATCTGGACCCGGCTGGCGCCCGAGCCGCTGCAGCCCGGTGGCGGCATGGTGATGGCGCCGGTGGAGGTCCGTTGGGAGGTGGCGGAGGATGCCGCTTTCCGCACGATCGCCGCCAGCGGCACCGCGGTCGCGCACCCCGAACTGGCGCATAGCGTGCATGTCGAGCTGGCGGGCCTTCGCCCCGACCGGCCATATTGGTACCGCTTCCGCTGCGGCGGGGAGCGCAGCCTTGCAGGCCGGGCGCAGACCCTGCCGCAAGCGGGCGCGCGCAAGGACCGGCTGCGCTTCGCCGCCGCCGGGTGCCAGCATTACGAGGAAGGGCACTATACCGCCTGGCGCCGCATCGCGGAGGAGCCGGTCGACTTCGTCTACCATTATGGCGACTATATCTATGAAGGGCGCGACACCGGCTCCGCTACCCGGCTGATGAATGGCCGGCCCTTCACTCCGATGCGCCAGCATGTGGGGCAGGAGATCTATTCGCTGGACGATTACCGGCGGCGTTATGCGCTCTACAAGGGCGATCCGGACCTGCAGGCCGCCCATGCCGCGGCGCCCTGGTTCGTCAGTTTCGACGATCACGAGGTGGACAATAACTGGGCCGCCGGGCTGGACCAGGACGGCAGCCCGCCGGAAGTGTTCGCCTTCCGCCGCGCTGCCGCGATGCAGGCATGGTACGAACATATGCCGGTGCGCCGATCCTCCATGCCGGTGGGCGGATCGGTGCAGATGTTCCGCCGGGCCACCTTTGGCGACCTGATGGACATGCATGTGCTGGACACGCGGCAATATCGCAGCCCGCTGGGCAATGGCGGCCGCAACGGCCCGATGAATGACGACTTCCTCTCTCCCCAGCGCACCATGCTGGGCGACCGGCAGGAGGAATGGCTGTTCACCGGTCTGGCGCAGGGCACCGCCCGCTGGCAGCTGATCGCGCAGCAGGTGATGCTGATGCAGCTGGCGGTGCAGCCCGCCGGCGGCGGGGAGATGACCTATTCGGCGGATCAATGGTCCGGCTACCTGCATGGGCGGGAGCGGCTGCTGAACCATATCGCCGATCGCGGCCTCACCAATGTCATGACCGTATCGGGTGACGCGCACCGCCATTTCGCGGGCGACGTGCTGCGCAACGGCGGGGAAGGGCCGCCGGTCACGGCTGAGTTCCTGGCCACCTCCATCACCTCCGGATCGGACGGGGTGGGGCTGGACGATCCCTATCACCGCTCCGTCGCCGGGAATGAGTGCCTGAAGGCGATCATCGACCGGCGCGGATACGTGCTGTGCGATGTGGGGCGCGACACCTTCCGCGGCGAGCTGAAGGTGCTGGACCAGGTGATGCGGCCCGATGGGGAGCTGTCCACCTTCGCCACCTTGGTGGCCGAACACGGGCGGCCCGGCCTGCAGCGCGGCTGACCTCCAGCAATCACGATCAATCAGCCGGGAAGTGAGCCCCGGCGAGCAGGAATACGAACATGAAACATTTGATGATGGCCTCCGCACTCGCACTGGGTGCGGGGCTGGCGACGCAGGCGGCCGCGCAGGATCAGGCGGCTGCGCCGACCGGCACCGCCGGCACGCAGGCGGCCACCGCACCTGGGGAGAATGTAATCACCGTCAGCGGCACGCGCTATGGCTTCCAGCCGATTGACGTGAAGCGCGACAGCCCGGTGATCGTCGATTCCGTGACCTATGACGATCTGGAGGCGCCCACCGGCGACAGCTCCGTCGCGGCCATGGTGCTGCAGGTGCCGGGCGTCAGCTATGAAGGCGATGGGGACGAGCCGCGCTATATCACCATTCGCGGCCTGTCGGCAGACCTCAACGCCACCACGATCGATGGCCTGACCCTGGCCACTTTGGGCGAGAATGGCGGCGGCACGCGGCGGGTCAACCTGCAGTTGGCCCCGGCGGGCATCTCGCAGCGGGTGGACGTGTACAAGGCCTTCACCGCGGAACAGGATGCGGCGGCGATCGGCGGCCTGGTCAATATCGTCACCCGCTCCGCCTTCGACACGCCGACGCCCTATTACCTGCTGGACGCTTACGGCATCTACTCGACCTTCAAGGGGCCGGCGGGCGAGAACTCCGCCGAGTCCGATGGCGGGCGCTTCGGCTTCGGCGCGAAGGCGGCCATGGCCGACCGGTTCGGCGGGGACGACCAGTTCGGCTTCGTCTTCACCGGCCGGTATCAGGAGCGGGCGCGCAATTCGAACAAGAACTGGACCGACCGCCGCACCTTCTTCGACGAGGCCGGCAAGGTCATCGCCGGGCCTGACACCGCGCTGGGCTGGGACGGCAAGGACGGCACCACCAAGTTCGCCTTCGGTGATTATTCCAACACCATCACCAATATCGGCGGATCGCTGAAGCTGGAATGGCAGGCGGCGCCCAATGTGGCGACATACATGATGGGCTACATCTATAATCGCCGCGAAGCCTCCACCATGAATTCCAGCGACATGATCGGGCGGACCACCGGCCTGACGGATCGAACGGAGAGGACGGGCACCGTGCCGGTGGATTACGTCCAGTCGGTCGTGCGCTCCAACCAGTGGGACCGTACCGCCATGGGGCTGATCTACGGCTTCGACTGGGAGGTGAGCGACGTCAGCCAGCTGTCCATCCGCGCCGGCTACACGCGCGAAACCTACCAGGATGACGAGCACTGGGCGCGGGTCCGCACCCGTCCCGGCAATGTGCTGTCCTATGGCTACAGCATGGAGGAGCTGCCGCAGCTCACCGGCGTGACCGGCGATCCCTTCGCCAACAATTATCAGCTCAACGGATCGAACATCAACTACAACGAGGCTTGGGAGGACGTGCTGGACCTGCGCGCCGACTATTCCTGGAATGTCGATCCCTTCGCGGAGGGGTTCGGCTTCGTCGCCGGCGTGCGTTACACCCGGCTCGATCTGGAGAAGGATGTGGACAGCATCCGGCAGCGCACCGGCGGCGATGCCAATGGCTACATGTACGATCCGGGCTACTCCTATCACGGCAGCAATGGCCTGGTCGTGCCCTGGATCAATCACGACCAGTATTGGGCCAACATCCCGGCGGAGGACGTCGCCGCCTCGGCCCATTACAGCCGCATTGCCGATTACGGGTATGAGGAGGAGGTCGCCAATGCCTACCTGTCGCTGCATTACCGCCTGCCGACGACGCACATCATCGCCGGCCTGCGCTATGACGATGTGACCTTCACCGGCAGCGCTCCGCTGACGGTGGATGGGCAGCTGACGGACCGGCTCGCCACGCCGACCGGCGGTTATGACAATTGGCTGCCATCGCTGAACATCACGCAGGATCTGGCCCGCGGGCTGAAGCTGCGCGGATCGGTCAGCCGCACCATCGGCCGGCCCACGCCCGGCAATATCGTACAGGCGGAGGCGGAGACCTGTGGGGAAGCGGTGACCGGCTGCGTCATCACCCGCGGCAACCCCGACCTGAAGCCCCGCCGGGCCGACAATTACGACCTGGCGCTGGAATATTACTTCCCCGACAATGAGGCACTCGTTGCGCTCACCGGCTTCCACAAGAAGATCAGGGACGACATCTTCACCCTGACCACGGAGTATGAGGAGGACGGCCTCCTCAACCAGATACGCCAGCCGCTGAATGCGGAGGCTTCGAAGGTTTCGGGGCTGGAATTCGCCTTGGTCGATCAGTCCTTCGGTTTTGCGCCCGATCTCGGCGCCTCACTGAATGTCAGCCGGCAATGGGGCAGCATGACCTATGCCAGCGATACCGTTTCGCGCGAGATCGACCGCGTGCTGCAGCAGCCCGACTGGATGGCCAACCTGGCGCTGACCTGGCGCATTCCGCAGGTCGATGGCGCGGTGCGGGTCACGGCCAACTACCAGGACGATTTCCTGACCAGCGTGGCCAATCAGGCCTGGGACGACTTCTACGTGAAGGGGCGCACGTCCGTGGACCTCTCCGCCTGGCACAAGGTCGGCCGGGACCTAACCTTCAAGTACGAGGTCGACAATGTGCTGGGCGCGCCACCGGAATGGTACCACACGCGCAATGTGAACGGCACCCTGTCGCAGCGTGACCATTACGGGCGGGGGTTCTACCTCCACATCGTCTACACGCCGGCGCGCTGACCTGCCGCCATCCTGCCGTCAGCGAGCAGGTGCCTCGCTGGCGGCAAAGACGGATCGCCGACCTGCGGCCTTGATGAACGGATGGCCGGTTTGGTGTCCTCACAGCCGAGAGCCATCGCGCAGCTTTCGCCCTCATTCCGCCGTTAAGCTGCCTCGCCACAGCCGCTGAAGCAGCCGCTGGCTCGTTGTGAACCGCGAGGAATTGGGATAAGGACTGAGCTGCCGGCCGTTGCTAACCTGCCAACTGCTGATCGCCGCCGCGAGCGCGCCATTGTGTCCTGCCAAGACTAATATGCGTGACGCCCCAGGCGCGGTTGAAGTTCCGTTTCGACAGCAGGTGTTGTTGAACAGAATACTGGCCCTTCTGAGTGGGCAGTAGCACTCGCATTGGATAGGCTCAGGCAGCAGTGCGCGCGAACTTGCCGGGCGGATATCCAATGCGCTTACGAAATGCAGTGCTGAAGGCGCTGGCCGACTCATAGCCTATGTCTTCCGCGATCCGATCGAGCGTCTTGTTGCCGCGGACCAGCGCGTCCTTGGCGATCGCCATGCGCCAGCGCACCAGATACTCGATCGGCGCACATCCCAACACTTCACCGAACCGGGCCGAGAAAGCAGAGCGCGACATGCCCGCGATGCTCGCGAGTCCTGCCACCGTCCAGCTGGCGCGGACATCGGCATGGATCGCCTGTAGCGCGCGGGCGATCGCCGGGTCCTGCATCCCGCTCAGCAGACCCGCCGGGATAGCCTCGTTGCCGAGGCTGCGCCAGCGAAGCGCCTCGATCAGCAAGGCCTCCAGCATGCGCTGAATGAGCAGCTCTTTGCCGGGATAGTCGGTGGCGCATTCCTCGGCCAGCAGATCGGTTAGACGTCCGAACCGCGTCGAGCGGCCCTCGGAGGCTGGGATATGAATACGCTTGGGCAGAAGCGACAGCATGAGGGGAGCATTCACCCGCTCGAAGGCAAAACTCCCGCCCAATGCCATGAAGTCGGGCGTGCCATCGGGATCGCCATGCCGGACGGCTTCGCTACGCGGCGTGACAGGCGTGCCGGGAATGTGGGGTTCGCTCGCCAGCGAGAAGGCGGGCGTGGTCGGCAGCAAGAGAAAATCCCCCTCAGCAAGACGCAGCGGCTCCCTGCCATCGAAGGTCAGCCACGCCTCGCCCGAGAGGACGATCGTAAAGCCAGGCGCGTCATGCGCGTCATAATGAACGGCCCAACGACCCTTCCCGGAGATCGGCTTCGACACGGCGGCGCTGGGGCGCAACAAGGCGACCATATCGCTGAGTGGATCCATATTCTCGGACGATCCATAAATATATCTGGTTTCTTGATTATAGGTCGTATGAGCCGGCCCGTCTATCTCCTGAGCACGAACTCACGGAGACTGACATGACCAAGACCATCCTCATCACCGGAACCTCGTCAGGCTATGGCAAGGCGATCGCCGAACATTTCCTTGCACAGGGCTGGAACGTGATCGCTACGATGCGGCGGCCCGAGGCGGTCGCCTTTGCTGGTGATACGAGCCGCTTGCGGGTTCTGCCGCTTGACGTCACTGACGAAGCCAGCATTGCGGCGCTGCTTGAGACCGCTGGTCCGATCGATGTGCTGGTGAACAATGCTGGCATCGGCGCGGTCGGAGCCTTCGAGGTGACGCCAATGTCGCTGGTACGCCAGCTGATCGAGACCAACACGATCGGGGTGATGGCGATGTGCCAAGCGATCATTCCGCAGATGCGTGCACGTCGATCGGGCATCATCGTCAATGTGACATCAAGCGTCACGCTCGGCGCTTTCCCGCTGGCTGCCGCCTATACTGCGAGCAAACAGGCGATCCAGGGCTTCACGGGCTCGCTTGGCCATGAGCTGGCCTACTTCGATGTCGCGGTGAAGCTGGTCGAGCCCGGCTACGCGCCGACCACCAAGTTCGGCGCGAACGCCATCGTTCCGTTCGATCAGCTGCTCCCGGACGAGTATGCCGATTTCGCCAGGCCGATCATGGAAGGCTTTGCCGCGCCAGCGCTGACCACCCGGGAGAGCGATGTGGCCGAAGGCGTCTGGAACGCCGTGCATGATGCAAACGGTCGGCTCCGGTTCCCCGCGGGACCTGATGCTGTAGCGCTCGCGGAAGCGCACTGACGGCTGCCCCATCCCGCGTCTCTGGACGGCCCAGGACTAACATTCTCGTGCCAGTCCTGAGGGTGGCTCGCCGCCGCCGTCATGGTCATCTGATCTGTCACTATCCTGTTTTGTCGGGGGTGCGGGAAGGGCTAGGGCCTAAATATAAGATGCCGGGCACCGCGACTATGCAACCGAACTCAAGCTCGCTGCGTCCGTTCTCAGGATCGATCGAGCCCTATGGTGAACGACTGAAGTTGGATTGGTTGTCGATTGCCAGCTTTCCCTTTCGATCATTGCAGACCTGACAGTCGCCTCTCGGCCCAGTTCGAGCCGAAGAGTAGCACCTTAATGAATGGCCGCTTCCGGGAAGCGGTTCAGCAGCGCTGGGCATTCTTTATGGGGTCGCCTCACGGACAATGCTACCTAGCAAGGACCCGCTCATGTCAGACCTTCAGCGCGGGATTTCTGCCCTTAGTTCACCCGGTGGACGTGCATCCTCTGATCGGTCTGACCGCCACATTCATCGGTTTGATCTCGGCTGGCGATGCTACGCGAGACCAGGTCGGCCAGCCTCCACGCTGCGCTGATGAAGCACGCTAAGGGTCGCACGCGGGTCAGCCTTGTCGCTAATCGTCATGCAGCGCGCGTCGAGGCGGTCGGCCGTCATGTCGAAGCTCATGTAGCCGCGATGTTCGGAATCAAAGAAGGTGATCTGCGGATTGTTCGGCATAGCGCGGCGGTAGAAATCCTGCGGCGGTCCGTTTGAGGTGATTGAGCTGACCACGAATTCGGCTGCGACGGGTGCCTCGCCGTGCGTGTTCAGGCCGTCTACCGCGAACCGATTTGCATCAAAGCCGCGATACAGGTTGTTGCACCAGAACGAGTGGTAGTCGCCCGCCAGTGTCACCGGATTGGCGATGCCGCTCGACACCATCGTGTCCAACAACCGGCGGCGTGCCGCGCCGAAGCCGTTCCAGGTGTCTGTCCAGATCACTGGGCCTTCGGGCGTGTCGAACACCATCGGGGCGACCAGCAGGTTCTGCACCATCAGGTTCCAGCGCGCGCTGCTGCGCTGCCAGCCATCATACAGCCAGCGTTCCTGCTCGAATCCAAGGAAGGTGCGCGCCGGATCCTCCAGGTCGGGGCAGTCGGGCGCGGTCATGTGGCCCCGCGCGCTGTCCAGACCGGCGGTGCAGGCGGGGGCGGAGCGGTACTGGCGTCCGTCCAGCAGGTCGAACTGCGCCAGCTTGCCCCACTGCATCCGGCGGAAGATGGTCGTGCGCGCCCCCTGCCAGGTGCGCGACAGCCGCAGCGGCATGTTCTCCACGAAGGCGCGATAGGCACTGGCGCGGCGCCAGGCGAAGGCCGCGGGCGGCAGGCGCTCTTCTTCCTGCGACCAGATGCCCGAATAGTCATTCATGGTTTCGTGATCGTCCCAGATCGCCAGTGCCGGCGCCGCCGCGTGCAGAGCCTGCAGGTCCGGGTCGGCATGGTGCAGGGCATAGCGGCGGCGGTAATTGGCCAGGCTGTCCGCCACCGGCAGATCGCCATAGGACCTCACGCGCCCCTCGCCTGCGGGTCGGCCCGCGCCTTCGTAGATGTAGTCGCCCAGGAACAGGGTGAAGCGGCTCTCCTCCTCCGCCGCCATGTGGCGGTAGGCGGAGAACCAGCCTTGTTCGTAATGCGAGCAGGTGGCGGCGGTGAAGCGCACCGCCCGCACCTGCGCGTGGGGCAGGGGCGTGGTCCAGGCGCGGCCCACGGCGCTGTTCACGCCAAGCGCGTTGAAGCGGTACCAATAGGGACGGTCGGGCCTGAGCCCGGCCAGTTCCACATGCACCGCACCGCCCATCACGTGGCGCGACATCGCCTCCCCCGCCTGCACGATCCGGCGGAAACTGTCATCCTCCGCCACTTCCCACCGGACGGGCAAGTTGTCGGGCGCGCCGCCCAGCCCGTCAGGAGCGGCGATGTCGGGCGCGATGCGCGTCCAGATCACGAAGCCGTCCGGCCTCGGATCGCCGCTGGCGACCCCTTGCGTGAAGGGATCGCTGGCGGCGAGTGCACGCCCGCCGGTCAGCAGGGCCGGTACGCCGATGGCGGCGCCCAGCAGGAACGAACGACGGCCGGTGGGGGCGTGCAGCAGGGTCATGGTGATCGCCTCAGTAGCTGTAGTTCAGGCGGACGCCGAAGGTGCGCACCGGATTGGTGGACACCGTGCGGGCCGAGATGAAGCGGTTACGCGTTTCCTGCACCCGCTCGTCGAACAGGTTGCGCACCCACAGGGTTACCGCGAACGCCTCGCCCGGCGGGGTCAGCGACAGGTTGGCATTGGCCAGCCAGTAGGCGGGAATGGTGGAGGCATCGGACTCGCTCCACCGGTCGGACCGGTAGTTCCAGTTCACCTCCGGCGTCACCGTCCAGTCGGCCACGGGCACGGCCCAGGCGACCGACCCCTTGTAGTCGATCTTGGGCAGGTTGAGGCGGCGGCCGTTGTAATCTTCGTACTGGATGTTCGTGTACTGCCCCGTCGCCGGGTCCATCGTGGCGGAGACGGCGGCCATGTATTCGTCGAACTCGCCCATCTTGTAGGCGAAGTTCTGCACGATGGTCAGGCCGTCCACCGGCGCGGCGGTCAGCTCCACCTCCGCGCCATACAGATGCGCGCGGGGCGCATTGGTGATCCGCCCGACCCGCGATGCGCCGGTATAGATCACGCCCTGCAGCTGGTAGTCCCGATAATCGTAGTAGAACCCGGTCAGGTTCAGCTGCACGCGGTTGTCGAGCAGGTTGGACTTCAGTCCCGCCTCGTAAGCGACCAGCGTTTCGGGATCATAGGGATCGTTCTGCGACGGGATGCCGGTGTTGTAGGTGGTGAACCCGCCCGACTTCACCCCGCGCGAGATGCTGGCATAAAGATGCGCCACCGGGCTGAACTGCCAGTCCAGCGCCGCGCGCCCGGACCATTCGTCCATGTCGAGGTCCCGGTCGGACGTGGCGCGCAACTGGTAGGCGGGGAAGATCACCTCCGTCCGGAACCCGTTCAGGCTGCGCCGCTCATGTTCAAACCGGAGTCCGCCCGAGAAGGTGAGCGTCGAGGCGATGTCGTACTCGATATTCCCGAACCCGGCGGTAGTCGACACTTCCTGGTTGTAGCTGGTCGAGAAGATGTTCCGGAGCGAGGCGGCCTGCGTGAAGTCGGACAGGAAGCCGCCATCCACCGTCTCGAACGACTGATACGCACCGAACAGCCAGCGGAACGGGCGGTCCTGCCGGCTGGCGAAACGGATCTCGCCGCTTTCCACATCGATGTCGTTGAAGAAATAGGTGCCCGCCTCGTTGGAGGAGGTCGCGTCCCAATCGTTGAATTCGCGCCGGGTGAAGTCCCGGTGGGCGACGATCGCGGTCAGCGTGCCCCAATCGAGGTCGCTGTTCACGCGCAGCTGCGCGCCCCAGCCTTCATTGTTGCGGAACGGCTTGGCATCGCTGTCCACGCCCAGCAGGCCGGCGAAGGTGTCGGAGATGCCCCATCCGGTCGCCCGGTGATCGGTGTCCGCCGGATAGAACCGGCCGCTGGCATCGGTGAAGTCGTTCAACAGTTGCAGGCCGCGCCCGTCCGACTTGTCGCGACTGTAATCGCCCTGCAAGTCCACGGTCGTGATGGCGCTGGGCTCCCAGCGGAGCTTGGCCCGTACGGAGTTGCGGTCCCGGTCGCCCAGTTCCTCCCCGGTGTCGCGGTCGCGCTGCCAGGCGCCGCCCTGCTGGCTGGAGATGGCGATGCGCGCGCTCAGGGTGTCGCCCAGCGGCCCGGAGATGTAGCCCTCGCCATCGAACTGGTTGAAGCGGCCATAGGACAGGCTGGCCCCGACGCGCAGGTCGCCGGTGGGAGCGCCGGTGATGACGCTGATCGCGCCGCCGGTGGTGTTGCGGCCATAGAGCGTGCCCTGCGGCCCGCGCAGCACCTCGATCCGCTCGATATCGAACAGCGCGCCCTGCGTCATCACGCCATAGGGCAGGGCGACCTCGTCCACATAGACGCCGACCGTGTTGGTGTTGTTGGCGGCGTAGTCGGTGCCGCCGACGCCACGCAGGCGGAACTGCGGCTGGCCACCGCCGAATTGCGCATCGACCTCCAGGTTGGGAACACTGTTCTCCAGGTCGCTGACGGTCTGGATGTTGCGCCGTTCCAGCTCCTCGCCGCCGATCACCGTCAGCGCGATGGGCACGTCCTGCGCGCTCTGCTCCCGCCGCTGCGCCGTGACGGTGATGACTTCCAGCCCGTCGGTGTTCGGGCGCGTGGCTGCCGCATCGGTGCTGGTCTGCGCGGCGGCAGGCACGGCTGCCAGTACGAGAGCTACTACAGAGCAGCCTAATAGTTGGTTATTCATTATGCTGAAACTTACCCCTTTGGTTCGCAGGGGCGCTTACGTCCGGTCCTTTACAGCTGCGTGACGGACAGGGCACCGGACTGAAAGCGAGCAGTCGATAACCAGTCCCGCTCAGCGGGGCATAGCCCTTACCTCACATGAACCAGCGTCCGACCTTGGGGAGCGGAAAGGAAGCTATGAAAGTCCACAATTGGGTATCCGCAGCCGCGCCATGAGTACCGACCTCCAAAGGTTCGGCATCTCCAGGCTATATAGATCCAAATGGCCGTCATCGATCGCTGCTGTTTCGGCGACGACATTACCGCCGCCGTAAAGGCGACCGTTCCCCACGGCGATCTGATAGGTTTTGACCCGTGTGCCGTTGCCTTTCTCCACGATCCGCGCGCGGAAGCGCTTGGCGCTAGATAGAATACGCAGCGCCGCAACAGCATAGCCAAGCCGGCCAAACCGCTTCTTCATCTCTGGATCGAGCTTCTGAGCAAGGTCGCTGCTGAGACCGATGCTCGCGACATTGAAGAACGCGTGGCCATTCCGCACTGGTTTGGGATCACGGGCGATCGCCTAGTGCTGCTTGGCACGAAGCTGCCTATGAACCGATAGCAATCAGGTTAGGTGGTGCTCCTTATGTGCGCCTAGGGCTCTGAGCTTTTGATCTCCGATATCTCCTTGTTCGAAAGTCCTGAGCTTTCTTCACGTAGGTATGTCAGGAGTTCGTCTACTTCTTGCGGCCCAAACTTCAGATCGATATCGTCCATATGAATGGAAATTAGCTTCTGTTCGTCAGACGACATACTCGCAACGATATCGACGCATTCTTCCAGCTTTCCTTGCCCGACCTTGACCGATGTTGCGTTGTCAGAGCCTCCGGCAGCGTAGATCGTCGCGGGTTCGCTTAAAGGATAGGTCGTCATCGCTGTTCCTTGTTCGTCATCGTTGCCACCAGAACGTACCAGGGCGCATCTCGGGCACTCGGCGCTGAGCCGGGCAGGTTTGTCCCAGAAGCTTCTGCTCGGACCAGGCCATCGATGCTGCCGGAAGGTTCAAACGCCGCTTCCATCGATCGCCAGCCAGCCCGAATGCGCTCCTCAAGCCTGTGTTCGCCGGCATGAACAAGCGGCAGATAAGGAAAGCGAGGAGGGGGCCTGTATCTCTGCACATGGGTCTTCAGGTCTATGAGACAGGGACGCCGCCGGTAACAGCGACGACGTTGCCCGTCATGTAGCTGCCCTCAGCCGACCCAAGCAGCACATAAGCAGGGGCCAGTTCGCCAGGCTGCCCGGCACGTCCCATCGGTGTATCCTGGCCAAGGGTCTCCAGTTCTTCAGGCGACTTCGCAATCGGCTGAATGGGCGTCCAGATCGGGCCCGGCGCAACCGCGTTCACGCGAATGCCATCACTGGCGAGAAGGTTCGACAATCCAACCGTCAGGCTCGATATCGCACCCTTGGTGGCCGCGTAGACGATCATGCTCTTGCCTGCGATCTTGGCCTGCTCGCTGGTCGTGTTGATGATGGCCGAGCCTGGTTTCATGTGCGGCGCAGCAGCCTTGGCGAGGCGGATCATGGCAAAGACGTTGGCGGCGAAGGCCCCCTGCATCTCGTCATCATCAATGCTGTCCAGCCCCTCGTTCATGGTCTGGGCGGCAGCATTGTTGACGAGGATGTCCACGCCGCCAAGCTCTGCGACGGTACGTTCGACAATGGCCGCGCAATGGTCCCGGTCACGAATGTCGCCAGGTAATAGCAGGCAGCGCTGTCCTGCCTTGTCGACCCAGTCGCGTGTCTCTTCAGCATCGGCCTGCTCCTCGGCAAGGTAGGAGATAGCTAGGCTGGCACCCTCACGCGCGTAGGCGATCGCCACGGCGCGACCGATGCCAGAGTCCCCGCCGGTAATCAGCGCCACCTTGCCTACAAGCAGTCCCTTGCCGACATAGCTCTCCTCACCATGATCAGGCTTGGTTCTCATCTCGGTCGTCAGTCCCGGACGCGGCTGCTGCGGTTCGTCAGGGAAACTCGTAGGCTGGCTGGTGCGCGGATCCTCGGCCATGTCTTCTCCTATAGATGCTTCGGATCGCAAACGGCTCACAGGAGGTTGCGTGCCTGCGCACGCGCCGTGGGCGAACACCGAGCCTTTTTAGAACCGTCAGGAGACTCGGGCGCCGGAAGGGGCAGGGTGAGCATCGGCGCGCCACCGTCAGTGCAACGCCGCGCGACGAGGGACTTGATCGACAAACTGAATCACAGGATCGCCAGTGATTCATAAACCTTGTTGGCGCTGGCAAGACCGATTGCGGATATGCTCGCCATGGCTGATGACGGCGACTTTCGGGAGCGGTGGTGGGCGGTTGATCCCAGGCACAACATCGCCCGCAACTACGAACTTGCGATGACCACCGATCTGTTTGGCTGGACGATCGTCGAGCGGCGATGGGGACGGATTGGTACAAAGGGGCAGAGCTGCCGCACTAGGGCTCAGACTCATTCACATCCAGAAGGCGAGCGCGGTGGCGAGAGCGACGCCTGAGAGGAAGTTGGCGGCGAGTTTGTCGTAGCGGGTTGCGATGCGGCGGAAATCTTTGAGCCGGCAGAAGGCGTTCTCGATGAGGTGTCGGCCGCGGTAGCGCTGCTGGTCGTAGCAAATGGCGCGCTTGCGGTTTCGCCGGCCTGGGATCACGGGCACGGCGCCTGCCTCACGCAGTGATCGGCGCAGCCGGTCGGCATCGTAGGCCTTGTCGCCGAGCAGGTAGCGCATGCGGCCGGCACGTTCGAGCAACGCCGGTGCGGCCTTCACGTCGCTGACATTGCCGGCCGTTAGCATCAGCGCATAAGGGCGGCCGATAACGTCGGTGAGCGCGTGGACCTTGGTCGTCCACCCACCGCGCGAGCGGCCGATCGCCTGGATTGAACGCCCCCTTTTCCTCCAAACGCGGCGCGCTGCGCCTTGATGTAGGTGCTGTCGATGGCGGTGCTTTTCGTCACCGCACCGGCCTCCACCAACGCGTCCAGCAGCTTGAGCCAGAAGCCCCGGCGCGACCAGCGGTTGAACCGATTGTAGACCGTCGTCGATGGTCCGTACTCGACTGGGCAGTCGCACCAGCGGCAGCCCACCTTCAGCACGTGCAGGATGCCCGAGATCACCCGCCGGTCATCCACCCTGCGAGCGCCAGGCTGGTTCGTTGGCAGATGCGGCTCGATCGCTGCCCAAGCCTCATCCGGCAACCAGTATAACGCCATGCCATGCCTCCCACGATCCACCTACCAGGTGAATCAGGAAAGCTGCCACACATCAAGCCGCTGATTGGGTTTGGACCCTAGCTTTGCGGACCGCAAAGATGCACTCCGCCTAGTCAGCGCCGTACGCCATCGCCGCGCCTCGGCCCACAAGCGCTTGGGTGTTCCATATACGCCGGTACCGACCTAGGCTCTCAGCGGTTCAGCAACAGAGTGGCAGGCACGTTCACGAACTGCAGAAAGTCGCGACCAGTCGTCAGAATGCGAACGGGGCAGAGCTAAGCTAGCCTACGGCGTCTACGCCATTCATTTCAAACGACAATCTATCCGCGACGATAATGAGGGTTATGTTAAATCATGCCATGCTGTTGCGCTAAATGCACGACGCGGTGCGTTCTGTGCGTTTGAGCCTGTAGCCGCCCCGGCGCATACCGGCAGTGCCTTTCAGGCATCCTCTCCCAAACTTTTCAAGCCCGGCCGGCAACGGTCGGGTTTTTCTTTGTTGCCTCTAATGCAGAAACGATGGGGAATGTACAAGGTTGATCGGTGGTCGTTAACCATGACGCTCCGATCGCCTGGTGGTTCGCCCGTATTGGGTCGCAGCCAGCTGTCGCGCATACAGAACGGGCCTTGTCAGGCAGTCTCTCCCTAACCTCAAAAACCCGGCCAGCGATGGCCGGGTTTTCTGTTCGCGCCAGCGAG
>NZ_QZVQ01000014.1 GCF_003660445.1 Croceibacterium ferulae | reverse complement strand
GAATCGAGCGCGATCTGCGTGGCATAGACCTGCAGCCGCTTGCGTTCCAATGATGGCGCGAGGGTAGCAGGCGTTGGATCGGCGAAGGCATCGCCGCGGGGCCGGCCCACGGACACTAATGCAAGAGGGTCGCCCAGAGATGCTGCGAGTGTATTTCCATCAAGGTTTAGCATGGCACCAACACCCATCAGAAAGATTTCAGCCGAACAACAGACGTTTTCTCCTTGTCTCAATTCTAGAGCATCTCGGCTCAGGCGCTTCAAGAACGAAAGAAGCAAAGCGGTCAAACACGAACCCAATACTTAAGGTTCTGAGGCAGGAGTTCATTCATACTCACGCAAATCGCAAAAGCTTTAAGGATCTTCGTACAGCATTACAGCATGTCGTGCTGTGATCCTACAGAGCCGCAACCACACGTTGTAAGCCAATTCTCCTAGGAGTGATCTATGTAAATCACTGAGTAGACAGCAATGTGCTGCACTGCACTACTCTAATAAACAGAAAACAAGAGATCTACTGTTAGAGCTCAGCAGCCCCTGAACATATCTATGTCTTTTGATGGCATAGCATCCTAGATGGGCAAACAAGCGGCGAAGGCGTGATCTCATCAGCGAGAGCACGAGCGCCTGGCTAACTTACCTGCGTGCCAGAACGACACTACAGGATTTTTTTTCTCGATCACCTAGTGAGAACCGGCTTGAAGAACCGGCATACCATCGGGAGGGAACGGCATGTCAGTCCAGAGCCAAAAACGCGCTCTAGTTACCGGAGGCGCTGGATTCCTTGGTTCGTTCCTGTGCGAACGCCTACTGGCCGCTGGGCGAGATGTAATCTGCGTTGACAACCTATTTACAGGACGAAAGCAGAACATCGCGCATCTAATGAGCAATCCAGACTTTGAGCTGCTCCGCCACGATATCACTTTTCCGCTCTACTTAGAAACCGACGAGATCTATAATCTGGCCTGCCCAGCGAGTCCGGTACACTACCAGTACGATCCTGTTCAGACTACAAAGACCAGTGTCCATGGTGCTATCAACATGCTCGGGCTCGCAAAGCGAACCAAGGCTCGCATCTTTCAGGCTTCAACATCTGAGGTATATGGCGATCCAAACGTGCACCCACAAAACGAAGATTATTGGGGGCATGTTAATCCCGTAGGGCCGCGTTCGTGCTACGACGAAGGCAAGCGATGTGCGGAGACGCTCTTTTTTGATTATTGGCGACAGTATCAGCTCGAGATCAAAGTGGTACGGATCTTCAACACCTATGGTCCGCGGATGCGTCCCGACGATGGACGTGTTGTATCCAACTTCATTGTCCAGGCGCTGTTGGGTCAACCAATCACAATTTACGGCGATGGCGAGCAAACGCGATCCTTCTGCTATGTCGACGATCTGATCGACGGCTTTGTCGCAATGATGCAGAGTCCGAGTGATGTCACCGGACCGATCAACATTGGTAATCCGACGGAGTTCACAATCGCAGCTTTGGCGGATTTAATTATTGAGCTTACTAATTCGCCGTCGGTTATAGACAGGCGCCCGCTTCCGGTAGATGACCCCCGTCAACGACAACCTGACATAACACGCGCACGTGATGTGCTTGGATGGCAGCCACAGACTTCGCTCCAGAACGGCCTAATCAAAACCATAGCGTACTTCGACGATCTGCTCCGCGGGCAGGAGCTAGAATTGGCTGATGGCGGCAATCAGCACTCCGCCCTGAGTCTTAGGAAGGCATAATGAAAAACGTACTGGTGATCGGCGGAGCTGGGTATGTCGGCTCACATTGTTGCAAGGCATTTGCGGCCGCGGGTTGGAAAGTTACCACATTCGACAATTTGTCTCGAGGTTGGCGCGAGGCCGTGAAGTGGGGCCCTTTGATCGAAGGTGATCTATTAAACCCGCAGGCGATCAGCGCGGCGGTAAGGGACGTCCAACCTGACCTTATCGCGCATTTTGCCGCATTTGCGTATGTCGGCGAGTCGGTCGCGCGCCCTGAACTTTACTATCGCAACAACTCTGTCGGCACACTGAACTTGCTTGACGCGATGGTAGAACATGGTGTGACACCGCTTTTGTTCTCCAGCACCTGTGCGTCATACGGGGTACCGCTCCAGCTACCCATAGACGAGCGCCATCCGCAGGTGCCGATCAACCCCTACGGAGAGTCTAAGCTGGTGGCGGAACGGATGCTCCGTGATTACACGGCCGCGCACGGGCTGCGCACAGTAGCTCTCCGATACTTCAACGCAGCCGGTGCTGATATCGATGGCGAGATCGGCGAGCGGCACGAACCAGAAACCCATGCAATTCCGCTTGCGATCGAAGCTGCGATCACGCCGGGCGCAACGTTCACTGTCATGGGCCATGATTTTGATACCCGCGATGGCAGCGCTGTACGCGATTACATCCATGTCGCAGACCTGGCCGCAGCTCACGTCGCGGCGGGCGAGTTCGCATTGGCCAACCAAGGGAGTCACGTGTTCAATTTAGGCACCGGAGTTGGGACGACTGTTCTTGAGTTACTCGCTGCAGTTGAACGGGTTTCGGGCTACCCTCCAGTTGTAGTAATGGGCCAACGGCGAACGGGTGACCCTGCAGCGCTTGTCGCATCGTTTGCGAAAGCAAAAGATGTTTTGGGATGGGCGCCCAGATATTCCGAAATTGACACGATCGTTAAGACCGCGCTTTCCTGGAGAATGCAACAAGTCGCCGACGTTTGAACACCGAACTTCCGCGTTGGCGAACGGCGGCGTCCCTGTCGCCGCCTCACCGACCCGCAGAGTCTGTCAGGCTCCGGTAAGCCACGTGCCGGTTTGTTCATTCCCGTCGTCACCAGCGCTCACGGGCCTATTCTCCGCCGATGCTATCCACGATCGCGGAGGGGATAACTTTCCTGATGGTCCGTGCGACCCGGTGATCGTCAGCGGATAGGCTTGCCAATGGTAGTCATACGCATAATCCCAGCTAGGGTGAAACAAGCCAACATTAACGAAGTAGGATCCTGCGGTAAGATCCACCCTATCCAAGTCGACGCGAATAGAGTTTGATTTCTCTGAGGACGAAATTGCTACGTTGTCGCTCTCTGTGTTAACGTCAAGCATGTTGAGACCGTCCACCGTTCCGATCGAAACACCGACGATTGGGACTGGGCCGCTGCCGCCGCTGAACTTGACTGCGATAGAGAGCGCATCGCCCGTCGCAATCTCGCGAACACCCTTGGCAAACGGGTCTTGCAAGTAGACCGCCTCAATGACCTTCTCCATCGAGCCGAACCGGTTCTCGTGAGCCCGCAAGGTCGTGCCAGTAGATGTGATCGTCTCGGGCATACTGGGCGGAGTCCGTTGCCGGCTATCACGGGCCATAGCCGCACGATATTCGCCGACCAGAACATCTGGCCTTCCTTGCGCGACCACCTCTCCCTTACGCAGCCAAAGCGCGTCGGTACAAAGCTTCTCTACCTGCGTCAGATCATGCGTGATCAGAATGATTGCCGAGCCTTCGTCCCGATGACGGCGGATGCGATCAAGGCACTTGGTTTGAAAGGCGAGATCGCCGACCGACAGAACCTCGTCGATCAATAAAACCCCAGGGTCGGTGTGGATTGCGACGGCGAAGCCTAGCCGCAGCCGCATCCCCATACTGTAGGTACGTACAGGACTGTCAATGAACTCCTCAAGCTCGGCAAAGGCGATCACCTCGTCCATACGCGCGGTAATCTGCTTACGCGTGAGGCCAGCTATAACTCCGCCGATCAAGATGTTGTCGCGACCGCTGAGTTCGGGATGCATTCCAGCATTGAGCTCGAGCAGCCCGCTGATCCGCCCCGTTGTCGTCACCGATCCAACGTCCGAGTGCATGACCCCGCCAACCATCCGTAACATGGTCGATTTGCCGCTACCGTTATGGCCGATAACACCAAGCATCTCGCCTGGTTGCACCTTGAAACTGACGTTCCGTAAAGCCCAAAATTGCTCTGTTATGCGCGCAGGGCGAAGGCCACGGCGCATAGCTTCCTTCAGCGAGCCGGCTCGCTGTCGGTCATAGCGCGCAAACTGTTTGCCAAGATCACATACCTCGACCGAACCACTCATCAGAGTTCCTCCAAGAACCGGTATTGCGCATGCTTGAAGATGCGCAATCCCAATATCAGTAGTAAGCCGGAGCCAGCCACGATGATGCCGAGGGATGTCCAAGCAGGCCACTGGCCGTACATAATGATGTCGCGATATGCCGTTATTATATGAGTCATCGGGTTGGCTAAAAACGCGCCGTGGAACTCCCCTGGTACATTCGACATTGAGAAAAATATTGGAGTCACATAATAACCAAGCTGGAGAGCGATCGGAAGGATCTGTTCAACATCCCGCAGACTTACGTTGATGGCCGCTATGATATAGGCAAATGCCAGGATCAGCAGGAACTGCGCGGCTGCTACGATCGGTAGCGCAACAAGCACCAGTGTTATCTGTGCACCATCAATCCAGGCGAGAAGCAACAGAAGCGGGAATGCAATGACCAAATTCAACATCGACGATGTTACAGAGATAATTGGTAGCGCCGCGACTGGGAACCTGGGCTGGGCAACTAGGGCCTGATTGGACGATATACTCGATGCCGACGCAATCAAGGCTTGTTGCGTCCAGTTCCAGACAATAATGCCGGCGAAGGCATAGGAGGCGTATCGAGGTATATCGAGATTTATCACCTTTTGGAAAAGAAAGTAGAATATAAGCAAGAACATCACTGGACTTGCGAGAGACCATAGCATGCCCACTTTGGTGTGCTTATATCGACCGCGAAAGTCTCGACTCACAAGAAGCCAAATTACGTCCCTCCAGTGATTAAATGAGCCGCGAAAAGCCGGACTACGTGCTCCCATATCAATAGCCTGCCTTCAGTAGATGGGCTCGAACAACTGCCGCTGTGAGATGATGAGTTGCCGGTAAGCCTCTGCCAAATCGCGTTAAGCGCGGCCGCTCCTCTCGAACATCAAAACCATGAATCCACGTACGCGGCAAGAAGATGCTTTCTGGTGACCTAAACAGGTACAGGGCTGCTGCGTGTTGACTTTCCTGTTAAACCTAGAGCACCATTCTGCCATGGTCGTCTACGTTATGACGTGTCGTCGGGTTGACGCTCGCCTCTGTTGGGATTTTCAACCAATGCAGCCTCTCCACTTGGCAGACCCTGCCTCCTTAGCAGGAGAACCGTTGAGCGCAGCTTTGCCCTTTGCAGATATCGTCCGATTGCCGGTCGAGAAAGATCTCACATTCACGGCCGAACGGAAAACCTTGGTTATCTTCGAGGCAGATCGGCTGCCAGTGGGGCAGCAGTGGCTAGAGGATGGGGAAGCGGCAGACCTCAAGCATGAGATCGCCACCAGAATTGCGGCTCGACGTACAGGATCAACTCCTACGCTCGTAAGCCAACCGATCAGCGTCGTGATTTGCACTCGTGATCGTCCGGACGAACTTCGCAGATGCCTTGCTAGTTTTCACGATCAGACGCGGATGCCCGATGAGATTATTGTTGTCGACAACGCATCGCGAGACGAGCGTACCCGCGCTGTAGTGATGGCTGCAGGCGCGACGTACATTCGCGAAGACCGACCTGGACTAGATTATGCCCGTAACAGCGGTGCAAAGGCGGCGGGTGGGGAGATCGTTCTCTACACTGATGATGATACCGAGCTTCACGAGTGTTGGGTCGAGAACACGGTAGCGGCGTTCAACGCACCCGAGATCATGGCGGTGACAGGCCTTGTTCTTCCTGCCAGCCTGAAAACTGAAGCTCAGTGGATTTTTGAAAAAGAGTGGAGTTTCGGCCGCGGATACGATCAGATCGATTACGGGTCTCACTTTTTTGAGGAAACCAGAAGAGATGGCTGCCCAGCGTGGATTATTGGTGCAGGCGCCAACATGGCGTTTCGGCGTGCGGTGTTCGATCACATCGGCTTTTTCGACGAACGGCTTGATGTCGGTCAGGCGGGTTGCTCTGGAGATTCTGAATACTGGTATCGTGTGCTCGCTGCAGGTTACGTCTGCCGATATGAGCCGCGAGCGGTGATGTTTCATCACCACCGTCTGGAGATGGCCGGGCTAGCCAGCCAAGTATACCATTATATGCGAGGGCATACTGCCGCATTGATGGTGCAACACCAACGAACCGGAGAGCTTGGGAACTTGCGGCGGTTGTTTCTCAAGCTTCCACTGCACTACGTGGGTCTTTTGACAACGCGGCTCTTTGGTAGTTCGTCCGAAAAACAACGCTTCCTTGGAGAACAGGTGAGAGGCGCGGCTGCTGGAGTTTGGTTCTTTCTTCGCAATAGGAAGGGGCATCGTTAAGGGAGAAACCGCGCTGTCAGCGCTTCAATCGGAAGCCCATCCTCGTTACTCATGTCACAGCTACAGTTGGGCCATCCTGTTTAAAAGGGACCCCTACCAATGACGCAGGATCTTTTCGGAGCTTCTTACGGAGAAATTTCAACCCCAGCTTTAGTCGGCGGGTACCGGTTCTAATTGAACTTGCTGTAACGCTACTTTCATTGACCAAAATCGAGCAATTCTTCCAATTCTGGGCGTTTAGCTCGCGCCACAGTAGCCATTCCAGATAGTGGCGTCTACCCCACTCCAATTCAAAACGGGAATCCGGATGACGGCCGGCCATCTCCTCGCGGACGATTGCGTCAGATCGGAGCATCTGCGAAACGTCTCCCGACATCGCAGCATTAGAAAATCTATACCCTACTAAATGGTCGGATACGGCGGCAAAATTACTTCGTTCAGCTATAAGCAGATACAGCTTCCAATCTTCACAGCCCTGGGCTTCCCGCGCACGGAGCGAACTGTCGTAACCGCCAACTGCGTTGACAACTTCTTTACGCATCAGCGCAGAGCTCCCATTTCCTACGAAGTTACCGTAGAAAAGTTGTGGCAGAACGTCTCCCGTGTAAGACGGATTGCTGGCGCGCGCGGTTATTATACTTCTTTCGTCGATTATCGCGCTCCAACAGTAAACCAAGCCCGCCTGCGGGCCGGCAGCATACAAAGCGCGCAACTGGCGCTCGAGTTTTCGTGGACGCCACAGATCGTCGGCGTCGACTGGAGCTACTAAGTTTCCTCGGGCTAGATCAATGCCAAGATTACGCGCTGCTGCGACACCACCGTTCGGCTGCGACACGACCCGGATGCGAGGATCGAAAGCGGCCTGTTGCTGCGCTACGTCTAGAGTACGATCACGAGAGCCGTCGTCAACGACAATTATCTCTAGATTCCGATGGCTTTGGGTACGAATACTAAGCAGCGTCTCTTCGATAGTGTTTTCGGCATTATAAGCCGGTACGATTACGCTGACGAGATCGTCGGCAGAAGTGAACGTTCTGATGGGACACCTGCAGCTAGCGGAAAGGTTCATTGCGTAGTGGTTATCTGAGCGAGACCTGTCTCTGACCACGGATTACCTGTAAATGCGTCTTGCCCGATTCTACTCTTAACGTCACTAGCGGCCGGGTAGCAGTTTGATCAACGCCGTTCTTGAGAGACATACAAGTCACTTGCGGGCGGTCGTATCGGCCGTCCCTGGTTTCCTGCACAACCAAGCTACCGCCCGCACTTTTGGCCAAGCAAGTGTCATCCGACGCAATCCTGAACTTCAGATTCCTTCTTCGTTTAGGCGGCAAGCGCAATTGAGCGATTGCGCTCTGTCCGAGCCGATCTGCGGCGAATTCGGAGAGCTGCGCCGAGAACGCCAAAACCGAAGCACATCATGGCCCAACCCGCCGGCTCTGGTACGGCTTGGACGGCGGTAAGCCCGAAGCGACGATTGATATCGCGATAACCTGCAGCCTGAACAGCAGCGGTCGGGTGAATACCATCGAAGGAGTAGAACCCAGCACAGCCCGTTGCTTGTGCGCCTGCCGCAATACAGCTCGTGTCTGTTCGCAACGGCGGAAGGCCGTATGAGTCAGGATTCGCCAAGACGTTCTGATTGTAATCGCTAAGGCTGTAGAACAGGAAATCGGTATCGTCGCTCACCGCGAGGTTGGCCAACTCGGCGTCAAGGTACGCGTTAGCCTCAATAGTCAGTGGATGACCCGCCAAAGGAAAATCGGTCATGAGGATGTTGCGCGCACCAAGTCCGAGCAAGGTCCGAACCCCGGCAACATACTGTTCAGCTGCGGCGCGGAGATAGCTGCTCACATCCGAATATGAACCGATCGCCGCATCAGGGCCGAACACGCCCAGCGCGCCAAACACATCGTTCCCGCCAAAGTTCATGATGTACAAACCGTCGGGATCTACGCCGAGGTCCGAGGCCTGGAAAGCGCCGAGCTGGGCTTGGAGGTCCGGTATGTCATCGCCGGTGTCAATGATGCGTGCGGCGGCAAACCCGAAATTGTTACCACCCAGCAGCGACGGAGTTGTGGGAACACCGAACAGCTCGAGCGATAGAAGATCAGGGTAGTTGAACCCGTTGGTGAAACGGTTCTGGTGATAGCCGAGCGCCGGGTCGGGCATCGCACCCTCGGTGGCGATGTAGTAATTGCCTGCATCGACAAGGCTGTCCCCAAACACCGTCACGGACGTAAACTGCTCCGTTTGCCGCTCCGCGTGAGCAGGGGCAGCCATTGCAGAGCTGAGTATCGCTAGTGCAAACATCCACGACTTAGCCACGAATTTATTCTCCCCGATCCCATGACACGTCAGCCAATGCGTAGCGGTCCAACGTACCGCTGTATTTTGGGTCGATATCTTTATTCTTCAGAGCCTTGCAACAAAATTGCTGAGCCTATGTTCCGAACTGGCGATGCCCTCAGCCGGCCAACTGTGTTTCCACTTTTTCGCACGGCGCCTATGCACTTCTCCAACCCGCATCGATGTAGTCCTGCCCGCCCCGCGTGCCGCTATCAGCTTCTTACGCAGCTTGCAGATGAATACGTCGATGATCTTGACCTCTGGCTCGCCGATGCCCCGCAGAAGTGACTGGAGGACAACTCCTTGGTCAAAGTGGTGCCCTTACGCAAGAACAGCAGCTCGAAAGAAGCATATTCCTTGCCGGTCAGGGGCACGCAGGCGCGATCGGCCTCCGCAGTCTTGCCTTCCAGGTTGACCGCCAGCGCCCCGGTGCGGACCCCCCATCGGCTGTGTCCTTGGGACCGGCGGACAACTGCTGGATGCGGGCAATCAGCTCGCTTTAATGATACGGTTTGGTCGCGTAGTCGTCCGCGCCGAAGTCGACGGAGCGGACCTTGCTGTCCAGTTCGGCGATGCCGCGGAGGATCACCGCCGGGGTCTGCACCTGAGGACGCGCAGCTCTCTCACCAAGTCATAGCCTGCATGTACGAAAGGTTGAGGCCAAGCAGGATGAGATCGGGATCGTATAGCGTGCTAGGATCGAAACCGTCGTCGCAGGATTAGTAGCGCCGACCGTAGGGCGCTCGGTGTGGAGCATAAGCTCAGTTGCCTCGGCGGTAGTTTGACTTATCTTTGATCAACAGCACGCGCATGATCCAGCTTCTGTCATCTACCATGGGTTCGGTAGCACGCATTAACGAATTCTTCGAGCGCCACCATCGCTCAACAGAAAGGCAGGTAATCCGTCAATGCACGGATAGCTGATCCAAGGCCTAGCCATAATGGCTCTCCTGCCGAGCATCCTCCTGAGCCTCGCATCGAGCTTTCAAGATGCCAATCGATGGAGGCGCTTCAAGTGAAGCATAGAGCCTGAGCTTGTCAGCTGCATGCCGGTCACCGTTTTTGCCGTCACCGTTCTTGGTCATCATTTTGACGCGATGGTTCTCGACCGTGCGCGGGCTGTTACCGAGACCACAGGCGTTGAGCAACGTCCATCCAACCAGGCGTGCTACATAGGTATGTAAAACTTTGTTCCCTCAAGAGCGTCTTCGCGCAGGGATGCCTTGCCAATTAAGCGTTTCAATAAAAAGTTAGTAGAGTAAGCGATTGCAGCCCGCGGCGACGTTCGTATCATTTCTGCCAGCAACTTTCCTGCTGAGCTGTACATTTTCGATCTTAAGGAGCGCAAGAACAACCACTTCAGCATCTGCGCTCGCCCACGGCGCAGATTATCGGCCAGCTCAGGATGCCTATCAAGAACCGCCTCTACAGATAGATCGCGAGATCGGAGCATCTGGTGTAAATTGCTGGACATTCCGGTTGGCATTTCACGATAGCCGACTACGCATTTTTTTACTACTGCAAAACTGTAGTACTCAGCTATCTCCAAGTACAGTTTATTGTCTTCACAGCCTTGTGCATTACGGATGCGAAATGTTTCGTCGTACCCTCCCACTCTCTCAATAGCAGAGCGCAAGATCAATGGCGAGCTAGCGTGTCCGACGATGTTCCGCACGCACAGTTCTGCTAACACGTTTCCTTCGGCGGTGTGCCGATTATCGATCTCGATCACACGACCTTGCACGTCTATTCTTGCAAACCAGGTATAGACGAGACCAACGTTCGGGAAGGAATCAAGCGCGGACAGCTGAAGCTCAAGCTTCTCTGGTAGCCAAATATCGTCTGCATCGATCGGTGCGATCAGGTCTGCAGCAGATTCCCGTATCGCTCTATTACGAGCGCTAGCTACGCCACCGTTTGGTTGCCGGAACACACGGATTCTAGGATCGGCGGCCGCGTGTTGCGTGGCCACCAGGTACGTCTCGTCTGTGGAACCATCATCAACAACTATGATTTCGATGTTAACGTGCGTCTGAGCACGGATACTATGAAGCGTCTCTCCTATAGTAGCTGCGCAGTTGTATGCGGGGACGATCACCGAGATCAAGCGATCAGTTTCGCCGCCATAAAGTGCCTCGTCCCTCATCTACATCTCGCCCAAGCTGCCCTGCTCATGAACGACGGCGTTCCAACAGTTTGGCGTGGGAACTACAATCCGAGAGATTGATCTCGGGCAACTGTCACGAAAGTACTGATCCGAAATGATACGGTCGATTCGACCTATCTCATCTGCTCAGAAAATTGCGTTCCGCTTGGGAAAAGCTAGCTCACTGTTAGCTTAGGCGAGCCTACCATATGCTTGGCAGCACGACCTGCCTCGAGGCTCGACCAGAAAGCGCGTGCGGCGGATCGTGCTGCTACATGACGGCCTTGCACGGTTGCCGCGGCATTGAGCACTTTCCGGGTTGAGGCTGGAGGAGCGTGAAGCGTTATCCCTCGGTATCGCTGTGCGCCGCGTAATCCGGCGGAGCCGGTGGACGAACACGTCTATCGCGAGGTCGGCCGCAATGGCGACGTGCCGGGCTTTCGCACCCGGCGAACGGACAAACAGGTCTAGGAGCGAGCTTGTTGGTCGAATCAGCGAAAGCGGCAGTGCATGGCCAGTACCGGATATGGGCACGGCTGAGTCTTGTCGTTGCATCGATCCGCGAGCGCCAGTCCCCGCGATTCAAGGCGGTATTGTTCCAGCTGACCGAGTCGGCAGACGATCGCGGTACAGCATGGTTTTGTGCAGAATGGGCGTTCTCCGATCCACCCTTAAGGGAATGCAAGCAGCGATCTTGCAATCGGTCAAGGCAGCGCGGAACCTTTGCCGGCGAGCGCGGCACGGGTCAGGTCGAACACGCCAAGCCGACCCAACGGATGGTCCAGTTGTACGTTGTCTTGTACAGCTCATGGCTGATCGGTCCATTGCGCCAGCCCAGCCCGTTGCAGGGAATTCCGAGGCAGTGATAATCGAACCACTACTGTGCTATACTACGAGGACGCACCATGGGACAGCCGATCGACTTGCGGGGGGATTTCGACGCATCGGCATTACGGCGTCTGGCACGGGCTTCGAAGAGCGCGTCGCAGGCGCGCCGTCTTTTGGCTTTGGCACAAATCTACGATGGAGGCAGCCGGAGCGAGGCAGCCCGAATCGGCGGGGTGACACTGCAGATTGTGCGCGACTGGGTGATCCGCTTCAATGCCCGCCGACCTGATGGACTGCTTGACTGGAGGGCTCCGGGCAGGCCGTGGATCCTCAGTGATGACCAGCGCCGGGCATTGGTCGAAGCTGTAGAGCGCGGGCAGATCCCGGCGATCCATGGCGTTGTGCGCTGGCGGCTTAGCGATCTGGTGCAGTGGCTGCACGAGGAGTTTGCAGTGTCGCTGGATGAGACCACCGTCAGCCGCGAGCTCAAGAAGCTGGGCTATGTGAAGCTGACCGCCCGAGCCTGCCACCATTCGCAGAACGAGCGGGCCGTGGAGGCCTGCAAAAGAGGACCTTTGCCACCGAAGTGGCAAAGGTCAGGGCGAACCTCCCGCAAGGCACGCCCGTAGAGGGCTGGTGCCAGGACGAGGCCCGCATAGACCAGAAGAACACGATTACTTGCAGCTGAGCAAGCCGCGGTACGCAGTCCTCGGCACCCAAGGACCAGCGCACCAAATCGGCCTAGATGTTGATCTTTGCCCGCCTCGGCCCGGCGTCATGTGTCCCGGGGAAAGCAAAGGCGCCGGATTGGCCCTGCCCTTTTGCAACATCAAGCCAACGAAACTGCACCTTGTCGAGATCGCACTCGCCGTCGGACCAGGCACGCGTACTGTGATGCTGATGGATCAGCCGGAGGACTTATGACCAGCAAGCTCAAGGTGCCTGCCAACAGCATCGTTGCGCTGTCGCCCGGATCCCCTGGACCGGATACGGTCGAGAACGCCTGGCAGTTGATGCACGACGACTGGCTCTCCAATCGCGTCTTCAAATCCACGACAACATTATTGACCAGCGCCGCAAGGCTTGGAACAAGCTCGTCGATCAGCCCTGGCGCATTATGACCATCGGCCGGCGCCAATGGGCACGCCGGTGCTGATCGATGCAGGTTGGTGGTGCCCGCGGCATCGACGCCCCGGTCAGCACCCAGAGATTACACACAGACTGCGCCTCGTAATACAATCACGTGACCCAGTTCGCTGCCACATTCGTGAGCAATTTCATGGGCGCTTGGAATAATTACGCGATTAAGTTGGAGATCTCCGAGTAGTACTCAATTGGCATTTGTGGCTGCAAATGGCGGGCATCAGGTAGATGGAAGGTCAGCGCAAACGAAGCTGCATTTGTCGATGAGAACGTGCTGCTATCATTCTCAAAGTCAATCCAAAGCTGACCGCCCCACGTCAAGGAAGGCCCAACTCCGTTGCCTCCCGCGCGCTCTACCTCGTATCCAAAAGATGGATTCTGAACAGAGCTTCCAAGCACCAAAATTCCATCCCCGTGCTCAGTACCACTACTTGCAGAGAAGATCCCGTTGGGTCCAACATCGATGACGTGTTGAGTTGGAGGATTGTCTTCAAGGGCTGCTGGCCAGCCGGCTTCTTTGCCAATGACGTTTTCTTCGGCGCTTGCACCTACAGGTATGCTCGGATCTTCTGCGGACTCTTCGTCAACTAGAGCTGGGAGTGCGGCCTCCCCTCCTACCAGATCGTGCGGGGCGACAAAGCTTACGTGCTGATGAAAAAGCTCATCGCTAACGTCGGACTGAAGCTTCGGCACTGATTTTGTCGTTTGCTCGGCCACAAAGGGGTTCTGTGCCAAGGTAAGGAAGCTGGAACCGAGAGGAGTAAGCGACTGATCACTATCAAATAGCTCAGTATTAAGCTGCAGGCTGTCAAGGTTCGAATAAGCTGAGAACCAGCTCTGCCGCTCGACGAAAGGCAAATCATCGAGCATATGTGTTCCTGCTTCGAAGAACGCTCGCTGTTCTGCCGCGCTGAACCGGCCTTCGTTTGACCAATCGGCCAACGACCATTCTGTGACCCAGATTGGCCTCTCATATTTTGCATAAACCTGCTTCAGGAACGACTTAAAAGCTCCGACATCTCGATTTGTCGTGTAGTAATGTACTGCGATAAAATCGACAGTGTAGTCTAATCTATTGGCTCCCGACATGAACCTGTCCAGCCAACCATTTTTCTTCAAAGTCTCGCCAGTGGTTACCGCGGGTGAGCTTAACCGCATACCACTCGCCATGAGCTCTGGCCATAATGCCAGGGCCTGTTGTACGGTCATGTTGGCCTGGCCTGGGTGATCAGGTTCATTAAAAGTCAGCAAGGCTTCGCCTGCTCTTCCCGACGCAATTGCTTGAAGGTGCGACACATCACCTGCGCCCCAAATCATCGGAACGAAGCCATTCGGGTCCTCATTCACAGAGACTTCGAAGTCTCCATTGCTCAAACTGCTCTCTCCGAGGCCGAACCAGAAATCATCTGCGAATACCGTGGCGCTCTTATCTGCATAGGCCAGCACACGCCCGCTTACCGCTCCAGCCGGAGCGATGCCCGTCAGCATATAGGCCTGTTCATCGGTGGTTATTTCGAACCAGTGATTGCCGAGTTCACCACCGGAGGCATCCCGAAAGCTTAATGATACGCCTCCGGAACCAGCGGTGGTTCGCCCTTGGAAGCCGAAAGACCAACCTTGCCCTGCCCCAACGCTAAAGTCCTGATAAGCCCAGCCATCAGCGCCGCTGAGGAGTAACTCGCTGTTCCATGCGCTCGATGACACACTTGCGTTCTTCCCCAGGTGCCAGCCAAGAACGCCACCTGCGTTGACGTCCGGCATCCAAGTGTAAAACCAATCGGCACTGACCCGCTTTATGTCCTCGAGCATCTCCAGCACTCCGAACACAGGGTATGTCCCGATGCCGATCTTTTCCTGGTGTTCGATAATGGTCGGGTTAAACATAGGCCTCCGGATCGCTCGTTTGATATTGCTGACGCAAGTTCGGCATAAATCGAAGCTTGAGGGCCCACTTCTAAGATCTTGTTAACTGCGCCTAGCGGCTTGACCGGATCGGATCGGGGTTGTGGCTATAGATCCGGTCCAGAACTCATGCTGCACCGACTTCGGTTCGGGTCCGCAGCTAGGGGTGGCGCTGCCTCCCGGGCACTCAGGCGCGTCACCCCGTCCGATCAGCACAGAATAGGCGGTGACGGTTCAATCGACCATTCACAGCGACGTCCGTACTCAATCAGCACGCGGGTGATCCGGTATGCCGATTCACGGCTTCTGCTTGGAGTGTAGACTTGTGATGACGCGGCAGTTGACCTTGTTAGGCGATGCGGGATAGGCAAGAACCGAGGCCTCCCAGCCGATTGGCCGGGGCGGAGCGCGTCGGGTCGATGACCAACGGGTGATCTCAGGCGTCATGCACATGCTCGAAGCCGCCTCACGAAGCTGATCGTGGACCGCTGGTCCGACAGCAACGGCATACGCACCGCCAACCGGTCCCAAGGAGCCGAGGTAGTGATCCCCTCTACCCGCAGTCGTCGTAAAGAACCCTGCCGAATAACTGGAATGCCTATCGCACCCGCGATCTCGTCGAACGCCTCTGGTGCAGGTTCAAGGACTGCCGGCGTGTTGCCAACGCTAGGACAAGCTCGCCAGCACCTACATGGCAGGTGTCCTTCTTGCCGTCGTGTCAAGTTTCTGGTGCTGACTCAGTCCGGAGCCTAGGCCATCTCGCTACATTCGCCCCGCCAAACATTCACTCAGTGCGCCGAAGAAGTTGATGGTTAATTTAGCGAGTGACAACACTAGAGAGCGGCAGCTACAATCAGGCGAAGCTGGCCTTGACCCCCTGCCTGTTTGATCGGAGAACACGATAGTGAGTTCACTCAGAACTGTGATGTTTGTCCTATTCGCGAGCTTTGGGGCGATTAGCTCGGTTGCTGCCAACGCAGTTGTCCGTACCTCGACCTACGATTTCAAAGCGGATTTTGCACAAGGGCCGTATAGAAGTATCGTCGGAACAATAATATTGACCTATGATCCTTTAGTTGCGGGTCAAGTAGTTGTAGGGGGTTTCACATCTCCACAGCTTCAAAACTACGGCGCCGGGGCATTCGTTTTTGGAAACAGTGAAATCGCCTTTGGTAACTGCGAGGCGCCGCGCTGCCGCGCACAAAGCGGCCAAAGTCAGTTCTTTGCGTCATTCCGAGCTGACGACTTTGGAGATGTGGTATATTCGTATAATCTTACATACTCTATCGACTCTCCAGGCCTATTCCGAAGCACCGCTTTCTCGGTCACTCGTCAGATTCCTCCCATACCGGTGATGCCTTCGGTGCCGGAGCCTGCGACGTGGGCAATGATGCTCGTCGGCTTTGCAACGATTGGTAGCGTACTTCGCAAGCGCCAAGCACCCAATACTGTCGGGCTGGCTTGAGCAGTACTAGCAGGCTGCTCAAGGAAGAGCTTGGACTTCGGCGCGCGCCTCAACCTCCTGCTGCAGGAGCGCCTCAACGCCGCGCTTGTGTCGCCGGTGGATCGTTTTGGCAGCCGCTAAGGCGTGGGCGAGAAGGTGATGCACGTGGCCAACGATCGCGAACGCGACTTCTACGATGGCGACGTGTGCCACGTGACGAAGCTCGATCACGCGAGAAGCGAGCTAGCGGCCAAGTTCGCCGTGATCGAGACGGAATTTTAGTCCGCCGGGTTGGACGCGCTCACGCTGGCGTACGCCACCGTCATCTACAAGTCTTCGGGCAGCGAATACTGGTTGCGGAGCCGCCGCTCACTAGGCATTCCTACGCCACGCGGGTCTGCGAGTTGATCGACACTGCGGTCGCCCGGTCGAGGATGCCGTTGGTCGCTGCTGCATGCTCGCCTCGCCCGCCAATACCATTTACTGGAGACCCGAACGAAAGCTCTTGCTTCCGGGCCAACACAGCGGCGCCAACGATCGACAAGAGGAGAGCCTCAACCTAACCCCGCGCCTCGATGGCAGCACATAACCTCACTCACCCGGGTCAATGACCAACAAACATGCCGCTTACTTTCCAGTGAAATCCAACACTTATGCCAGATCCTTATTCGAACGGCCGACTTTGGAGGGAAGACGCATGTCATGCCGGTGACCCCTCACGCAGCGCGCTGGAGCCATCCCCACCCAATCTGCAGCGAAGGTCAGGTATGTCGCGGCGTTCCGTCCCTCGGTGACCTGTGTGACCTGCACAAGCCTGCCTCATGGCAAGGCTAATCCGTAACGGTGTCGGTTAGCTGTTAAGCGGCACAGCCGATCATCAACTCATACTGATCGTTGCGGTACGACTTGGTGAGAGCCGGGCTGCAACAGGCTCAAGGCGCCCCTCCTTGCCGGCTGAATTTTTTGCACAGAGAGCGGAAGGTGCTACGCTGGCGCATCTGGGACTGTCGGGATCGTGAGAATGCGCCGCCTCAGCACCCGAGATATAAACTTCGAACGTCTGAATGGTACACGAGCGCCGTGTTCACCTCATCGCAACGGCACCATGGCAGGGTGTCTTGTCCGCAGCAATGTGGGCAGAGCGGTCAGCCAAACGGCACGCCGTTCTAATATGGCGAGAAACTCGTCTTGCGGGTGGGTGCTGGCAGTCGGCAGATTTGCCAGCGCCCATTCTGTGCATCTCCGACGGGGCCACGCGTCCGATCTCCCTCGAGAAAGCGTGGCTTCTCGCTGTACGCCGGACTTTACTTCGGCTGCACCGCACATGGAGTCACACTGCGCATCAAAGGCCAACGCGGCGATCTCTATAGCTCCTCGAAAAATGCCTCCTATGGTGCAGGCACTAGCCGGAGAACATGTTGAGAAGCCGCATGGCAGATCGTAGGATCCTTGCTTGCGGCTTGATGGGGCGGCGGAAGTCTTGAACTATCGATATGGTTGAGACATCAAGATAGCACATCATCGGCCTCTAAGCGGAAGGACTGGCTTGCCACCAATTCGAAAGCGGATGTTGTCGCTGATCAACAGCAGCCCTGCTGTATCCCAGCGGTCAACGTCCACGATGGCCCAAGCTGGGCTCGCGGCTCTTGGTCGGTGATCGACGGAACTGGCCCCTTCGCTCTGCCGCTGAGCGGGACCTCATCGCGGACGCTCAGCGCGCTTGAGCCGCTCCATGGATCCAGACATCCATTCACCACCGCCTTACCGCCTCTCTCCGGCGCTTCAATCGAGCTGACGGACGGCAACTTAGGGGTGGTGACCCGACCGGCTGCTTCCAGGAGGGTAGAAGTTGCAACTTACGCTCCAAAATAAGGTTGTAGGATTGGCTGTCTGGACATGTAGTCACCTTAAATCTCAAATTAGAACGGCGTCCCGCGAGGTAAGTTCGTTCTTCACAACACGCTCTCGGCCCAGGTCTCGAGGTCGATGATGCCCGGTCTTAAACCTCACCAGCGGCCCGTGCTTTGTACGTCCATCGTAATAGAACCGGAACGTGCCGGAGAACGGAGGGTTCAAGGGTCAGTCAGTTAGTCTGGCACCAGAAACGAGAGGACTTTCCATGGTACAGGCATCAGCCATTTTCGACAGCCACGCCGAAGCCGAGCGCGCGGTGTCTGAACTCCGCAACGCCGGCGTGGACGACGTAAACCTGTCGGTCATCGCGCATCATGGTGGCACCACCACGACATCATCGGGTGATGGCGAAATCACGGACGAGCATCATCGCAATGTCTTGCGCGGCATTCTCGGCGGCGGCGCGCTTGGCGCGGGCATTGGCATCGCCGCGCTGGCCATTCCTGGTGTCGGCCCGCTTGCCGCCGCAGGTGCGATTGCCGCTTCCGCGGCGCCCGAAGCGCTCGCGATTGGCGCCGGCATCGGTGCCCTTAGCGGCACACTTAACGAAACTCTGACCAAGCACGGAGTTGAGAAAGAAGATGCCGATTATTACGGCAGCCGACTGAAGGATGGTGGCGTGGTCGTCACCGTAAGCGACACCAGCGTCGATCCGGCTCTGGCACGCGAGGTTCTTTACCGCAATGGCGGCCACAACGCGTCACAGACCCGCAACGCAGCGATCTGAGTATCGCAGGGGCCGCAATGAATTATGCGGCCCCTGCTTCCTTCATGAGATCTGGTCAAAAAACTTATCTGAAGTTAGTAATTGGCAGAGCGTCGTGAAAATTTGGGTATCTGCCGATCATTATCGGAACGCTTTGTAGCTTCCGATCCTTGTTTGCGCGTCACAAACAAGGAAAACAAGATGCCACAAGATTATGGAAGCGGTTCGCCAAACTCAGCTTCGACACGGTCAGCGGCCGGCGAGGAGCTCTCTCGCGACGCATCCCAGTTGAAGGACACTGCAGGCCAGCGGATCGAGCAGGAGGCTGACACCCGCAAGGGTCAGGCCGCGCAGATCGCCGGGTCTGCGTCGTCTGCCTTGAGCAAGGCGGCTTCGGAGCTGGAGCAGGACGATAACGCACCCGACTGGCTTGGCTCGGCAATGCGCCACGCTGCAAGCAGCATTGACCGGCTTGCCGGCGAGATCGACGGGCGCAGCGTGAACCAGATGGGGCAGCAGCTGATGAACTTTGCCCGCAGCAACCCGGGCACATTTCTCGCAGCGTCAGCAGCAACAGGGTTCGCAGCGGCTCGCATGTTGCGCGCTGGTGTCGAACATCGGCATCACAAGCAGGATAGCAGTGGCTCCAGCGAGGCAAGCGGCAGCTACGGCGCCAGCACGATGCCCGGTTCGGGCGCGGCATCTTCCGGCGTGTCCACTGGAACAGGCGTCGGTCCTAGCAGTGGGACGAGCACAGGCAGCACCACTGGCGCCAGCACAGCTGGTTTCGGCGCTGATACCATATCTCCGGCCAGTACGCGCGGAGGGGTGCTGTGAACGACTACAACACGACTACGCAAACGGACGCAGCTCGCCGCCCGGCAGGCGCTGAGGGCGGCGGCAGCAACGTTGTCGATCTCGTCAGCCAGCTCACCCGCCAGGGCGCTCATTTGGCGCAGGAGCAGATCCACCTGATGCAGGCGGAGGTGCGCGAAGGCGTGAACGACGCCAAGCAGGCGATCGGTGCCTATGCCGGCGCAGCAGTGGTCGGCATCAGCGGCCTGGGCGTCACACTGATGGGCGCAGGGTACCTGCTGGGGGACGCGCTGGATAATATCGGCCTTGGCATCCTGATCGTGGGTGTCGTCAGCCTGATCCTCGCCGCCATCCTGTATTCGGCAGGCAAGAAGAAGGCGAGCGCCGCGAACCTGAAGCCCGAACGCTCCATCCGCACGGCAGAAGACATGCCCGCAGCGGCAACAGGCAACATGAACACAGCCGGAGGCAACCATGGCCGATAATCAAACTGACACCCGCACCGCGGAGGAGATTGAACGCGACATCCGTGCAACGCAGCAGGAGATGAGCCGGACAGTCGATCAGCTGGAAGACCAGTTCACGCCTCGCAATCTGTTGAATGCGGCCTTGGACAAGGCAGACGGCAGCGGAATAGACTCGCGGTATCTGCTCGATTGCGCACGCCGCAACCCGTTGGCTTTGGGCATGATCGCCGTTGGTGGGCTATGGCTGGTTAGCGACGCCGATGCCCGTCCTTCCGCGCTGAAGCCATCTTGGGGCGGCTCGGGCAAGGACGGTGATGACCGTATCAGTCACGGCGATGACTATCACCGAGGCTATGTCGCGCACATGGCTGCATGCGAACCGCGGCATGACGAAGACGAGATCAGCTACCGGCGTCGCCGCGATGCAGCGCGTGGCAGCTATCTGATGCTCGAACAGCACCATGACGAGGATGAGAGTTCCTACCGTCAGCGGCTGAACGACGCCACAGACCGGATGCGCGAAAGACGCGACAACCTCATGGAGGAAGCGCGCGCTGCAGGGCGGAGTGCGCGCGAGGGTGCGGGACGCGCAGCCGGCGCGGCTCGTGGGGCTTACCAGGACAATCCGCTGCTGGGCGGGTTTGCCGCGGCCTTTGTCGGCGCGATCGCCGGCTCGTTGCTGCCAGTCTCCCGCACTGAAGAAGACTACCTGGGCGGCGCCGGCGAGCAGGTGCTGGACGAAGCGCGGGCTCGTGCCAGGCAGGCGGGCGACATCGCGCGTGAGAAGAAGGGCGAACTGGTGGAGGCGGCTGATAGCCGCATGAGCCAAAGCAGCGGCTCACCAGATAACGCGGAGCGCGTAAGTCATCCGCCCGTGTAACGGTGCGGATCATCTGGATGTTATCGGCGCCGCTGCTTCGTCATGAAGCAGCGGCGCCGTCATTGTTCCAACAGCGAAGTCGGCAGTCGTCGAGAACGCTCATCAGCAGAGTGAGACCGACAACCTAATCTGGTTGATATGATCGCCTGGAGACTTGGCTGCTCGCCTGCGCCACGATGCGCACGATGGCTTAGAGAAGCACCCACCCTCTTGGTGGCACATACCCAAGTCGGCACAAGTTGGCGCCCAGCCCTGACACATCAACATAGCGTCCGTCAGGCGAGCGGGATCGGCATCGTACCGAAGATCCTGTTCTGTGATGGCCATCCTCATGGCAGCGGTCCCATGCTCGTGGCAAAAGCTCTGATACCGGCGGTTTTGGCCGCTGGTTCCGAAAGTGTGTTTCAATGGACATTCGAGTATAACGGCGAGGGCTCGCAGCCCGGGTTCTGAAGCGAGTGGTCTTGATCCGTACGCCTCGCTATCGCGTCCTACTCGTTACGTGTATCTCTCCCGAACGTCCCCCGCGAATGCGGCTCGACAGGATCGCGCTCGCGCGGCCCTTCCGCAATGAAGACAGGCCCCTGCGGAAGCATGGCAATAACCGATGTTCTGGCTCCAGACGTATGTGGAAGCCTGAAAAGAGCGCCTCATGACCTTAAAACGATCGCGCGAAACTTGGCCAATTTTCGTCGGCCGAGCAATTCACGCGCAGCCTTCGAGCTCACGGTAAGTGCCCTCCCCCTTTTCCTTCTATGGCTGCTGATGTGGTTCTCGCTGGAGATACATTATGCGGTAACACTGCTGCTCGCTGTTCCGGCCGCCGGCTTCCTCCTTCGCCTGTTCCTGATCCAGCACGATTGCGGTCACGGCTCCTTTTTCAAGAGTCGGCGAATGAACGATTGGGTAGGCCGCTGCATTGGCGTCCTGACACTCAGCCCGTATGAGCTGTGGCGGCGGGGGCATGCTACCCACCATGCTGGTACCGGCAACCTTGATCGCCGCGGAACAGGCGACGTCGATACGCTCACCGTCAGCGAGTACAGAGATCTCGGCCTCTGGGCTCGCCTACGCTACCGCCTGTACCGGAACCCTGCGGTGATGTTCGGGCTTGGCCCGGCTTGGCTGTTCTTCTTGCGCTATCGATTGCCGCTCGGCCATATGCGTGAAGGCTGGAGACCTTGGATCAGCGCCATGGGGACGAACGGTACGATAGCACTTCTCTTCACTGTCCTGATCTCGCTGGTTGGATTAAAGGCCTTTCTGCTAGTCCAGCTGCCGATCGTCGTACTCGCGGCCTCCGCTGGAGTGTGGCTGTTCTATGTGCAGCACCAGTTTGAGCAGACCTACTGGGCTCAAAGTGACGAATGGACCTTCCACGAGGCAGCCTTACTTGGAAGTTCACACTATGTGCTCCCTGGCATTCTGCGCTGGTTCACCGCTAACATTGGCATGCATCACATCCATCACCTCTGCAGCAACATACCGCTATACCGGATGCCGGCAGCACTGACGGCACATCCTGAGCTTGTAGCCCTCAACCGCCTGACAGTGGGGCAAAGCGTTCGGTCAGTGAACCTCGCTCTGTGGGATGAAGCGGATCGCCGTTTGGTATCGTTCCGTGTGGCGCGCACGATTGAAGAAGGCCCGCAGGTCTGTCGCGAAGGCGTGGACTGAATCTCGACGTAGACGACCCATTCACGGACACCCCGTCAACTTCGAAACCCGTTCAGTTCTCGGCCTCAACAGCCGTCGCCAGGTATCGCTTCAGCATATTCATCTTCTTGCCGGCTTGCAGGCAGACGAGATTAGCAAGCCCTACCGAGGTGCAGATAGACAGGGAAGGCCCCAACCGCTCGGGGCTGAAGAATTGCTCTCGTACTGCAATAATTAGCTCGTATATAGCAAACGCTCTGGCGCGTTTCACAACGCGTACCGCTTCCACAAACCACCGGTGCCAGAGCAGGGGTGATGTTTCGGTCGAGCAGAGCGCGGCCACATCACCCCATTGTTCTGCGCTCTACAGCGAAGCCTGCACGAATTCGGTGGCGCGACGTTGCGGCAGCAGTAAGCAGTCACGGCCCTGAGCTCAGGACCCATTGATTACAGCCGGGAGATGACGGTGGTGGCGAGGCAGACGACCGAGAAGAAGGTGTGGGCGCATCGATCATAGCGGGTGTGAATGCGGCGCCAATCCCGGAGGCGACCGAACATGATCTTAATTTTGAGGCGCTTGCGCTGGAGCACCGGTCGTGCGGTATGAGCACCCGCCGGTTTGCCCTGAAGGAAATGCACGCAGCGATCGTGCGGTCAGTCAAAGCAGCGCGGAACCAGTCAGCGTCATAGCCGCGGTCGCCGAGCAGGGTTTTGGCCCCGGCTAGCGCATCAAGCATCAGCGCAGCCCCCTTGTAGTCGCTCATCTGCCCTTCGCTGAGCGCCATGATCAGCGGACGCCCCTTGCCGTCGCGCGCGGCGTGGAGTTTAGGTTTAGGCCGCCCCTTGCGCCCAACACGGCGGGGCACAGCCCCTTTACAAGCAGGCTGGCAGCGATGCGGTGTGCCTTGAGATGGGTTGCATCGATCATCAGCTGGTCGGGCCTGCCGCCCTTGGCGGCCAGCGCAGCGAAGGACTTGTTGAACACGCCGAGCCGGCTCCAGCGGATAAGCGCTTGTAGATCGTCTTGTGCGGACCATAACCGGTCGGCGCATCCCGCCAGCGCAGCCCGTTGCCGATCACGAAGATGATGCCGCCGATGACCCTTCGATTATTCACCCGAGGCATGCCGTGCGACCGCGGGAAGTACGGCTCGATCCGGCCCATCTGCGCCTCACTCAGCATCCATAACTCACTTACCGGCAGCGCCTCCTTGCACCGCCACTGGATCGCTCAACGCCGCGCCCGCAAGCAGCCATGTTTCCCAAAGTCCTAATCAGGAAAATTCGGCTAGCGCTGCGATTCCTGCTCGAAGGTATCCAGTTTGTTATTCATCGACACTCGGGGTGACTGGCGCGCCTCCGGGCTGCTTCATACGTTGGCCCGAAAGGATCTGCCAACTGGTCAGGAACAAGGCGGCGGCAAGTGGACCGAGCACGATACCGCTAACCCCCAGAACATCGATACCACCCAAGGTTGTCACCAGCACCAGCCAGTCCGGCAGGCCTGTGTCGCGGCCGACCAGCATTGGCCGCAATACATTGTCCGCTAGTCCAATCAGGAAAAGCGGATGCGATCACGATGATAGCTTACCAGATGTCACCGGTCGCAAGAAGGTAGACCACAACCGGCGCCCAGATAATCGCCGGGCCGAGGGCTGACAGCAATGCCGCAATTGCCATCAGCACGCCCCACAGCAGCGCAGCGGGCAAGCCGACATCCAAAACGTGATTGCGCCCGCCTTGCACCAGTGCGACAACGCCCGATCCATTGATCGTAGCGTGCACGACGCTCCGCTACTAACGGTTCCAACGGTAGCGCGCGCACGACCGCGGGTCCGATTTGATCCCCATCTCGCAGTAGGAAGAAGGCGACGTAAAGCCCCACACCGAAAGCTAACACAAAGGCAAAGGCATCCGCACCGAACGATAATGCTCGGCTTGCCAGTATGCTGGCATCGCTGCTGACAGCCTGCGCGATATGCACTTGGGTTTGCTCGAAACTTTGAAAGCCGGACCGATCCAGCACGCCTTGCAGCTGCAGCTGCAGCGGCAGCGGCAGCGCGCCATAGACCCGCTGGAAATAGCTGGCGAGGTTAATTTGCCCACCGCGAACCTGATTATAGACGCCGGCCGCTTGCTCGATCACCAAGCTAAAAATGATAAAGGCGGGGATCACCACCGCGACCGTGATGATCGACAGCGTGACCGCACTCGCCAAGTTACGGCGGCCAGGGAAGTGAATCAGCAAACGTTGGAACAGCGGCTGAAACAGCAAAGCTGCTAGCGTCGCCCACAACAATGCGCTGATAAAGCCCGACACGACCATTAGTAACGCAGTCGTGACCAGAAGCACGGTCAGAATCAGGCCGCCGCTCTCCAGGCCACCGCGCTTTATCATGACCAACCAGTCCTTCGGGTAAGATGCAGACGTGGGGCCACGCCGATTAGGGCAGAGACACCAACGCCAAAAAAGGACTTACCTCTGCATTGTTCCCTTGCGTTTAACGAGCCGCCCGGACCCAAATGACCAACGTTCCGCCTTATCAGCGATCTGGATGTAACAAGCGCATACCTTAACCATTTGCACAGCATTGGCCGTCTAACGCCGGCCCAACCTGGACTGGACACACCAACATGCCTAGCGGAGCACAACTCTCGATCCTCGACCTGCGAGGTGCGGTCCGGCACCGGGTAGATTTTAGAGTCAGAGGCGAACACCTGAGGAACGATATTCAGACTGTCTTTCGAGTGCGAGACTTGTCGCTAAAAGGTGTGCTGATTGACCCGGCGCCTGTACTGAAATTGGGAGAACGCCTCTCCCTGCTCCTTCCGAGCGTCGGCCGTATCGAGACACATTGCATCTGGTCGGCCGGCGGCCTTGCAGGATTCCAGTTCGAGCGGATCCTACGTCCGGACGAGCTCGCCGCCATGAGCGAGGCGATGCATCTCAACCTACCGTCTCGCAAACGTGCTGGCCGCTCGGCAAAAATCGCCGCCTGCGCCTAGGAGGCTGCGATCAGCGTCCGCACTGTTGCCATCGGCTGGAGAAATCGCAAGCGACTGGAGAGCACTGGTTCGAACCAAGAGCTAGTTTCGTACGCCGAACGCTTCGCTACCTTGTCGGGATCGCCGCAGTTGAGCAGATCAAGCATGATAACCGCAGATGCCCAGCGCCTGAGCCGGGCCTGCCAGACGCGTTAGACGATCGACCGACAGGTCACCACCATAACCGCGGAGCTGAAAACGCTGTCTACGCCGTTCATGAAGATATAGGCGGCTGAAATGCTGCCATCAGCAGGGCGGTCGCAAGCGAACTCGGCTGGCAGCTCAGCGTAGCCGATCGCGTGGCGTTCGTGGCATAGAAGCCGGTCAGCTCAGCGTCGATGCTGATGATCACGAAGGTGCGGACATTGCTGGCCTTGGTGAGCCTGTCGAAGCTTCAGCGGGAGCTGTCGACCTGATCGATGCCGCACAAACAGGGCGCCCGATCGTACTTGTCAGAATCGCCCGGCCTAATGAAACTCGGCTTTGCGGTCTCGGGCCTCATCACCTGCTGGTGATCGGTCAGTGCTTGGGGAATATCGAAAACGGTGAAGAAAGCTTGTTGGTCGACCGGCTGCAAGGTGGTGCGCTCGTGCGCAACGATCGTGTCATGGCCGAGCGCTCGACCACTTTTTGGACATCCGCCATCGTTTGCGGCTTCAGAACCGGTCGTTCGTTCATGACCTTGTTGCGTCAACGTGCCGAAGCCTTTCAGGCTCTCCGACGCGGCGACGTACCTCACGGGTCGTGGGTGACTTCTAGGATGGCGCCAAGGCTTCCATGCGCCGCGGGAAGTCATGATCGACTAGCTCGAGCAGGCCGCGCTTCCACCATTCATGTAGTGAGACCGGCGCCATGCGCGTCACACGGACGTGGAGTTCGAGCGCACGGCGTCCCTTGCCCGCCTGCTCGGCGCGAAACGCCTAGTTCTGAAGGAGACGAACAAGCACAGCCCGGTCGGGCGTAGTCGCGACATGCGTGACTGCCGGGCCGCTGTCGGCGAGTTCCGCATGCAGCGCGGCTAGCCGCTCGGCACCGGCGCGCACGCCTCCCGCGAATGGATCAACGATCACCGGGGTTCGCCTCTGCGCCGACCACCACCAGGATGTGACCCGGGACGTCGAGGATGGCAGCGCGCCAACCTAGCCGACACGCAATCAAAGCATCAGAATATCGACAAGCTCACCGGCAGCTCGCGATGACGGTCGAAAGCACTGATGAGGTCGACGTTGAGGAATTCGACAGACCTCTGGGTCAAAAGAAAACAGGTGAAAGCGCTCGGCCGTCGGTAACGGCAGCATCGGCCGGTTTACAACCGAATGCTACCGTCACGCGACGACAGGAGGCAAAGACAAGGCGCCAATTGCCGACAATAACCAATGGCCCCTGTCGCTGATAGGAGATCAGGCGAAGCTGATTGTAGTACGGCTACGACGACGGCGGGCCATCGCTCCTACTGCGCCAAAGCCCAATAGCAGCATCGCCCAAGTGGCCGGCTCCGGCACGGCAGGCACACTTGTGACATCGATGTCATTCACGTAATCTAGAACTGTGAGGCTATCGGTGAATCCAGCCCCGTAAGACACCCTTCCAATGCCGGCAGGGTCTCCGTTGCTCCAAAAGTTGATAAAGACATCATCGGTTGTTGTGAATACTAGACCGTAGATGTCTAGAAAACCTCCGCCGAACGGATAATCGGTAGCAGCTGGCGGGGAGCCTCCTGGATAAAACAGGTTGTCGTAAGAGAAGCCTGGAGCGACACCGCCAGGTCCGGGCACGCCGGCGGCAACAAGGAAGTGGCCGAAGCTGGCGGGGGCAAGCAAATTGGTGGTGTGCGGATTTGCGGGATTGCTCGGCACGACGCCAGTCACAGTTGTGTTTAGGCCTAAAGTGCTGTTGAAGAAGTTGCCGGTTGCGCCGGTTACAATGTATGAGCCAACGGGATCGAACATGTTAGGGGATGTGCCCAACACGCCTGTGTTGGGGTTTGAAGCATAGGTTAATCGGATTGAACCATTGACGGAATTGCTTCTGAAATCAAATGTGTAATCTTCGGCATAGGCATGACTGCCGAAGCCCAATGACGCTGAAGCGAGTAAGATACCGATCACCGTTCTCATGATTTACGCCTTTCAAACAAGAGTGTGAAATGCGCCCCGAGAAGCTTGGCGAGTTTGATCGCCTTGTTGCCTAAGGTAAATACTCTCATAGCTAATTAGGTCAATGCCCTGGTGGCTTTGTGTACTATCAGCGCAGCATGCTTACTCCAACGACGTAGGAGCCGTCCGGTAGTAGCTGGTTCACCGCTCGAGCGTCAGGTGTTCAGCGCGTCGTGGTGGTGGCAAGAAGAACCGAGTGCCATTCCGGCCGAGCCGAACAGATGCGCGACCCGCCGTCGCCAAGCCCGATTGCTCATTTGAACCAGCCTGGATAATGGCTTAGTTCCTTTGGCTTCGGCTGCTCAAGACCCCAAGCAGTTATTCAGCCCGGTCGCTCGCCTGCCGACTTTCCGCCATTCGTTCAGCCAGCCTAACGGCCGAACGCTTCTTCCAGGAGGAAATGTTCGAATGAAGCTGGACCCAGGATAGTTCCTATCGGTTCACAGGCATTTTCGTGCCCAGTAGCACCAGGTGATCACCGGTGACCCCGAACCAGTGCGGTAGGCCAGCGGGAATAAGCAGGACGTCACCGGGGCCGAGCGTGCGCGAGATGCCGCCCTCGATCTGCTCGCCCTCGATCAGCCCTTCCCTGCTGGCGACAGGAGCGATGAGTGTGCCGCCTGACACAAGCGTGCCGGCACCTTCCAGCACAACAACATATTCGGCCTCGGTCGGGTGAGCCGCCGGGCGCCCCGGCATTTTCCAGATTTCAATCGCTGCGACGCGGTCTCCGTCACTCACGAGCGGACGCCACATCAAGCCCTGCCCAGGCGCCATCTCGGCAAACATTTCGTCCACCTGCGCATGGATCTCGTCCCCGCTCGCGAAGTCAGTCTGCGCTGGGTCGGCGGAGATAGCGGCTGAAGCAGGGATGGGCTGCGCCACGGCGTCGGCAATCGGTGCCGTACTGGCCAGTAGCAGGGATGCCTTGGCAATTGTCGCTCGCTTTGCGATCATCCGAATTATGGGCCTCATCCTAGAACTTTTCCACTTGTCGCATCAGCGCGGGCTAACGGCAACCAACACAACGAGGCGGGCTGCTGAAAGCTGGGCTTGACCCGCCAGGATCGTCCGCCGTTCAATCTGTCGGATGCTCCAGGTGCTGATCGATCCGGGCAACGGAGTCGCGATACTGCTTCTGACCGAGGCCCCCGAAGCGAGTGATGAAGTCTTCGTCACTCAAACCCTCTGGTGATTGGGTCAGCACCACTGGAAGCAAGTCCTGTTCAGAAACGGAACTGAGAGCGTGAGCCGCGGGGCTCGCCGATTTGGGATCCAGAGCTCCGCGCGCTACAAAAAGCCCAGAGCGATCTGCGGCCAGATCCACAAAGGAGAAACCAGACCCTGTTGGGTTACTATCGTGCACCTCTTTCCATTCACCCAGTTTGCCCGCCGCTCGTTCTCCGAAGGCTGCGGTCAGCGCCGCAGAATACGCCCAGTGCTTCGCCAGATCACGCCGCCCGCGCAGCAGTACATTCGCGTGAGGTGGAGGACATCGAGCAACTTCGGCAGCAGCCGACGGCGCCAAGCTGAAGGCCTCGTCCCCGACAACATAGAATGAGAGCGCCACGAACGCAGCGCGGTTGTATCCGACAACATCTGAGCCGGTTGCGTGTTGGAAAGCTCCCTTCACCAACGAGACAAGCTGCGGATCAGGGATTTCTTCGTGCGCCTGTGCCAATCGGCAATAGATATGGACCACTCGTCCCTCATCGACGCTCGCCGCTGCAGTGCCAACCAAACGCGTAATCAGATCGGAGCCGGGCGGCAAAGCCAAGTTGGCAGTCAGAACGCCGCCTTCCACCCTCATAAGGGGAACGAGGTCGTCGAGTGGAGGCAAACCAACCCCCTTTCTCATAAGCATCCAACGACTGAACTCGGCCAACCACCGCGATGCAGCTTTAGGCAGCACAAGCCGTCCCGCGGACAGAGCCACAGTGGGAAAGCCGTCGTGCGTACCAGTCACCGATACGGCCGTGTTGATCCACCAACCACCGAACACGGGCAGACTAGCGCGACCGACCAACAGATCGCCCTCTACGCCAGCTTTCACTCGTTCGACGCCACTTGCCTCCCCGATCAAGATGCCCAGCGCTGCAACCTGCGACGTAGTGAGGCGCAGGTGCGCTAATGTTCCCACCGCTTGTGCTGCCTTGACCTGCTCGAGCAGCGCATGGGCTGCGTCGATGTCTTGACCTGTTGGCTTCCGATGGCGATCGACAGTTGGCGTGGCGCTGAAACCAAGCAGGCCAAGAAGGAGCACCAGCGATAAAGCAACAAGTGCGGCTGTTCGGCCCCGCCCTACTCTTGATGATGATGCTCGCCCCTTCATGATGGCGCTCTATAGCGCATACAAGCCGAAAACCTATTTCGCGACGGCATACGGCCTATAGTTTGCTCGCAGCGCGCACGCGCCGTCATGCGACTGGCGGCTCGGATCAATGGAAGGAGCTTCAATCGTCATTTGCACGCAGCCGAAAGTTGCGTCGCCCCTTTTCGGACGTTCGCACCGCCCCTGGCGCTTCCGAGCTTTGGACGTTCGTTCAGTTGCCGGTCGGACAGGCGATACGCTGATGCGGCGGTGCTGACGATGTCACGCCAACAGCCGTTTGCCATCGAAACTTGCCTCAGCTCGGGCGGGCGGCGTTGGCCGGCTGGATCTCGGCCGTGAACAAGGCGGCGACATGGCGCAGCTTGTCGGGATTGCGCACGATGTAGATGGCGGTGATCTTCCCTTCGCTAACCGCCAGCGCGGTGGTCTGAAGCACGCGGCCGCGATCGATGCTGACAAAGCCGGGCAATCCGTCGATCGTCACCGGGCGGAGCAGGCGCGGCTGATAGGCGGGCTTGCGCGCGACACCCTGGAACAGCCTGATCACCCGCTCGATCCTGCGGACCACATTGCGGAAGGCAATCACCTTGCCGCCGCCATCGGAATGGATCGCTACCTCGTCCGCCAGGATGCCGGTGAGTGCCGTCACGTCACCGCTGGTGCTGGCGGCGTAGAAGGCGCGGGCGATCCGCTCGGCCTCCTCGGCCGGCATGCTGAAGCGGGGACGCGCATCCTGCACATGGCGGCGGGCGCGCGAGGCGAGCTGCCGTACCGCCGCCGGCTCCCGCCCCAGGGTCACGGCGACTTCGTTCAAGGGCATGTCAAACACGTCATGCAGCAGGAAGGCGGCCCGTTCCAGCGGCGACAGCCGCTCCATCGCCATCATCAGGGTCAGCGTGACATCATCGGCAAGTGCCTCGTCCTCCGTGCTGCCCATCAGCGGTTCGGGCAGCCAAGGGCCGACATAGACCTCGCGCCGGCTGCGGGCGGATTTCAGCTGGTCAAGGCACAGGCGCGTCACGATGCGGGTGAGGTAGGCGGCAGGAGCATCAACGCTCTCCTCCACCCGCGCCCAGCGCAGCCAGGCCTCCTGCACCACGTCCTCCGCCTCGCTGATCGAGCCGAGCATGCGGTAGCCGAGGCGCAGCAGGCGGGGCCGCTGCGCCTCGAACGTTGCGAGAAGCTGTTCAGGCGGCCTCACGGGCATCCACCGGATGCGCGGTGCGGACGCCGACCTGCAGCCGGTTCCACACATTGATCGCGCCAATGGCGTAGGTCAGCTGCACCTGCTCCTCCTCCGTGAACTCGAAGGCGAAGTCGGTGTAGTCCCCATCCGGTGCGGCAGTCTCCGCCACGCGGGTCAGTGCCTCCGTCCAGCCGAGCGCCGCCCGCTCGCGCGGGGTGAACAGGTTGGATTCGCGCCGAGCGGTCAGCAGGTACAGCTTCATCTCCTCCACGCCGCGCTTGCGCAGCGCGGTGGTGCGCATGTGGATGCAGTAGGCACAGCGATTGTTCTGCGAAGCGCGCAGCTTGACCAGTTCCAGCAGCACCGGGTCGAGCCCGGTCTGGTGCAGCGCGGTCTCCAGCGCGATCATCGCCTTCATGCCGGCGGGGAACAGGGCCTGGGGGTTATCGATGCGGAGCGTCATGGTATTTTCCTTCCGAGCAGAAGACTCGTGGTCATGACGAGGCGACCTGGCCGGATGCGACATGAAGCGGAAAAAAGAAGGCGAGCGCCGGAACGCCCGCCCTCCCGGTCAATCGCGAATGAAGGCAAGCAGGTCCGCATTGGCGATATCGGGGTGCGTCTGGCACAGACCGTGCGGCAGGCCGGGATAGGTCTTCAGCGTGCCGTGCTTCAGCAGCTTGATGGACTTGTGCGCAGCATCGTGGATGGGGACGATCTGGTCGTCCTCCCCATGCATCACCAGCACCGGCACCTCGATTGCCTGCAGGTCGGCCGTGAAGTCGGTGGCGCTGAACGCCTCGATGCAGTCATATTGCGCCTTGGCCCCGCCCATTATGCCCTGCCGCCACCAATTGTCGATCAGCCCCTGGCTGACCGTCGCGCCATCGCGGTTGAAGCCGTAGAACGGGCCGGAAGGCACATCGATGTAGAACTGCGCGCGATTGGCGACGAGCGCCTGACGGAAGCCGTCGAACACTTCGTCCGGCAAGCCTTCGGGATTAGCAGGGGTCTGGAGCATGATCGGCGGCACCGCCCCGATCAGCACCGCCTTGGCCACGCGGCCGGGCTCGGCACGCGCGACATAGCGAGCGACTTCGCCGCCGCCTGTCGAATGGCCGATATGCACCGCATCCTTCAGGTCCAGTGCCGCCGTCAGTGCAGCGACATCGGCGGCGTAGGTGTCCATCTCGTTGCCGACATCCGTCTGGCTTGAACGGCCATGCCCGCGCCGGTCATGCGCGATGACGCGGTAGCCTTCGCCCACGAAGAACAACATCTGGTTGTCCCAATCATCGGCCGACAGGGGCCAGCCGTGATGGAAAACGATCGGCTGCGCCGCCTTGTCGCCCCAGTCCTTGTAGAAGATAGTGGTACCGTCCGAAGTGGTGATCGTGCTCATCGTGATGCTTCCTTCAGGAAAACGCGGCCGAGCGCCGCTGCTGCGAAGACGATGCTGCTGTCGCCGGCGTGACATTGCCGGCCGTGCGATCCTAACCTGCGATGTCGCAACCGGTCCACCGTGATGACAGCGCCCAGAGTTGTTCTGCCGCCCCGTCGTCGACAGCCCACGGCGCCACACCCTTGCGGCCAAGCTCCCCGCGGCTGATTTCGGCAATGTCGCAATCCTCGCAATAGGCCCCGCCCCGCCCTTCGAGCAGAGGACTGGTGGCGCACCACAGTGCGGTCGCCGCACCCTGGTCAGGTGTCTTCATCCCGCGTGCAGGATCGACGATCGGCTTTCCTTCTGCATCCAGGGCGTCAAAGCCCGCGATCTCCTCGGCGGAGAGGTGCCGGGCAAGATCCGTAAGGATCTGGCCGGGATGAAGTGACCACGCCCGCACGCCAGCGGCTTCCCCCCGCCGGCCCAGCGCGCGGGCGAATAGCACGTTCGCCGTCTTGGACTGACCGTATGCCGCCCACTTGTCATAGGGCCGGCGGTCGAAGTCGATGTCGTCGAAGTCGACGCCGGCGATCTGGTGCCCGCGCGAGGACGCTGCCACGACCCGGGCGCCATCCTGGCGCATTGCAGGCCACAAGCCGCAGGCGAGACGAAAATGCCCGAGGTGGTTGGTATACACCGCACGCGGTCCGTCGCCGGCCGCGGGCGCCCGCCGCCCCAGAGACTCGCTCCGAATTGCATCTCGTGACCCTCGGCATCGCGGCTCAGCGGCGTCGCCATGATGCCGCCGCTGTTAATCAGCAGGTGGAGCGCCCGACCGCCGGCACGAACGCCGTGGTGAAGTCTGCCACTGCGGCGGCGTCGGTCAGATCCAGCGGCAGTAATTCAGCGCCTGGAAGGCCGGTCAGCGCCGCCTGCGCCCGCGTGAGGTCGCGCGGGGGTACGACCACATGCGCGCCAGCGGCCGCAAGCGCCTTCGTCGTCACCAGGCCAAGGCCGGAATAGCCGCCGGTCACGAGCGCCGTGCGTCCGCCCTGATCGATTTCTGCCATCACGTCGCTGGCGATGGAGGCTGCGCCGAAGGGCGACTTCAAGGGCATCTGTGGTGTCGTCGTGCGATCCGATATGAGGTAATCCGCCACGATGATCGACGCGCGAACTGCCGGAATCCTGTCGTGATCGTCCAGGGTGGTCCCACCGACCCCCTGTCTGATGTGTTGGTGATGGTCCAGGCCACAGCCGCCTGTTCGATCCGGTTCCAAACGGGCGGTGAATGGGCGCTGCGCTTCGAACCGGCTTACGTGAAATTCGATGTCGTGCGTTCCGGCGGGTGCTGGCTGTGGCAGGCGGCAAGACGACGCGCCTGACCGCAGGCGACTGCTTCATGGTGTCAGGCAATGCGTTCACCGTCGCCAGCGACCCGGCGATCCAGCCGGCCGATGCCGCGTCGGTCTTTGCCGCAGATACCAGCTGCGGCGAGATTGGTTCGGGCGCCGACGTCGACATACTCGGCGGCAGCGTCACCTTTGCCCAGGCCTAGGACGACCTGTTGCTGCCGCTGCTGCCGCACGCCCTGATCATCCCCCACGATGCCGAGGATGCATCCGCTATCCAATGGCTGGTCACCCGGCTTGATACCGAATAGCGTAGCGGGTTCGCCGGTGTGCGCGCCGCCTGTGACGACATCATCCGCCTGCTCTTCGTGCAGGCGCTGCGTCGCCTGTTCAGCCGGCCGGATGCCGTGCCGAGCTGGCTTGCCGGACTGTCGGACCTGCCGGTTGCCCGGGCGCTCGGTGCGGTCCATGCCGACCCGGGCAGGCCATGGCGGCTGGGCGAGCTTGCTGCCATCGCCGGGCAGTCCCGCTCTGCCTTCTCGGGTCGGTTCACCAGCTGCGTCGGCATGGCACCCATAGCCTATGCGGCAAGGTGGCGGTTGCGTCTTGCGGCCAAGGAACTGGCCACAAGTTCAATGGCGATCGGAACGATTGCCAGTCGGGCCGGCTACCAGAGTGACAGCGCCTTTCACGCCGCATTCCGGCGCGAAACGGGGCCTGACGCCGGCGGCATACAGGCGCGCTCGCCTGGGCAGAGCCGAATGGTCGGTGCCCACCAGCAGGGTGGAGGGCAACGTGCCGTGACATCATCGGGTGTGGGGAAATAAGCCTGCGCCGATGTCACACCCGAAACCTGCGTCTCGTCATGCCCTGCAGTGCCGATGGTCGGCGCTTGTTCGAGGATTTCATCATGACCGCAACTGCACGCTTGAACTGGTTCGAGGTGGCGCCTGATGGCGCGAAGGCGCTGTTGGCATTCACCATTACATCGCCCGCGACACGGACCTGCCGGAGGAGCTGATCCATCTGGTCTTTCTACGCGTTTCGCAGATCAATGGCTGCGCGCATTGCATCGACATGCATACGCGCGACCTGCTCAAGACGATGGCAGCCGACAAGGTGACGCTGGTGCCGGTGTGGGCGGAAGTGCCGCACCTGTTTACCGATCGGTACCGCGCGGCACTGGCGTGGGCCGAGAAGGTCACGCTGCTGACCGAGACACATGCGTCCGACGAGGCTTACGCGGCCGCAGCCGCGGCTTTCGAGCCGAAGGACTTGGTCGATCTGACCATCGCGATCGCGGCGATGAACGCCTTCAGCCGGCTTGGCGCGCCGTTCCGCCTCCCGGTTAAGGCAAAAGCCTGATGGTGGCAGTGCGACCTGATCGGTCCGCGAAAGTCAACCGATCAGCGTCATTGGGAATCAAGGACCATAGTCGCGGGTTGGTCGTCTGCTGGACGAAGATGCGCCGATGCCTCAAACTACCCCTTCGCGCGAGCAGCAGTTTTTGCATCAAGGCAGGCAACAACACGTTAGAACAACGCGTTTGTAACCCGCCATTCTTTGCAGCTACCGCGTTGGCCCCAAAGTCGCCGTTTAGCGCGCCCTCTTAGCTCCCGGCTCCGGTCGTCTGTTCATTTCTAGGGGCGGGTCAGCCGTCCAGATCGCGAGTTCGCCAATCCGCCCACTCATCGATCAGAAGCGATCCTCCGGCAGGGGCTCAATCTTGCCTGTATGGATCCGCGGTCGACCGTGATATTTTCGCGCCAAGCCCGGCCGGCGCGACCTGGGCAGGAGAGGATCATGCGCGTTCTTGCGCTCACCGCCGGGTTCATGCTCGGCCTCGGCATCCCTGCCCTCGCGCAGGAGTCGGTCACCGCGGCACCTGCACCGGCGACCACCGCTACCGAACTGATGGAGCTCGGTTACGATCGCCACGATCGACCGACCGTGCCTGTAACCATCGACAATGCTGGAGCTTACAACTTCCTTATCGATACCGGCTCGCAGGCGACGGTCCTCTCGCGCGGATTGGCCGATGCGCTCGCTCTGTCTGATCGGCAGCCGGTCACGTTGATCGGAGTGGCCAGCCGCCTTGCAACGCACACTGTTGCAATGACCGGCCTGACGATCGGCCAGCGCCGTACCGATGTGCCGCGCGCTGTGCTGGTGGAGGGGCAACACATCGGCGGCGCGGACGGCGTACTCGGCGTCGATGCGCTGCAAGGCCAACGCGTGCTGTTTGACTTCACCCGCCGAACCATGACCATCGCAACTCCCGAGGAGGCAAGAAGCAGCCGCGGTTACGAGATTGTTGTGCGCGCACGCACGCGTTCCGGTCAACTGATCATCACTGACACACAGATCGAGGGCGTCCGCACCGCCGTCGTGATCGATACCGGCGCGGAGGTGAGCGTCGGCAACGAGGCGCTAGCTCGTCGACTGCGGGCGCGGCAGCGTGAGAAAACCGAGCTGACCGACATAAATGGCGCCGTCGCTTATGGACATGTCCATATCGCTGACAGCGCCGAGATCGGGCGATTGCGACTGACGAGCGTCCCCATCGTATTTACCCCTTCCCCGGTCTTCCACGCTCTTGATCTGGAGGATCGGCCAGCGATGTTCCTGGGAATGCGCGAGCTGCGGCTCCTCCGGCGCATAGCGATCGATTTCAAAACCCGACGGATCCTGTTCGACGTTCCCACTACCGAGCGCGAAATGGCGGAGGCTTGGGCGCGCTTGATAGAACCCTGAGGCGAACATCGGACCGGGTCTGCGATTTCGTGCTGAAGAAACGAAATCTTCAATCCGCCTGGCTGCATAAGCAAGTGGCAGGTCGGGGCTAAGGTTCCGCGAGCACGCGACAGCTGACAGTTAGATCATGCGCTAGGTGCCCCTTGTCGGCCATTCAGATTGCCCTGCTCGCCCTCCAGCTCCTACGTCAGAAGCGCATGGTCCAACTACCGATAGCTCGCATGTCGCGGGCCCGTGCGTCAGTAGCTGCTCCGACCCGAAGAGCTGAAGCCAGGCCGTTCTTTTCGAAGCCGAAGGTTATTCGCGGTTGAATTTGACCGCCGAAGTGAACAGTCCGTTCATCGAACAGCAGTCTGCGGCTGACGGAGTCGTAGTCCGAGCCGACGGTGAGAGTGCCGGTGCCAGAGAGGACCACCAGCGGCTGGGCCAAACCTACGGACACCCGGCCGCCGATCATTTGCTGGGTGGCAACGACGCCGAACCGGCCAGTCATGAGCGTCTGCGCTTTGGTGAGCAGCAGATCATCTGCCAGCTTTAGCCGGGTCGAACCGACGCTTGCATAAGCGTCGACTTGCCATCCGTGTGCACCAAAGCCAGTTGCGACTTCGGCAAACAACGTGCGAGCACCATCACCGAAGCGCATTGCGCCAGCACCAACCGGCGTGCCGAACACAGCACCTGTCTCGTCGAGAATGCCCAGCTTAAACGTGCCGGCCCCCGCACTGACATGGGCGATCGCGCCCGAAGCCTGCCTTCCCTCGTATAGCGAAAGTCCGATGCGCGGCTCTCCAATCAGTCCAGCCACACCGACGCTGGTCTGTACGCGCGGCGAGTAGGCGAACATGACGTCGGATGTGGGCGCCATGCCTATAATGTCGCTCATGACATCGTCGCTGCCGTTGAAGCTTGCCTTCATAGTTACGCCCTGCACGCGCAGAGCCAATGCGGCACTGGTCAGCTTGGTCTCAAACACGCGGTTGGCACCGATGGCGGCATGTTCGGTCTCGAATGCGCTCCACCCAAGCGTGCCGCTCGCCGCAGGTGTGACGAAGCTGGTAAAGCCGGCATTGGCCTGAGCCTCCACCCGCCGCTGGAGCATGCGTTCATCGCTGAGCGGATGCACGACCATGCCCGACAGATCACCTGCAAAATCGCGGCCAAAGGCATCAAGCACCACAACGTTGCCAAGCGCCTCCGCCATGGAGGCAGGCACCGATTTGCCAGTGCCTGCAAAGGCGTTCCCCAAAACCATGAGCGAGGAAGCCACCGAACTCGTCATCCGGCCATTCGACAAAGCCGGCCTGACCGGCGACAGCGCCGACCTTGCATCGATCAGCCCATGCCCAAAGATCGTGTCAACGCCAGCATCACCGATGTCGCGTGCTGTAGCGAGAATCACATTGCCCGCATCGACGCCGCTCAGCTGAGGCCATTTGGACAAGATCATGGCTGCAAGGGCGCTGACTTGGGGGGCTGCGGAGCTGGTGCCCGAAAACTGGACGCGGTCGCCGTTAACGTCATGCGTTACGTTCGTGCCGATCGCCACGACACAGCGATCCATTACGACGCCGCAGCGGTTCGAATAGCTGGCGATTTCGTAGCCGGTCCCTCGGCCGGGGCTGATGGCGCCGACGAAGAGCAGGCCGTCACGCGTCGCTTCGGTCAGATCGAGGTAGTTGCTGGGATTGTCAGCAGCATTATTGCCCGCGCTGTTGATCACGATACCCCCGCTTCTGGCCAGGTACGCAATGGCATCCCGCACTGACCGATCGGACACGTCCGTCTCGGTGTAGCCGAGCGACTTGTTGACGACCCTGATGCCGTTGTCCGCCGCATAGCGAAGCGCGGCCGCTTCATTGACGCCGAGCATTTCATCGTCTTCTCGGCGCGCATCGACGCGCAACGACACAATGGTGGCACCCGGCGCCAGGCCTTGGACTCCGATACCATCATTTTTACCGGCGATGATCGTCGCGACCGGCGTACCATGTGTCGAGGTAATGTCCCCGACCGAATTACGCCGCAAGTCCACGCCGCCCTTTATGACAAAGCCGAAATCCCGGCTGAGTGATGAGATCTTGCCAGTAAGCTCCGGTGTCTCGCGAACGCCGTCATCCAACACACCAAGGAGGACACTCCGACCATCCCAGCCATTGTCGAGAGCGTAAAGCGCGCTGATGTACTCGGCAGCGATGTAGTTCGCTCGATACTCGGCATCGTCGTGAACTGAACGCTGCGGCTGCAGGCTGCTTGGCGTGACGACGAAACCGGCCGGCGGAGCCGCCGGGCTGCAGTTGGGTGCGCAGCCTGTCAGGGGTGAAGGGGTTGGACCGGGAGCGGGCACGGGAGCCGGTGTCGGCGCGGGCGCAGGGTTGGTCGGAGGCACCGGCTGAGGAGCCGCTACCGGCGCCGGAGGCGTCGATTCAACGCCTCCGCCTCCACCGCAGCCGGCAAGCGTCGCAAACGCAGTGGTACCGAGCGTTAGGCGCACGACTTTTTTACGATTCATCGGCGGATTACTTTTGATCCCAGAAACTTGCAGAGAGTGTTCGGCGTGCCACGAGTCCCCCGACGAATTATCTGCCGACTGTCTTAACAGATTGTGCTTTCGAACAGTGAGGAAAGCCCTGGCTCTCATCCGGTCGCTGCTGCGATGCGCCCAAAAGCGGACCGGCAAGTTTCCACCCACATCCAGCTATTCGGGAACACGCGAAGCTCACCTGTTCGAACGAACCTCTGCATGGATGGGCCGCAATCGCCGCGTGGCCAAGGACTTCGAAGCCACCATCGGCTCCGCCACCGCTTTCCTCTACGCAGCCGCTGCCATGGTCCTCTGCCGACACATCGCACGGTCAGCATGACTTCTGAAACGGACTCTGAGGCCTCGGTCTGATCGTTCGCTCAACAGACGATAAGGGCTTTGCACGCCTCTGGCCTTAACCATTCCTCATTCCTGTTCGCAATAAAAGGACGAAGCTCGCTAGATATTTGCGGAAACATTATGAAAGTTCTTGAGCGCGATTGGCTTGTCAAAAAACGGAAAGAATCTAAGACTTACTTTCCCTCAGAAACTACTAAGCCTTCAACAATGTTGCAACGTCGGCAATTTATACTTGGGGGCACGACGCTCTTAATATCCGCCTGTACCGGCGATAAAAGTCAAGCGCCATCGCAATCTTCCGCCAATGTCGAACTTTCGGGCGAACATTTGCTAAAGCCCACCGCCATTTCGAGCACCGGCCAGGCCAGGTGGGAGCCAAGCCTGTTCCCCGATGAGGTGCTGTTCGCGTACCAGGCGGGCGACATGGTCGGCGACGCGGTTGCGCATGCGCCAGTGGGCCTGTTGAGCACGGCGTCGAAGGCGCACAGCATCACCAGCCGCACGCCGGCGATCACCGATGAGGGGCTGGTGTTCAACAAAAACCAGTTCCTGCTGCGCGACGGCACCAGCTTTGGCGCCACCATGTTCCGGGGCTTCCTGATCCGGTTCAAGCTCAGTGATCCCAGCAAGACCGGGCAGGTGCACCTCGTCGCGATCAACGTGAACAGCCAGGGCAAAGGCAACACGCCGCGAGTTTATTACAGCAAGGGCAAGCTTATCGCCCGGTGGGATGCGCTGACCTATGACGGCAAGCGTGTCCAGCCCGTTGCGCCCGTTCTGGTGGAGATTGGCGGCGTCATCACCGATGGCGAGACCTGGAACACCGCCATCGTGGGGCGGCATGACAGCTACCTGTTCAACCGCCTGAATGGCTCGCTCGCCCTAGGGCCGGACCTTCCATGGAGCGGGGACAATGATACCACAGGCGACAGCATCATCGGCCCCCGCGCGGACCAGGGCGACAATATCGGTGTCGTGATTGGCGACCTTATCGGTCTGCAGGGCGAACTTTCAGAAGAGTGGTACTCCAAGGCCGAAGGTTGGCTCGCCTCTCGTGGGGGACGCAGCCCGTTCCAAGGCAGCAATCCGCCGGTCTATGAGGCCAGCGATCACCCGCACATCCATCGCTTCGACGTGGAAGCCCACAATGCCTGGGTTGCTGCCAACCCGCGCAATGCCGCCAAATACCGGGCGCAGAGCGGCAGGCCTGCCCTGCCCCTTGATGGCTACACCCGCGTGTATCTCGAAGACTTCCGCGTCAACACAGTAGGCGCTGGCGGGAAGGTCAACACGTTCAGCCCGACGATCTACGCGCAAGGCGCGAACCCGGCGGTCGGCGGTGACGAGGGAACCAAGAACCCGTTCCTGGACGACGTGCCGACGCCGACCTACGACTACAAGCCCGGCGCGCTGACGCTGTATAACGAGTACCGCGAAGGCAAGTGGCGGGCCGGTGCGCTCACTTCAGTGTCCAACTCAATGCACGGCCGCAGCTGGGCGGGAGGTTATGTGTTCCGCTGGCGCACCACCTCCACCGACGACATCGCGGGCAAGCTGTTCTGGGGCATGTGGGGTTACTGTCTGGACTTCCGCCGGTACCATCACATTCCCCGGAAGGAGATCGACTTCAACGAGCCGGATGCGGTCAACCGCATGTGGGGCAACTGGTTTTCGGTCCACAATCATGACCCCTTCATCAAGGGTCGGAAGGGTGCGCCGCATCACAAGATCGTGTCGCAGTCGATCACGAAGGCGAATGGCTGGCCCGCTGACCTCGACCAATTCAGCGGCAAGCCGATCACCTGTGAGGTTCGGGTCGATCCCGATTTTATCTACCTGAACATCGACCTGACCAGCCCAGAGAATATGTCCGACCGGACGAACCTCAAGGAGTGGATGCGCTTTCCGACGCCGCCTGGTTTCCTTGAGCGGTGGTACTTCATGATCAACACCTGCATTAAGAACAGTGGGACGGGTTGGGAGCCCGATCGCACCAAGCGGTATGGACTGACGGTGCATGGCATCGAAGTATGGCAACGCGATGAAGTGGTGAACGCGGTTCCTGCTGTCTTCGCCGCTCGCCCCGTACTTACCCGCAACGGTGACATACTGACTGTGGAACCGAAGCTGCGCACGCCGCTCGACTTCGTGGAATATGTCTGGACTGGCGCAGACGGCTACCAGCACGGAGTCACGCGGGAGCCGCGGTTCCAAACGAGGGAAAAGGTGAAGGCACTGGTGCGGGCTATCGGCGCCACCGACCTGCCGGAAGCCTGGTCGAACATCGCCTAAAGAACGGACGCGCCGGGGGTGATCCTCTGGCGCGCCAATCTGGTCAGCATTGACGAGTAGGAGGGCTGACGCCTCATCTTCACGCATCTGATCGCGAAGGGCGTCATCGCCGCTGCGGCCGAGCCAGTGCCGCCGGCGGATGTTGGCTCCCTGATTGCCGGCGCACAGCACACCGTCAGCCCCCTGCAGGTGCCCAGCTCCACGCCGTTCGGCGAGCACGTGCCGCTTGGTGCGTCCCGGTGGCCCACCTCTATGGAGCCGGCAAACCGCGCTCCCTATGCTTTCGACTGGTCGAAGATCCGGTCTTCTCCGGCATGGCGTGAACATGACGGTGACCTGCCGGGTGCACACCGATGCCGACCCCTACAAGCAATTCGAACGGGCTGCCGTTCTGATTGTGAGGCAGCAGTGGCTTCAGGCTGAGCAACTAACTGGTTCCGGCGGGAGCCGCCGTTCAAGGCCCGCTCGGCGAAAAACGCATTGTGGTCGCGAGCTGCCGTCTGCTCGCTCCTTTGGCGCGCCCCCAAAGTGGACGCTCAGACTGCCCTGCCCGCATCCCGGTTTTCGGTATCCGTTCAGAATAAATCTAGGTTTACGACGCCGCCGTCAAATGGCGGCTACTCAAGACTTTTGGCAAGATCCAGGTGCATTTAGTGCACGTCGGATTGAGCCGCGCGGCGGGCTGCGGCGCATCGCTCCTTGCAAGCAAGGGCACCACCAAGCGTGTGTTCAGACCGCTGAGCAGGTCAGCCTGACAATCGATGACGAGAATGCCCCCTTGTCGCATTCGGTAAACGTCGAACTTCGCCATCAGAATCGGCGATAGTCCGCCAAGGGGAGTCCGCCCTTTTCAACGTAACTGTTGGAGGAAGTCAGCGCATTGGCATTCTCGGCGAGCCAACGCTCGGCGCGCAACTCGGCGATCTGAGCGGCAAGGCCCTGTTCAAAGGCACGCGAAACGTTGATGTCGAGCACCTTCGCCTCTTCAAGAAGTGCAGCGTCTAGCGATACATTGGTGGCGCGACGCGTCCGGATAGCTGCCATTGGCATGGGATGCCCATTATTCATGCGCATATCTATGTGCATCCGTACAAATCTGCAAGCGTCCGGCGGCTAGGTGCGGGTACATCGGACCGGCTCGTGCGGCACAGAACCACTACTCGATATCCCTTTGCGTGCATCAGAGCGCTGCCGCGCAGGTCAAGTTCCTCGGGTCCAGCCCATTGCGGGCTTGCCATGGCGGATGTGCAGGCACGCAACCTCCTGTGAGCCGTTGGCGGTTCGAACCATCTACAGGAGAAGACATGGCCCAGGATCCGCGCACCAGCCAGCCTACGAGGTTCCCTGACGAACCGCAGCAGCCGCGCCCCGGATTGACGACCGAGATGAGAACCAAGCCTGATCATGGTGAGGAGAGCTATGTCGGCAAGGGACTGCTTGAAGGCAAGGTGGCGCTGATCACTGGCGGGGACTCTGGCATCGGCCGGGCTGTAGCGATAGCCTACGCTCGTGAGGGTGCCAGCGTGGCCATCTCCTATCTTGCCGAAGAGCAAGCCGATGCCGAGGAAACACGGGACTGGGTCGACAAGGCGGGACAGCGCTGCCTTCTGTTGCCAGGCGACCTTTGTGACCGGGATCATTGCGCAGCGCTTGTCGAACGTACCGTCGCAGAGCTTGGCGGCGTGGACATCCTTGTCAACAATGCTGCCGCCCAGACCATGAACGAGGGGCTGGACAGCATCGATGACGACGAAATGCAGGGGGCCTTTGCCGCCAACGTCTTCGCCATGATCCGCCTCGCCAAGGCTGCTGCGCCACACATGAAACCAGGCTCGGCCATTATCAACACGAGCAGCGAGCAGGCCAAGATCGCAGCCAAGAGCATGATCGTCTACGCGGCCACCAAGGGTGCGGTATCGAGCCTGACGGTTGGATTGTCGAACCTTCTCTCCAGCGATGGCATCCGCGTGAACGCGGTTGCGCCCGGACCGATCTGGACGCCCATTCAGCCGATCGCGAAGTCGCCTGAAGAACTGGAGACCCTTGGCCAGAATACACCAATGGGACGTGCCGGACAGCCCGGCGAGCTCGCCCCTGCCTATGTGCTGCTCGCGTCGGCTGAGGGCAGCTACATGACCGGCAATGTCGTCGCGGTCACCGGTGGCGTTCCTGTTTCGTAAACGTGATTGACCCCATAATGGACCTCCAGCGGCACCTTGCTCCTTCCCGACTTCGGGCATTCATTCACCTCCGAAGGTAGGCGCGAGACAGCGCTCCGACGGCGTGTTAACGAGCTCCAGACAAGCTTGGACGGAGCCGTAGCGTCACTAGCGCGTTCTTGTTTCGAGTACCCCAGCAGGTTATATCACCTGCCTCGACATGGAGCTGGACCGCAGGTTGGTCATGATGAACGTAGCGACATCAGTGTTGGCGACGGTGAACGCTCCCTATGGGACGAACCTTTCCGCGCATCAGCTCGCAGCGAAGATCGTCGACCCTACCAGCCTCGATTTCTTTGATGCGCCGGTGTTCGCCTTCTTCTCGGAGGTGAACGAGAAGCTGCAACATCAATTCATCGACATCATGGGCGTCGACCACAATCAGGTCCACTGGATGGCGGCGCAGTTCGCCATCAAGGCGGGGTACGCTCTCCCCCTTGCCGCCTGACCCGCATGCCTGACGCGCGGCCAAGCCAGTGGTCGTCACTCTTCGACACCGCGGCCAGCATCATCGACCAGGCTCGACAGGCTAGCTACCCTTCGAATGGACGTTTGGCGGCGGGACGGCGCTAATGCTGCAAATCGATCATCGTGAAAGCCACGATATCGACCTGTTCCTCGACGATCCGCAGGTGATGCCGTTTCTCAATCCCGAAACGCAGGACTACTCGCTCGATCGTAATCCAGACGGATACGAAGAGGACGGTGGCCGTGTCCTGAAGTTAACGTTCGCCGACATTGGCGAAATTGACTTCATTTGCTGTGCATCGATCACCGCTCACCCGGCCAATCAGACTTCCGTGCGAGGGCGAAACGTGCTGCTCGAGACGCCTGCTGAGATCGTTGCAAAGAAGATCTACTATCGCGGATCACGATTGCAGCCTCGCGACATGTTCGATCTTGCTGCCGTGGTTGAACGCGAAGGCGAGCGTTACGTTGTGGCGGCTCTCAGGCAGTGCGGCTCAGAGCGCTGTGAGGCAGCCCTTCAAGGCGTAGACAAAATGAGTCCTGACTTAGCCGCCGGAATTATAGGCCAACTCATGTTTCGCGAACACCACGCGCCGCTTCTTCATAAGGCTCAGTCCGTCACGCAGGCGGTCCTCCGTGCCTCGCTTGCAGGATTTCAGCTCAGAACCGGCATGTAGCCGACGACCCCATATTGGACGTTCGATGGCAGTTTAACGCTTCTCCAAACCGGCCGTTCATTCATCATTTTCGAAGGCCGGCTTCCGCATTGTAATCGGCTAGATAATGGTGAAACCGAGTAGTCCGCGGACGGCTGCTTTCGCGGTCAGCTCTTCGCGAACGAACGGGACCACAAGGTCTCGTTCAGCCGGGAAAGAGGTGATGAAGGCACCCGCCTTGCCATGCAGTACGCGACAAGTTACCGACGTAGTTATCAGATCGCACACCCGGTGTATCAAGGCATGGTCTGTCACCGTGCCACTGCCGCGACCCAAAGGTGGGTGGCTATAACGTGCACGCTGGATGGCCGGGTCCCGCAGCTGAACGGTTGGCACCGGCAAAGCCTCATCTAGCGTCCAGATCAATCCATGGCTCGGTTCAGTCCCAGAAAAAGCTTGCGGCCTGTCCCGGCAGATGCCCAACGCGAGGAAGGGAGAGTGGTCCGTTGGTCGTTCGAAAAGAAGTTATGAAACTGGCGGATATCGCCGAACTTGCCGGCGTCACCGCTGCCACCGTCTCACGGGCACTGTCGGGTCACGCACAGATCAGCCCGGAGACCAGGCGCAAGGTCATGGAGATCGCCAACAATCACGGTTTCCGCGTCAACCAGGCCGCACGCAACCTGCGGCTTGGGCGCACGCAATCGATCGGTGTGGTCATTCCGCTGGGCCACGAAAGCGCGCAGCGGGTGTCCGACCCGTTCTATACCGCATTGATCGGTCACCTGATGGACGGACTTGCTCAACGCGAGCACGCAATGCTGCTTTCCGCGGTCAATCCGCACGATCCCGACTGGCTGGACAACCTGGCTCGCAGCGGCCGGGTCGATGGCATAATAGTTCTGTGCCAATCGGATCAGGAGGCCGCGCTGCGCCTGGTAGGGCGCAGTTACATGCCTTTGATCGTCTGGGGCGAAACCGCCGGGGTCGATGGCGATTACTGCTGTGTCGGGACCGACAACCACATGGGCGGGCGACTGGCGACCGCACACCTGTTGGAGCTGGGCAAGCGCCAGATCGCCTTTGCCGGCATGACCGACATCCCGGAACTTGCCGCACGTTACGCCGGATACCTGCAGGCTCACCAGGATCGCGGCATCACCCCGGGCCCACATATCCCGGTGCCGTTGTCCTTCGATCCGCGGCTGAACTCGCTCGAAAGGGCCTTGGCCACCAGTTCGGACATCGACGCCGTCGTAGCCGCATCCGACGTGATTGCGATGGGCGTGATCCGGGCCATCGTGGAAAGTGGCCGGCGGGTACCGGACGACGTCCCGGTCGTCGGGTACGACGATGTGACCCTGGCCGCGCACATCATGCCGGCGTTGACCACGATCCGCCAGGATCTGAGCGCCGCGGCGCAGGTCATGCTGGATCTGCTGTTCAGGCGTATGGCAGGCGAGGCGACGGAATCCGTGTGCCTGCCACTGGACATGGTGCGCCGCCAGTCCGCCTAGGAGCCCTGCTCCGAACCCCACCAGCACGCCGTGGCATGCAACGTCTTGTTGTTCGCTGCCAATCCTTGTAACCGCAGCCACTGTAATCGATTACGTAGTCTAATGAGAGGCCGAATCGGCTCACGAAAGGGGAGGAAGAATGTTCCGTCATCGCAAGACCATGCTGCTGTGCGCCGCTCTGTCAGCCAGCGTGCTGGCTTCCGCTGCTCTGCCCGCCCGTGCGCAGAGCCAGACCGCCTCCGCTGCAATGGCAGCGCAGCCCGCCGGGATGGAGGTTGTGCGTGCGGATATGCGGATGCGTGTCACGGCCCTGACCGACGACATCCTGCGTGTCACCATCGGGCGCGACGGCACCATGCCAGAAGATGCCAGCTGGGCAGTGCCGCCTGAAATGCGCCAAGGCGAAGCGCGTGTAACAGCAGCGCCGGACGGCTTCTCCACCGCCACAATGCGCGTTTCGTTTGCAGACGGACGGCTCACTGTCACCGACATGTCTGGCGCGGTGATCACGCAAGACGCCCCGAAATCGGTGAAGCTGGACGGCAGCGCATTTACCCTGCGCAAGGCCATGCCTCAGTCAGAGCGCTATTTCGGCCTGGGCGACAAGACCGGCGGGATGGACCGCCGCGGCAAGAGCTTCGTCAACTGGAACACCGATGCGTTCGGCTTCTCCTCGGCTGACGACCCCATCTACAAGTCCATTCCCTTCTTTATCGGTGTCGGCGGGGCCGGTGGGAGCTACGGCATCTTCCTGGACAACACCTGGCGCACCTGGTTCGATTTCGGCCACAAGGAAGAAGGAGTGCTGTCTTTCGGCGGCCCGGATGGCCCGATCGATTATTACATCATCAACGGCCCCTCCACGGCGGAGGTCGTGCGCCGCTACACTGACCTGACCGGCAAGGCGCCGCTGACCCCGCAATGGGCGCTGGGCTACCAGCAGTCACGTTACAGCTACATGTCCGCAGAGGAAGTGCGCGATGTTGCGGCCCGGCTGCGTGCCGAGCGCATACCGACTGACGTGATGTGGCTCGACATCGACTTCCAGGACCGCAACCGCCCGTTCACGGTCAACACCAAGACCTTCCCTGACCTGCCCGGCCTTATCAAGGATTTGGGTGACGACGGCATGAAGGTGATCACCATCACCGACCTGCACATCGCCGCCGCCCCGAACGAAGGCTACACGCCTTATGACACCGGCACTGCCGGCGATCACTGGGTGAAGCGCGCCGACGGGCAGACCTATGTCGCGCCTGTCTGGCCGGGTCCGTCCGTGTTTCCCGATTTTACGCAGGAAAGCACACGTGACTGGTGGGGCGCCCTGTTTGAGGAACAGCTGGACTGGGGCGTCGCGGGTGCGTGGAACGACATGAACGAGCCGGCGATCTTCGAGACGCCGACCAAGACCATGCCGCTGGACAACGTCCACCGTATCGCCAGTGACGATTTCGCGCCACGCACCGCCACCCAGCTGGAAATGCACAACGTTTACGGGATGGAGAACACCCGGGCGACGTATGACGGCTTGCGGACGCTGCGCCCAGACGAACGGGCCTATCTCATGACCCGCGCCAGCTATGCCGGCGGGCAGCGCTACTCCGTGACCTGGACGGGCGACAACACCGCCAGCTGGGATCACCTGAAGCTGTCGATCCAGCAGATCATCAATCTGGGCCTGTCGGGCTTCTCCTATTCGGGCGCCGATGTCAGCGGCTTCGGTGGCGGACCCAGCGCGGACCTGCTGACCCGCTGGTTCCAGATCGGCGCCTTCTATCCCGTGTTCCGCAACCATTCGGCAAAGGACACGCCCCGCGTTGAACCATGGGTCGATGGTCCGGAGCATCTGGCGATCCGCCGCCGGTTCATCGAGGAACGGTACCGCCTGATGCCGTATCTGTATGGCCTGGCGGAACTGAATGCGCGCACCGGCGACCCGATCCTGCGCCCGGTATTCTACGACTACCCCACCGCCCTGAACGCCGCGTGCGATCAGAGCTGGACCTTCACTGTTGGCGGGGCAATGCTGGTAGCGCCGCCGCCCAAGCCGGAATCGCCGCAGCAGTACGATGTGTGTCTGCCGGCAGGTGGATGGTACGATTACTGGACCGGACTCCCTGCCGGGAAGCCTGCAACCGATCAGGGTGACGCACCGATCCAGTCGGCGTCCCAGGCGACTGGCGGGGTGCGGGTCGCAAGCAGCATCGTGCGCGAGACCCCCCGCCTGGATCACCTGCCGATCTTCGTGCGCGCCGGCACCATCCTGCCGCGGCAGGCGGTGGTGCAAAGCCTGTCGGAAACGCCGGCGGGACCGCTGATGTTGGACGTCTATCCTGGCGAGGATTGCCGGGGAACGCTCTACGCGGATGACGGGCATTCGATGGCCTTCCAGCAGGGAAGCTATCTGCGCCAAGAGCTGACCTGCGCCGTTACTCCGGAGGGTGTCAGCATCGATATCGGTGCGCGCGAAGGGCAGTTCCGCCCATGGTGGGAGCAGATCGCCGTCACAGTGCATGGCTGGGACGGAACAGCGGATGTGCGCCAGGGCCGGCGTACCCTCGACAGCCGCAGTGATGCCGCCACTCGCACGGTAGCGTTCACGCTCGGTACGTCAGGTCGGGCGGCCAAGATCACCATTGCCCGCAAGTGATCGGCACATCGGGCAGCGGACCGTGATTCGCTGCCCGATGTTGCTGAAAAGCCACGTTTCATTACTGCACAGTGACGGTTCGGGATCCCTCTTGTCTGTCCCACCAGCTCCACTGTAAACGATTACGTAACAACCAGCGCTTGCAAGGAATCGGCGGCCCGAAGGGGAGGATCCGTCCGGTCCACGAGGGGATGATTCATGATTGAGCCGATTTCGACCGGGAAGACTGTTGCCCTGTCCTCCGCCATCGCGCGCCATGCAGCTGCCGGGACCAGCATCGTGGCAATTGCCGCCTCGCTGATGCTGGCCGCGCCAGCCGCCGCGCAGGCCGGCCAGGCTTCCACCAATGTGCCCGACCCGAACGCGAGTTCGGCCACCGCCGGCAACCCGAACGAGGCACCCAGTGCCGACGGGCTCCAGCCAGAGGCCGGCGCAGGCGCCGACGGTTCGGCCGAGATCGTGGTGACCGGCTTCCGGGCCGCGTTGGAGAATGCGGTCGCGGCTAAGCGTACGCGGGACGTGGTTGTGGAATCCGTATCGGCGGAAGATATCGGCAAGCTGCCCGACGCCTCGATCGCCGAATCCATCGCCCGGCTTCCGGGTTTGACGAGCCAGCGGGTCAGCGGCCGATCGAACCAGATCTCCATCCGCGGCTTTGCGCCCGATTTCGCCACCACCCTGCTGAACGGCCGTGAACAGACCTCGACCGGTGACAACCGCGCGGTGGAATACGACCAGTACCCGTCTGAAGTGGTCAATCAGGTGCTCGTGTACAAAACAGCCGATGCCTCGCTGATCGGACAGGGCCTGTCCGGGACGGTCGATCTGCGCACCATCCGCCCGCTGGAATATGGCCGTCAGGTCGTTTCCATCGGCGCCCGCGGCACCTATGCCGACGCGGGCAAGCTCAACGCCGGGTCGCAGGACCTCGGTTACCGCGTCAACGCTACCTATGTCGACCAGTTTGCCGACGGCACGCTGGGTGTGGCTCTGTCCGCATCCTATCTGGATGAGCCGTACCAGATCCAGGAATACAATGCGTGGGGCTTCGACACGGCGAACCCTTCAGCGCCGGGCGTGGCGGTGATCGGTGGTTCCAAGTCCTATGTCACATCCACCACGCTGACGCGCCTTGGCCTGCAGGGAACGGTGGAATGGCGGCCGACCGACAGCATCACCACCACGTTCGATGCATTCTATTCCGATTTCAACGACGATCAGATCAAGCGCGGGATCGAACTGCCGCTCAGCTATGCCGGCACAATCACCGATGCGGCGGGCAACGCTGTGCCCAAGTCGCCACTAACCGATGCCGTGATCACGGACGGTCTGGTCACCTCGGGCACGTTCAACAATGTCGAGGGACTGGTGCGCAATGACGGCTTCGAACGTAGCGCGAAGCTGTACTCCTTCGGCTGGAACGGCCGCTGGAAAGGTGACAACGGGTGGAGCGCCCAGCTTGACGCAAGCTACTCGCGCACCGACCGGAATGAGATCGTCCTTGAAACTTACGGCGGCACCGGTTTCGGACCGAACACGGGCGCAACCGACACGATCGGCTTTGCCACCGGCGAGCAGGGTTCGACGTTCAGCCCGACGCTCGACTATTCCGATCCCAACCTGATTCTGCTGACCGATCCGCTCGGCTGGGGAGGTGTGAACCGCCAGGCTGGCTATTACAACGACCGCGACATCAAGGACGAGATCAAGCAGTTCCGTGCCGAACTGGAAAAGGAACTTGATGGCGGGTTCCTGGCCAGCGTGCGGGCCGGCGTGAACTATACCACCCGCACAAAGGATCTGGTGCCAACCCAGTTCTTCCTGGCCCTTCCCGATGAAGCGCTGAGCCAGGTTATTCCGGCGCAGTATGTGCTGGAATCGACGGATGTGTCCTATCTGGGGTTGGGGCCGATCCTCAGCTACGATCCGCGCGCGCTGCTTGATGGCGGCGTCTATGATCGGGTCCCAAACCTGTCGAACGATGTCATCTCGTCCGCTTTCCGCGTGGATGAGGATGTCATCACCGCTTACGCGCAGGGCACGATCGACCAGGAGATCGGCGATGCGGACCTGACCGGCAATGTCGGCCTGCAGGCCGTGTTCACGGACCAGTCCTCCTCCGGTCTGGTGTTCAATGGCGCCGGCTTCAGCGAGCTTGAGCGGGGCGACAAGTATGTCGATGTGCTGCCCAGCATCAACCTGTCGCTGCGCCTGCCCAGCGACTGGGTGTTCCGCCTCGGTGCCGCACGGCAGATGCAGCGCCCGCGGATGGACGATATGCGCGTTGCCAATGGCTACGGCTACAACACGCAGGAAGAGATCATCAGTGGTAGCGGCGGCAACCCGTATCTGCGGCCGATCCGGTCGAATTCGTTCGACGTCACGGTCGAAAAGTACTTCGGCAACAGTGGCTATGTTGCGGCGCAGGGCTTCTACAAGGACCTGAAGAGCTTCGTCTACAACCTGGAAGTGCCGTTCGACTTCGCCGGCTTTCCCCTGCCCACCGGCGCTCCCGAAGGCACGCCGACGCTGGGGCGCAACACGCAACCGATCAATGGCGAAGGCGGCAGCATCTATGGCGCCGAACTCGCCAGCACGTTGCAGCTGGGCGACGTGTTCGCAGCGCTGGACGGCTTTGGCGTCACCGGTGGTGGTTCTTACACCAAGACGGAGATCGTCCCGACGCCCGGCGGCTTGGCAGAGGACATCCCCGGCTATTCGCGCTGGGTGCTGAACGGCACCGCCTTCTTCGAGAAGTGGGGCCTGAACGTACGCGGCTCGGTGCGCTACCGCTCCACCTTCGTGGGTGAGCTGTCGGGCTTTGGCGCGGCGCGTACCCGCCGTCGTGCGTTGGACGAGACGATCGTGGACGCGCAGGTCGGATACGACTTCTCCTCCGGCACGCTGAACGGCCTGTCGCTGTTCCTGCAGGGCCAGAACCTGACCGACGCCCCGTTCGTGACCATCAATGGTCAGGAACGCGCACAGGTCATCGATTACCAGACCTATGGCCGCCGGTTCCTGGCCGGGTTCAGCTACAAGTTCTGACCATCATTCCGCGCACCGTCGTTCATGTGGCGGCGGTGCGCGATGGGAGGGACCATGCATGATTTCGTGATCGTGGGCGGCGGCACCGCCGGCTGGATGGCCGCCGCCGCCCTTGCTCGCTTCCTGCCACACGGGCGCAGCGTCGCGCTGGTGGAATCCGATGCGATCGGCCGTGTCGGGGTTGGCGAGGCAACGATCCCGCAGATCCGCCTGTTCAACAAGAGCCTGGGGATCGACGACGCCGAACTGATCCACCAGACCAATGGCACGATCAAGCTGGGCATCGAATTCGTCGACTGGTCCCAGAATGGCAGCCGCTATTACCACGCGTTCGGAACAATCGGCCGCAAGCTGGGACTGGTCCCGTTTCATCATTACTGGCTGCGGCATCAGGCACAGCAGCCGGATGCAGATTTATGGGCGTTCTCTACCAGCGCGCTGGCCGCCCGGGCCAACCGCTTCGCGCCCGATCAGGGCCGGCCCGACCTGCCCACCGGCCTTGCTTGGGCATTCCAGTTCGACGCTGCGCTCTACGCCGCCTTCCTGCGTAGCTATGCTGAAGGGCGCGGCGTGCAGCGCACGGAAGGGCGCGTGGCCGATATCCGCCGCGATGGCGCCAGCGGCCTGATACAGGCGGTACAGCTGGACGATGGCCGCAGCCTCGCCGGCCGTTTCTTTATCGACTGCACCGGCTTTGCCAGCATGCTGCTGGGCGGCACGCTGGGGGTCGGCTTCGATGATTGGAGCCGCTGGCTCCCTTGCGACCGCGCGCTCGCCGTGCAGTGCGACGGTGTCCGCCCGCTCACCCCCTACACCCGCGCCACCGCGCACCCGGCAGGCTGGCAGTGGCGCATCCCCCTGCAGCACCGGACCGGCAACGGCCTGGTCTACAGCAGCGCGCACATGGACGATCAGCAGGCCGCCGACACCCTTCTCTCCAATCTTGACGGCCGCTCCCTTTCGCAGCCCCTCCCCCTGCATTTCCGCGCGGGACGCCGCCGCCAAGCCTGGTTCGGAAATTGCGTGGCGCTGGGCCTTGCCGCCGGCTTCCTCGAACCGCTGGAATCCACCAGCATCCACCTGATCCAGTCGGGGATCGCCCGCCTCCTGGAGCTTCTGCCAGGGGCCGACGTCGCACCTGCCCTGGCAGCGGAATACAATAGGCAGACGGAACGCGAATGGCAGGCCGTGCGGGACTTCCTGATCCTGCATTATTACGCCAATGATCGGCCCGAACCGTTCTGGGTCGAACGCCGGTCCACTCCCCTGCCCGAACGGCTGCAGCACCGCATCGACCTGTTCCGCGCCACCGGCCAGATCGCGCGCGATCCCGACGACCTGTTTACCGAAGTCGCCTGGCTGCAGGTGATGGTGGGACAGGGGATCGTGCCGGCAGGGCATCACCCTCTGGCCGATGCGCCTGACCCCGCCGAACTGACAGAATTTCTCGCCCTCTCCCGGCGCCATTCGGCCGCGACGGTCGACCGGATGCCCTCGCACGAAGCCTTCCTTGCCGCACTGGAGACGCCCGCATGACCCCCTCTCGCCTGATCGGCTCCGCCCTGCCCGCGCTAGCCCTGCTATTCTCCGCCCCCGCCGCCTGGGCACAGGCCGCGCCGCCTACCGCCACCGCGGTCCAGCAGCGTCTGCCGCAGGACGAGGTGATCTACTTCGTGCTGCCCGACCGGTTCGAGAATGGCGACAGGGGCAATGATCGCGGCGGCCTGTCCGGCGATCGTTCCGTCACCGGCTTTGATCCCGCGGATACCGGGTTCTACCATGGCGGCGATCTGAAAGGGCTGCTGCAGCGGCTCGACTATCTCCAGGACCTTGGCGTGACGGCGTTGTGGGTCGGACCGATCTTCCGCAACAAGCCGGTTCAGGGTCCGCCAGGCCGCCAGTCCGCGGGCTATCATGGCTATTGGATCACGGATTTTGAGCATGTCGATCCGCACTTTGGGACGGATGCCGACTTTGCCGCTCTCGTTGAAGCTGCCCATGAGCGCGGCCTGAAAGTATACATGGATATCGTCGTCAACCACACGGCCGACGTAATCAGTTATCGCGAATGCGACGGCGACAACGGCGCAAGTGGGGACTGCACCTATCGCGGGCTGGCGGAATTCCCCTACATCACTGCTGGCAGGATCGACGGTGAACCGATCAACCCCGGCTTCAAGGGCGATGCCGATGCCGATCCGGCCAACTGGGCGCAGCTGACAGATCCGGCCTGGGCATACCAGCCTTACATCCCCGCCGGAGAGGAGGCTGCCAAGAGCCCAGCCTGGCTGAACGATCCGCTCCTGTACCACAACCGTGGCAACACCAGCTTCGCCGGCGAAAGCTCCACCATGGGCGACTTCTTCGGGCTCGACGATGTCATGACGGAACATCCCAGGGTTGTTGAGGGAATGATCGATATCTTCGGTGGCTGGATCGAGCGCTTCGGCATCGATGGGTTCCGCATCGACACGGCGCGACATGTGAACCCGGAGTTCTGGCAGGCCTTCGTCCCCGCAATGCTCGATCGGGCCCGGACGCGCGGCGTCCCGAATTTCCACATCTTCGGCGAAGTTGCGCTGCACTCGCTCGATGCGGGGGGCCTCGCCAGATTTACCCGCGTCGACAAACTGCCGGCCGTGCTCGACTTCGCCTTCCGCGAGGCGGTCGTCCAGACGGTGGCCGGCACGTCTGGCACCAATGCATTCGAGACGCTGTTCGACGGCGATGCACTATACGAACACGGCTTCGACACCGCACTCACCTTGCCCACCTTCACCGGCAATCACGACGATGGCCGCTTCGGCTTCCAGCTTCGGCGGGCCTTCCCACAAGCTAGCGATGCCGAGCTGCTGGAACGCACCATGCTCGCTAACGCCATGCTGCTGACGCTGCGCGGCGTGCCGACGATCTACTCAGGCGACGAGCAGGGCTTTACCGGAGATGGCGGCGACCAGGGATCGCGGGAGGACATGTTCGCCAGCGAAGTCGCCAGCTACAATGACAACACCCTGCTCGGCAGCGATGCGACCACCGCCGAGATCAATTTTGACACCGCACATCCGCTGTTTCGCCAGATTGCCGAGTTGGCCCGTATCCGCACGGGCCATGCCGCGCTGACCCGCGGGCGGCAGGTTCTGCGCGCGCGTGGCGATACGCCCGGCCTGCTGGCGATATCGCGCTTCGACCCCGCCAGCGGCCGTGAAATGCTGCTGGTCTTCAACACCTCCACGAAGACCATGACGCAACAGGTGCAGGTGGAGACCGCCTCCAGCGCCTTTGCTGCCCTTGCCGGCACGTGCGCGCCGACGGCCAGCGCCCCTGGCAGCGTCGCCGTCACCCTGCCTCCGTTGGGCTACGCCATCTGCCAGGCACAGTAATTTCCCCTTCTCCAATCAGGTTGCACCCATGGCCATCGCTCCTTCTGCACTGCACGCCGACCGCTCGGCCGCGCCCGTTCAGGCGCCCGGATTGCAGGGCTTCGTCTTTGCGCTGTTCTTCATCTTCGGCGGGATCACCAGCCTAAATGACGTGATCATCCCCAAACTGAAGGAGCTGTTCACGCTGAACTACACACAGGCGATGCTGGTGCAGTTCTGCTTCTTCACCGCATACCTGCTGGTCGGCATTCCGGCATCGCAGCTGGTCAAACGCATCGGGTACATGCGTGGAGCGGTGGTGGGCCTGGTCGCAATGATGATTGGCTGCCTGCTGTTTATTCCCGCGGCGCAGAGCGCCACCTATCCGCTGTTCCTGTTCGCCCTGTTCGTGCTGGCGAGCGGAGTGGTGCTGGTGCAGGTGGTGGCCAATCCGCTGATCAGCCTGCTCGGCAATCCGAAAACGGCGCACAGCCGGCTGACCTTCGCGCAGGCGTTCAACTCGCTAGGCACCACGATCTTCCCTTATGTCGGCTCCATCCTGATCTTGGGCAGCCTTGTGACGGTGTCCGCAGCGGAACTCTCCGGTCCGGCACTCGATGCCTATCGCCGGGCGGAAAGCCAAGCGATCGTGAACGGCTATGTCGGCCTTGCCGCCGCCATTGCCGTGGTGGCGCTGGTCGTTTGGCTGTTCCGCAACCGGCTCAAGGGCGAACGGCACGAACCCTCCAGCATGCTGGGCGGCCTCGACCTGCTGCGCCGTCCGCGGTTCGGGTTCGGCGCATTGTCGATCTTTCTATATGTGGGGGCGGAGGTCTCGATCGGCTCCCTCGTTATCAACTACCTGATGCAGGACCGTGTGCTCGACGCTCCTGAAAGTGCGGTTGGCTGGATGGTCAGCCTTTATTGGGCGGGTGCAATGGTTGGCCGCTTTCTTGGGTCCGCCGTTCTGCGCGTCGTGAGCCCGGGGCTGGTGCTGGCCTGTGCTGCGGCGGGTGCAATCGTGCTGCTGGGCATTTCCACCAATTCGGACGGCACGTTGGCTGCCTACAGCATCCTGGCGGTCGGATTGGCAAACGCGATCATGTTCCCGACCATCTTCAGTCTCGCCTCCGAAAACCTGGGGTCACGGGCAGCGGACGGTTCGGGCCTGATCAATGTCGCGATCTTCGGCGGCGCCGTGATCCCGCTTGCTACCGGAATGCTGGCCGATCTGAGCGGCAGTCTCGCGGTCGCGCTGATCCTGCCCGCGCTGTGCTATGCAGCGATTGCCGGCTTCGGCATCTTCGCCAGAAAGCCTGCAATGCTGTAGCTGCATCAATGGCTGTGAAGAGCCGAAAGCGGGAGAGCACGAAGCTCAGCGTGCTCGGCTTGCATCGATCTCGGCCCCCCAAGGGTCGGGTTTGACCTCAGCCCTTCCGCTCTCAGCGAAGTCCATGATCATGTCGCTGGCGCGTGTATATCGCGGCCACAAGGGCAAGCCCGGTCCATTCGGCTCACCCGTTCTTGCAAAGTGGACGATGTAATCCGCGATCGTTCTGCCGATCGCAATGTCCTGGGGCGTTGTCGCGCTGCCATACTTGATTGCCGTATTGTCGAAAAAGAACGGGATCTCGGAAGCGTGCTGCGCACCGGTCTGGCCGATTGCGTCCGCGACATAGGAGAAGCGGTAGTGCCACACGGGCACGCCCTTGTCGGCCAGCATACCCGCTGCTTCGCGCGCGCCGGCGATCATGTATCCGACTGGCCCGCCAATATCCGCGCTGGTCGCCCCCACGATCATTGGAACCGGCGCGAAGGCATCGCTGGCATAGGCTTTGTCCATGTCCACGGCGACCGTCCCGTCCGGGAATGGACGTGTGAAGGTCCGCGGCCCTTGAGTTTCGGATAGCTGCGACAGGTTCAGCCCGCCGGTCACCTCCTCCGCGCTCAGTTGCCGCAAACGCTGCAACGCATCGGAAGCGGTCGGATCGAGCCCCTGGGCCCGAGCGAAGTTCACCCCGATCTCTTCCGCCTCGGCCAGCGTAACATCCGCTGATTTTGCATCGCCGCCGGACATCACCACGGCCTTGTGGAACAGACCGCGTGCCAATGGGGAGGTCACCAGATTGTGCACCGACATGCCACCTGCGCTTTCGCCGATGACCGTGACGTTGCCCGGATCGCCGCCGAACGCCGCAACGTTCTCCCGCAGCCAACCTAAGGCGGCGACCTGGTCCATGAACCCGTAATTGCCCAGCAACCCGTCGTCGGCATTCTCAGCGGTCAATTGCGGAAACGCGAAGAACCCGAACCGCCCGACACGATAGTTGAAGCTGACGAACAGCACCCCGCGGCCTGCGATGGCGGCGCCCGCATAGGTGGGCGGCGAGGCGCCGCCATTCACGAAACCGCCGCCATAGATCCACACCACGACCGGCAATCGCCCGTTCGCTGCCTCCGCCGGACGCCAGACGTTGGCATACAGGCAATCCTCGGCCGGCTCAGTGCCAAGGGGCGCCGCGTCACTCGGGAACGGCTCCTGCATGCAGTCGCTCGCATATTCGGTTGCGTCGCGGATACCTGTCCAATCTTGCACTGGCTGCGTCGCGCGCCAACGCAGCGGCCCTACCGGCGGCACGGCAAATGGAATTCCCTTCCAACTCGCTACACCGTCTTCCACTGCCCCCTGCAGACTGCCATTGGCCACCTGTACAACTGCTTGGCTATCCTGCGCCTGCGAGGGCGGAGTGGATGCCAGCGCTACGCACCCGGCAAGGACTAGCACCTTCAACATTCTCAAAAACCTCCTGTAGCCCACGCGATCTGTCAGAGATGCATAGCCGATCCGTGGCCCTTCATAACACTTTCCTGATTGGATCCTGCATCGGGTATGATGGTCGACTATTAGCCTCGACTCCGGCGTGAACACGACGGAGGAAACAGCCGGGGTCCCGTGACTTCCACAATCACGAAGACGACCCCATACCGGCCATTCAGCTCCCTTGTCGGGGTATCAACTTTCGGACGCTCGTTAATGTTAGCCGGTCGGGACTTCAGGTGGTCACATCGAGGATGCGGAACGGCGAGACGTGGGACTTATCTGCCGTTCCCCAGCGACGTGTCGAACGACAGATCTTGGCGGAAGCTGACGTTCAAGGTCCGACCGCGAACGACGCATTTCGGTAGGCATAGGCCCGTTGGGGAAACCAGACCGTCATACCGAAAGCGTTCTCCGATGGCCGCTCTGGCCATCGGAGAACGATCATGGAGATGTCTGCTACTTGACGCCCTGAACGAAGCGCGGCACGAACGATGCTGCTGATGCCGAGGCGACCGGTAAGCCGGTAATCAGGCGGACGATGCAGTTCGACGGCGCGAAGTTGTTGAACCGGCAAGCGAACGTAATGTCGTACCAAGTGCGCAAGATCTTCACGCGGGAGCGCACCCAGTTCAGCAATACCCTGCGCGGTGGCCGGACGCGGAGCGGGCGTGCCCTCGCCGGACTCTGCCACTCAGAATTACGCCTGCTGGTCCGCTGTAGCGGATGTCGAGCTGAGGTAGAACGAGGTCAGCCACTCCGAAATTACGCCGAACTCGTTTGCCGTAAAAATATGCCACAGCACCTCACTGGCATAGCCGCGACAAAGAACGGACCGTCCGAATCGATCCAAGCGCCTATTCTTGCCCCCGCTTAATACGCGGCGGGGTAGCGAACGATCAGGCTGTCGCGGTTGTGCTTGGCCGTAATCCAGGAATACACCGCTTCGGCCACGAAGGCGCGGAACTGATCGGGATCGGCGCGCACCTCCCGCGCATAGCCGACGCAAGGGCCGCCATTGCCGATCAGCGATTCATAGGCCAGCTTCGCCCGGTCGGATCCCGCCCGTGCCAACAGCATGCCGACTGCCGCATCCGGCACGATCTGCACCATGCACGCGACCGTATCAAAGTACCGCCGCTCCATCGTACCGCGCGCGACATTGCGAGCGCTCTCCCGCTGCAGGAAACGCGCACGCACATCGGCATCAAACGTATCCTCGCGCGTCAGCCGCAGGTCGCCGACGACCTCGCGCAATGTCCGTTCGAACAACGCCCCGCGATCATAGGTGACGCGACAGACATTGTTGGTCGGAAACAGAGTGACCGATTCAGGATTGCACACGCCGAGCTGCGGCGATTGCAGCAGTTCCGGCTGTCCGGAATAGCAGCCCTTGTTCGAGGCAATGTAGCGGTGCATTTCCGTCTGCGTCCGCTCCCGCGTGGGCGGGCCGTCCAAGATCGCGCTCAACCTGGAACGTTCCGGCAGTGGCGCGCATCGGGTGAACCGATCGCTCTCCGCCCTCAGCTTCCGGCTGATCTGACTGAAGGTGATGACCTGCCCGGCTATCGCCGGCATGTCGTCCGGATTTCCGAGTACCACGATCGTCGTCTCGGCATCGGCGGACACCGGTGCGGAGACAGCGGCATCCTGCGCACCGGCCACCGAACAGTTCAGCGGATTACCCAAGACGAGAAGCGCCAAGGTCAGGCGCAAGGTGGCCGAGCGAACAAGCACAGAGAGATTTCGCATGGCACCCTCTTCAATCCGAAAGGACAATTGTACGGAAAAAAAAGGCCAGACTGCAACAATCCGTTCTTCTATACGCCTGTTCTGTTTCCAACAGGAGGATCTCTTCCAGATCGCATGAACACGGAGCCAAGACAGATTGGACCGGAGGCCGATAACCGATGCCGTCGGGGCGGATCATTGATCACACTTTGCCCACTTGCTCCTTGGACGTTGCGACAGATGATTTGTGCCGTTCTCGGCAGGTACGACCAAGAAATCGGAGGAGCTCACTCTATCAAGGCACGCGATTGCCCCGGAACCGCGGCGGCAGCGTTGTTCCGGCAGCATATTGAAGCTTACGCGGTCGCCCTGTTCCCACCAGGATCGGCAGCCCTCGTGTTTGAGATCAGGCGAGTGCCAGTCTAGGTTCTCACGATGAACACGAAGCCGCTGATCCTGCAAGCCATCGATGCTCTTAAATCAGGCGAGCGAGAAGAGGCAGTCGCGCTGCTGCGGCGGGATCTGGCGCAGGGACCGCCAGATGGCGAGCGTTGGCGGTCGGTCGCCCTGCTGGCGCAGCGGATCGGCGAGGTCGCCTTGCAGCTTGAGGCGGGACGCCGGTATGCGGCGACGCCGCCTCCGGCGCTGCCGCGGCTGCTGCAGTTCTGGGGCGATCTGGCGGCGATGGGGCGCAGTGCGGAAGCCTTGGCAGCCGTTGCCAGCCTGTCCGACCAGCAGCAGGACCATCCGGCCGTGCTGCACTTCCGCGCCACCATAGCAGGCTCGGCCGGGGATGCCGCCGGCGCGCAAGCGCTGTACCGCCGTGCCTTGGCTGCGCAGCCTGACCAGTTGCAGAGCTGGTTCGCGCTGGCGATGCTCAAGCGGTTCACCGCCGGCGATCCTGATCTGCAACAGATGGAACACGTGCTGCCGCGGTTGGCTGGCGCGGAGCCGGGCCTGCGGGCACGGTTCCTGTATGGCCTGGCCAAGGCATGGGACGATGTCGGCGACCCGGCACGCGCTTTTGCCCTGTACGCTGAAGGTGCCGCGCTGCGGCGCGCACAGGAGAAGCCGGACCTGCCGGCAATCGAGCGCATGGCTGACGCACTGATCCGCGATTTTACGCCAGCGGCGCTGGCCGGACTGATGCCGTCAGGAGAAGGCGCGACGCGGGCCTTGTTCGTCAACGGACTGCCGCGTTCCGGCACCACGCTGGTGGAACAGATCCTGGTCAGCCATTCGGCGGTGCGCGACGGTGGCGAGATCAATCTGGCGCGGGCCGCCCTGCTGCCGACGCTCGATTATTCGCTTGCGGGTGCATTCCGGTACCAGCAGCGGCACCCGGCGGACCCCTGGGGCGCGGTTGCGCGGACCTACAACCGGTTGCTGGGCGAACGGTTCGGCCCTGCCGGGCTGATCGTGGACAAGACGCTAGGCCAGTCGCACATCGCCGGCCTGCTGCTGCATGCGATGCCCGGTGCGCGCATGGTGTGGCTGCGCCGGGCCGGGGAGGACACGGCCCTGTCCACCTACCGCACCTTCTTCACCTCGCCCGTGCCGTGGAGCTGGTCGCTGTCCGACATCGGCCAATTCCACCGGATCGAGGCGCGTCTGCACGCCCATTGGCAGGCGCTGTTTCCCGATCGCATCCTGACCGTGCCGTACGAGGAGCTGGCCGGGAACCCGCGCGAATGGATCGGGCGCATTCTGCACCATTTCGACCTGCCGGTTGAGGAGCAGGTGTTCACTCCGCACCAGACTGTGCGCGAAGTCCGCACGGCCAGTGTGCAACAGGTCCGTGCGCCGATCGGCACCGATGCGATCGGCAAGGCGCGGCCGCACACCGCCATGCTGGAGGAATACCGCCGCGCCCTGCGGGGGTGAAAGCTGCCGATCACTAGGCGTCGGAATGCGCCATCCCTGCCAACCGCTGCGGGCAAAAAAAGAGGCGGACCGAAGCCCGCCTCTCTCTTTCTGCAATCTGACCAGCGAGGATCAGAAAGCGATATCAGCACCGATCCGGACGAAACGCGGGGTCTGGAAGCTGGTCGGGTTGCCGTAGTTCGGGTTCGAATACACGCCCCGCGACACGCCGTCGTCATCGACATAGACGCCAGATTCGCTGTCACCTGTTTCGGTCCGACCCTGCACGGCCTGCTCGTTCAGCACGTTGAAGACGTCGGCCCGCAGCGTCACGAGACGATCGCCGACCTCCAGATTGTACCGCGCCGACAGATCGATCTGGTACGTCCAGTCTGTCTGCAGACCTTCGCCACGCGGCGAAAGGGTGCTGTTGGTGCGATACGGCGCATCGCCCGGAACCGCGACCAGGTCGCCTGTCGCACAGTAGTGCGATGCAGCGCCGTAGCCATTGCCGAAGTCGCTGTACGGCTCGCCGTTCGGATCGAAGTAGTTCGGGTTCGGATTGAAGCCGAAGCAGCTGAGCGGACGCGGCGATTGTACGCGAGTGTTCATGCCCACGGTGAAGTCGTCGGTGATCCCGTACGAGCCGTACACGACGAAGCGGTGCGTCCGGTCACTCGGCAGGCGACCATAGGCGCCATCTGTAAAGCCCGGCTGGTCGAAGTCCTGCGTGATGCCGGAATCGTCCTGTTCGAAATCGGACTGGACGAAGCCTTCCGAGTTACCGCGCGACTTGGACCAGGTGTAGCTGCCCGCCAGGCTCCACTTGCCATCCCAGGGACGATCGAAGGTGAACTGCACGGCGTCATACTTGCGCACCGCCTTGGGGTAACGCAGGTCCTCGGCCGAGATGGTCACCACACCCTCCGGACCACCCGCATTCGGCGCCAGCGCGAAGGTCGCGTCGTTGCCCGGGTTGATGACCACGTACTGATGGAAACCGGTCCAGGTATCCTCGCACCCGGCGATGCCGTTCGCATCGCAATAGGCGAGCACGGCCGCGTCGACCGCGACGTCTTCCGCTGTCGTGTTGAGGCGACGATTGGTGTAGCTCAGACCCACACGAACCTCGTCCAGGAAGCCGCCAATGTTGAAGTTGTGCTCGTAACCGACGATCCATTCGGTTGTCTTGGTCGCCTCGAAGGTCGACGAGAGACTGGCGGAGGTATCCTTCACGGTGCCATCGCCGGTCACCTGGCAGAACGCACCCGTCGAGAATGCCGAACCGGTCAGGTTGATCGGGCAGGCCGACTGGTAAGAAGCGTTGTTCGTCACCTGTCCGGTCAGGATCGGCAGGCCGTTGGCATCGAACCCATTATAGGTGAAACGTTCGCGGACGTAGAGTTCCGGGCTGGCCTGACGGAACGCCGTGTTGCTGGCGACCGGCAGGAAGTACTGGCTGTACGAGCCAAACAGGCGGCCTTCGCCGTTCTCCCACATCTCGTAGCTGGCACCCAGACGCGGAGCGTAGTTTTCTGGGGAGTCGATATATTCGACGCCGCCCGGCTTATCGAGGCCGAAATCGTCCCGACGTAGACCCAAATTCAGGGTCAGGCGATCGGTGATGCTCCACTCGTCCTGGATGTAGAAGGCGGAGTTCTGCGCCTCGAACGAACCACCCGCGTTGAAGTAGTTCACCTCTGCCACGTTGCCGGCCCGCAACAGCACCGAAGCGCCTGCGCCGCCGAAGTTGGCGTTGAAGGCTTCCTGGGTCAGGAAACCGGCCTCGACCAGGGCCGCGCCGCCGGTGCGGACGGTAACGCGGTTCAGCGTGTTGTTCTCGACATCGAAGCCGGCCCGGATGTGGTGGTCGCCAAGCAGGCTGAAGAACAGGTCCACGTCACCGCGATAAAATTCGCGCTTCGTGTTGTAGGGAGAGTCGCGGCTCTGGACGATCTGATCGCTCAGGTAGCCGTCATTCGGAACACCGGCGATCGTGGCCCCTGACTGATTCCGGACCGCAAAGCCCTGCGAGCCGGCGTCGATGCCAAGCTGTTCAAAGTTGTCCTTCACCACACCGTAGGCTGCCGAGACGGTCAGCCAGTCCGTGAACGTGCCGGTATATTTGGCGACATAGTTGATGCCACCGGAATAGCCTTCCTGGATGGCGCTGGCAGCGCCGAGCGTCGGGGCGCCGTTGAGCTCGCTGTAGCCGAAATCGGTGCGACGCTCCGTGTTCTTCGAGTTGAAGACCGTCAGCTCGAAGTGCTGGTTGTCGATCGGGTAGGCGTCTGCCTTGATCGCCCAGAACGGGCTGTTGCTGGTGCGCTGCGTCGCGGTGCTGGCGTTGCGGCTGGTGCGCAGGGTCTGCTGCTCACGCAGTTCCAGCAGGCCGTACAGGAAGAAGCGGTCACGGACGACGGGTCCACCGACTTCGAAGATGGCCGAGTAGCTCTCGGTTTCATCAAACGCGCGATTGGTCGAATCCTGGCAGACGCGATTGGTCGTCCCTGGTTCGTACTCGCAATTCACCAGTTCGGCCGCGTCCATGCGCAGGAAGTCGGGCTCCCAGTTCAGGTGGATCGCGCCGATGAACTCGTTGGTGCCGGACTTCGACACGGCGTTGATGATGCCGCCCGTTGCGCGGCCGAATTCGGCCGGGATGCCGCCGGTCTTGATGTCGACCGTGCGATAGAACTCGAATGGGACGCGGACAGAGCCCAGGTAGTTGTCGAAGTTCGTCGTGTTCAGGCCGTTGACGTAATAGGCGTTTTCCGCCGGCGACGCGCCGTTGATCGACGGGATCAGCTGACCGTTGGACACGAAGCCGTCATCACCGAAGGACGTGCCCGGCGCGAGCAGCGCGACGGACGCGATGTCGCGGCTGATCGGCACCTGACGGACCAGTTCGGCCAGGTCGACAGCGACACCCGTGGTATTGCCGGCGAAGGCGGGGGCCAGCGTGCTGGCCGACACGACGATCTCGTTGCCCGAAGTGGTCAGGGTGATCGGCAGGTCGGTGGTCTGGGAGGCGATCACGCCGACATCGGTCGCCGTGGTCGAATCGAGCCCGGAGGATTCCACGCGGATGTCGTAACGGCCGGTCGGCAGCGAGCCGAAGCGGAAGCCGCCTTGCGCGGTCGTTGTCGCGGTGCGGGTGAAGCCCTGCCCCTGCGAGGTAATCGTGACGGTCGCGCCGGCGATCGCGTTGCCCGCTTCGTCCGTCACATTGCCGGTCACGGAACCGGTCGTGTAATCCTGTGCGACAGCCGGTGCAGCCAGCATACTCACGGCAGCCCCCGCGCCAACGATTGCGAGCACATGCAATGCGCTACCTGCTCCAAGCAGGTGCTTGCGAAAATGGTGTGTGATCATCTCTGATGGCAGTCCCTGTTGATGCAGCCCAGACGGCGCGCCGGCATTCTGCTTTCCGCAGGTCAGCCGACCAGGGGAGACTGCGGAACCGCGCCCGCGGTTGCAATTGGAACCAACGTCCCCGCAAAATTATATCTATCGATTGTGTCGGCGATGATACACGTTGGTTACAAACCATGTCGTCCCACAGTTGCCCATGCAAGAATCGGCATCAGGCGCCTCAAGTACGCCGTTCTGTTGCAAAGTTAATTTGCTGACGAACAGCCACTCAGAGGCAGCCTCAACCAGTATCGGAGGTGGTATATGGAGGTTGTTCGAATCCTGCTTCAGCAAACACTGCCCGAACGACTGATGCTGGCATCCAGCTCAGTGAGTGGGAGAATATCCAGAGAGTATAAGACCCGATTTGGAGTGTCTGTCATCGAATGGCGGGTCATAGCTGTCCTGTATGAATATGGACCGCTGACCCAGACAGAACTGACTGACAGGACGCTGATGGGAAAAGTGGCAATCCATCAAGCATGCAAGCTGCTCGAGGAACGGCACCTCATTAATCGCAGTCCCAATGCTTGCGACCGACGGTCCCATTTGGTTGATCTGTCAATGGCCGGGCAAGATTTGTATCAACGGATCATGCCCGTGGTCGCCGACATATCGCGGAGGATCATGGGCGTGCTGACCGTTGAGGAGCAATGTCACTTCCGCGCAATGCTGGAACGAGTGAATGACCAAGTAAGCCGTTTGAATGTGAGCGAATTTGCGATTGATATGCAAGGTCGGCGATACGGTTGATCCATCCAACATGGTGAACGGATTAAGAAGCTGTTATGCGCGCCGGAAGGGTTCGGTGTCGTAGACAGCATGATTTCAGAAGGAGCCTCACGCCACCTTTGTAACCGCCATGCGAAACTTTTGGCTGTCACGAACGCCTTGCTGCTCCTCACCGTTAACCACTTTCCGACGCTCGTTCATGCACGCTTACTGACCAACCCGACGCGAGGTTCTGACGACTAGAAGGGCAGGATCAAACGGAAGAAATGGTGCGGAGCCCCATAACTGCTAGAGCCCACACAGAGGACCCTCCTTGGACGCTCGGCGGCGCCATCGCGGCCCTCAACTTCAGACATCCTCTCATATCAGCCGTGCTCGCCACCTAGCAGTCGTCGCTTGGCGGCGAGTGGGACTTTTCCGCCGGTCCTGAGCGACATGTCGAACGTCAGATCTTGGCCGAAGCTGACGTTCAAGGTCCGACCGCGAACGACGCATTTTGGTCGACAACCGACATCAGCCTCTCCCCCGATCGTATGTCGGCTTACCATGGCTTGGCGCCCGGAAATGGAGGTTGAAGGCTCCACCTGCCGTCTGGCAAAGCTGGCACCCGACCGCCGCGTGACATAAAGACAAGACGTGCAGATTGCCTCAGCATCGCTGGCGGGTCGCTGATGGCGGCACCATTCAACCGCCGTCAGGCAGTGCAGCTCGGTGCCGTAATCGTTGGTAGTTGGGCCGTCGCTCGCGTGGTGCTGCGCACCGATCCAAGTGAGCGCGACCTAGGCAATTCCAGTGCTGTGGCACGTATACTTGAAGGAGCTGGATTACCGACGTCCGGGCCGGCCAACGCGTCAGTCCGGCTCGCTGTCTTCACAGATTATCTCTGCCCAGCATGTCGGCGCGCCTTCCCGGCGATGGAGCGCGCAGTGCACTCCGATGGGGATGTGCGCATCATCTACAAGGATTGGCCAATCTTCGGCCCGGTGTCGGAACGGGCTGCTCGCCTTGCGCTCGCCAGTGACGAACAAGGCATCTATCCGGCCGTGCATCGGAAGCTGATGAGCGGTCGCAGGATCGATGATGACGGTATGTTGCAGCAAGTCGTCGCTGATGCGGGCGGCGACTGTAAGCGCGCGATGGCTTACATGATGACTCACGGGCAGACGATTGCCGCGCGCCTCCATGCAAACGGGCAGGACGCCTTGGCGATCGGCCTTGTAGGGACGCCCGGCTATCTTGCTGGATCCAGGCTGGTGATAGGTGCGACTTCAGAAAACTCCTTCGTTGAGCTGTTCGCGCGAGCCCGCCGAGCTAGCTGAGCGGGTCGGGCTGGGGTATGTCTGCGGCCCAGTTCTTTGCAATGTTCTGAACAATCTTTATCAGGACAGCAGTTCAGTTTGCGGACCTTCTTTGCCACGCACGAACGTTCAGGCCGCCTGGCACACAACCGCGCATCTGAGAACCAAGCGCCCAGAGTAGTACGATGGCATGAACCGTCGAGCTCACGACAGTTCTACGTGTTTTAACTCTCTGAGACTCGCAAGCATGTCTTCACCAATCTTTCATACCAACTGGAAGGTAGATTTACGAAGCTGGAGATAGCAGTTGCTGTCCTTAAACGTTCGAAGCTGGCCAAAGAGAATCGGTTTTCCGACAAGTGCGATAGTTTGTTTGGCTCTTGTCGGGCACACACCCGTCTTGGCACAATCGCAAGATCGCTTGGTCAGCGCCTGCGCCGGTGTTAGCTTGCCCCGTTCGGTGGTAACCGATATTATGGGTCCGGTTATCACAGGCGTGGCAGGTCCGCTTGAAACCGCGGTGAACGGCCTGCTTGGTAGCGCAGGTTCGCTCCTGGGACTCCGGCCCAACCTTAATGTGACAGGATTGCTGACCACTGCCGCATCAGGACAGCCGATCACGCTTCAGGTGCTCGGGACCGACGGAACTATCATCGGCCCATCCGACCAGTGCGTTGCCACGTCCGACAGTATCGTCCTAGACGCTCCGGCCGGTATCGCCATCGGAGGCAATCGCATCTCGGGCTTGGGCTCCGACGCCATCTCCGCTTCGCGTGCCTTTCACATCGACTCCATCGCTTTGGGCAACAATGCCCTGACCGCAAATGGCGCAAGCGCAAGCATCGCGCTTGGCGCGAACGCCCGCGCAACGGCGGCCAATAGCATCGCGCTGGGCACCGGGTCGCAAGCGTTGCGCGGTACGCTTGCCGGTTACTCTGCCATTGGCTTGACTGCCCCACAATATTCGGCCGGCGAACTTTCTGTGGGCAGTGCCGGTACCTTGCGGCAGATCACCAATGTCGCGGCCGGCACCAACTTGAGCGACGCTGCAACCGTAGGGCAGGTCACGGGCGTGCGGGACCAGGTGGCGGCGCAAGTGGCTGGGCTTGACGCGGTCGCAGTGCGATATGCCGGCATCACGCGCGACCTTGTAACCCTGGCGGGCGCTGGCGGCTCAAGGATTACCAATCTCGGTGCCGGATCACTCGTGGCGGGCTCGACCGATGCCGTGAATGGTGCCCAGCTGTTCGCGACCAACGAGGACGTCGCTGCCAATGTCGCCAGTATCGGCGACTTGGACACTCGCATCACCACCAACGGCGCGGAACTCATCGCTCTCGGCGTTCGCGTAGATAACAACACGACCACGCTCGCTGCGCTGGACAACCGTGTAGTGGATAGCACAATCGCCATTGCAGACCATGACGGGCGCATTGACACCAACGCCGGCGCAATTGCCGCATTGAATCTCGCCGCAATCCAATATGATGGTCCGGCGAAGGATCAGATAACATTGGCCGGCAGCAGCGGCACCCGCATCACCAATGTATCTGCCGGTACCCTGACGGCTAGCTCCACTGACGCTGTGAACGGCGCCCAGCTGTTCGCCATCGATGAACAGGTCGCAGCCAACCTTTCCAGTATCGATGAGCTTAGCACGCGCATCACGGTCACTGATACAGCCGTGGCACGCCTCGATCTGGAGGTGGGTAAGAACACAACCGATCTGGCGGCTTTGGACAGCCGGGTTGCGGAGAACAGCACCGCCGTCAGCAATCATGAGGAACGCATCGGAACGAACTCCACTGCAATCACCGCGTTGAGTGCAGCGGCAATCCAGTACGACGGCGGAGCAAAGGAGCTTGTGACACTGGCTGGCGCCGGCGGCACGCAAATTACCAATCTATCTGCCGGCACCCTCTCGGCCGATTCCAGAGATGCCGTGAATGGCGCCCAGCTGTTCGCCATCAGCAACGCGTTCGGCAATTTGACTACGCAGGTGAGCGCAGGCGGTCTCGGGCCAGTCCGCTACGCGGATGCCTTTTCGCCCACCACTCCCAACGGCGGGGTACCGTCGCAGTCGTTAACGCTCGTCGGCGCTACTACGAGCCCGGTCGGACTGCACAACCTGGCGAATGGCGCAATTACTTTAGGCTCGACCGAAGCTGTCACTGGTGATCAGCTGTTTACGACGAACAACGCTGTCGGCAGCAACACGGCGTCACTTAGCGCTTTGCGCACCGATCTGAATGATCACGGCACGGTTCTTGATGGCGCTGTTGCCACTTTAGCTAGCCACGGCACCACGCTAAACCAATTCAGCCTTGCGGTCGACCGGATCGATATACAGGTGGCGGAACATAGCCTGCTTCTTGTTGCTCAAGACGACATTCTGCGTGATCATGCAATTAAACTGACCACGATGACCACCGAGGTCTCAACCGCCAAAGCTGGTATTGCGGCAGCGGAAGAGGTGCTCGGCACTCTGCGGGTCGATGTAGGCCGCGGACTGCTCGGCCCCGTCCGCTACTCCGATGCTTCAAGCCTTCTGATACCGAACTCAGGTAGCGTCACGAATAGCGTTGTTCTGGTTGGTCTGAACGAGGGACCGGTATCCCTGGGCAACATCGCGCGCGGCGTCGTCGGCAGCGGCTCGCTGGATGCAGTGAACGGGGGTCAGCTGTTTGCTTTGAGCAGTCAGGTAGCGGCCGCACTCGGCGAAAGCACCTTCGACCCGCTAAGCGGCCAAGCCGCGGCTTTCTCTTTTCGAGGAACGACCTACGCGAGCGTGCAAAATGTGTTCGATGCTATCGGGAGCACCATCTCGACGTCTCCTGTCGGTACCGGAACACCGATAAAGTATTTCAACACGACCTCGACAATGGCGGACAGCCTTGCCACCGGCAAAGACTCGATCGCAACAGGGCCAAACGCGCTTGCCTCTGGCGACGCGTCAGTTGCAAGTGGACGCAATGCCAGGGCTGAAAGTCTCGGCGCGGTTGCAATCGGCAACGAGGCTGTCGCCACGGGAGGCAAGTCAGTATCAATCGGCACGGCAAACTTCGCCTCGGGCGACGGCGCGGTGGCGATCGGCGATCCCAACTTTGCGACCGGTTCGGGCGCGGTTGCACTCGGCCGCGATAACATTGCGACCGGTGACGGTGCGGTAGCGCTCGGCGACACAAATTTCATCGAGGGCGCCAGCGGCATCGCGCTTGGCCTAAAAAACGTCGGAGAAGGCCTTGGCGCAACTCTACTCGGACGCTTGAACACTGTGGTGGGCGACGGCTCTATCGCCGTTGGCACGTCCAACGAAGTGAATGGGACCTCTTCGATCGCGATCGGCAATAACAACGTAATCAATGGTGCAAACGCACTCGCCATGGGCAGCGACATCCAGTCGCTGCAATCTGACACCCTCGCAGTAGGCTCTTCGGCCTATGTCGGCGGCCTGCATTCCGCTGCAGTCGGGAACCGGGCGATGGCCAATGATGAGAAAGCCTTGGCGGTTGGCAACGATGCCATTGCAAGCGCCGTCAGCACTTCCGCTTTCGGCTACGCAGCACAGGCCTCGGGCTTGGAGGCTACGGCCGTTGGTGCCAGAGCAGCAGCCCACGGCGCTTATTCGACGGCAATTGGACGTAACGCGACTTCCAACGGTTTCGCGAGTTCCTCGTTCGGCCTGATGGCATCGAGCCAGGCCTATGCGGCTACCGCGCTTGGCTCGGGAGCTATGGCACTGCACGATGGCAGCGTAGCGCTAGGAACTGCCTCGCAGACCGTGCGTGGCGATGTTGGTGCCTACACAGCATTTGGGTTGAATTCGGTCCAAAGCTCCTCCGGTGAGATCGCGATTGCTCGGAACATCAGTTACTTTGATCCGGTCGCAAACCGGCAAACTCCGACGGGCAATCGCCAGATCACCGGTCTCGCAGCTGGCAGTGCCGATACCGATGCAGTCAACGTCGCTCAGCTAAAAGGGGTAGCCAATGCAATCGGTGTCGCGGTTGCAGACGGTTTTGGTGGTGGTGCAAAGTACGATGTAGCCACAGCAAGCATCTCTGGTCCGAGCTACCTGGTGAATGGCGCCATGTATAGAAACGTCTCTGATGCCTTCGGTGCGTTGGCCACTCAGATTAACACCGGCCAGGCGGCTATCCCCCATCCTCCAACAGGTCAGCAAGGTGGCTCCCAGCCTGACCCGCAGCTCATCGCGCAGGTTCAGGCGCTTAGTGCCCAACTGGCAACCCTTCAGGCGCAGCTGGCTAGCCTGCAGGCGGCCGCCGCTGGCATAGGCGGAGGTGGTTTGTCGCCGGCTGCCCGACTGAGCAATGTCGCAGATGGCATGGTCGCGGAGGGTTCAACAGACGCGGTCAATGGCTCGCAGCTTGCAGCAGTCCAGCGCAAGGTAGGGCTCGCCGTGCAGTACGAAGCTACGGCCCACGGTGGACCGGCAGCTCGAGTGACTTTGGTGAATGGTGCTGATGGTGCAGGTACGGTCATCGCCAACGTGGCAGGAGGCGCGGTCACGGTAGCCTCGCGAGACGCAATCAACGGAGGCCAGCTGCATGAAACCAATCAGGCGATCGGGACCGTTCGACAAACGGCCGAAACAGCACTGGAGCTTGGGCAAAATGCTGTTCGTTATGACGATCCTTCCCGCGAATCTGTGACCCTTGCCGCAGGCGGCCCGCCGGTCCGGCTGCGCAACGTCGCCGCTGGAACAGAGCGAACCGATGCAGCAACCGTCGGGCAACTTAATGCAGGTCTCGGCCAGATCTTGTCAGAAGCAGGAGCTTACACGGATACTCGGGTTGCTGCCTTGAGCTTCGATCTGTCGAAGGTTTCGCGCAGAGCTGCCTCCGGAGCGTCTGGTGCAATGGCTTTGGCTAGCATGCCGCAACCCCTAGAGTCTGGTCGCTCGATGTTGTCGGTTGGCGTCGGAGCCTACGGCGGCGAGCAAGCTGTCTCGTTAGGTTTCTCAGGGGCGGGTGAGGACGGGCACATGGTCGCAAAGGCTGGTCTTGCCTTTGACTCGATGGGCCACGTGTCCGCAAGCGCAGGTATGGGCTGGCAGTTCTGATCAAGCTGGTTTGTACTTCTCTCTGGCCACCTCCAGGGAATATGTTGCTCGGCAGGGATCTACGATCTGAACGCTTGATTTGCCGCTTCTCCTATTGAAGCACACTGAACGGGGACCCAGCTTCTCAGTGCGGATTGTTAAAGATGTAGAGGTTATGCTGTCGTTTAGTTGCGGTCCGCCTTTGCCGAACTGAGCCTTACATAAGGTCGACATCCGCTTGGACGATCTGCGCCGCGATGCAAAGGCGAGCGGCGAAAGCTATGGTGCAGATCACCTCTCTGGAAAGGGTGTGCAAGATCGAGGGCGGCGCCGGCATTTGGCGGGGCGAAAGCGCCATGGCTCTAGGTCTTTCGCACCGGACGAAACGCCGACGCATCAACATGGCGGCGACCTATACCAGCCACGGGCAGGCGGGCGCCGCCGTCGCGATCGCCTTCCCCCTTTCGCTAAACAGGTAGGCGCCTTTCCACCAACGCAGGCTAGCGGACGCAATCGACTGCACGGATCCGTTCTAGCGCGGATCTGAACAGCGGCACCATCAGCGCAGCGATTGTTGCCATTTGCCGCTGTCGATCTTCGGAGCAAACGCATTAACAGTTTTGAGACTTGCGCCTCTTACAACGATGTCGCATCTGCGAACGGATCGACTGCCAGTGTTTGAAATCTACGCCTGTATTCGAAATGATCATGACCTCCGATTGGTCATCCTGGCAGGACTGGTCTGCGTTGCCGCTTCGGCCGCTGCGGTTATCCTGCTCCGCCACGCACGGGATGGAGGCGGAACCGACCGGACCCGATGGCTCGTAGCGGCCGGGCTAGCGAGCGGATTTGGAATTTGGGCTACGCACTTTATCGCCATGATCGGCTACGATCCCGGCGTTGTCCGCGGCTACGCGCTTGTGCCCACCGTTGCCTCCCTCTTGATAGCAACAGGTGGGATGACTCTCGGGTTTTGGTTAGCTCTACGGTCCGCACGTGGAACTCGCCGATGGGGCGCTGCGGCAGTGGTGGGCCTAGGCATTGCAGCAATGCACTATGCCGGGATGCAGGCGGTAGAGTTGGCCGGTGCGATCCGCTGGTCGGCCCCTCATCTAGTCGCTTCAATCGTATTCGCGATCTTGCCGATCCCTCCGGCACTCGCCCATGCGCTCGACCGGAGCAACGGCAAGGGAGCCGCCGCCGCTACCGTCCTGGTTGTCACCGCAATATTGCTGCTACATTTTACTAGCATGGCAGGGATCTCGATTATTCCCAGTCAGGCCGACACGCCGACGTCGGCGCTCTTATCACCGATCGACGTCGGCATTGCAGTCGCTGCGACTGCGTTTTCCGTTCTGGCGTTCAGCATGCTGGCTGCCCTGATGAGCGCGCGGGCGCGTTCGAGCATTCTGGCAAGTGAACGCGAGTTCAAGGTGCTTGTCCAGGGGATCAGCGACTGCGCAATCTACATGCTGGATCCCGATGGCCGCGTAGCAAGCTGGAATGCCGGCGCGCAGCGCCTGAAGGGCTACTCTCGGGAGGAAGCGGTCGGGTTGGAGCTCGAGCACTTCTACTCTGAAGAAGACGCGCTCGCCGGGCTGCCACTCGCCGGGATCGAGACTGCGCGGCGCGAGGGCAAGTTTTCGGCGGAAGGTTGGCGGCACCGCAAGGATGGCACTCGCTTCTGGGCCCACGTCACGATCGAAGCGGTACACGACGAACGCGGTGAGTTCCGCGGCTTTGCCAAGATCACTCGCGACATGACTCTGTTCAAGGAGCATCAGGATAATCTCGATGCCGCGCTATCGAACATGCACCAAGGCTTGTGCCTGTTCGACAAGGACGAACGCCTGATCATCTCCAATGATCGTGTTGGCGCGATATTCGGATTGAGCCGCGAGGAGTGCCCCTTAGGCATCACCTTCGAAGATGTCTTCCGACGTGGCTTGGAGAAGCGGGACGGCGGTTCGGTGCCGCTTGCAGTTTTTCGTGAGGTCGTAAGTCGGCACCGCGCCTGCATAGGCAAGCCGGATGGGGGCACTCTCATCGTGCCATTTCATGAGACCTGCACGTTATCAGTCACCCACAAGCCGATGACCGATGGCGGGTGGGTGACCACCTTCGATGACATCACCGACCGTCAACGGGCGGAACATCGAATAGAGCACATGGCGCTGCACGACGGTCTGACAGACCTGCCAAACCGCACCAACTACGTCGAGCGGCTTGATGCTGAAATGCAGCGTGCTCAGCGCACCGGCGAGAGGGTTGCAGTTGTCGCCATCGACCTCGACCGGTTCAAAGAAATCAATGACATGCATGGCCACGCGTCCGGTGACGCCGTGTTGTGCCGGCTTGCCGATAGCTTCAGGAGCGCGATTGAAACAGACGAGATAATCGCGCGGATCGGCGGCGATGAGTTCGCTGCATGTAAGCCGTTCAAGGATGATGCGGAGTTGACCGAATTTCTCGCGCGGCTCGAGAGCTGCCTGACAATGCCGATCGAACTGGACGGTCTTACGGTTATAGCCGGTGCCAGCCTCGGCGTGGCCGTCTATCCAAGCGACGCCAGCTCGCGCGAGCAGATCGTGAACTTTGCGGATCTTGCCATGTACCGCGCCAAGGATATCGTCGGCAATCAGATCTGCTATTACGAACAAGGGATGGACGAAGCAGCTCGGGCCCGGCGCATCATCGCCAATGACCTCCGTCAGGCGATCGCCCGCGATGAGATGAGCTTGGCCTATCAAGTACAAAAGTCGGTGCTCACAGAGGAGATCACTGGTTACGAGGCACTCCTTCGCTGGGATCATCCGGAAAAAGGTTCAATTTCCCCGGTCGACTTCATACCTATAGCTGAGGAAAGCGGCGAGATCTTACGGATCGGCGAGTGGGTTCTGCGCACGGCCTGTCGCGAAGCTGCCCAGTGGCCCGATCATCTGCGCGTCGCCGTTAATCTGTCGCCGGTACAGCTCATGCATGTCGCCCTGGTGGATATCGTGGCAAGTGCGCTGCTAGAGTCAGGGTTGCCCGGCAATAGGCTGGAGCTCGAGATCACCGAAACTGCCTTGGTTGCTGATAAGGCTCGCGCACTGCACGTGCTGCGGCAGATCAAGGCGATGGGCGTGGCGATCGCGCTTGACGATTTTGGCACCGGCTATTCGTCACTCGATACGCTCAATTCCTTTCCGTTCGACAAGATCAAGATCGACAAGTCATTCCTGCTTGAAGCTAACGCGAGCCATCAGGCACGCGCCATCATTCGCGCTGTTCTTGCCCTCGGCCGAAGTCTCAACACGCCGGTGTTGGCGGAGGGACTTGAGAATGACGAGCA
>NZ_QZVQ01000013.1 GCF_003660445.1 Croceibacterium ferulae | reverse complement strand
CTGGCCCTGGCGCTGGAACGCCCCGACATGGGTGCCGAAGTGCGCCAGATTGCGGAGCGTCTGGTCGGCAGGTGAGGACCCAAGCCTCAAGCGCCAGCTCGGTTCAGCCAAGCGCAAGTGATCATGTTCCAAAGCGCTCGCGCATTTACCCTACTCTCGCAAGCCAGTGCATAGGCGACATTGATAGGGTGAATTGCACATCTGGCCTCTAATGTTGTCCTGATCGTGCGCAATTTAGCTGGACGTGAGCCGTCGTGTCGGCTCCGCCACGCTAAGGCGACCGCTTTCAGTTCTGCCGACCCCGAGCCTACACGCGGGGAGCGATAGTAACATCGTGCACACTTTTACCGCTCTCGTTAGATAACAGCAGTGTTAGGCTACGATCATGTGTCAGCGATGGTACGTAACAAATGGACGTCCGTCATCGATGACATGACGTGGATTAAATGCCTTCGGGCAGCGGTGATGGTTCTTGTGGTAATAGGATCCAATCGAGATAGCATTCAGAAGTTTGAACCAGATGTTATGATTGAGATTCAGAACCTCATATCCCCCGCGGCCGTTCGGCCTGTGTGTGCGGTAATTGAAGTCGCCATAGATCATTGTGTTTGCGATTTTAAACGGTACATAAAAAAAGACGAACCCCGTCGGTCCGACTAGGGCGAGTGTAAAAAGTACGCGAGCGTAACGCACAAGCGGAAGAGTGGCGCTGATTGAGGCCCAAGTTACCTTGATGTGTCGACCGTAACCAAAGGCTTTGAAGTAGGTCTCGGTCATAGACCTCTTCATCAGCATACCCATAGCGTTCACATACTCACCAAACCGCATGTCTCCCGGCGCATGCGCGTCCTTCTGGGGATTATCGGGCGCGGCATGATGTATGTGGTGGGACACCGTCCACCCCACATAGCCGCTGAGCTGAAATAGCCCGCATACCTCACCCAGGATCCTATTCAGTAGAGCCGACTGGAAGTTATCATGAGCAGCATTATGCATGATTGCGGCAGAGATAGTTCCCGTAAGAACGCCCGCTGGAATAAGGGCTACGTTGGAAAAGGTTAGGACCACTCCTCCCGTCGTCAGGTACAACACAAAATAATATATACCAGACAAAAATATAAGTGAGTAGTTTGGCAAGACAAATAGTACCAGTCCAACAAGCCACAGCATCCTGTGGTTCATCGCGGTGAGACTGCCCGTAAAAAAGTCTAGAAGAACTATGCCGATAGTAAGCAGAGCAAGATTAATGGCATAGTACCGCAGCATGTAATAAGGATCGTTCTTGAAACGAGAGTAGTGGCTCTTCCAAGCTGCGCTCTTTGAACGCGAGAGTAAGCCTTTGAGGATTTCCGCTCCTTCCTTAAAAAGGGAGAGCTCCGCCTTCGGTGGATCGTTTGATACTACCCTTGTCTCGTCAAATGCACTCATCAATCCGACTCTGCTCATTGCATCACACCAGAAGGATGTAGAAACTTCATGAACATGCCCTAAAGCTGCGAGCCGTGGCTTTCACTGAGCGTCAGAGCCATAAATTCACGACGTCGACCCCTCGCTGGGTGAAGCGCTATTGTCGCTCTTGGCCGAGCAACGCTCAGCGGCGGAATCTCATCGCAGCCATAACGTGATCGCGGGGGGCAAGAGCCTTGCCCGAGAGGAATTTGAAGGCGAGCCTTTCGTAGCGGGTGGCGACGCGCTGAAGATGCAGGCGGCGGTAGGAGTCAATCTTCGTGAGGTGTGACCTGCGGTGACGCTGCTGGTTATAACGGATTACGCGCTTGCGGCTGTGGCGGTCTCAATAAGCGGGGTGGCGCCAGCTGCCCGCGGCGATCGACAAGGCCGATCGGCATCGTAGCCCTTGTCACCAAGCAGATACGGATGAGCAGCCGCACCAGCGGCCGCCCGCGTCCAGCACACGCTGAATGCCGCAGATCAGCACAGCCATTATCCACCTTGCATGCGCCGCGCTGCGTCCTCGCTAATTGCGGCCCGCGTGCGTTCTTGAGGCGAAGGCTGGCCTTAGTTTGCGCCTCGGCGGAAGGGCGGATAGCATCGCGTCCCCTTCGTGATCTCAAGCTCACGACTAATTGATCACAGCCAGAAAATGACGTTGGCGATGCAGATGGCCGAGAAGAACGTGTGGGCGCAGCGGTCATAGCGGGTGTGGATACGATGCCAGTCCTTGAGGCGGCCAAACATGATCTCGATCTTGTGACGTTGGCGGCATAGCACTGCGTCATGCGGGATGCACACGCGCAGGTTCGCTCTGGACGAGACGCAGGCAGCGATCTCGCGATTCGACTGAACGTCGCTCTCGCAAGCATGTTGATGGGTTCTGAGCCTAGGCTCAGGACTCATTGATCACAGCCAAAAGATGACGGTGGCGGCGAGGCAGATGGCCGAGAAGAAGGTGTGGGCGCATCGGTCGTAGCGGGTGTAGATGCGGCGCCAGTCCTTGAGGCGACCGAACATGATCTCGATCTTGTGGCGCTGGCGGTACAGCACCGCGTCGTGCGGTATGGGCACCCGCCGGTTTGCCCTGGAGGGGATGCACGCAGCGATCTTGCGGTCAGCCAAAGCAGCGCGGAACCAGTCAGCGTCATAGCCTCGGTCGCCAAGCAGGGTTTTGGCCCTGGGCAGCGCATCAAGCATCAGGGCAGCGCCTTTGTAGTCGCTCATCTGCCCTTCGCTGAGCGCCACAACCAGCGGACGTCCTTTGCCGTCGCAGACGGCATGAAGCTTGGAGTTCAGGCCGCCCTTGGTGCGTCCGATACGGCGGGGAACAGCCCCTTTTTGAGCAGGCTGGCAGCGGTGCGGTGTGCCTTCAGGTGGGTCGCATCAATCATCAGCTGATCGGGCCTGCCGCCTTTGCCGGCGAGCGCGGCGAAGATCTTGTTGAATACGCCGAGCCGGCTCCAGCGGATGAACCGCTTGTAGATCGTCTTGTGTCGCCCGTAGCCGGTCGGCGCATCTCGCCAGCGCAGCCCGTTGCGGATCACGAAGATGATGCCGCTGACGATCCGCCGGTCGTCGACCCGGGGAATGCCGTGGTAGGAAGCGTTGTGCACCTAACCTTTCGTCTAGACGTAAGCTGTCGACAAGAAGGGGCGTCGATCCTACAAAGTGACGCTGGCGCAAACTGTATGAGGTGTCGATGTCAAGAACACTAATCGTGGACGCGCAGAAGGCCGGGTGGCCTATGATCCATGATGCCGTCGTGAGATTCAGGGATCTACGTAATCGTTCGCCTGCATATGTGATCTTCTTGGTAAGTGCATCTTTGGAACGACAGCTTCTAAAGCTGCTTCAGGATTATGATTTGGCAGACGTCAGCGAAGTGCGTAGAGGTGATCGTACGCGTTATGCAGCTTTGTCTCTCGACGAGTTCCGCGCGCTTTGAGCACGCTGGTATCGAACTGCCGAACGAGCAACGTCACGGAGATCCAGGCCTTCCTGCTTGGTATGGCCTACGGGTTGCGTTTGGTCACTTCGCTGCTATGATCCTCGGGCCCCGAACTCGGGGATGGACCCTGCGATGAAATCCTTACTGGAGCACACACAGGCTTCCCCCGCGCCCGCGGGGATGGACCGATGCATGCCAAGTCGTATGCTTTGAAGTTCCCCCGCTCCTGCGGGGACACATCATTCAGGGAACTCAGATGTGCTGACAAACTGCGCTCACTGGATCTCTTAGCTGAGCTTAACGGCACATCGTGGGACTCAGCATCTTTGCCAATCAAGCAAGCGCATTGCAGGCGCACGGTACAGCATGAAGTATAGTGCAAGGCGCGAGCACGTCATCGTACTCGATTGGCGAAAGCGCAACAACGCTCGCGAGTTTTAGGGCATCGTATCTCGAAACGATCTTTCGCTGGCCTGGTAGCTACCGTCTGCTCGATTTGTTGTTCAAGCTGGCGTGCCTAGGCATCCCCATACGCGTGACGATATCGATCCAAGCAGGATTTGTTCGGGTTGATGCGGTTGTCAGTGGTAATTGGCGTTGATGCTCGACAATAAGACTTAATCTCCGCCACTCAGGGGCGGCATTATGGATCGTTCGGGGGCTTCTATCGGGTAACAGCGGCCATTCAACTTACATGCTCTCTTGTCCGCGCACTCGGGTTCGAGCCCTGACACACCTCGATGATGACCACAAATAGCTGTGTCGCGAGCGCACTTAATCACGTGCACGCCGTACCAAGGCCTCATCATCACGTGCACGCCGTACCAAGGCCTCATCGGGCGCGGCTAGGCTCAGAAAGGCTAAAAGTGGATGAGGGCCGCTCAAGCAAGGAGCGGCCCTCGCCCAGTCGACGTGTGGCGACGATCATGGGAGAGCTTGCAGTAGCTGGTTGTTGTTAACCCGCCGTTATGCGCATACTTGCCAGAGATGCGTAGGAATAGTTCCTGCTAGCTAGCATACTTGTGATCGGATCGGGTGGTTCGGTCCCATCCTAGTTGCCGGGCAGCGTTAATGGGATCCATCATCAGCTCGCTTCGCATATCCGCACTGTCAAAGATCGGTCCTGCGCGAGAAACTTCAAACACGCTTAAGAGGCCGAATAACTCGAAGACGGCCGCAATTCAGGAGTCTCAGCAACGGTCGCTCACGTGAGCGTTTCGACGGTAGGGCGGCCCCTGCCCGCTGGCATGTTTGCTAACAGACTAGGCCCTAGTCCAATCGTCAGACCAGGAACATGAAATTGACGATGGAAAACTGCAGAATACCTAGGATTACGGCTTCTCACTCGGTATCTGCAGCTTCATGGATGCTTTAGTCGTTCTTAGGCCTGTAGTAGTCCAAGTACCAGTCGGCAAACCGTTGGAGGCCCTCACCAAGCATAACCTTCGGCTTGTAGCCCGTCAGTTCCTGAAGCTTGCTCACGTCCGCGAACGTTGATGTCACATCCCCTGCTTGCATGGGACGCATTATTTTTTGTGCCTTGCGACCGATGGCTGCTTCGAGGGCCTCGATCATCTCGAGAAGGCCAACCGGATGGCTGTCGCCTATATTGAGGATGCGGTGATCTCCACGCGCTGGAGGGTGGTCCAGCGCACCAACAACACCATCAACAATGTCGTCAATGAAGGTAAAATCACGTGCCATCCGACCGTTGCCGTAAACTTCGATCGGCTCGCCGCGTAGGATCTTTTCTGTAAAGCTGAAGTAAGCCATGTCCGGTCTCCCCCAGGGGCCATAGACAGTGAAGAACCTTAATCCGGTTTGAGGGAAACCATAAAGACTTGTATAGGACTGGCTCATCAGCTCGCAGCTACGCTTAGTTGCAGCATAAAGGGAGACGGGAGATGCAGCAGGCTCATCTTCAGTGAAGCCCTCGTCCCCAATTGGCTTGTTGCCGTATACAGAGCTCGAAGAAGCATAGACGAGGTGCTCGAAACCAGGAGCGTGGCGGCAGGCCTCCATGACTGATAGGTGACCTGCCAGATTGGAATGTTGATAGGCAAATGGATTATCGAGGCTGTATCGTACGCCGGCCTGCGCGGCTAGATGGACAACCTTTGTGATCTTGTGCTTAGCTATAAGGGTTGACATGAGCTCGACGTCGGCCACGTCGCCTTGAACAAACTCAAAAGAGTTCATCCCGTCGAAGGTTCTTAAGCGCGCCTGCTTTAAGCTAGGATCATAATAGTCGTTGAGAACATCGACGGCCACGACGCGCTGACCGCGACCCAAAAGCCGGTGAGCTGTCGCATGTCCGACGAAGCCCGCGGCTCCTGTGACTAAGATCGGTGCGTCACTCACTTCAGGATTCCTTTCGCATTCACTCTAGTCAAATTACATCAGAACCACTGGGCTGTGCCGGCAGGGCCCCAAACCCCACCGGCATCCCGCTTTAGCTTATCCCGCGCGTCCGACGCCGTGAGCCTCGAAGCCGGCACGACGGACCTCTTCAACCGGGTATATGTTCCGTAAGTCCACCAGGACAGGCTTGTTCAAGATGTTAGACATACGCTCTAGATCAAGCGCCCTAAATTCGTCCCACTCAGTTACGATAACTAGAACATCGGCGCTCTCAGCAGCGACATAGGGGCTTGAGCAGAACTCGACATCTTTGAGCAGCGGCTTTGCCTGCTCCACGCCTTCAGGATCGTAAGCTCGAACCTTCGCACCGCCGTCCTGCAAGGCCTGGACTATAGCAAGACTCGGTGCATCACGCATATCATCAGTGTTCGGCTTGAACGTCAGCCCGAGTAGGGCCACGGTTTTTCCGCGCACGTCACCGCCTGCTGCACGAATGACCTTGCGGCCCATCGCACGCTTGCGGCTGTCATTCACTTGAACAGTGGCTTCGACAATGCGGAGTGGCGTGTCATTATCGTCTGCGGTCTTGAGCAGAGCCAACGTGTCTTTCGGGAAGCACGATCCACCATAGCCTGGGCCAGCGTGAAGAAACTTTGGGCCAATCCGATTGTCGGTCCCGATTCCGCGCGACACTTCTTGTACATCAGCACCCACCTGCTCACAAAGATCAGCGATCTCATTGATAAAGGTGATTTTGACCGCGAGGAAAGCATTTGCCGCGTACTTGATTAGCTCAGCGGTGCGACGACCCGTGAAAAGTATTGGTGCAGCCTGGTTGAGCGACAATGGGCGGTAAATCTCACGCATGACCTGCCGGGCGCTCTCGTCATCAGTACCGACGACTACACGATCGGGCCGCTTAAAATCGTCGATGGCTGCGCCTTCGCGCAAGAACTCGGGATTCGAGACAACCTTGATGCCAGAGTTTGGCGCTACGCCCGCGATTATGCGTTCAACTTCATCGCCCGTACCGACCGGCACTGTCGATTTCGTTACAACAACGCATGGTTTGGTGACGTATTCAGCGATCTCTGCTGCAGCGGCAAAGACATACGAGAGATCGGCATGACCGTCACCACGCCGGGACGGTGTACCGACAGCGATGAAGATAGCGTCAGCGTCGCGCACAGCGGCGGAGACGTCAGTAGTGAACGAGAGGCGACCGGCGCGGACGTTGCTGCTTACCAGCTCCGCCAAGCCCGGCTCAAAAATGGGCATCACATTGTCGTGCAACAGCTCGATCTTCCGAGCATCCTTGTCAACGCACACCACCTCGTGTCCAAAGTCTGAAAAGCACGCGCCAGATACCAGTCCAACGTATCCAGATCCAATCATTGTGATGCGCATATATACCTCAGTATCAACGTAGATAGTTCGCAGTTGCAGCAAATTCTCGGACAGGTCAATCTGGCACCGAGCCAACCTCCCGGTCGCTCAAAAGCGTCACAATTTGGAGCAGCGAGAGATCAAGCAGCGACCGTGAGGATTGCCGTCATTTCTCCCGCGGCGGCATGGCTGCCAACCGAGGTTAGCCGCACCTCCGGGCAAGGAAGCTATGCGGTGTAAGCTTTTGCAAACCACGACGGTTTCACGCGCCGATGATCAGAGTAGAGAGAAGCCCGCTGATGCGGAGGCTTCGCACCTATGCGCGAGCTAAGAACCGGATTGGGCCGCGCCGGCGCATACATCGACAAAAGCCCCGGAAGAAAAGTTCTCCCTTGAAGCCGACAGGCCAAGATGTCGCGGTAGTGACACGGACAATCGACCACTTTCAACTACTGTAATCCGGTCGGACGTTGTCAGTTGTGCAGGTCGACGCGGGCCTATCCAGCCATCCGCTTGCAAACTTGCTGCTTCCAGACATCACTTCGACTTATTGGTGAGGGGCCGGCTGAATTCGCGTACAGGGGTCAATCGAAGAGCTAAGCCCCTGAGCCTTACGGCTCCGAGCAAAAGCATTTCGTTAGATGCGCTCCGGTTCTTTTAGATTAAGCTTAATCGCAACAAACTCTCTCGCCGCGACAATCCTGAGCCACCATACCAATAAAAAAAGCTTCGTCGTCTCAGTGCTCGTCATGTCATGCCGATCTAAAGCCCGGAATTTATTGACTGGCGGCTTCAGTCGAGACCAGATCATCTGGACTACTCCGACATTTCCGAGCGCCACACTTCCGCCTGCCACCCTTCTAGCCTTCGTCGAAAGCTCAGCCACACTCCGTCGAGACGGGTGGCGGACCACGGCTTCTTTGTTGAATACCAGTGAAATGCCTAGCTTCGCCGCACGAGCATCCCACTCGAAATCGCCGCCTGACATCATGCTTGCGTTGAATAAGCCAACCGATTCGAAAATAGCGCGAGAGACAACAAGGTTAGCCGTGACTGCGTGTTCAAAGCGTGTTGCGGAAGACTGGTTGAACGCGAACTTGCGATCATAAAGGTAGGCGAGTTCGCCACAGTCGCTGGTTCGGAAGATCTCGATCGGTCCAGTCACTCGGACAGAGCCGTTATGAGCTCTTATAGTTTCAACGGCCGCCTCCAGCCATTTAGGGCGAGGTCGACAATCACTGTCGGTAAAGGCTAGCAAAGTTCCGGAACTTGCCGCGACACCAGCATTACGCGCCGCATAGGACCCGGGCGCTTCCTCGTCGATGATCGTGACATTCTGGGCCAGCCTTCCAGTGTCAGGGCAGAGGTCAGCCGGATCGTTATTCACGACGATAATCTCGAAGACAGCGGCGTCCAAAGTTTGCTCGCGTAGAGCATCAAGGCACTCAAAGCAGCGAGTCCAATCCCGGTAAGTAGGAATGATAACTGAAGCTAATGGTGGTTGAGAACTCGACCTGAGAGCGGAGTCTTCCTGCCTTTCTCGCTCCCGCAGAAGCTTTGCGGGCGTCTCAAAAGGTGACGGCATGTTTGACAGATCCTCGCATCATGGCACGGTCGACCCAAGTAGAAGGGCTCATCGTAAGACTGCAATGCTTATCGCGCATGCGGCATCTCTTGCGAGCCGGTGTCTCCAAATCCGCAGTCACGTCCGTCTCGTTGACAAACAAAGTGCGGCAAGAAAGCAAGGCACCTGCGGCACGAGGGCGCTTTAGAGCGACGAATGGAAACGAGGCCGCGATGAACGGTTGGTGGTAGAACTCAGGTGAAGGTTGCTGCCGAAGGACCATGCCCGGTTTGCAATGACGCATCGGCTCAGAAGGCAAGCTGGACACCATGAGGCGAGCAGGACGACTATCTCTTGGCCTCGTGGCACTCGGTGCGGCGGCCTGGAGTCTGGTTGCCACCGAGGTGCCACGGTTCTTCCGCTTCAAACCCATCAACGGACGGCTTACCCGCTCGTCTCTCAGCTAAACCTCGTGCCAGCGGGACTGATTGCAGGCGCTACGTGGGCGCTCGAGCAAAGGCGGAGAAGAACGGCTGCCATGCTCGAGGTAGCAACCTAAGCGAGTTAGTGTGCCTTCTTTATGTCTCAAATGTACTGTGCACCTGGATCAAGCCTATCGCGTTCCTTCGTCTATGCGTTTCACTGTATGCCTATCCTTCGGGCGGATCCACACATCGCCCAGCTAGCTTTAGTACCGATGAGGTTCAACCGCGCGATTCTGGGGTGTCTGTAGATTGCCGCTTCGAAAATGTCGCCCCTGTTCGAGCTAGCGGAGGATCGTTCTTGCGGCCGAGCTCAACGAAGCGGAGGCAGTTCTCGGCGCGCTTGTCGTCCGGAGCGAGCTAGACCTCGTCGCAGGAATGCGTTAGCACCGTCCGCCACGTTACCGCTTAAAGGACGAAGTCAGCAAGCGCTCTCTTGCCGAAAATGGAGGCGGCATGCTCCTTCACACAGTCGCAGATGCTGTCCCTGCACCCTGTAACGACCTAGCCGCACTCTGGTCGGTCCCCCGCGACCGGCCGCGCTCCCGCTCCTCTGCCTCGTACGTCAGGTCGCTCATGCTGGCGCCCGTGCGAACAATGATGAAATCGGCTTCCTTTCAGAGGTGGAAAGATTTGCGCCGGATGTGCAGGCAGCGAGCGGCCTCGATGGTAAGTCGGATCGGCGGCGCCGATCGGACGCTAGTCTTAACCTAGATACACGGTCCGCCTGTAGGAAGCCGCTGAAGTGACTGGGGCACCGGTGCGATCGCTCTCAGAGTAAACGTGTTCAAGTAAGGCAACCACCGTCGGGCCGACACCGGGCCAGCCCCGTTTGTCCCGGGTACTACTTCACAGCCTGCAAGTCCTGGCCTTGGCGGCACCCGCCCCTAACAGGTCCGGGTATGTCGTCAGCGTAGATCTTGTCGGCTGCGCACATGTGGGCACAAACAAACGCGGCGACCGACTGAAAATAGCTTGCCTGTCCGGCTGACCCGTTCCGCCATATTCGGCTAATCGAAACTCGCGACATTAGGTCGTCGCCGAGACCCCGAGGTTCAGACGTGGCGTATGTCGCGACAGAAAATCACCACTTGGGATAGAGCGGTCAGGCGATCCCTGATCGGATCGCAAAGCGATAGCAGACGATCGGCGTGGACATTATCGGAGCGTGCTTTCGCCCGTCGAAGACTCCTTGAAGCTGGCGTTCAATGAAGGAGACTTCGGAGAAGCCGCTGGGTTATTTGAAACTTTACCTTAACCTTCAAATGACAATTTCCTCGGGAACGAATTTGCCCCAGGAGAGTGTCGATGCACAAGTGGCTTTGCGCAGTAGCGGTTTCAGGAACACTGATCGGAGCGACGCAGGCCCACGCGGCGACGGCTACTGGAGTCCTGACGGTTCAAGCGACCGTGGTGGCGACCTGTGCGGTCGGGAGCGGCAATCTTGTGTTCGGGACGATTGATCCGGCCGTTGGCACGGCGGCGTCGGTAAGCGCCAACGTCAACGTGACCTGTACGCAGGGCACTCCCTTTTCAGTCGGACTGGGCGATGGCACCAATGCGTCAGGCGGCCAGCGTCGAATGCGGGGAACCAGTCAGTCTCAGTATATCTCTTATGAGCTCTTCCGGGATAATGCCGGAACACAGAGATTTGGGGATAGTGTAACCACACAACGTCTGCTCGGACAGACGGGGCTTGGTGCAGTAGCAAATTCCGTGGCTGTTTACGGAATGATTTCCGCTGGTCAGAGTGCACCTGCCGATATTTACTCTGACACGGTGCCGATCACCATTTACTACTAAGCTACGGTCGTGAGGCTCGCCCGTTTTCACCTGTTCCGGTCAGCGGCAGCGCTCCTGTTGCTGACGGAGACGTCGGCCGCTGTGGCACAGGGGTCGGCTCCGCCCGCAGGCGGCGGACTGTCGGTTGCTCCGGTTCAGTTGTCGCTGACGGATATGTCGCGCAGCGTCTCGACGGTTGTCAGCAATCCTGGTGCCGACCCGATCACCGTGCAGGTGCGCCTTTACAGCTGGGCGATGGATGGGGAGGAAGAAGTGTATACCCCGGCGACGGATGCAGGCTTTAGCCCGCCATTGTTCCAGCTTGCACCTCAGGCTGCTCAGTCCGTGCGCATCGTTGCCAAGGTGCCACCAGGCGCTACCGAGCGAAGCTACCGCCTTGTGGTCGACCAGCTGCCGCTCGCGAATACACCAGGTCAGCTGCAACTGCCGGTGCGCATGATCCTTCCCGTGTTTGTCGAGCCTGCCCAAGGTGTGTCCCGCACCACGGCGCTGGAGTGGGGTGCGCGCTACGATCCGGAAGCGAAACAGGTCACGGTTCGTGCTGCCAACCGGGGTACGGTTCATGCCAAGCTGGTCGATCTCAGCGTGGAAGACGGTGACAAGTCGACCGTCATCGCCCCGGGCCTGGCAGGCTATGCGCTCGCCGGTCAGGGCCGGGAGTGGAGCTACCACGCCGATAGTACGCCAGCTACATTGACGATCCGAGCACAAGACGGTGCCACGACACTTCGCGTGACCGTGCCGGTCATGCCGCGGTAGGAGTATCATGCCTGGGTACCTGGCGGCGCTTACCGCAGTAGCCGCGTCTCCTGCCCTGATCGCACCACTGTCTCCCGCGAGAGTAGAACAGCAGGTTGACGCGATCATGTTTGCTCAAGTCTGGGTAAACGGCATCGACAGCGGTTTTGTTGTGGAGTTCATGCGTAACGGTGACGCTCTCATGGCGAGCGGCGACGACCTGCGGACCGTTGGTATCGATGCGATCGCTGGCGCAATACCTGTGCCTCTTAGCAGCATACCTGGTCTTACTTACAGGATCGATCAAGCCGCTCAGACCGTTCATATCGAGGTAGCAAGCTCCTCAATGAGATCGCTCCAGCTCGGGGTCACGCAGATCCAAGCGGAAGACCTAGCGCCGGCATGGGGCGGCCTACTAAACTACTCGCTTTATGGCGATGACACCGGCGATGGTGGCGCCACCGGCGAATTGCGCCTGTTCGGTCCTGTAGGCGTTTTGTCTAGCGGCTTGTTCGTACGCCGCAGTTCCGATCAGGGCGGCGTTTCGGTACAACGCCTCGACAATTTCTACGTGTTTGAAGACCGCCAAAAGCTGCGCCGCCTGGTAATAGGCGACCTGATTGCGCCGGACGGCTCGGTCGACGGCGCGATCCGGGCGGGCGGTATTCAACTAGCGACCGACTTCACGATGCAGCCCGATCTGGTGACTGCCCCTATGCCGTATCTAATTGGCGACAATGGCGTGCCATCGACGGTTGACCTGTACGTCAATGGTGTGCGCCGGCTGACCCAGAACGTTGAAGCGGGAAGGTTCACCGTCTCAAGTGTGCCGATGGTCGATGGCGCAGGCCAGGTCTCCCTGCTGGTGCGCGACGTTCTCGGACGTGAGAGCGTACAGCAGATATCATTTTATGGCTCACGCGAGCTGCTCCGTCCGGGTCTGACCGCCAGTTCAATTCAGGCGGGCCTGCTACGTTTGGACGCCTACACGCGTCACGATCGGTACGGCACAGTGTTCGCGTCCGGAACGGTACGCCGAGGATTGAGCAACTGGCTAACAGGCGAAGCGCGACTTGCGCTCGCAGGTCCGGTTCAGGTGGGAGGCTTCACGGCAACCACAAAGTTTGGTGAGTTCGGAATCGGATCTATCGATGGAGACCTTTCTCATTCCAATCGTGGGACTGGCGGACAGACCGGCATGTCCTTCAGACGTGATGCGCAGAGCATGTCGCTGTTCGTGTCGGCTCACAAGACCTTCGGTCATTTCGATACCTTGGCAAACCGCGGTACGTCAGTGAAGGGCTGGAGGCTGCAGGCGGGGGGATCCTGGCAATCGTCTCGTCTTGGCGGATTTTCATTATCCGCGACGGCGCTGGGCATCGATCATGTGACAACGCGGATCTTCGCCGCGAGCTGGTCACGGCCAATCGGAAGGCGCTTCTCCGCTTTTACCAACATCGTGAATTCACGTACTAATCAGTCCGAGTTCCTGGCATCGGTCGGCTTGATGATGGTCCTTTCGCCTCGGTCGTCCGCTACCATGCTGGCCGGGCACGATCCTCAAGGCGCGTTCGGTTCCGCAAGCTGGTCGCGTCAGGGCGAGGTGGATCGCGGGACCGATCTACGCGCAGGCGTTTCGGTCGCCTCCAGACAATCCTCGATGCTGGCCGGCGCCACCGTGCGTGGCAGGTCAGGACAGATAGGTGCTGACGTCGAAATCGGGCACCGTGGGGTGGCTGTTCGGGCCTTCGCATCTGGCGCGGCTGTGTGGCTCGGCGGCAAGCCAGCTTTTACCGCAGCGGTGGGGCAGAGCTTCGCCATGGTCCAGACTGGGGTGCCGAACGTGGCTGTGACACTCGAGAACAGGCCCGCTGGTTGGACCCGGAACGACGGCAGCTTGTTCCTTCCGAACCTCCCGACCAACGCTGCGACGAGGATCGGTCTCGATAATGATGGCCTTAATTTCGAACAGACAGCAGCGCAAGCGGCCGTCGTGGTGCGGACCCATGGGACGGGCGGTGCAATTGTCCGCCTGCCGGTGCACACGGTGCATGCAGCTACTGTCACTATAATCTTGGCCGACGGCAAACCTGTGCCGCTGGGATCTATTGTCCAACGGCTAGATGGACGGGAAGACGTGGTCGGCTATGACGGCGTCGCTTACCTTACAGATGTTGCCGAGGAGACCTCGGCCGAGGTTCACATCGGCGGCGACCAAAGCTGCTCGATCAGCTTTCCAAGATTGTCTTATGAACCAGCTGTTTGTAACCCGTCTTAAGGAGGCGATCATCGCCGCAACCGCCGTAGCTGTAAGCGTGCTGCCTTCAACCGCGGGTGCAGTTGCATGCAATGTTTCAACGCTTCCGGCACAATTTGGCGTCTACAATCCGCTGGACGCCGCTCCAACTTCGACAACAGGAGCGATTAATGTTGCCTGTACCTGTACGGGCGTGCTGGACTGCGTCGCCTTCGCCTACCGCATTGAAGTGTCAGCGGGACAGTCCGGCAATACTGCTGTGCGAGAGATGCGGTCAGGCACCGGACGGCTCCAATATAATCTGTTTTCCGATCCAGGGTTCAGTTCCATTTGGGGAACGGGTAGCGCCGGCTACTCGGTGCTGTACCTCCTGACACTGTTTGGTTCGCGACAGACAGCAACGGTTTACGCGCGAATTCCGGCCAGGCAGGTGGTTTCCGCCGGCTCTTACTCAGACAGCACGGTAGTAACGATCTCTTACTAACCGTCGGACTAACCGTCGGAACCAAATCTGGTTCCGGAAATTACTCGGTCTCGAGAGGGGCCGATTTTGCGCATTTTCCTGAGCCTACTGGCAGTTGCCTCAATATCGCTGGCAGCCTCAGCGTCCCACGCAGCGGTTGCAACAGGAAGCCTGTCCGTTAGCGCGGTCGTAGGCAGCCAGTGCACGACATCAGGCACTCCGATCGTTGAGGGCAACAGGGTGAAATGTACTGGAACTACACCGCCCTACAAAGTTATTGAGAATACCTCAGCGAAAAGTGGGTCGGAAAGCAGCGCTTTCACGACGATTTACTTTTAACGACTGCCCTTCCCGGCTGACCCAAGCCGCGCAGGCTTCATTATAGGCCTGCCCGCGCTATCAGCGCCCAGAAATCAGGAAAAACTTGGTTCGAAGACTTCAAGCTGTTTTACAAGCGCTGAGCTTCCCGATCCTGATTGCGAGCTCCAAGTTTCCTCGTGCTACTCTATCGCATGATCCGGCCGCCAAGTACTGTCTTGGTCTCTGGAATAGCGAGCCAGCAGCACGATCGTTTGAGTGACGGGTAACTCGACATAAATTGCTCAACTTTACGGCTTGCGATCGCAGCCATCCAGATCGTCCAGAGCAGCTATCGAACGTCGGCTCACAGATCAACCTGTTAAGGCATGGCTGCATACGGTTCGCACGCAATTCCGTCCCTGTCTCTATCAAGTTCGATGCGGTAGCCAGGCTCCCCATCATACAACGGGGCGCTGCCAGAAACTCGCGCTTCGTCACAGCGTGACCAGTAATCCCGCTCCTGAGGCGAACGTGCTCGGATCGAACCTGTGAAAACAGCTATTGGCGTAACCAGCGCCTCTACAGAGGCAAGGCTCTGTGGCGTAGCCACGACACTGGCACCACCTAACGCTGCTTCGATCAGGGCGGCGACCACGAACAGCCATGTTGTGGCTCTGATCTGCCGAAGTTGTGTTTGGCGTCGGTACCGCCGTCCTCGGCAGATTGGGACGGGTTCTGAAAGCTTATGGGGCACCATCATTACCCACTACTGCCCTTTGGTAAAGAGGCCCTTACCGCGCCAACTCGAGATTAGTCGCGCCAGTCGTTAGGCAAATCCTGAAGGCGGCTATGAATCGGTCCCCCTGTCACAGCCGGACAGTTCTGACGCTGCAAGCTATGCTCACGATTGCACCCGTTCCACTTTAATTTTTGTGATGTCACTGGTCAGAGATCGCAGAGCTGGGTGGTCCTGATCGAATTGAGATTGACCACGGCGGCGGCGTTTTCCAGCGTACTGCCATTCTTCAGGTAGGATGGTAGCCGGACGCGTAAACGGAGGGATTGCTTGTCGCGGTGCGAATGCCGGCAGTCTGCACTTTTTCATTGCTCAGGTTTTGGCCTGCGGCAACGAGGTACCCCGAGCCGCTTGGCCTTGCGAGCAATTGTCCAGATTAACGGCCCGCGCGGTTCGTAAGACTGCAATCATTCAAACAGGCTCGGATCAATCCCCATCATTTGGTGTGACACGGCAATTCATGTAGCTTGCCGCCCTCCTGTACAGGCGAACCCCCGGTTGCCGTACTGGAAAGATTGTCTGAGCATCGTCCCCAGGGTGTTCGCCTCTGTCTTCGGAACCTATTCGGAGCGGGGCCGCACTCCGCAGGACGAGGATCGAGAGTTGTCCGCCGCCAGGCGGGTTAGTGTGGCCGATACGAGTTGAACTGGCATTGAGCGGCAACGGCTGGGCACATGGTTAAGTCAGGCGTCTACCAAGGCGAGCTGCTCATCTCACACGATTGGTGCAGGTGTGCCACGTGGCTGAACCATCGTGCTGCCTCCGAGCACCGCCCCCGACGAGCAGACCGCAGCTGCCGCTAGCGCCTCTTGAATTTGCATCGTTGAGCTCTCCTCGGATTTTGAGCGCTATCGAACCCACCGGCCTCTGTCCGCAAGGGCATGCACAACTGACGGGTCTCTCTTACCTTGCGAACGAGTGAGAGGCGAAGCGTCGGGTTCTTGGAAGATGGGCTGATTACTGGATGTCGGGTCCTTTGCCGTTAGACCCTAACTGTCCCGCTCGGCACGCCTGCGATCAGCTTTCCGAGCTCGACTGATAGAAATTGCTTGCTCGCGCGCAGGTCTCTGCGAAGGTTTTTCGTAGTGATGACGGAGCTCCATCTCTCGGTGGACCCCCTCCCGCTGTAGCTTATTCTTCAGCAATCGAAGGGTTTGATCGAGTTTGTTACCACGAACGATAATCTGCATGACTCGCCTTTCGCCTCACCCCGAGCGGTACAATGGCCGCGCATTTAGCTATGGGCCGCGGTTAGACGAGCCTGAGGTTGCAGATGTATGAACATCGACGAGCGAGCGTCGTACGCGTTCGTGGAATGCTCGGCTTGAATTGTTCAATCGCGAGAGGGCGTCCCGGTAAGGGCTTTTCGCAACACTTCAAGACTCCTCCCCCTAGGGTCATGGGCGCTCAGTCTAAGAAGAATGCCCATGTTCGACAACTGCGCGGCGATCAAGCGCTCGAACCTGCCGGAACATTCCTATCTGTTCGGCTTTCGTGCCACAACAGATCCGGGGCAGTGTGGCGAGAAATAGCCGATTGCATTCTGCGCTTTCGCCAAGCGGTCAAACCTGTGAGGTGAGGCAGGGCGTTGAGACGTCACCGCGGCTCTTCATCAATTGCGAGCGTATCGGCGACAGCGCCGAACCAGAGCGCTACCTGAGGATGCTTTGACCGAGCACAGCTATCAACCTTGCATGATCCAGGAAACGGTACGAACCGACTTGCGGGTTTCGATTAGCTGGAACTAATGAGCTGCGCCATTATCTGGCTTCATGACGCTGATGATTGTTTCCACGACACGCTCCGGCTCGAAGCGCGCCACGTGGTTTCTAACTTTCTTCAGATGCTCTTCCCAGGCCGAACGCGATTGGAGAAGCTCATTTCTTTTGGCACGAGCGGCGCCCAAGGCCTTACGAAAAGACGCTTCATCATCCGGATTGAACATGATTCCTAGAGGCCCTGCTGCCTCACTCAGCCCGCCGCGGTCCGCGACGATCGGAATTGTGCCAGCTGCGACCGCCTCAAGAGCAACCGCTCCAAATGGTTCCTGCCAGATAGAGGGTACAACCACGTACGCTGCTTTCCCCATTTCCTTTGCCGTCTCGTTCCGTGAGAGCGCGCCAACAAAATTCACGCCCTCTAATCCATTTTCGATTGACCGCTGAACCGATTGCGCGAGTGATCCATCACCGACAATGCGAAGTTCGGTGATGCCCAGCTCGCGACGAATAACCGGCCAATGTTCGAGTAGGAACGGAATGCCCTTCTCAGGCTCGACCCGGCCGACGAACAGTAAGCATTCGCGTTCAGCTGGGGGGCGCACGACCTCTGGCGTAATATGATGGGGATCAGCGAACGGTGACGTGACCGTATACTGGCGCAAGCCGCTCTTTCGTCCGATATAGTGACTCGTCACAAAGTGATGAGCGCGACTTCTAACCCAGCGCCGCAAAACGTTCCGCAATGTCGGAACTCTGGAGATATGAAATGCACTTTCGGAGTGATGGCGCAACGCGAACGGACGCCGAATGACCACCAAGGGATAGATCAAACCCAGTGAGAGGTTTGACTGGATGAGGATGTCGGCGGCACGGTACAATTCGAACAACTGGGCCGCTTTTGGATGTCGAATCAGACGGTACGGAAATCCATCAATAGGGCCAGGGGCTGATGTGACAACGGTCACATCATGTCCTGCCTCGTGGAACGCTGCGGCGAGGATCCCGACATTGGTTGCCACGCCGCCGATCTCCGGAGCAAACGTGTACGTAGCGATAACAATCTGCATAGCATCGGACCCATGTTAACAATGCGCCTCATAAAGGGCGCTCACCACCGCGCTTTGCTTGGCTTTCGTGCAAGGTTGATCGCCTGATCCTCGTAGCGTGCGCAACACGGTAAATTCGGCCCGCTTACCTACCTGAGAAGAAATCAAGCACACGGTCGTGTAGATCCCGAAACAACGCTGCGTCAAGTTGAGCAACGTCCAAAGCGTTCTCCCGCGAACTCACGAATTTGCGCAGAGCTACCTCCTGCAGGATGTAGTGCGGGCGTGCCTGGGTGGCCGCCATTCAGCTACGTCAAATGCCTCACTCTAGCAGGCTCCAAGTTCTTCGGTCATTCGCTCGTGAGATGGTGCGCGGGTCTCCGGGCTTCGAAGGACAAAGTGTGCCGTTTATTCAATGATTTGAAGACGCTTCTTCAGGAAGGGTTGAAACCGGTCGGTGCCGGAACTTGGGGAGCCATGAAGCCACAATCTGCCGTTTCGAAGCGACCGATGTTGGGTGCGACGCTAGGCAACTCAGATGCTGCCACGCCAAACCACTGGGCCAAAGTGGCCGAGTACTGGTCCACAGATGTGGTGGGGAGCAGTCGGCCTTGACCAACCTGATCATTGCTGCTGATCGATATCTGGGGCGCTTGCCCGTAGTATCGACCACCACGGACAGCGCCACCGAGTACGAAGTGATGAGCACCCCAACCGTGATCTGAGCCATTGCCATTTGACGTCAGTGTGCGGCCGAAATCTGAAGCGGTGAAGGTTGTGACTTGATTTGTCAGCCCCATTTCCATTGTAGCACAATAGAATGCGTCAAGGGCGCCATCGATTTTGCCGAGCAGGTTCTGGTGCTTGCCTAGTAGGTTATCATGGTTGTCGAAGCCGCCTAATGAGACCATGAACACCTGCCGCGTTACGCCGAGACTTTCTCGGGCGGCAATGAGGCGGGCAACTGCGGATAGCTGGCTCGCAAGAGAATTGTCCGACGGGAATTTTGTCTTAAGTGAGCTCCGGCTCATAGCGTCGACCACAAACCCCCCATAATCGAGTGCTCGGGTGTTTACCGCCGCATAATCTGCAGAAAGGACGTGGTTCTCATGCGATCGAAGAATGGCTTCCAAGGCAACGCTTGACGCTGCCGATCCGTAAACCTTTCCGGCCTTCAATGCATTGACCAACACAGCGCCGTTAGGCCCGATTTTGTATGGGAACGCCTGCTCACCCGCCAGGAAGACAGCGTTTCCCGTAGCATTGATGAGCGTGAACATAGCATTTCGATTGTTCGCAGTTGCCAGATCTCCCATGCGGCCACCCCAACCCGATCGAGCGCCTTCTGGTTGGAAAGACTGCCACGTCGATTGCTGATCGTTGTGCGAAAACAACTTCGGTGGGCGCGGAAAAGTCGGTGATTTGCTGTTGTACTGCGCTTTGGTTAATGGCGCGAGAAGTGGACCAACGTTTAGAACTGGTGCAAGATGACCTTCATCAAACCGAGCCTTGAGCAATGGCATCGTTGGAGCCAAGGCGTAACGAAGATCGTCTGTTAGGATCTGGTCAGTTGGCTGGACTAAAGCGGTTCGAATGAGACTATCGTGCGAAAGGGCAACACCGCCGGCTTCACTCGCTCCACGAATGGCCCTGTACTGCCGGTAATTATACTCGTCGTATGGGATCAACGTGTTGGCATGATCGTTGCCGCCGGAGAGAAAGACGCAGACCAAGGCCTTGTAACCGCCTGCGGAAGAAAATGCCGCGGCCTCTCCAATCCCGGCCAAGCCGAGAGCGTAAGCAGAAGCTGTTCCTGCAATAGCGAGTTGACTGCTCCGACGCAGGAATGCCCGTCGAGACAGCGCTTCAAGGTTCCCAATAAACACGTTTAACTGCCTACCTTTGAATGATGTAGTCTGGTGAAACCATGATCAGGAAAACGGCGGTGTGAACTCGCCGGAGCTTGCTTTTCTCGTCACCACCTTCTGGAACGGGCTGATCACTTAATGCCGAAATTAGCGCCTGACGCGTTTGAGACGTGAGTTGGTCAGCCGTTAGTAGCAGGCTTAGCCTGTTAATCAGCGCTGTGGCGTCATGGGCTACCTTGACCTCTTCCGCGTAGTTTAGCTTCACCGTAGTCATCCACTCGCCACTTCCATCCACGCTCTTTTCCATAAAGTTGACATAGGCGGCAGCGGATGTCTCGTTGATGATCTGGAACTCTGGTGCAACCATCCCATTGGTAGAGATGTTGGTTCTAGCAGGGGCGTATCTTGGGCGATAAAAGTTGAAGACGGACGGCGAGCGCAGCGGTGCCTGCCCGAGCCTCGTCGATGGGTTAGATAAATCTCCAATCGCCCACCCTTCGGTGGAGCTTGCCGCGAATGTTCTGCCGAGGTGCGCAAGGCGCAACATCGGCTCACGGACTTTCCCGAAACGCGGGTCGCTCAGACCAGCTGCCGACAAAGCTTCTGTATCGAGCAATATAGCCTGAAACACAGCGCGCAAATCGCCGCGCCTGCCGTGGCCGTTGTTCTCAAAGACCTGGGCTATCCGTTGGACGTAGGCAGCAGTGGGATTGCTAGTTACCAGGCGCTGGATCATCTGCCGGCAAAAAAACGGTGCGACGTTTCGGTGGTTGAACAGGGTGTCCAGCGCGATCTCCAAGCTTTGCGATGCATCCGTGCCCGCGGGGATCGTTACGCTGAGGAAGCGCTTCTCTTCAGCGGAATGAAGGCTCGTGGATTGCGGGCGTATCCACTTCTTTGGGTCGGCCGTCATCGGCCGGCGAACATAGTCGGGATCCCAGATCGTACGTTTTGTCGGCGCGTCAGGAGCAGGCGTGGAGGCTAATCCAGAGTAGTCGAAGTTATAACCTGTAAAGACCTTAGCTAAACCGACGACATCCTCATTTGAGAAGATCTCGATCGGTTGTCCATATGCGTCTAGTCGCAGACTTCCATCCGTGTTAAGCTCGTGAAGCCCGATGGAAAACAGCTGCATGACCTCGCGTGCAAAGTTCTCGTCAGGACTACGGCCACTTTTGACGTCGCTTTTTTGATTTCCCTGGGTGTTCAAGTAGGCACCCATTGCAGGATTAAGGGTGAGTGCCTCGAGAAGATCTCGGTAATTGCCGAAAACGTGCTCGTTCAACAGGTCCCAATACGCGCCCATAGCAAGGCTGCGCCAAGTGAAATCCAGATCCTCCATAGAAACGACGAAGAGTTCAGACAGCGCCAAGGCGATGCGCTTGCGCACTCCGTTGCCACCCGAGAGCAGCTGGCTCCAAATCATCGCGTCGCTGACACCCTCCCAATCGTAGGCGCGGCGCTCATCGATCTGATCGTGTCTGCCCGCAGCAAAAAAGCCGGCGGCTGTTTGATCATTAGGCATCTGCATCTGAAGCATTAGCCACGGCCCAAAGCCATCGCGGCGCAGGGCAGCAATTTCTGAGGTTGAGGCAGAAAGGCCCGCATGCAGGAGGAAGCGAGCAGCTTCAGCGTCGTTTGCCGGCTTGAGAACAGCTCCCTCCGAAGGCGACGGAGCGAAAGAAGGCGTGGTAGGAGCGGAAGACGCGGACCCTCCGTCCCCGCCACCACATCCTTGGACTCCGAAGGCAAGGACGCTTGTAGCCATTGATAAAGCGAGCGGTTGTTCGCGACTGCTCGTGGGAGATGGTAAATAGCTGTCTCGGGACCGCTCACCCGAGAGGGGTACCGGCGGCTGCGTTGACCCCGCGTCGTATACTACAGTGCTCATTCCCAACAAACTCTGCTCGTGGACTTGCTCACGGTCCGGAGTAAGCGGGTATGCTTAACGTCGGGTGAAATAGACTTAGATACAATCGCTTGGCGAAGAGTTTGGCTGGCCAAAGTCGTTATCGTCGGGCTCGCGCCCGGAATGCGGACGCAGAGCGACCGAATGGCCTCCCAGGCCTTGAGGTGCGTTGCAGCACACGTGCAATAGATCGTTCGTGCGTCCAGCCAGCTCCTCTTCGATGTCTTGCTGCAGTCCGCTCCCTTTGTGCGCAGCCTTGAACACGTCGACGCTTAGAGTTCTATGAAGAGCGTTGCCGCTAAGCCTAAACTGTGCTTTTCGTCTGATTACCATGCATACAACGGTAAATAATCCCGAAAACAAATGCGGTACTGAAAGCGATCTGTCGCAATCGCGTGAACGGTAAGGTCTTCAACGCTGCTGTTGAACTTTCTGGCGTGACATTGAGGCAGCACGCACGGTCGGTTCCGGCATCGAACAGGTTGGTTCCCCTTCTAAAGCCGCCCCTTTCTCAGATCTGTCGCTTGGCGGCCACGTTTCGGAACTGCCTCGACTTCAACTCAGCTGACGCCCTGATGCCACTGAGAGCGTCACCCAACAGCGATCGCGGCGCAATGATAATGGTGAGACCTAAAACGGCTAAACCAACAAGGCCGCCAGCGAGATGTCCCGGCCAAAACGAAAAGGGAGACAGCAGTAGAAGGGCAAGGTCGACAAGCGCAGCTGGTAAAACTAACACCAGAGCCCGGAAATGGATTGCTATCAACAACGATGCCGATCCCCTCGTTATAGACAAAACATAGCCGAGGGATACGATGTAGAAGCACCATAAAGCTACGAACACTGCTGCAGCCACAGCTGTCGGACCCATTGGACTCGCTATGATCGCGCCACCAACAATCATCACAGCATATACGGCTTGCCTTACGGTTGCACCAAGGGAGCTTCCACAGGCATAGGCTACAGCCTCCGAGATTTTGTAGCAGCAGCGGGGAAGTAAGGCTGCGAAGAGAAGCTGAACAACGGGGACGGTCGCAGTCCATTGCGACCCGAGTGCTACGAGAACTATCGCTTCGGCGTGAATCATTGCAAAGGCAGAGATCGCGGCGAAGCCAATTACCGCAACCTCAAGCGCCTTGAGGAACGCTCGATTGACGTCGTGTAGATCACCCTGCTTTCGCGCGAAGCTCGGCAGAAGTACTCGCTGCATTGGCTGCGCTGTAGCTCCGACGATAATATCAATCAGCTTCCAGCCGCGTGAGTATATGCCAAGAGCTTCGGCACCCAGAGTTCGGCCAGTCACCGCGTTTGCGCCGGCCGTTGCCGCCCAATTTAGAACCTGCGACAGAGCGAACCAACCACTAAGGCGAAATACTTCACTGGCCGCCGCGCGGCTCGGCGCGATGAAGACGGGTACCTTCGCACAATAGAGGTTGGCTAGACTCTCCAATACGACCGTCAATGTGCCGCCAATCACCAAGGACCAGACGCCGTAACCCTGCACAGCTAAAGCAATCGAGCAAATTGTATTACCGGCGGCGTAACTGAGTATGTTGGTTATCGAGAGTAGCCGAAACTGCCCTCTCCTTTGGAGTAAGGACTGCGACACGGCGCCAAAAGATTTGAAGATGATCGAGGATCCAGCCACCAGTAGAACCCAAGCTAAGTTATCGAAGCTAAAGAAGGCTTCTACCGCCGGCGAAAATGCGGCGATCACTAGAAAGGTTGTAAGTCCGACAACCACTGACAGCCAAAATGTCGTAGCAACACTCCGGTCATCAAGCTGAGCGCGACGGAGAAGGTTGATACCGAATGCACCCTCAAAGATTGCGCTGGCGAGAGCGACCACCAGCATTGCTGCAGCCATCACGCCGAAATCCGCCGGGGAAAGTAGCCGCGCAAGGATCATCATAGACCCGAAGCTCAGCAACATGGTTGCAACCTTATTGGCTGCCAGCCAGCTCATGCCTGTAGCGATCCCATCTACTGCGGTGGCCTTTCCAGCGCTCGTATCAGGCCGTGAACTCATGTGAACTTAACCTTCAATCTGCGGAGGAACTTGAAGCGCCGTGCCGCGGGTTAACGCAAGCTGGCTTTGAGGCAAAGAAGGAAGCGGGCCGGCGTCGCCTCACTAACGTGCGGAGCCCAGGCTAAAGCACAGCTGCGGACTACCTCATATGCTTGTTCAGTCGGTCGAGCGAGTTAAGCTACTCGCAAGCTCAGCTCGTGTATCAGCCCGGGACACCGGTGCTAGGCAGGATTGATCGTGCCAAGGCCTGGTTTACAGTCGGAAAGTCGCGCATTGCAGGACAAGAAGTCCGCCTGTGCAATAGTTCTAAACTATCTGATCAAGCTTATGCGTCGTTCTAGCTGTATATGGCCTTCTGGCCCGAGAAAGCGCGCTGGATGCCTGGCTTTGCCTCAGAAATCTTACTAAACAGGGGTTGCGCCTGCAATGATTGTTATGATGATCTGCCACTACGATGATACTAATAGTAGTGGCGGTTTGGACAAGCAGGCGAGGCTTTTGTCTCGAACGATGCACGCGGCCGGGCACGATGTCGTGATGCTGGCGAGTACTCGCAAGTGGGCGCGAGCCGGGTGGACCTTCGACGAGGGCGTACCGGTTCGCTACTTCTGGACGTATGCAAGTCCGCAAATATCTGGCCGGTACCTGTTTGCTGCTTTGATCTGGGCCGTCCAGCTCATGCTCTGGGTTTTCTGGAACAGGCGCAAGATTTCAGTTCTTCACTGCCACCAAATACGCATCCACGCATTTGTGGCGGCGATCGCTAGCAAGTTCCTCTCCATACCGTCGATATTGAAGTCGGCTACAGGAGGCGATGGCGCGGACATCAAGGCAATTAGCTCTCGTAAGTACTTCGGTTTGCGCGGTGGCATGTTCATCGTAAAGAATGCGACTTCGTTTGTTGCAACTACCCGCTCGATCGAAGAAGATCTTACAATCTTTGGTGTCCCGCAGCATAAGGTCTTTATCATCCCCAACGGTTTGCGGCTTCCGCCGTATGATCAGTCCGTGCCTGATCCAGCCCGAGCTTCTCGTGCGCTGTTCCTCAGCCGATTGGCTCCGGACAAGAACGCACCTGCGCTCGCCATCGCTGCTCTGGAATGGACTGCAAGGAACAAGTTCGAGCTAGATTTCTGGGGTGCCGGCATCATGCGCGAGGAGTTGGAGGCAGCGATCGCGTCGGGTGGCGAGCAATCGCGCGTCCGGTTTTGCGGTTACGCAGCGAACCCGAGCGAAGTGCTCGATCGATACGGCTACCTGCTGCTTGCCTCAAATGCGGAGGGTTTATCGAACTCGATGCTCGAGGCAATGGCTCATGGAGTGGTTCCTGTGACTACCAAGGTATCCGGTTGCGTAGATCACATCAAGGCTGGGGTGTCCGGCTTCTTCTTTGACGGGGTGGAGCAGCGTTCCTTGCTCGATGGCCTTCATCAATTGGAACAAGTGACAGGCGAGCATTGGCAAACCATGTCGCGAACAGTGAGAGACTATGCCTACGCGCGCTTCGACATCGATAAGGTGGTTACCGCCTATATTGAGCTATACCAACGGTTAGAGGCGTATAAGAAGAATGCTGAGCCATACGCTGTGGGTAACATACGCTCTCGTGAAGCTAACCTCAAGCTGCGGGGGTAAACGGGTGAGCTCGAACTGCTCTAAGCTTCCACTCTTCCCAAAGGTGCAGCGGCAGTGCAACTGGAGGAGTGACTCTACGACGGTCATCCAACCACTTGTCGGCGGCGACGCGATTCCGCAAGCCCGCCTGTAGGAACGTTACCTCTTGTTCGACAGACGGTCTGGTGGGCTGCCATTGAACCATTGTTATGTCGGTCCGCGTCGTCAGGCCCTGGTCACTTACTCGGTTGCTGCCAAAAAGGTACTTTGATTAGCGATATGGCCTGCCGGGCGTTTAGGCGTTATGCTCGCGTCCACCAGCAGTCTGATTATTGATCGAGGATACCGTGCCGAAGCCGATTTACGATTTCGTTCGCAAAACGCATTGCCTGCGAGGTCATAAGTTCGATCAAGCGAACGCTTACATTTTGAAGGATGGCAGTCGGGTATGTCGAGCCTGCCGACGTCTTCTCAGGAAGGGCGGTTCCGATTCCAAAGCGCAGCCATCTACTCGACGGTACATTGATTTTGATGGTCGAACGCAAACCGTGACCGAGTGGGCTCGGGAGCTTGGTATCGGGCGAACCACGCTGTTCTATCGACTGAATAAGGGGTGGCCAGTTGAAAGGGCGTTTACAAAGTCGGAACCTAAGTAAGGACCGGCAAGTCTTGGAACTTATTCTGTTGGAAGCCGGTGCGGATAGATTAGCACGTGTCGCTCTTAGTTGCTGCCCAACCGGAAAGACCCCACCTCGCCATCAAGCTCCGGCATATCGGACTTGATCGCCGACGCCCACCTGCATGTTCGAACGGCACCTAGCGCAAACCGTTTGGCTTCAAAAGCTAAGGTGCGACGAACCCGCTATCGCGCAGCCTTGCCCGTCCAGCCGCTATCAACACGACCAAGTCGCCGTACACTGCTCGGAGTTCGGCAGGCTGTGGTGGGTCAATAAGCAAGCATTATACCGCCGTCTGAGTGGCTTGACGACCGGCAGCTTCTGAAGCGCGAGATTAGAGAAGCGCACGCTAAACCCGGCGCCAGATTGGAACTTCGTCTGTCGGCTATCCGAGTACGTCCCGATCTACTCCTCAGCCGACCCGTACTCAGACGACTTACGTCGCTCTTGGGTAACACCTCGCTGATTGAGGGCCTGACGAACACGATCCAGCAGATCGGTTCGCCGGTACGGTTTGCCGAGCACATCGAGGCCGGCGGCCTTTGGACCGTCAGCTACGAGATCCTCGTTGTAGCCGGTGGTCATCAGCACCGGTAGTGCCGGATCGATCTTGCCAATCTCTGTCGCAAGCACGATCCCGTTTATGCCACCTGGCATGACGAGGTCAGTGAACAGCAGGTCGATTGAGCCCGCTGGTAGCTCTTTGAACAGCTCGAGGGCGGCCTCCCCGGTTTCCGCTGTGGTGACCTTGTAGCCCACTTCCTCCAGAATCTCCCGGGACAAGGCCAGCACGTCGGAACTGTCCTCGACGATCAGGATATGCTCGCTTTGGGCACGGTCATCCGAGCTGGCCAAAATCGGTCTTCGCTCCGGCACCTCGGGCTCAGCGGCATTGGCGGAAGCGATCGGGAACAGCATCCGCACCGTCGTTCCACTGCCGACCTCGCTGTCGATCTCAAGGCGCCCACGGGATTGTTGTACAAAGCCGGACGCCATTGCCAGACCAAGACCGGTGCCCTTGCCTGCGGCTTTGGTCGTGAAGAAGGGTTCCGTCGCTCGTGCCAGCACATGCGAGGGCATGCCGTCACCCTGATCCTTGACCTCAACCGAGATGTAATCGCCGGGTCTCAAGCCGCGTGCTGCAGCATTCCCGTTCAGGTGGACCTTGCCGGTGACCAGCTCGACCACTCCTCCTTCTGGCATGGCGTCGCGCGCGTTAATCGCGATGTTAAGCACCGCCATCTCGAACTGCTCGGGGTCAAGCACCGCCTTAGGTAGGTTGCGCCGCAGGCTAAGATGCAGTTCAACCTGCTTGCCGATCGCGCTCTCTATCACTTCGGCGCAGCCGTTGATGCAGGCGCTGACATCGACCGGCTGCGGGTCGAGCCTGCTCTTGCGCGCAAAGGCAAGCAGCTGGCTCGTCAGCCTGGCCCCGCGCTCTGCAGCTCCCTTGGCATTGTTCAGGTATCTGAGGGCACGTTCATCTGTCACGCGCGCCGTCGCGAGCTCGAGATTGCCGTTCACAACCTGCAGGAGGTTGTTGAAGTCGTGCGCGAGTCCGGCGGTGAGCTGCCCCACAGCTTCCATCTTCTGCGCCTGCGCCGAAACCTTCTCGCTCTCGCGACGGCGTGTGACGTCGAGCTGGCTGGCGAAGAAGTACAGCAGGTTGCCCGAGGTGTCGTAGACTGGACCGATGAAAACCGCGTTCCAGAACGGCGTGCCATCACGCCGGTAGTTAAGTAGCTCGAGTGCGATCGATTCATTGTTGGCCACGGCGTCGCGTAATTGGCCCACCATCTCCCGATCCGTCTGCGCTCCCTGCAGGAAGCGGCAGTTACGGCCGACAACCTCAGCTTCTTCGTACAGGGTGAGGTCGAGGAACGCCTTGTTGGCGAACACGATCGGATTATCGGGCTGATGCGGATCGGTCAGGATCATCGGCATCCGGGTCATCTCAATGGCCGCGAAGAATACGTCCCCCCGGTCGTCTAGACCGGCCTTGGTGATCGTAGCTTCGCGCCAGTGATGGAGACCTCGCGTCTCGATCGGTTCACGCGCACCAACATCCATCGCGCGTGCGGCCGGGACGCCGGCGCTTTGCCCATCACCCTCAATGTCCAGATGATCGCGTCTTTGCTTCTCGTCGTTCACGAATGTCCTCGGCGCTATTAAGCGGTGCAGCGAAGGCTCCGCTAGCCGTCATGATATATGCGTCAATCCGTTTTAGGTTCGCACAGGGGTGAGCGCGGCGAGGCGCGCCGCGAGCTCGGCCATCCTGAACGGTTTGGTAAGCCGTGGGAGGGCAGGCATGATTTCGTCGGCCTCAGCATACCCGGAGACGATGAGGATCGGCAGTTCAGGTATGACACCGCGAAGCGCTGATGCGAGCTGTACGCCATTCATCCCGGGCATGAGGTGGTCGGTGACGAGCAGATCGGGCTTCAGCCCATCGGCGACCATTGCCAAAGCAACATCGCCGGAATTTGCCTGCTGCACTTCGTATCCAAACTCCTCCAGCATGTCGGCGGTGCTCGCCCGCACGACATCTTCATCATCGACAAGCAAGACAAGACCCCGAGCAGCGCTGACAGTCGTCGGATCGCTTGGAGCGTCATCGAGGTCCGCAGCCGAGATGCTAACGGGCAGCCACAACTCAACAATGGTGCCTACGCCCTCTTGGCTGCTGATGGTGAGTGCTCCCCCAAGCTGAGCGGCCAGACCGTGCGCCATAGACAGGCCGAGGCCTGTCCCTTTCCCGATACCTTTCGTCGAGAAGAATGGTTCAACTGCGCGGGCGAGCGTCGCATCATTCATCCCTACGCCCGTATCCGCCACCGAGAGTCGCACGTAGTGCCCGCGCCTGAGAGCGCCACGTGGGCTGCGAACGTTGTCCCGAGTTGCACTGATTTTGAGCGTGCCGCCGTCGGGCATTGCGTCGCGCGCGTTCACGCCAAGATTAAGAAGTGCCATCTCAAGCTGGTTGGGATCGGCTTGAGCAAGGGGCAGGTTGTCTGCCGCTTCCACAATGACGCGAACCTGCGGACCAGTCGTGCTGGAAAGCAGGTCAGCCATGCCTTTCACCAGTCTTCTCACATCCACTGCAGTGGGTTGCAGGGGCTGGCGGCGTGCAAAGGCAAGAAGGCGCTGAACCAGTATCTTCGCGCGATCAGCTGATTGGATTGCGCCTTCGATGAGCCGCTGCTCGCGCTCATTACCCACACCTTTGCGCTGAAGCAGGTCGAGCGACCCGACAATCGGCGTTAGCAGATTGTTGAAATCGTGCGCGACACCCCCGGTGAGCTGACCCATCGCTTCCATTTTTTGGCTTTGGCGCAGAGCTTCCTGTGCATACGCCAGCTCCTCGGCGGTTTCCTTCTCGGGCGTGACGTCCCGCCCTACGGCATAAAAAACGTCACCCTCCGGCACCAGTGTCCACGAAATCCAGCGCCACGAGCCGTCTGCGTGGGCAAGCCGATCTTCGAAGCGCTCGACTGTTTCACCGCGGAGCAGTCGCTCCATCACCTGCTCGACGGCGCGATGGTCGTCAGGATGCACCTGCTCGCGAAAGGACAAAGCAAGCAGCGTCTCCGTGTCACGGCCGAGGGTAGTTTCCCAAGCCGGGTTGATTGCTTTCAGCAGACCATCGAAGCCCATGATACCGAGCAGGTCTCGGCTCATCTCCCAAACGCGATTTCGCTCCGCGGTGCGTTCGGTAACCTCCTGCTCAAGTTGGTCATTCAGCTCATGAAGCCGGAGTTCGGCCGCTTTGCGCGCCGTGATGTCGATGGCTGTGCCTAGCACCCGGTAGCAGACACCTTGCGCATCGAACAAACCGCGTCCCTTGGCAGCAACCCAGCGGACGACGCCGTCCTCCTTGCCAACGGTTCGGTATTCAACGTCATAGAGGGCGCGAAGTTCGGGATTGCTGGCAGACTCGTAAGCCGACCGCGTTTTCTCCCGGTCGTCCGAATGCACGCCGTTAAGAAAGTCCTCCAACGTAACCGGGACCTCGGGGGAGATGCCGAACATCGCCTTCACCCGGGGAGGCCAGAACATGCTTCCTGTAGCCTGATCGACATCCCACTGCCCAATCTCCGCCACATCAAGGGCGAGCCGCAACTGCTCCTCACTTAGTGCGAGCCGCTCCTCGGCTTCGCGGCGATCGTTGATGTCGATGACGGTGCCAACATAGCCGAGGTACTCTCCGGCATCGTTAAAGCGCGGACTAGCGGCATCAATGGCCCAACGGTAAGCACCCGAACGGTGGCGGAGGCGGTACTCCATTCGGAACGACGTACGGTCTGCATTTGCCTTGACGAATACCTCTTCGGCACGCTGACGATCGTCAGAATGTATTGCCTCAAGCCACCCAAAGCCCTCTGCGCCGGCGACACTTTGGCCGGTAAATTCATACCATTGCCGGTTGAGATAAGTGCAATATCCGTCTGGGTTGGTAACCCACATCATGACCGGCGCATGATCCGCCATGTTGCGGAAGCGGCTCTCACTCTCCCGCAGAGCCTCATCTCGCGCTTTTTGCTCAGTTATATCTTGAACTTCGACGATCGTGCCGACCGGTTCTCCATCGTCGCCCAGGATTGGAGAGGCCGTGAAAGCAACATGGTAAAAATGCCCGTCTTTGTGGACGAAGGTCTCTTCCCCTGACATCCGCTCCTTGATGGGAAACGCCAGGCCAATGGGGCACTCCTCGACCCGGTACGCGCTGCCATCGGGACGACCGTGGTGAACAACATCGTGCATGCGATGGCCTAGCACTTCGTGCGACCTGTAGCCGGTCAGCTCCTCCGCCGCCTGGTTCATAAACACGCATTGCTGCTGCTCGTCCGTGAGGAAGATCGCCATCCTGGTATTTTCCAGAATGGCATTGAGCCGTCGCTCGGTTGACTGCACTCGTCCCACCTCCGCCCTGCCACGCTTGCTCCGGCGTTATACGCCGCGCAAGCTTACATCAGCTACTCATCAATCATCTCACCTTGTCGAGAAATAATTGGTTAACGCATACATCTTACAGCGGTGCCATTTCTGTGGCGGAAATTCTGTATGGCGGCGGTGAACAGTAAAGCGTGGACCAGAACAGGTGGCCGTCCCCGAGGACCAAAGTTCAGCGGCAGATTTCATTTGGCAACGGCGGCAAAGCCACACTCCGCCTTCAAACGAACATATGGCCGAATTTGCCTGCACCTGTATGTAAGTCGTCCGGCCGCTTTCGGGCAAGCGGATGAAGATAGCCAAGATAGCCAAGATAGCCGAACGCTACCGATTTTTCTTTAAAAATGACGGGCGGCGAAGATTTTTTGGAAACGCCCGCGAACAGCGGAAACTACATGAGACGGCTCGCTCTCATCCGCTTGCTATGATCAACCATCGCTTCGGGTTAGGACGGCTTTGCTGTTTCGGGCCTCTTTTCACAAAGGTCGGCCTCCGTCTGCGCGGCCATGTTGATATCCCTGCCAGCCTCAGTCCCAACTCAGATCGGTTTGTTCGTACCCGACTCACTAGTTCGAAGCCGCTCTGCGATGCCAGGGTGGAAACAGCGCATTCTATAACGTCGATGGAATAGGGCGCGCCGTGCAAAGCTACAAAATACTTAGCCGTAAATGCGGCTTACACAAATTGTGTTCACATTGTCGTAGGTAGTTAGCATGCCGGACCTTTAGACTGCATCTCCATCGACAAAGCGAATGTATGATGCAAAGGCGAGCGACAGGGGTCTAGCTTGCAGGTTTCTGACGAGTTTTATTCAATAAAACAATTCATAATCTCGCTCGTGCTATTCCGCGCCGCGGCGCCGGGCACAGGGTCGCACCGTTACGGTGTGCGAAGTTGCTGATGATTAGCTCGCCCTTTCGCCTGCCGCTGCCGGGGCTCGCCGTCGCAAGCGTGTACGTGGTTTCGACCGCGGCCTTGCAGAAAGCGACGAGAGTTCGCGGCTCTCCGGCGGTTCGTTCATGGCAGCAATGAATTGCCGCGCGCCGCCGAGCTCGCCGCAAGGCGGGTGAAGTCCACACGACGTAAGGGATTTCATAACGGTTTCGAGTCCAGTGCGCTTGCGCCCGATGTGCACGGGTGCGGGACGGCCGCGTCAGGCCAATTGGGTCGTGGCGAGTTACAGCTCGTCGGTGTCCGGGTGTCTGCCCGGGCACCCCCGCTGTTGCGCAGGGCAGCCCGGCCGTAGCCGCCCGCCGGCGCCGACCTCAGCCGCCGTTTACAAGCCGGCAGCCCTTCGCCGCTGTCGAATAGTTTGCTTCTACGGCCGAACAGCTGCGACCGGGTGTAGGCAGTCTTGACCTTGTCGTTCTTCGCACGGCCGAACGCTACGTCAATCGTGGTGGACCACCCTCACCCAGTTGCTCGTTGAGAATAGTGCTGAGCTGGCGCACCAGCCACGCGGCACGTGACTGCCGGTCAAATTGGCTTGCGAGTAGAGCTCACCGATGACGCCCTCCTCGATCAAGCCCACCCCGCTCCGCTCCGGGAACACCAGCATGTTAATTTTGCCGTTCCGGTTTGAGGCCGCGAAAGTCAAAGCTTCGCGCGGCACCGCAATGGCTGCGGCCGATAGCGGTATTAGGTGCTCGAACCGTGGCTCGTCCTTCTTCAACCGGCTGAGCTTTAGCCGTTCGGGCGGCAGCCGCCACAGCGGGCCGGACCGTCCAAACCGTTGACCTTGCTCCAGCGCAGACGGCGTGTCGAAATCAGCCGGACTTCAATCAGCGCCAGGAAGCGCACAGCCAGCAGCGCGCGGTAATCCTCGACCGCGGTTCGCTACGGGTGCGGTCCTCCGGCGGTAACTCCTGCATCGCGGCACGACGGTTGCCGGCGAGGTTGCCGGCGCACAGGCCATCGGCGATGCCGGAGGTGGAGATCTCCGATAGGCGATGCCGGGTCCGTCGCGCGTTGGCGACGCGGCAGCGCCGCTCGACTGAACGCAAGGCGTTCAGCAGCGCCCGCGTTTCAATCGCATCCGGCGCAAGCTCACCACGCCCGGGCAGGACGTCACACCCGAGGCTGCACAGTACGTCGGTGGCATGTCGCCCACCATGTCGGCCGATGATGTGGGTGCCCGGCGCGGGCCAGCTGCTCGAACGTACCGGATGTGTCAGCATCGGCGGCGTGCCGCGGATCCGCGTCGTTTGCCAGCTGCGCTTTCGCTTCTAGCGCTCACATGCGCGGTCGGACTCGGCCGAGCTCGGAAACTCTGGCGAAGATCATCAGCTGCTCACGGCCGCGCAGGCGACACTTGAGCATTCAGCTCCTCAGTTCGTTGCGGGATGAACAGGAACAGGTTGCCCTCGGTCGAACATCTTATAGGCGCGCGGCTGCGCGCCGGCGGCTCTCGCCACGACGTTAACTAGCATCTACCATTTTCTGCAGGGTGCAAAGAGAATGACTATCGTGGGCGAAGCCCCCTTAGGTGCTACCCACCGGATGAGCTATGGCCGACCTCTCGTTCGAGGACCCGATCAGGAAAGCGTCAGTGGCCGCTGTACTATGTGGCTTCAGCCAAGCTGCACATACCGATCAGGCGAGCCAGAGCATGGTGCTTCATCTCGCCGCATGGAGTCAGAAGCGTCCTGGGCCCTGATAACTTCGTCTTAACCACGGGCTGACATCTAGGCTCGATCTCGACAAGGAAGCGGCCAACTATGATTCACCGGCATTTGCTCGTTCAGTTTTCCGTTCTGGCAGCCACCCTGCCAGCTGTTGCGGGTGCTCAGGACGCGTCCCCGGTTGTAACTCTGGGTATTACCGGTGGATCGCTTGGGGTGGGCCCGGAGATTGGGTATCGCCCTATACCAGCGCTTGGCTTCCGCGCGTCAGCGAACTTCCTCAAGCTTAGCCACGACGTTGATGTCGACGACATCGATTATAATGGCGACCTGCACCTGCGGTCCTACGGTGCAACAGCCGACCTTTATCCATTCGAGAGCGCCTTCCGCCTGTCTGCTGGGCTTCGCATCAGCCGCAATCGCGTAGATCTTCTCGCTACCCCTTTGAGCCCTGTCTCGATTGGTGGTACCACCTACAGCCCCGAAAAAATTGGTTCCATCCAGGCCGAGGTGCGTGCCCGCGACGTCGCGCCGACGCTGACGATCGGCGTAGCACGTAATCAAAGCAGAGGGTTCGCTTGGAGTTTGGACGCAGGGGTTATGCTGCACGGTACACCCCGAACCGACAACCTCCAAGTTACCGGTGAACTCGCCAGTAATCCGTTCCTGCAGGATGACCTGGCGCGCGAGCGCGCCGAAATCGAGGCGGAAATCGACAATTACAAGGTTTATCCGCTGGTGCAGTTGGCCGTAGGATACACTTTCTAAGCGCCTCCCAGGCGCAGGGTGCGCCATTGACCGTAGAGAAACGGCCTTATAGCAGCGGCGGCGCCTATCCACGCGACGAACTGTTGGTCCTGAACGTCGCCGCACAGGCCGGCCAAGTTCGTCGAAGACAGAAAGCCGAGGATGGCCGTCACGCTGCCCATCAGGAGGGAGAGCTGGCGTAGTAGAACTATCAAGCCGGGGGCATTGATGGACGTACTGGTGACGACCGACATAGGATTGGTCATGATTGCCCCCAGTACGGCGCGCTCAGTCTCGCAGGGTTAGACGGAACAGTGTAGGCGCTGCGGCGATCGCTCGCCACAGCGCTCCGGGAGTGCCCACCCGCCGAAGTTCCAGCGCGTGCCCGCGCCGATGGTGCCGCCGAGGAGGGTCTTGCGCATGTACTCGGTAAAGTAGGGCAGATTGCGCAGTTTCACCGCTCAATTGGCGACACCGTACTTGTCGCGGAGGGGGCCCATCGCCTCGTTGAGGCTGGCAGACCGGTTCTTGGTCGAGGAATGCACCATGCTGACGCGCGCATTGTGGCCGGCGGCAGCGCTGGCGGTTGTCGCCGGCAGGGGCTGCACAGCTTCGGGCACCTCTGATGACGTCGCTCTCGGCGACGGTGGGAGCGGAAAGCGCGACCAGGGCGGAAACGGCAAATTACGATCAAATGCGTCAAAGGTTCTCTCATTAGGAACGGTACTTACAGGGAAGCATCCCCCGGTCTGTTCGGATAATTGCGCGCTGTGTTATCCGTATGCCCCGTTCTATTGAGCACGAGGGCAACAAGATCTGGTGAGCGTGGGTCATCGCACCGTGGGTCCAGGCGCCGCCGGGGTGAGGTTCACCGCTTGCAGTTGCCACTAACGGTTGCATCGGCAACAATGCGTGCGGTTCGGTTCTGAGCGTCATGCTCAGGTCGGCCTTTATGACGAGGTACTCGTCTTGCGGGTGAGTACTGGCGCTTCGCTGAAGCCGTCAGCACTCATTCGCTGGTGGCATGGTGGGGTGACGCGCCCGAGTGCCCGGGAGGCAGCGCCACCCCTCGCTGCGTGCCGGGCTTCACTCCGGCGGCAGCGTTAGCTTGACCTATGTTTGGTGACGCATCCGGTCAATGGCTGGAGTAGGAACACGCGCGATCTTATCGACCGGCGGTCTATCGCTACTGACAAAAAACATGCCGCCGGCGGCCCGCCCTTTCTAGGGTGCGGCTGTGCCCGGATGCGGATGGCTCATGCCGGGTTGATGCCAGGCGAGAAAGGAGCGACGACTTCTCGCCCGTGAAAAGCCTCGCTTTCATGATTTCCCATTTTGGCCGCCTGCGAGGTCAGAAAGGGAGTTGCACCGGCGGGGCAATGGAGACACGAGCCTCCATGTAACTGACAGACACCTTGGCGTTCCAGGTGTCGGCGGGCTTGGGAGCGAGCGAGAATGACACCGCCTGACGCATTCAAGGTCGAGGCATCAGTCTTCATGCCGCACATGCGCGATACGTCCATAAAGCTGAAGCGTGGTGAGACCCTGTTTTGCTTGACGGACAAGGGATTGTCGGAGTGCCCAAACTCCGGCCCCGATGATGTACTGATTGTTACGGAGGAATTCGGCTGCTGGCCTGTGGTCGCATTCACTACGCGGCATGCCGAGGCGTGGCGTCAGACAACCACTGCCGATCGTCTGCGGATGATGCGGAGAGTGCGACAGAAGCTTCGCCCGAAAGCAATCGTCGCTTGCGTTTAGACCAGTTCGTCTCCGAGCTGTTTCAGGGATTGAGCCCGGCAATCTCAGGTTAAAGTGTGCCACGCCGCTGGCATTCTAGGTGACGCCGGCCGCGAGGTTTGCGGGTTCGGGAGTGTCGGCTAGCTGCTTTCGTTGCTAAGTGTTCCTTTGCTATCAGCGCGCCAAGATCTTAGCCGGGGGCTGCGCTTGGGGGCTATAGGACGGGCAAAATCAGGTATCCGTGGGTCGACGCTGCGAAGGCAACATCTATCCTCTTGTGACGATGATGCACTGCACCCAACTTACCGAGTTGCTAGGCATTGAAGCGCCGCTCCTTGAGGCCGCAAACGTCCCTTTGGGCGCTGTTCGGATGCCGTTGTTTTTCGTGGTGTCTGGTGTCTTCGCCGCGTCAGGTGTCAGCCGGTCATGGTCCGACCTGCTTCAACGGAAGGTCGCCCTCTTCGTGTGGCTGCTCCTCATTTGGAGCGTCATCCGCTTCCTTTTTGTGTCGTACGTCATGCTCAATCCGGACAACCCCTTGGAGGGGACCAGACTCGCTGAAATATATGAGGTCCTTGTTGAGCCGAGAACCGGCATCTGGTTCGATGGAGAATTGCCGTGTTCTTTGTCGTGACGAAGCTCCTGAAGGTGACTGCCCCGGGCATCGGTGCTGCCGTTGCCATCCTTGTCGCTGTTGTTGCCAATGCTGAGTTTGCAGGCGGCAACGTGACGCTGGCCTACGTCTTCGACAGCTAGGCCTATGGTGCAAAGCTCAGCTACTTCGCATTTTTTCTCGGCTGTTGCTTCCCGCAGATCGTGACGGCGGTGGGGAACGCTCGTCTCGCGCCTTGGCTGATTGGCAGCTGAGTCACGTTCCTGGTTGTCCTAAGGAGCGAAGAGGCGGTTTCCTCCATGCTGCCGCCCGGCGCGTTCGGCGTCATAAAGTCCATCTTAGACGTTATCGCCATGCTGTTCGCAGTGCGTGCATTGATGTCCCTGCCGATCGTGCGCTCGGTGCTTGAGTTCATAGGCAAGCAGACGTTGCGATCTACGTGGTGCCGGTGCCGGTTATTTCCGTCCTGGCGGTGGTAGCCGTAGAGATGGGCGCCAATCGTCTGGGCTCTATCGAGGACGCTGTGCCGGTTATTCTCAATCCGACGGTCGTAACGATGACAATAGGTATTCAGATGGTTGCACTCCGGGCCGGGGCTGGATGGCTCTATAGCCTTCCCAAGATCGATGGTATGCTGGGAGAACCGGCTGCCACCGCCGCCATTTAGGCCATGCTACGGAGTTCGCGTCATGATGAAAGAAGTCGGCAAAGTTGCCCTCGCGATTTTTCATGCCCCTCGCCTGTTCCTCGAGCGTGTTGGCCGCGTGGAGCCGGGGCACTGCGAAATCTGCCATGAACCGCTACAAGATCTGAGCGCCGGCAGGTGTGACGACTGCTATCTGGACATGCAGATTTGAGGCCGATACGCGGTAAATGGTCTCGCTGGTGACAACGCGCACGTCGCCACCGCCATGCGATCTCATGACAAACTAGTGCAGTCCCTCGGCACAGCAAGCGAGGGGGCCAGACTTCGTCGAATTGCTCTTAACTTCACGGTGCGATCGGTGGCACGGCGGCTCGGCATCGCGGAGAGCCTCATCTACAACTGGCGCTCGGCGCAGCGAAGGGCCGAACGCATCAGCAGCGAGCCGCTGCAGTTTGTCTCCTACGGCGTGGTAACGGACGACTCATATCGCGCTCACGCCACCAATGCACTCTGCAGATCCTGCCATGCGGCCGCCGCCTGCCGCTGCTGCAACGGATCTGGTCCACCAGCATCCAGGCACCCGGCCAGGCGGCATCGAGATCAACCTGGCGAGCGCCATACGCTTGTCGGTCGACAGCTACGTCAACGAGAAGGCGCTTGCACGCGTACTGCGAACGCTGCGAGATGTCTCGTGATAGCGCTGGGGCTGGGCACGAAGGTGCATCTCGCGTGCAAGCCGGTGAGCAGTAAGCGTCCGCCTTCAACAGGGTGTCGCCTGATGCGGCGGCTTCAGTGCCATAGGATGAGGACTAGGTCGCGTTGACATGGTACGTCATCTGGCGCGTGTATCGCGTGCGGTATTGTTGCGTTTTGGTGGTGCGCAGGCCTCGCATGCCCGAGCGCTCAAAGCCACGCTGCCAGCTCACGAACTCTTCGAGGGTGAGGCCATAACGTGCCAGCACTTCGTCGATCGTCAAAAGGCCCCCATTAACTGCGGCCACCACCTCGGCTTTCCGGCGAATGACCCAGCGCGAGATTTCGGGCGGTGGCAAGTCGTCCAGTGTGATGGGTGTGCCGAGTGGGCCAATGACACGGCTCACTTCATCAGTTTTCACCAGCTGCAGAGCTGGGCGTACGATTGTAGTATGCATGGCAACCTTTCCGCACCGATTGAAGTTGGAGCGGTTTAAGGCCGTGATTTTGGTTTGCGCTAAATGGCTAGGGTTAACGACTGCGTCACCTTTGCTGCAGCACCGCCATGGGCCATGTCCATCGACAACTGACTTGCCGATTGTAACGAAGAGCGTGCTCGCACAGAGCTGTGCGATCTGCTCTCACAATCCCTGGCTGTGCTAGGCTGGTGAGCGGATGACCGCGTTTGAGTTGCGCCAGAGGCCGGCTTTATACCGAGGTGTGGGTGGGTTGCGGACCTTCCGCTTACAAGCAGAGAATTATCGAAGCTGCTCGGCCTCCGCCTCTTCAGCGGTACGTTGGTCGATCCACGAAGTTCTCAAGGTTAGCAACCACGCCGCTGCGAGCATCATGTATTCGGCCCGAAGATACTCATACCATGGCATTGCGATAATGGTGTCAACCAGCGCACCAAGACATAGAATAGCAGCGCTGACGCCAAAAACCACTGTAGCAATGAAGCTGCGGTATGGGCGATCTAAGCGGAAGGCGAGAAGTCGGGTGGATGGATTGTAGCGCCGGAAACATAACCAAGCCACGCCCAGAACTATGGCCGAGGCGATCAGCGTCACGAGTAAGCTGCCAAACATCGGTATGTCGATGCTATCACCATCGGCAGGAAGAATGCCTGAGTTCCGAGCCTCAGGCCAATAGACGAAGTTCAGCGCTGGGTATGCCAGTATCAGCAAGGCTGTCAGCGTCCATAATGTAGATGAGCGGGAAGGCATCGAACGTCTCCTTCCAATGATCGTATGCGCCCGTCTAGATGTCTGCAACGGGGCGTGAGCCGAACGGCAGCTTCCAGATCGTCGGAGGGAAAAGCAGATATCGAGCCGGCGGCGGATGCACTGTCCGCGATCCTGCGGCTTCGCAGGAGAAGCTGCACCGCCGCATGGGTGCGACTGCGCTGAGCCAAAGCGTGCTGAACGTCGCTCACCCAGGCCAGGGAAGGCAGTAATCCAGATCTAGCCGGTGGCGGGATCAACGCGCCCGCCCGCCGTGCTGCGAATGACAAGGTGTTCAAGCGATGACAACCACGCCTCTCGGGACGGCCCGGCGGAAGAGGGAACTCACGCCGGGCCTGACCGCGCTTTGTTTTTCGGAACACGACGCGGCTGCGCGCAGGATTGGCGATTTTGCGCGTCGAGTAAAGCTTGAGGGCTCAGGCGGCCCGGCAGGAACTGTGGAGATATCCGCCGTGCCTGACCGCGCGCTCGCCGCGCGGCTTGCAGGCGGCTGCCCTCACAATGCCACCGCCGTCGGCGATGTAAATGTTCGGCAGGAGACAGAGGCGGCCCGGCGGAAGGATCTCAGGCGCAAACCGCCGGGCCTAACCGCGTAGGGCCTCACGTCCGACGCGGCTGCCGCCGAACATGCCACCACCACCCATGAAGTAAAGGGCGTGCGATGGTCAGGCCAGGGTTGTCGCAGGGCAATGTAGCGGTGTTGCGGAGGGGGTGGGCAGGGTCTTACACTTTAACGGTGCTCGGCTCTTCCGCGCCAGAGCGGAACTTCACGGAATATACCGGTCGGGCGAATGCCTTCGTGCAGCGTTCCACGAGCGGCTCGAGCTTCAAGGCGATGAGCACAATTGGCGCGGGTGCGGCAACGCTCGGCGACGTGATTCAGAAGGGGCGTGGTGGCACGGTCCGTTTGATCGGACGCGGCGATGGCGGCTCCAATCTTGCTGATTCGGAGGCGAGCGGAAGCACGCAGCGGTCTGGAACAGTAGCCGCAGCCATCGCGGGCAAGGTTTTGCAGCCGCCACCCCCGCAATCGCCAAGCCCCACCCCGAGCGCCAAGACTGCAGACGCGGTGGGCGAGCATATTGGGAGAAATCAGGAAGCGGGCCGGGACAGATTGCGACCCGACCGGCCCGCTCCACGTTCGTCGATCCATCACGAGCGTGGATTCGATCGATCAATGACAACCTTGCGCTCGGCAAGTTGATTTTTTTGCAACCTGCCGGGTCACCTGTCACAACGTGGCACAAGAGGCGTCGGAACGCCTCTCTGCATCACCATCGGTAACGGTCCGTCGCCGTCCCCCGCCAGCTGCCATCCGACTACCGGCGCGATGGCCCAAGCTCGCCAGATTGTCCGCCTCGGTTCCGATCGCCGGCCCAGCGAACAGCTAAGAAAAAGCGGTCTGCCACTCCATCCAATCAACCGCGACAGTCGGGCCGCTTGCAAGAGGCAGCATTACGACGAGGCGCGAACCCGATGCTTGGTCAGCCAAGGCGCCTCCATCGTCCAGCGCGCATAGCGGCTAAGAACATGCTCCCCGAGCGCCCAGCAGCCCACAACGATCGCAAGACCTCCCACCGTCAGCGCCAAGACGTCGTTTTGCATTCCTACCTCTGCTAAGAAGAGGTTGTAGTAGTATAGCGGAATCCGATGCAGTACGAAGACGAATAGTGATTGCCTACCCAGCTTGTTAAGGGTCCGCACTGTGATTGATGTACTGTGCCGATAAAGAAGCATGAGCAATGATGCGACACCGATGATGCTGGCACTGAATGTCGCGAGCGGATTGAATCCGCCGTCAAAGGCGACGATCGCGACGGCGATGAAGAAATATGCTGCCAGTCCGCGAAGCGCCCAGTGCGCCCAGTCCTGAATGAAGGTTCGAATGATCTGCGAGTGGTAGCTCGCAATCAAAAAGAAGGGTGCAAGCGCCGCCAATCTGCAGAGCATTTCTAGGAGGTCGTGCCGGAAAGTGAACCATCCAGAAATGACGACAGCGTAAGCAGCAAACGAAGCGCCAAGGACAATCTGCCAATTAAAAGGCCGGACTAGCTTTGCCCCTAGATACATCAAGCCCAGAGCGTAAAGGAACCACAACGTATTAGGCGGGTCGATGAGCATCGTCGCTGGCTCCAGACCCTCCTCAAGGCTGAGGTCCGACCGGACCATCTCAGTAGCGCCGGTTGTCATGTAATACACGATCGGCACCCACAAGAGGTACAGCCAGAAGATCTGACCGACACGCACTGGCAGAAAATCTTTCCAGCGCGCATCAAGACCACGCTGGGCGAACAGGCCCGCGGCGAAGAAGAATAGCGGCATACGAAGATAAACGAGCGCTTCGAAAATGAGCAAGCGATCGCCAACTGCGTGCCACAGAACGACCAGGATGACAGCGATGCCTTTTGCCGCATCGACATAACTCAGACGCGAACAAGGCTTCTCTGCAGGCCCGGGATCGCCGCCTGTTGCCGTCATCTGTCCAGACGTTGGCTCAACCGCCGCCGCCCGATACAAGGCTAAACCTTGGTTCACGCTGTCCCCCCTCAGAACACGGTATTCAACCCTGTTAGCTAGCCGGCTGACACTTCAGAGCGTGCTCACCAGCACAGCTCGCAACTGCGATCACAGTGCCGCCCAGTGACTTTCCCTCTTAAAACGCCTCGCAATGGACGCACGTTTCGAGGACCGCGTCGAAGTAATCCGTCGATCCACACCAGTCACAAGAATGCCTCCGCGACTTTCGCGCGAGTGGGCCTTTGAGCGATTGCACAAGGCGAACCCAGATTCCCTCGCCCTTGGCTTCCGAATAGAGTTCTTGGGGCGCTGGCGCCAAGTCGGCAGGCTTTTCCGCCGAGCCTGGGATAGCAACGAAAGGAAGGCTTGAAGCTGTACGAGCCGTTGTCATCGGGAAGGCAGAACCTAGCGCCGGATTGCGCACCACTATTCTATCGGCGCTTCGTTCCCGCAGATAGACGTATGAGGAGATCGCCTTGTCCCATTTAGAGAAGGCATTGTTCTGTTCCGGTAAGTGGTAAACCCCATCCCCTTCCCGCCCTACGCTCACCTCCCCACGGATCATCAGCATTCAATCAGCCTCTCCCTCATGGCCCGGCATGGGCCATGTTTTTCCGGCTGTGATCGTGCTGGATAATGCCGGTGATTGCCATGGAAGCCTCCTTGATCGCCCCCACCATGGAAACCCGGCCGCGCCATCAGGTGGGAGGCGTCCGCAGATGCGTTAACAGCGGGGACACATCTCTGTGCCGCGGCAGGTTGGAACGTAGTCTGATCGTGGCAACAAGTTTCCAGCTTCCGGCAACTTGCTTCCGCAAGCGATCGTCACCCGCAAGGGTTGAGACCCGCTTGCGGGGCTCGGTGGAGAAGGCGGCCCTGCATGGACGCGCAGCGGCCAGGCAGGGGTGACGGCGGAGTAGAGCGCGGTCCCGCTCTTGCGGGAGGCGGCCATGGTCAGTTGGCGCGTACTGCGGCCGATCTTCAGAGGTACGGCAGTGCGCCCATGCCGAGGCCGATGACGATCCCGAGCCCCGGCAACGAGTGGCAAGGCTGCGAACAGATTGAACTGATTTGGTTTGGCGGTCGGAGCTGGATGCATGACGCCGGAGCGCCACTCGTCGAGGTAAACGACGTTGCTAGGCGGTGTATCGCTGGTCATCGTCCCCACCCGGTGCGGTCGCCTAAAGCGGGGCCGAAGCCGCGGCTCGATTGAGCGCGTTGGTAACGGCCACGACCACACCTGCGATCACGATCGCGGTCCAGAAGTACCACTTGGTTCGGTTGAGGCCCTTTTGCATGGACTTCAGCTCGGCGATCAGCGGCGCATTGGCTTCGGAAATCTTCATCGCGGTGTGTCCTTCCAGCTCCGCCACGACCTTGGTCGCTTCGTCGTTCCCGATCTTAACCGATCGGAGGGCTTCGAACGATTCAACCTGCATTCCCATGCGTGCCTCCCGCTTCAAGCTTTGCGAGGACCTCGCGATTGGGCGCCTACTGGCTCCAGCAGGATGCAGGCGGTTTATGGGCGCTTGTCATGCGGCAGCTGACGGCTGTCAAAGTGATGGGCGCCGCCCTTTCCGATCGTAAGCATGTCGAAGATCGGCGCCGGCTTGCCGGCGCCGATCTGGCACTGTGGCACCACTGTCGTGAAACTGGATGCCGAGGAATGTCGGCGGTCCGCCCTCGTGTCGCCGGCCCACTCTCGCCCTCCCTCTTTTCTGTGCCGCGGAGTCGGTGAAGACTTGGCACTGCAAGCAGGTGTCTACCCGATAGCTACCAATCGGATAGCTTGAAGGTAGCCGATGGCGGAAAACGCCGCGATCCGGTGTCAGGCACTGGTTGGAAAAAGGTGGCTCGCCCGGGGACGGAGGGGGGATCAACCCGGGCGAGCCATATCTCGCTGCCCGGCGGATGGGGATGTCCGGGCAGACCTTTATCGGCGCGATGGTTGCTGTCAGGGATCAGCGCCGCTTGCACAGGAATATCGCTGAGCGGCGGACCGGTTCCGAACTATGCGCAGGGTTAAGCTGCGATAGCCGCAGGCAAGAAAAGGCCCGTCCGGGGAGGTAACACCTGGGCGGGCCAGATTTGGCGATGCGGACAGCGGGACCCATTTGCACCGCCGGCAAAGGTATCGCTCAGCTGCTTGCGAGTTCCCTCGCGCGCCGCAGGTGATGGTCGCTGATGGCGGCGGTCTGCCGCGCCAGCTTGGCTTCAAGCGCACCGAGTTCGTGCCGCGCTTCGCTGGTCAGCTCGCTGAGAATGCGCTGGAAGCGCTCTTCATGCTGGCGGGGCCAATCGCTGGAGTGCCGGCGGTGGCTTGCCGGAAGATCCGGTTCAGCGCGGGTTCTGCTTTCGGCGGTCCGGCTGAGGCGCTGGCGGATGCTGGCGAGGTTGGCGACCGTATGGTCGCGCGCCGCGCGCATTCGCAGAAGCTGCGTTGCGTGCGATGCCGAAGAAGTTGCGAACGTCATGCCGCTACCGCTCCCGGCACCTCGATCTCGGGCCATGGGTCGCGCAGATTGGTGTGCAGTCGTTCCCACGAGGCGACCGGGTACTTGCCCTGCGGCGTCGGCCGCGTGATCTGCAGGGCGCTTCTGACCGCTTCCTCGACCGTGCGGGCGTGCAGCGTGGTGGTGCCGTTGGGACCATACTCGATCCACTGGCCGAAGCCGGCATCGCTCCAGCGTTCCAGGCCGTTCTCGGCTTCCTGGGCATAGTCCAGCGCCGTGGCCGCTTCATCGTCCGGCAGCGTCTCGTCGATCTCGATGGCGAGGGTGCGATAGGTGCCGAAATCGTGGCGATTGGCGACGACGCGGAAGCGCACGCCGGCAGGCGGCGCGCCGTAGGTCGCCTTCAAGGCAGCGACGTAGATGTTGGCTTCGAGCCGGTTGATGGTAGCGAAGTCTCGGGTGCGGCCGACCTGGGCGCAACGCTCCGAGCTGGGAGTGCCGTCGAGATCTGCGAACAGGGAATAGCTGGCCATCTGTCATCTCCTGATTGAACCGACCATCGCCCTCCCCCTCCTCTCCCCCGCGAAGCCGGGCCTCAGGAGCACGGCGCAAAAAAGGAACCGCCCGAGGGAGCAACCGGGCAGGCCAGCCCGCAGCCGTCAGCAGATCGTTGCTCGGGAACACCTGCCGGTGGCAGGCCCGCCTCCGCTACCTCCACCACCTCCGTGATCGTCCGCAATCCCGCCGCATTGCCGACCGCCAATCTAAGCCCGATCATCACGCGCCCTTTACTTCGTGAGTGGTGGTGCCATTGGAGGTGACAGCCGCACACACTCTGTCAGCCGAGGGTGCGGTCAGGCCCGGCGCTGGTCCCCAAATTACCTGCGCCGGGCCGCCTCTGTCTTCTGCCGAACATTTACTTCATCAGCGCAGGTGGCATTTTGTCGACAGCCGCGCCCCAGCTGCGCAGCGAAGGCGCGGTTAGGCCCGGCGGATATCTCCAACCATTCCCGCCGGGCCGTCTTAACTCTCGAGAAAAGTTTTACGTGGCGCGCAGAGTTGCCGTTCGTGCTCGCAGCTGCGCCGTGCCCCGAAACACGTAGCGCACTCAGGCCCGGCGTGAATTCCCTCTTCCACCGGGCCGTCACCGCGGTGCGCGGCTGCGATCATCAGTTCACCAGCCGGGCCCGATCGCGGTTCTGCCGGTGCGAACCTACGTCGGCCATTCGGGGCAGCGTGCCCTCACTCACTTGGCTCAGCTTCTGCAGCGTCTCCGGCGTGGCAGCGGGCCCATACTGGCCGTGTTCACGATGTAGGGTGGCCTGTTCCAGCCGGAGGGCCCGCTGCTCAGCCGCTCGTACGAGGTGGCGCTCGCAATAGCTGCGGTGGATCGCTTAAGCAGCGGTCGTGTTGCCTAACCTTCGTCTTTGGTACGCGCCGCGCCATCGTTGCCCCTCGTCGGGGCCTCGGTATCAGGTAAGTAGTCGAGCGCCGGGGCGGTCAGCAAACCCCTTCTCGTTACCGGCACATACGCCTCGAACTAGCTATCTCGCGGCGGAGCGATGTTGACATCCTCATCAATGATGCGACCAAGATTGCGCAGTTGACGGATCGCGGCATTCCAAAGGCCAGGTAGATGCAGATCGCGGCGGATCAGCAGAGCCTGGCGCTCCAGCGACTGTACGGCCTTGTGCACGCGCTTGCGATGCAAACCGAGCTTGTAGGCGATCTCGCCATAGCTCGGACTGCCACCCATCAGAGCGATGGAGTCGCGCACGACGCCGAGCACGAGGCGACGCAAGCTGGCCAATCCAGGCTCGAGGCTCGCCGATCGTGTCGGTTTAAAGAGCCGATCTGGCAGCGCTGGATTGGAGGCGATCAGAGCGACGACCCTTCTTATGCTCTAAGCGGAACATAGGAGGGATCTCAGATACGGGAAGCTTATGGGCGGGGCATCGCGGCGAGATTCGTATCCGCCGCAGTTTTCCTGCTACCGCTTCATTGCTTGCTCAGAGGTCACTTCGCGACGGTCGCGGCCGCAAGGGTAATACCCGCTCCAGCCGGTCCGGAAGAACGCGCGGCTGGAGCGGATAAGAGGGCCTTTCAAGAAAGAACGGGCCGGCTCTACAAAGGTGAATAGCGATAATTGGTTTATGATCGCTGCGCGGCGGATCCGTAAAAATGCGTGCCGCTGTAGCGCACTGGGGCGGAGAGTTCATCCGCCTTAAACCAACCTGCGCTGGTCAGAACCGGCGTGCCCATGGGTCCCGGCCGATTGGCATGATGCGCCATGGCTGATCGACGAGCTTGTTCCAGGCTTCGCATCAGTGGTCGACGATGTTGTCGTGGGATGTGAAGGCGCGGTTGGAGAGCCAGTTGTCGCGCATGAACTGCCAGACGTTTTCGACCGGGTTCAGCTCGGGGCACTTGGCGGGCAGCGCGACGATGCTGATATTGCCAGGCACCTTGAGCTTGCCGGTCATGTGCCATCCGGCCTGGTCCATCAGCACCACGGCATGCGCGCCCGGTGCGACGGCAAGCGCGATCTCGGCCAGGTGCAGCGTCATTGTCTCGGTGTTACAGAAGGGCAGGACCAGTCTGGCGCCTGTGCCCTCCTCGGGGCAGATGGCGCCAAAGATGTAGGCCGATCTGGTGCGCTGGTCCTTGGGCGCCGAGGGCCGCGTGCCGCGCCGGGCTCAGCGGCGTGTGATCGTGTTCTTCTGGCAGACACCGGCCTCGGCCTGGAACCAGATCTCTATGGGTGTGTCTTGCGGGAGGTCCGCCCTGACTTTTGCCACTTCGGCGGCAAAGCCTCTTTTTTTGAAAGCCTCCACGGCCCGCTCGTTCTGTACATGGTGACGAGGCCGGGCGGTCAGCGTCTCATTGTCCAGCTCTTTAAGCTCGCGGCTGATGGTGGTCTCATCCAGCGACACTGCAAACTCCTCGTGCAGCCACTGCACTAAGTCGCTCAGCCGCCAGCGTACAACGCCATGGATCGCCGGGATGGTTCCGCAATCGACGGCTTCGACCATTGCCCGGCGCGGGGCATCACTGAGGATCCACGACCTGCCCAGCGCCTGGCCGTCGAGTAGGCCATCAGGTCCGCGAGCATTGGAGCGGCGCACCCAGTCGCGCACGATCTGCAGGGTGACGTCGACGATTGGCGCCGCCCCGCTCCGGCTTCCGTCATCGTAGAAATGTGCCAAGACCAGCAGCCGGCGCGCCTGCGGCGCGCTCCTCGAGGAACGCTCCAAGCGCCGCAGCGCCGTTCCGTTGAAAGCCTCTCGCAAGTCGATCGGCTGTCCCATCGTCGCGTCCTCGTGATCTCGGACGCCATTGATTCAGACTTTCACGGCCTCGGGAACCCCCCTCGTGAGTCAGCCTTACGCAAGCTGGTAAGTTGTACGTGTTGCAAGGCCTTTGACCATGACGATCGCATCGGCAGTGTCCGACACCATACAGAAACAGCCTCGGTGGTGATCCGTTTATCTTAGGTGCAGCGCTACTACACAGATGTCCGGTCCGCGACTTACTCGGCGCGAGATGCAGAGGGACAACTCTTCACCGATCTTGGTGAAGCACTGGACTTTGTGCGTAAAGACGGACGTCAAATGATCTCAGCGGTGCTCGCTGGTGGAGAGGACGCTCCGGAGATCGAGTTTCGGATCTACGACGAACTCAGAAACCACACTGCTACCATGTACATGGTCGCCAAATTAGAGGCTACGGTTCACCTTGAAATGCCGGACAGCTCGCAAGGCGGGTAGCGCCGCGGAGGATCCATCGTCTCACAGACAAAGTCAGTGCAGTTTACGGCTATCTCGACCTTGCTTGGGAAAGATGGTGCCCCTGCAAGGCCTAATCGATACCCTTCTGATCCGGATTAACTCGTCTAGTAGAAGTCGTCGCGCGAGGAAACAGCGACCCACATTAGGACGTGAGCAAAGCTGCCGGTAAGTTTCAGGCTGCAGCTGCCGACCGCGTTCTGGCTGTTCGATCAGGTCGGTACCAAGAGGCGCAGGATTGGTTCCGCCGCGCGCATCGCCGACTTTACTGGCGCATCGGCGGGAAGGAGGCGGCCCTATTCATCGGCAAGATCAACCTGCTGGAGCCGGGCGACTGGACAGCTCCGGAGGAAGGCGTCAGACGGCTGAAGAAGGCCGCGAAGGCCCGCTTCAATCCCCTGCAGAACCTACCGGTATTTGACCCGCAGCCGCTCGAGCGGAACATCGCTGTCGGCGAGGCAGCGGCGGTTCTAGGCGATCTGTATCGCACTGGCTTCGCAGGTGTGGCATCCGACATGGGCAGGCGCGCCGCTGGTACGATCGCGCGCTGCCTGCCGGGGATCTCGCGGCCGCGCAGATGCTTGGCGACATGGCGTTCGATAGTGTGGGCATCCGCCGCGACGCGCGGCCGCCGACTATTATCGCCAAGCGGTTCGCTCCGGCCTGCCCTCCGCCTAACACTTCCTTGCTCAGATCTCGAGGTTCGGCGCCGGTGGCAAACCGTGGGATCGGCACGAGGCGCTGGGATGGTGCCGGGAACGGCCAATGCCGGACATCCCGGTGCGCTGTTCGCCCTGACCCTGACTTTTGATAATGGCGAGGGCGTGACGCGCGACATAGATCCCGCTCTCGCCTTCTACAGGGACGCGGCGGTGCTGGGGCATGGCGGCGCCACGGCCTCGCTGGGTGCCTTCTTCCACAAGGGCAAAGGCGTGCCGCAAGACCGTGCCCCTGCGAGCCATTAACTTGGCCATGCCGCCGTCTGCGATAACCGCGCTGGCAAGGTTTATTTCGCGGTCATGACGTTGAGGATCGAAGGTGCCCCACCCGCAGGGCGGCTGCCCGGCAATGGCTGGCATGGACGGTGGCGGCCCGGCACGAACGAGCGGCGGTAATGCTGGCGGCTGTAAAGTGCAGATGACAGATGAAGAACTTAATACGACTCTGGCCCTACCGCCGGCAGCTGCCTGCGGCGACACGTGATCAGCCCAGCTGCGCCCAGACGCCGTGCCCGTATGAGATGAAGCAAGGAAAACACAGCCGCGCAACGTTCACCTCCAGAGGAGTACGGCACCGTCAGGGTCTCGATCCGAAGACGCACAGGCGGCACCGCCGCTCGCAATATTCAACTGGGCGGAGATAAAGGCGGGGTGGTTGATGGCACTAACGGCGCTTCGAACCATCTGTATCCGGCCAGTCTAGGCTCAATTGATTCCGGTCGGCTCCCGCGTCAAGGCGGCGTTACTCGGCAAAAAGGGTGCGGTGATCAGCACCGTCGACGAATACAAAACGAAGGTATCTACCGATGCGACCGAAGGGCTGCAAGGCAAAGACTTATCGGCTGCGGGTCAGACCTTGCAGTAGCGTGCCCTTGAGCGGATGGGATCAGCCAGCCTCGTCACCACGATTCGTCCAAATACGATCTGCCAAGCGCACAGCAGAGTCATCAAACTCGCGAAATGCCCACCGCTGCGGCCGTTCGTGCTCTCCAACATCTGAGCATCTGCGGCACGTACCTCGCGCATCAGCTTGCCATACCCGATACTTTCACCAGAAAAGCCAACTGGCCGGAAGCCCCGATCGAGCACGCTTTCAAACTCCTGCTTACCAGCGCAGCTGAGCTGAAGGTTAATCATAGGTAGAACTACCGACCCCAGAACTTCGGAACTCCGAGCAAGCCCCTCTGTTTTTGAAAGGCAATCTGCAAGGAGCTTTTGGAGAGATGGTAAAAATCGGTGACACAGCGGCACTTGCAGAGCGCTTCCGCCTGATCGTGGGCGGGGTTAGCAACCCTGCGGACGATGTCATAGTGCAGCAGTACGCCACGAAAAAGGCGGACCAGATAAAGTCGCTCCGCCGGATAGCAGATCGGTCGGCAAAGTGTTGGAGCCTGCCGCTATGAGCATTGGTATCACCGAGCGAGATCTGCGCCACGATGCTGACCCAACTCGTTTGGATAGCGCTATGATGAAATGCCAAGGTTGGGCACCGACTTGCGCCGACATGGGGATGTGTCACCAAAGCGGCGGATGCTTCTCTGGCGTGACATGTGCTTCGCAGCGCACATTAGACGCGCCATTCGTCGGTGATAGATCCAGCCGCATCCACTAGCTCGCCGGTAACACGCACTGCCGAACCGAGGCCGAAGTGGTATCCACTGCAGTTGTGAGTGAGGGGGTTTCACGCCTGGAAGAGCCTCTGCAGGCGGGCCGCTACGCTCGCCAGCCGGCGCGGGTCGGCCGGGATCAGCTGCTCGAAAGATGTGGCAATCAACGCAGCCCGCGCCTCCGGCTTATAGCTCACCCACACGGCCATCCTCCGAGAGTGGCATTCTCCGGGTGGCCGTCCTGCCGACACAAGGCCCGCGCGGCAGCCTCAACCGCTTTCTCGTTCACGTCAGTCCCCGCTTCGCTAAAGGTTCCGCCATATCCGCATTTTGCAAATTTGCAGGTGATTGGCCGCTGTGTGCTTTACAAACCTGCGCAGCTCTCGCTCCAGGCTTTCCATTTCCTCTACCGGGTGCGGCTCTCCGTACCTCGGTCGAACCGTCTTGTTGAACAGCTGCGCCCAGGTCTTCTGCTAATCCCGAGTTGTTCCTTCAGCAATGCGCGTCTCGAGCTCCATCGCAACCATCAGGCTTGCCCAATCCGCACGCTTCGGGCCGAACCGGTAGTATCCATCATCGTCGGCAGAAAACCTCGGAAGGCCCATCGATGCGTCATTCATCAGCTTTAAACCGGATCACCTCCCAATCGCCGATATGTCCGAAATCGAAGGCTTCCTCCTGTTTGCTATCAAGACAGTAGCCGGTGAGCCGTCCGCCTTCGGATCTCCAATTGCCGACCGTGTGCTTGCGGGACAGGCCGTGCTCGTCAGTGTAGGTAAAGCGGATCAGGTCACCTGCTTGTCCCTCGTGCAAACCTGCGACGCGATCGACGCTCGCGGGTCCATTTGGCGGCATCGGCGCTGTTTCCGCATCGGCATCCACTCGGCCACTGTGCCACTTCCCCCAGGCATCCACGCCCTTGTCCCACAACGATTTGGCGGCGCGCTGCGCGCGCTCGTCCTTAGCGATCATGGTGGCGGCTGCGATCAGCACCGTCACCGGGAGTGCCATCTCAAACTGCCTTAATCATCGGAGTAAACCTCGTCGGGATAGAAGTCCGGCTCGGCGTTAACCCACGCGCCGTCATCGTGGAAAGCTTCCACCAGCATCGCGTCCGTTAGCGTCGGCACCTCGCCAGTAAACGCCACCCGGATCCACGCGCCGAACGTCGCAGGCCGCTGGAAGATTGCCTGCACTTTCGTCCGGCCCAGCAGCATGCCCAGGCGCCGTGCGCGGTCGGCAGTAAGGTAGCCAATCTGGACGCCACGGCAGGAGAACACGGCCACTGCGTTCCGGTCGTGCTTGTTACGCACCTCCGAACGCAGCTACACCGTCTCGCCGCCCTGGCAGCAGGATCTCAAACTGCGGATTGGAGCCACTATCGTTCAGATGCGGCGCACCAACTACCGCCAGCGACATCGGCCGCAGCTTATCGGTGATGATGGTCGCAGACACGCGGAGCCCAGGAGGGAGCGGTACAATCGATCAGGTCCGCAGGAACACGCCGGGAACGCGGCAGATCACGGAGAGTTGGCTGGCGGCAGCCGACTCATCGCGCACCAGGGGATTGGCTGCCGTCAGACGGGCGGTGCCGCCTGGAAGCATGCGAACGAGCCTGATCGTGCTGAAGCCGCCGAACACAAGCAGGCATATGCCGTCTGCCCGATCGATCTTCGTTTGCAATCGGGCGACGAGCACTAGTTCGCGGTCGTTGATCGTAGGATACATGCTCTCGCCCACTGCTCGAGCGATCGCCAGCAGCGGCGCCGGTGTGCCGGTAAAGTTGCTCACCCACTCCTGTAGGATCCAGCGATCAACTTCGGGGACCTGCGCCTTGTCCATGAAAGCCGCGCCGATGCCAATGTCAAGATCGATTTCGCTGATCTTCACCAGCCTCATCTCGGCCGCTATTTCGGCCGGGGCCGGCGGGATGAACGCATCCTCTGCGGGATCGTCAATCTCGCCCGACACGTAAGTCGCCGTAGTCTGTAGGACCTGAGCGATCTTGTGCATTTGGGGCGACCCGACCTGCTGATCGCGCTTCAGCTAGGCTACGGTTGGCTGGCTGATGCCGGCGAGACGCGCAAGATCAATCTGGGGAACCCCCAGTTCCTTGCGCCGAGCTGCAATTCGTTCGTCCTTTGTCACTCTCCACCCATATTCGATGCAGAATAGTTGAAAAGAGAGTGATCGGGGTACCCCTGAATATTCTTCTACGAATATGTCGGGCATGGCTGACGTTCTCGCCCGCTCACGAGCACTCGATCGCGCCGTCTGGCTGGCCTGTTAATGGGCCGCGGGCGGAGCAGATCCTCGGCCGCCCCGTGATCCGGCCGATGTTGCTGTGCACCTGGCTCTGCGGTGCCTGCGGAAACGGCTCCGGGAGCGCGCACCAAGATGGGTGCAGTGGCTCGCTCGCAAGCGCCGCAGCCTGACGCCGCACACGCCAAGATATATATGAGGCTCTCAGCGGTGCTGTGGCGTTTTGCGCCGTCGCTTACGTAAACGCCGTCTTGCTCGGCGGCGTCCAGGATTGCCACCCTCCCATTCGGCGAGCTACCGGCGTCGCCCATTAGCGCAGTAATCTCGGTCCGGTCCGACACAAAGCTTCCTTCTGGAGTCCGGCCTCAGGCCGCACTACCAAAGCCTCGTCCTCGGCGAGTCGCACTGCCGCAACACGGAAGACGTCGGACGTTTACCTGTGATGACTTCACTGTAGATCATCCGCACTCTGCCTTATAGGGTGCGAAGGGGCATCCCCGAGGCCTCACCGCATCGCGCAACTGGGCCGCGTAGCGACACGCACTAGGCCGGAAACTTACCTTCCTCGCCCAACAGAAAGGCCTACCTTTCGCACCATCGCCGATGCAGCGGACATGTATGTTCCGCATCTGTTCTGCAAGGGAAGCTCATGTCCCCCTCCCCCGGGCTAACCCTAGGCGTATCCGAGCAGCCATCGATCTTGCACGAAATGCCCCTCGCTCGGATGGGTGGTCGCGCTCGCTCCGGCAGTGCTGCGATGCATGCTATCGCAAAAGAAGAGCCTAACGTGCTATCGAGAGTACGCCCAGTCTGATGGCGATGCGTATTCGCAAAGTGGGGCCTGCCGTGAGCTCTAGTATGGGATTGCTGCAGCTTGCGGAGAGGATGGTCCTGCGCGCCGGTCGATCAAACCGCTGGCGGCTTACCCAGCCGATAGAGCGCACCAGTGATCCGCCTCGAGGCGGCAAGTCCGTATGTTTCTGCCGATAAGCAATACTACTGATGCCAAGTCTCGGAACTGCGCGCGAAAGCCGCTGTTCTTGCAAGAGTGATCACAGCGGGATGGTTAACAAATGGCAGGTTTGCACAACGCCGTGGCAGCAGTTGAGCGCTTCAAGTGGGTGGCAGGTGGCCTGAACAATCCACGTGATGCGGCTATCGTGCAGCAGTACGCCGCCGAAATGGCGCTTTTGCACGCTGAGGCAGATTGGGTATGCGCCGCGGGTTAAAAGGATAAAGGGCCGCCCTGCACCGCTAAAGGGCAGCCCTCACCCTACCGACGCCAGGAGACGGTCATGGGCGAGATGAATGTGCGCGCCGCGGGTTAACAGGTCGTCACCCTCATCTCAAATTGCTCCGCTGCTCCGCTGATGTGCAAAGGCGCCAGGTCGCTAGAGGCAATGTCCCTACAGTGTAACGCCTCGCTCTAGTCGATGAGAGTGCGCTGAATTTCGGCAGGACACCTGCCAAATTCATCTACCGCGGCCAAGAAGTCGGCTGTGCAGATCCGTCGCCGCAGGCTGATTTATCCATGCCGCCCTCAATCGGGCGAGTTGTTTGAAGCGCATCAGCCCCCTTCCCTTTGGAGCCCTTTTCGTAAGTAGCTGGGAGTGGAGGATTCCGGCATGACATAATCTCAGGAGGTATCTGACGCCATCCCGAGCCGCCATGTGGATCCGCGACACTCGACGGCAGGATGGCCGCGATCATCTCCATCATACAAGCAGCCTCACGGATGCAGAATGCCCGGTGTTAGCTATCTGTCTGCCTGCAGAGCCGGCGGGAGGTCGGCCACGAAGGGCCCTTGGCGAGACTTGTTTGATGCAAGCCTTTTCGTATTGCGCGCGAGGGCACCTCGGCGGTGCCAGCAGTCGGGCTTTCTGCCGTGGCAGACGCCATACCGCTAGTTCGCCCGATTGCGAGATCAAGGCTCCTTTCAGAAGGTGGATCATGCTCTGGTGCCCACCGACCGCGACCGGCACGCCCAGGAGTCGGCGTTCCTGCGGAGGCGGGCCGCTGGAACATCCTGGCCGAACGCTTGCCGCGGGAATCGGCAGAAATTACGCCGGGTAGGCCACGTCGCGGCGGATTGTCGTGACACACCTGCTGGTGCCCTGTCGCATCGGCAATCGTCTGCGACGTCGGCTTGGCACCGCAAACAACGATCGTCCGCTCTCCCCAGTCACACGGCACGTTTGAAGCCTTCGTCAGAACCCTCGAGCGCCACCACGTTATTGGGAGTGTGACGCACGATGCCTTCACCGCCCTTGAGCAGCTTCCCGGCTGAGTGACCGACTACTACGAGGTGCGGCAGAAGGATCTGCGCTATTGAGCAACCGCGAACACATCATCCGGAGTCCCGAAACCCGGTTGGACAATTTGGAGCAACAGCAATTGCTTCAGGCTGATGCAAGTCCCGTCCTGCAAGATGGTGTCGATCGTGGGCCCGCACGGGTGGCAGGCTACATCAACGTGTAACGCCAAGAACTGCGATGACGACACCTATATTGAACCTCAAAACGCCGCTTGGCTAACAACGCGAAGAAAGCTTGATTACGGCGCCGCAATCTTTTCAGCAGTAGTTTGCTGAGCTGACTCTTTAGCGTTGAACAAACGTACTATGCACCTTTTTCCAAAACTTTGGCCCGGCTTCTCTACGAAGAAATATCCCACAGCAGCCAGAGCGTAAGTTGGAGGCAGGACAACAGCGGAGACGATCAGGAATCGAGCGGAAGCTGTTGAGTCCGGTCCCAAGTAGCTAAACACCCAAGCGGCAATAGGCTGCATTACAAGAAGGTGTATTAGGTAGGCGCCAAAAGATAGTTCACCCAGCCACTTGAGGAGTCGCCCGCCAAGAACGATCGAGAGGAGATCTCCCGGTCGGTACTGGCGCCCATATAATAAGCCGAAAAATGCTACGAGCATGGATCCTCTAATCAGCACGTGAAGAAGGTCTTTGTGCGGACCAATGGGCAGCATTGCAAAGCTTGCAGAGGCGGCCAAATACAGCAGACTAGCTCGGCCAGGGCGGAGCCTGGCCGCAGCCACGAGCATACCGGCTATAAACACATGAAGTTTGAGTGGTAGGAAAGACGGCATGGGGAATTGCATACCCATCTTAGCGACCGTGGCGGCCACAATCACGCCCGCAATACCAGCGAGCGACGACCCGCCGATCCATCCAACCTTACGCGCCAAAAGGACAATAGCCGGGAACACGGCATAAAACTGCATTTCAAGCCCCAGGCTCCAATCAGGCAGAGGCGTCCGATATGCATGACTAGGGAGAAGTCCGAAAAGGAAGGTCACATGAAGCACAATATTTGTAATGCTGCTATCTAAATAGCGCTCTTCGGGCTGTGGACTTCTCCCTAAAGCAGTGTCTATTGCCAATCGGTCATCGTAAATTGCGGGCCCAAGGATAATAGAAAAAAATAGGGCTACATAGAACAACGGAGCTATTCGGAAAAACCGCCGGACCCAGAAACTTGCCCACGTTCTTGGCTGACCCCAGTCCTCAAAGCTCGAGCGAATATAATACTGATGCACCATCAGGAAGCCGGACAGCAGAATGAAGAGATCAACACCAAGATCGGGCTGGCTGAGCAGTGGAAGCTTGAAGCCCGTCAGCAGCGCAGCGTGGCCGAGTAAAACCCATAGGGCAGCTAGGCCGCGAAGGCCATCAAGACACTCGACTCGATTCACCTGGGCCCGCTACATCTGCGCTCAGAAAATATCAAATCCAATGTGGGTACATAAGTAGCAAGGCGCCGCGCCGGATGATGCTTTGTGCCACCACGGAGCGTTTGGCTAGAATGCCGTCCCGCTGGGAAGTGGCATTGTCGGCCAAGTGCGGAAATCAGAGCAACGCAGCGGAAAAATGAAAGTTGTATCTCACCCACAGCAGAGAACAGGCCTACGTAATATATCAATTGCGGTCGCCAGCCCTGATAGCGCATCTTCATTCGCCTGATTAGGAGTATTGACTGCAAGCAGTTGCATTCCCGACACGACTTAGATGTCTTGATTTAGTTCATCGCCGCCGTCATGTAAAGGCGACCTCCACTCCCACACATAGTCGCCATGCGGTTAGAGAAGTCGCGAAGCTCGGACAAATGGCCGTAGACAAGCGCTCATACCCGAACCTTTTCCCTAGCAACTTTCAAACACCAGCTAATCGAGCATTTTCATAGATACTACAAGTTTTCACCATTCTACTAGACTGGCTGTGGCACCACAGCCGTCTTGACGCCGATTATCCGTAAGTAGTAAGCCAAAGACATGGAATAAGATCGTTCAGCATTGTGTGAGACCAAATTGCTCGCGTTCTGAGATATAGGAGCTACAAAGACGACCCCCCTCATTGATCGCGAAGGATCCGACAGGGCTCTGCAAATCACGGTCTTGCTGGCAAACTGACCTTTGCGATCTTTTTTGCAACCGCTTGCCGGCGCGCGGTTTCAAAAACTGCAACAAGGCATATCCTTGCTGAGTAGACGGATTGTCGTCGAACCTATCCCTGACAACCCCGGGAGCTAACTAATTTAATCTTTTCGAGGGTGTTGCGACTTTGCATGCCTCATTACAGTTAACTGAACCCTATGCGCCTTAAAGCCTTTTGCACAAACAAATGACCTACACTCCTCAGGTAGGCATAGTTGCGGGACCTTCTATCCAAACGCGCTTGACGCATGGATTTCGACGGGGCCTTATCCTTCTCAAAGCGGCTAGCACCGATTTCGGATGAGACGCTCTCTTCGACTAGCAAAAATGGATACATGGAGAGATTGCGAATCCCATGGGCAAAATAGCGATCCATCTGATCATCTATCGGCCTGACAACGTCCTTGAATGACGCAAGAAACCTCGCTGCAGAAGACCTAGTGATAATATATCCTTGAGTCCCGTAGGCTTTGTCAAAGAGCTGCACGATGTGCAACGATCTTCGGGAGAAGTCAGCGGCATAAGTTTGCATCCGTCCGGGGCGTTTGTGGTACAGCCGTAAATACTCGATACCTCGGTCGGCAAGATTATTATTGACCAAGAGTCTGACACCAGCCCAATCTACAATCACGTCGTCTTCCAGAACAACACATTGTTCGCAACCAGATTCAAGAAACTGCTTCCAGACGCTATAATGACTAGAGTAACAGCCAAGCTCTCCTGCGGTAAGAGGGCGACCATGGTTGTCTATTGCACGCTGCTCTAGATACACTAGCCCCTCTGCCAGTTGGGTATGCGCATCGAAAAAATGCCAATTCAGTCCGCAGCCCTCTGCATGGTGCGAAAACCGTCGTCTTCGCTCAATGGAACTATTCATGCTGATGACGTACACTGTTATATCCGCCATGTGAGTATTACCCTTGAATCCGCGTCATAACTCTTCTGACCAACTTGATAGCCTCGTCCTCAGGTCCAGCAGGGCTGCCCATTAATCGCCAGGTAATCAGCAGCGTGCTTATGTAAGTCAATGCTCCAACCGCAGCGGAAATCCCGAGCGATAATATCATGGATGTATGCTGACCATGAAGTGCCAACATTCGCTGCGCAAGAACGACTGCACCCGCCATCATGGACACACTGATAAGGGTACGCGCACTCCCGCTAACTTGGTTCACGAGCGGTATGCCAATTAAACGGCGCACGATCGTCATGTTCGTGACCGTCGCTATAACACCCGTCAGACAGCGGGCATACACAAGCCCAGTAAGCCCAAACAGCAAGGTGCCGGTGATGATAATCGGCAGGCGCACAAAGAACATCTGCAAATCGCGCCGAAATAGAAGACGAGGAGCGCCCAAAGACATGGCTAAAGGGGCAACCAATGATCCAAATGTCTGTAGAGCAAAGATGGTTGCAAGCGCTTCAATGATGGGAACAACCGGTCCCCAGCGCTCCCCCAATGCTAGTGCCACAAGGGGTGACGCAACTAGCGCAACTCCCGCGCCAGCTGGTAAGGCGACCGCGGTCACAATTGACTGCGCGCGGGTGTAAGCTTGACGTAAACGAAGAGCATCATCCGCGATCCGGCTAAACCCCGGAAACAGGGTCTTCGTCAGCGGAGCGGTGGTCTCGCGGGAAGGAATTTGGGAAAGATTGTCACCTACAGCGTAGAAGCCAAGCGCCGCCTTGCCAAGCAAGGCTCCTACTAGCAATTGGTCGAAGCGCCAGTTGATAGTGCTCATCGCTTGCCCGAGTGTCAACCAAATGGAAAACGACCAAAGCTCTCGCGCGTGGCGAAGAGCGAAGCGCGGGCGAAACGGTAACGAAGTGTAGGATACAACGATGGCTGCAACCTGCCCAGAGATCACGCCAAGCACAAGGGCCCAGTAGCTTTCGTATGCAACTGCGACGGCAATTGATACAGCCACTGTTATAACTCTTTGCGAGACAGTGAGCAAAAACTCTTGCCAAAATACGAGTTGCTTCGCAAGCATCACACGGCGGGGATTTGCAAACCCCGCGAGAAAGGTCGACGCACCGAGCGTTAGCATAATCGGAAGCAGCCGGGGATCGTCATAGAACCAAGACATCGGTAACCCGAGGCTGGCTACCAGCATTCCCAACAGCAAACCGCGAAGAACGCTCAGGGTCCATGCAGTATGGAAGTGATAGTCAGTCGGCTCTCGGTGATGTATCAGTGCCTGGTTGAGAGATATGTCAGTTACAGAGTTTATGATAGCCAGTGCCGTAGTTGCAAGTGCAACAAGTCCAAAGTCACTTGGGCTCAGAAACCGAGCTAGAACTATCGTGCTAGTAAATCCGAGAATATTAATGACTGCTCGTGCGGCAGCCATCCAGCCGCTGCCTCGCAGTAGTTTGCTGCTCATGCTTGCTTCAGGTGCCTTCGCCTTCGCTTCGGCTGTTGGTTCTTCAGGTCTGTTATAGGCCACGCCGTTCTGAATCCTTGCACAGCTGAAGGGGCAAGCGTCACGCCTTTCATAGAAAGCGCTGTTGAGGCGCCTGACGCTACAGGGAAGCAACTCGTAATTTATAATGCTTAGCTAAAGCAGCGTATTGAAGGAAATCGAGAGTAAATCATAGAGCTCTGATCAAAGCATCATTGTATTCCTTCAATGCGCTCGCAGAAGATTTTGCGATCCTGACACTGGGATATTTGTGGGTCCAAGCATTGATGTAATTTGAGACCTTTCCGTAGTCGTTATCGAGAGCCACGTGCGGAATGTCGAGTAGCACGCACAGTATGTGGCCGTGCAATCGATCTGTGATCACGATCTGGCCTTCACATAGCTGAGCTATACCGCGTTTAACGCGACTATTTGCCAACCACTCGTACCATCGTACACGCAGTGCATTGGAATCTGCACCTGAGACTATCTTCACTAATCGACGTCGGGCCCGTGCCGCTCTAATCGTCCTTGGACAATCTTGCAGCCAGTCGACGATCTTACCTTCCCTTATCGACGCAAATGGGGCCATGTCATATCCTGCCCGCTCACTGTCGGTACGAAGGAGTAGCAAAGCATCGCGCGTAGCCGGGCTACGACGTTGTTGCCCCATACCAAACGCAGAGTCCGGCATCAAATCGACTTTGCAAGCAAATTTGAGCTTTGCAAACTCATAACTTGGGTTATCTCGGACGTAGAGCGTAAAATTCGGATGGCGCTCAAGTAATTGAGCAAAGTGCTTTGTACCGGCTTCATCTCGAAACTTGATAGATTGAGGAAGCTGGACAATCTCCCGCTGTGGGAACCTAGCTAATAGCTCTTCGCGAAAAATCTGATGGCTAGGCCAGATATCGCCAAGGTTTCCACCACCATGGATAAACAAGACCCCATTGGGACACGCTGCTTCAAAAGCAGCAGCATCGAAGTTGGCGTACGTCGACACGTACCTCGGAGATCGGCCAGTGATTTTCTTCAGCAAGGCAATCTCCCCTAGCCAAATAGCGCTATCGCCAACATTTGGATGGTCCGGAAAATCAACAAGCGCGTACGAGCTACCCATACCAACATGACGTCTATACATAGATAGAAGTTCATGTTTCTGCGACTCTACCGCGTTGGTGTTGTTTGCCATAAAGCCTTCTCTGACGAACCAAAGCGCCATGCGAGCTCGCACATGACTGCGACACGGCGCCTACATGCCTTTGCAACTACGCTCAACGGCAGATTCAGTTTGGTCCGTCATTGCCCTGCCAGCTCGCAGGTGACCTTTGACAGAGAGCGAGTAGTGTATGACCCCAGGCTTCGGATGTGATGACGGGCGGAGAGTTTTCCTGACCTCTGCGGCCTTGCAAGTCGGCAAGTAGTTGCGCGTGCGTGTCCCGATCCGCCTGCGGCCAAAAGCGACCGTCACTTTGAGAACGTTTTGAACCACCACCCTGCTTTCCTTCGCAAAGGACGGCCGAGCGGATACACAAGCAGCCGATCGTTGGGGCTCAAACTCAATCAGCGGCTTGAGGCGGACCGGCTTTCCTGATTCACTGCGGTGGTGAATCGCAGGAGGCTGGGCATGGCGCTATTCTGGTTATCGGACGAAGCATGGGCGGCGATCGAGCCGCACCTGCTCAAGAACCAGCCTGGAGCGCGACGGGTGGACGACCGGCGGGTGATCTCCGGCATCCTACATGTGTTAAAGGTCGGCTGTCGCTGGTGCGACTGCCCGGCCGAGTACGGGCCCTCGACGACGGTCTACAACCGGTTCAATCGCTGGTCGCACCGGGGCTTCTGGCTCAAGCTGCTGGACGCGCTGGTGGCCGCGGGCGCGGTGACGAGGAGCACCGCCATCGACAGCACCTACGTGAAGGCGCAGCGTGCCGCATTTGGCGCAAAAGGGGGCGCTCGGCGCAGGCGATCGGCCGCTCCTGCGGTGGTTGGACGACCAAGGTCCACGCGCTCACCGACGTTATCGGCCGCTCCTATGCGTTGATGCTGACGCGCGGCAACGTCAGCGACGTGAAGGCCGCGCCCGCCCTCCCCGAACACGCCGGGCGCATGCGCTACCTGCTGGGCGACAAGGGCTATGACGCCGACCGGCTGCGCCGTCTGACTCGCGACGCCGGTGCCGGCCCGGTCATCCCGGGCCGGCGCAACCGCAAGCACGCCATCCGCTACGACAAGAACCGCTATGCGGGCCGCAACCTCATCGAAAAGGCCTTCTGCCGCCTCAAGGACTTCCGCCGTGTTGCCACCCGCTACGACAAGCTTGCTGCCAACTTCCTCTCCGGTGTGGCCCTCGCTACCGCAGTCGCGTTCTGGCTATGACGGCGTTGAAGAATGAAAGAAGATCATGACCGAAGATGAAGTCGCGTCAGGCCCATATCTGCCACCTGGAACTCCCGTTCGCTATGCCGGTCTTGAGCAGGGTGGCCCAGAATACGGGGTGGTCGTCCACTGCTGGCTCGACGACGAAATCAACGCCTATGAACGCTATGTCGCCTTCTTCGGCAACGAGGAGCCCGCGGGGAAGCCTTCTGAAAAGCCGTACATCCTACGCTATGCCTCGACGTCACTGACGATCAGCCGCTTCTCGGGTGATTGTGTCTGGACCCTAGAGCGGTATCCGATTGGTCTGGTTCGTAGCTGCAAAAGCTGAAGTAGTTGGCGCACTCCTGTGGTTGGAAGAGATCGACCAGCTCGCCGATGAGGGACCATAAGCCGGATACGGTTCGCTCGCCGGCCTTGCGGAGCATGGCCTTGAGGCGGGCGAACGCCTTCTCGATCGGGTTGAAATCGGGGCTGTAGGGCGGGAGGAACATGAGGCGGGCTCCGGCCGCCTCGATCAGGTCGCGGACGCTGGCGCGCTTGTGGCTCGGCAGGTTGTCTATGATGACGACTCCGCCGTGCTGGAGGCTGGGCACGAGCATCTGGCCGCATAGGCTTCGAACCAGTCGCCGCTGATAGGTCCGTCGAGCACCATGGGCGCGACCATGCCGGACATGCGCAGGCCGGCGGCCAGCGTGATCGTCTTGCGGTGGCCGTGCGGAAAGCCCATCCGCAGCCGCTCGCCTCGGCGGCAGCGGCCGTGGCTGCGGGTCACATGGGCGCCGTCCAGGTCTCGTCGATGAAGACCAGCTGCGCAGGGTCGAGATCGAGCTGGCGGTCGAACCATGCTTCGCGCTGGCTCAGGACGTCGGCACGGTCCTGCTCGACCGCGTGCCCGGTCTTTTTTTCGCATGATCCCGTGGCGGGCGAAGAAGCGGTGCAGCGTCGAGATCGCCACGGTCACCCCCGCCTCGCCCAGTGCGCGCCGAAGCTCGTCCAGCGTGATGTCCTGCCGCGCCTCGTGCAGCGTCCGGCTCGTGTGCGCATGCGCTTCGATCTGACGCGACCGCGTACCACTGCCTTGCCCCTCGGCGGCAAAGCCACCCGTGCTGCGGCGCTGGTCGTGCCAGCGGATCACTGTTCCAACGGCCACCCCGAACCGCCGCGCCGCAGCCCGACAACTCATCCCGTCGTCAACCGCAGCCAGCGCCCGCGACCGTAGGTCGATCGACAACGGCTTGCTCATCCATGCCGGCCTCCTTCCCAGCCAGCATCTTGAACCAGATCACCACGCCCAGGGGAATCCGCCTTTGACTCACGTAAGCCGGAAACCGCCTTAGGAAAAAAAGGTCATCCACTCGATAGTCGGGCAGCACCTCCGTGGGGCATCAGCAAGGCGTTCTCTTGTGGTCGTGTAAGCCAGACCAAAGCTTTCGCCGCGTCTGCCGACTATCAAGGATCGAAGTACGACGCTTAAATCACCTCGATGTGATGTTTGCTATCCGGCACTTGCTGAAGGTTCCTCGAGTGCTGGCGCGACTGCCCCAAATGACCTGACAGGGTCTCGCTCTTAGTTAAGAGTGAGGCCCATGACTGAGCATACGACCAGGCGGTACCACGTCGGCGAGGTCCTTTCCGGGGTTCAGCGCGGGAGGCGCTGGCTCCCGGAAGAAAAGGTCCGGATCCGCGAGGAGACGTACTTGCCGGGCATCAGCGTGTCACTCGTGGCCCGTCAGCACGGCATCAGCGGCAGCCAGATCTTCGCCTGGCGCGGGCTGTTGGCTCAAGGGGCGTTGACCGCAGCTGGTGCCGGCAGAGCGATGGTGCCCGCGTCTGAGTACCGCGCGCTCCAGGGCTAGATCGCCGAGCTGCAGCGCTTGCTGGGCAAGAAGACGATGGAGGCCGAGATCCTGCGTGAGGCCGTGTTCCGGGCGCAGGCCTGAAGAACTGCTGTTGCGCTCGATCGTACTGCAAGGAGATGATCGGTGAGCGCCGTGGCCGAGGCGCTAGTCATCAGCCGGCAGCATTTGTCGGCCATGCACAACCGACCACCGCCACGTCAGCGCGGGCAAGCGCCACTGCCCGATGCCGAGCTGGTCGGTAACATCCAGGCGCTGACCGCCGATCTGCCTACCCACGGCTATTGCCGGGTCCATGCATTGCCGCGCCGCCATGACGCTAGGTCTGGGCGCGCCGCGCCCAATCCTAAGCGGGTGTACCAAGGGCGGCCTGAACTCCAAGCTTCACGCCGTGTGCGACGGCAAGGGGCGCCCTCTGATCATGGCGCTCAGCAAGGCCAGCTGAGCGACTACAAAGACGCTGCCCTGATGCTTGATACGCTGGCCAAGGGCCAAAACTCTGCTCGGCGACCGAGATGTGACGCAGACTGGTTCCGAGCCGTCCTGCCCCATCGCAAAATAGCTGCGTGCATCCCTTCTAGGGCGAACCGGCGAGATCCGATCCCGCACGACACCGTGCTTTACCGCGGCGCCACAAGATCGAGATCGTGTCTGGCCGCCTAAAGGACTGGCGCCTTTTCCACACCCGCTATGACCGATGCCCCACACCTTCTTCTCGGCCATCTGCATCGCCGCCACCGTTTGGCTGTGATCAATGAGTCCGAGCCTAGGGGGTAACAACATGTGGAGGCTGCGCCAGTCCTGCTCGAACGAGAGCATCGGAGGCCCGACGTGCTCGAGACCAACGGTAACGATGCAATTGGTTGCGCCGCTCACTACCGGCGGCCGGCGCACCCGGACATCCCAGTATGACCAGCAGCGCTACTGCGGCGGCACCTCATCGGACACGCCGTCGATCGTCCCAAAAACTACGGAGTTGCGCGCCTCCTGTCCTGCCACGGCGCCGTCTGTTTCCGCAAGCTGTGCACCAGCTTTGTATCGGCTGGTGCTTTCCGCTGCGCTGCTGTTAGGTGTCGATGGTAGTAAGTCCCTTCACCGGCAGGTCGCAGGATCATATCGCTATATGATTTTCTTCCTCCTCGCCCTGCCTTTGCTCGGCGCCTTTTTGCGGTTTAAGCACCCCACTTGGCCTCGATTGAAGCAGACGAGGATGAGGCCGTGAGATAACGGGTATTTCTGAACGACCGGAATTGTGGTGCTTCTGAACAACCGGTGTAGATCTCCTAACACTTTTCCATTGCCCCATATGCGCACACATCACCCAAGGGCCTCATCTCGGAAGTGGATGCAGCTCTACCGGGCTTGTGTGGTGCACTGCACCACGGTATCAAGCGGCATTGGAGCCATCGCCCGGAGTCCGCTTTACAGGAGGTACGCCGGTGGCCGGCGCAACCTTATCTCACGCCAAACCAATGGTTCGGACTTAGCGCCTAAGAGGAATAGAAACGATGCGACGCCGAGTTCATCAAGCCATTGCAAGCATCATGATTACCGCTGCTGGTATTCACGGCAACATGGCAGTCGCTCAGAACGCCGCTGCTCAGGAATCGGTCTATCAAGTTGGTGGTGGCGACGTCCTAAACATTTCTGTTTACGGCACGACGGCATACAACACTGTAGTGCAAGTTGCGACAGATGGTCAGATACCCGTGCCGGAGCTCGGCAACGTTCAGGTGGGTGGTCTCTCCCCTGCCCAGATTTCCGCTAAGCTCGCTACGAACTTCCAGGCAGCGGGTATTCTAGTCGATCCTGTCGTCAATGTGCTTGTTCAAGAATATCGCAGCCGAAAGGTCTCGGTGTTCGGCGCGGTTGCGAGGCCGGGTGAGTACATTTTGGATCGCACCGGTCTTAAACTAACAGATGTCCTTGCCCGATCTGGTGCGCAGCTGGGAAGAGGCTCTGGTGTCATCCAGATCACAGACGCAACTGGGCATCGCACAGAACTCTCGGCTTTAGGCGTCATGACCGGCGAGCTCGATCGTCTGGCGCAACCTGACGAGATCATTATGGTGGCAGACGCGCCCACCTTCTTCATCCTTGGTGAAGTGAAAAATCCAGGCGCTTACCCGATCGAGCCGGGGCTTACCGTGGAGCAGGCTGTTGCCCTTGCTGGAGGCCTTACTCCAAGGGGCGCTCGCAATAAGTTGAGTGTAACTCGCACCGGACAAGATGGCGACGAAGTCACGACCGACGCAAAGCGCGGAGACGATGTCCAGCCACGTGACTTAATCCGGGTCGGCGCACGAATCTTTTAAGAGGACCGTTTCTATGTTGATGCGCCACCTCTACAAGGTGCTCGCGCTGCGATGGCTCATCATCGCTGCCTGTTTAGCTATTGGCCTTGGGACGGCAGCAGCTTATGCTCTGCTTGCCGCCCCTACCTATCGATCTTCCGCAGCAGTCGTAGTCGACGTGCGTGCTGATGAGACGATCGGCCAGCAGGCGCGCGCTGAAGCGATGTCTCCTGATTATCTTCTCACGCTCGAAGACATCCTTAAAAGCGATCGCGTAGCGATGCAGGTTGTCGAAAGTTTCGAGCCAAATGAGCTGCAAAGCCTTGGCTTGGCATATGGTTGGACACCATCCGACCGGCCGATGAAGGAGTATGTTGCCAGCGCATTGCAAAACCAGATGGAGGTTAGCTCAAGTCTTGGCAGCTCTCGGGTCATGCAGATCGGCTTCTACAGCGGCAATCCGGACTTTTCTGCAGCTATGGCGAACGCCTATGCTAGGGCGTTCATGGATGTAAATCTTGCGCTTCAGACTGAGCCGGCGCGGCATGCAGCCGAAGCCTACGAACAACAACTGACCCGTAAGGCGCAGGAGCTCGAGGCAGCACAACAGCGTCTCGCTCTTAAGCAGCGCGAGCTCGGTGTTGTGGATCCGGGTACCGGGGGAAGCGCCGACAACGTCAATCTCTCAACGTTGGCGACGCAGCTAGCGAACGCTACCGCGACGGCCGAACAGGCGAGATCGCAAGCAACCGGGGGCGCGCTGCCTGCTATCGCGGCTGACCCGGTGATTACCCAATTGGACGTTCAGCTTGGCACTGCTCGCTCGGAGTTGGCGCAGCTCACAACGATTGCCGGGCCGAACAATGCTCAAGTGCGACAATTGCAAAACCGCATCGATGCGCTGCAAGCGCAACGTGCGCAACAGGTCGCTGCGGCTCAGCGTCGGACGTCCGCTGCAGCGGCTCAAGCCCGATCAGCGCAGAGCGGCTTGCAGGGCCAGGTAGCTGCTCAAACGCGGCGCACGATGGCAACCCAGGAGGCAGAGAATGAGCTCGCAAAGGCGCGGCTCGACGTAGCGAGTGTTCGGCAAGCTTATGACCAAATGGCTCAGCGGCGTACACAGCTGGAGGTCCTTGGTGAATCCGGGCAGACTAATATCTCGATGTTGACACCAGCAGTGCCCAATCCGAGCAAAGTTGGCCCCAAGCGTATCCTTGCTATGGTAATCGGCCTTGTAGTGGGTCTTCTGGCCGGGGTCGTTATCGCTGTAGGGTTGGAGCTGATCAGCCTGAGGATCCGCGTTCCTGAGGAACTGGATGCATGGTTAGGCATCCCTGATCTCGGAACGATCCGGTCAGCGTCATCCCGAACGATGCTACCCCGTCGAAAGTCAACCGGCTACCTTCCGTTCCTGAGGAGTGCATAAGTGGACTACCCAGCTGAACATGGCCGTGAAGGCAATAGCCGGGCGACAGACGACGATACAACTGCAGACAAGCAAGGCGGCATTGGGAATGATCAGGCCTACGACGCACAGCCAGAAGCGGTGACCCTACCATCGATCGATAGCCGTTACCGAGAGCTCGATGCCCCAGCGACGGCGCCAAGCACGTCGTTGGTCGAAGCGGTAAGCGTGTTGAGAGAGCCACTCTCCTCTGCTGCTGCCGATACGAGGAGGCTGGCGCAAAGACTAGCGGTGCACTGGTTCCGAGGAGACGCAGTACACCCTGCCTTGTCAATCATCAGTGCGGAGCGCGGTGAAGGACGTACAAGCACTGCGATCAATCTGGCTTGCGTGTACGCTCAAGCGACAGTGCGCACCTTGTTAATCGACGCCGATTTGCACAATCCCACGGTTCATGTGCAACTTGGTTTGGACCCTGATGCGTCCGATAAAGGTGTTCCGATCCCGGTGGAGGGCGTGCCAAACTTGTCTGTACTGCCCGCGTCTCATATCTCCAAGGGCCCTCATGATCGGCTAGTACCGTCGGCACTCGGCGGCCTCATCGAGCACCTTCGCTCCCACTTCGATGTCATTCTCGTAGATACCCCGGCGGCTGCTGTCGGCGAAGATTATCTATTTGCCGGCTTGGCAACGGGAGGTGGCTTGGTTGTGACTCGAGAGGGTCAAACCAAGGTCAAGGCCATCGCCAAAGTTTTGAACAGTTGTGAAGATGCAGGTATCAAGATCGTTGGCGGCACGATGCTTGAGCGCTGAGGCCGACATTAACTTTACTGCCGGATTCACACCCAAAAGTTAGTTGGCGCTGTTGAGTCACTGCGATCGACGAATGCACCTTTACAAAGTTCTGCTCTATTCGGAGCTCACATATGACGTGTCACCTGCAAGCTGCTGAATGCCGCAGCGTCCTTTGTTCGCGCTCCAGTCAGCCTTTTGCCCGGCTGGCTTTGACCGGTCTGGCAACCGCGCTTACAGCTTATGCTAGTCCAGGGACGGCTCAGGACCGGTATTTCCAGGTGTCCGCCTCGACGCAGTACGACGACAATCTGCGTCGCCGTCCCGACGACCAAAGATCGGAACTGCCGCATAACGGCAGCGAGATAGCCACCTTCGTAAGTCTCGACGCTGGTATCGCTGCAAACTTCAATCTCTTGACAGTTCGTGTTGATGGAAACGTCGGCAAGCGCTTCTTCGCCTACGATAATGATCTAAACTCTGAGGAGTACCGTATCGGAGCCACCGCTGACTACCAGGCGCAGAGTGGTTCAGTTTCACTTGAAGCGGTAAGTAGCCGGCAAAACCTGGGTTTCACAGATCCGATTTTTCGTGGGACCAACATCCGGCAACTGAACCGCGTGATTGCTGAAGGCGACCGCCGCATAATCGGAAATCTTCGCCTTGCGGCCACTGCACGGTACAGTGCAAGCTCGAGTCCCGACCCTGTACTATCTCGCGCCAACAACAACAGTTACGGCTATACGTTAGGTCTCGCATACGTGTCGCCATTGGGAAACCGTTTGACAGTTGGGTACAGCGACAATCGGACAGAAAGTACAAACGAACGCATACTCGTCGTCGACGAGGCTGAAATACCTTACACAGGTAAAGCTACCACGCGCGGCGTGTTCGGGCAGATCGAATATGCTCCTTCGGTCGCTTTAGCCTTTGATGCCAGGGTGGGGTATACGTGGCGCGATGACCGGACAATTTTGGATGCCGACTTTCAGGGGATTACTTACAACGGATCGGTCACCTGGCAGCCCTTGGAGAGCGTCAGGATTGTCGCTGCGGCAAATCGGTCGTTCAGCAGCAACAACGAACTATTTGCCAACGGAGTTGAGGCAACCTCCTACTCTCTTGAAGGCACAGCTGTTGCTGCGGGCCGTCTGACACTCACATCATTAATTCGGCACGACGAACGCAATTTCAGGTTCGATCTGCAAGATTCTGTTCCAGCTCTTGGCCCACGAACCGATCGTTTCTGGGTCTATGGCGCTGGCGCCCGCTACATGACCGGGATCGGCGTCGCTGTCGGGCTGAACGTCAACCATGTGCGCATCAAAGACGACGCCGTAAGTACGACAATCAAAAGCAATTCCGTGTTTTTGACCTTGTCACGCCGGTTTGGCTTTTAGGGTCGGGCAGGCACAGGGCCCCTCTACAGCACCAAGGCCCTGATCCTGGCTGAGAAGTCTTTGTAGACTGCCTTGATCGTGCCTTCTGAGAACCGCCGGTTGACCATGCTCATCCCCGCCGCTCGCATCTCGGCAAGCTGACCGGGTGTGTCAATCAGGCCGGCAATTCTCGCGGCAAGTTCGCCCGCGCTGCCTTCCTCCAAGAAGCTGACACGCGCATCAACACCGTAGTCGACGAGCCCGCCAACTTTGGTGGCTACGACCGGTATGCCGCGGCTCAACGCTTCAAGAGCGACGATGCACAGACCTTCATTCTTACTCGTGACCACAAACACGTCTGCCGGATTGGTCATCCAGTGGGGATCGAAGCCTGGCATCGAGACATCGTCCTTCAAATGCAGGTCGTTGATCAAGGCTTGGTACGCCTCGGCGTTCGGGCCTTCTCCGTAGAGGGTAACGGATATAGAGTGACCGCTATCCTTCAACAGCCGCGCTGCTTCAATGATGACCCTCTGGTTCTTTGTGTCGGTAAAGCGAGCAGCGCTGATGATCCTGAACGGTGCACCAGCCGTTGTATGGCTCGGCGCGTGCCGCGAAAATGACGCGAGCGGCAGGACAACACGCTCCGATGGAGAGCGCGTATACAGCCGATCCTGAGCCATGTGGGCGGTGATCTCGCAGTCGGCCAGCAGCCAATCTACCCGACGCGATGTTAGCCTAAACAATCGTTCGTAAATTGGCTTCGCCAGATGAGTGTTGTGCTCGAACGAGGCGACGGTAACTCTTGAGAGCCCCAGGGCCGCTATTCTACCAGCGATATTAGCCTGCGGCAGCGAGAGTACGAGTAAATCAGGGGCAAAGCGCTTCAGCTCTCGTCGAAACCGAGGGATTGCTCGAAGCCACTGCCAAGGAGACATACGGTGTCCATGTGACAGATGCTCGACGACAACACCTGCCGCGGTGAGGTCACTAACATGTGCACCTTGATCTCGGATGATCGACAGGACTTTCAGGTCACAACCAGCAAAAGCACCATGCTGTACAAGATGCAGAAGACCTTTCTCCGCACCGCCGCGCTTGAAGCCGTTAATAAGGTACAGCACGCGTGGCTTACGCTTGGAATGAACAATCACGAGAAGCTATCCCTACCGTTCACTTCGACCCTCGATGCAAAAACCGTTCGCTGTAGCACGCTAGCGGCCGCAGCCGGCAGACGCGCGAGGAACCAGGTCAGCCAGTTGCGCGCTTTCCACGGCACGAGACGTACAGCAAACGCACTGGCGGATCGCGCTTGTTGCGCTTCGCCAGCCAGAAAGTGCTGATTTGCAAGCTTGCGGGCCCGCTCCGCCAGACGCACCGGCACTTTCCCAAGTAAGTCAGAATTGGCCGCCGCTGCTTTCAGTGCGACAAAGGCGTGGAACGCCAATAGATCATTACGCCCACCTGTAATACTCCCCAGCCGGTTTCGCTTGAGCACAAGCGGCGTTTCCAAACACGCAAAGCGCGTGGAAGGAGCAACTCTCAAATAGAACTCTGTCTCCTCAAAGCAATGAATGGTTGGATCCATTCCACCGCTCTTCACGTACAACTCACGACGCATAAGAACCGTTGAAGGTAAAATCGGAGGATCGTTCAGGAAGTACGCGAGAGCCAAGTCCTTCGCCTTAGTGATGTCAACCAGATTGGCTGGGCGTGCATTGCTAGCATCGTCGTTAGAGAAGTTGCTGAACGCAGTGTAGACTAAACCAACCGTCGGGTCCGAGCGGCAAACTTCCAATTGTGCTGCAAGCTTGCCAGGTTCCCAAAGATCATCTCCGTCAAGAAATGCTACGAGAGGAAGATCGGTGTCTTGAACGGCCATGTTACGCTGAGCGGCCTGCCGGTTGCCTCCGGGACCGTAGATCACTTTAATTCTCGGGTCCCAGTGTTCAATATCGCGTAACACTGCGAGCGTATCCTCGTCAGAGCCATCATCTGCGATGATGATGTCGCCTATCGCTTCAGCCGCTGATTGTTTCAGAACGCTGTGAACTGCTGCACCGATGAAAGGACCTTCATTGTAGCAGGTAATAATTACAGCTACGTTCCCACGGCTTGGGAGGTTCATTCCGACTGCTCCGATACGTACGGCGTTAGTGGGGTAATCATGACGGCTCCTATGTTCTCTCATGCGTGCAGGCTAGCGATCAGCCGCCGTATCGACTGCCAGGGTGGGTTTAACACCGTTGCACCTACCAACAGCGTCGCAGCTCTAGTCAGGTAAGCAGGGCTGCCGCTAGCGCCGGACTAGTCGGCGCAGAAAGGTGGGTTGAGAACGGTGAGCGATCGCCGGGATCGTTAGCCTCCGTTCTGAAGGCGGCCTGCGCTTTAGAAAAACGTTGATCGTCGGCGAGGGCAATCTGGCACTCACCACCCCTGCCAAACCGATCAAAACCAGCATCGCTGAATCAATAGCTTCAGCATACGCGTAGCACATGACATAGAGCAGCAAATAAAATGGCGTACGCTCCAGGGAACTCCCTGTACGCGCTCGGCGAAGAAACGCGAAATGACCAGTTCGCCAGGCGATGGTGACAATATACACCGCTGCGATCGTCAGGCCCACAATGCCGCCCTCTGCCGGAATCCGGTGGACTTCGCCATGAACATTCATCGCAAGTCCACTACCCCTCCCATACGCGGTCGTTGCCCAATCCCAATATCCCGTGGCACCGACCCCGAACCAGGGGTTCTCCTGGAACAGTTGCCATGCACGGCGATTCACGAACTCTCTGATGATGTTGCTGTAGTCGGCGATATTATGGACGGTAGTGAAGTAGCGGTCCGAGAGCTCAGTGTAGTTTGCAGAAGAGGCTTGATACTTCCCGTACAGGTACCCGCCATCAAGACCAAGTATGGCGATGGTAACGAGTAGAACCGGGCCGACAATGCATAACAGTAATCGAGTCGAAACCGCCATATTGGAAAATACGAGAAGTACTGCCATTAAAAGCAGCGCTTTTCGCTCAGCACTCATGATTACCAACACTATCAGGATAGCCAACACTACCAGGAATGGAATGTACTTAACAATTTGATCACGCAACGCAAATGCAACGAAGACGGTTAACGAGATAACAAGCTTTGTGTCGTACAGGTACTTCCAAGTGATGTACCGGCCCATCATGACGTGGTGTATGATAAGGTGAGCAAAGATAAGGCAGCTCGCAGCGGCGACAACTTTCACGACGCGAAGCGCGTCTTCAGACTTCATCTGAAACGAGTAGGCATAGATGCCAACCAGGCTTCCCGCGATTAGCAGGAATTGAGCCGTGCGGTAAATGCCGGCTGATGTCGAAACCAAAAAGGCGGTCGTCGTGGCGTCTGCGACATAGAGCAACCCTACTACTAACGAGGCATTGATTTTTGTGATATATCGCCGCCCTGACCAGCACCCGCCTGCGAGAATAATGAACGCCAGAGTCCATGTTACAACGAGTTTGTAGCAAAGTGCCACCAAAAGCAGAACGAACGTGCCGAGGTAGACTTCATTCCACCCAATCTTACGCACACTGCCAAGCAGCAGCGAACCGGCATGTCTCCGGCCTGATGATTGGTTACGTCCATTGCGTCCCAGCAGCGTTTTCACGATTGACATGTCAGATTACCTTCAGGACTTCCCTAGCGCCCACCTGCGTCCGACGGGTTACGCTCGGTCGCAGCCAGCCAGCCTTGGACTGCCAGTTTGCCGGTAGGTCCGTTACCACCGGCTCCCGTAACGACAAAGCGGATCGTCATAGTGACCCGATAGAGCACAAATGATCGGATCATGCCCAGAGCGCCGAGCGACCTATAGCTATAGAGCCGCAGCGCGCTTTGCAGGCGAGCAAGCGGCTTTGATACCGCTTTACAGGGAAGGCGAGCGGGGAGTGCTAACCACGTGCTGTCGCTCCAGCGCCCTGCGATCGCGATCAACCTCCGCCTATGACCCGATAGCTCGATGCTGCATGACCGCCTCGATGGTGCAGTGATAAAAAAGCTCATGAACGCCGCTTCAACGATGATGGCTTAAGTTGGTCCTGCGGAGGCTCGGCGATCGTCACGCAAACGCCTAAGCGCCTCCGCTCATCCGCTCATCCGCTCATCCGCCAACAGAAATGGCGCAAGTCGATGCGGCTTCTCCAGGTTTAGAAGGAGCTTTGCACCACGCGAATTTCTTGTATGTGGAATGGGCTGCGGCGCCCCGAACTGACGACCCGTCAAAATCCCCGGGTTCGCCGCAGCACCCTGCGATGTCAGGATGCATCACCCTCCGCGCACGCTACGGCCCACCTCCGGTAAGTCCAGGAGAGCATGCAGTGCCCGATGAGATCGTATCGCAGACTTTTGCCGTCGCTCAGGCGTAGGTAGCGGGCGGGAGGGCACGACAGGTCGTCTTATGCGCTCAGGTCGTCTTATGCGCTCAGGTCGTCTTCCAGGCATTCTGCACACTTAGGCATTAACCTTTGCACAAGCCCACTTCGCCCGCAGAGGCATGAACTTGAATGCGGCAACGCGATCAGGCGCGCGCACGGAGCAGGTTGGAAGTCCCTTGAGGTTCGGCGGCCATCGTCGTCACCGAGAACAGCAGATTCCACGATGCGTCCGTCACAAGTATTGCTAGGCACCCCTTGGACCAGAAGTCTTGAGGGAACTCCGTGAGCAACTCACCCATCCACCGTATGGCCTCTTGGTGCGCGGCATCAAGATCCTCTAGCTCTATCCCTTCGGCATCTAGATGGCGGGTACTGTCTGCGCAGTGAAAAAAATAGCGAGTCACGTTCATCTCTACGGTCGTACTGCAAGCTCCAACGTCCGAGCGAGAAGTTCACTCCACGCTCGACAACCATTTGACGGGGCTGTGCCAGGGCGGGACAGTTCGCGCTCGTCTAATTTCGGTCGAGCGATGACTTTCTACCTTCTCGCAAATCTCCGGAGATCGATAGTAGTTATCGCTTTGTGCTTATGCCCGAGGCATTTAGCTTCCGCGACGACAATTTTTGTTGATGAGGGTTCCGTGTCACGCTGGCCTGCATCGCGCATGACCAGATCAGGCGTGGGTATTTTCAGGCGGACATCCCACCGGATCGAGAGTGCTTAATGATCACCTCGTCGAAGATCTCGTCGCCGGCGCATCATTCATATTTGCAGATGGTTGCCGGCTGTGTGCCTGATGAAACGCCTTACCTTCCGATCCAAAAACTCCATTTCCTCAAAGGAGTGAGGCCGTCCACAATCGGGCTTCACGGTCTCGTTGAACAACTCGGACCAGATCTGCTGCTCGGTCCGGGAGAAATCGCCGCCACGTCTTTCGATCTCCATGGCCACGAGCAGACTAGCCCAGTCGGCGAGTTCTGGTCCAAACCGATAGAAACCATCTGGACCGGGCATGAATTTGGGAAGGATCACTGGCGCAACGCCTGAACGCAGACCGGACAGATCCCATGACTCATGCGACGACACTCAAATCCAGCGCTGGATTTCATTCGTTCACTGCCCGATGATGGCTTGCAAGGACTGGGCGCCTCCGGTTCACACCCGATCTACAAGCAAATTCAACCGCTCGTAACGTTCACCGGAAAGCGGTAGAACGCTCTTCGTTCTCAGCCAGACGAAGCAGACTTCAGTCAGGATAATGTGACTCAATCTTGGCTGCTGCACGAGAAAACAGTAGCATCAAAACCTGGGAACATGAAACTACTGCAAGCTTCTCTTGATCGGAATCGCTTTCGAATCACAGATCTGATCGATCATAGCGTCTAGATGAGAGAAATTCAGCTGCGTGTCGTCGAACAGCGCCCCGAATGAGAGCTGCTGGCGAGCCTCTTCTCTGAAACTCTGCAAGGCGGCATCGACGTGAGCCGCGCTGATGTGAGCGCCAAGATCATCAAGTAAGCCGAGCGCCATTGAAAGATGAGCGATGATCGCCTGCGCATCGATAAATTGCTGGGGCACTTTCCACCTCATCTCCGCACCACATGCGCGACACTAAATACCGGCGACACAAACATCACCCGAAATGTCGAACTCCAGGCGTTATGCTGAACCATCGCTCAAGTCGCCTTACTACCTACCTTCGGGGGCTCACAATACGATCATCCGCGTGGTCGGGATCCTGAAATTATTCACTTCGTCTGCTAACGTCCAGCCTGCTGTGCCAGGTGACGCAATTTGCGACAAATGTCCATCCGCGCCATCCGCCGGCAACAACGAAGTGTAATTGCACCTTTTTTATAATAGAATGCGATACGTGAGAGGCTTGCAAAGCACTGGAGGTCTTTGCGCAAGGGGTAAGATAAATGGCGAACCTATCTCGGACCATCTAAATTGCAGGTCAACCTCCCCTATGCCCTTGGGTCTCAGCTAGAAATCAGGCACAAAGCGACCTTGAGAATTTCGTTACACTGCACCTTGTCGCTACAACCTCTCGCGAGCTACAGCTTAACCTATAACCTGAACCTAGAATTCTCGAAATTTCGGTGCCGGCTGGAAGCTAGATGAGACTAGGCGCCCTGTTTTCATGGTAAGCGGCAGCGAGGCTCCGATCGAACGCCGCGGAGCTAAAGCCCTCGTTGCAAGTGCCCGCCCATCATGATCATCGAACGGAGACGTAATTCAGGTTAGACGTCAGCGTCAGGCCGCACTCCACGGCGCAATACGGCAGCGTAGCTGCGGTCATCTCGCATGCTAACTGCGCGCGATTTCGGGTCAGCCAGATGTTTTGTCCACTTACGCGACGATGCGGTGGTCCTAGGCGCAAATGTGCTCGCCTTAGCTTTGACCATTTCGCCCGGCGCTGAGGTCCAGCGGTCCGCCTGTCCTACCTGCTCAGTTAACTTGCGGTCGGTCTTGATCTGCCTCTCGACCGTTCTTCTAGCACCGTGGCGCCAGCCTGGGTTATCCGCTTCGAGGCCCTTTGTGTAGGCCATGCACCGACCATCGCAGGTACAACGAGAATCACCGTTGCGCTGCCATTCTCCGACGACGCAGGCCAGGCCGGAGGTCTGCCCATCGCGACGATTTCCGATCGACGCATTGCGGTGTAGAGCAACAGGGTCATTGCGACGTTCTCGTGCATACCTTCCGGCCACTTCTTGTCGTTTCGTGCAATCTCATCCTCAGTTCGAAAAAAAGACCTGTCCGTGTGAAGACGCGTCGGGCGCGCTCACCTTGCTGCGGATGCGCCAGCGTAGCTTTCCCACTTGTAGGGGGAGGCGCGCCAGCGCGTCGGAGATCCTGTTCGCCGCAGCCGGTGCCTGACATGCTGAATCGCTTCATGTCTGATCCAGCGCACGTCCTTGCTGCCGATCCTGGACCAAAGCCGCTCGCGGATGCTGCTACCAGTCGACTGGGCGCCAGAACGAGCCAAGGGGCAAAGTCTTGGTCCCTGGCCAGGGTTGCCAGGTCGTGGCAGCGCGGCGCTCGCGGTGAAGGTGATCGGAGCCACACCATGGATCGTCATGAGCCGCCATACAATTGCATGCTCGCGTGTTCGGCGGAGGATCTCTTGACGGAGATCTCCCATCCTGTTGTTCGATTCATCCAGCAGATCGAGCATGGTGCGAAACATCGGCCTTGCCGCCTCGGGTAGCGATGAACCAACCTCCTCGTCGAGCAGGTGACCAAGCACCATCGCGTGCGACGAACCTTAGGCGCTAACCAGCCGTAGTCGGTAAGGTGACCGTGGATCGCGTTGATCAACTGGGTGCGCTGACACACCAGCAAGTCGCGGGTGCGGAACACCAGACTAGATGCCTCCCACGGCGGCGAGGCAAATCAACGACATAGCGTGACTTGCTGCCGGAGCGTAACAAGATCATTTCCCCAGCCGCAAGCCGACGTCGAGCAATATCGGCACCAGACCCTGTCTACGACTAGACTTCTCAACCAACCCCGGCGCAAACGAATGACAGATAGTTCGGTTCTAAGAGCAGCAATGTCCCGATTGTCAGGTGCCATCTCTGGATCGCTTGGTCGATCGAAAGCGATTATGCCGGGCTTTGACTATCGCCCGTGCCCGCTCGTTCCTGCCGATCACCGGCAGGTAGAAGAACCTGGAGGCTCAGGCGCAGCGTAGCGCCCTTTTCGGCCTTGAAACAAACCAGGCCACGCGGGACTGTGCGTGCCTCTCTTCAGGAGAAAACGGCCGGCTATGTGCTCAAGTACGTACCCGATTCTTTCGCCTGGCCGAAAGCCTTCGGCGCCTCCCATGACGTGCCGATCACGGCTCAACGCCGATCGAACCGAAGCCCATCCTACGCGAGGTGACCATTGATAAAGAGGTAGGTGTCGATCCGCCATGACATCCGAAGAAGGTGTCCCATCGAGTTTGAATAGCATCGGCAGTATCGCTTTGAGATGTTCAATCTTGCCACCAGCAGCCGGCCTCGCGATTGGAGCACGCATTGGAATCCTCACGGTGATAACCAAGGATTTTTGACCTTCGACAATGGATCACGCGAGCTCATCTGAGGCAGTAGAAAATATCTAAGATTTAGCGAAGGCTACCGGCCATATTGCGCAAAAGACTATATCTCTTGCGGTGCGAAGGGCACGTGCGAGGTCCCAATGAACTACTTTGGCGTGCACTCGAATGGGCGTCGAGATTAAGATGACGCTTGAGCCGCGCACTTCCTTGCCGCGCAGCGCTGGAGCACTTCCGCCTCGTGCTGAGCCGAATGAGCACCGGCAGACCTGATGCACCGCCGACACTCAGCCGCTAAACGAGTGTGTCGTCATTTGAGTTGCTCATCAACCGGGGAGACCGGCCTGCGAGTGAGCGCCCGAACAGCGGGCCGACATCCTAAGCTCACCCCCCGATCCGCGAATTCCCAGTGCCAGCGGGACCAGTTCCTGTAATTTGGGCGCCAACGTCCCACTTCAGGACAGGCCTCAGCGCCCACCATCTTTCCAGTTGAGCAGCGATCCGTAAGATACCCGAGTTGCGGCGGCCTTTTTTCCACGCTCCTGCTATCCACAGAACCGCCGCAACACCCCCTCATTCTGCCTCGTCGCTGATCTCGCCATGCCTGCGGAATGCCCGGTCTTCCACTCTCCCGCGTCCAGCGCGCCTTGGTCCTGCGAATGGTCACTCTGGCTGTAACGGCCGCGAGCAACGTGGCATGCCACGCACAAGCAGCGCGTCGACACGTTGCCCGGTAGCCTAACGATAGCGTTGCGGTCCTGCATGCTGACGGACATGTAGGGCTCGACGGTTTCTGGGAGCGTGCCCAGCGCGATGACAAGGAGCATCCAGCCTCCTGATCGGATAGTTTGCGGCGGTCGATCGTACGACCGGACGCTTGCTCGGTAAAGCGGCTTGAAGATCGTCCGGGTGGCGTCCCGTTCTGACGGGCCCCAATGCCCGCTCAGACACCGTGTCGGCGCTGTTCCCCTGCCGCTAACTCTCGTTGCCGGGGTAGCTTTGTTGAGCTTCAGGCGAAATGCTCCATCCGTAAAATTCTTCGCCCATGGCGAACCAGAGGTCGTCAAAGGAAAGGGACCTGACGTCGCGAGGGAGCCAACAGAACTTGAGCATGAGGAAGTACCGGACCGCATCAGTGCCCTTGTGATGCTGATAACCTTCCCGCTCGGCGAGCCGATCGCCAAAAAGTTCCAGGCTGAAACGCAGGGCGCCGTCGTAGAAATGCGCTTGCGCTCTCGCATCGTTGATAATGGTGTCCTCGCTACTCATGACTCTCTCCTCGTGAGGGCGCGCTTTGATCAAGACTTTCGAGGTTAAAGAAGCCGCTCTGCTGCGAAAAGAGCGGCCTTAGCCCATTTTAGCGCTTGAGACGATGGGGATGATGGATGTGGGCGGTGCCGAATGGAGAAGCCTCACCTACGCTTTCGAGCGGACCTGTGAAGCTCCGAGCGGCCATACAGCTACATACTGCCGATTTTGCAACCCATGTCGGCCAACCCGCTAAGCCTTCATCGCCGACCGGATTCGAGCACATCAGCGGCTCGGTGACAATCGTGCTTTCGCCTGATCGCCGCCGGGGCAGTGATGCTCCGATCCTGCTTCAATGTGCCTGTAGGCAACGACCCTCACGAAGACGTTGGCTCCAGCTCAGCAGACCTAGACGCTCCATCACACGAGACTTTGCGATTTGCCGTATCCTTGTTGAGGGGCAATCGAGGCAGGTTCTGAGACGATTCGGGAGGACCTGAATGTTCGCGCCAATGCCGGGCTGATGCTGTTCAGGCTAACCTTGGCGTCACCAAACTGGGGCGCGCAGGCAAGGCCAAGACCTCGCCCGGCTTCCCTAGTCCCCTGACAATCGCAACGACGCCTTGCAGGTGATGGGCCCGGCACGCTTCCAGCCCCTTGACTGATGCAATTACTGCCGGCCACCGGGTAGCATGCTTCCAGAAACGGGTTCCAGTGGTTCTTCGAAGAGGGCTGGTCATCTGCCAACATGCAATGAACGGCGGAGCTTCGCGTGACCTGTCTCCCCCAGCTCGCCAAATTCACGCGCCTGTAACAAACCGCTTGTTGAAGCGCCACGTGACTTGAGCCGAGGCATCGAACACCCGCAACCAACTCATCTGAGATAGAGCAGGGCGCTGCCTAAATGTTCAAAGCGGATAGGCCCCGCAGGATTATGACCTTGATGACGGCTCAGGAGGAGGTTGCACAATCATCCGCACACCATTCTCAGTTCGCTACTCCATGAGACCGAAGCGAGCGCTGACAAACGCCTGTCCTTTTGAAAGCGGGTCCCCGTCATGGTGCAAGCTGTTATGGCAGCGGTGAGGGTCTTGATGTCGCCAGACACGGTCCGGAGCTGAGGCCGGAAGCGCTCGTCAGCCGAAGGTTGACATAGCAATGCCTGCCACTCTTGGTACTCCACAGCACGTAAGGGCAAATTCAGCTTTACGACAGCCTTTGGAGAAGCTTAGGCTAATCTTAACCTAATTGGGGAACACCAACAGCTTACGAGCAGGTCTCTCTGGCGCAGTCATGGCCTCCTTGCATGGCTAAAAGTCGGTTTGATCGGCTATGGAGTGATAAGTACACAAAATCAGCTGGTCGTCAGTGGGGTGGTGATTAATGGGCGCTAAAAACAAGGGATGTCGGAGGGAGGTTGCATGACCGGTTCTGCAGATACCGGAGCGTTGTACGCCCTGTTTGAAGACTGGTTTCAGCAACGCCAAGGCGAGTCCGCTCAGCCAGCTGACGAAGTGATCGAAATCAAGCTTCCGCCGCAGTCGTCTTCACTCACGCACGAAGCGATGATTAGTGTGGCCGATATTAGCGCGTCGGCAAAGCGTGCCTACGAGCATCGGCGGGCTCGAGATCGCGTCTTCCAAGAGCCCGAACTTTTCGGGGAGCCAGTTTGGGACATGTTGCTAGATATCTCAGCTGCCGAGACACGCGGAGAGTGTCTGTCTGTTACGAGCGTATGTATCGGGTCGTGCGTAGCTGAGACCACCGCCCTGCGATGGCTCAAAATAATGGAAGTGCGCGGTTTGGCTTGCCGAGAGGCAGACCCACGAGACGGCCGACGTTCATTTATAAGATTAACAGACGACGGCAGACAGAAGTTGGAGCGCTACTTTGCAGAAGTCGAGCGACTTTAAGCTAAAATGCCATGACGCGCCTGACATTTGCTTAAGAAATGCGTGAAGAAAAGCGCAAAAAATAGTGTTTCTTCAAGACGAAAGCCTCCTGCCTTTGTCCCGAAGCATCGTCTCTACAGCCGGCGTCAGCTGCCTACGGCTGGATGTGCGACGGTTGGATCAGCAAAGACGCTACATGGCTTAGGTGTTAAATTATCTCATGGCACTGGCAAGTTTGATCATCGGGTCTATGGCAGGTGGAGGATGTTGATTGCGACGATGGATCCCGAAAGCTGACCGATACACCAGCACGCGGTTTGGCCAGCATCGAAGAGCGGGATCGGATCCGATATGACATTTCTAGGTATGGAAACGAAGCAGACGAGATTGGCAACGAGAGGCGCAGAGTGAGCGAAGCAACAGAGCCTAGCGGTGCCAAGCCGGCTGATGGGACCGTTGATCCCATTCGGGTCGTAGCACGGGGAGATAAGTTCCAAGAGGTCGTTCGCGACTGGCTGACGTCTGATCGCAATGCACTTGTTGTGGGTCCTGATCAGGAACCCCAAAACGAAGTGTCAAAGGGAACGGCCGCCCCCACTCAAGATATCACCCTCGCGGAGGTCGCCGCTCAGCTTTATGAAGAAAGACGGCTAAGAGACGTATGTTTCCGCGAGGTGGATATCTTTGGCGAGCCTGCCTGGGACATCCTCTTGGACGTCGCCTTTGCGGAAGCTAGGGGTGAAAAGTTATCGGTATCGAAGGTATGTATCGGGTCTTGCGTCCCGGTCTCCACAGCCAATCGTTGGATCAACATCCTGCAATCCCGTAACCTCGTCTACAAGGTCGGTGACACCGGTGATCCGTTGGAGACGTTTGTACGGCTGACTGAACAAGGCCATGAAAACACCAAGCGTTATTTAGCGAGTGTCAGAACACTGCGCCATGGTCGGCCAGCTACATGAATACGCTGGTTTATTGACTTTCGGCTATCGTTCCAGAGTTCATGGTCTCCAACCCACGAGCCATCAATGGGGGCGCCGGTGTCAGGCGTCATGCCTCTTGGCAGCGTTTCCACCCCCGCCTGAGCCGGACTGCCGATGGAGGCGCTGGATTGGCAGCGGAACGTGCAAGCGACGATCTTGACGCGGCAGTGGGTGTTAAGCTCAATTTCGCCCGCGACACTCAGCTCCTCTGTGGACTAAGGTAAGCAGGTTTGAAATCCACCACCATTGTTGTGTCATTTCTCAGCACATGGCGGGCTGTCAGATCCTCTAGCAGCATCCTCGCTTGCCGGGCAAGCAACCAAGACTTCGGTTAGGAAGCTGGAGCGGGATGACGTGGGTGCGACGGACTGGAGTAGGACCCGCTCATGATGTAGGCTCGCATCGTTATTAGCCAACAGCAAGTGACCACGCGCGATTGTCGCTCGTTGTGGGGCGCGGCACCTATTTGCCTCTCGTCGAAGCCCGACAAGCGGCCGCCCTGTCCCGCGATTATCGATGCCCCTGTCCCTCACGTGAAAGGGACGAAGAGCTTGAGGACTGTCAACAAGACGGATCATCGTAAGCTGGGGTGTCAACCTTCACGTCAGAACGTTAAGGGCTACAGCTCAAGGCCTGCCTCCACGAAGATGCGGATGTAATATGACCAGAAAGAATTATGATCCGAGGTCGCTGAAGTTTTCTAAGCTCGTCACCTTCTTTGCTGGTGCAACTGCGCAGGCCAAGGCAGTGTCCGAGCAGCCGGTTGAACGTGGGACAACGCTTTGGAGCCCAAGTCTGTTCCCCAACGAGATCTTGTTCGCGTTTCATGCGGACAAGATGCAGGGCAGTCCTGTCACTCACAAGCCGGATGGGCTGCTTTCCGCGGCTTCCCGCCAAGCCTTGGCCAGTCGGGTTCCGACCCTTTCAGAAGGCGGCCTCAGGTTCACCGGCAATCAGTACCTTTTGCGTGAGGGCACGAGCTTTGGTGCATCACTGTTCCGGGGGCTCCTCGTCATCTTCAAGGTGGACGACCCTTCTCGTAACGGGCAGGCACATCTTGTTGCAATCAATGCAAGCGGCAAGTGGGACACCCCTTCTATACGATATCAAAATGGTCGCTTGATCGGGCGCTGGGATGCCACCTTCATGGGCGCAGCAAAGAGCACGGACAGACCTCACGAGAGCGAGCGTATTGAGGTCTATTGCGATGGTGTGGTGTCCGATGGCGCAACGTGGAATGTTGCCGTCATAGGTCGTCATGACAACTATCTATTTGCCCGTTTGAACGGGCGATCGTCTACCGGCCGCAGCCATCCCGATCTGCCGTACACTACGAGCAATAACACCAATGGTGAGAGCATCATTGGATTGCGGGCTGATCAGGGTGACAATCGCACAATCGTTATCAAAGACCTCGTTGCCTGGCAGGGTGAGGTGTCAGAAGGATGGGTGCGCAAGTTGGAGGATTGGGCTGCGGGCAGAGCCCAACGCCCCTTCTTCCATGGCGAGGAACCGCCAGTGTATGAAGAAAGTGATACACCATACATCCCGCAATTCGATAAGACTGCGTGGGACGCTTGGGTGGCAGCCAATCCGCGGAACGCCCCGGAATATCGCGATCATATCGGCGAACCTGCTCTGTCACTCGAGGGCTATAGCCCGGTCTTTCGCGAGGACTTTAGAGCCAATCCACTGAGTTCATCATCTAAGATGGCGAATTCAATCTTTGCGTTGAAAGCACAAGGAGGAAATCCTGCGGTCGGCGGTGATGCAGCCACGCGAAATCCGTTTCTCGATGACGTGCCGAGTCCGGCCTATGAATACGACCCGGATCAGCAGTCACTTACGCTATACAACCAGTTTTATGACAATCGATGGAACAGCGCCGCAGTCACATCCGTGACCAACTCGGCTCACGGCCGCAGTTGGGCAGGAGGCTATGTGCTTCGTTGGCGTGACCAGTTCGGTTCTGATACCGCAGGCAAGCTTTTCTGGGGCCGAGGCTGGGGCTACGGCCTTTTGTCACGACGTTATCATCATATCCCGCGGTTCGAGATCGACTTCAACGAGCCCGACGCGATCAACCGGTTCTATGGCAATCTGTTTTCGGTGCATAATCATGCGCCGCATTTCGGTGGCCGACGGCCGGTTCCGCACCACAAGTTGATCGCGCAAGAGATCAAAGTGTCTAGGGGATGGCCTGTTGACCTTGATCAATGGAATGGCCGACCAATCACCTGGGAGGTGCGGGTCGACCCGGATTATGTTTACCTAAATGTCGATCTGACTAGCCCGGCCGACATGTCGCAGCGCAGCTGCATGATCGAATGGTTGCGTTTTCCAACTCCACCAGGCGCTCTCGAGCGATGGTACTTCATGTTTAACACAGCCATCAAAACCGGGGGTGACTGGGAGCCAGATCGGGCGAAACGCTACCCCTATACGCTTCATGAGATTCAGGTCTGGCAACGTGACGCCATCGTCAACGTTATTCCGGACGCGTTCAGCGCTCGCCCGGTATTGCGTCGAGCCGGCGACATGCTGATCGTTGATCCAAAGTTACGTACACCGTTCGATTTCGTTGAGTATGTCTGGGTCGCAGAAGACGGCTACCTGATCGACGTCACGCGAGATGCTCGCCGGCGAGTTGATCTTAATAACACAACTGTTAAAGTGCTTGTAAGGGCCGTTGGTGCCGTTGATCTGCCAGAGGCTTGGTCTAATTCATTGCTGGTGTAGCTGCATTTGACTGGCGGGCGTGGATGCATGCGTCTTCGCCAAGCTACGCTCTGCTGGCGGTGTTCACTCGGCTTAGGTCAAGGACTGTTCTCATGCGCCTTTGTCTGGCCTGATAGATTCGGCGTTCTACGCTCTTGTACGAGCTCGGGCCTGCCAGTCCAGCATGGCTCGTTTCGGCGGCGAGTATACTCACTCCACGTCGACAAACGGGTTTGATGCCGCGCTTGTCCACTTGGCAGGGCAGCCATTCCACGACCTCGCGCTTACGCACGACATGCTCCTCATAGGTACTTGCACCTAATTGCAGAGACTTCCAAGTTTACCGTAAATGGCGGCGCATCGTCTCGCAGGTATGCTTTGCGCGCTTCTTTTTTGATCTCGCACTGACCCTGTTGACGGCTTGATCCATCCAATGACGATCTGTGATCGGCAGTCTGCTGCCTGGCCAGGTCCGGAGTAAATCAGTGCCTGCCAAGTCACCTGCCTTCTTTTCCCGCCTGCTCGCCACCCTTGCTGCGATGTTTGCGCCTGTCGCCGCGCAGGCGCAGG
>NZ_QZVQ01000012.1 GCF_003660445.1 Croceibacterium ferulae | reverse complement strand
TCGAGGAAGGAGCCGGCTCTATAGGATGCCTTGGCACCGGGCACGTGCAGACATCACCAATCCGCTGCGGAGAATATCGCGGCTAATCTCCGCATAGAATGCGGAGATTATGGTTGCAGGATGCGGAGAAAGGCCGATATAATCTCCGCAAGAGGTGCGGAGATTATGACCTACATACACGAACGTGAAGATTGGCCCGAATTCCGGTGGGATGATGCGAGACTTGCGACCAAGCTTGCGCATGTCCGACATCGTCAAGGCCGACTGATCGGCCATATGGAGGCGCTCGGCTTTCCCCTCCGCGATGAAGCCATGCTTCATACGCTCACCGAAGATGTCGTCAAATCAAGCGCGATTGAAGGGGAGGAACTCGACCAGAACCAGGTCCGCTCATCGATCGCCCGCCGTCTTGGAATGGATATCGCAGGGCTTGTTCCAGCCGCACGCGATGTCGAAGGCGTCGTGGAAATGATGCTGGACGCTACGCAACGATATGATCAGCCGCTTGACCCGGAGAGGCTCTTTGGCTGGCATGCCGCGCTGTTTCCGACGGGGCGCAGCGGCATGACTAAAATCATCGTTGGCGCGTGGCGGGACGAAAGCGCCGGCCCGATGCAAGTCGTCTCGGGTCCGACCGGGCGGGAACGAATTCACTATGAAGCGCCCACCGCCGCCCGGCTCGATGATGAAATGACGGCCTTTCTGAGATGGTTTGAAAGCGGGGAAGCAATCGACCCGGTCCTAAAAGCTGGCCTCGCCCATCTCTGGTTCGTAACCATTCACCCGTTCGAAGATGGCAATGGGCGGATTGCCCGTGCAATTGCCGACCTTGCTCTCGTACGTTCGGAAGGCACCGCGCAGCGCTTCTACAGCATGTCGTCTCAGATACAGGCCGAGCGCAACGCTTACTACGATATGCTGGAGCAAACGCAGAAGAGCGAGCTTGATGTCACGCAATGGCTCGCATGGTTTCTCGAATGCCTGGACCGGGCTTTTGACCGGGCTGAAGGTACGCTGTCCGCCGTCATTACGAAAGCCCGCTTCTGGGATTGGATCAAAGTACAGCCGATCAGCGAACGCCAGCAAAAGGTGCTGAACAGGCTTATGGACGGTTTCGAAGGAAAGCTGACTTCATCCAAATGGGCGAAGCTCGCGAAATGCTCACAGGATACGGCCGCCCGCGATATCGATGATCTCGTTCAGCGCGGAATTCTGATGAAAGGCGAGGCAGGAGGCCGCAGCACGAGCTACGGCTTAGCCCAGCCACCTAATACGGACCGGAGCTGACAGGCGTAGAGCAATCACAATTCCGGCCTTCCACGATCATGTGAGTGGCCAAAAGATCGCCCTCGCAGGATGCGCGGCGTTGTCGGGGCTGGAGTGGATGATTCCGCACCCGACGTACCGTTGAAGCTATCGCTCAGGCTCCTCTCTTCGGTTTCCTGCTCCGCGCCTTGCCGCGCCAGATCGCGGGTTAGTTCTTCTGCTCGCTCAGCAAACAGGCTCCTCACGATCACAATCTGCCGCTGAAGGCCTCGCCGCTCCGTCAGCTGTTCGCGCACGAGGTTGTGCCGCTCGGTGCAGTCGCGAGCACGGCATTCTTTTGCCTCCGCCTCGTTCTGCCGCAGCGTTTCCTTGCGCCTTCCGGTCAGCCGGTCCCATAGCCCGGGGACGCCCTTGCGCAGCCTTGCGGCTCTGACCTTGCCTTCTGCCTCGCTCCGCTGTCGCTGAGCGTCGTTTAGCTCCTGCCTGCACTCGCGATGCTGGTCGCGCATGGTGATGCGCATGGCTTCCAGCGGCAGCATGGCCTCCAGCTTCGCCCGGTCGTTCTCGTTCAGCAGATGCCGGAGTTTTGGCGCGATGGTGGCGGCGATATGCTGCTTTGTCTCCTCGACACTCCGGCACTCGTCAGGTTTGCCGAGGCGGGCAGCGATGTCTTTCGTCTTCTGTCCCGTCATCCGGGAGAGGGATAGAACTTCTCCTTCATAGGTGACGGCGACATAAGCCCGCCGATCACCACGGGCAAGGAACAAGCCTTTGGCTTCCAATGCTGCTTCGAAGCTCTGCCTAGTATCCGATATCGCCCAGCTAGTCTGGATGGCTTCCTTGAGCGCCTTCGGATCACGACCCATGCGCTTGCATTGCTGCCAATGGGCAAGATCGAAGCTACCTTTGTCCCGTAGCTCCTTGTCTATGAAGCCGCGCGGCAGCTCCCAGCCATGTTCCAGATAAAGGCCCTTGGAGATCGCATTGAGCTTCATCTTGAAGTGCGACATCTGCCGGGCTGTCATGGTCTCGGCATCGATCCGGGACCAGACGGCATGGCAATGCCGTCTGCCTTCCTTCTCATGGAAGACGATGACACGCGGCTGGCCCGTCAGGCCCAGTTGATCCTCAATCCTGTCAATCGCACGTTCGAAGGCGTCCACCGGCACTGAGGCTGTCTCCGGCGGGTTGAGGGATACGGAGAAGAGATACTGCTGGCATCTGGTGCCACTGGCGATGGCCTGAGCTTCCTTGAAGGCCCCGAGCACAGTCTCCGAGCAGAAGCCCCGCACCTCATGGACCTCAACATGCTCGTTCTCGGGCTTAAGCAGATGGACAGCCAGATCTCTACCGCCGCCACGCTGACTGGCCTTGAGGATCATGATCGACCCTCCGACAGGCCGACGGCCTGAACCAGCAGGGCGCGCATATCTAAAACGGCGGCGCAGGCCTCTTGCAGCTCAGCTTCCAACTCAGGGGTGAGATCGAGCGCCCCCACATTGGCGGCGCGGGCAAGCTGATTGAGATTATTCGCGATGCGGGACTGACCCAGCTTCGCGAGCGCCTCCGCAAGAGCCGCGCGGTCCACCGGAGACAGCCCACGCGTCCGCACAGGGGCGGCAGCGCCGTCGAACAGGCGAGACTTGATATAGGCGGAAACGGATTGATGCCCTGCATCCCGCTCCAGTCGAAGACGCTCCTCTGGCGTCAGGCGCAGCGAGAATGGCGCTGGCCGCCTGAAGGAGCGTTTGTCGGACATGATTTTGATGAAAAGTGAGATTAAACGACGACAGCCCGCATCCGGGGGGATGCAGGCTGCACGGCATAAAGGTTGTGATTTTGGGCGGCGGTTAGCCGCTAGGTGGCTGGCTCAGCTGGCTTTGGACCGAGCGAGGTGTCGATCAGGCAACGGTTCCAGTCCTCAAGAGTTCGGAACAATTGGTTCGAAACATCTTCGCCGAGGCGCACCACCCTCCGGCCACGCCGACCCAAGGCAGGTGCTCAGTTCAGCTTGTCCGGTGGGCTGACCGGAAATGGCAGCGGCACCACTGCGATGCCTTCGTCCAGCAGGTTGCGCGCTTCTTCCACGCTGGCCTGTCCGTGGATCGGCGCCGCGTCGCGTTCGCCATAATGCATCTCGCGCGACTGCTCGGCGAAGGCCTTCCCGACCCAGGTCGATTGGGAGAGCGCCTTGGCCTGCGCACGAGCCAGTACGTCCAGCGCCTGCGCCACTTCGGCCGGCATGGGACCACGCGTCACCGCCGGTGCCGGGACACCGCCACCAGCAGCCTGCGGCGCTGGTGCCGGTCGGACCCGTTCGACCGCCTGGTTGCCCTTGCGACCGACGGCCGGCGCCATCGGCGCGCGACTGGTCGCGGCCGATCCGCAATGCGGGCAGCTCACCAGCCCGCGCGCCTGCTGACCGTCGAAATCAGCGGACGATCCGAACCAGCCTTCGAACCGGTGGCCATGTTCGCATTGGAGGTCGTAGACGATCATTCATCGCGCTGTAGAGACAGCCCGGCGATTGGCAAGGCTGGGCAATTGCGCCCGTACGGCCAGCGTCCGCTGCGGATCGATTTCGGCGAACCCCAGCCCTGCCCCTCCACCGCCCATGTCCAGCACCACCTCGCCCCATGGGTCCACCACCAGCGAATGGCCGTAGGTCGTCCGCCCGTCCGCATGCTGACCGACCTGCGCCGCGGCAATCACCCAGGCGCTTGCCTCCACCGCACGGGTACGCTGCAGCAGGTGCCAGTGCGCCTGACCGGTCGGGACCGTGAAGGCAGCCGGCGTGGCGATGACGTCGCAGCCCGCCTGACCCAGCACATCGAACAAGGCAGGAAAGCGGATGTCGTAGCAGATGGTCAGGCCCAACCGGCCGACGGGCGTGTCGGGCACGGTCACCGCGCCATCCCCGGGCCGATAGGCAGCCGACTCGCGCCACGTCTCCCCATCGGCCAGCGCCACGTCGAACATGTGCATCTTGTCATAGGACGCCGCGATGTTGCCATCAGCGCCGATCAACAGCGACCGGTTGGCCAGCAGGCCCTCCGCCGCCGGCTCGGCCGTAGCTACCGCCATGGAGCCCAGTGCCAGCCATATACCCTCACGGGCGGCGGCATCTCTCAGCGTCTGCAGACGGGGATCGTTCTCCTGCGTCCTGATCTGCGCCCGGCTGCGCACGCGGTCACGATCGATCAGCAACGACATTTCGGGCGTGAACAGCATCGCCGCCCCACCCGCCTTAGCATCGGCCATGGCCCGCACTATCGTGGCTGCGTTCGCATCCGGATCAATGCCGGACGTCATCTGCAGCACGGCGACGCGGGTCATCTACAGACCCAGCAGCCCGTCAAGCTTGCCGTCGCGATCAAGCCGGGCGAGCTCATCCGACCCGCCGATCGCCTGCCCTCCGATGAAGATCTGCGGCACGGTGGAGGCATCGGGCTTGCGCTCCAGCATCTCGACCCGCTTCGGTCCGCCCATGGTGATGTCGTGTTCGGTGTAGGTGACTCCCTTGCTGTCCAGCAGCCGCTTGGCCCGATGGCAGTAGCCACAGAAGGCCTTGGTGTAGATTTCGATCTCGGGCTGGCTCATGCGACACCTCGTGCTTTGGGCCTGTTGCAGACCTCTTGAAGCCACCTCAACAGACCATATCTTTCGTCCGTTCCCAGCGTGCCGCAATCGGGCGTCGGGGGCAACCGGGTGCTGCATGGGCAGGCCCGACCATGTCAAATTGCTCAAGTGGAGGATTTGTTCTGATGAACCGTTTCGATTTCACCCCTTATCGCCGTTCCACCGTCGGCTTCGACCGGCTGTTCGACCTCTTGGAGAACCAGGGCAGGACGCAGGGTGGCGACAATTTCCCGCCCTTCAATATCGAGCGACGGAGCGAGGATGCCTACCGCATCACCCTGGCCGTCGCCGGGTTCCGGTCGGAAGATATCGACATCACCGCGCAGCAGAACCTGCTGGTCGTGCACGGCCGCAAGCGTGACGAGCACGCCGACGGGCAGATGCTGCATGTCGGCATCGCCAATCGCGGCTTCGAGCGGCGCTTCGAACTCGCCGATTTCGTGCGGGTGGAGCATGCCGAACTGGCCGACGGTCTGCTGATGATCGACCTTCTGCGCGAAGTGCCCGAGGCGATGCGGCCCAAGAAGATCCGCATCGGGGGCGAGCGCAAGCTGGAAGTGGTGCAGGACGGCACGGGTCAGGCTGACGCTGCCTGATCCACGCCTGATGTGAACCGAAGTCGGGGGCGGCGCCGAGAGGCGACCGCCCCCTTTCTATACCGGCTCCGGCGCCACCACACCCGAGCGAAGGCCGGCGCGCGCCTCTCGCAACCATTCCAGCAGGCACAGCACCACGGCCACTCCGCCGATCCAGGTGACGAACACGAACACCTCGTAATAGCCGCGCTCCTCGATCATCTGGCCCAACGCGCCGCGTCCCAGAGTGCCGACCAGCAGCGTCAGCGATGCGAGCAGGGCATATTGCACCGCGCTGTGCCCTTTCGCGACGATCGAGGAGAGCCAGGCCACATAGGCGGCGCTGGCAATGCCCACCGCCAGGTTCTCCATGCCGATGGTGATCATCAGCCGCGCCAGCCGCTCGCTGCCGCCGGGGAACTGCAGCACGGCCCAGGTGAAGCCGACCGCATCGCTCACCGCCTGCATCCGCGCCCCGCCGATGGCGAGATCGGCGTAAAGCAGGTTGGTCGCCGCGGCCAGCACGGCGCCGAGTGTCAAGGTCGGTAACCGACCCAGCACCGTCAGCAGCCAGCCCCCCAGCGCCAGCCCCAGCATGATGGCGCCCACACCGAAGAACTTGGAAGCGACCGCAACCTCGTCATTGCTGTATTGCAGCTCGCCCAGATAGAACGGGTAGGCGAACGTGCCCCAGACCGCGTCGCAGATGCGGTACGTCAGCACCAGAGCCAGGATAAGCACCAGCGACCAGCCCATCCTGCCGACAAACTCCACCAGAGGCATGATCAGCGCGCGGTAGAGATGATTGCCGATCACGTTGCCGTCATCCACCTCCTGCCCCTCAGGCACGACATGGCGCCCGTCACGCTGCAGCTTCACCAGCCAGGCCGCGATCAGTGCCGGCAGCACAATGGTCGCGATCACGATCAGCGGCCCATAGGTGGCGGTGAACAGCGTGGGATCGGGGCGGTTCTCCGGCAGAGCGGTCATTGACCGGAACATGAACAGGCCCACGGTGCCCAGGGCCCAGGCCCACAACAGGCTGACTGCCAGCAGAGCCAGGTTCCGGACACGCGGCATCAACTGGCCCGGACGGGTCAGCGCTGCGCGCTCCTCCTCCTTCTCGCCGGCGGCGCGGTTGGCCTGCGCATCGGGTGCAAACAGGCCGACAGTACCGATCGCCAGCAGCACGGCGCCCATCAACAGATAGGTCTGCGGCCAGCCGATCCGCGCGGCGATGATCAGGCCCAGAGCGCCACCGACCAGAGATGCCATGCGGAACCCCATCTGGTGGACGGTCGACAGGATCTCCAGCGGAGCATCCTCGTCCGCGATGTCGATCCGCCAGGCATTGATGGCAATATCCTGCGTCGCGCTGGCAAAGGCGCCGATCGCTGCCAACAGGGAGAACCAGCCGAGCGAAACCGCCGGATCGAGCCCCGCCATGGTCACGAGAATTGCGCCGAGCAGCACCTGGGCCGGCACGATCCATTGCTTGCGCCTGCCCAGCCGTTTCAGGCCGGGCAGATTGACCCGGTCCAGCACTGGTGACCAGAGAAACTGGAAAGCGTAAGCGAGCCCGATCAGGGAGAACACGCCCATGGTCTCCAGGTCCACGCCGGCCTCGCTAAGCCAGGCGTAGAGCGTGCCCAGAAACAGCGCGAAGGGCAGTCCGGAAGCGAAACCGAACAGCGCCATGAAGCCAGTCTTGCGCTGACTCAATGAACGCAGGACACGCAGCCACGATCTTGATCGGCGTGTCAGCAAACCATTCATCCTTTCGGGAGTGTACCGATACCGGGCGATCTCGCTAAGGCCGCAATGCCGCGGGAGGGGCCGCCTTCGCAAGTGCAGCATTGTATGCTAGCAGACGTTAAAACCAGCTTAGCCGTGTCGCACAACGGAAGATTGCCCATGTTCACGAAGCTTCTTTGCACCACAAAAGGGCACCTGATCAATCGCCATCGGGTGTGGCATGACAGCGTCGACTACCGCACCACCTGCGATCGGTGCGGCAAGGAGATGGTGCGGGATGCAGCGGGCTGGATGGAGTTTGCCGAGGATGAGCACGCGGCCGAACGCCTCCCCCACCCTCGTGAGCGTCGTCAGGGCTGAACGACAGACAGGGCCGCACCGACGTGCAGCCCTGTCATATCAGGCTTGACCAGGCTCAGGCCCAGTTCGCCATTTCCTTTTCCAGATTGTCGACGATCGCCTCGAAGAACTTCTCGGTGGTCAACCAGGCCTGCTCGGGCCCGATCAGCAGCGCCAGATCCTTGGTCATCTTGCCGCTTTCGACGGTCTCGATGCAGACCCGCTCCAGCGTCTCGGCAAAGCGTACCACGTCCGGCGTGTTGTCGAACCGGCCGCGATAGATCAGGCCACGGGTCCAGGCGAAGATGCTGGCGATCGGGTTCGTGCTGGTCGCCTTGCCTTCCTGGTGCTGGCGATAGTGGCGGGTCACGGTGCCGTGGGCGGCCTCGGCCTCCACGGTCTTGCCGTCCGGAGTCATCAGCACGGACGTCATCAGGCCCAGGCTGCCGAAGCCCTGCGCCACCTGGTCGGACTGCACGTCACCGTCATAGTTCTTGCAGGCCCAAACGAACTTGCCGTTCCACTTCAGCGCGGACGCGACCATGTCGTCGATCAGGCGGTGCTCGTAGACGATACCGGCTGCCTTGAACTTCTCCGCGAAGCCTTCGGCCTCGAACACCTCGGCAAACAGGTCCTTGAAGCGCCCGTCATACTTCTTGAGGATGGTGTTCTTGGTCGAAAGGTACACCGGCCAGCCGCGGTCGAGGCCATAATTGAAGCTGGCGCGCGCGAAGTCGCGGATGGAATCATCCAAATTGTACATCGCCAGTGCGACACCGGGGGCCTTGAACTGGTAGACCTCCTTGTCGATCACCTGACCATCCTCGCCTTCGAACACCAGGCGCAGCGTGCCGGCGCTGGGGACGAGGAAGTCGGTCGCGCGATACTGGTCGCCAAAGGCATGACGGCCGACCACGATGGGATCGGTCCAGCCCGGGATCAGGCGGGGCACGTTCTGGATCACGATCGGCTCTCGGAAGATCGTGCCGCCCAGGATGTTGCGGATCGTGCCGTTAGGCGACCGGTACATGTCGTGCAGGTTGAACTCTGCCACCCGCGCCTCGTCCGGCGTGATGGTGGCGCACTTCACGCCAACGCCATACTGCTTGATGGCTTCGGCGGAATCGATCGTGATCTGGTCGCGCGTCTCGTCGCGCTTCTCCATGCCAAGGTCGTAATACTTCAGATCGATATCGAGGTAAGGCAGGATCAGCCGCTCGCGGATCCACTGCCAGATGATGCGCGTCATCTCGTCGCCGTCGATCTCCACGACGGGGGTTGCGACCTTGATCTTCGCCATGCGGTTCATCCTGTCTGCTGCTGCGGGTAGGTTCTGGCCGCGTCCTTACGGAGCCGTGTCCGTCAAGGCAAGGAGCGGCCCGTCAGCGGCCGGCAGCACAAGAAAAAACCCCGCGATCCGGTGGGGATCGGCGGGGCTTTTGCGCGATGGTGGGCGTAGCAAGGATTGAACTTGCGACCCCTACGATGTCAACATAGTGCTCTACCACTGAGCTATACGCCCGCACCATCGTGGTTGCACCGGCGCATCAGCACCGGGGCAGGCGGCGCGATTAGCGCCGTCCGGGCAGCATGGCAAGAGGCTTTGCCGCTAATAGGACAAGGATGGCACGTCCTGGGCGAACAACCGCTCGATCTCGGTCACCAGTGCCTTCAGGTGGAACGGCTTGGACAGCATGCGCGCCGGCTGCCCGCGCCCGTCCTGCATGGCCAGGCTGACGGCGGCGAAGCCGGTGATGAACATCACCCGGGTGAGCGGGCTGATCTGCGCACATCGCTGGGCCAGTTCGATCCCGTCCATTTCCGGCATCACGATGTCGGACAGCAGCAGATCGTATTCGCCATCCTGCAGCAGCGGCACCGCCGCAGTGCCGCGGTCGACCGCGTCGACCTCGTAGCCGGCCTGTTGCAGCGCGCGCGTGAGGTAATGCCGCATCGCGGCGTCATCCTCCGCCAGCAGGATGCGTATGGTCATGGGCGAGCGGTTCGGGAGTCTGTCATCTGACAGGCAATGTAGCACACACAGGTTGACACTTCCTTAGCGCCGCGACCGCGCAGCCTTTGACTTGGCTGTCATTTGTCGTCAGCTTGCAACGGATGACCGGTTTCCTGCCGGCTGCCGGCGGATCGCCGGGTGCCGTTACCCCGCCAGCGACCATCCCCGGCATGGACGGGCAGCCCGCCTTCACGCTGGACATGCCGGCCGACCTGCCCTTGCCCATCCTGATCGCCGTCCCGCACGCCGGCCGCCACTACCCGCCCGAACTGACCGCCCGGATGCGCTCACCCGCTGTCGCCAGCTTGCGACTGGAGGATCGGCTGGTCGACCTTGTCGGCCGCGCGGTGGCGCGGCGGACCGGCGCGGCGCTGCTGGTGGCCCACGCCCCGCGGGCCCTTGTCGATCTCAATCGCGGCCCGGCCGACATGGACTGGGACATGGTCGCACGGCCATGGCCGGGGCCGCCGCAGCATGTCGCCAGCAGCCGGGCGCGCAGCGGACTGGGCTTGGTGCCGCGCCGCCTGTCCGGCCTGGGAGAGCTGTGGCGCGGACAGTTGGCGGCATGGGAGGTGGAGGAGCGGCTCGCGCGGGTGCACCGCCCGTATCATCAAGCGCTTGGCAGCGCGCTGGCGCGCATGCGGGCGCAATGGGGCACGGTGCTGTTGCTGGACCTGCACTCCATGCCGCCATTGTCGCCGCGTGGCCTTTCGGATGCGGCAGATTGCGTCATCGGTGACCGGTTCGGCGCGAGCTGTGCACCGGAACTGGCGGCCGTGGCGATCGAACAGCTGGCACGGTGCGGCCGGCGCCCGGCGCATAATCGCCCTTATGCCGGAGGCTACGTCCTGGATCGCCACGGCGCACCGGTCCGACACATTCAGGCCGTGCAGCTCGAACTGTGCCGCACGGCATATCTGGACAGTCGCCTGCAGGACGCAGGGCCGGGCCTGCCCCGCGTGGTCGACGACGTTGCGGCCTTGGTGCAGCGGCTCGCCACCGAACTGACCGCGTCGGCCGCCAGAACTGCACAGATCGCAGCGGAATAGCCGACCCCAATAAAAAACCACCTCGTGCAGATGCACGAGGTGGCCAAGGTTCAGGGAGGAGGCACGTCACAGGCCGAAGCCTGTGGTGCCCATCTGATCGGGCCATGAGGGGAGCGCCGATCAGACAATGCCCAGATAGGCTGTTGCGAACCTAATGCAAGACCCGGGTGGCGCTTATTTGCAGGTGCAGCAACGCACTTGCCGCATAGGCGCCACGCCTCGTCGGCCGATCAGTTGCCCGGCAGCGATGCGGCCGCTTCGTCCAGCGAACCACCGGCATTGCCAGTAGCATTCGCGCCCGGGCCCTTGCCCATGGCGGTCTGCCGCGCAAAGATCACGCGCATCAGGTCCAGCGACAGGATCTGCGCGAACAGCAGCGGCAGCAGGCCGCTCTCGTTCCACTTGCGCAGCTGATCGCCCCGCATTTCCTTCAGCTTTTCCTGATTGATCATGCGGAAACCGCGATAGATGTAGGGCTGGCCGTCAGGCTGGTCGTTCCGCTGGATCGACACTTCGCCATCCATCAGCAGGCCGGCCTTCTCGATCTCGGAAACGAACGCCTGCGTGCGCAGACCGGCTTCCTCGAACCGCTCGCAGAACTGCAGCAGCGACTGCGTGTGCTGGCTCGGCTGGCCGTCCGTGAACAGCTCCTGACCTTCATCGGACTCGCTGACCAGGTCGCTGGTCGGATCGAAGCACAGCGACAGATTGTCGGAACTGCGGTCCAGCTTGGCCAGCAGGAAGGGGTAGCGGCGGATATAGGCCGGGACGTAGAAATCCTCGGTCGCCTTGCCTTCTTCGTCGAAGAAGACGTTGATGCCTTCGTTCAGGCCCATCAGCGCCAGCGGCACCGGGTTGTCGCCGGCAGAGAACACGATGGGGAAGTGACGCTGCGCCTGCGCGAACTCGTCGACGGTGATTGGAATGGCATGCTGGCCGGCGGCCCAGCCGGCGCGATCCACGCTGCGCGCACGCCAGCCGGCATGATCGCGGCTGTTGAGCGGCATCAGATCCTTGTAGAACAGGGGCAGATTGGCTTGCGGCGCGCTGGCCATGGTCGAACTCTCCGGTAACAGGCGTGGTGCTCAGCTTCGCGAAGGTTCCCCCCTCCGCAAAAAGATGAACCGGTGCCTTAATCGCCGGTCGGGGCGGGCGCAAGCGCGCTGGGCGCGGGCATCGCAACCGGCAGCAGCTTGCCCGGGTTGAGCAGACCTTGCGGATCCAGCGCCTGCTTGACCGCGCGCATCATGGCCACTTGCACCGGATCGGCCAGCCGGACCAGTTCGTCCGCCTTCATCTGACCGATGCCATGCTCGGCACTGATCGTGCCATCCCATTCGGTGACAAGGTCGTGAACGAAGGCACTGATTACCTTGCCCTCCCCTCCCTCCCAGGCGGCACGTTCACTCCCCGGCGGCGCGATCACATGGTAGTGCACATTGCCATCCCCCAAATGCCCGAAGGCGATGGCGGTGGTGCCGGGAAAGCGGGCCTCCGTCAGCGGCACGGCATGCGCCACGAAGTCGGCCATGCGGGCCACCGGCACGGCGATGTCGTGCTGCATGGCAGGGCCGATCGCGCGCTCGGAGGCGCTGATCTCTTCCCGCAAGGTCCAGAACTGTTCCGCCTGCGCTTCGCTGGCGGCGATCGTCGCATCCTCGACAAGGCCGGCCTCAAAACCCTGCTCCAGCAGCGCCTGTGCCAGATCGGGCAGACCATCGGCGCGGGCCGCGTCACCCGCCAATTCGATAAGCGCATACCATTGATGGTCCTGCGCCAGCGGACTGCGTGTGCCCGGCACATGCGCCAGCACCGCCTGATGGCTGTGCAGCGGCAGCACTTCGAAAGCTTCCAGCGCCTCGCCAGCCAGCCGTTCGGCAAGCAGCAGCAGGTTCCTTGCCGTCCCGATGGAGCCCAGCCCCACCCACAGGACCTGCCGGGCCGCGAGTGCCGGCAACAGTCGTACGGTGACGGCGGTCACGATGCCCAGCGTGCCTTCGGACCCGATCAGCAGCTGCTTCAGATCGAACCCGCGATTGTCCTTCTTCAGCGGGGTCAGGGTATCGAACACCGACCCGTCCGCCAGCACCGCCTGCAGCCCGAGAACCTGTGCCCGCATCGAACCGTGCCGCAACACCTGCGTGCCACCGGCATTGGTGGAGACGAGGCCGCCGATCGTCGCCGAACCCTTCCCGCCCAGCGTCAGCGGGAAGCGCAACCCCTGCGCCTCCGCCGCTTCATGCAGCGTCTGCAGCACCACGCCGGCCTCGCAACTCGCCTCCCGGGCATCTGCGTCCAGCCGGGTGATCCCATTCATGCGCCGGAGCGAAAGCAGCAGCGCCGTACCGCTGCCATCCGGCGTCGCCCCGCCGGACATGCCGCTATTGCCGCCCTGCGGCACGATCGGCACACCATGACGGGCACAAAGCCGTACCAGCGCTGCCACCTCTTCCGTGCTGGCAGGAGCGGCCAGCGCCACCGCCTGTCCGGTGTAGCGACCGCGCCAATCGGTCAGCCAGGGTTGCATCAGTTGGCGATCGCGGATCAGCCCCCGCGGCCCCAGCAGGTCTGCGGCGGCGGACAGGAAAACAGTGTTATCGGCCATTGCCGGTCAATGCCATGCAGGACCCCGATTGCAAGGCGCTTGCCAACACTGGGGCAGGCGGCGGGACGGTTCTCCTGCAGGTTCAGCCGATATTCAAACGATCAGCCTAGATTTGCCTGTAAGACCGCTGCCCTTGGCGCGATAATTGATGGAGCTCGCGGGTGCCCTTCACCAGCCGATGAACAGTGCGATCCTTCTTGCCACGGCTCCATTGGCGGCCCTGCTGCTTCCCGTCGTTTCCGACCAGCCATCGTCTGTGCTGGCCGGCGCGGTGGAGGATGTGATCAGCGGGCCAGCGGCGGGCCAGGTGCGGATCGAACGCAGGGTCATCATCCGCGTCGCCCCGGGCACCTCCGATCGGCGGCAGCCCGTGCCGCGGCGACTGGTGCAGCAACCGGCCGGGGATTGCGTGCCTGTGGCCGCGATCGGCGGGGTAGAGCCCACCCGCGACAATCGGCTCCTGCTGTTCATGCGTGACCGCCGCGTGCTGACAGCGGCGCTGACAGACGGATGCAGCGCGGAACACTTCTATGCCGGGTTCTATATGGAAAATAGTGCTGACGGGCAATTGTGCGTCCGGCGCGACCACGTGCACGCTCGTGACGGATCGGATTGTCAGCTCACCAGCTTGCAGCAACTTGTGACCGTCTCCCGCTAACGGCAGTTTGATCCGGTAAAACTTGACTGTTTCGGCAGTCCGTGCATAGGCGCAGATTGACAGTCGCCTGCAAGCGGGCGGCATTTACCTGCCGGGCATCCGATGGAAACCGGCCGCCATACCGGACATTCTTGCCCTCATGACCTTTGCCGATCTCGGCCTTTCCGACGAACTTCTGCGTGCCGTGGAAACGGCCGGCTATACAGAGCCGACGCCGATCCAGGCGCAAGCCATCCCGCAGGTCCATATGATGAAGGACCTGATCGCCGTGGCGCAGACCGGCACGGGGAAGACCGCCAGCTTCGTGCTGCCGATGATCGACATCCTCAGTCACGGCCGCCGCCGGGCGCGCATGCCCCGGTCGCTGATCCTGGAGCCGACGCGCGAACTGGCGATGCAGGTGGCCGAGAACTTCGAGAAGTACGGCGCCAATCACGACCTGAAGCTGGCGCTGCTGATCGGCGGCGTCCAGATGGGTGACCAGGTCAAGGCGCTGGACGAAGGCGTCGACGTGCTGATCGCCACCCCCGGCCGGCTGATGGACCTGTTCGGACGTGGCAAGATCCTGCTGACCGGCTGCGAATTGCTGGTGATCGACGAGGCCGACCGGATGCTCGACATGGGGTTCATCCCCGATATCGAGTTCATCTGCGAGAAGCTGCCCGCCACCCGGCAGACCCTGCTGTTCTCGGCCACGATGCCCGGGCCCATCAAGAAGCTGGCCGACCGCTTCCTGACCAACCCGAAATATATCGAGGTTGCACGGCCGGCGACCGCCAACATCAACATCGCCCAGTTCAAGGTTGCGGTCACCTCCCGCAAGAAGCAGGACGTGCTCCGCAGCCTGCTGCTGAAGGAGGATGTGCAGACCGGCATCATCTTCGCCAATCGCAAGACCACGGTGCGCGACCTGAACAAGAGCCTGCGCAAGCACGGCTTCGCCAGTGGCGAGATCCACGGCGATATGGACCAGGCCAGCCGGATGGCCGAACTGGACCTGTTCAAGACGGGCAAGATCAACCTGCTGGTGGCCAGCGACGTCGCCGCGCGCGGGCTGGACATCAAGGGTGTCAGCCACGTCTTCAACTATGACACGCCGTGGCATCCGGACGATTATATCCACCGGATCGGCCGCACCGGTCGCGCCGGCGCAAAGGGCCGTGCCTTCACCTTCGTGGCGGGCGAGGATGCGGAGGCGATCGGCAATGTCGAGAAGCTGACCGGTCTGAAGATTCCCGTCTTTACGCTGGACGAGGCTGAGCCTGCAGCCGAAGCCGCGCCGGCACCGGTAGTCGCGCCGGCACCCGCACCTGCACCTGCGGAGAAGCCGCGGCGCGAACGACGCCCGCGCCGGAGCGAGGCACGGCACGAGGAGCCGCGGCAGGAAGCTGCCCGCGAGGAACCGCGCCACGCAGAGCCTCGCCGCGAAGAGGCGCGTCAGCCTGTGCCGGAGTACACGCAGCGCACAGAGCCCGCGCCGCGGCGCGACTATCAGGCCGAAGGGCCCAGCCAGCCCGGCGAGTGGAACGGCCCGGTTCCAGGCTTCCTGGGTGTGTCAGCGCTCCAATTGGTGCACCGCTGAACCGATCGTCAGCGCCGCTGACGATCGGTCACCAGCACGCTGATCAAGCCAGCTTCACAAAGCTGTCGATCACCCGCTTGCGCCCGCTGGTCTCGAACTCGATTTCCAGCTTGTTGCCGTCCTGCGACACCACCGCACCATAGCCGAACTTGTCGTGAAACACACGCGCGCCGGCGGCCATGTCGGTGCGCGGCTTGGCCGCGAAGCTGGCCGCCGATCGCGTAGCTTCCCGCACACGCGCCGGCGCCGTCTCATATCCGGTGGCCAGGGCCCGCTGCCAGCCGGGTCCACGCTGTTGCACGCGCCCCGGCGCAGCGGCGGCAAGGTGCGCGAAGGGATCTTCCGTCTCCGTCCAGTTCGCCCGCCACAGGCTGGCACCGCCGGTCATGGTCGTCTCGCTGACGACATGCGCGGCAGGCAGCTCGCCCACGAAGCGGCTGGGAATGGAGCTGGTCCACTGGCCGTAGATGCGGCGATTGGCGGCATGCATGATCGTGCAGCGCCGGCGCGCGCGGGTGATGGCGACATAGGCCAGCCGCCGCTCCTCTTCCAGGCTGGCGAGACCGCCCTCGTCCAGCGCGCGCTGGCTGGGGAACACGCCCTCTTCCCACCCGGGCAGGAACACGTTGTCGAACTCCAGCCCCTTGGCGGCATGGATGGTCATGATGGTGACCTTCTCCGTGTCGTCCGCCTTGTCGTTGTCCATGACCAGGCTGACATGTTCCAGAAAATCGCCGAGCGTCTCGTACTCCTCCATGGCACGCGCCAGCTCGGTCAGGTTCTCGGACCGCTGCCCGCTCTCGACCGAGCGCTCCGCCTTGAGCATTGCATCGTACCCTGACTGTTCGAGCACCGTGCGCAGCAGTTCCGATGGCGTGACCGTGTCCGCCATCCCGCGCCAGTGCAGGAAACTGCGCATCAGCCCGGCGATGGTCCCAGCTGCACGCGCGGGCAGTTCGTCGCTATCCGCCAGCTCCAGCGTCGCCGCGGCCAGCGGCAGGCCGGTCGCCCGGGCATGGCTGTGCATCTTCTCCAGCGTCTTGGCACCGATGCCGCGCTTGGGCTGGTTGTGGATCCGCTCGAAGGCCAGATCGTCGCTCGGCTGCGCGATCACCCGCAGATAAGCCAGCGCATCCCGGATTTCCGCCCGATCGTAGAAGCGGAAACCGCCGACGATGCGGTAGTTGAGGCCGATCTGGACGAACCGGTCCTCGAACTCGCGGGTCTGATATTGCGCCCGCACCAGGATCGCGACCTTGTTCAAGGGCGCGCCCTCGCGCTCGAGCCGTTCGATCTCCTCGCCGACACGCCGGGCTTCCTCGGCCGCATCCCACACGCCGATCACGCGAACCTTGTCCCCGCCGCCGGCTTCCGTCCACAACGTCTTGCCCAACCGTTCGCTGTTCGCCGCGATCAGGCCGGATGCTGCCGCCAAAATCTCGGGCGTGGAGCGGTAATTCTGCTCCAGCCGGATCACGGCCGCGCCGGGAAAATCCTTCTCGAAGCGCAGGATGTTGGCGACTTCCGCGCCGCGCCACGAATAGATCGACTGGTCATCATCACCCACCACGCAGATATTGCGCCGCTCCTGCGCCAGCAGCCGCAGCCACAGATACTGGACAGCATTGGTGTCCTGATACTCGTCCACCATCACATATTTGAAGCGGCGTTGATACTGCTCCAGCACGTCGCGATGGTTACGCAAGATGTTCAGCATGTGCAGCAGCAGGTCGCCGAAGTCGCAGGCGTTCAGCGCCCGCAGGCGCGCCTGGTACAGCGTGTAGAACTGCGTGCCCTTGCCATTGGCCCACGCCTCGTTCTCCACCGCATCCAGCTGGTCGGGATTGAGGCCGCGGTTCTTCCACCGGTCAATCAGGCTCGCCAGCTGCCGCGCGGGCCAGCGCTTGTCGTCAAGCTTGTTCTCGACAATCAGTTGCTTCAACAGCCGCAACTGGTCGTCCGTATCGATGATGGTGAAGTTGGGCTGCAGGCCCACCAGTTCGGCATGCCGACGCAGCATCCGCGCGCAAATCGAGTGGAACGTGCCCAGCCAAGGCATGCCTTCCACCGCATCCCCGATCAGCGCGCCCACGCGGTGGCGCATCTCCCGCGCGGCCTTGTTGGTGAAGGTCACGCACAGGATCTCGGATGGCCATGCACGTCGCGTGCCCACCAGCCAGGCGAGCCGTGCCGTCAGTGCTGCGGTCTTGCCCGTGCCGGCGCCGGCCAGCATCAGCACCGGACCTTCGGTGGTCAGCACGGCATCGCGCTGCGGCGCGTTCAATCTCGTCAGCCAGGCCGGGGCGCTGTCCTGGGAGATGGTCTGAGGGGCGGCTTCGCTGTTCACAGCGAACAGTTAGGGAACATCGCCGTGAGTGGCAACCCTGCCAGTCCCGTCCGCCAATACTCCTCCAAGCGTTCTTATTACAGGACCGGCAGCGGAACTATCGAGCAGTACAAGGCGTTCTCCGGCCACACTGAACAAGTTCCAGCGCTTCTGGGAGAGAAATAATGAGAAACATTGTTTTCGCGAGTATTGGTGCAGTCGCCATTGCCTTCACGCCTGCCATTGCCCAACAGCAGGGCGGCACGGGTACACAACCGTCCGGTTCGCAGCAGACGATGCCCCCTTCGTCTGGCGGCACCACCGGCAGCAGCATGCCCGGTCAGTCGACCACCGGTTCCACCACGACCACGCCGCGAACCAACACCGGAACGCAGTCGACTACGCCGCGGACCACCTCGCCGAGTGGCACCCCGATGCGGGAACCCGGCACGACTACCCCACCTTCCAGCACCACGACGCCCGGCACCGGCTCTTCCGCGCCGACTCAGACAAACATGCCGCGCACCGGCACTACCCCGCCGGTCGGCACGATGGGCTCCGGGACGGGCGCAGGTTCGGGCATGGGAACGATGCCGCCGTCCGGCACGACCGGCTCTGGCATGGGTAGCGGTGGGTCGGCGACCACGATGGGCACGACGACGCGTCCGGCGGGGCAGTCGCAATCCGGCGGCAACCAGATGGTTCAGGCAACACCGGGTCACTCAAGCCCGGCCCAGTATCCGACCTGCAGCCGCACCGTGACGGATAGCTGCGTCAATCGCGGCGCACGTTGAACCACTGACATGACCTGCAGGGTCGCCTCGTCCGAGGCGGCCCTGCACCGTGTCAGTCGGACAATCGGGCGAGCACGATCCGGGCCGACCCGACCTTCCGCTCCGCATCGATGGTGAAGGCCGGCAACCGCACCTCCTCCTTGGCGGCGACTTCCAGGGCCACCCAGGTGGCCGGGCTGATCCAGCCAAGGCGCGCCATGCGGTCAAGCGCGACCGCGCCCGCACCGCTGCCATAAGGCGGATCCAGCAGCACCAGATCCATCATCTGCCGCGCCGCTCCGATCTGCGTGGCGGAGCCTGCATGCACCGTGCACCGGCCTCCTGCACGCAGAGCTGCGATGTTGTCCTTGAGCACCCGCAACGCATCAGCGTCCTGCTCCACGAACAGGCACGTTGCAGCGCCACGCGACACGGCCTCCAGACCCAGTGCGCCCGATCCGGCAAACAGATCGGCTACCGCCAGCCCTTCGAACGTGCCCAAGCGGCTTGCCAGCATGGAGAACAACGTCTCGCGCGTGCGATCGGCCGTGGGGCGGGTTGCCTCGCCCTTCGGAGCACGCAAGGTATGGCGGCGCCATTCGCCGGCGATGATCCTCATTGCGGCTTCCCGCGGCGTGTGCCCGTGGGCCGACGTCCCCGGTCGCTGCCCTGCGGCACCGCCGAACGTCGTGGCGGCCGGCCTTGCGGCTGTCCGCCAGAGCCGCCGGGCGTACCCGTCGGCGCAGGCTTTGCCGCCTGCTTGCCGGCCTGCTTGCGCAAGGACCCGGCGAAGCGATCCGTCACCTCGCGGGGCACCTCGTCCGCCGCACCGCGGGCCAGATCGCCCAGCGGAAAGGGTCCGTAGGCGGTACGCAGCAGGCGGCTGACCTGCAGGCCCAGATGCTCCAGCACGCGGCGAACCTCACGGTTCTTGCCCTCGCTCAGCGTCAGTTCGATCCACTGGTTGCGCCCAGTGCTGCGTTCCAGATTGGCGTCGATTCGGCCGTAACGGACACCCTCGACAGTAATCCCCTCGATCAGCTCCTCCAGCTGCGCCTGGCTGATATCGCCGAAGGTGCGTGCGCGGTAGGTGCGCGGGACGCCGTTGACCGGCAGCTCCAGCAATCGCTTGAACTCCCCGTCATTGGTCATCAGCAGCAGACCTTCGGTGTTGAGATCGAGCCGGCCGATCGGCATCAGCCGCCCCGTTCCGGCAGGCAGTGCATTGCGCAGGGCGTTGTAGATGGTCGGCCGACCGGCAGGATCGCGCTCCGCCGTCAGCAGGCCGGCCGGCTTGTGGAACCGGAACAGCCGGGTGCGCTCAGGCTCGGCAACCGGCTGCCCATCCACCGTGATGCCCCGCAGATCCGGCAGGATCGTTGCGGGCGTGTCGAGGGTGACACCATCCAGTGCGATCCGGCGATCGGCGATCATCCGCTCGATCTCGCGACGGCTGGCGACGCCGGCGCGCGCCAGCAGCTTGGCGATCCGCTCGCCCGTGCGATCCTGTTCCTGTTCGGCCATCCCCGGCGCATAGCGGCGATGCGCCGCAGCGCCAATCATCTTGCAGTCTGGATCGTGCGCGCCCCCGACCGGGTCAGCCGGCTGACTGTCACGATCGCCAGCCAGGAAAGGGCGAAGCCGGGGATGATCTCGTACACGCCCGGCCCGCCAAGGAAGCTGGCGTTCCAGCCCAGCGCGATCCAGCCGATCACGACCGTCGCCCCCGTGACCAGCCCGGCCAGCGCACCGCTGCCCGTCATGCCGCGCCAGGTCAGCGCCAGCACGATCAGCGGGCCGAACGCAGCGCCGAAGCCGGCCCAGGCATTGCTGACCAGCGCCAGCACGCCGCTGTCCGGATCCGCCGCGATGACGATCGCCGCGATGGACACGAGCGCCACGCAGATCCGCCCCACATCCACCATCTCGCGCTCGCTGGCGTTCTTGCGCAGGAACAGGCGGTAGAAATCCTCCGTCAGGGAACTGGAGGCGACCAGCAATTGCGAGGAGATCGTGCTCATGATCGCTGCCAGCAGCGCCGCCAGCAGGAAGCCGGTGACGAAGGGGTGGAAGAGGGTGTTCGCCAGCAGGATGAAGATCGTCTCCGGATCGGCCAGCGTGATCGCCGGGTCGCCCGCGACATAAGCCCGCCCGGCCAGCCCGACGCCCAGCGCGCCGACCAGCGCCACTGCCATCCAGCTCATGCCGATCCGGCGCGCCGTCGGAATGCCGCCTTCGCGCACCGCCATGAAGCGGACGATGATGTGCGGTTGCCCGAAATAGCCCAAGCCCCACGCGATTGCGGAGAAGAAGCCGATCACGCCGATACCGCTGAACATCTCGAGATACCCGGGCTGCGCCTGCCGCAACGCTTCGCCGGTGGCGACGAAGCCGCCAGCGCTGTCGATCACCACCAGGGGCATGATGATCAGCGCCAGCACCATGATGCAGCCCTGCACGAAATCGGTCAGGCTTACCGCCAGGAAACCGCCCACCATCGTATAGGCCAGCACCACCAGCGCCGTCAGCCAGACGCCCAGCATGTAGGGCTCCATGCCCAGCGCCCCGCTCTGGAGGAAGCTGGTCTGGAACAGCTTGCCCCCGCCGACGAGGCCTGCAGCGGAATAGACCGCGAAGAACACCACAATGATGATCGCCGATACCACCCGCAGCGCCACCGCCCGCTCCGGGAAGCGGTTGGCCAGGAATTGCGGGATCGTCAGCGCATTGCCGTATTCCACCGTCTGCTGCCGCAATCGCGGCGCGACCAGCAGCCAGTTGGCCCATGCGCCTGCGAACAGGCCGATGCCGATCCACAGCTCCGACAGACCCGACAGGTACAACGCGCCCGGCAGGCCCAGCAGCAGCCAGCCCGACATGTCCGACGCACCGGCGGACAGGGCGGCCACGGCCGGGTGGAGGTCGCGCCCACCCAGCAGATAGCCTTCGCTATCGGCGGTCGAACGCTTCCAGGCGAACAGCCCGATGCCGAGCATCAGGACGAAATAGAAGGCGAGAGCAAGAATTGTCATTGGCTGCATGGCGGGCAGCATACAGTCGCACTTCGCGCTGTGAACCGGCGGCCCGACATTCGCAGCCATCTGGCGCGCAGGCCTTGGCAGGCGAACTTATGAAACATTGTGTTGCCTGCGGTTTTCCCGATAGTGCGCGCCATGCACGCAATGCACATATCCCCTACCCTGTCGGACGCGCTGGTCATCCTTGGCGCCGCCGGAATCGTCATCCCGGTCTTTGCCCGCTTTCGTATCACGCCCATCATCGGCTTCGTCCTGGTCGGCCTGCTGGTCGGCCCGTTCGGTCTGGGCCGGCTGGTGCCAGAACAGCCCTGGCTGACTTGGGTCACCATCACCGATCCTGAAGGCCTGGCTCCGTTTGCCGAATTCGGCATCGTGCTGCTGCTGTTCACCATTGGCCTGGAACTCAGTTTCAACCGGCTGTGGGCCATGCGCCGGCTGGTGTTCGGGCTGGGTGCGCTGGAACTGCTGATCAATGCCTGTCTGCTGGCCGGTCTGCTGTTCCTGCTGGGGCAGTACTGGACTGGCGCGCTGGGACTGGGCCTGGCGCTGGCGCTGTCCTCCACCGCCCTGGTGCTGCCGATGGCCGGCACACAGACCCCGGTTGGTCGCGCGGCCCTGGCGATGCTGCTGTTCGAGGATATCGCGATCGTGCCGATCATCTTCCTGCTGGGCGCCCTTGCCCCCATCGCCAACACCAACGGGGTGGACGGTCTGATCGACACGCTGCTGCTGGGGGCGGTGGTGGTCGCCGGGATGATGGTGATTGGTCGTTATGCCCTGCCGCATCTGTTCGCCCAGGCGGCCCGGACCAAGAGCCCCGAACTGTTCCTGGCGGCCAGCCTGCTGGTGGTGATCGGCGCCAGCCTTGCCACCGGACTGATCGGCCTGTCACCAATCTTCGGTGCCTTGATCGCCGGCCTGCTGATCGCCGAAACCGAGTACCATGTCGAAGTCGAAGGGATCATGGAACCGTTCAAGGGCCTGGCGCTGGGCGTGTTCCTGCTCACGGTCGGCATGGGCATCGACCTGGTCGAACTCTGGACCAATCTCGGCCCCGTCGCGCTTGCGGTCGTCTGCGTGCTGACGCTGAAGGCGGTGGTCACGGGCGTGCTGCTGCGGATCATGGGGGCCCGCCTCAGCACGGCGACGGAGGGCGGCATCCTGATGTCGAGCCCGTCGGAAACCACGCTGATCGTGCTGGCCACCGCCGCGACTGCCCAGCTGATCCAGCCGGGAACGGCACAGTTCTGGCAGATGGTCACCGCGATCGGGCTTACGGTCACCCCGCTGCTGGCGGCGCTGGGTCGGCTGATCGGGCGGCGGGTGGATCCGGCCCCCTCCATGCCCGAGGCGGCCGATCAGGGGGACGAGCCGCGCGCCATCATCATCGGATGCGGGCGCGTGGGACGGCTGGTGGCGGATATGCTGCGCCACCACGGCAAGCCATATATCGCGATCGATGCCGATGCGGACATGGCCGAACGCAGCCGGCGGGAAGGATACAATGCGGTGTTCGCCAATGGCGCGCGGACCGACGCGCTGGAGCGGCTGGGCCTGGCGCAGGCACCGGCGGTGATCCTGACCATGGACGAGCCCGTGCTGGCCCAACGCATCACCCGCAAGCTGCGCTCCGCCTATCCCGATCTGCCGATCATCGCGCGCGCCCGCGACCCGGAGCATGCCGGCGAACTGTACCGCAGCGGTGCCACGACCGCCGTGCCGGAAACGCTGGAAAGCAGCCTGCAATTGTCGGAGGCGGTGCTGGTGGACCTGGGCGTGGCGATAGGACCGGTCATCGCCTCCATTCATGAGAAGCGCGACGAGTTCCGGGAGGCGATCATGCAGGGGGGTGCGCTGAACCACAAGCCCAAGCTGCGCACCAGCACGGCAGGCTGAGACGCGCGATATGAACCAAGCGCGGCACTCGTGCGTTTCCCGTTCGATCACCAGAACAGGAGAGAGGCGATGAGCCAGAAGACCAACCCCGCCGACCGTCAGGACGATTCCGGCACCAGCCCGGCAAAGCAGACCGGCGAAGGCGCCGGCCCTGTCGGCGAAGGGCGGAAGGATCGCGACATGAAGGGTGATGTCGCCCGAGGCAGCGAACCTGAAACTCGCGGCACGTCCGGCAATCGCAGCTAACGCCGTGTCAGCCGCCTGCATCCGGGCAGGCGGCTGACACTCGCAGGGTCTAACCGGCGACAGTCTCGCCGGTGAGAACTGCGCGCACAGCGTCCAGAGCCTCGGCCGCGCGATCGCCATCCGGACCGCCGCCTTGCGCCATGTCGGTGCGTCCGCCGCCGCCTTTTCCGCCCAGCGCCTCGACGCCGGCACGCACCAGCTGCACCGCATCGAAACGGCCGATCAGGTCCTCCGTCACGGCGGCCGCGATGGCGGCGCGCCCTTCATTGACCGCCACGATGGCAGCGACGCCTGATCCCATCCGCTGCTTGGCCTGATCCAGCAGGCCGCGCAGTTCGCGGGCTTCCAGGCCCTGGATCACCTGCCCGGCGAAGCGGGTGCCGGCGATCTCCTCGTCCTCCGCCGGTGCCGCCGCCGTGCCGCCACCTCCGCCAAGCGCCAGTTGCTTCTTCGCCTCGGCGAGTTCACGCTCGAGCCGCCGACGCTCGTCAAGCAGCGCTACTACGCGCGAGGGCGCATCTTCCGGTGTCGTCTTCACGGTCGCGGCGATGCTCTTCAACGCTTCCTCGCGGCCGACCACCCAGTTGCGCGCACCCTCACCCGTCAGCGCTTCGATCCGGCGCACACCGGAGCTGACCGCGCTTTCGCCGATGGTGCGGAACAGGCCGATATCGCCCGTGGCGCTCACATGGATGCCGCCGCAAAGTTCCACCGAGTAGGTCCGCCCGCTGGCATTCCAGTCCGCCCGGCCGATCGAAAGCACGCGCACTTCCTCGCCATACTTCTCGCCGAACAGCGCCATTGCGCCCGCCGCGACCGCGTCGTCGGGGCTCATCAGCCGGGTGGTTACCGGCTCGTTGAAGCGGATCTCGGCGTTCACCTCAGCTTCCACGGCGGCGATCTGCGCGGCGGTCAGCGGCTGCGGGTGAGAGAAGTCGAAGCGCAGCCGGTCCGGCGCGACCAGCGATCCCTTCTGCGTGACATGGTCACCCAGATGATTGCGCAGCGCCGCATGCAGCAGGTGCGTGGCCGAGTGATTGGCGCGGATCGCGTCGCGGCGCTCCACATCGACTGCCAAGTGGATGTCGCTGCCGTTCCGCACCGTTCCGGTGACCACGCGGCCATGCATGGCGTGCAGCTTGCCCAGCGGCTTGGCAGTGTCGGTGATCTCGATCAGCAGGCCCGCGTCGCTTGTGGCCGTGCCGCTGTCGCCCACCTGGCCACCGCTCTCGCCATAGAAGGGGGTCTGGTTGGTGAGGATGACGATCTCGTCGCCCGCGGCAGCCTCCGCCACCTCCACGCCGTTCATGATCAGCGCCACGACCTGCCCGTCACCCTTGGTGGCGGTATAGCCGGTGAACTCGGTGGCGCCGCTGCGTTCCAGGATGTCGAACCACAGCTCGCTGTCGGCAGACGATCCCGACCCCTTCCACGCCGCACGCGCCGCCGCCTTCTGCTCCGCCATGGCGGCATCGAAGCCGGCGCGATCCACCGCGATCCCGCGATCGCGCAGGGCATCTTCGGTCAGATCGTAGGGGAAACCGAACGTGTCGTAGAGACGGAAGGCCGTCGCGCCGGGGAGGCTGTCGCCCTCGCCCAGTTCGGTCGTCGCTTCGTCCAGCAGCCGCAAGCCCTTGTCCAGCGTCTGGCGGAAACGGGTTTCCTCCCGCTCCAGCACTTCGGTGATCAGCGCCTGCGCGCGGGGCAGTTCGGGGAAGGCCTGGCCCATCTCCTGCACCAGCGTGGGCACCAGCCGGTGCATCAGCGGCTGCCCCGCGCCCAGCAGATGCGCATGGCGCATGGCGCGGCGCATGATCCGGCGCAGCACATAGCCGCGCCCCTCGTTGGCCGGCAGCACGCCGTCGGCAATCAGGAAGCTGGTGGAACGCAGATGATCGGCGATGATGCGGTGGCTGGCGATGGTCGCCTCGTCCGCATGCGCGCCGACGGCATCCTGGCTGGCGGTGATCAGCGTACGGAAGGTGTCCGTCTCGAACACATTATGCACGCCCTGCAGCACACCGGCGATGCGTTCCAGCCCCATGCCGGTGTCGATCGACGGACGCGGCAGATCGGCGACGATCTGGTCGGCCTCCTGCAGGTGCTGCATGAACACCAGGTTCCAGATCTCGACAAAACGATCGCCGTCCTCGTCCGGCGATCCCGGGGGGCCACCGGCGACATCCGGGCCGTGGTCCCAGAAGATTTCCGAGCAGGGGCCACATGGGCCGTCCGAGCCCATCGCCCAGAAATTGTCCTTGGTGGCGATGCGGATGATGCGGTCGTCGGGCAGGCCGGCGATACGACGCCACAGATCGGCCGCTTCGTCATCGGTGTGATACACGGTGACGCAGAGCCGGTCGGCGGCAAGGCCGAACTCGCGGGTGACCAGCGTCCAGGCGTGCTCGATCGCCTGTTCCTTGAAGTAATCGCCGAAGCTGAAATTGCCCAGCATCTCGAACAGGGTCAGGTGTCGGGCGGTGTAGCCGACATTGTCGAGATCGTTGTGCTTGCCCCCTGCCCGCACGCACTTCTGGGAGGAGGTGGCGCGTGGCGCCGGCGGCGCCTCCAGCCCGGTGAACACGTTCTTGAACGGCACCATGCCCGCATTCACGAACATTAGGCTGGGATCGTTATACGGCACCAGCGGGGCTGACGGCACGATCTTGTGATCGTTCCGGCCGAAGAAATCAAGGAAGGTGCGGCGGATGTCGTTGGTGGAGGTCATTGCGCTGCCGGGATTAAGCGGCGGAATGGCCGGCGGCAAGCAGGATCAACCGGCAAGCCCGCACCGCGCCGATGCCGTGGATCGGCATGGCGCGGCACATTGCCTTTCTCAGAACTCGGCATCCTCTGCATCGGGGCCGACCATCATCTCCTCGGCCACCTGGTCGGTCCGGCCGCGAATGGCCGCTTCCAGCTTGTCACGCAGTTCCGGATTTTCCTTCAGGAAGGTCTTGGCGTTCTCCCGCCCCTGCCCGATCCGGACGCTGTCATAGGAGAACCAGCTGCCCGACTTCTCCACCAGCCCGGCCTTGACGCCCAGATCCAGGATCTCGCCGATCTTGGACACGCCTTCGCCATACATAATGTCGAACTCGACCTGCTTGAACGGCGGGGCGACCTTGTTCTTCACGACCTTCACGCGGGTGGCGTTGCCCACGATCTCGTCCCGGTCCTTGATCTGGCCGGTGCGGCGGATGTCCAGACGGACGGAAGCGTAGAACTTCAGCGCATTGCCGCCGGTCGTTGTCTCCGGATTGCCGTACATCACGCCGATCTTCATGCGCAGCTGGTTGATGAAGATCACCATGCACCGGCTGCGGCTGATGGAGCCGGTCAGCTTGCGCAGGGATTGCGACATCAATCGAGCCTGCAGGCCGACATGGCTGTCGCCCATCTCGCCCTCGATCTCCGCCCGCGGCACCAGCGCCGCAACCGAATCGACCACCAGCACGTCGATCGCGTTGGACCGCACCAGCGTGTCCACGATCTCCAGCGCCTGCTCGCCCGTATCAGGCTGAGAGACGATCAGCTCGTCAATGTTGACGCCCAGCTTCTTGGCATAGACCGGATCCAGCGCATGTTCGGCATCGACGAAGGCAGCCGTGCCGCCGCCCTTCTGGGCCTCTGCAATCGTGTGCAGCGCCAGGGTGGTCTTGCCGGAGCTTTCCGGGCCATAGATCTCGATCACCCGGCCGCGCGGCAAGCCGCCCACGCCAAGTGCGATGTCGAGGCCAAGCGACCCGGTGGAGATCGACTCCACCTGCATGGTCTCCTTCGAGCCCAGCCTCATCGCCGAACCCTTGCCGAATGCGCGGTCGATCTGGGCGAGCGCCGCGTCCAATGCCTTCTGACGGTCCAAGTTCTTGTCCTTTTCGACCAGCTTCAGTTCTGCCGCCATCTGTGCCTCCGTCAGAACACCCCGCCATGGCAAGCCCTCTTGCAACGCGGCTGTGGATGTTTCCGACCATGTATTCGCTTTGTTCCTTTGGAACAAGAGGCGAACAGATAATTTCCTACCTTAATCAGTTCCCATCCGCGCTCGGCCGCACGGTCCAGCGCAGCCGCCGGGTGCCTCCAGCCGGAACGACCAGTTCGGTGGCGGTGACGCCGTCCTTCAATCGTGCGCCGGGCAGCCCGGTGACGCGCCCGAGAACTGGCGTGTACAGGAGCAGACGGACACGGGCAGGCACCTTGCCGGCATTGCTGATCGTGGCGGCCATCCGCTTGCTCCTGCGGCCGTCGCTGACCTGCCGGCAGGTCAGGAACAGCTGCGTGCTGTCCGCCAGCGGCAGCGCGACCTGCTGTCCGGCGTCGCGATCCGGCAGGCTCTGCTCACCCACCAGCAGGTCGCCGGCGGCTGACGGTTCGAACAGGGTCAGGCCGCCCGCCGGCAAGGCGATGCCCAGACCATGGGCGGCATCGTTCACCGTCTCGAGCCGCATGGCGAGTGGCCGTGCGGATTCACTCGGGTTTCCCGGCAGGCAGGATGCCTGATAGATCAGCGTTGCCTCGATGTCGTCCCGTTGCAGGAAGGCGATCTGCTTCTGCCCCTTGGCGGCGACCGTGACCGGCTCCGGCACGCGGTACAGCCGCAATCCGCCCAATTCCTCTTCCTGCGCCATCATGGCGACGCGCGCGCCGGTGACCGTGATTGCCGCAGGCGGCGGTGGTGGTGGAGGAGGCGGGGGTGGTGGCGCCGGCACCGCGAGCCGGGCGACGCCGCCCAGCTCGAACGCCTCGGTCCCCCGCGACGTGCTTCCCAGCGGATAGCAGGTCAGGTTGAGCGGTCGGGCCCGCGGCGGGCTGGCCAGACTGCGAAAATTACTGGTGATGTTCAGCGTGCCAGCGACCACCAGCAGCTCGGCATCCGGGAAGCTCTGGCCATTGTCGTTCAGCAGGGTCAGCCAGCTGGTCAGCCGCAGCGACAGATCGCCTGCCTCGCCGGCCGCCTGCCCCGGCGCATTCAACGTGGCGACATGATGCGCCTGCCAGTCGAACCCCCAAGCAAGATAGGTCAGCTCCACCTCGTAAGTGCCGCCGATGGCATCGGCGGCCTCGATGGAAAAGACCGGCTGCGCAGACAAGCCGTCCGGCACCCGGTCGAAGCTCAGCCGCTCTGGCAGGCTCGAACAGCGCACCGCCTCGAACCCCTGCTCTGTCTCCAGCACCAGCCCGCCATCGGCGCGGGTGCGGATAATGGCTTCCTCTGCCTGCTCGGCCCCGGTGGCCGGGTTGGTGCGGGTGACGGTCACGCGATTGCCCAGCGTGCCGTCCACCAGCGCTGCAGGGCCCAGCAGGTTGGCGTTCCGGTTCTGCTCCACCGGACCGCCCGGCAGGCCGGTGACAATGGCGCTGACTGCGACCATCCCCTCCGCCACGCCGGTGAAGCGGATGGTGGACTGGCCGACCGGCAGGGTCACCTGGCGCCGCTCGGTGATCATGGCGAAACCACGTGGCCGGCTGCGGTTCATGGCCGTGGTGGGCCGCCGCTCCGGATCGCGGTAGATCGTTACCGCATGGCCCAGCGGGGCGGAGGCATCGACGACCGCCTGCGCGCAAGCCGGCGCGGCAAAAGCCATGGCCAGCAATCCGGCGATCGTCGCGCGCATGGCGCCCCTCCCCCGCCGCGGATCAGTAACGGGTTTCGTAAGTGACGGTCAGTTCGGTCCGGCCGTTGGCCGGCACCGGCACAACATAAAGCCGGCGATCGACGTCGAGCTGCTGCCCCGTGGCGCTTTCCTGCACCACGCGCGTGTCGTTCAGCCAGAAGCCGCGGGACAGGCCGCTCTGCAATAGATCGACCTCCACCGGCTGGCTGCGCGCATTGGTCAGCGTGTAGCGCATGGTGGTGCGCCAATATTCCACCGCCTGCTCCACCGTCGCCGTGCTGGTCGCACCGTCATCCTGCGTCACCCGATAGCGCGCACTGGCGACGAACTCGCCGGAGGAGATCCGCTCTCGCGCCGTCACCTGCGCCTGCACGGTGATGTCGAAGGCTTCCCCCGTGGTCAGGCCCAGCTGGCTGCCGGCCGGGCTGTGCGGGACCTGATCCTCGCCGACGAACTGCGGATTGCCGGCCTGGTCCCGTTGATAGAAGCGCACCGTTCCGGCCGGCAGCGCATCGCCCAGCCCCGTTCCGCCGGCACTGGCACCGCCCGTGCTGAACTGGATCAGGCTGGTGACATTCACCGGCGCCTCGTCACTCGTCAGCCATGGCACGTCGCGGAAGAATGCGCGTCGCGCCGGCACGCCCTGCACATCCAGGAAGCTGACCTGCTTTGTCTGGTTGCTGGCGATCGTGGTCGGCTGCGCCAGCGGGTAGAGGTAGTAGTCGCCCACCCGTTCGCGATCCGTGCTTTCGGTCCCGGGCACCAGCGGCCCGAAGCCGGCCTGGCGCATGGACGACTGCACCTGTTGCCTCACCTGCTGCCTGACACCCGGCAATCCTGCCACCAGCAGCGTGCGGGCATTGGCGAAGGTGGTGCCGGTCTGGTTGTTGAGGGTGACCCAGCCCTGCACCGCCATCGTGCCGGCCGCTTCGTCGAACAGGGCCACGTAATCGGCATTCCACGCCAGACCCGTGGTCAGATAGCGGATTGCCACGGGCCGCGTGCCGGCGGCGGTGCTGTCCACGGTGACGGATAGAGTCGGCCGGGCGCGCAGGTTGGGCGGCACCTCGTCGAAGATCACGCGGACGGGCAAGCCATCGTCGCGCAGCACCTCGATCCGGTCGCCGATGCGCACCACCACCCCGCCCGTGGTGGACAGCACGGTGGCGCGTTCGCGCAGCTCCGCCCCTGTGCCGGGATTGGTGCGGATCAGCGTGACCTGGCGGCCGACCGCCTTGTCCATCAGGCTGCCGGGTGTCAGCAGGTCGAAGTCGAAGTTCTGTTCGACGATCCCGGCATCGGCCGCGGCGAAGCCCAGCGTCTCCGGCCGGATCCGGGCGGACACGTCGGGCAGGACGACCGTGCTGCGTCCCTGCGGGATCGCCAGCTGCCGCACATCCTGTACCAGCGCCTGATCGTTATTGTAGATGGTGACGGAAACCTCGCCCTGCGCGCTTGCGCCCAGCGGTGTGGAGGCATCCTGCGCCTGCGCCGTCACCGCCGCGCAGAGCAGCACGCCGGCACAGGCGATCAATCTGTCGTGACGCGTCATCCAGGCCCCTCCCCCGTTCGCCGCCCCGCGGATCGAATCAGCGGGCGGCGATCACCTGGCCCACCTTGGCGGCAATCTCCGCGACATTGAAGGGCTTGGCCAGAAAGTGCATGTGCGGCTCGTCGATCTCGTCGCGCAGCTGCGCCTCGGCATAGCCGGACATGAACAGCACCGGCATGTCGGGCACCACCGTCCGGATGGCGCGGACCATGGCCGGGCCGTCCATTACCGGCATCACCACGTCGCTGACCACCAGATCGAAGGGCTGCCCCGCCGCCAGTGCGGTACGCAGCTGCTCCAGCCCCTCTTCGCCATCGCCGGCGGTCACGACATCGTGCCCGGCCCGCAGCAAGGCACGCTGCGCGACCAGGCGGACCATATCTTCGTCCTCCACCAGCAGGATGCGGCCGCCACCCGACCATTCGGCTGCGGGCGGCTCCGGCGCGGGCGGGGGCGCCGCCAGCCGGTCCAGCTCCTCCGCGGTGGCGCGATGGACGGGAAGGAAGATGGTGAAACGCGCCCCCCTGGGCGAACCCGGCGCAGCACCCGGCCCGGCCACGTTGTCGGCGAAGATGAACCCGCCCGACTGCTTCACGATGCCGTAGACGGTGGACAGGCCCAGCCCCGTGCCCTTCCCCTGCTCCTTCGTGGTGAAGAACGGCTCGAAGATCTTTGCCAGGTGCTGTTCCGGGATGCCGCCGCCATCATCCTCCGCAATCAGCGCCGTGTACTCGCCCGGCGGGATGATCTGGTTCTCCATGCGGGCAATATCCGTCGCGCCGATCCGCCGGGTGGTAAAGCTGAGCGTGCCGCGCGCATGATCGCCGCGCTTCGCCTGGATGGCGTCGCGCGCATTGACCGCCAGATTCACGATCACCTGCTCCAGCTGGCGCGGATCGGCGCGCACCACCCCCAGGTCGCGGTCGTGCCGCACCTCCAGCGTGATATGCGCGCCCAGCAAGCGCTTCAGCAGCTGGCTGACCTCCGCCAGCACGTCCGGCAATTGCAGGACCTGCGGCTGCAGCGTCTGCTGGCGGGAGAAAGCCAGCAATTGGCGCGTGAGCGAGGCTGCCCGATTGGCATCCGCCTTGATCTGCTGGATTTCGCCATAGTCGCTGTCGCCGGGCAGATGGCGCATCAGCATTAGGTCGCACTGCCCGATGATGGACGTCAGCACATTGTTGAAATCATGCGCGACACCGCCCGCCAGCTGGCCGATCGCCTGCATCTTGCTGGCCTGCGCCACCTGTCGCTTCAGTCGGCTCTGCTCCGTGCTGTCGATCAGCGACAGCAGCACGGCGGCGTCCCCCAGTCCGCGCACCCCGGCAAAGCCAAGCGTGACGGGTTCTTCCGGGCCGGAGCGCAGGCGCACCGCGATCTCGTCCGATGTCGGCGCACCTTGCGCATGACGGCGGACGGCAGCGGAAAGGTCGGCCTTGTCCTGTCGCACAACCAGGTCGGTGGGATAGGTCGGGAGAGGCTGGCTCTGCACGCCAGCCGCGCGGACGAAGGCCGGATTGGCGAACAGCAGCCGTCCGTCGCGATCCGCCACCGCCAGGCCCAGCGGAAGCGACGCCAACACCGCCTCCAGCTGCGCCGCCTGCTCCGGCGGCTCGACGCCCCAGCCAGCCAGCTGGGCACCGGCATCGACCAGCAGCACCAGCGTGCCGCCGGCATCGGGCAGCGGCGCGGATATCATCGCATGCGGATGCCCGTCGCGACCTTCACGGGCGAAATAGATCCGCTCGCGCTCGTCCGCCCGCAACAGGCTGGCGAGTTCCTGCCCGGCAAGGTTGGCCTCGGCGTCACCGGCTGCCTTCGCGGCGAAACCCGGCGTCACCGCTGCCAGCGCACCATCATGAGCCACCAGCGCCGCCTCGATCCCGGCGGTCGAGAGCAGCTGGCCCACGCCGCCGCCCAGCTGGTCGGCCATGGCGACAGCAGGATCCGGCGGCTCGGCCGGCAGGAAGCGCCAGATCAGGTGGTCCTCCCCGGCACCTGTGCGGCGGACAGTGGCCGTCCACCGGCCGTTCCGTCCCGTGACCGCAACGGGGCCGCCGGTGCCATCACGCCAGGCGGTGCGGATCGCGGCGCCCAGAGCGTCCACCATCGCCTCCTCGCCCGACACGCGGGGGGGCGCGATGGTGGCGCCGAAGCCCGCGACATAGATGCTGTTGGCGCAGACCAGCCGGTTCGCCCGATCGGTGATGGCGATGGCGGCACCGCTCTCCACGCCATCCACCTCTATGGCGCCTGCCGTGACCGACCAGTCCGGCAGCAGCACCTCGCCGGTGGCGGGTTGCTCCAGCCGGCGCCGCAGCAGCACCCAGGCGAGCACGCCAAGGGTCAGCAAGCCCCCGGCATAGGCGCTCACCAGAAGGAAGCTGCCCGTGGCGTAATGCAGCAGCGCCAGGCTGGCCGCGACGGCAGCGGCCAGTGCCAGCCACTCCCCGAAGGTCAGCCGGGCCCGGTCGCCGGCGCTCAAGGTGCGACCGGCCCCGAGTGCCGGCGTTCGCGCCGCAGGGCACGGCGGCTCCATTTGCGCGCCACGACCAGCCGCCACACCAGCGCGGCCACGGCATAACCGATGATCGCGCCCACGATCGCCAGGATCAGGTAGCCCAGCGCCGTCGCACCCGCGACTTCCACGAACCAGCCCATGAACGCCCAGGCGTCACCATCGAGCCGCTCCGGCGCCTGCCCGCCGGTGGCCTGATCCAGGAACAGCACCCAGTGGCCCAGCCGGTTGGCCAGCACCAGGAAGAAGGGCAAGGTGAACGGGTTGGTGAGAAAGGTCGCGGCTGCCGCCACCGGCACGTTCGCGCGCACCGGCAATGCCAGGAATGCCGCCAGGAAGATCTGCCCGACCGGCACGATAAAACCCGCAAACAGGCCCAGCGCCACGCCGCGCGGCACCGACCGGCGGGTGAAGCGCCATAGCTCGGGGCTGAGGAAACGATGGGCGATGGGGGCGAGCCAGCGGTTCTGCCCCATCTCCTCCCGCGTCATCATCCGCGGCTTCCACCATTTCTCGCCATCAGCCATGCGCCGCGCCATACACTTTCGGCAGGGGAGCGGAAGCGGGCGGAAGCGCAAACATCAGCGGATCAGCCGCGATCCCGCATCAGGCGCGCCTTGTCCCGCTTCCAGTCCCGATCCTTGATCGTCTGGCGCTTGTCATGCACCTGCTTGCCCTTGGCCAGCGCCAGTTCCACCTTGGCCCTCCCGCGGCTGTTGAAATAGACGGAAAGGGGGATCAGCGTCATGCCCTTGCGCTCCACCGCGCCGATCATCTTCTCGATCTCGCGATTGTGCAGCAGCAGCTTGCGTGGCCGCTTGGGCTCGTGATTGTAGCGGTTGCCGTGGCTGAATTCCGGCACATTGGCATTGATCAGCCACGCCTGCCCATCATTCACCTGGGCATAGCTTTCGGCGATCGACCCCTCGCCACCCCGCAGCGACTTCACCTCCGTGCCGCTGAGCGCAATGCCGGCCTCGAAGGTTTCCTCGATGAAATAGTCGAATCTCGCGCGCCGGTTTTCGGCGACGGTCTTCTGCTTGTCGAAAGTGGCGGGTTTGGGTCTGGCCATGGGAGCCGCGCATGTAGGACGCAAAGCAACCGGCGGGAAGCCCCGCCATGCGAGATGTTGGTGCTAGCCGGGCTGGCCCAGTGCAGCCAGGGCGGCATCAACCGCCGCCCGTGCGGTCTCTCCGCACGGCACGATCGGCAGCCGCACCTCGTCAGTCAGCCAGTCGTGCAGCCTCGCGAGCGCGTACTTCGTGGGCGCGGGACTGGCATCCGCGAACAGGGCGCGATGCAGCGGGAACAGCTGGTCGTTCAATGTCCGCGCGCGCAGCCAGTCGCCGGCGTCGCACGCTGCGTGGAACTGGGCGCACAGGGCCGGCGCGACATTGGCGGTTACCGACACGCACCCGGTCTGGCCCAGCACGCGGCCCGCCAGTGCCAGCGGGTCGTCGCCTGACAACTGGCACAGTCCCTCGCCCGCGCCCAGCCGATGCGTGACGATCCGGGTCACGTCACCGCTGGCGTCCTTCAACGCGACGATCCGCTGCGGGTGCCGCCGGTGCAGCTCCGCCACGGTGTCCGGCAGCAGGTCGGTGACGGTACGGCCGGGCACGTTGTACAGCATGATCGGCAGATCGCACGCCTCCGCCAGAGCGGAGAAATGCGCCAGCAGCCCGGCCTGGCTCGGCCGGTTGTAGTATGGCGCGACACACAGCGCGGCATCGGCACCCAGCTTCTGCGCCTCCTCCAGGTGCCACAGGGCGGTGCGCGTATCGTTGCTGCCGCAGCCGGCAATTACCGGCACCCGCCCGGCGGCGAACTCCACCACCAGCCCGATGACGCGGTGATGCTCCTCATTGTCGAGAGTGGATGCCTCGCCCGTCGTGCCACAGGCGACCAGCGCGGCGGAACCGCTGTCGATCTGCCAGTCCACCAACCGCCGAAGGGCGTTTTCATCCACGGCCCCAGCGCGAAACGGAGTGATGAGTGCAGGAATTGAGCCAGAAAACATTGCGCCGCTTTCATCTTGTCCGGTAACCAAGGCTGCAGCACGGCCATTCGGCCGCCCACCCCTTTTCGTTAAGCGCCTGATAAGGAGCCGCCCGGCACGATGTCCAGCATGCTTCACACCCGATTTGCCGCGCTGCTGCTGGCCAGCGCGCTTGCTTTCCCTCTCCCCGCAACCGCACAAGTGAGCGACCCGGCCGCGGTCGCCGCCGAATATGACCGCAATCGCGCGCAACTGGCCGCCATGCAGCCCGGCCCGATGGCCAACGCAATCGCGCGCTGGCAGGCGTTGAGTGCGGTCGGATCGTTCTCCTTCAACGATTATGCCGGCTTCCTGATGCAATATCCCGGCATGCCGGACGAAACGCGCATGCGCGGCTTTGCCGAAGGGCGGTTGAGCCAGGAATATGCCGATCCGGGTCAGGTGGTCGCGTTCTTCGATCGCTACCCGCCGCTCGGCAATGCGGCACGCGCGCAATATGCGCTGGCGCTGATGGCAGTGCGGCCGGGTGCCGCGGCGGATGTCGCCGTGCAGGCCTGGCGCGGCGGCGAGATGGCCGAGACGGCCGCCGCCACGATCCAGGGCAGCTATGGCGCGCAGCTGACGCAAGCCGATCACGATGCCCGGATGGATGCGCTGCTGTGGCAGCGGGATGCGCTGGCAGCCCAGCGGCAGCTGGTCTGGACCTCGCCGGCGGCGCAGCCGGTGTTCTCGGCCCGGCTTGCCATCCTGCAGGGCGGCGATGGCGCGATCGCCGATCCCGGCGCCAGGGCCGATCCGGGCTGGCTGTACAATCGCAGCCGCGAATTGCGGCAGGAGAACCGGAGCGGAGAGGCAGTGATGCTGGCCGCCCAGCATCCGCAACTGTCGCGCCTGCCCTTCGACCAGACCCGCTGGGTGGAGGAGCAGCTGGCCGTGGCGCGGGCTGCCGACGCTCGCTCCGCCGTGGCGATCGCCGCGCGTATCGACGAGGCGTTCGAGGCCGGGGCCGACATCAGCGCGAAGCCCTACAAGCTGCGCGACGATTATACCTCCCTGGTGTGGCTGGGCGGCACGCAGGCGCTGTGGCAGCTGGGTGACGCGGCCAGCGCCGCGCCGCTATTCTACCGCTATGGCAACGCGGCGCGGACCGGTCCGACCCGGTCCAAGGGGTTCTACTGGGCAGGCTTTGCCGCAGCCCGGGCCGGCGATGCAGCGGGCGCGCAACGATACTACGAAATGGCGGCCGCCTATCCGGACCGCTTCTACGGCCTGCTGGCACTGACGGCGTTGGGCCGGCCGGTGCCGCCCTTCCCCGCCGGGCCGGTGGGCGAACCGACGGCGCAGGAGCGCGAACTGTTCCGCCAGAAGCCGATCACCGCGGCCGTGATGGAAGTGGCGCGCGATGCGCCCTGGCGCACCGGCATCCGCTTCTACCGCGAGCTGGCCGATCAGGCGACCACCGTGGGCGAGAACCTGCTGGTCGCGGAGCTGGCGCGGGAGATCGGCCGGCGGGATCTGGCGGTGAACCTGCTGGATTCGGCGGTGGCCGACGGGCACACCGGGTTCACCCGCATCGGCTTTCCTACGGTGATCCCGCCGGCGGGCACGGACTGGACCATGGTTCACGCCATCGCCCGCCAGGAAAGCCAGTTTGCTCAGAACGCGATCAGCCATGCAGGCGCGCGGGGGCTGATGCAGCTGATGCCCGGCACCGCTCAGGAAGAGGCGAACAAGGCCGGTATCGCGTATCAGCAGTCCAGCCTCATCGAGGATGCCGGGTACAACATGACGCTGGGAGGCAATCACATCCAGCGGCTTTATGCCCGCTATGGCAGCTGGCCGCTGGCGATCGCGGCCTACAATGCCGGTCCCGGCAATGTGAACAAGTGGCTTTCCGCCAATGGCGATCCGCGCACCGGTTCCGTCTCGTGGATCGACTGGATCGAGCGGATCCCGTTCTTCGAGACCAAGAACTATGTCACCCGCGTGATCGAGAATGCCGTGGTTTACGAACAGCTCTATCCCGAGAAGGCGCCGTTCGGCCGCGCGCGCGGGGTGGAGGATTTCCTGCGCTGAGGCTACGGCCGAGCCGATGAAGCAGCCAGGCAATCCCATCACCCCGGCGGGGTTGAGCGCGCTGAAGGCCCGCTACGACCACCTTCTGGGGACCGAGCGGCCGGAGATCGTCGCCATTGTCAGCTGGGCCGCCGGCAATGGCGACCGGTCGGAGAATGGCGACTACCTCTATGGGCGCAAGCGGATGCGGGAGATCGATCGCGAACTGGCGCATCTTGCGCGGCGGATGAAGGCCGCGCGCGTGATCGACCCGGCGGCCACACCCGATCGCAACCGTGCCTTCTTCGGTGCAACCATCACCATCGCGGACGAGGATGACAATCACCGCACGCTGACGCTGGTGGGGGATGACGAGCAGGATGCCTCCGCCGACCGCATTGGCTGGAGCGCGCCGATCGCCCGCGCGCTGCGCGGGGCTGGCGTGGGCGATCTTCGCACCGTGCGCCTGCCGGCGGGAGAAAAGGAGTGGGAAGTGGTGGCGATCAGCTACGCGTAAGCAGCGCCTCCGTGCCGCAACGCACCTGCGGACCGGCGGGATGGGTCAGGTCGAAGGTCACGATGCCGCGCTGATACTGGTCGCGTTCCTGCCACAACGGATGGGCAAGCGATTCCACGGCGTCCGTCACGCCTGACGCCCAATGGCCGTTCACCGTCGCGCGACTGAACTCGTAGTCCTTGCTCTGCGTTTCGAACTGTTCGCGGCGATTGATCAGATGCATCACGCAAACCGCGCCCGGCCGCGGCAAGGCGGAAAGCGTCTGCGCATCGGCATCGTCGCGCAGCTCCGGCGGCAGCTTGGCCAGCAGCCGGGCGGCCGCGAGGCGCAGTTCCTCCAGCTGTTGCTGCAGGTCGGTGTTCATGCGGGTGCGGCTGCTGTAACGGATGTCCTTGTCCCGCTGCAGCACTTCCGAGAGATTTGTCGGCAGGTCGCCCAGTGCGTGGAACAGGTCCACCTGAAACACTGTCAGGTCCGCCTGCGCGGAGGTATCCAGCACGTGCTGCAGCGGCGTGTTGGACACCAGCCCGCCATCCCACCAGGCCTCCCCATCGATCATCACCGGCGGAAAGCCGGGCGGCAGTGCGCCGCTGGCCATCACATGTTCCGGACCGATCTGCCGTTCGCGATTGTCGAAATAGCTGAAATTGCCGGTCCGGACGTTCACCGCCCCCACGCTGAAGCGCATGGCGCCATCATTCAGCCGGTCGAAGTCGATCAGCTGCAGCAACGTGTCGCGCAGCGGACTGGTGTCATACACGCCCAGAGGCTGCATGCCTTCGGGCAGCAGCCATTCGCCCGGCAGTCGCGGCCGGAAGAAGCCCGGCACGCCGCCTGTCATGATGCCGGCGGCGGCCCACTCGTTGAACCATTGACGCATGGGGCCGTCCGGCACCAGCGGTTCGGCCCGCCATTCGGAAGAAACCAGATCCCAGAACTGCCGCAGCCGTTCCATTCGCCGTTCTGGCGGGTTGCCCGCTATGATCGCGGCATTAATCGCGCCGATCGAGATGCCGGCAATCCAGTCCGGCTCGAACCCCGTCTTGTGCAGCGCCTCGTAAACGCCGGCCTGATAGGCACCAAGCGCGCCGCCGCCCTGCAGGACGAGGACATCGGGGCGTTGCTGCAAGGAGCCATGCATCATGGGGCCAAGATGAGGGTCTGCATGCCGCAATGCAACATGGCCCGCCAGATCGCTCAGGCGGCGTGGGATCGCTGCAGCAGGTCAGGGTCCGGTACTGGCAACGCACCCAGCGCCGGCCGGCCCAGGAGATAGCCCTGAACGTAGCGAACACCCAACCGGCGCAGCTCCTCAAGTTCGGCGACGCTCTCGATCCCTTCGGCGATCACGCGGATGTTCATCGCCCGTGCCAGCCGCACCATGGCGGCGACGATCAACCGGCGTGGCTGACTGCTTTCAACGCCGCGAACCAGCGCCATGTCCAGCTTCAGGAAGTCGGTCTGAATATCCGCCAGCAGGCCCAGCCCGGCATGGCCGGCACCGAAATCGTCAATCGCTGTGATGAAGCCATAGGAACGGTAGCTTTCGACGATGTTGCGTACATGCGCCGCGTCCAGCCGCTCGCCTTCCGTGAACTCGAACATAAGCCGGCTTGTCGGCAGGTTCTGCTCTCGCGCGGTGGCGAGTGTCAGCCGGATGCAGGCCTGCGGTGAGTAGACGGCATTCGGCAGGAAGTTGATCGACAGCATGGCTTCGGTTTCCAGCAGGCCGGCGGCGACCGCATCCCTGATTGCGACCACCCGGCAGGCCTGGTCGAAGGTGTAGCGGTTGGCATCGTCCACCTGGTCCAGCACCCAGCCAGCGCCCTGCCCGTCAGGCCCGCGAACCAGCGCCTCGTAGGCGAACACATCTCCGCTCTCCAGATCGACGATGGGCTGGAATGCTGCGCGTATCGCGACGCCGAACGCAGCCCAGTCCTTACAGCCTTCACATCCCATTGTCGGCAATCCCCTGTCACGAACGACGTACCTGTACGATCCTGGCGCTTAAGCAAACGCAAACGGGCGCGGAGGTTGCCCCCCGCGCCCGCTGCAAGGCCGTTGCGGCCAGATGGCTCAGCCGATCAGAAGCGGTAGCCGAGGCCCGCCATGATCTGGTGGCGATCCATGTCGATATCGAAACGGTCGCTGCGGATGCCGTCCGGCCCGCGCACTTCACCATCGCCGTAGTTGGAGTAGCGATACTCGCCCTTCAGGAACAGGTTGGTGTCCAGGGCATATTCCACGCCGCCGCCGATGCGATAGCCATCAAGGTTGATGTCGGTATCAGTGGTGTCGCCGCCAGCGCGCGTCAGCACGTTGTAGCTGGCATTGGTGTAGCCGCCCTTCACGTAGAGCAGTGCCCGCGGGGTTGCCAGGATGCCGGCGCGCAGGCCGACATACAGGTCACGGCCGGCTTCTACCGCACCGACGCCGAAGGTTTCGGCGGCGGCCGTGTCATAGTCGGTTTCCGCGGAGGAGCCCATGTACTCACCCTCGATCCCGAGCAGCGCACCGCCGGCAGCGAAATCGTAACCGACGCCGACGCCGTAGCTGGCGCCTTCCATCGACTGGTCCAGATCATCGGCGTTGTCGATGTCCTGCGAGCTGCCGGGCTTGTTGATATCGTAGCCCACCAGCGCCTCGACGCGAGGACCGGTGAAGGTCGGGTTCTGCTGCGCCATTGCGGGCGCGGCGAACGCGATCACGGAACCGGCGGCGAGAAGTGCGAGACCCTTATTCATAATCGTAACTCCAACTTGTCCAAACGCGCAGCCGATCTTTCCCAGCCTGCGGACCCGTTGAATGTTGGACACACCCGTCAGTTTCATGAACGTAATACAACGAAAAGGGAGTGACAAATCTGCCACATCTTTGTCGATGAACTGCAACAGTGGGGCGACGAACCGTTGAGTTGCGCCGTGCTCGTCCGGGAACCGGTGCAAATTGGCTTTCGTGCCCGCGTGGACTATATGTCGGCGATCATGCCAGACACTGCCCTCATGCCCATCCCCGGTCCGCTCAATCCGGTGCCCGTCGCGCGCGAAGTCACCCCCCGTGGCGATGGCCGTATCGACCTGATCGGCCTGCCCCGCCCGCGCATTGCCGAGCTGCTGGAGCAGGCCGGGCTCGATCGCAAACAGGCCAAGCTCCGCTCGCGCCAGCTGTTCCACTGGCTGTATCATCGCGGCGTGACCGAGTTCGAGGCGATGACCGACATCGCCAAGACGATGCGGCCTTGGCTGACCGAACGCTTCGTGATCGGCCGGCCGGAAGTGGTCGAGGCGCAGCATTCGACCGACGGCACGCGCAAATGGCTGCTGCGCACGTCCGACGGCCACGATTTCGAGATGGTGTTCATTCCCGATGCCGACCGCGGCACATTGTGCGTGTCCAGCCAGGTCGGCTGCACGCTGAACTGTTCGTTCTGCCACACCGGCACGATGCGGCTGGTCCGCAACCTGACCCCGGGGGAGATCGTGGGCCAGGTCATGCTGGCCCGCGACGGCCTCGGCGAATGGCCGCGCGGGACGATGGTGGGGCTGGATGGCGAGGAGGATGAAGGCGGCTACACCACTGACGGACGCCTGCTGACCAACATCGTGATGATGGGCATGGGCGAACCGTTGTACAATTTCGACCATGTGCGGGACGCATTGCAGCTGGTGATGGATGGCGACGGGCTGGCGCTGTCCAAGCGCCGGATCACCCTGTCCACCAGCGGCGTGATCCCGATGATGGAGCGCTGCGGACAGGAAATCGGGGTCAATCTTGCCGTTTCGCTGCACGGGGTGCGCAAGGAAGTGCGTGACGAGCTGGTGCCGCTCAACCGCAAATACGGGATCGAGGATCTGCTGGCCGCCTGCGCCGCCTACCCCGGCGCCTCCAACGCCCGGCGCATCACCTTCGAATATGTCATGCTGAAGGATCGCAACGACAGCGACGAAGACGCGCACGAACTCGTCCGCCTGCTGCGCAAGTATGACCTGCCGGCCAAGGTCAATCTGATCCCGTTCAATCCGTGGCCAGGCTCCGGCTACGAATGCTCCACGCCGGAACGTATTCGCCGCTTTTCCGACATTGTGTTCGAAGGGGGCATCAGCGCCCCGGTGCGCACGCCGCGGGGGCGCGATATCGATGCAGCCTGCGGCCAGCTGAAGACCGCTGCGGAGAAGCGCAGCCGGGCCGACCGGGATCGGGACGCGGCGGCAGCCGCAGCGGAACAACTCGTCCACCAGTAAACAATTGCTCTTGCGGGGCTGACCGATGAACCTGACCCTTGCCCGGTACCGCCGTCCTTTCCTTGCGCATGGCCTGCCATGCGAAGCGATTGTCCGTGCCGATTTCGCCGGCATGCATAGCGAGCTGGCAGTCGATGGCACCGTTGTTGCGCGGGACAGCACGCCTGCCACCGGTGCGGAGTCAACGCGCAATCACCAGCTGGCGGCCACCCTGCCCGATGGCACGTTGCTGCAGGTGGAAGCAGGATATATCAACTGGGTGAATGTCGGCATTGCCGTCCGGGAAGACGGCACGCTGCTGCACGAGAGCCATCCCGGCCGGCGCATCGCCTATCCCGCAAGCGCCAAGAAGATGGTGTCCGACCCCAATATCGACATGAGCCGCTACAACGCCAACAAGGTGCCGCTGCTGGTGGATCTGGCACTGGGCATCCTGTTCTATGTCATCGCGAAGCTGACCGATCTGACGACAGCGGCGCTCGCCGGCGCGGTGATCGGGCTGGCGCTGGTGGTGGTGCAGCGCTTCGTGAAGGTCGACCTGCTGGGTGGCCTGGCCATGTTCGGCGTCGTCATGCTGCTGCTGTCGGCTGCGCTGGCGCTGATCTTCCAGGATGACATGGCCGTGAAGATGCGCACCACCATCCTGGGTGTGATCAGCGCGGTGCTGTTCCTGGGCGACGGGCTGCTGGGCGGCAATCGCCTGGGCAAGGGTATGGTCCGCTACCTGCCCTACACTGATATCGACCCGGGCCGGCTGGCCTTGGGCTTCGGCCTTCTCGGCCTGGTCATGGCCGGGCTGAACTATGCGGTCGCCGTTTATGCCAGCACGGATGTCTGGCTGTTCTACAGCACCTTTGTGGATTTCGTCCTTGGCGCGGCAATGATGCTGCTGGTGTTCCGCTACGCCCGCTCGGGCTCATCAGCGCGCCGTCACGAAACTGTCTCAGCAATCGCAAAATGATGTAACAGTGCAACGATAGCGCCGTCCCATCAACTTGCACGGGGGACAACGTTATGGACAACCAGCTCGATCATCGCGGCTATTGGGACGGCGATACCGACACCAACCGGACGGGCAAGCGCTCTCTGGAGAGCATGGCGGCCGAACGGTTCAGCCGGCGGCAGACCATCATGGGCAGCCTGCAGGCCTCAGCCGCGGCATTCCTGGGCACCGGACTGCTGGCCGCCTGCGACTTCGGTGGCGACAGTGCCGAGGCATTCCTGGTCAATGCCGGGCAGGATGCCTCTGTCCCGGCCGGGCGCACGGTAACGCTGCAAGGCGCCGTGACAAACGGGTCCGCGAATGAGCGTGGCTGGCGCCAGATCAGCGGGCCGACCGTGGAGCTGACCGGCAGTGGTGACACCCTAACCTTCCTGGCACCCGGTGTGGCGCAGGATACGCCGCTGGTGTTTTCGTTCGACGCGCGCAACGCAGACGGCGTGCTGGCGGCCGACACCACCACGATCACCATCACCCCGGCGACCCTGGCCTTCACGGCAGTGGCCAAGAACCGCGCCGACGTGGTGACCGTGCCCGAAGGTTACAGCGTGACCGTGCTGATGCGCACCGGCGACCCGATCGCCGCGGGCGTGCCGGCCTATCGCAATGACGGGACGGACACGAACTTCGCGCAGCGGATCGGCGACCATCACGATGGGTTCGCCTATTTCGGACTGAACGGCGCCGGGCAGAAGGATCTCACCTCCTCCACCCGCGGCCTGATCGCGCAGAACCACGAGAACATCAACCACCAGTACCTGCATGTGAATGGCTCCACCAACGTCTCCACCGGGCCGCGCCCCGCTGCCGAGGCGCTGAAGGAGATCGAGGCGCATGGCGTGGCCGTGACCGAGATCCGCGACACCGGCGACCGGCGATGGACCTGGGTGCAGGACAGCAGCTTTAACCGCCGGCTGACGCCCATGACGCCGATGGTGATGCATGGCCCCGCGCGCGGGTCGGACTTCCTGAAGACCGTCTACTCCCCCGCCGGCACTGATGGTCGTGGCACTATCAACAATTGTGCCATCGGCGTGTCCCTTTGGGCGACCATGATCACGTGCGAGGAGAACTGGGCCGGATATTTCCGCCGCCCGAACAGCGGTGCCAGCAGCGACAACGCCAATCGTTCCAGCCGCGAACTGACGAGCCTGCGCCGCTATGGTGTCACCAGTTCGACCGGCAGCTATGCCTGGTCGACCGTGCAATCGGGCGATGCGGTGTTCCGCAAGTGGGACGCGCGCGCCACCGGCGCCAGCGCCACCGAAGATTACCGCAACGAGCCGCAGCAATATGGCTGGGTGGTCGAATTCGACCCGTACAATCCCGCCGCAGCCCCGCGCAAGCGCACGGCACTGGGCCGGTTCGGCCATGAAGGCGCCTGGATGGGCCTGCCTGTCTCCGGCAGGCCGGTCGCGGTCTACATGGGCGATGATTCCCGCGGAGAATATCTCTACAAATTCGTGTCCGAGGCGAGTTGGAACCCGGCGGATGCCGGTGCGACCGATCCGCTGGCGATCGGTGACAAGTACCTGGACAAGGGCACGCTGCACGTTGCGCGCTTCGATCCCGACGGCACCGGCACCTGGCTGCCGCTGGTATTCGGCAAGGTGCCGAACCGCCCGGCCGTGGGCAGCGAGCCGGAATATGCCTTCGCCAACCAGGCCGACATCTGCGTGAACGCCCGCCTGGCTGCCGATGCGCTGGATGCCACGCCGATGGATCGGCCCGAATGGACGGGCGTGAACCCCGGCAATGGCGAGATCTACCTGACGCTGACCAACTCGAACGCATCCAGCCGTCCGCTGAACGGCACCGATGCCGCCAATCCGCGGCATTACGACGACCCGAAGGCCCGCCCGGGCTTCGAGGATCTGGACGAGAACGCCACCGTTTCCCAGGTCGGCAATCCCAATGGCCACATCATCCGTCTGCGGGAAGATGGCAATGACGGCGCGGCGCCGGCGTTCACCTGGGACATCTACCTGTTCGGGGCGGACAATGTGGATGCCGATCGGGCCAACGTGAACGTCTCCGGCCTGGACGACAGCAATTCCTTCTCCAGCCCGGATGGCCTGTACTTCTCCCGTCCGACCAACCCGGCCGGTCAGGGCAAGCCGCTGATGTGGCTGCAGACGGATGATGGGGCGATGACCGATCGCACCAACAACCAGATGCTGGCCGCCTTCCCCGGGCGCGTGGGTGATGGCGGCGCGCGCACCATTACCAACACCAGCACGAACGGCGCCACCGCGCAGCAGGCGACCTTTGTCGGCGCGGCGGCCACGCCCGCGACTATCAAGCGCTTCCTGGTCGGCCCCGTAGAATGCGAGCTGACCGGCGTCGACACCACGCCTGATGGCCGCACCCTGTTCGCCGGTATCCAGCATCCCGGCGAAGGCGGGGAGCCGACCGCCCCCACCAGCCACTGGCCGCAAAGCCAGTCCGGCGATCGCGCTGGGCGCCCCCGTTCCGCATTGATCGCCGTCACCAAGGATGATGGCGGGATCGTCGGCATCTGAGCTGAGCCGACGCTTCAGGATCGCGGCCGGTCCGTCCTGCGGGATGGGCCGGCCGCTAAGGCATCAGTCACTTCCTAGCGCCCGCAAGTCCCCGCGTCAGCCGGCACAGTGATCAGGTCGACCGCTTGCAGCAATCCGGACGGCTGCGGCGCGATGCTGTCCTGATCCTGCGGTTGGAAACGCTCGCCATAGCGGGCATGCAGCAGGCGATGATCCGTGCGCGGCTGCCCGGCCAGATGGTTCATCATCGTGTTCGCCACATCGATCTCGATCCGGTTGGCTCCGTCCCGCAGCGCCGCCGTGATGTCGAGGCGGTAAGGCGGGGCCCAAGCAGAACCGACGCGCGCGCCATTCACGCTGACGATTGCCGCATCACGCACCGGAGCCGCGAGCTCTGCCTGATGGCGAGCGCGGGGCGGTGCCGGAGCGGGCCGTGCTTCCCCGAAATCGAGGACGTAGCAGGCTTGCGGATCGAGGCCGGCAATCGGCAGCTCGGTCCGATACGTCCCGATGCCCGAGAAATATTGCAGGCCATCGCGCGTCGCCCAATCGCGCCAGACATCTTCCGCGATCTGGCGGCCGTCGATCGACAAGGTCCAGCCCCCCGCCAGCGGTTGCCGCCGCTCTGGTACGCCGACTGCCTGCACGGGCCCCGCTTCCTCGCTGAAGATCAGGAACCGCGACTGGTACGGCGCCAATGTCAGCTCGACCGCATCTCCGCCACCCGCCGGCCAGCGGCGGCCGGTCATCGGATCCCACCACTCGCCAGCGGCGAACCGGCTGGCGATGCGTGCACTGGTATGCACCGGCTGGTTGCCGCTGTTGACGATGAAGAAGATGTCCCGGTCCGCCGTGTTGCGGCGAATAAAACCGATATCCGGGTCGGGCATGGCCAGGGTGACGTCGGGCGTCGCGGCCGCCCGCAGTGCCGGCGTGACCTCCGCAGGGTCGATCACGGTCACAGCACCGCTGGCGAGCAGGCGACGGCTGATGGCCTGCACGGCCGCGCTGTCTTCCTCGGCGTGCAGCCCTCCGGCTGTCTCCGGCAGGTCGCCGATTGCCAGCAGCCGCCCGCCGCTCCCGACCCATTGCTCGATCTTCCGGAAGGCATCCGCATCGATCCGCTGCAGATGGGGCAGCAGCAGCACGCGGTGCGGCAAGGTCCGTCCCTGCAACACGCCCCTATCCACGAAGTCTAGGCCGTGGCCGGAATCCAGGATGTCGCTCACCAGCGTGTCCGGCAGCAGCTCGCCCACCTTGACGTTGGCGGAAGGGCGCGCCGGAACCATCGCCGCGAAGGCATCCTCGATCGGCAGGTACAGCGCCACGCCATTTGCCGGCGCCCCCTGCCGCAGCATCCACGAGGTGCGCGCCAGATAACGGCTGACATCCGCCATCACCGGGTACCATGGATTGTGATCGTTCAGCGCTGCCGCGGCATAGAACGACCAGCCGGGCTCGGCTTCACCGGGCGGGCTGTAGGGCCAGCCATGCCCGATCAGCTGCGTCACGCCCTGCAGGAAGTGGCGATCCGCCTCCATCTTCATGTCCAGCGGCGTGGCGGCCCAGGACGGCGAATGCAGCCAGGTCCAGGTCTCCGACGAGACGACCGGCTTGTCATACAGGTGGGCTGCCGAAGTGGCCCAGCGCGTGGAGTTGAAGTCACGCCAATCCTCGCCCTCCCCTTCGGGCAAGGCGATCAGCGCATTGCTGGACAGGGTCGCTGGCGGGTAGCCATAGACCTGTGCGCGCACTTGCGTGCCATGCTCCCTCGCCCATTCACTCAGCGGCGCAAGGTAGCGCTCGTCCACCAGCTCCGACAGGGTCAGCGCCCAGTCGTGCCGCACCGCTCCGCTATCGGGCGTGTCCAGGAACAGATCGGGAAGATGATCCAGCAGGTCATAGCCGCGCCTGTTGGCGAACTCGGCCGGCAAGTCGGGCGTCCAGCTGCCGCCGTACACCTCCAGACTGTCCGAAAACAGCGCATGCGGCGGTTTCGTGCCGGCGAAGGCGGACAGCAGCGGGGTCACGACCTCGGCCAGATGCAATCGCAGCGCGTCCGGGTCCATATGGTCGAGCACGAAGCCTTCCCCGCCGATACCCGGCCGCTTGACCTGTTGCCCGGTGCGACCGGCAATGAAGACCAGCGCCTCCCGCGGCTCATCCGCCGACGTCAGATCGGCGCGTGCGCCCTCATGCGCCAGCGGAGCAAGCGGGCGAGCGGCGGTCTTCTCGGCGACAGGGCCGATCATGGCAGACAGGATGCGCTCGCCCGCATTCACGTCAGGCAGGATCACCGCGTTTTGCCCCGCTGCCACGGGCACGCGCACAAGGCGGATTTCGGCAGAAGCGCGGTCGACCGGGATGTGCGGCCCACCATAAGGCCAGCCGCTGCCGCCGGTCACATCGACCCGCAGCCCTTCCGCACGCGCGGTATCGGCTGCATGGCGCAGATTGGCCAGGAACTCCGGTGACAGATAGCGCTGATTGGCCGCATCCTGCGCCGCATGATCCAGCTGCATCGGATAGACCGGCTGGATCTCCACCCCGCCGATACCGCCTGCCTTCATGGCGCGCAGCTCCCGGTCGATCTCCCCCGGGGCGACCGCCGGGCCGAACCACCACCAGCGCATCATCGGCCGCGCCTCCGCAGGCGGTTCGCTGAAGCCCTGCCACAATTCGCCGCCATCTGCTGCCGACTGCGCGTGAAGAACGGTCGTCCCGGCGAGGCAGCACAGCGCCGCCATCACCTGCGCAGTGCGGCGCACCGCCCGGCCGGGCCTGATGTGCGGCATGGTCTCTCCCTCGCATGTCATGTTGTACGACAACAAGGTGGCAGACATTCGGCTGCGGGCAAGTGTGAAATCAAGGCAGACCCTGACCGCTTACGCGGCGAGACAGGCTGCCCGGGTCAGTAGCCCCGGCTGACGGCAAAGCGGGCGGCGTCAATCATGGCGGCGCGGGCCTTGCTGTCGGGAAAGATCGACAGGGCATCGCATGCCCGCTCCGCAAAGTGGCGGGCCCGTTCGCGCGTTGCATCGATGGCGCCATGCTGGCGTATCAGCGTCACCGCATGGGCCAGATCCTCATCTTCCGTGCGGAAGCCGGCGATGGCGTCGCGCCAGAACTGTCGCTCCTCCTCGTCACCGCGGGCATAGGCCAGGATCACCGGCAGGGTCATCTTGCCCTCGCGGAAATCGTCCCCCTTTTCCTTGCCCATCTCCGCCGCGGTGCTGTCGTAATCGATCGCATCGTCGACCAGCTGGAAGGCGATCCCCAGATTGCGGCCGTAATCGTCCAGCGCCTGCTCCTCGGCATCACCGGTTTCGGCGACAATGGCAGCGATCCGGCTGGCGGCGGCGAACAGGGCGGCGGTCTTGCTGCCGATGATGTGAAGATAGCGATCCTCGCTCGTCTCGATCTTGCGCTGTGCGACCAGCTGATCGACCTCCCCCTGCGCGATGATCGCGCTGGCGGAGCTGAGGATCTTCAGCACGCGGAGGCTGCCATCCTCCACCATCAGTTCGAAGGCGCGGGCGAACAGGAAATCGCCCACCAGCACGGCGGCCGGATTGCCGAACACGATGTTGGCGGTGGACTGCCCCCGACGCGTTTCCGACCCATCCACCACATCGTCATGCAGCAGGGTCGAGGTGTGGATGAACTCCACCGCGGCGGCCAGCCGGTGGTGGCGCGTGCCGTGATATCCACACACTGCGGCCCCCGCCAGCGTCAGCATGGGCCGCATCCGCTTGCCCCCACCGGCGATCAGATGACCGGCCAGCGCGGGGATCAGCGGAATTTCGCTCTGCATCCGGTCCAGGATGATCTGGTTGACCGCATTCATCGACGTCTGCGTCAGCGACAGAATGGGGCCAAGCGACGGTGCTCTGGCGGGCAGCGATACAACCTCGGCGCTCATGCCCGTGCAGATGGACAAGGTTCCCCTGCTTGGCAAGCGCGGAATCCCTGTCTAGCAGGTCAGGCACGGGTAGCGGATCAGGGGCGACGATGCAGAGGCAGGCAGCCGAACCGGAACAGGCCGGCACCGATGCGGTGCTGGCGGGCTTTCGCCGGTCGATCGACAATATCGATGCGGCGCTGGTCTGCATGCTGGCCGAACGCTTCCGCATCACGCAGGCGGTTGGCGAGTACAAGGCACGAGCGCAGCTGCCGCCGGCCGATCCAGGGCGGGAGGCACGGCAGATCGCACGGCTGCGCAGCCTGGCGGAAGATGCCGATCTCGATCCCGAATTCAGCGAGAAGTTCATCCGCTTCGTCATCGAGGAGGTGATCCGCCACCACCAGCGCCACGCCGCGGCAGAGGCGGAAACCGGCTAGGCCGGCAGTCCGGCGCGGGGCAGACGCAGGCGGACCAGCACGCCGCCCAGATCCTCGCTCTCGTCCAGATCCACAGTGCCGCCATAGATGCCGACGACATCGCGCACGATGGCCAGCCCCAGCCCGGTGCCCGGCTTGCCGGTATCCAGCCGCGCGCCGCGCCCGAACATGCCGTCGCGCTGCTGTTCGGGGATGCCCATGCCGTCATCCTCCACCCAGATCGTGCAGGTCGAATCGCTCGGCTCCGCATCCACGGTCAGGAACACGCTGCCCCCGCCATATTTGGCGGCGTTCTCCATCAAATTGCCCAGCACCTCGTCCAGATCCTGCCGCTCGATGGCGACTTCCGCCCGGGCCGATCCCGCGATGTCGAAACGCACTGCGGGGTAAAGCCGCGCAACGGCGCGCTCCACCGCACGGGCACTGTCCATGACATTGGTGCGCGACAGACCGATCGCCCGCCGGCCCAGAGCGCGCGCGCGCGCCAGATGGTGATCGACATGCCGGCGCATGGTCGCCACTTCGCGCAGGACTGCCTCGTTCAGGTCGGGCGCCTGGGCGCTGGCGGCATTGGTCAGCACGGTGAGCGGCGTCTTGAGCGCATGGGCGAGATTGCCGGCATGAGTGCGCGCCTCCTCCGCCTGACGATCGGTATGCGCCAGCAGCGCGTTCAGCTCCTCCACCATGGGCTGCACTTCCTGCGGCAGCGGATCGGTCACGCGATTGGCGCCCGTCGTGCGGATGCGTGCGATCGCCTTGCGCACGCGCCGCAGCGGAACCAGGCCGTACCAGGTCTGCAATGCGACCATGCCGAACAGGCCGAGGCCCAGCACGGCGAAGCTCCACACCAGGATGGAACGGCTGTCCGTGATCTGCGCGTCGAGCTCCCCACGCGCGGCGGCCACGGCGAACTGCCATTCGGTGTTGCTGCCGGGCAGCCGCAGGGTACGCTCGACCACGCGCAGCGGCTCTTCCTTGAACTGGTCCGTATCATAGTAGTGTGGCCGGTAGACGTGCCGCTCGCCGGAAAGCTGCAGCGTCCGGTCCCACAGCGATCGCGATGGCCAGTTCTCGTGTCCCTGCCCGCTGATCTGCCAATACAGGCCGCTGTTCGGCTCAAGAAAGCGCTGATCGCCCAGCGCCCGATTGAAGTAGACCTCCCCCTCCGGCCCGATCTCGGCCGAGCCGATCATGCTGGTCAGCACATATTCCAGCTGCTCGTCGAACTGGTTGGTCAGCAGGGAATTGATCGTGCGGTCCAGTGCCACCCCGCCCAGCAGCAGCAGCACGCCGATCCATGCCGCCGCGATCAGCAGCATGCGGCGGGCAAGACTGCCCGTCTGCGGCTGTGCGCCGCCCGCCGCCTGCGTCACCGGCGGCGCAGCAGCGCCAGCTGCCGCGTCGCGCAGGTCATCCGCGGGGGGCGTCGGGATCGTCGAGGCTGTAGCCAAGGCCACGGATGGTGGTGATGACATCGGCGCCCAGCTTCTTGCGGATGCGCGTCACGAAAACCTCGATCGTGTTCGAATCCCGGTCGAAATCCTGATCGTAGATATGCTCGATCAGCTCGGTGCGGCTGACCACCTTGCCCTTGTGGTGCATCAGGTAGCTCAGCAGCTTGTATTCCTGCGCGGTCAGCTTCACCGGCTCGCCCGCCAGCGTCACCCGGCCGCTGCGTGTGTCCAGCCGCACCGTGCCGGCGATCAGCTCGCTGCTGGCATTGCCAGTCGCCCGGCGGATCAGCGCACGCAGGCGGGCGATGAGCTCTTCCGTCTGGAACGGCTTGGCGAGGTAATCGTCCGCCCCGGCATCCAGCCCGGCCACCTTGTCGCTCCAGCTGTCGCGCGCGGTCAGCACCAGGACGGGAAACTTGCGCCCTTCCCGGCGCCACATGCCCAGCACCGTCAGCCCGTCAATCTCCGGCAGGCCGAGATCCAGGATCACGGCGTCATATTCCTCCGTCGAACCGAGAAAATGGCCGTCTTCCCCATCGACCGACAGATCCACCGCATAGCCGGTTTGCTCCAGCGTGGTCTTCAGCTGTTGCCCCAGCGTCGGCTCGTCCTCGACGATCAGGATGCGCATGTAGTTTTCCCTGCGATTGACCCCGGAACTGCTCTGGGCTTTCGGGATGAACGCGTCAACAAGCCGGCTGTTTCCGGCCGCGGCGCGCAGCGGGTCAGCGCGATACCCGCAGCACGCGGGCGGTGCGTGCATCCACGTCAACCCACACCACCTGCCCGTCCTTGATGAATTTCAGGCGGTAGGCCGTGGCGACCCCATCATACTCGAAACCGAGATATTCGTTTCCGCGCATTTGAGGGATGATCCGCCGCTCAATCTCCCGCACGGACATGACCCGCCCCGCCTGCATGTGCGTGCGAACGCTCTGCTGATCCTCCCTCGATTGTGCGGCGGCATCGACCGCGATGAACGGCACAAGTCCGATCACGGCGGCGGCAAGAAGCGAGGCAGGAAATGTGCGCATGGCCCGATAGTGACTGGACCCAGGCCATTGAACAAGAACTGAATGTCATGCAGGCCGGCCTGCCGGGCCGACCTGCAGTCAAGGCATTCAGCGGGTCAGTTCGAACGTGGTCACGATGGTGACCCCGGCCTGCACCAGTCCGGGCTGCACCGGCGGTGCCGCCTTGGCGGCTGTTTCCTGCACGTCCATCGTGCGCATCATCGGCCGGGGCATGCCCGGCGCGATGCCTTCCTCCAGCTTCAGCAGCCGGACATCGGAATAGCCGGCCATCCGGGCATAGTCGCGCGCCTGCGCCATGGCGGTCTGCATGGCCGCCTGCCGCGCCTGCGCCCGTGCGGCGGTATCGTCGGCAATGGCGAAGTCAGGCCCGGACAGGTCGGTGGCCCCCGCCGCGACCAGCGCATCCAGCACCTCGCCGACCCGATCGACACCATCCAGCTTCACGCTTACCCGGTTGGATGCGGAATAACCGCGAAACACCTGCCGCTGGGTCTGCTGATCGTAATCGTATCGCGCGCCCAGGTTGATGCCTGCCGTCTGGATGTTACGCGCCGGTACTCGGAGCTGTCGCAGCCGCGCGATCACCTGCTCCATCTGTGTCGAATTCGCCTGGAGAGCCTCAACCGCAGTGGCTGCCTCGCTGGTCACGCCTGCGCTGATGGTAACTTCGTCAGGCTCAGCCTCGATATTCTCCGTCACCGTCAGTTCGACGACCGGACCGGTCGCAGCAATCTGGACCTCGGCAGCCTGCACGGGCGCATTGATGATCGCGGCAGCGGCGATGGCGCTGGCCACGAAGCCCGCGGCGGGCATGAACAACTTCATCGCGGATACTCTCCTTTGTCTCTGCTGCGTTCCTGCTGCGGCACGGGGGATGACCGGCCCATGAACTCGCGACTGCCATGGACCGGCGCCTTGCGCGCCGCTTGTGTACGCCAGACGGAACCCTTAGGTGCCCGCCTTGATCATGGCAGATGCACCAATTCTTTCCTGGGAAGGTCTTTCCCTGCAGCAGGGCGGCCGTTGGCTGTTTACCGATCTGGGGCTGCATGTCGGCCCACGTGACAAACTGGCCCTGATCGGGCGCAACGGCGCCGGGAAGACCACCCTGCTGAAATTGGTCGCTGACCGGATCGAGGCTGACAAGGGCACGCGGTCGGTGCAGCCGGGCACGCGTATCGTCATGCTGGAGCAGGAACCGGACCTTACCGGCTTCGACACGCTGATGGATTTCGCGCTCGGTGGCGCCAATGCACCGCCGCGGTTCGAGGTGGATGCGATTGCGGGACAGCTCGGCATCGACCTCTCGCGCAGCGCCGCGACGGCCAGTGGCGGGGAAAGGCGGCGTGCGGCGATCGCCCGTGCTCTGGCCATGGAGCCTGACCTGCTTTTGCTGGATGAGCCGACCAACCATCTGGACCTCGCCGCGATCGACTGGCTGGAAAGCTGGCTGCAACGCTATCGGGGCGCGTTCATCGCCATCAGCCATGACCGGACCTTTCTGAAGCGGCTCACCAATGCGACGCTGTGGCTCGATCGCGGCTCGATGCGGCGCAAGGATATCGGCTTCGGCGGCTACGAGGCATGGGAAGAACAGGTCTATGCCGAGGAGGCGCGCGCGGCCGAGCGGCTGGACGCCAGGCTGAAGCTGGAGGCGCACTGGTTGGAACGCGGCGTCACTGCCCGGCGCAAGCGCAATCAGGGCCGGCTCGAAGCGCTGTACAAGATGCGCGCCACGCGGGCAGCGATGATCAACCCTGCCGGCACCGCCAAGCTGGGCCTCGCCACCGATGACGAGGTCCGAACGAAATCGGTGATCGTGGCCGAGAAAGTCGGCAAGACCTACGGCGAACGGACCGTGATCCGCGATTTCACGCTGCGCATCCAGCGTGGCGACCGCATCGGCGTCGTCGGTTCGAACGGCGCAGGCAAGACCACGCTGCTGAAGCTTCTGACGGGCGAGATCGAGCCTGACACGGGCCAGATCACGCTGGCCAAGACGCTGAACGGCGTGATGATCGACCAGCAGCGCGCGCTGATGCAGGGCGACCTGACCGTGCGACAGGTGTTGGCCGAAGGGGGCGACTGGATCGACGTGCGCGGCACCCGCAAGCATGTGCAGGGCTACCTCAAGGAGTTCCTGTTCGATCCGGCGATCGTCGAGATGAAGGTCAGCGTCCTGTCGGGTGGGGAGCGTAGCCGCCTGTTGCTGGCGCGCGAATTTGCCAAGGCATCCAACCTGCTGGTGCTGGACGAACCGACCAACGATCTCGATCTGGAGACGCTGGACCTGCTGCAGGAGGTGATTGCCGACTACGAAGGTACCGTGCTGATCGTCAGCCACGATCGCGACTTCCTGGACCGAACAGTGACCGTCACGCTGGGACTGGATGGCTCCGGCGATGTCGATATCGTTGCCGGCGGGTACGAGGACTGGGTGGCAAAGCGCAAGGTGCGGCAACCCGCTGGCGGCGGCAAGGCCAGGCCGGCAGCACAAGCTGCTCCGCCAGCGCCGCCTCCGCCTCGATCGAACAAGCTCAGCTACAAGGATCAGCGCGATTACGATCTGCTGCCGAAGCGGATCGAGGAACTGGATGGCCTGATTGCAAAGGGCGAGACGGCGCTGGCCGACCCGGCGCTCTATAGCAGCGATCCGGCCAAATTCGCGCGCATCTCCGCCGCGCTGGACCAGACACGGGCGGAGAAGGATGCGGCGGAAGAGCGATGGCTGGAGCTGGCGGAACAGGTGGAGGGCTGAGCCCCCCTCCCCGTCACTTCACCTGATGCGGTAGTAATCCGCGACCCGCTCGAGCGCCAGTTTCAGCACCAGCTTGCCGCTGCGGGCCGGCCATTCCAGCGCCTTTTCCGCGAGCGGCAGCGTTTCGCCGCTGCAGACCACCCGCCACAGAATGTCCTGCAGCCCCTTGCCCGCACTCGCGCAAGCCTCATCAAATCGGCGCTTGGCCGCGATCTGGCGCTCGGTGGCGGAAAGGCCGGCATCGCCGGTGCCGCGGATGCGCACGACATCCCAGCTCATCGTGATGCTGGGACCAAGCTGGGCACGCTCCCAATCGGCACGCAGGCGCTCGCCCGCCTCGTACAGCCGGTCTTCCAGATGGCCGTGCGCGTGCAGCCAGGTGAGCGGCGATTCGGCGATATTGACGGTCACGCTGCGCTTCTTCGTGGCCGCGCCCCGTGCGCCAACCCTGCGGGCGCGCACCGGTCCATCGCTGGTCATCTCGCGCGTCACCAGTTCCTGCTGCATCATGTCTGCGAATCCCCTGTCGTCGATGCAGCCGGGTTGCCAAATCCGTTGGCGTGTAGGAAAACGGAAAACCAAACAGGTTAACTTTTTTTTGAGGCCAGCATGATCAACCGCATCCGCGATATTCGGAAGGAAAAAGGGCTGACGCTGGCTCAGGTGGCCGCGGCCTGCGATCCGCCGACCACCGCCCAGACGATCGGACGCCTGGAAACGGGAACGCGCAAGCTGAGCCTGGACTGGATGAACACGATCGCCGCCGCCCTTGAAGTGGAGCCCAATCTACTGGTCCGTGGCGACGCAGGAGTTGAACAGCCCAAGGTCGTGGCACGGCTAACCGACAGTGGCCCGGAGGCGCTGAACAAGGCGCGTAATGCGATCCTGCCGACCGCGCTGGGCGGTGATGCGCCACTGATCTGTCTCGCGGTCGAGGCCACCCAGGGTGAGTATCGCGCCGGCGATCAGCTGTGGCTGCGCCAGCATGCGCCGGAGGATGCCGCCCGGCTGGTCAATCGCGACGTGCTCTGCCCCCGCTCAGGAGGGCGCTTCGCCTTTGGCAGACTGATCAACCGGGAGGGCAGCAAAATCGGCCTGCTGCCGCCCCTCGCCGGTCAGTTGCAGGTCGTGGTCGACAACCCGCCGTGGATCGCGGTGGCGGAGATGCTTGTCCGCCGCCTGTAGCTGCGATCAGGCCTTGCTCATCGCCTTGCGCGCCTGCCGGTCGGCTTCGCTTTCCTTGGGCACGAAGCTGTCGGACGTCACGCCTAGCCAGATCAGGATCGGTGCTGACATGAAGATCGACGAATAGGTGCCAATGAAGATGCCCAGAGTGATCGCGGCGGTGAAGCCGAAGATCACGTCCGGCCCCAGGATCAGCAGCGCCATCAGCGTGATCAACAGCGACAGGGAGGTGACAATGGTGCGAGACAGCGTTTCGTTCACGGACAGGTCGAGCAGCTCGGGCAACGGCATTCGCCGGTACTTCTTCAAGTTTTCCCGGATGCGGTCATAGACCACGATCTTGTCGTTCAGCGAGTAGCCGATCAGCGTGAGCAGCGCGGCGACGATGTTGAGGTCGAACTCCCACTGCGTCAGCGAGAACATGCCGATCGTCAGCAACACGTCCTGCACCAGCGCGAACAATGCGCCGACGCCGAACTGCCACTCGAACCGGACCCAGATGTAGATCGAGATTGCGATGGAGGCGAGAATCAGGGCCTTCATGCTGGTTTCGAACAGCTCACCCGAGACCCGGCCCGACACCGCGTCCACGCCGTCTATCCGGGCATCCGGATGATTGGCGCGGATAGCGCGGGTGACAGCTTCGGTCATCTCTGCCGACAGTTCCGGCTGCGTGTCCGCCCCTTCCGGCAGGCGCATGCGGATGGAAACCTCGTTCGGCTCACCAAAAGCCTGGATCACCGGCTCACCATAGCCGAGCGCGGCGATGTCCTCGCGCAGTTCGGTGACGGGCGCTTCCGCGCTCTGGGTGAAGGTCGTGCGGATCATCTGGCCGCCGACGAAATCGATGCCCAGGTTCAGCCCGTTTGTGGACAACAGCACCACAGCGCCCAGCATCGCCAGCACGTTGACGATGAAGAACGGCCACTGCCATCGCAGAAAGTGGATGTTGGTGTTGTCGGGAACCAGCTTCAGCAGTTTCATCGCAGCCTGCCTTACAGCACGAGATCAGACGGCCGCGCACGGCGCAGCCAGCCGGCGACCCACATGCGGGTCAGGGTCACGGCGGTGAATACGGACGTGATGATGCCGATCACCAGAACGACGGCGAAGCCCTTTACCGGCCCGCTGCCGAACAGGAACAGCAGCACCGCCGCGATCACGTTGGTGATATTGGCGTCGAAGATCGCCCTGCTCGCCTCGCGATAGCCGCTCTCCACCGCCTGCACGGGCCGACGTCCGCGCGCACGTTCCTCGCGGATGCGCTCGTTGATGAGCACATTGGCGTCGACGGCCGCACCGATTGTCAGCACGAACCCGGCGATGCCCGGCAAGGTCAGAGTGGCGCCGAGCACCGCCATCACGCCCAGGATCATCAGCACGTTGATGACGACCGCAGCGTTCGCATACAGGCCAAAGCGCGGGCCGTAAGTGGCGAAGATGAACAGCACCAGCGCCAGCGTACCCACCCCGATGGCGATCGCGCCCTTGCTGATCGAATCGGCTCCGAGTTCCGCACGAACGGTCCGCTCCTCCACCACCGTCAGTTCCACCGGCAGCGCGCCTGAATTGAGCGCGATCGCCAGCTGGTTGGCTGATTCGGTCGTGAAGTTCCCGGAAATCTGCGCCGTTCCGCCCAGGATCGGTTCGTTGATCGTCGGCGCGGACAGCACTTCCCCATCCAGAACGATCGCGAACTGCCGGTTCACGTTCTCCGTTGTCAGCCGCGCAAAGCGCTGGGCACCCTGCGGGTCAAAGGTGATCGTGACCACAGGCGAGTTGTTCTGGGGATCAAAGGATTGTTGCGCATTAGTGAGCGAGTCCCCGCGAATTCCGCCCAGCCGACGCACCGCGATGCCGCCGGTGAACTGCGAATCTGCCGCATAGGGCACGATCTCGCTGCCCGGGGGCGCAATGCCCTGCGCGATGTCGGACGGCAGCGCGGTGGTATCGACCAGCTTGAATTCCAGGTTGGCGGTCTGCCCCAACAGCTCCTTCAGAGCCTGCGGATCCTCCAGGCCGGGAACCTGCACCACGATGCGGTTCTCGCCGGAACGGATGATGGTCGGTTCCCGCGTGCCGAGCGCATCGATGCGCTTGCGGACCACTTCGGTGGCGCTGTCCATCGCTTGCGAGGTCGCCACCTCAAGGCCGGCCCGGGTCTGGGTGAGCACGAAGCGGGTGCCGTCGACGACCTCGATCGTCCAGTCACGCTGCCCCGTCAGGCCCGCTCCGGTGGTCAGCGGTTCCAGCAAGCCGCGAGCGGCATCAACCTGGCCGGGATCCTCCAGCATGAAGGTCAGCCGCCCGCCGCTGGTGGAGATATCGCCGTGACGGATGCGCGGGCTCGCCTGCCGCAGCACGTCGCGGACGCTTTCTTCCATCGTCTGCAGCCGTTGCGCCGCAACCTGGCTGGCTTCCGCCTCCAGCATGATGTGCGAGCCGCCGGCAAGGTCGAGGCCCAGATTTACCGTGGGGCCCGGCATGTTGCCCCCGGACAGGGCCACCAGGCTCGGCAGGGCACACAACAGACCGATGGCGGTCAGCGCCCACAGCCAGACACGCTTCCAGAGCGGGAAATCGAGCATCAGCGTAGCGTCCGGTTCAGTCGTTCGCCGGCTTGCCGCCGGGCGCCATGATGTCGCCGATCGTTGCCTTCACCACGCGGACACGCACGTTCTGCGCAATCTCGACCTCGACCGCATCATCATCGACCCGCACCACCTTGCCGATGATCCCGCCAGCCGTGACGATCTGGTCGCCCCGCTTCACGGAAGCGATCTTGGCCTGATGGCTCTTCTGGCGCTTCATCTGCGGACGGATGATCAGGAACCAGAAGATCGCCACCATGCCGATAATCGGCAGGAATTGCAGCCATCCCGGCGGGGCCGAACCGCCCGCACCGGCGGCAAGTAGGTCAAGCATCGTGTGTTCGATCCGTCTGATTGTAACGGCACTGGAAGCGCCGGCATTGTCAGGCAGATGATGGTTGTTCACCCGCCTGATAAGTGGCCGCGGCGCCTAGCATCAATGCACCGCCCGCGCAATGAAGCGCCACAGGACACAGTTTTGGCTGCCTGTCCGCCCGCACTTGCCACAGCGAAAAGCCGCGCCTATAGGCCCGCTTCCACTGGCTCGGGACGTAGCGCAGCCTGGTAGCGCATCACACTGGGGGTGTGGGGGTCGGAGGTTCGAATCCTCTCGTCCCGACCAGTGGCAACCCCCCTCCGCTTTGCTGATCGATGTGGCGCCAGCTACCCGGCGGAGTGCGCTTCCATGCGAAAGCGCTTTCCTACATTAACCGATGCGGTTCATTCGGCTGCTCCCGACTCACATCCGGAGCGCAAGCCGTGGCCGTATTCGAAACCCTGATCTCTCCCATCGCCGCCCTGATCGACAAGATCATCCCCGACAAGGAAGCGCAGGCGCGCGCCAAGCTGGAATTGCTGAAGCTAGAAGGCACACAGGAGCTGGAGGCCATCCGGTCCCGCCTTTCGGCCATCGTGGCCGAGGCGGAATCCAAGGATCCCTGGACCAGCCGCGCCCGGCCGTCCTTTCTCTACGTCATGTATATCATGATCCTAATGGCGATTCCCATGGGCGTCCTGTCAGCCTTTCGCCCCGAGATGGCCGATGGGATCGCCCGCGGCATGAACACCTACCTGAACGGCCTGCCGGAAGAACTCTACGTCCTGTTCGGCACCGGTTACCTTGGTTACACCGCAGCCCGTCAGTGGGGCAAGGCAAAGGTCGCCGCGCAGTAAGCTGCCACGCACGGCTTTACCCCCTTGCTCCCCCGGCGCTATGGCGATGATCGTCGCCCATCGCGCCGGGGAGTTGTTGCTTGAGCCAGATCGTCTTCGTCCTGAACGGACCCAATCTGAACCTGCTCGGCACGCGGGAGCCGGATATCTACGGCTCCGACACGCTCGACGATATTGCCGGCCGCCTGGACGACCTGGCGCAGCCGCTGAACCTGACGGTCGATCTGCGCCAGTCCAACCATGAAGGTCATCTGATCGACTGGTTGCACGAGGCGCAAGCGCGGGATGCAAAGGGCGTGATCCTGAACGCCGGCGCGCTGACCCATACCAGCATCGGCCTGCACGACGCGATCAAGGCGATCCGCACCCCCGTGCTGGAGGTTCACCTGTCCAACCCTCACAGCCGCGAGCCCTTTCGCCATCACAGCTATGTCGGCATGGCATGCAAGGGCACGATCGCCGGGCTGGGATCGCTCGGCTACGAGCTGGCCTTGCAGGCCGTCAGCCGCTTCTGACGGTTCTTCGACCGCGGGTGCGGCCCTGCCGACCCTTGCTTTGCCCGATGGCTGATCCCATAGGGCGCCGTTTAGCAGTTTGAAGCTTGGAGGACCCATGGTGGCAGATAGCAGCGGAGACACTGCCGGCCCCGCGATGAAGATCGACAGCACGCTGGTGCGCGAGCTGGCGGAGATGCTGGTCGATACCGGTTTGACCGAAATCGAGGTTGAGGAAGGGGCGCGGCGCATCCGTGTAGTGCGGCAGAACATCGTGGCTGCGGCTCCACCGGCGGTGGCGCAGGCTGCGGCGAGCTATGCGCCGCCAGCCCTCCCTGCCTCTGCCCCCTCGGCCCCGGTCGCGGAGGCTGCGCCGGACATGTCCAATGCCCTGCGTTCCCCCATGGTGGGCACGGCGTATCTCTCGCCAGAGCCGGGCTCTGCCCAGTTCGTGAAGGTGGGGGACACGGTGAAGGCTGGTGACACGCTGCTGATCGTGGAGGCGATGAAGGTCATGAACCCGATCACCGCCACCAAGGAAGGTGTGGTGCGCGAGATCCTGATCACCAACGCCCAGCCGATCGAGTTCGATCAGCCGCTGATGGTAATCGGCTGAACGGATGGGCATTTCCCGCATCCTGATCGCCAATCGCGGCGAGATCGCCCTGCGTATCCATCGTGCCGCGCACGAGATGGGCATCGAGACGGTGGCGGTGCACTCCACCGCCGATGCCGAGGCGATGCATGTCCGGCTGGCCGACCATGCCGTCTGCATCGGTCCCCCTTCGGCCACCGAAAGCTACCTGAACACGGCTGCGATCATCGCCGCGGCGGAGATCACCGGGGCGGATGCCATCCATCCGGGCTACGGCTTCCTGTCCGAGAATGCGCAGTTTGCGGAAATCGTGGAAGCGCACGGCCTCGCCTGGATCGGGCCCAAACCCGAACATATCCGCACCATGGGTGACAAGGTCGAGGCCAAGCGTACCGCGGGTGCGCTCGGCCTGCCACTGGTGCCCGGATCCGCCGGTGCGGTGGAATCGATCGAGGAAGCGGCACGGGTCGCGGAGGAGATCGGCTACCCGGTGCTGGTCAAGGCGGCGAGCGGTGGCGGCGGCCGCGGCATGAAGGTCGTGCCCGGCCCGGATATGCTGGAAAGCCTGATCCGCCAGGCCAAGAACGAGGCGAAGTCGGCCTTTGGCGACGACACCGTCTACCTGGAAAAGTATCTCGGCAATCCGCGACACATCGAGTTTCAGGTGTTCGGTGATGGCAAGGGCAACGCCATTCACCTGGGGGAGCGCGACTGCTCCCTGCAGCGACGGCACCAGAAGGTGCTGGAAGAGGCCCCTTCCCCCATCCTGTCCGAGGAAGACCGGAGCCGCATGGGCGGCATTGTCGCCAAGGCGATGGCCGACATGGCCTACCGCGGGGCGGGCACGATCGAGTTCCTGTGGGAAAACGGCGAGTTCTACTTCATCGAGATGAACACCCGCCTGCAGGTCGAACACCCGGTCACCGAGGCGATCACGGGCGTCGATCTGGTGCGCGAGCAGATCCGTGTCGCCGACGGCAAGCCACTATCGTTCCAGCAGGACGAGATCACCTTCACCGGCCACGCGATCGAGTGCCGCATCAATGCGGAAGACCCGTTCACCTTCAGCCCGTCGCCGGGCAAGGTGACGGCCTATCACGCCGCAGGCGGCATGCACGTCCGCGTCGATAGCGGGCTGTATGCCGGCTATTCCATCCCGCCCTATTACGACAGCATGATTGCCAAGCTGATCGTCTATGGCCGGACGCGTGAAGGCTGCATCATGCGGCTACGGCGTGCGCTGAATGAAATGGTCATCGAAGGGGTGAAAACAAACATCCCCCTCCATGACGCCCTGCTGCACGAAGATGACGTGCTCAGCGGCAACTACTCCATCAAGTGGCTGGAAGACTGGCTCGCCCGGCGCGATCACTGACCAGAACGGGCCGGGCACCTTTCAGTCGAAAGGAACGCCCGGCTCGCTCTTCGCGGTGCGGATGGTGAGCGACGTCTTGACGCTGGCGACATTGGGCGCCGGCGTCAGCTTGCTGGTCAGGAATTCCTGGAAGCTTTGCAGGTCGTGGCTGACGATCTTCAGGATGAAATCGATCTCGCCGTTCAGCATGTGGCATTCGCGCACTTCAGGCAGCAGCCGAATGTGATCCTCGAACGCACGCAGATCCTCCTCGGCCTGGCTCTTCAAGCTGACCATGGCGAACACGGTGATGGCGAAGCCCAGCTTGGAAGCGTCGAGATCGGCATGATAGCCGCGGATGACGCCCGCCAGTTCCAGCCCGCGCACGCGGCGCAGGCATGGCGGTGCGGTCAGGCCGACACGCTTTGCCAGATCGACATTGGTCACTCTGCCTTCCGCCTGCAATTCGGCAAGCAGCCTGCGATCGATCGAATCGAGCGTCGCCATCAGTTCCTCTCTCAGCCTCGCCACCATGTAGGATTGGAAGTTAACACGCGTTTGCACATGGGTGCGGGTAACAAAGTTGTCCATGCCCGCAATTCAACGCGATTGCAACAGGCCGGGGCCGCTGCGTCACAAAGCTCGTCGGGTCGCAGACGCAGCTTGCCTGCATCGCCGCCGCAAGCTAGGCGCAGCGGCAGCACATGCGGTGCAATGGGCCTGTAGCTCAGCGGTTAGAGCTGGCCGCTCATAACGGCTAGGTCGCGGGTTCGAATCCTGCCAGGCCTACCACCATCGCATATGCCGTGGCCTCACGGGCCGGTCGGGGAGTAGCGCAGCCCGGTAGCGCATCTGCTTTGGGAGCAGAGGGCCGCAGGTTCGAATCCTGTCTCCCCGACCATTCCGTTCACGATCAACCCGCCGGGTCGATCCGCGCCTGCCAGGCAGCGTGGGCGTCGAGCGCCCTTTGCGGTGTGGTGACCCACCAGGCATAGCCGTTGCGGCGTCCTTCGGAGACCAGGTTCACATCGTCGTGGATTCTCTTGTCCCGGTCGCCGAAGATCGGCTGGCCGCTCACGAGATCGTAATTGCGCGACCAGATCGGCCCGGCGCCCGGTTGCGGGATGAGCTTGCGCCCCTCCCCCGGCACGCGCGTGAAGGCGACATCATACGCAGCCTTGCTCCGCAACCATGCCATGCCGTCCTCGATCGCCGCGCGCATTTCGGGCGATGGCTGCTGATTTTGCATCAGGAACAGCAGGATGTCGGTCGTCTCGCCGGCCGCGATCGAGCGAGGTTCATAGTTGCGGGCGGAGATCGGCGCCAGCGTCAGCGGGTCCACCTGCTGCGGCCAGCCGGTGCGCCGCCCGTCCATCATCACCTGCGCCTGCAGGATCACGGCCGTGCCGCGTTCCACAGCGCTGCCGGCCTGCCTGCGCAGATTCGGCGAGACGAAAGCGAACTGCGGATCGGCTGCTACATCGGACAGCAGCATCATGACTTCGGCCATGCCGTTGTCGTTGAAGGTGATCCCGTCATGGTAGCCGCCCTGCAGCGGCCAAACCTGCGGCCACCCGCCGTTGGGATATTGCGCCGCGAGCAGGTAGCCGATTCCCTTGGCGAAGCTGGCCCGGTATCGGTCACCTTCACTTCCGGGCAAGGCGGCGGCGACCCGCGCCAGGTAGCGCAGTTCACCGGTGGTCGCGCCATTGTCGATGGTGCCGACATAGGTCCAGTTCCTGTCATCCGGCTGATCGAAATTGGCGGCGTCGCGTACGGCTGGCCCGCCATCGCTGCTGTAGCGCTGACCCGGCAGACGCGGCGGACCTGCGCGATCCAGGTTCTTGCTCCAGCCACCGGCCGGCGTCTGGAAGCTGATCACCGTATCGGCGATCCGCCGCGCCTCGGCAGTCGCGTACCATGATGGCTCGCGATCCATCGGCATGGACTTGATCCCGGCACCATGCGGCGCAGGCGCGGGTGGGCGGATGGCACCTGGCGCGAGTTCTGCCGCAAGTGAGGCCTGGTCGGCACGCATCTGCATGACGGAGCGCTGCAGATAATCGAACCAGGCCTGCTGCTCGGCCGCCGGCAAGGCGCTGATCCGCGCTGCATCGAGCGGCGGAGCCGGTACGTTCGTGCCGATCACCCTGGCGGTAGTTGGACTGACCATCGCTGTGCCGGACAATGTCGCAAGCGCCAGCAGCATGGCCGCGCCGCATATGCCTGACCGGCTCGCATGCCCACCTCTCATTTCCATTCTCCCTCTCCCTTGCTCGCCAGCTGTTCTGCATCTCATCTTCTTATCATACAGAACGCAGCGGATCTGATGCTGACGTGAGTTCGCTATTCGCAACGAAGCCAAAACTGAAGCTTTCGCTAATAAATTTCGTTGCCATCTGCAAAATGTTGTCATACATCTTCGATCAACCGGCGCAATAGACCGGTGTCATGAGGAGCGGATGATGCACGAGGGGCTTGGTGCGCGCGCAGGGACGCGTATCCTGAAGACGACAGGCGGAAGGCGATCGCCGCGCGGTTCGGTGTTGCGCAAGGTCCGCACGCAATCGGCCATCTCGCTGCTGGCGCTGGCCGTTACAGGTGGCGGACACGCCGCGCATGCCCAGAATGCGCCGCAACAGCAGAGCGTACCCGTCAGCAATCAGGCGACCTCGCCCACCAATGGCAACACTCCCACGGCCCAGACTTCGGCCGTTGCCGGCCCGGGGGTGGCCAACAGCACCGTCCCCGCGAACGAGACCGTTTCCGGCCCGCTTCCGCAAGAAGGCAACCAGCCTGTCCAGCGCGCAGGCGGGGGTGACGAGATCCTGGTTACCGGCGTCCGGCAGGCAGAACAGTCGGCGATCACACGCAAACGCACCGCGCGCACCGCGCAGGACTCGATCGTGGCGGACGATATCGGCCAGTTCCCCGACAAGAACGCGGCGGAGGCCATCGCCCGCATCGCCGGCGTCGCACTGGACGTTGGCGATTCCGGCGAACAGGGCGGCTTTACTATCCGTGGCCAGTCTGCCGATCTGATCCGCATCGAAGTGGATGGGATGACAACGCTGTCAGCAAATGGCGATGGCGGCGGGCGGGCGGCATCGGTGGGGGAGCTTTCGTCCGACCTCATCAAGAGCGTCGACGTGATCAAAGGTCAGACGGCCGACATGACACCGGGTGGCGTCGGCGGCACTGTGCGTATCGAACAGCGAAGCGGCCTCGATTTCAAGGAGCCGCTGTACCGCCTGAACCTTCAGACGGGCTACAACACGCTGAGCGAAGCGTTCATGCCGCGCATCAACGCCATCGCGACGCAGAAATTCTTCGATGACCGTGTCGGCGTCATCATCAACGGCACTTACGAGAAGCAGGAGTTCGGGTTCGACTACTCCCGCGTGTCTCGCTCACGGGTCGGCTACATACCATTGGGCGATCTGGACAACTCGCCGGAGAAGAGCTTCACCACTCCGTTCGATCCCGCGGCGGCGGCAGTCACCGACAAGGCGGGATGCGCCGCGCTGCCTACCACCGGCGTCAACAGCCGCCTCAACTGCTATGCTCAATGGGAGGACTTCGTGCCTTCCTTCGTCCGGCCCGGTCGCCAGATCCGCGGAGAGGACCGGTTCTCGCTCCAGGCGCGCGTGGATTGGGAGGTGAATGACGACTTCGTAGCCTTCGTCTCCTACAACCCCAACTTTCGCAAAGTGAGCTCGCAAGATTACAATTGGAGTGTAACCGAACCTGTTGGCACGACCAATGCCGCCGGCCAGCTCGCCACTTCCACGATCCGCAACGTCACGGTAAACGAGAACCATTACGTCACAGCCTACGACGTCGTCCGCGGCACGGGTCTGGGTTACGTTACCGACCCTAGCGTCACCACGCAGGTTCGCGATATCGAGCGTGACATCCAGCAGTACTACACGCAGGCCGGGATCGACTTTCAATCCGGATCCTGGACCGCCAAAGCTCGCGTCCAGTACAGTCTCGCCAAGTTCGAGCGCGAGGATCTGGCGTTCCAGTTCTACGCGCCGATCGAGCAGGCCAATTACCGGGTCAATTCCGAAACCGGCCTGTGGACTATCGATACGCCCGGCGTCGACCTGTTCGATCCGGCTTCCTACTACCCCGTGATCGGCGCCACCGGATATAGTTCCAGCCCGCAACTCGACTACATCCCGGCGGCGAATCGCAATGCGGAATGGAACTACCAGCTGGATGTCGAACGGTTTTTCGAAGATTTCGGCCCGCTGACCCGTATCAAGGCGGGCGTCCAGCACCGCGCACGCGAAACCGACAACTACAATGAAACCGGCTACATCATCGAGCCTGGCACGGTCCTGTCACGCGCCCGCAGCCTTGACCAGATCCGCGCCTGCGACCCGGCGATCGCGGCGGCTGCCGGCAATCCTTGCGTCTTCGGCTCCGTGCCGCGCGCAATCACGCCAGCCAACTTCAACACCACGGCGGACCGCCTGTACAAGCTCCACACGCTTACTGTCGATCAGTACCGCAGCCTGATCGACGCAGCCCTGATCACCATGCCGGGTGGCAAGCGGGATGACGGTTTTCCTGTATGGGGTACGATCGACGCCAAGACATTCTTTGATCGCCTGGGCGAAGTCGCGGACACCAGCGATCACAATCTCAGCTGCGTCTACGAATGCATCGCTTCCGATGGAAACACCTACGAACGGCCACCCTACCACACGGACGAGATCACATCGTCAGCCTACATCATGGCGGACTTTGCCGTGCGACCGTTCGGTGTCTTGTTCGAAGGCAATGCTGGTATACGCTACCAGCGCGTGAAGGTGGATGCCGCACCGGTCATAGACTTCTCGAACCGCACGGCAACGCGCATCACCGCAGCGGACGGTCTGCCTGCATATGTCGTAAGCACCGCTCTGCTCCGACGCGATGTTGGTTCTGTCAGCCGTACCAGCGACGACTTCCTGCCCAGCTTCAACCTTGCGGCATGGCCAATCGAGGACGTACTTGGTCTGCGCTATTCCATCGCCAAGCAGCGTGCACGTCCCAGCATGGAGCAGCTGACCGGCGCAAGCGTGTCCAACTGCGCCATCGTCGCGCCGGGTCTGTTGGAGGAACTGCAGGACTTCAACGCCAATTTCCCCGGGCGCATCCAGGACGATGATCCCAGCAATGATGACGAGGGCGAATCCGGCAATCTGCTGGCCAACTTCGTCAATCGCTGCTCGGGCCGGATCGGCAACCCGGAACTGGCAGGCTACGGCGCGACCACGCAGAACCTGTCGCTCGAATGGTATCCGAACGGCGACACCCAGCTGACCGCAGCAATCTACCAGATCGCGGTAAAGACCGGCCGGCCCGAGAACTTCCAGACCGATGGATACGAGCTCGACGATGCTGCCTATCTGGTGGATACTTTTCGTGACGGTCCGGGCGGGCTTACCCAGCGCGGCTTCGAGATTGCTGGTCGAACCGCGTTCACCTTCCTGCCGGGACCGCTTCAGTATCTCGGCGGCGGCTTCAACTATTCCTACACAGAGTCGAACGAGGACACGCGGGAAACCGATCTGTTCACCGGCATCGCCCTCCCGCCGCGGTCTCAGTCGAAGTACTACTACAACGTCAACCTTTGGTACGATGACGGGAAGCTCAACGCCCGTGTTGCCTATCAGCGCCGCGATCTCTTCTACGATCAGACAAACGCAGATGGACGCAACCGCATACCTTCGTCCGCGGATCTCGATGGATCAACGGCTGCGAGCTACTTCAAGTACATCTCGCCCGTTTACAAGAACGGTACCGAGAACCTCGATGCCCGCGCATCTTACGCCATCTTGCCGAAGCTGCAGCTGTTCGTGGAAGGCAAGAACCTTCTGAACACATCCATCGAGAAGTACGTGCCCGACCAGTTCCGCGTCATTGGTGGCGGAACACCGTACATGTATGACTCGCTGTTCAGCGGCCGCACCTTTTATTTCGGCATCATCGCCGACCTCTAGCTCCTCCTCCCCGAGGACACTTCGCCCGGCCTCTTCAGGGAGGTCGGGCGTTCTTTTCACTGGCTTTTGTGCCGGCACCCTATTGGTCGAGGAGTACGGACATGACCCGCCCGTTCATCTTGCTGGCAAGCGCGCTGGCCCTGACGTCTGCCCTGCCCCGCCCGGCGCTGGCGCAGACACTCGTCGCAACCGGCGGCGTCACGCCCAACCGGGAAGGCGAGCTGGCCCGCCCGGTACGCTACACGCCCGATGGCGACGCCTTCAGGATCGAGAACGGGACAGAACGCTACAACCGCCCGCTTTACGGGGGCAACACCGCCTTCCGCGTGGATGGCGGGGACCGGCCGGAGTTCGTGCTTTACCTGCCGGGGCGCGGCGGCAATCTGCGCTTCGCCGTGCGGCTGGCGGACGGCACGCATTGGTGGCTGCATGACGCGGCGGCGATCACCACCCATTACCGCCCGGGCGAACTGACGTACCGTATCACAGACCCCCGTCTGGGCACGGGCGCGATCGAGCTGGTGGCCGTGGCCCTCGCCGAGACCGAAGGGCTGGCGATCCATGCCAGGGGCCAGGGCCTTGCCGGCGGTGTACAGCTTGCCTGGGCCTTTGGCGGGATCAATGGCCAGCGCGGCACGCGTGACGGCGATATCGGGACGGAGAAGGTGCCGATCAGCGAATGGTTCGGCTTCCAGCCCGCCTTCGCCCAGGACAATTCCGTCGGGTTGCTGGAAAGCGGCTTCACCCTGACGGGCAAGCCCGGCACGATCACCGGCACGCTGCTGCAAGGCAGCGTCACCGGCACGGCGCCCGGCGAGGCGTGGGACACACCTGCCGCCTTGTTCGCCGGCACCGCGGATGAGCCGGATCGGCCTGTGATGACCGGCAGCCTGCAACTGGGCGGCGAAGGCGGCTATCTGGTCCTGCAGCGCACCGCCTATGCGCCGGCAGCCAATGCCGATCTCACCACCTATGCCGAGGTCAGCGCCGACCGGCGGGCCCCTGCGCCGCTGCCGCCTCTGGCCCGGCGCTATGCGGCGAATGCCTTGCCGCAGGTTCTGGCCGACGCCCGCGCGCATTTCGCGGCATTGCGCGGGCAGGTACGGATCGTCACTCCCGATTCGTGGCTGAACGCAGCTGCGGCTGCGCTGAACGTCGCGGCGGACGCGGTATGGGACGGCCCGCAATCGGCGATCATGCACGGCGCGGTGGCGTGGCGGACGAAGCTCGTCGGCTGGCGTGGGCCCTATTCGCTCGATGCGCTCGGCTGGCACGATCGCGCGCGCGCTAATTTCCGCGCCTGGCTGCCGCGCCAGAACACCGACCCGATTCCCGATGTGATCCCGCCGGCGGACAGCGACAGCAACCTTGCCCGGAACGAGACCGCGCTGCATTCCAATGGCGACCTGGCGAACGCGCATTACGACATGAATGCCGTGTTCGTGGATGCGCTGTTCCGGCACATCGCCTGGACCGGTGATCTGGACTTTGCGCGGGAGGCCTGGCCCGCCATCCAGCGCCACCTTGCGTGGGAGAGGCGGCTGTTCCGCCGCCCGTTCGGCCCTGACGGGCTGCCGCTGTACGAAGCCTATGCCCAGATCTGGGCCAGCGACGATATCGGCTACAATGGCGGCGGCGTCGCCTATGCCTCCGCCTACAACCTGTTCCACAACCGGCAGGCGGCGCGCCTCGCCCGCGCGCTGGGCGAGGATGCGGCGCCGTACGAGGCGGAGGCGGAAGCGATCGGACAGGGGATGCGCGCGCATCTGTGGCTGCCTGAGCGAGGGCAATTCGCCGAATATCGCGACTGGCTGGGTGAGCAGGCCGCACATCCGGCGGCCGGGCTGTGGAGCTTCTACCACGTGCTGGATTCCGGCGTGCCGGACCGGCAGGAGGCATGGCGCATGGCGGAGGCGATCGGGCGCACCATGCCGCTGCTGCCGGTGGGAGGTCCGGGCGTGCCGCAGGATCGCCGCCACGGCCTCTATGCCAGCAGCACCTGGATGCCCTACACCTGGTCGGTGAACAATGTGGTCATGGGGGAGAACCTGCATACCGCATTGGGCCTGTGGCAGGCCGGCCGGGCGGAGGAGGCCTATACCCTGGCCCGCAGTGCGCTGCTTGCCAGCATGTTCATGGGGATCAGCCCCGGCAATGTCGGTTCCATGAACTATCTCGACGTCTATCGCCGGGAGGCGCAGCGCGACTTTGCCGATGGGTCGGGCGTGATGGCGCGGACGATGGTGGAAGGGCTGTTCGGGCTGCAGCCGGACGCGCTGGCCCGCAACCTGACCATACAGCCCGGCCTGCCGGCGGAATGGGACCATGCGGAACTGCACCACCCCGATCTGTCCTTCACCTTCCGCCGCACTGGAGCGGAGGAGCGGTGGAGCATCACCCAGACCGGTGATCGCTTCGCGCAACTGCACCTGCGCCTGCCTGCGCGATCCGATCAGGTCGCTTCCGTCACCCTGGCCGGCAAGCCGGTGCAATGGCGTGTGGACACCGAAGCTGTGGGCACGCCGGCGATCCTGATTGACGCACTGCTGGGCGCGGAGGCGGAACTGGTCGTGCGCTGGGCCGGCGACCCGATCGCCCAGCCCAATGGCACCGGCACACGCTTTGCCGAATGGCAGCAGGGCGCCATGCGCTGGTGGGCGCCGGTCGGCCCCGCCATGCAAGAGGCCACCTTCCCGACGCTGGTTGACGCGGCGCCGACCGGGTCGCAGCGCGCGGTGGAGCTGGCCCAGTCCTACAACGACGCGGTCACCAACATCTTCGCGCCGGGCAAGTATGTCAGCCCCCGTTCGCCCTTCGCTTCGTTGGCGCTGCCCTCGCAGGGGCTTGGCGCCTGGGCGGGGCACGTGAATGCCTCTGCCACAATTGACGATAGCGGGTTGCGGCAGGCGTCTCGCGCCGGCGATGGCTGGTTCACCCTGCCCGATGGCGGCCGCTTCGCCCTGCCCGCCGACCGCGACAATGCGCTGTTCGTATCGAAGTGGGATAACTACCCGGACGAGGTTACCCTGCCCCTGTCCGGCAGCGGCCAATTCCTGCGGCTGCTGATGGCCGGAACCACCAATGCCATGCAAAGCCGGATCGACAATGGCGAGGTGGTCGTCACTTATACCGACTGCACCACTACTCGGCTGGCGCTGCACAATCCCACAACCTGGTGGCCGATCGAGCGGGACTACCTGCCCGACGACTACCAGTTCCGAGTTCCCGGCCCCCGTCCCTTGCGCGTCGATCTGGCGACGGCCCGCGTGCGGCAGGGCGGCGAAGCGGGTGCGGGCACCGGGCCCGAAGCGAGGATCGAGGGCGGGTCCGCAACCGTGCTCGGCCTCGAACTCGACCCGGCGCGCACCCTCCAATCGCTTACGGTCCGCGCCCGTGCGAACGAGGTGGTCATCGGCCTGCTCGCCGCCACGATCGACAGCGGTCCGTAGCGCGTCAGCTCAGCCGATTGCGGAAATCCTCGTACTCGAAGCGCTTGATGCATTCGAGCGCATCCGTCTCGCTGTCCCACAGCCAGATGGAGGGCAGCGGCACGCCGTTGAAGGTGGTGGTCTTGACCATCGAGTAATGCGCCTGATCCAGGAAGGCGAAGCGCGCACCCGGCTGCGCCGGCACCGGCAGGCGATAATCGCCGATCACGTCACCCGCCAGGCAGGACGGGCCGCCCAGCCGAACCGGATCACCCTGCCCGTCTTCCACCTCGCCCAGCATGGCCGGGCGGTATGGCGCCTCGATCACGTCGGGCATGTGGCAGGTGGCGGAAACGTCCGTGATGGCCAGCGGCATGGCGTTCCAGTGCGTGTCCAGCACCGTGCCGACCAGGATGCCGGCATCCAGCGCCACCGCCTCGCCCGGCTCCAGGTAGATCTCGGCTCCGGTATCCTCCTTCACGTCACGCAGGAACTCGACCAGCTCCTCGCGCTGGTAATCGGCGCGGGTGATGTGATGGCCGCCGCCGAAGTTCAGCCATTTGATCTGCCCGAAATAGGGCTCCAGATGGTCGAACAGCTTGTCCCAGGTCCGCTTCAGCGGCTCCAGATCCTGTTCGCACAAGGTGTGCAGGTGGATGCCGTCCACCAGCGCCATGTGCTCCTCGGTCAGCTGGTCGACCGGCCAACCCAGGCGGCTGTGCGGCGCACACGGATCGTAACGCGGCACCTCGCCTTCGGCATGCAGCGGGTTGATGCGCAGGCCAATATCGAAGTTCCCGCCGCGCACGCGGGCATCGTCCAGGATCAGGCTGGCGCGTTCGAGCTGCGCGGGCGAATTGAAGATCACATGGTCCGACAGCCGGCAGATTTCCGGCAGGTCCTCCGGCTTGTAGGCGGCGCAGTAGGTTGCGATCTCGCCATCGTAGAACTCCGAAGCGAGCCGCGCCTCCCACAAGCCGGACGTGCAGACGCCGTCCAGATATTCCCCGATGATCGGCGCAACCGACCACATGGAGAACGCCTTCAGCGCCGCCAGCACCTTGATGCCGGCAGCGTCGCGCACGTCCGCCAGCATCTGCAAATTGGCGCGCAGCTTCGCCGCGTCGATGACGAAGGCCGGGCTGTCCACCCGGCTCAGGTCGAATTGGGCAAAGGCGCCCGGATCGCCGGCTCTGGTTTCCATCAGTCGATACAGATCCCGCCGGTCGCCCGGCCATTTTCCACCTTGGCGAAACAGCCGAACGGACGGTCATCCGCCTGGCACTGCCCGGTAACCGGCGCGCCATCCTGATGCGCCGTTTCGGTCACGCAATCGCCGGCGCACTGGTCGCCATCGGTGCAGGTCTTTCCCGCATCGGCGAAGGGCCGCACGCACAGTTCGGCTTGCAGGCGGCCGCGCCGCTCCACCACTCCGCCAAGCGCACGGCATTCAGCTGCAGCGTTGTCTGCCATGGTTGAGTTCGGGCCGACCGGTGCCGACTGCTCCGCCGGCACGGGTGCGCAAGCGGCCAAGACGGCCAAACCTGCCATGAGCATGATGCGCACCGTCAGAACTCCACCGGAGCGGACATCTGCTCCACGGTCCAGGGCAGGCCCTGGCTGTTCAGCATGTCCATGAAGGGATCGGGATCGAACTCCTCCATGTTGAACACGCCGTCGCCCTTCCACGCGCCGGTCAGCACCATGGCGCTGCCGATCATCGCCGGCACGCCGGTGGTGTAGCTGACCGCCTGGTTGCCGGTTTCGGCAAAGGCGTCCTCGTGGTCGCAGATATTCTTGATGTAGAAGGTCTGCTCTCCCGAACCGTCCAGCGCCTCGCCCGTGGCGATCACGCCGATATTGGTCTTGCCCTTGGTCGTGGATCCCAGGCTGGAAGGCTCCGGCAGCACGGCCTTCAGGAACTGCAGCGGCACGATCGGGCGGCCTTCATACATGACCGGATCGATGCGGGTCATGCCGACATTCTGCAGCACGGTCAGGTGCTTGATGTACTCGTCTCCGAAGGTCATCCAGAACCGCGCCCGCTCCAGCTCCGGCACGAAGCGGGCCAGGCTTTCCAGCTCCTCGTGGTACATCAGGTACATGTTCTTGGGGCCGACGCCTTCGAAGTCGAAGCCCTGCTTCACGCTCATCGCCGGGGTCTCGACCCACTCGCCATTTTCCCAATGGCGGGCCGGCGCGGTCACTTCTCGGATGTTGATTTCCGGATTGAAGTTGGTGGCGAAGCTCTGCCCGTGATCGCCGCCATTGCAGTCCAGGATGTCCAGCCGTTGGATGGTCTTCAGCTTGTGCTTCTTTAGCCACATGGTGAACACGCTCGTCACACCGGGGTCGAATCCGCTGCCCAGCAGCGCCATGATCGCCGCGTCCTTGAACCGGTCGTGATATGCCCACTGCCAGTGATATTCGAACTTGGCCTGATCCTTGGGCTCATAATTGGCCGTGTCCAAGTAGTCGACACCCGCGTCCAGGCAGGCATCCATGATCGGCAGATCCTGGTATGGCAGCGCCAGATTGACGACCAGCTTGGGCTGCACGCGACGGATCAAATTGACCATCGCCGGCACCTCTTCCGCGTCGATCTCATACGTCGCGACGTCCTGCCCCGTGCGCTCTTTCACGCTCGCGGCGATCGCATCGCACTTGGATCTCGTGCGGCTGGCCAGATGGATCGCGCTGAAGATGCCGGGGTTCATGGCCATCTTGTGGACTGCAACCGAACTCACCCCACCTGCGCCGATCACCAGGATTGTGGACATGGATACTCCCATCTCGAAAATGCGTGCTTACGCGCCTAACGCTTGGGCCCGGTCGCCGGTGCCAGCGCGATGATGGCGCCCGTTTACGGAAAAGCGCAGGAGGAGCAAGATGAGTGTCGCCCCGGTCAGAACTCCGACACAGGCCGGCGTGCTGCGCGCGGCGGAGAAGGTCGCCGCGATCCTCCCGCCCACCCCGTTGCTGCCCTTCACCATCGGCAACCTGCAGGTCTGGGCCAAGGCCGAGTGCCTGCAGCCGATCGGCGTGTTCAAGATCCGTGGGGCGTGGCACCGCCTGTCGGACCTGAGCGCGGAGGAACGCGTGCGGGGCGTGGTCGGGGTCTCCAGCGGCAACCATGCGCAGGGCGTCGCATGGGCGGCCCGGCGGCTGGGGATGCAGGCGGCGATCGTCATGCCGGCGGATGCCCCGCGGGTGAAGCTGGCCCGCGTGAGGGAGCTCGGGGCGGAGGTCGTCACTTACGATCGCGCGACCCAGGATCGGGACGCCATCTCGCAAGCTTTGGCGGCGGAACGTGGCGCCACGCTGGTCCATGCCTTTGGCGATCCGTGGGTGATCGAGGGGCAAGGCAGCGTCGGCGTGGAACTGGCCCTGCAGATGGAGGCGCTGGCGGGCGTCGGGCCGACCCGCATCATCACGCCTTGCGGCGGCGGCGGATTGGCCGCAGGTCTGGCGCTGGCCTGCCCGGATGCTCAGATTGTCGCGGTCGAGCCTGTGGGGTGGGACGATGTCGGGCGCAGCCTGGCGGCCGGCTCCATCCAGCGCGTGGCGACCGATGCGCCGCCCACCTCCTGCGATGCGCTGCAGACGCCGGCGACCTGGCCGGTCAACTTCGCCGTGCTGCGTGATCGCGTCACTGCCACCACCGTCAGCGAAGCCGAGGTGCGCGCCGCGCAGCGTTATGCCTTCGCCGAATTGCGACTGGTGCTGGAACCCGGCGGCGCGATTGCGCTAGCGGCGGCGCTGGCCGGCCGGGTGCCGCTGGACGGGCGCACCGCGCTGATCCTGTCAGGCGGCAATACCGATGCGGCCAGCTTCGCGAAGGTGCTCGCCAGCGTCGGCTGAAACCGCTTCAGCCGTCCGCCTGCGGGGATACACCTTCCAAATCGTTGATGAAGTTCTCGGTCCAGCGCAGCACATTGTCGTCGCGCACGGTGACGATCAGCTGCTCCCACCGAGCCTTGCGCTCCGCCAGCGACATGTCCAATGCCAGACGGATATTGTGCGCCACGTCATCCGGGCTGTACGGGTTGACCAGCAGCGCCTCGCCCATCTGCAAGGCCGCGCCTGCGAACCGCGACAGGACCAGCACGCCCGGATCCTCCGGATCCTGCGCCGCCACATACTCCTTCGCCACCAGGTTCATGCCGTCACGCAGCGGGGTCACCAACCCGATCTTGGCCGCGCGATAGAAGCCGAACAGCTCCGCCGTGCTGTAACCCCGGTTCACGTAGCGGATCGGCACCAGATCGACATCGCTGCGCGCGCCGTTGATCTGCCCGGTCTTCTGTTCCAGCGTAGTGCGGATCTTCTGGTAGGATCCGATATCCTCCCGGCTGGGCGGCGCGATCTGGATGAACAGCAGATCCTTCACCCGTTCCGGGTAGGTGTCGAAAAAGCGGCCGATCCCGTCCATCCGCTCGGGCAGGCCCTTGGAATAATCCAGCCGGTCGACCCCGATCATCGCGGTGCGGGTGCGGGAGGAATCGGCCAGCCGACGATAGGCGGTCTTCGCGGCCATCGTCTGGCCCTGCGCCATGAAGTGATCGTAATCGACACCGATCGGATAGGCCTTGGCCACCGTCCGGCGGCCGTCGAGCTCGATCACGCAGGCATCATGATCGACCACCGCGCCAAGCTCGCGCTCGCAATAATGGATGAAGCTTTCCAGCCATTCACTCGTCTGGAAGCCGATCAGGTCATAATGCAGCATCGCCCGCACCAGCCGTTCGTGGAACGGCAGGGAGACGAACAGCCGCGTCGGCGGCCACGGAATGTGGAGGAAGAAACCGATCCGGTTCTTCACCCCGCGCGACCGCAGCCGCTCGCCCAAGGGCATCAGGTGATAATCATGCACCCATACCGTGTCTTCCGGCTCGATCAGCGGCAGCACGCTTTCGGCAAAGCGTTCATTGACCCGCTCGTAACCACGGCCGAACTCCTGTTCGTACTCCGTCAGGTCGATGCGGTAATGGAACAGCGGCCACAGCGTCGAATTGGCATAGCCGTTGTAATATTCTTCGACATCCGCCTGTTCCAGGTCGATCGTGGCGGTGGTGACACCTTCGGACCGCTGCACATTGATGTTGCCGGTGAAGGTGTCGGTTTCCTGCCCGGACCAGCCGAACCAGATCCCGCCATTCTGTTTCAATGCCGAATTCAACGCGCCGGCAAGGCCGCCCTGCGCGCCAGCCGCCCCCCGCGCCTTCGGGACTGCGACGCGGTTCGAAATTACGACAAGACGGCTCAACGGACAGTGTTCCAGTTCTTTGACAGCAGACCAGCACAATTGATCACCCCGACCAGCGAATAGGTCTGCGGGAAGTTCCCCCACAGCTCCCCGGTTACGAAGTCCATGTCCTCCGACAGCAGCCCCGACCGGGTCCGATGGCCCAGCATCGTCACGAACAGTTCGCGCGCCTCGCCATTCCGGCCCATCCGCGCCAGTGCGTCGATCAGCCAGAAGGTGCAGATGTTGAAAGCGGTTTCGGGCGGACCGAAGTCGTCCTCCTTCTGGTAGCGCAGCATGTGCTCGCCCCGGCGCAGGTCGCGCTCGACCGCGTCGATCGTGCTGGCGAAACGTGGATCGTCCGCCTCCAGAAAACGCAGCTCCAGCATCTGCAGCAAGCTGGCATCCAGATACTCGCTCTCGAAACTCGCCTTGTAGAAGCCGTCACGCTCGTCCGTGTCGGGCACCCAGGCATCGCGGTCGATCCGGGCTCGGATCGCGTCCGCCCGGTCCTGCCAGAAACTTGCCCGGTTCGGCTTGCCCAGCCGCTCCGCGGCATTGCGCAACCGGTCGCAGGCGGCCCAGCACATCACCGCGGAATAGGTGTGGACCTCCTCCCGCGTGCGAAATTCCCACAGTCCGGCGTCGGGCTGGTCGTGCATCTTCCACGCCATCTCGCCCACCTGCTCCAGCCGGGCGAAATCACGGTCGTCCGCCATGCGCAACAGGCGCTGGTCGAAAAAGGCCTGCACCGTGGGCAACACGATCTGGCCGTAGCAATCGTGCTGCACCTGATGGTAGGCTGCATTGCCGATCCGCACCGGCCCCATGCCGCGATAGCCAGACAGATCGGGTGCGACGTTCTCCGTCAGTTCGGCGACACCCATCACCGAGTAGAGCGGCTGGATCTGCCCGCCGCGCGCATCGTCAACGATGTTGCGCAGATAGCCGAGATACTTCTCCAGCACGTCCAGCGCACCGAGGCGGTTGAGCGCCTGCACCGTGTAGTAGGAGTCGCGGATCCAGCAGAACCGGTAATCCCAGTTGCGCTGCGATCCCGGTGCCTCCGGGATGGAGGTGGTCAGCGCCGCGACGATGGCGCCTGTCTCCTCGTGCTGGCACAGCTTCAGCGTGATGGCGCAGCGGATGACCTCGTCCTGCCATTCGAACGGCGTCGCCAGCCCGCGCACCCACAGGCGCCAGTACTTGCGGGTCTGCTCCTCCATGTGGCGCAGTTCGGCCCGCAGATTGCCGACGAACGGCTCGTCGGGCCCCAGGAAGAAATGCTGGTCGCTCTCTACGCGGTAGGTCTTGCCCGCCTGAACATAGCCTACGGGGGCGTCCGTCGAGAGGCGCATGGCCTCCTCGCCCAGCAGGTAGCGGATGTGATTGCTGCCGCTGGTGGTGCCCGGCTCCCCAGCCCCATGACTGTGCAGCGGGGCCATCGTGATCTTCAGCCGCGGCACGCCTGCCACCGGCCGCACGATGCGTGTGAAGGCAACCGGGCGGTACATGCGCCCCGACCGTTCGAAGCGCGGACAGAAGTCGGTGATCTCCACCGCGCTGCCATCCTCCGCCTCTAGCCGGGTGACCAGGATCGGGGTGTTGCGTTCGTAGGTCTGGCTGGCGCGCACCTGTCCTTCCAGCTCGAACCGCCACACGCCCCGGTGCGGCTTGTCGCCATGCAGCAGCGCGCAGAATACCGGATCGCCATCCACCCGCGGGATGCAGCCCCAGACCAGCCCGGCCCGCTCGTCGATCATGCCGGAGACCTGGCAATTGCCGACCGGCCACAGCTCCAGATTGGCGGGCGTGCCGCCGCTCACAGGGCAAGCCAGTCGTGCACTGCGGCCGTATCGGGCAACTGATAACGGGCGCGTGTGGGCGTGCGATCCCCTACCAGGATGCCGAAGCCGCCAAGATCATCCGCCGCGCGGAAGCCGTCCTCGTCCGTTATGTCGTCCCCTATGAAGATCGGCACCGCGCCCGCAAACGGCGCCACCTGCATGAAGGCGCGCACGGCGCCTTCCTTGCTGACGCCGGGCCGCACCAGCTCGATCACGCTCTTGCCGCGCTTGACCTCCAGCAGATGCACGCTGGCCAGCTGCTGCGCGTAAGCCAGACCGGCGGGTTCCAGCCCGGGATCGATGCGGAAATGCAGCGCCGCGCCATGGGGCTTCTCCTCCAGCGCAAAGCCGTGCTCTGCCGCAAAGGTGCGCAAGGATGCTGCCGCCTCCTCCGGCAAGGCAGCGGGCATCTCGCCCAAGGCCGACCCGTCTGCCAGCTCGCGCGCAATGCCGTGCGACCCGGCCCGGGCCACGCGCAAGGGCCCGAGATGGCGCTGCAGATCCGGAATGGCGCGCCCGCTGACCAGCGCCAGCCGATGATCCAGCCGTTCGCTCAGCGTGGCGAGATCGTCCGCCATCGTCGCGGGCACGCTGATACTGTCGGGCGTGGGGGCCAGATCGACCAGCGTGCCATCGAAATCCAGGAACAACGCCACCGGCCGCTCGCGGCACAGGTCAGGCAGGGAGGGCGGCGGACTTAGGGTTGCGTGTTCGAACATAATGATCGTGTAGCCACGCTTGGCCCCGGGTCAACCAGGGCGCCAAGCGCTGCTCCGTCACAGACCGGTCATACGGCTGTTGCAACGACGCGGACGAGGCAGCGGCAGGACAGACATGGGCAAGCAGGTCAGTATCTACGGCACCGATCCCGGCTGCGCCGGCTTTCCGCCCTTCAGACACGGGGAAACGACCTACTTCTTCCACGCCCTGGGCTCCACGGCGCCGGTGCGACTGATCGACGGCAGCGTGTGGCTGTTCATCGATTGGTTGCTGCCAGACCTGTCGGGACTGGAACTGTGCCGCCGGCTGCGGGCCGATCCCCGGCTGCAGTCGGCGCATGTCACGATGCTGCTGGAGGAGGACAGCACGGAAGATCGCCGCCGGGCGCTGGCTGCAGGAGCGGATGATTACGCCGTAGGCCCACTCAGCCGGCGGACCATGCTGGATCGCGTGCTGGCGCTGGACACCGGTCCGGCCACGACTCCGCCGCAACAGCAGCTCAGCCTGGGGGATCTGCAAGTCAATGTCGCGGGACAGCAGGCCACGTGGCAGGGTCGGCTCATACCGCTCCGCCCCAACGAGTTCCGTGTGCTGCGCTTCATGGTCGAACACCCGAACCGCGTGCTCACCCGGCAGGAACTGGTGGCCGCGCTGGGCAAGGCGGGTGATCCCGACTACCTGCGCACGGTAGATGTGTGGATCAAGCGGCTGCGCTTCGGGCTGAAGGTCGCCGGCGCGCAGAGCCTGCTGCGCACGGTCCACGGTCGCGGCTACGTGCTCGACATCCTGTAACCGGACGGGACGCCTAGCAGGGCGCCCCGTTTTCGCCGTTTACAGGGTCACCGAGACCGATGCGGCGAAGGTCGTCCCGATGTCGTAGGTGTTGAACTCGATCCGGTTCTCGCCATTGTCGAGATACTCTTCGTGATCTTCCCCGAAGATGTTGCGCGCCTCCAGCTTAAGCTGCACTTCCTTGCCCCGGACGGTGAAGCCCTGCCGCGCGACGATGTCGAAGCTCAGGCCCGGATCCTCCAGCACGTCCGGCTGGAAGTTGTAGCTGCGGCTGACGACCCGCTCGCTGGCATAGTTCACCAGGAAGGTGAGCTGCTGCAGCATTTCCGTGTCCTCGATCCCCAGCTGCAGGTTCAGCAGGTGGTCGGACTGCCCCGTCATCGGCGCGCCATCGCGGAAATACAGCGAAGCATCGTTTACCGACGAACCGAATACCGCCGTCTGGTCACCCGGCTTCACACTCAGTTCCGAGTTCGTGTAAGTGTAGTTGGCGACGACCAGCGCTTCCTTGTTGGTGAAGAAACCGCCCAGGTCGATCAGCTCGTGATTGTACTGCAGTTCGAACTCCGCGCCGTACAGCTTGGCGGATGGCGCATTGGCGAAGCTGGTGCGCACGCGATTGTCGGCCAGGATATTGTACGCCTCGATCGGGCGGTCGATATCCTTGTAGAAGCCGGCCACCGTCGCCCGGCTGCCGCCGCCGATGTAATATTCCAGCCGGGCTTCCAGGTTGATCAGCGTGCTGTCCGTCAGCAGCGGATTGCCGGTATACTGCCGGGTGGTCTCCGGGTCGGTATAGGGCTGGAAGATCAGCTCGCGGAATTGCGGGCGCGCGATGGTCTTGGACGCGCTGACCCGCGCCTGCAGGCCATCGCCCACTTCGTAGGTCAGGGTCGCTGCCGGCAGGAAGTAATCATTGCTGAGCGCGGTGGACGCATCGACGATGGAGCCGGAGGTGAACACGCTGGTGTCCGGGCGCACATCCTGATCGGCCGTCTCGTAACGCACGCCGACATCCAGCGTCACCCCGTCCAGCGGCTGCAGCAGCAGCTGGCCATAGGCGCCGTGGACCTCCAGCCCGGCGATGAACGCCGGCGTCGCCTGCGTGTTCTCGATCAGCTGCAGCAGATAGGGCGTCGTGTTGGCGGGATCCTCGCCGAAGTCGATGATCGCATCGCTCAGCAGGTTGGCCGGGTTGAACAGGCTGAACGCCGCCGGCAGGTTGCTGGAAGCGAAGCGGAATTCCCGCCGGCTGGAATAGCGGTCCGTCTTGGAATAGGCATAGCCGATCGTCGCGGTCACGCCGTCCAGCAGGCGGTAGCTGAGATCGAGCCCCGCGCTGTAGAGGTCTTCGGTCAGATCGGAAAAGGCGACGGTCGCGTCGCTGCGCTGACCGTCCAGCGTGTTGCGGTACAGGTCACCATAGATCGAGTCCGGCGTGCGGAAATAGGAGAAGCTGTATTCGAACGGCGCCTCGCGCTGCGTCTGGGCGTAGCCGGCGCGAACGTCGACCTCCAGATCGCCGAACTCCATCTCGCCCACGAACTGCGTGTCGAGCAGCTGCCGCTCGAACCATGAGGTGTCCTGCGTCACCTCGTCCTGCGTGTTCTCGAGATCTTGCCCGATGCCCAGCACGGACTGCTTCAGCGTGTCGCGGATGAACAGGTTGGTCCAGCGGAACCGATGTTCGGCGATCTCCAGGCCGACGCCCAGCAGGCCGTTGACCAGCACGCGATTGTCCGTGGTGTAATTCTGGGATGTGCTCAGAACCCCCAGATCCTGATCAGCCGCGAAGTCGCGCGAGATCAGCCGGTTGCGCCAGCTGTTGTTCAGCGATGCGGTGGCGATCACGCCCAGCCGCCCACCATCGAACACATCGGTGCTGGTGCCACCGGTGATGGAGCCCGAGAAGTTGACCGGCAGGCGGTTCAGCCGCTGCAGGGTCGTGAAGTTGGCGTTGGACAGATCCTTCAGCAGCGTGCGCTGCGTCGGGCGGTCCACCTCGTTGATCTGCTGCCCGCTGCCAAGGAAATCCTGCAGCGAGCCGGGCAGGTCACGCGATCCGTCGTCGAAGCCGGTCCAGTCGCTGTCCGACCCGAAATAGCTGTAGCCGACCTGGCCCGTGGTCTCAGTATTGCCGCTGATCCCGCCACCGATGCTGAGGAAGCTTTCCGCCGGCACCGCGCGCGTCGTCAGGTTGATGACGCCGCCACCGAACTCGCCTGGATAGTTGGCGCTGAAGGTCTTCTGCACCAGCGACGAGGCGATGACATTGGTGGGGAAGATGTCCAGGGGCACCACGCGGCTCAGCGGTTCCGGGCTGGGCAGCGGCAGACCGTTCAGCATGGCCAGCGAATACCGGTCGCCAAGGCCGCGCACGAAGACATAGCCATTGCCCTGTACGGACAGGCCGGTCACCCGCCCCAGCGCACCTGCGATGTCGCCTTCGCCCGTGCGGGCGATCTGCTCCGCCGACAGGACGGACAGGACCTGCGTCGAATTGCGGGTGGGGTCGCGGTTGACCCGGCCCGTGACGATGATCTCCCCGGCGCCCGGCGCGGAGATGTCGGTTTCTTCGAATGCCGGCTCATCCTGCCCGGGCATGCCGTTCGTCTGCGGCGGCTGCTGCACCGGCACGCTGCCGGGGATGCCGGCATTGGCATCGCCCGTGGTGCCCTGCGCCCAGGCAACGGCCGGCGCGGTCAGCGCGGAGGTGAGCAGCAGCAACCCGCTCAATTGCTGGCCAATGGTCATGATCGAGGCACCTTCATCAGACAGGATAGCGTGGGCGAAAGCCCGGAACATGCGCGACAGGGCGCGCCACCCGGACCGGATGGCGCGCCCCGCGACCGTCAGTTCTTACTGGTAGACCGGCAGGCTGGTGCACAGTCCGGTATTGTTGGCGCCGAAATTGGCCGTTGCCGAGTTGCAGGTCCAGCCGGCGTACCAGGTGTCCTCGGCATTGCGCACCGCACCGATATAGCTGGTGTTGTCGAAGAAGCTGCTCAGCGCCTGCGGGTTGGAGGCCACCACGGCGCTTTCGTTCGCGCCATTGATGAACAGGTTTGTCAGCGTCGGCGTGTAGGTGAAGCTGTTGTTCGAGCTGCCGCTGGTGAAGATGCTCTGCACGTCAGCCGCGCTGGGGCCGCTGGAACCGATGAACGGGGTGGAAGAGCACTGCATGACCACCGACTGGAAGATCGGCACGCCGAGCTCGTCCAGCGCCGCATTGGGGCCCTGCACCGTTTCGGCATGCTCCAGTCGCAGGCACTCGTCCTGCGGGCTGACGATGATGCCGTTGACCAGCGCGAAATCGGTGCCGCCACGCAGACGCAGCGAGGCGCCACCATCGATCGCCGTGCCATTCGTCAGGAAGGTGAAGTTGGCGATGCGGGTGTTCTGCCGCGGCACGAAGTCGCGGTTGGCGGCCGAGTCCGCTTCGATGATCGTGTCGTGGACGTTCGTGTTCTGCGCCACGATCACGTATTGCAGATTGGCCTTCACGCCGGTGTCGGTGTCGATGGAATCATCTTCCGCACCGACCACGATCAGGTGCTTCATGTTCACCAGGCCGCCGAACAGCTCCATCCCGTCATCCGAGCTGTTGAAGCTCATGATGTGATCGAACTGGGTGCCGCTGCCGGTCCCGCCGGTCGTCAGCGACTGCAATTCGCTGCCGCCCGTCAGGGTAAAGCCGGAGAAGCGCAGCTGCACGTAGCTCAGGCGACCCGAATTGTCGTTGGGGGTTGCACCGCCGAAGAAGGCCGGGGTGGCGGCACCTTCCACCTGGCGTTCGCACTGGACGGAACCGTTGTCGGCGCCGCTTGCCTCGCAATCGGTCACGGGCGCGCGCCCGCTCAGCACCACGCCGCCCCACTGGCCGGACGAGGCATCGGTGTTGCGGCCGACGACATTGTCACGGCTGGTGAAGATGATCGGACGGGTGGCGGTGCCGACCGCGCTGATGCGATTGCCGCGATTGACGTTCAAGAAGCTCTCGCCCGCGGAGTAGATGATCACGCCGGGATCGATCGTCAGTGTGACGTTCGTGTCGGACTGCCCGTCCGAAGCGTCGGCCGCCGGGCCGCCATCGGTGCCGACATCCACCCGGCCATTCATGCGGTACAGCACGCCAGCCACATAGGGCAGCTGGCTGGAAGCGTTGATGCGCGGCGGCAGCGAGCAGACGCGATAGCTGCCGGTCGGCCCGGTGATCGTGCCTTCATCCGCCAGGCCCTGCGTGTCGGCAATCGTCGGGCAACCACTGGCCGGGGTGACGCCGGTCCCCGGCGTGGGTGCGGGGGTCGGAGCCGGCGACGGCGCCGGAGTTGCAGGCGGATTGATGATCACGGTCCCGCCACTTCCGGGGGAGGCGATTTCGTCAGGCCCGCAGGCAGACAGCGCAAGCAGGCTGCAGCCAATTGCAAGCGAACGGGTCAGGTAGGTCACAGCACATCCCCCATGTGAAGGCGAGAATCAATTCGTGCGATCAGTGTCGCTGCCCGGCGCCTACGACCATGCTGTGACAGTTTCTTTGCAGCGCATCATCGCATGCTCCATCACACGAAATTACAGTTTTATGACAATGTGACGGTTTCATTGCATTTGGGTGCGGCGGGCGTAGCATCACTCCAGAAACGATAATCGGAGAGTGCCCATGTCCCTGATCCCATTCTTTGCCGCAGCGGTCCTTGTGGGCCAGCCGATCACGTCCGTGCCCGGGCCCGACCTGCGGATCACCGAGTTGCGCGATGTCGCATATGAGGAGCTGGCGACCGGCCAGACCGAAGCCGCGCTTGACGTGATCCATGCTGAACTCGCGTCCCGCCCGGGCGACCCTGCGCTGCTGATCAATCTCGGCAGCGCCTATCTGCGCCTCGGCCGGATGGCGGAAGCGCAGACCGCTTTCGAGGCGGCTGCGGTCAGCAACACCCGGTACGATCTGGAACTGGCAGATGGCCGCTGGGTCGACTCGCGCCGTGCCGCGCGGCTGGCGCAGGCCGGCCTTGCTGACCGACCGTTGCTGGCACGTCGATGACCCTAGGTGACCGGATGGCCGGTGCGCCATCCGGTCAAACCTCGTAATTTGCTTGTCGACACAGCCGGTTGTGTCACGCCGCTGTCATCTGGCATAAGCATTGGCGCGCTTTCTGGAGCACCAATGATTCTGCGCGCTGCACCTTTTGCCATGGCAACCATGCTGATGATCGCCAGCATTCCGGCACATGCCGATGTGCTGGAGATTGGTGCGTCGGGCGAAGTCGTGTGGCTGACGGGCGGCTCCGAACTGGTGCCGGCAACGGGGTCAGCAGCACCGCTGGCCGAAGTACCCCTGGAAGCGGGCATTGTTCCCGACCATGCCGTTGCGATGCTCGCCGGGCGCGCTGGCATCGTGCCGCAGCTTTATGCCGCCAAGGTCGCCGAACTGGCCCAGCGCTATGACCTCAGCCCGACCCTGATCGAGGCGCTGGTATGGCAGGAAAGCCGCTGGCGCGCGGATGCGCGTTCCCCGGTGGGTGCGCGCGGCCTGGCGCAGCTGATGCCCGGCACCGCCCGCGATCTGGGCGTGAACCCAGACGATCCCTTCGCCAATCTCGAAGGCGGTGCCCGTTACCTGCGCGAACAGATCGACCGCTTCGGCGGCGACATCGAACGCGCGCTGGCCGCCTACAATGCCGGACCGGGCCGCGTGGAGCGTGCCGGCGGTATTCCCCGCATCCGCGAGACGCAAAGCTACGTATCTTCCATAATGAGCCGTCTCAGCGACCATTCCCGGAGTGAGCCTTGATCCACCGCACCCCTTCCCGCCTGCTCGCCACCCTTGCTGCGATGTTTGCGCCTGTCGCCGCGCAGGCGCAGG
>NZ_QZVQ01000011.1 GCF_003660445.1 Croceibacterium ferulae | reverse complement strand
TAGCTCGTCAGGCTCATAACCTGAAGGTCGTTGGTTCAAATCCAACCCCCGCAACCACCACTGAAAACACTTGCAGCCCCAAGGCCACCGCCTCGGGGCCGTTTGCCGTTCTGGCTCCCGCCATCTGCGACCCGCAGCCCGCCCGGCAAGACCCGCAAGCCCACCCAAGCACACGCCGCCACAGCCGTGATCGCCAGCCCTGGCCGCAATCCATAAACCAAAGCACCCCTGGCGAGCTAAGTATCTGTAGTGCGTGAAGCTTCGCAAGGTCTTCAAGCGCTGCCCTGCTTGTAGAAGACTATCGTCTAGCGGCAGCAGCGTGTGGCGGCGCGACGCCACGACGATCGCCTCTTTCTTGGTCGTGAGAGTGGTGGGCTGACTGGCATCCGGCCCTGTTGGGTATCGCTGACGGGGGCACGCTTGTGCCACTGCTATACTGTGGTTGCGCTGATCCCTTACCGGACGGTGACCGCCCTTAAGCTCTCGTCACTCCGCTGTATCGCTCGACGGCCAGCCCCGACGTTTGGGCGCTGCTGTCTGGAATCCCATAAGTAGTGCTGAAACCGTTGATTGACAGACGATCAGCTGACCCGCAGCCTTGCGTCATGTGCAATCTTTATCGACTGGCTAGTTCGCACGCCGAAGTCGCCCGGCTGTTTCGCGGCGCGGCGATCATGCGCGGCAATATGGTCGAAGAAGTTTATCCGGGATACCCTGGTCTGGTGCTCGCAAGTGGTGTGCTTCGCAGCATGACCTGGGGTTTTCCGCGATCGGAGACGAGCAAGCGGACCGGCAAGCCGTTGAAGCCACGCCCGGTGAACAACACGCGGTCCGAAAACCTCGGCAGTCCGATGTGGCGGGACAGCTTCGTTGCGCGCCGGTGCCTTATCCCGTTGACCGAGTTCGCCGAAGCCGAAGGCGAGAAAGGTACGATGACACGCACCTGGTTTGCGCTTCCCGATCAGCCCATCTTCACCGCTGCCGGTATCTGGCGCGACACTGACGAGTGGGGACCAGCTTACAGCATGCTGATGACCGAAGCTTGTATCCATGCTGTCGGTATCCACGATCGCATGCCGGTGATTCTGCCGCCGACGGTGTGGGATTGCTGGACCGACGGCACGCCGCATGAGGCGCTGCAGCTTTGCCGGCCATATGAAGGCGAGGTGACGATCAGGCGTACGGCTGACCGGTGGAGCACGCGATAGGTCGCCCTCGCGGTCGGCGGACTGTAAAGGCGCCGGCCTTGATGCTGATGGACTCGACCGGTGGCTGGTGCCTTCAACGTAGGCCAAGGGTTTGACGAACAAGATCTGAAGTGCAGGATACTTCTTTACCCACTCATAAAGTCTCCGCGGAACGCAGCCGATCTTCTCCTTGAAAGACACCACTGCCACGCGGCGGGGAAGGGTGATCGCGCTCATGATTGTCCACCATCCGCACCGCACCCCTAAGGACATCCAGCGCAAACCTGTTCGGCGTCCTGCGACGGCGCCGCGAACAAAAAGGGTATGGGCGATGATCAGCGGAGGGTCATGTACCGGGTGTTCGAAATGTAATGAAGGGGCCGCGGGAAGCTGCGCCACATCGTGATCGTCGGCGGCGGAACCGCGGGGTGGATGACGGCCGCGGCGCTGTCGCGGCTGACCGGCATCGGCACAAAGGTGACGCTGATCGAATCCGATTCGATCGGCACGGTTGGCGTGGGGGAGGCGACCATTCCGTCCCTGCTCGACTTCAACGCGGCCGTGGGGATAGACGAGCAGGCGTTCATGTCCGCCACGCAGGGCACGTTCAAGCTGGGGATCGAGTTCGTCGGCTGGGGCGCCGTGGGCGAACGGTACATGCATCCGTTTGGCGCAGTCGACCGTTCCGCGCTGGGAACAAGCTTCCACCAGATCTGGCTGCGCCAGCACCTTCTGGCCCGTTCGGAAACCGATCCGGGCGCGCTGGACGATTACGCGATCTCCACCGCGGCTGCCCGCCGGGGGCGGTTCGCCAAGCCTCCGCCAACTCCGAAGCGGTCCTGTCCGGCATCGCCTATGCCTACCATCTGGATGCCGCGCTCTATGCCCGCTTCCTGCGCAGCCATGCGGAACAGCGCGGTGTGCAGCGGGTGGAGGGCAGGGTGGTCGAGGTCGAACAGCGCAGCACGGATGGCTTCATCGAAGCGGTGTGCCTGGAGGACGGACGACGCTTCGCGGCGGACCTGTTCGTCGATTGCAGCGGCTTCGGCGCGCTTCTGCTCGGACGGGCGATGGGGGTGGCCTACCGCGACTGGCGGCAATGGCTGCCATGCGACCGTGCAGTCGCGATCTCGACCGCGAAGATCGACGACCCTGCGCCCTTCACACGGGCGACGGCCGAGCGGGCAGGATGGCGCTGGCGCATTCCGTTGCAGCACCGCACCGGCAACGGGCACGTCTACAGGAGCGCCTTCAGCGACGATGCAACCGCATCCACGATGCTGGTCGGCAGTTTGGACGCGCCGCCGCTGGCCGACTCGCGGATCCTGCGCTTCACCGCCGGCCGCCGGGAACAGCTCTGGTCCGGGAACTGCGTCGCGAATCGGCCTGTCCGCCGCTTTTGTCGAGCCGCTTGAGTCGACCAGCATCCACCTGATCCAGTCGGGTATCACCCGGCTGATGGCGCTGCTGCCGGACCGCACCTTCAGCCAGGTCGAGATCGAGAAATATAATCGCCTGATGATCGAGGAGATCGAGCATGTCCGCGACTTTGTCATCCTGCACTATCACGCCACGCGGCGGGACGATTTCGAGTTCTGGAATCATTGCCGCACGATGCCGCTGCCCGACAGCCTTGCCAGCCGGATCGCGCTGTGGCGGGAGAAGGGGCGCGTATTTCCGACGCAGCACTCGCTGTTCTCGGATAAAAGCTGGATAGCGGTGTTGCTGGGGCAGGGGATCGTTCCGCGCCGCGCCGACCCGCTCGTCGCCATGCTGCCGGTGGAGGAGACCACCCGCTTTCTGGCCCATTTGCGCACGACCATCGCGCGGGCGGCGGAGGCGATGCCGTCGCACGCGGATTACCTGGCACGGAACTGTGCCGCACCAGCTGGCTGACCGAGTAACGGCACGGCTGCGAAGGAATATCGAAAGGATGGCGATGACGAGGTGGCGGATGAAAGGGCGGGTGCTGTGCATCCTGGCGCTGGCCATGACTGTTCCGGGCGTGAGCCTATCGCAGGCAGTGGTCGACACGGACGCTCCCTACACATGGCGCAACGCGGCGGTGGGCGGTGGCGGCTTTGCGCCCGGCATCGTCTTCTCGCCCGTGGAGCGCGGGCTGGCCTATCTGCGCACCGACATGGGCGGCGCCTACCGGTTCGACAGTGCCAGCGACCGGTGGATCCCGCTGCAGGACGATCAGGCGATCGGCAGCTATATGGGGGTGGAAAGCATCACCCCCGATCCGGTCGATGCGGACATCGTCTATCTTGCGGCCGGCATGGGCTGGGGCGGGCCTGCCGCGATCTTCCGCTCGAGCGACCGGGGGGCGCATTGGCAGGTCAGTCCGGTGCCGTTCAAGATGGGCGGGAACGAGGATGGCCGCGGCATGGGCGAACGGCTTGCGGTCGATCCGCACGATCACGACCGGCTGTTCTTCGGCTCGCGCCACGATGGTCTGTGGCGCAGCGACGATGCGGGCGCGACCTGGCGTCCGGTGGACAGCTTTCCACGCCCGGGCCTGGGCACGCCGACACAGCGGCGCACCACGCATGGCGGCCTGTCATTCGTCCTGTTCGATCCGGCCCAGCCAGGCCGCGTCTTCGTGGGCAGCGCCGATCCGGGCGGCGACCATCTGTTCCGGTCCGATGATGGCGGCGCAAGTTGGCGGGCGGTGAGCGGCGGTCCGTCCGCACCGTTGCTGCCGACCAAGGCGGCGATCGGGGGCGACGGCGTCCTGACCATCAGCTGGTCGGATGCGATCGGCCCCAATGGCGTCCGCGACGGCGCGGTCTGGCGGTATGACGTTGCGGCGGGAAGCTGGCAGGACGTGACACCGCCGCGCGCCGCCGGCGAGGAGCCCGGCGGCTTCTTCGGCGTGGCCGTGTCGCGGCACGACCCGCGTGTCATCGCCGTCAGCACGGTCAACCGCTACCAGCCGATCGACACCGTCTGGCGTTCGGCGGATGCCGGCCGGACGTGGGACGAACTCCAGCGCCGCAGCGTGCGCGATGTTTCGGCCACACCGTTCCTCGACCTGGATGGGAAGGCGGATTTCGGCCACTGGATCGCCGGCCTCGCGATCGATCCGTTCGACGCCGGCCATGCCGCCTACGTCACCGGCGCAACGATGTATGCGACGCAAGGCTTCGACGAACCGGGCGAGATGAAGTGGGTGCCCTGGACACGAGGCATCGAGCAGAACGCGATCATCACGCTGACCAGCCCGACCGGCGGCGCACATCTGGTGTCAGCATTCGGCGACATTGGCGGCTTCCGGCATGACGATCTCGCCAGCTCGCCACCGCACGTCCATACGAGTCCCTATCTCACCAACACCAACACTCTCGATTATGCCGGGCAGGAACCGCAGGTCATGGTCCGGAGTGGCAGTACGCACCGTCCCATCGTCCCCGGCCCGTCGCTCGCCTGGTCGGATGATGGCGGGACGAGCTGGCAGCCGCTGCCCGTGCCGCCCGGTGCTCCGCGCCCGGACGGTTCGCCCACCCCAGAGCAGACCGGCGATGCCGCGATCACAGTATCGGCCGACGGGCGGACCTTCCTGGTAGAACTGGATCGGCCGGCGATCACCCGCGACCGAGGCCGCACCTGGCAGGCGGTGCAAGGCCTTCCCTCACGGACACGCGTCGCCGCGGACAAGGTGGACGCCGCCCGCTTCTACGCCATCGATTTTGCCGCCAACCGCATGGTGCGCAGCGAAGACGGCGGTGCGACGTTTCACCCCGCGGCTGGCGATGGCCTGCCCACCGATCTGTCCGGGGCACGCGTCACCTGGCGCGAGGCGCAGAACCCGCTGGTGGCGACACCCGGCGGTGCCGGCCTGCTATGGCTGAACGTGGGCGGGGCGCTGTACCGATCCGCCGATGCCGGTGACAGCTGGACCCGCACCGGCGCCGGCCTGGAGGTACGTTATTACGGGCTGGGCATGGCTGCGCCCGGTGCCGAATGGCCGGCGCTCTATGCGATCGGCATGCTGGATGGCGTCGATGCGATCTGGCAGTCGATCGATGGCGGCGGCACCTGGCGCCGGATCAACGACGACCGGCATCAATGGGGCATGCGCTTCCGGGTGGTTTCCGGCGACCCGCGCCTGTTCGGGCGGGTCTATATCGGCACCGATGGTCGCGGATTGCTGTATGGCGATCCCGGCCCGGCAGATTAAGCTGCAGCCTGGGAGCGTTTGCGTTGTCGGACGACAGCTCCTGTAGTGTTGGATCTGCAGCATAGTTCTTCACGCCGCCCCGCCCCGCGATCAGTCGGGGATCGGTTCTATGCGGAAGCGATAGTGCGAACGGGCCAGCGGCACGCGATATTGCGGGTATGGCCGGCCATAGGAGTCCCACTGCGTGTCCCCGCCCACACCTGATTGCACCGCATCCACCAGCAGCGTGACGTCACCATGCGGCACGATGTCGCTGCTCTTGCGGGTGCCCGGTTCGCGGCGGGACAGATCGTCATAAGGGAAGGCCAGCGCATTGACGGAAAGCGGCTGCTGTCCGGTGATGCGCAGTCCTGGCACGCTTCCGCCGGTCAGCTCGATCCAGCGGGTGTCGGTCTTGTTGCCGGTTTCCTGCGGGCGAATGTAGTCATGGTTCTGGTCGGCTATCGCTCCGCTCCAGATGCCGATGGGCGCGCCGCTCTTGCGATCCTCGTAGGTCTCGTGCGGGCCGCGGCCATACCACCGCAGATCGACGTACTGGGATGGCATGGTAAAGGCCATGCCGATCCGCAGCGGATCGGGCAGGGCCGTCGTCTCGGGGCGGAACCATTGATCCACTGCAACGGCGCCGTCGCCTGCCATCGTGTAGCGCGTCATCGTGCTCACCTCCCCCGCGCCCAGTTGCATGGTTACGGTCGCGGCCATGCCGGCGCCGTTCTCCTGTTCCTCCACGACAATGCGCTGCACGCTGCGCTGTTGCGACAGGGTCCGCCAGATGCCGTGATGCTGGCCTGGCCCGGTACCCAGATCATTGTCGGTCAGGGCGCGGTAGAAGTTGGGTGCACCACCTGCCAGGACCTGCTTGCCGGCGATGCTGTAACGCACCAGCCCTGTTTCCCGGTCGATTACAAGCTGCCGGTCGCCGGTGACCAGTGTCACGGCGGCGGCGTCATCGGCCACCGTGACGCTGCCGGTCGGCCGCTGCGGTGCGGCCGGTAGCACCTGCGCCAGGGTGAACTGGCCCCAGGCCATCACCGTGCCCGCCGGCACCAGCGGAACAGCCTCCTCCCGGGTACGGGCACTGACGGTCAGCAGATATTCTGCGCCCGCCCGTCGCGGCAGCTGCGGCAGGTCCAGCTGAACCAAACCGTCCTCCCGCGCGGCGAGTTGAGGCGTCGCCATGCGCCCGTGCGCAATGGCGACCCCATTCTCGGTGATCTCCCAGTCGAAAGCAAAGCCGGACAGGTCGCGAAAATCATGCCGGTTGAAGATCCGGATGCGCCCCTGCGCCGCGTCGGCGTCGGCAAAGGTGATCGGCTGGTAGACCTTGCGCAGTTCGAACAATTGCGGATTGGGCGTCCGGTCGGACTGCAGCAGGCCATCGCCAAACTCGATATCGCCGCCCGGGTTCGGGCCATACTCGCTGCCGTCACCCCAATAGCGTCGGCCATCCGCGGTGTACCGGTACATCGACTGGTCGACCCAATCCCAGATGAAACCGCCCTGCAGCCGTTCTGGATGCGCATAGATCGCATCCCAGAACTCCTGCAGATTGCCGCCGGAATTGCCCTGCATGTGGCCGTACTCGCACTGGATCAGCGGTTGGCTGAACTCTGTCCGGTTCACATATTCCAGCATCTTGGGCACGGAATCGTACATCGGCGCATAGATGTCGGAGTAATCCACCACCCGGAAATCGTCCGACGCGCTCCAGCCCAGGAACGAGATCAGGCGGGTCGGATCCAGCGCGCGGGCGGCGGCGGCGGCCTTGGCGAAGGTCGGGCCGGTGCCGGATTCATTGCCTAGCGACCAGAAGATGATGGACGGGTGGTTCTTGTCCCGCGCCACCATGTTCATCACGCGGCTGACATGCGCCGCTTCCCACGCCGGATCGTGCCCCAGCCAGTATGTTTCCTGATCCGCCCGGCTGTGGCGCCCGGCGCCGTAATAGGCATGGCTCTCGATGTTTGCCTCGTCCATCACATACAGGCCGTATTCGTCGGCCAGTTCGTACAACAGTTCGGCATTCGGATAATGGGAGGTGCGCAGCGCGTTGACGTTGTTGCGTTTCATCAGCTCGATATCGCGGCGCATCGATTCTTCGGAGATGACGTGAAAGGTTTCGGGGTCGTGTTCATGCCTGTTCACGCCGCGAATATACACAGGACGGCCATTCACCGTGACCATCCCGTTGCGCATCGCCACCGTGCGGAAGCCGATGCGTCGCGCCGTGGCTTGCACCACCTGGCCATCGGCATCCAGCAATTCGACCAGCAATGTGTACAGATCGGGCGTCTCGGCGGACCAGGGCCGTATGTCGGCCACGTCCCCCGTCACCCGCGTATCGCCTTCGCCCAGGCGGACGGTGCGCGACAGGACCGCACGTGTCCCGTCCAGCACGGCAACCCGCGCCGTCAGGCCGGCGGCGGGTGCAGTGCCTGTCAGCGTCAGGTCCAGAGTACCGGTGCGGCCATCCGGGCCAAGGCCAGCCTTGGCAAAGAAGTCGGCCATCCGCGCACGGGGCGCGGCCATCAGCCAGACCGAACGTTCAATCCCCGACACCCGCCAGAAATCCTGGTCCTCCAGGTAAGACCCGTCGGACCACCGCCACACCCGGATTGCCACGCTGTTCGTTCCGGGACGCACATGCGCGGTGATGTCGAATTCCGACGGTAGCTTGGAATCCTCGCTGTAGCCGACCCGCTCACCGTTCACCCACACCGCATAGGCGGAGCCGGCCGCCCCGATGTGCAGGATGATGTCGCTGCCGTCCCAGTCGATCGGCAAATCGAAATCACGGCGGTAGGAGCCGACCGGATTGCTGTTGTGGGGGATAAGCGGCCGGTTGGCAGGGAACGGGTAGGTTATGTTGTTGTAACGGGGTTGGCCAAAGCCATGCGCCTGCCAGTCGGCCGGCACGGGGATCGTCGCCCATTGGCTGACATCGTAATCCGGGCTGTGGAATCCTTCAGGCGCCTCATCGACGCCGGCAGCCCAGGCGAAGCGCCACGTTCCATCCAGCGACAGGAAGCGGGCGGAGCGATCTTGCTCTCCCTCAAGCGCCCAGGCGCGGTTTTCAAAGGGAAAGCCGGTGGCGCGCGCCGGCAATTTGTTGATGCCGAAGATCGCGGGATTTTCCCAGTCCGGCCGGTCGGGCGAGATCTGCGGCTGGATCGGCCGGGGAATTTCCTGCGCCGCCAGCTGCGCTGCCGGCATCAGCGCGAACAGGGCAGGCAGCGAAACGGCAGGCAAGATCCGGGGGCAGCGCATCAGCGGGCACTCCTGTCAGCGGCCGTGCCCTCTTCCGGAGCGAATATCTGCCATTCCAGCAGAGAAGTGGGCTGGGGCAGACGCAGGCGCAGATATCGGGCGCGGCCTGCGGCGGGGATGATGAAGGGGGAACCCTCGACGGATCGTTCGGGCATGATCGTGCGCCAGTTCTGCCCGTCCGCTGAAGCCTCCACCAACAGGCGGAAAGGTTCGGCGACAAGGGCCGGGCGCAGTTCGGACGGGCCGACCTCCACCACCGCGCCCAGATCCGCGGTCAGCCAGTTGGCGCCGGCCGTTTGGGCCTGCCAGGCCGTGGCGTAATTGTCGTCCCCGGCGCGGTTCGCATCGCCTTCGTTACCGGCCGCCGACAGGCGAGCGGACAGACCGGCCCGCCGGCGCGGGGCGGCGCCGGGCACGTCAGGGCCGCCATGGGTGGGTTCCACCACGGCCAGCCGATCTCCATCGACCACCAGCCGGTCGACGTTTATCTGGCGCAGCACCCGGTCGTCCTCTCGCGGGAAGGGCAGCGCCTGCCGGTGATACAGGATGAAGGGCTGCCCGCCTGCGCGGAAGATCGCGTGGTGGCCCGGGCTGATGATCGACCGGCCCGCATCCGTGGCAAGGATCGGCCGGTCCTCAGGCTCCGTGAACGGGCCCATTGGTGATGTGCCGACGGCATACCGCACCTGGTACGTGTCCTTGGTCGTATTGCCGTGGCTGTAGGTCAGGAAATAGTGTCCATTGGCCTTGAACATGAACGGCGCCTCGAAGTAGTGCGCCGGGGTGATGTCCTGGACCTCGCCATCGAAGCTGACCATGTCGGGCTTCAGTTTCACCACGAAGCAGTGGCCGTTGACCCATTTGAGGCCGGAACCCCAGTAAAGATACGCCTGCCCGTCATCATCGACGAAGGCTTCGGCATCGATCATGTGGAAGCCCGGCCGGAAATCGCCGGGGATCAGCGGGCGTCCGCCATTGGCATCGCGCCACGGTCCGGCGGGGTGATCGGCGACGCCTACCCAGACCTCGCTGCCGATGGAGACATACATCCAGTAACGCCCGTCCACCCCTTGCACGACGGATGGCGCCCAGACTTTCCCGTCATTTGCAGTCGCGCTGCGCGCGGCGCTCTTGCTGGGCCAGTCGGGCATGGAGAATGTCCAGTCACGCCCATTTCGCGACCGCCACAGGCCCAGCCTGTCGCCGCCCCAGGGGTCCAGGGTCGCGAAGAGGAAGTACTCGCCGTCGACCTCCACGATGCTGGGATCGGCGAGGTAGCCGGGGATGAGCGGATTGCGGGCCCCCACCGCATCCCACGTCGCCGGGGCGTGTGCCGGCGCGACGCCCGCGGCCCGGTCGGCCCGCCCAGGCACAGCGCAGCCTGCCAGCGATGCGGATGCCAGTGCCGCTGACAGGCCAGCCGGCACGATGGCGGCGAAATGGTTGCGGGAAGTCATGCTGCAGATCTCCCTGTCGGCTCTGCGGTGGCGTCCGGCGAGGAGGCCAGGATTTCCGGCGCAAAGAGTAAGTGGATCGTTTCGCCCATCCGGACACTGCCACGCAGCCCGATCCGCCGTAACTCGTCCTCGTTCACATCCCCGCCGCTGACGATCAATCTGCTATGCGTCACCTCCCATCGCGCGCCCTCGCCCAGGGCGGCGCGGATCGCGGCCGGCAACGGCCGGCGCATCGGGGCGTGCAGCGGCGTGTCCGTCGGGGCGGCAGATGCGGTACCGGGCGAGGCGCCCGCCGGGCGGCCGCTCGCCAATGCTGCGGTGATCTCCTCCGCCACCTGATCGGCCACCGGGCCCAACACGATCTGCACGGCATTCGCACTGGGGTAGATCAGGCCATGCGCGCCCAGCCGCTTCAGAAAAGGCTCGTCCAGCGCCGTACGATCGGCGATGCGCAGACGCAGGCGCGTGGTGCAGGCCCCCACCTCCAGCAAATTGCCGGGGCCGCCCAGCGCCGCGATGAAGTCCCCGGCTCGCGAACGATCGCCCGCGGCGGTGGGTAGTTCGCTTTCCGGTCCTGCTTCGGCCGACGCCAACCGGTCGCGGCCGGGGGTTGCCAGATCCAGGCGTCGTATGGCGAACACGAACACGGAATAATACAGCAAGGCGTAGCCCAGTCCGATCGGCAGCCACAACAGCGGACGGGTCGCCTGACCGAAATTCAGGACATAATCGAACAGCCCGGCAGAAAAGCCGAAGCCGAGCCGCACGTCCAGTGCGGACATCAGCATCATCGAAAGGCCGGTCAGCACCGCATGGGCCACGAACAGAGCCGGAGCGAGGAACATGAAGGTGAACTCGATCGGTTCCGTCACTCCCGTCAGGAACGATGTCGCCGCCATGCTCAGCAACATCCCGCCGACCGCCTTGCGCCGTTCCGGCAGGGCCGTGCGGTACATGGCCAGGCACGCCGCGGGCAGGCCGAACATCATCACCGGGAAGAAGCCGCTCATAAAGGCGCCTGCCGTCGGATCACCGGCGAAGAAACGCCGCAGGTCGCCGGTCGCCGCGCCATAATCACCGACGACGAACCAGACGATGTTGTTCAGGATATGATGAAGGCCGGTGACGAGCAGCAGCCGGTTCAGCAGGCCGAACACGAACAATCCTGCCTCGCCACTCCCCAGGATACCGGCACTTGACGCCTCGATTGCGGTGGAGAGCGCGGGATAAGCGAGGCCCACCAGCAAGGCGAGCAGCACCCCGGCCGCTCCGCTGGCGATCGGCACGAAGCGGCGGCCTCCGAAGAAGCCGAGGTAAGCGGGCAGCCGGATGCCGGACAGGCGGTTGTAGCCTTGGCCGCCGATCAGGCCCGCGACGATGCCGATCGGCACCGCCAGCCTGCCGATCGCCGCGGCCGCCCAGTCTGAACGGATGGCAGCAGTCGCTTCAGCCGGCAGCCCGGCCCCAATCGTTTCCGGCACGCGAAGCAGGGCAGCGGCCCCTTGCGTGGTGACAAGATAGCAGACGATGGCGGCCAACGCCGCCGCCCCATTCCCGTCCCGCGCATAGGCGGTGGCGACCCCCGCTGCGAACAGCAGCCCCAGATTGGCGAACACGGCATTCCCGGCCGCGCTGATGAAGGCGATGTCGAGCAGGTCGGGCTGGCCCAGCCGCAGCAGCAACCCTGCGATCGGCAGCACTGCGATGGGCAGCATCAGCGCGCGCCCCAATGCCTGAAGCGGTTCCATCACCTGTTTCACAGACCCCAATCCTCCAGTGCGGCACGGGCGGCGGCGCGGACAGCCGCGGGGCCGTCCAGTGCCAAGGCGTGCTGGGCCAGGCCACGGCATCGCGCATGGGACAGCGCCCGGACATCGGCCTTGGCCAGCGCCAGCGCCGCCGGCGTGACGGACAGTTCGGTGACGCCCAGTCCCAGCAGCAGCGGAATGGCCACACGGTCCGATGCCAGTCCCCCGCAGACGCCGACAGGACGCCCATGTACGGCAGCCCCGGCGCAGCACCGTTCGACCAGTCGCAGCACCGCGGGATCAAGCCCGTCTATGCCGCCCGCCACCGCCGCGTTGCCGCGGTCCATCGCCAGTGTGTATTGCGTCAGGTCATTCGTGCCGATCGACAGGAAATCGCATTCGGCCGCCAGCAGGTCCGCGATCATCGCCGCGGCCGGTGTTTCCACCATGACGCCCAGCTGCGCGCCGGTGCCGATCTCGTCCGCCGCCGCGTCCAGCGCGCGGCGCACCTGGCGCAATTCTTCCACTCGCGCCACCATGGGGACCATGATCCGCAGCGTTCCGTGGCTGTTGGCCCGCAGGATCGCCCGTAACTGCGTGGCGAGCACCGCGGGTCGTGCCAGGCCCACTCGGATGCCGCGCAGGCCCAGGGCGGGGTTCTCCTCCGCCGCGATCGGCAGGTAGGGCGCCGGCTTGTCGCCCCCGATATCCAGCAGGCGCACGATCACCGGTCGTCCTTCCATCGCCTGTGCGATGGCGGAGTAATCGGCGGCCTGCTCGGCTTCGTCAGGCGCAGTGGTCCGGTCCAGGAACAGGAATTCAGTCCGCAACAGGCCACAGCCTTCCGCGCCTCCCGCCAGGGCGGGGGCGACATCCGCCAGCGAGCCCAGATTGACGAACATCTCGATCCGGACGCCATCGGCCGTGCGCCCTTCCTGTCCTGCCGCCGCCTGTGCCCGCGCCGCGCGGTCGGCGGCACGCTCCAGCTGCAACCGTGCCTGCTGCAGGCGCGCCGGCGAGGGCGCGACCTCCAGCACGGCCGCATCGGCATCGAGGATCAGGGGCGTGCCATCATCGATGCGCTGCAAACCCGGGCCCAGCGCCATGACAGCGGGCACACCACGGCTGGCGGCGATGATCGCGGCATGCGATGTCGGTCCGCCTCCCGCAATGGCGAGTCCGGCCACGCGCTGCGGATCGAGTGCCGCGACCTGGGATGGCAGCAGGTCATCAGCGATCAGGACGGCACCTTCCGGCACCTCCACCGACGCGGGCTCCTCCCCCGTCAGCAGCGATTGTATCTGCTGGTCGAGGTCGAGGAGATCGTCCGCCCGCTCCGCCAACCTTCGATCGGGTGAGGCGCGCAATACTTTCGAGCGTGCGAGCAGGACGTTGTGCCATGCCGCGCCGGCACTGATGCCGGTCGCAATCCCGGCCTCGGCCTCATCCAGCAGGTCTGCATCCTCCAGGAAAGCGGCATGGGCCTGGAGAATGGCCGCTTGCGCCGGCGTGGCATTCGCGGATGCGGTTCCCAGCCGGGTCTGCAATTCGTTCAGCGCGCGGACAAGGCAGGCCTGCTCGCCCGCGACATCGTCGGCCATGGCGGGGGCGATGGCGACCTGCGCCACCCGCAGGCGGAATGCCGGGCCGATGGCCAGCCCGGCGGCCGCTGTGACCCCTGTCAGCCCGGCAGGCGGCAATTGGTCATCCTCCACGGCCAGTCCGGCCTCGGGCGTGCCGTGCGGGCTTTGCGGCGCGGTCAGCACACCGTCATCGGCAAAGGGCAGGCTTTCGCCCATGCCGCTCTCGATCAGCGCTGCCACGCGGTCCAGCGCTTCGGCCGCATCCGCGCCCTGGGCCCTCAGCTCGATCGTGTCGCCATGGCGGATGCCCAGGCCGAGTATGCCGGTGGGGCTGCGCAGATTGGCGCGGTGCCCGCCATGGTGGATGCTGGCCGCCGCTACCAGTCCCTTCAGCGCAGCCGCCAGCTGTGCCGAAGGTCGGGCATGCAGCCCGTGAGCCAGCGGGATGCGTACCGTGCAACGGAGTTCAGGGGCGCTTGCACTCACCGTTCCGGACGTGATCCGCACCCCGGCCGGGCGCAGCGTCATCAATGGATCTCCGGGCTGCAGCAATTGCGGCTGGCGCCGGTCCGCGACGGCGAAACGATCCGGATTGGCGCAGATCAGGGGAGTCACCAGACTGCGGACGCGGGATCCCAGTGCGGCCAGGTCGAACCGGATCAGCACTTCCCCGGCGAGGACCTGCTGGCCGGCGACGACCTGTGGCGCAAAGCCGGCGCCTTGCAATGCCACCGTGTCGAGCCCGATATGCATCAGCAATTCGGCCCCTTCCGCCGTGACCAGCGTGACCGAATGGCCAGCCTGGTGGATGGAGCGGATGGTGCCGGCAGCCGGGGCATGCAGAATGCCGGCCAGCGGATCGATCGCCATCCCGTCACCCAGCAGGCGCTGCGCGAATACCGGGTCGGCAACCTCATCCAGGGGCAGCAGCCATCCGGCCAGCGGCGACAGGATACTTATCTCCATGACCACAGCCCTCCAGCAGGATCGAAGCGGTCAACCAGCCCGTGCGACACACTGGCCCCCGATCCACGTTTCACGCACCTCCAGCCTGTCATCCAGCCACACCCAGTCGGCGCGCCGGCCGATCGCGAGAGCGCCGATTTCCCCCTCCATCCGCAGGAAAGCGGCCGGAGTTGCGCTCGCCATGCGAACTGCCTCGGCTACCGTGGCGCCACCTTCGGCCACCATGAGTCGCACCGCTGCGGCCATGTCCAGATGAGCTCCGGCCAGCGTGCCGTCAGCGGAAACGCACCGCCCGTCGATCACGCTGATCTCGCGACCGTCCAGCATGAAGCCGCGCCCGTCGTTGCCGACGCTGGGCATGGCATCGGTCACCAGCATCAACCGATCCGATCCCCGTGCCTGCAGAGCAAGCCTCAGTGCCAGCGGATGCACATGGATGCCGTCGGCGATCAGGCCGCACCAGCTGTCCCGGTCCGCCAGCGCCGCGCCGACGGCGCCGGGTGCGCGATGGTGCAGCGGCGACATGGCGTTGAACAGATGGGTGAAGCCGCGTGCGCCATCGGCCAGCGCGGCCTGCACCTGTTCGGCGGTCGCATCGGTATGGCCGATGCTGACCAGCACGCCGGCGTCGGCGAGGCGTCGGATCTGGCCCGGCGCGGCCAGTTCGGGGGCAAGGGTCACGAGCACCGGCCCGCGGCGCGGTTGGGCGAGTGCCGACAGTTGCTCCTCGTCAAGGCGGCGCAGCTTGGACGGGTCGTGAATGCCGTTCCGACCCGGATTGATGAACGGCCCTTCGACATGCACGCCCACCACCCCCGGCACGCCGGCCGCGATCGCCGCATCCAGCGCCTCCAGAGCGCGTCCGATGGCGGCCGGGTTGTCGCTGATCAGCGTGGGCAGGAAAGCGGTTGTGCCATATCGGGCATGAGCGGCGCCGATCGCCCGGATCCCCGCGACATCCGTGGCATCGTTGAACAGGACGCCGCCACCGCCATTCACCTGCAGATCGACAAAGCCGGGAACCAGCCAGCCGCCTTGCAAGTCTATGGCTCCGGCGTAGGCCGCCACGTCCCGCGGATCGCTGGAGATCGCCGTCAGACGCCCTTTGTCGACCGACAGGCAGGCCGCACCGACCGTCTGCCCGCCCGCGAGCAGCACGTGACCGTTGCGGAAGGCATGAACCGTCATAATGTGCGGGTAACCTTCTGCAGGAATGGCGGCGCATCCGGGTCCAGCCCGCGATCGCGCGACAGCGTTTCCACCATCGGGTAGAAGCTGGCGATGGTGACGATGGGGCTGAGCAGCGGATGCGTGCGCACCACCGGCAGCGTTGTCGCGCCCGCGGCCACTCCGCCTGCCAGCAGCACGGCAGCCCCGCGGCGGGCAAATTCCGCCGCCACGCCGCACACATCCTCACTGGTCTGGTCGGCACATGCCAGCGCGAGCACGGGAAAGCCTTCGCCGACAATCGCCATCGGTCCGTGGCGGACCTCCGCGGCGCTGAACGCCTCCGCATGGATCGCCGTGGTTTCCTTGAACTTCAACGCCGCCTCCTGCGCCGCCGCCAGGCCAAAGCCGCGGCCGATCACCAGCATGTTGCGCCCTGACTGCAAGGTGGCGACGGCGGGTGCCCAGTCCTGCGCAAAGGCCGCATCCAGCTGGGCAGGCAATTCATCGAGTGCCTGGAGCAATGCCGTGTCCTGGGCCCAGTGCGCCGCCAGCGCAGCGAGGAGTGACAGCGAGCAGATATAGGACTTGGTGGCCGCGACCGACAGTTCGGGACCGCTGCAGAGCGGCAGGCAGACATCCGCCATGTCCGCCAGCGGCGCACCTTCATCATTCACCAGGGCTACCACCTGCGCGCCGGCCGCCTTGTACGCGGCAACGCTGGCCAGCAGATCGGGACTGCGCCCCGACTGGGAGATGGCGATGCACAGCACGGGTGCATCTGCGGCCGGACGCGGGGCGGAGTGGTAGATGGACACCGCGGACAAGGCAGCAGAGGCGGTCGGCACGCCGCAAAGCACCTCCAGCAGATATTTGGCAAAAGTCGCGGCATGGTCGGATGATCCGCGCGCGCAGGTAACCACCACTGCCGGAGGGTTCGCTCGCAGCATCGCCCCCAAGCGTTCCAGCGCCGGAGCGTTGCGCCGCAGCATTGCCGCCACCGCCGGTCCGGCCTGCGCTGCCTCAAGGCGCATGCGGGTACCGCCGCTGCATGCCTGTTCTTGCTGATCCACGCTGTCGGGCATCAATCCTCCGAAACTGCAAATGTCTTGCGCTGGTATCGTATATGCATTTTATTCAGCCTAGCATGTCGCAAATTGGGTCTGCAGGGGGCATGCTGCTCAGCTTGCGGCAGGGGCCGTGGCGGTCCTGACGCAGCGCGGTGTGGTGCTCTGGAGAGCAGCGAGAAGCGCGGGCAGGTGTCGTCCCTTGCCGCGTCTGGTCGATGCCGCCATTGTTCAAGGCGGGCCGGATGCCTCAAGAGCCTGCGCCATGGAGAGCGAGAATGTCTGTGATTGATCGGATCGGTGCCCTGGAACCCGGTGGGAGCGGGCCGCTCTACCTGCAATTGCAGCAACTGATCCGATCCGCCATCCAGCGTGAGCGGCTGGCTCCTGCAACCGCGCTGCCAAGCGAACGCGACCTGACCGAACGGTACAGCATGTCGCGCGTCACCGTGCGCCGGGCGCTGGACGGACTGGTGGAGGACGGAATGCTGGAGCGCCGGCAGGGTGCGGGCACGTTTGTCGCCCGACGGCCGGAGGCGAGTACGCCTGCGGGCGGGCGCGTGGAAAAGAACTTTGCCCTGCTGACATCCTTTTCCGAAGACATGCGCGCCCGCGGGCTGGTGCCGGGCAATGAATGGATTGCCCGAATGCAGGGCGCGGTCACGCCCAAGGAGGCGCTGTCGTTGAACCTGTCGCCCGGATCGCCCGTGTTCCGCTTCCAGAGGATCCGCTTTGCCGACGGCATGCCGATGGCGTTCGAGGCGTCGACGGTCGCCGGATACGCACTGCACAGCCTGGATGACGTGACCGACTCCCTCTACGATGCGCTGAGGGCCTCCGGCAATCGCCCCGTCCGCGCCCTGCAGAGCGTACGCGCACTCGGCTTCGACAAGGAACAGGCATCGCGCCTGGGCGTCGCGCAGGGGCATGCGGGCTTGTTCATCGAACGCCGCAGCTTCCTGACCGACGGCCGCCCGGTCGAGGTGACGCACTCCTATTACCGGGGCGATGCCTATGACCTGGTCGCGGAGCTGAGCGACCCTTAGCGAACCAGTCACAGCCGCAGATGCCAGTGATTGCGATCCAGCAGCCAGCCGAACAACCAGCATACCAGCATGTAAGCGGTGGCGCACAGGAGCGAGCCGAACGGGCCCGGCGCGATGCCCTGGAAGATGGTGACGCCGATCCATGCCCAGGCATGCTCGTGCGGGGGCGCCGGTATCAGCACCAGCGTCATGACCAGCAGTTCGGAGAACAGGTAGATCGCCAGTGGGTTGCGGCCGAACACGCCCAGGAAGCCGCTGCCGTGCTGGCGGCGACGCAGTTCGAACACTATCAGCAGAGCCAGCAGCACCAGATCGATACCGACGGTCAGGAACACGAAGGAGCCGGTCCACAGCTTCTTCGAAAGCGGGACCACCGCCGACAATGCGAGCGACAGCACGATCAGCATTAATCCGGCCGGCGCGAGCAGTGCCACCTTGCGGGCCTGCCGGCCAGCATGCTGCACGAAGCGGCCGGCCATGAACCCGGCGAGAAGATTGACCGTTGCCGACAGGGTGCCGAGCAGCCCTTCGGGATCGAAGCCGCCATCCTTGCGGTACAGGTGGTCCCGCCCGATCAGCCATAGGTCCAGTCGCGTTCCGGCATTGCCGTGGCGGGACCATGCTTCGCCGGGCAAGGACCACTGCATCAGCACGGCCCAGTGCACGACCAGCAGCAGCAACGCGACTGCCGCCAGCGCCCGCATGGAAAGGTGGCGCACGAGCGGAGCCGCCAGCAGATAGCATAACGCGATCCGTTGCAGGACGCCGGTCAGCCGCGTGTCAGCCAGGGGCTTCAGCGCCCAACCACCCCCGGGCTGCGGAGCCACGAACGGATACCAGTACATCAGGAAGCCCAGCAGGAAGATCAGGCTGACCCGGCGCAGCAGGCGGGCATAGAAGGTGCGCGTGGGCACGGGCTTGCGGAAGCCGAAGCTCATGGACGTGCCCACAGCGAACAGGAAGCTGGGGAAGACAAGGTCGGCCAGGGTGAAGCCGGTCCACGATGCGTGCACCAGCTGCGTGAAGGGTGGTGCACCCGGGCCAGCCGTGTTGACCACGATCATCAGGGCAACCGCCAGCCCGCGAAACACGTCCAGGGACACGAAGCGGGTCGGCTGCCCCGAGGCGGGGGCAACGGAAGGCACGGGTGCGGCGATCATCTGTCGATCCGCTCCAGCAGCGAACGTGCTTCCGCGACCGGATCCGTCGGTCGCTGCTGCACGACTGCATCGTCCGACGCCGCCCAGGCGCGGTCCAGCGCAACCAGTTCCTGGTGTACGGCCGCATCGTCCAGTGGGCGTCCGGCCAGGGCTGCGGCGCGTTGCGCTGCGAAGAAGTGGTTCCAGCGGGGAAGGTAATATCCTGCCAGCAGCCCCTGCCATGCCTTGGACGCGTAATCGGCAAGATTGCCTTCTCCGCCCCAGACGGACACCTGCGCCCGGGCCGCGCGGACATAGGCCTGTTCTTCGATTGGGTTGGCGGCGTAGGCGCTCGCTTCCCCGATCCAGCTGGCCAGCGATTGGGGTTGCGCGCCCAGCAGGTGATCGGTGCGCATGGTGAAATCGGCAACCTGCGCGGCCAGCCGGTCCCCTGCCGCCACGTCTCCCGCCGCATAGGCGGTGACGGCGCCGGAAATCCGCTCGTCCAGCTCCACCAGAGCAAGGTGACGGGTGAATTCCACCACGTCATGGCGGTACAGCGGTTCGTCACCCAGTTCCGGTGCCAGCGCCAGCAGCTGCGCCAGCCCGCGCCGCAGCGCCACGCGATCGCCAGGCGCGGTCGGGTATTCGGCAGCGTCAGCAGTCGGCCGCTTGAACAGCAGATAAGCGCCTGCCCGGTTCTCCCACCAGCGGGGCGTCCAGTACCGGGTCTGCAGGGTGCCCGCCGCAAGGTCGGCCCAAGCCGCCTGTGCTGCCGGCAGATCGCGGCCATAGCGCGCCGCCAGCCATTTGCGCAGCCAGGCTGCGGTGGATGCTTCGCCGGCACCCCACGCCAGATCGTAGTTCAAGGCATAGTTGATCGAATTGCTGTGCAGCCCTTCCGGGAACATGCCGAAGCCGGCCACTGCCCCGCGCCCTGCACTGTCCAGCAGCGCCGCCTGATCCTGCCGGTAGAAATCCAGATCGCCGTAGACCGGATTGCTGCCACCGTAATTGTGGACATAGCCATAGATCCACTGCTTGCCGTTAAAGGCATCGGTGTCGCGCCACACGCCGGGATAACGGTCGTTGCCGATATCCAGGATCAGCATCCGGTCGTCGGGCACGCGGTCGAGAAAGGCGGCGACCGAGTCAGGCGTCCAGAACGTCTTGTCCGCCCCGAACAGCCACCCCTGCATGACCCAGGTCGCATCGGGAACGGCCGCCGTGATGGAATGATACAGCCGTTCGCCATAGGCGGCGAGCCGGGCATGGCGCATCTCGGGCGGAAGCTGCGCCGCCTCTGCCGCGGCGCTGTTCGCGGTGCTGTCGCCATAGGCCGCCTCGCTAACATCGCTGCCGTCCTGGGCGATCGGCGGCACCATTTCGTTGAAGGCATCCAGCAGATAATGACTGCCGGCACCGTATTCGCGCGTGTAGAGATCCAGGAACTGCTTGGCTAATTGGGCGAACAGCGGGTCGGACGGATCGAGCCAGTAGGTTTCGGTAAAGCCTTCCCAGGCGCGCATGCGATAGATCCGCGCTTCCGGATGCTTCAGCGCGAAGGCTTTGGGCACATAGCCCGAAAAGGCGGGCAGGACCGGCGACATGCCGAGTTCGCGCATGCGGCCGAGGATCTGCTTTTGCAGCAGCCGCTTGCGGTCTATCCACCCGTCGGGCAGCGGCGCCATGTAGCCTTCGATGTTGCCCATGCGCTGCCACGGCAGGAACGCCGCGCCGGACATGGATGCGGCGATCTCCCCGTCGCGGAGGCCCTGTTCCTGCCACAGGGCCCGCCAGATATATTCCTGCCCTTCCAGCGCGAGCGGCATGTCGATCCCGTTGACCGCCATCCAGTCGATTTCACGCTGCCAGCGCCCCCAATCCCACCACGGCGTGGTGTAGCCATAGGTGCAGGTGTTCAGATAGGCGCGGCTGGCGAAGGGGGAAGCGATCCGCTCGCCAGCATGATCGGGCAGCGCTGCATCCTGCGCGATCCGGTCGCCTTCCCAGTTGATCGAGGCAAGGCCGGCTTCGTTCAGATAGGCATAGGCGCCGCGCACCGCGGCCACCGGAGATGATCCGGTAACCGTCGCCCGCCCGCCGGCCGCCTCCACATGGTAGAACGGCTGCGCGCCCGCAGGCGCCAGACGCAGATCGAAACGGTCCGCCGGCAGGCCCAGGCGGGCTAGGACGCCACGGGCCGCTGCAATGCCTCCATCCTCCGCCCGCGCCGCGGCCGGGGCCGGATTGACAGGCGGGCTTGCTGCGCATGCTGCCAGCGCGGTGGTGGCCATGGCAGTGGCCACCAGTAGCGCCATCCTGATCCTGTCGTGCCGCCGGCCGGTCGGCTGTCCGCGCCACGCCATCATCAGAACCGCGCGGTTGCGGTCAGGTAATAGCTGCGGCCGGTTATGCTTGTCATCTGCCAGCGATCCTCGAAGTCCTTGTATGCTTCCTCGCCCGCATTGTTCAGGTTGATCACCCCCGCGGCGAAGTTGATGCGATCATTCAGCGCATAGCCCAGGGCAAGGTCGACCTGCGTGCGCTTGCGCACCGTGTGATCTTCGCGGGCGAAGAAGCTGTCCGAGAAGTCCTGCTCGTACGAGCTGCGCTGGTTGACCGATGCGCGGACGGAAAAGGTGTCGTCTTCCCAATAAGCTGTCAGATTCCAGGTCTGTTCGGAAAGGTTGCGGATGCGGTATCCTTCGCCGATCTCCACCTTTTCCGGGAATACCCGCGTGTAATTGCCGGTGAAACCGAAGCCGGCCACGGGCAGCCACTGGTCCAAGGACTGCGTCCAGGCGATCTCCAGGCCCTTGATGGTGATGGTCGTCGGATCGTTCAGCGTCTCGACGATGTCGTACAGCTCCCCGTTGCTGCCCTGACAGTCGCCATCCCCATTGTAGGACAGCGCGACCCCTTCATAGGTGTCGGAGCAGATCAGGCGGGAGAAGGTGCCGTTCTTGATGTCTTTCCAGAACCCCGCGATGCTGATGGCGCTGCCGCCAGCATAGTAATATTCGAAGCCGAGATCGAACTGGTTCGCGGTCAATGGGTCAAGTTCGGCCTGCCCCAGGTCGATCGAGTTCACGGTCTGCCCCAGCGCATCCACAAAGGTGCTGCGCATGCGGGCAAGCGAGCTGTTGGTGTTGAGCAGCGGCCGCACCAGCACCTTGGCTGCGGCGGCGCGGATCAACGCACCGGGCGCGATGTCCAGCACCAGCGCCGCACTGGGCAGCCAGTTGCCGTAGTTCTTTTCCTGAATGTAGGTTCCGGTGATCTGGTCGACCTCGGCGCCTGGCACGTCCTGCGTGATGTAGCCGAAGATCTTCTGCTTCGAATGCTCGTACCTGATCCCGACATTGCCGCGCAGGCCCATGTCGCCGATGTCGGTGTCGATATTGGCCATGGCGTAGGCCGAGGTGATGAACCGATCGACTTCGTAACTGGATTCAGGGGCGAACAGGTCGGGCGGGGTTCCGCCATTCGCCGCCAGCGCTTCGTCATTCGCCGCGATCGAGGGCGCCACCCAGCTGTCCGGAACCGACATACGGCCGTTGAGGAAGTCGGTGACCAGGTAGTTATATTCTTCCAGGCGCGGGAAGACGGAGGTGGGAGGTGTCTCCAGCGCGTCGCGATCATGACGCGAGACGTCGCGATCGAAGCTTTCGTGGCGATACTTGCCACCCACCACGATCGAGCTGATCCCGGCAAAGTCCACATCGCGCGTCAGATCCAGCTGACCCGCCCGCTCCTGCGCGGTGGAGATCCTCTCGGCACCGTTCGGGTAGGTATAGAACAGCCAGTTTTCCGGCGCATATAAGGTGGCATCGGTCAGCGGTCGCGTCGGGGTCAGGATCACATTGTCGGGATCGGAATAGTTCAGCGCGAGCCCATCCATGAACACGGAGAAGATGGCCGCATCTTCGCGCGTCTTGCCGCGGCCACGCGTATAATGGCCGACCGCATCCACATGCCAACCATCATTCTCCCACTCCGCCTTCGCGGTGTAGGCCGAACTCGTCAGGTCACGGTTCTCGACCTGTCGGTTGTTGTCGGTGTAGACGTTGTCGGCCAGGATGCCGGTATCCGTCAGGCCATCGGTTTGCGTGACGGTGATGTACTGGCTGTCAAAGCCGAACACCTGCTGATTGACGTCGTAATCCGTCTTGTCCTGCGCGTAGATGCCGCTGAGCGACAGCTCCAGCGTGTCGGTCGGCTGGTACTGCAGCGTTCCGTTCAGCAGCAGCCGGTCCGTGTCGCGGTCGATCCGGCGGAAGCGCAGCCGCCGTGGCGTGTGCCGGTCTCCTGCGGTCGTTGGCGTGGTGAACCAGCGATCCATCCACATGTAATCCGCGCGATCGCTCAGTTCCTGGTAGCTGGCGCTCAGAAACACACCGAGCCGGTCATCCAGGAACCGGTCGACATAGGTGGCGCTGACCTTTGGCGTCACGCCGCCCTCGGCCAGTTCGGCCTTCTGGCCCTTGACCGACACGATGAAGCGGTCGCCGCGATATTCCAGCGGCTGCACCGTGTTGATGTTGACCGTGCCCGAAAGACCGCCGGCGTCCATGTTCGCAGTGGGCGACTTGATGACCTGAATGGCAGAGGCGAGCTCGGTCTGCACCACGTCGTAGCGGAAGCCGTCGGTGAAATCGGCGCTGAGGAAGTTCTGCCCGTTGATCGTGGTATTCGCATATTGCGGGCCGAGGCCGCGGATGCCGATCGTGGCGCCGCGCCCGTTCACGTTCGACATCTGGACGCCGGAAATGCGCTGAATGGCTTCGGTGATGTTTTCCGACGGGAACTTGCCGATATCCTCCGCCGAGATGCCGTCGGTAACGCGCACATCCTGCCGCTTGGCCGCCAACGCGCTTTCGATGGAACTGCGGATGCCTGATACGACAATGGTGTCGCCGGAACCGGCCTCGCCGGTGACGGCTTCCTCCGCAGTGTGCACGGGCGGCAGCGTTCCGGGCGCTGCATCATCCTGCGAAGGATCGACCGAAGGCTGGGCCGTGGTCGAGTCTTGCGCGGCGGCAGAGCCGCCGGTCACCAGCGTGACCGCACAGCCGGCATAAAGGAGGCCGCGAAGGGCACGAAATGAGCCCAGACCTGATAGCGTCAAAGCGTCCGTCATCAACCGCCTCCTTCGTGTCACTGACTGTCCATGCCATACCTGTATGATATAGGTATGCCCTCGCACGAGACATGTCGTTAGTTCTGGAGCCCTTTTCAGCACAAGTTAAAAATAGTGGCAATCTGCTGAGAGAAAGATTCTTCTTTGCGTCGGTTTCGTGACTAAGTGGCATCATACCAATCTAGGCATGAGCGGGGATCGGCCGCAGCGGGCGCTTGCATGCATGTGAGCACCCGGTGGAAGCGCCCATACAGGAACGCCGCATCCTCGATGATCAGTCGCGGAGCGCAACACCGTGCGCCAGGGGCGCTCTTGCCGGAGCGATCCGGAATGTGCTTACCCGCCGAGACTGGCGGACACGCGAGCGAGCGCCCCGTCCAAGACAGCAGCCTGCCAGCAGAACGGTGGAAGCGACAATCGCCGGCGCCGACGCATTGAAAGCATATCCGCTCGCCTGGAATAGCCAAGAGCTTGGCGGAGCGCGTCGCCTTACAGATTGAGCGCGGCCGCTGAAGTCCCGAGGAGGGTGCGGTCAGACCGCCATCAGGTGGCGGAGTCCGCGCTCCACGCCACGTATCTCGGCCAAGCCTCGCATCCGGCCAAGCAGCGAATAGCCGGGGTTGGCTCTCGTGCCGAGATCGTTGAGCATCTGGTGGCCGTGATCAGGCCGCATCGGCAGCGACCGCCCGAACTGCTGCTGCACGCCCTGCACCGCCGCGATGATCGCCACCATGCCGGCGTGTCCTTCGAGATGCGGGGCCTCGTGGAAGGCGTTGTTCGGCTCCCGCTGGACGGACCGCAGGTGAAGGAAGCCGATCCGTTCGCCCAGACGCTCCACCATGCCGGCAAGGTCGTTGTCCGGGCGCACGCCAAGCGATCCGGCGCAGAAGCACAGCCCGTTTGCCGGGCTGGGCACAGCAGCGAACAGATGGCGCAAGTCCGCTTCGGTGCTGACAACACGCGGTAGGCCGAATATCGGGAACGGCGGATCATCCGGGTGAACCACCAGTTGCACGCCGGCCTCTTCCGCCACCGGGCACAGGTCCTGCAGGAAGCTGATGTGATTGGCGCGCAGGGCATCCGCGTCGATCGCCGTGTAGGTTTCGATGGCGCGCCGGAATTCGGCGTCCGAGAAGCTTTCTTCGCTTCCGGGCAGTCCCGCCAGGATCGTGCGCGACAGGACATTGCGTGCCGCGCCGTCCATGGCGGCAAAGCGGGCTGCGGCGGCGTCCTGCAGGGCCAGGGGGTAATCGGCTGCAGCGTCATGACGCTGCAGGATGTGGATGTCGTAGGCGGCGACCGCTTCCAGCTCGAACCGTAGCGCCAGAGCACCGTCCGGCATCGGCCAGGCAAGATCGGTTCGCGTCCAGTCCAGCAGAGGCATGAAGTTGTAGGTGACGGTGGTAATGCCGCATGCCGCGAGATTGCGCAGCGTCTGGCCGTAATTGGCGATGCACCGGTCCCGATCCGCGCCGGCGGTCTTGATGGCTTCGTGCACAGGTACGCTTTCGACCACAGTCCAACCGAGGCCGGCATCGGCGATGCATGCCTTGCGTGCTGCGATCTCCGCCAGTGGCCAGACCTCTCCATTGGGGATCTCGTGCAGTGCGGTGACCACTTCGCTCGCGCCGGCCTGGCGGATATGGGTCAGTGGGACCGGATCGCGCGGCCCGAACCAGCGCAGGGTCTGTGTCATCAGCATGGTGGTCATCGTTCCCATTGCGCAATGGCGGGTGTTCCGCGGCCGGCCTGGCGGCTCATTGTCCCGCGGCCTCGATCCGGAAACGGTAATGCTGCCGGGAAAGCGGGACACGGTAGCGCGGATGGGGACGGCCATAGGAGTCCCACTGCGTGTCCCCGCCCACACCTGATTGCAGTGCATCCACCAGCAGCGTGCCGTCCCCATGCGGCACGATGTCGCTGCTCTTGCGGGTGCCCGGCGCCGCCCGGGTCAGATCGGCGTAAGGGAACGCCAGCGCGTTCACCGATAACGGCTGATCGCCCGTGATGCGCAGGGCGGGCACGCCTCCGCCAGTCAGCTCGATCCAGCGAGTGTCGGTCTTGTTGCCGGTTTCCTGCGGGCGGATGTAATCGTGGTTCTGGTCGGCGATCGCGCCGTGCCAGATGCCGATCGGCGCGCCGCTTTGCCGATCCTGATAGGTTTCATGCGGCCCGCGCCCGTACCAGCTGAGCCCGGTATAGGAAGGCGGCATGGTGAAGGCCATGCCGATGCGCAGTGGGTCGGGCAGCGCGGTCGTCTCCGGGCGGAACCACTGGTCCACCGCCACGTCGCCGTCGGCTGCCATGGTGTAGCGGGTGACTGTCACCACCTCGCCCGCCCCATGCTGCATGGTGACGGTGGCAGACGGGCCATCCACCTGCTGTTCCAGCACGATCCGCTGCACCTGCCGCTGCTCGGTCAGCGTCTGCCAGATGCCGTGGGTCCGCCCCGGCCCGGTGCCAAGGTCGTTATCCGTCAGCGCGCGATAGAAGTTCGGCGCGCCGCCTGCCAGCGCCGGCCGCCCATCGACCGAATAGCGGACCAGCCCGGTCGCACGATCGATCACCAGCTCGCGACCATTGGCGGACAAGGTCACCGCCGCCGCGCCGTCGGCCATGCTGGCCGTGCCCGGCGCGCGCACGGGCGGGGCGGGCAGCACATGGGCCAGCGTGAACTGCTCCCACGCCATCACCGTGCCGGCCGGCACCATCGGAATGCTGCCCTCGAGCGTGCGGGCCTCCACGGTCAGCAGGTATTCCGCGCCCGCGCGGCGTGGCAGGTCGGGCAGGTCCAGTGCCACCACGCCGTCGGCGCGCGCGGCGATCCGCGGCGTCGGCATGGTGCCGGCGGCGATGGGCACGCCATCTTCCATGATCTGCCAGTCGAAAGCGAAGCCTGCCAGATCGCGGAAATCGTGGCGGTTGAACACGCGGATGCGCCCGGCCGCGACATCGACATCCTCGAAGGTGACCGGTTGGTACACCTTGCGCAGTTCGAACAATTGCGGGTTGGGCGTGCGGTCCGCCTGCAGCAGGCCGTCGCCGAATTCGATGTCTCCGCCCGGATTGGGGCCATATTGCCCACCATCGCCCCAGTACCGGCGGCCATCGGCGGTGGTGCGGTACATCGACTGGTCCACCCAGTCCCAGATGAAGCCGCCTTGCAGCCGTTCCGGATGGGCGTAGATCGCATCCCAGAACTCCTGCAGGTTCCCGCCTGAATTGCCCTGCATGTGGGCGTATTCGCACTGGATCAGCGGCTGGCGGAACTCGGTACGGTTCACATATTCAAGCATCTTGCCGACAGAATCGTACATCGGCGCGTAGATGTCGGAATAGTCGACCACGCGGAAATCGTCCGATGCGCTCCAGCCCAGGAAGGAGATCAGCCGCGTCGGATCCAGCGCGCGCGCTGCCGCCGCCGCTTTCGCAAAGGTCGGGCCGGTGCCGCTTTCATTGCCCAGCGACCAGAAGATGACGGAGGGGTGGTTCTTGTCGCGTTCCACCATGTTGACCACACGGCTGACATGGGCCGCCTCCCACGCCGGATCGTGCCCCAGCCACCAGGTCCGCTGGTCGGCCGCGCTGTTGCGGCCAGCGCCGTAATAGGCGTGGCTCTCGATATTCGCCTCGTCCATCACGTACAGGCCGTATTCGTCGGCAAGGTCGTACAGCAGTTCGGCATTGGGATAGTGGGAGGTGCGCAGCGCGTTGACGTTATTACGCTTCATCAGCTCGATATCGCGACGCATCGATTCTTCGGAGATGACGTGAAAGGTCTCCGGGTCGTGCTCGTGCCGGTTCACGCCCCGGATGAACACCGGGCGGCCGTTCACCGTCACCATGCCATCGCGCATCGCCACGTTACGGAACCCGATGCGCCTGGCGGTGGCCTGCATCACCCGGCCGTCGGCGCCCAGCACTTCTATCAGCAGGGTATAGAGGTCGGGCGTCTCCGCCGACCAAGGCCGCACATCGGCGATCATGCCAGTGACCTGCGCATCGCCGGCGACCAGCGCCACCTCGCGCGCCAGCATGGTGCGGTCGCCATCCAGCACCGTTACCCGCGCGCGCATTCCGGCCGCTGGGGCGGTGGCGGTGAGATCGAGGTTGAGCGTGCCGGTGCGGTTGTCGTCCGCCAGCCCGGCGCGGGCGAAGAAATCCGCCACCCGCGCGCGCGGTGCCGCCATCAGCCAGACCGATCGTTCGATCCCCGACACCCGCCAGAAATCCTGATCCTCCAGATAGGAGCCGTCCGACCAGCGCCAGACGCGGATGGCGATGGTGTTGGCGCCGGGCCGCACATAGGGGGTGAGGTCGAATTCCGAAGGCAGCTTTGAGTCTTCGGCATAGCCGACCTCCTGCCCGTTGACCCACACGCGATAGGCGGAGCCGGCGGCACCGACATGCAGGATGATGTCGCTGCCGTCCCATCCCGCCGGCAGGTCGAAATCGCGGCGATACGATCCGACCGGATTTGTGTCGTGCGGGATCAGCGGGCGGTTGGCCGGGAAGGGGTAGGTGATGTTGTTGTAGCGCGGCTGGCCGAAGCCGTGCGCCTGCCAGTTCGCCGGAACCGGGATCGTCGCCCAGCCGCTGGTATCGTAATCGGGCCGCTCGAACCCCGCCGGCACATCGTCCGCACCGGGCGACCAGGCGAAACGCCATGCTCCGTCCAGCGACAGGAAGCGGGTCGATTGCTCCTGCTGGCCGGCCAACGCCAGCGCGCGGCTTTCAAAGGGAAAGCCGGTGGCGCGGGCGGGCAGGGTGTTGACCGCGAACACCGCGGGGTTCTCCCAGTCCGGGCGGTCGGGCGATATCTGCGGCGCGATCGGCCGGGGAATGTCCTGCGCCGCCAGCGGCAGTGCGGCCAGCAGGGGCGGCAAGGCGAACAGTCGGCGGGCAAGGTTCATCGGGGGGCGGTCCGTTCGGTGGGGCCAGGCGGCAGGATGCGCCACTCCAGCACAGCGGCAGGCTGTGGCAGCCGCAGGCGGAGATAGCGCGCCCGCCCGGCAGCGGGGATGATGACAGGGGAGCCGGAGACGGTCTGTTGCGGCAGCAGCGTGCGCCATTGCCGCCCGTCCGCCGAAGCCTCCGCCATCAGCGCGAAGGGCTGCGCGGCGAAGGCGGGCCGCACTTCGGACGGGCCAATATCCGTGACCCGGCCCAGATCCGCGGCCAGCCAGCCACCCGCCTCCGCCTGCCAGGCGGTTGCATGATTGTCGTCGCCTGCGCGGACCGCGCCTTCTCTGGAGCCGGTCAGGGTCGCTCGCAGGCCGGCCGGGCGATGGCTGGCAAAGCCCGGCACGTCAGCCCCGTGGTGAGTGGGCGTGACGACCCGCAGCCGGTCACCCTCGACCACCAGCGGATCGACGGCGATCTGCCGCAGTACCTGGTCGTCATCACGCGGGAAGGGCAGCGCATGGCGGTGATAGAGGATAAAGGGCCGGCCTTCGGCGGTGAAGATCGCGTGATGGCCGGGGCTGATGATCGCCTGGGCGGCATCTGTCGCCAGGATCGGCTTGTCCTCCGGCTCCGTGAACGGGCCCAGCGGCGATGCGCCGACGGCGTAGCGCACCTGATAGGTGTCCTTCGTGGTGTTCCCGTTGCTGTAGGTCAGGAAATAGCGGCCGTTCGCCTTGAACATGAACGGCCCCTCGAAATAGTTCGCGGGGGTGACGTCGCGCACCTCGCCGTCGAATGTCACCATGTCGGCCTTCAGCTTGACGACGAAGCAGCGCCCATTGATCCAGTTCAGCCCCGATCCCCAGTAAAGATAGGCCTGCCCGTCATCGTCGATGAACGCCTCCGCATCGATCATGTGGTAACCGGGGCGGAAGTTGCCGGGGATCAGCGGTCGGCCGCCATTGGCATCCCGCCACGGCCCGGCGGGATGGTCGGCGACGCCCACCCACACTTCGCTGCCGACGGAGACATACATCCAGAACCGGCCATCTACGCCCCGCACGACTGATGGCGCCCAGACGCGGCTGCCATTGCTGGTCGGGCTGGTGGCCGCCTGCTTGGTCGGCCAGCCGGGCATGGAGAAGGTCCAGTCGCGGCCGTCGCGCGATCGCCACAGGCCCAGCCTGTCCCCGCCCCACGGGTCGATCGTGGCGTAGACGAACCATTCGCCATCGTGCTGCACGATGCTGGGATCGGCGAAGTAGCCGGGGATCAGCGGGTTGCGCGCGCCCGGCGCATCCCAGGCCGTCGCGGGCGGCGGCGGCGTCGTCAAGGTAGCGGGGGCGGCGCAACCCGCCAGCATGGCAGCGGCCAGCGGCAGAACCTGGCGGAACGGAATGATCATCGATGGCTCCCTTTCCTGTGCGCTGTCAGATCCGACGCGAAATGGCCAGCGTGCAGGGCGACGGTGACCGGGTGCCGTGCCCTGCACGCCTGCTGGCGACTGTGTGAGGGGCGCCGCCGGGCTAGAAGATCGCCCGGACCGTCGCGGTGAAGGTGCGTCCGTCGAAATCGTACCGCCGGGGCAGTTCGACCTGGTTTTCGTATTCGTACCGCACCGCGTTGGTCAGGTTGAAGGCATCCACCGACAGCGAGATGCTGTCGGTCAGATTGACCGAGCCGGACATGTCGAGCTGCCCGCGCGCGCGCACCTGACGCGCAGCGCCGGTGAAGGTGCCGGCGCTGGCAAGGTCATACGAACTGCGCAGGTTGTACACCGCGCGGATGCCGAACACCGGCGTCTCGTAATAGGCAATCACGTTGACATTGTGCTTCGACACACCCGGCAGCGTCGCCTCCGCCCCTGTGGCGGTGCGGCCGCTGATGTCGGTGAAGGCATAGTTCGCGCCGCCACCCAGATTGCTGAGCGCGCCGGGCAGGAAGTCGAACGATTGCTGGATGTTCGCCTCGATCCCGCGCACCGTGATCGGCTCGTTCTGGTTCACGAAACCGGTGGCTGCGACGAGGAAGGGCAAGGTGACGCCGCCTGACTCGTAAGTCAGGCTGCTCTGGCACTGGTCACCCACGACTGTCAGCGTGCCCAGGCCATAGGCGGATCCGTCGGACGGGCACAGCACGGTTGGGTCATTGACGGTGGCGATCAGACCGGTGATCCGCTTCTGGAACGCGGCGAGCGAGATCAGGCTGTTAGGCCGGTTGTACCACTCGATCGACAAGTCGAGCGAGGTCGAGTTATAAGGCTCCAGTTCCGGGTTGCCGAGGGCGAGGGAGATCACGCCATTGTTGGGCGCGCCGACCACCGTGATGGGGGAGAACTGACGCGGTTGGGGCCGGACATAGGTGCGATATGCGGCGGCGCGCACCACCAGGTCATCCGCCAGGTCGACAATGGCGATCGCGGATGGCAGCCACTTGCTGTAGCTGTTGTCGAACGTGTTCACCGCGAAGTCGGCGGGTGAGCCGAGCGCCGTGCTCTGGCGCACGCGGTCCAGCGCCTCGATCGTGTTGTCGGTATGCTCGTAACGCAGGCCGACATTCCCGCGAATGCCGATGCCACCCACTTCGAAGTCGAGCTTCACCTGGCCATAAGCCGAGATCACATCGTTGCGATTGCTGAAATTGTACAGCTGGAACGAATTGTCATTGTAATTGATGTTGTAGCCGACCGGGGCCAGCTCCGCCCCTGGATAGACTTCCACCGGCTGCAGCGCGGACAGGATGCGATCGAGGTCCAGGACCTGCCAGTTCAGCGTGGGTGAGCCATTGTTTCCCAGGAAATCGTCCGCCGTGGGGCTGGTGACCAGCATCGATTCCTCGATGTTCTCCACCGGCAGGCCATAGGCGTTGATGCGATACCCGCGCGAGGTGAAGGTGTTGCTTTCGAACCGTGCCCCGACCTGCAAGCCGCTGATGAAGCCATCCAGCTTGCGCTCCAGGTCGATCTGGTTCGCATACAGCTCGTTCTCCGCGTAGGACTGCGTGCCCTGGAAGTTGAAGCGGTTGCTGCTGGCGGCCAGCGTCGGCTGGTCCAGCCATGCCTGTGATAGCCCCAGCCCGCCCCAGTACCCGTTGGGGATGCCACGTGTTGTCACGGCGGGGTCGGGCTGCAGGGTGAAGGCGAAGTCGTCCAGTTCGCCGCCGCCGGTGTTGATCGTCCCGGTCACGCCATTGCCGTTGGCGAGCGGCAGCGTCTCGAAATCGAGGCCGATCTCCACGGATTCATTCGCCGCCCGGGATACGGTGCCGATCATGCTGGCCCGCCAGTCGTCGTTCTCCCAAGTGGCATTGCCGTTGATGCCCCACGCCTTCTGGTGCTGGGCATTGTCGCGGCTGGACGACACCACGTCGGCGTTGGAGAAACCGATCTCCTCCACGACATAGCGACCGTCGTCCAGCGCGACCGGGCTGCCGAGGTTGGTGAAACTGGAGAAGGTGTTGTTGGAGGCGATCAGCAGGTACTGCCGCGTCTTGGGCAGGTTGCGATCGGTCAGGAAACCGGTGACGCCGATCTTCGCCTCGTCGCTGATCTCGTATTCCGCGCCTGCCGCGCCGCTGAACAGGTTGCCTTCGTTCAGGCGGGAGTACTGGCGGACCTGCGAATTGTACAGCGCGCCCTGGGTGGTCGTGGCGCCCGTGCAGGACGGGCAGTCCGCCGACTGGGCGTAATAGGGGGCCAGTACCGCCGCGCCCGCCTGCGCCTGTGCCGGGCTGAACGGCAGGTACCCGTTGAACAGCAGCGAATCGCGACGGAAATTCTCCCGCTTGTACGCTACCACGCCGAACACTGCGAAGCTGTCGGACAGGTGGTAATTGTAGCTGGCGGTCGCCGCGGGAGAGAACTTCTCGCCCAGCGAATTGTATTCATAGGCGAACTTCAGCGACCCGCCATCCTTGCGGCCCAGCGCCGGGGCAATTTGCAGGTCGACATTGCCGCTGAGACCGCCCGATTGCGCATCGGCCAGCGGGCTCTTGTTGACGATGATGCCGCTGAAGATATCGGAATTGAATGCACCCAGCGGGGCCGCCTCGTTCAGGATCGGCTCCGCGAAGGCGACGCCGTTCAGCGTCAGGCGGGCATATTCGCCTGGCAGGCCGCGCAGGTTGATGGTTGCATTGCGCCCTTCCGCCTCGCGGTTGATCTGCACGCCCGGCACGCGCTGCAGCGCCTCGCCCACGTTCAGGTCCGGGAAGCGGCCGAGACCATCGCTGGAGATGCCATCGGTGATGGCGACCTGATTGCGCTTGTTGGCGATCGCATTGGCGTAGCTCTGGCGAAAACCCGTCACCAGGATCTCGCCGCTTCCGGCCTCGGCGGCGGGCAGCGTCTGGTTCGCGGCAGGGTCGGCGGCGTCTGTCTGGTCAGGGTTGGCCGGGGTCGGCACCGTCGGGTCGGGCTGATCGCCCGGCGGAATGCCCTGTGCAAGGGCGGGAACGCTGACAAGCAGCGATACGCCCAGCAGGGCGCGACGCAGATAATCCACGCGGATGGCGGTGCTCATGATTGACCTTCTCCCCTACGATTCGCCGCTGACGGGCTGAACCTAATTCTTCTAATTAATCGAAGTATGAATTCGCCACAGAGCTTTGTCAATCAGGCGAGCGCGCCTTCCGCCTCATCTTGAAACAGGTCTGTGGCGAGGGCGGCCAGCCGCCCTCACGCTACATCAGGGGCGCTGTGGCTCCCCGGCAGCCGCCGGGTCGCGCAACCAGGTCGTGGGCTGGTCCGACAGGGAGAGATCCAGCGTACCTCCTGCCATGATGTCCCCCTGGCTAACGAAAGGAGCAGTCAGCGGTGTGCCGTTCAGGCTGGCCGAGGTGATGTAGATCCGGCCAGGTGCCCAGTTGGCCGCATTGATGGTGAAGCTGCGCCCGTTCTCCAGCCGGATCACGCTTTGCGGCTGGTGTGGCGCGTGCAGGTAATACAGGTCGGTGGTCTGTTTCGGGAACAGGCCTATCCGGTTGAAGATGTAGTGCGAGCTCATCGCCCCATTGTCTTCATCCCCGGGATAGGCGTTGGCGGTAAAACGCTGGAACACCCGGTCAGCCCAGTAACTCGTCAGATCCGGCCGCCCGACATCGCTGAACAGCCATGGCGTGGCGAACGACGGCTCATTGGTGATGTCGATCAGGCCGCTGTCCAGCGCATGGCGCAGCCGCTGCACGAACCTGGCCCGCCCGCCCATCGCGTCGACCATGCCGGACAGGTCGTGCAGCATGGCGTAGGAATAGACCCATGCCGTGCCTTCGTAGAAACCGACATTGTCATACGTCACTCCATCCCATCCCAGCTTGGGATCGATGTCTTGGAATGTCCCATCGGCATGGCGCGGCAGGATGAAACCGCTGTACCCGTCGCTGGTGGCGGCGGGATTCCACACCTTGCGCCAGCTGGTCGACCGGTTGATCAGCGCCGCCGCATCATCCAGCCGCCCGCGCGCCAGGGCCAGCCGGCTGGCGTAGAAATCGTTGAGCGCGAAGGCGACGGTGGACGAGCCGGACTTCGCCCGTTGGTTGTCCGGCTCCGGGCTGCGGTCGCCCACGGCGAAATACCCGTCCACCAGATAGCGCGGGCGGCGCTCCTCGAACGCATTGTGCAGCGCCACGGGCACCGCCGCCTGCCAGTCGATCCCGGGCACGCCGCGGATCAGCGCCTCGCCCAGCACGTTGTCGACCTCGTCCCCGCCCTGTCCCACATGGTAGTTGCGTCCCGCGATGAAGGCGGTGTGCGCCGCGCCGTAGCGCTCGAAGGTCCGCACCATGGAGGCGACATTGGCTGCGTAGGCCGACGGGCGGATCAGCGACATCAGCGGGAACCCGGTGCGGTAGGTGTCCCACAAGGTGTAGTAATCGTCCCAGTACGGTTCGTCCCGGCGGACGGCGGGCTGGTCCAGCGTGCGGTCGCGCGGCTGGATCGCGGCATGGAACATCGCGGTGTAGAACCGCCGCTGTTCGGCCCGGTCCACCCCGTCGATGGTGATGCGGCCCAGTTCTCGGTCCCAAGCGGCGCCGGCCTTTGTCGCCACCTGTTCGAAGTCCCAGCCGGGGATGTCCTGTTCCAGCAGTTCTGCCGCGCGGTCTGCGCTGGTGAAGGACACCGCCACCTTCAGCAGCACGGGCTCGTCCGCGTCGGCATCGAACTGCCACCAGGCGACCAGCGGCGTGTCGCCCGGCACCTCGCCAGCAGCCGCCGTCGTGCTCTGCTGCCCGGCGGCGACGCCCCAGCGGGTCGGCTTGCGATCGAGCTGCGCGACCAGCCAGATGTCGGTTTCCGCCGGGTTCCAGTACGATCGCGCGCGCACCCGCGCCACCAGCCGGCCGCGCTTCGGGTCCAGCTGCACCTCCGCCCCTGCGCTTGCCAGCTCGCCGCGGATCTTGCGGGTGATGTCGAACACCATCGTGGCGGGCTGCCCATCATCGGGATAGGTGAAGCGGTATAGCGCGGCGTGGGCGGCGGGCGTCACCTCCGCCCGGATGTTCCACCGGCTCAGCGTCACGCCATAATTCGCCGGCCCCATCACCTCGTCGGTGGCGGGCGACAGGTGCTCCGCCTCGGCCAGCAGCGGCTCGCCCGTCTGTGGAGAGATCAGGAAGGTGCCATAGGTCGTGCGTCCGCCCGAGCCCTGCGTGTGCAGTTGGGCAAAGCCGCTGATCGGCGCACCCGGTTCATATCCGGCATTGTTGCCGGTCAGCGTTTGCGGGCTGGGGTGGATGGAACCGGCGGGCAGCGCCGGACCGGGTACCGTGTCGCCTTCATTGTCGTTGCCCAGTCCCACGCGCGGATCGACCAGGAGGTGCAAGCCCGCCGGCGCGCCGGCCGTGGGCTCCTGCGCCGAAGCGGGCAGGGCAAGGGCGATCGCCGCGGTGCAGGTCAGCCCGATGACGGTCCGTAACATCTGTGTTCCTCTCCTGAACCCGTCGGCGTTGTGCTCGACCTCGACCGCTATGGCTGATAAGGCAGAGAAAATAAATTCATTTGTGAAACTCATTTCCGGAGAGTCGAATGCGTGCCCGCCATGCCATCCTTGCGGTCCTGCTATGCGCCGCGTCGGCGCCTGCGTCGGCGCAATCCTTCGCACTGGACGATGCCGCGATCATCTACGACGATACAGGATCGAAGGGCACGATGCGCCTGGCGGCGGAGATGCTGGCCGACGATCTCGCCGCTCTGACCGGCACGCGCCCGGCGGTCTCGGCGGCACTGGCGGATTGCGCGGTCCGCTGCGTGCTGATCGGCCGGCACGACGCGCCGCTGATCGCCGCCGCTGCCGGGGCGGGCGCCGGACTGGACCTGTCGCCGCTCGCCGGCGGGTGGGAGCGTTATGTCCGGGGCGAAGTGGCGGCCGACGGGCGGCGAATGCTGGTGATCGCCGGGTCAGACCGGCGCGGCGCGGTGTATGGCGCGGTCGATCTGTCCCGCGGGCTCGGCATCTCGCCATGGATCTGGTGGGCGGATGTGCAGCCACGGCTGCAGGATACGGTCGCGGTGGATGGCGCGCCGATCCTGTCCGATGCGCCAGACGTGCAATATCGCGGCATCTTCCTGAATGACGAGGATTGGGGCCTGCTGCCCTGGGCCGCCGCGACACAGGATCCGGATGTCGGCAATATTGGCCCGAACACCTATGCCCGCGTGTTCCAGCTGATGTGGCGACTGAAGGCGAACACGCTGTGGCCGGCGATGCATGCCGTCTCGAAGCAGTTCTTCGCCGATGCGCGGAACATGCCGCTGGCGGAGCAATACGGCATCGTGATCGGCACCAGCCATGCCGAACCGATGATGCGCAACAATCTGCGCGAATGGGACGAAGCGGAGCGCGGGCCGTTCGACTTCACCCGCCAGCCACGGGCGATCGCCGATTACTGGCGTGAACGCGTCGGCGAGGTCGGCGGGGCGGAGGCGATCTTCACCATGGGCCTGCGCGGCCTGCATGACGGGCCGATGCAGGGCGTTACCTCCACGGCGGAGCGCAGCGCGATCCTGCAACGGGTATTCGGCTTGCAGCAGCAGATCCTGGCCGATGCCCTGGCGACCCCGCTGGATCGCATCCCGCAGGTCTATGTCGCCTATCACGAATTGCAGGAGGCGTATGATGCCGGTCTGGCGGTGCCTGACGACATCACGCTGATGTGGACGGACGACAATTACGGCTATCTCCGCCGGCTGGGCAGCCCGCAGGAACGCGCACGGTCTGGCGGCATGGGCATCTATTACCACCTGTCATACTGGGGCCGGCCGCACGATTACCTGTGGTTGGGCACCACGCATCCGTCGCTGATCCGCGAGCAGATGGGCCGTGCGTGGGATAATGGCGCGCGGCGGATGTGGATCGTCAATTCGGGTGACATCAAGCCGATCGAGTATCTGTCCCAATACTTCCTCGACCTCGCCTTCGACGCGGATCTGTTCGCCCGCGACCCGCGCGAGCACCTCCGGTCGTTCATGGCGGAACAGTTCGGCGAGGCGGTCGCGCCGGAGCTGGCGGCGATCATGGCCGATTTCTACGACCTGGCGTGGGAACGGCGGCCCGAATTCATGGGCTTTGGCGAAACCGAATGGGTCACGCCCAACCACCCCACCGCCTATGTTGATGGCGACGGGGAGGAGGCGCAGGAACGGCTGGCCGCCCATGCCGCCTTGGTCGCGCGGGCGGAGGCGGCCGGCCGGCTGGTCGCGCCCGACCGGCAGGATGCCTATTTCGAACTGGTGCTGTACTCGGTGCGCGCCGCCGCGCTGCTGAACGAACGCATCCTGCGGCTCGACCTCGCCGGCCTTTACGCCCGGCAGCACCGCGCCAGCGCCAATCACTACGTCGCGGCGGCGCGGCGGGCGCACAACGCACTGGTGGCGGATACCGATCGCTACAATGCGCTGGCCGGCGGCAAGTGGCGCGGCATGATGGACCCGGCGCCACGCGCCCTGCCCGTATTCGCCGAACCGATGTGGCCGCAATGGTCCTCCTCCCCGCAGACCGGCTGCGACGCCGCGCTGTGGGGCGAATGGATCAATGACGAAAACACGCTGCTGTTTACGCGCGGGCAGGCGGAAAGCCGCACGCTGACCTTGTTCTCCCGCCAGTCGCAGGCGACCGGCTGGCAAGCGGGCGAGTTGCCCGCGGGGCTGAAGCTGTCGGCCAGCGGCGGCATGCTGGATGATGGCAATGGCTGGGAACAGCGGTTGACGCTCAGCTATGACGGGGCGGGCGATGCCGGCAGCTTCACGCTCGCCTGCGGCGGGGCTGAGGTGCCGGTCCATACCCGCGTCGCGCCCCCGCTGGTCGCCGCACCCGGCGAGATTGCCGAGCATGAACGCCGCGTCGTGATCCCCGCCACCGGCGGCGAGGCAGGGACCGACTGGCAGATGATCGACTGGCTGGGCAGCACTGGCGGCGTGCTGCGGTCCAGCCAGGCACTGGCTCCCGCCGCGGCGGATGGCAGCGGCGGCGGCACCCCGGTAAGCTATCGCTTCGTCACCCGCACCGACACCGGCGCCGGCGTGCGCGTGGTGGCGCTGCCGACCCATCCGTCGGGGCCGGACGTGAGCCAGCGGCTGGCGATCACCATTGATGGGGGCGCAGCGCGGATCGTCGATCTCGCCACGACCGGGCGCAGCGATGTGTGGCGCGGCAACGTGCTGACCAACACCGCGGTCGCCGAATGGCAGCTGCCGGTCCTGGCGCCGGGGCACCACACGCTCGATATCGTGCCGCTCGATCCCGGCATCATGCTGGATCGGGTGGAGATCGCGTTCGATCGGGCGCGCCCCCGTTACGTGCCTCGTGTCGCGCCGCGATAGGCGCGCAGGATCAGGCGTGCGCGGCTGCCGCCCCGGCGGCCCACAGCCGCGCCGCGCCACGCACGCCGGAGGCATCGCCCCAGCGGGCCGGCACGATGCGCCCGTCCCACAGGTCCGAAAACGTGTGGTGGCGCACGATCACGGGTAGCGCGGGGTACAGTTCGCTGACGTTGGACATGCCCCCGCCCAGCACGATCACCTCCGGGTCGAACAGGTTGGCGACCATCGCCAGCACCCGACCCAACCGGTCGGTGTAGGCGTGGAGCTCCGCCGCGGCTTCCGCATCGCCGGCACGCGCGGCGGCGATGATGGCAGGCGCGGCCAGCGATCGGCCGGCGCGCGCGGCGAAGGCTCGGGCAAAGCCGGTACCCGACACCCAGGTCTCGCAGCAGCCGGCAAGGCCGCACCAGCATGGCGGCGGATCGCTTTCCTCCGCCAGCGTGCCGGCACCGGGCAGCGGGACATGGCCGATTTCACCGGCGATGCCATGCGCGCCGGCAATGCCGGCACCCTCCAGCACCAGCCCACCGCCCACGCCCGTGCCGATCACCATGGCGAAGACCGACCGCGCGCCGGCGGCCGCGCCATCCGTCGCCTCCGACACGGCGAGGCAATCGGCATCGTTGGCCAGCCGGATGGACCGACCCAGCACGCTTTCCAGGTCGGCGGCGAAGGCGCGTCCATTCAGGTACACCGAATTCGCATTGCGCATGATGCCCGTCAGTGGCGATGGGGAGCCGGGGGCACCGATGCCCACGGTGCAGCGCGCACCAGCCTCTCCATCGGCCTGCGCGACCAGATCGGCGATGGCCTGGATCGCCGCGTCATAGCTGCCGGGATTTGGCACCCGCTGTCGCCAGAGCACATCGCCGCCCGGGTCGAGCAGATTGGCCTCGATCTTCGTACCACCGAAGTCAATGCCGAGTGCCGACACGCCGAGGTGCCTGGACGGCTGGTGCACACTTCCTCTCCCTCCCGCACATGGCAGCGCGGTCAAGGCAGCATACCCAGCCGGTTCAGGAAAGCAAAATGATTGTTTTTAAATCCCCGTCCGGCCAGCCTGCATCAGGATGGCGTCGGCCGGCAGGTCGTCCGTCAGATCGTAGGGGAGGTTCGCGCTCGGCAGCCATTCGCTGGAGCTGTTGTCGATCGATACCGGCGTGGTCCGCGGCACCACTGTCAGGATGCCCAGCGCCAGCAAGGATACCGTGGCGGCCAAGGTGATCTTCAGCATTGTCTCTCTTTATGATTTGCTTGTTGTTCACGCCGGTATTCCCTCGCCTGTTCCGGATGGTGCATCTTCACAATGAGGTCGCCCAACGGAGCATAGCTTTGGCTGCAAGGGCCCTGCAGCTTCAGCGCCCGTCGATCCGCCTCGTGATAGTCGCTGGCGAAAATTGCCTCGCGCACTTCGGGAGGTGCCGCTGTCGCTTCAGGGCTGGCATTTTTCGTCGGGTAGCCGGACCAGAGGGCACGTCCACGCCGGCATCGAACTGGCGCGGCATCGCCTTCAGCCGGCCGTAGCTGTGACCAAGCAGTTTGAGCGCGCGCCTGTGCTGCGCGTTCCAGCTGCGGAACGGATAATGGCACAGGATCAGGGCGTGGCCTTCCCCTCGATCTCGGCAGAGTCGGCGGTGCTGGCCCAGCCTGCGGCGCCGAGCGTAGCGTCGGGGTCGTTATTACCGCGCAGCAGGTGCTTGGTGTCGTGCAACCGGGCCAGCAAGGCGGGCACGTCGGCAGCGCGGCGGGCGACATCGCCCAGGTGCCAGACGGTGTCACCCGGCGACAGTGGCGTTCGAGCGCCCGATCAGGTGGGCATCCAAGTTGGCGATTTCGGGGAAGGGGCGGCGCGAGATGTTGATCGTGCGGTGATCGCCGGAATGGGTATCCGCGGTGAAGAAGGTCGTCATGCTGATGGAGCGGATGCGGGGCATTCCGGTTCGCGGCGCGGCGACCTGACCAGGCGTGATTGCAGGGCGCAGGCGCAATCCGGCTTGCCTGCCGCCAGATCTGGCATATATCTGCGTCAGAAACCTTGGGACACATCGCATGGCTCTCGCCGCCTATACCGACCATGGCCAGTTCGCCCCGCGCAAGATCGCCGCCGTGCTGCGCACCACCAGTGACGAGCTGGCGCGCTCGCTTGGCCTCGGCAAGGATGCCGTGCAGCGCAAGGAGCGGATCGCGTCCGACCGCACGCAGCGGCGGTTGCGGCAGATGGTGGAGATCCTGAACAAGGTGGAGACCCGCTTCGGATCGCCGCTGCTGGCCTATGCCTGGTACCGGTCGGAGCCGTTGTCCGGCTTCGACAACCGCACCGCGATGCAGCTCGTGCACGAGAACCGGGCGGATGATGTGCTACGCTATGTCGATGCGGTGGATGCCGGCGTCTACGCCTGAAGCCTGAGGCAGTGCATTACGAAGGGCTGCTGTATCGCGCGCTGAACCCGGTCTGGGCGCGCACGCCGCTGTCGGGGGAGGGCGCGGCGCGGTTCGGTGGGCGGTTCAACCGGATCGGGCGCGCAGCGCTGTATACCTCGCTGGCGCCGGATACGGCGATCCGGGAAGCGAACCGGGTGGGGCTGCTGCAGCCGACCACGCTGGTGTGCCTGCGGGCCGATGTCGGGCCGCTGGTGGACGGAACCGACACCGCCGTGCTGGCCGAGCATGGCGCCACGCCGGAACTGCTGGCCAACCCGGCGTGGCAGGATGCGACGCTGGGGGGGCGCGCGGTGCCGACGCAGGATCTGGCGGAGCGGCTGATCGCGGCAGGCTTCGCCGGGCTGGTCGTGCCCAGCTACGCCCGCGGCGCGCCGGCCGATGCGCGCAACCTGGTGCTGTGGGCGTGGGACGGGCAGGTGACGCTGGTGGATGATGAGGGGCGGCTGGGGTAGGGCGGTTTCACCGCACCTCCTGCGCATTCACCTCTTTCCCGTTCAACTCCCTCAACCGGCTAAGCCGGTCGTCATCGTCTCGAGCCAGATCGTGCTGGCCCATCTTCCAGTAGACGTGGCCCCGTTGCCAGAGCGCCCATTCGTCATCCGGGGCGGCCTGCAGCCGGGCTGTCAGCTGTGCGGCGGCCGTGGGCAGATCCCCGGCAGCGAGCGCCAGGATGGTATCGATGCGGCTCAGTGCGAAATTGCCGGGATCGAGCGCGGCGACCCGGTCGCGGTCGACCAGCGCGGCGATGCGGTCGTTCTTCCAGGCATGGGCGATGCCACGATTGCCGAGCGCGTCGATATTCGCTTCGTCCAAGCGGAGCGCTCGGGTGAAATCGATGATCGCCGCATCGAGCTCGCCCATGTCGAGCAGGATCCGACCGCGATTGCCATAGCCATCGGCATCGTCCGGGCGGATCATCAGCGACTGGTTGTAGTCCTTCATCGCGGACGCAATGTCGCCGGTCCGCTCATGCACCAGCGCACGATTGTAGAGGGCATAGGAATCCTGCGGATCGGCGCGGATCGCGGCCGAATAGTCGGCCAGCGCCAGCGCATCATTGCCCAGCCAGTAATGAACCTGCCCCCGCGCGGCCTGGGCCTCGGCCCGTTCCTCCGCATCGTCGGCAGCGGCCACCCAGGCATCGCAGGCGGGCAGGGCGGTGCGTGCGTCTGCCTCGCTGTCCGCCCGGAAGCAGGTGTCGCGATCCCGCTCCAGCATCATGAACATCGGTAAGGACAGGCAAAAACAGCCGATGAGTGCATTCCAGACGACGGACGCCCAGAAGCGCTTCGGCTGTTCCGCCCTAGAGAACTCCCACGACCGGCCCCGGCTCATCGGTTCGATGCGGCCGTCCACTATGCCGCGCCAGACGGTGTGAAGGGCGTATCCACCAAAGACAGCCAAGAAAAGAGGAAGAAAGGCGGGCGAACGTGCGAACTGTTCCGCCTGGGGTGTGAAGATGAAGATCGCCACAAGTGCGAGCACGGCGACAAGCGCCACGCTGCGGGTCAGCTGGGCCGGTGTGCGCCATTCCAGATCCTCGGCCGGAAGGGTGATGTCCCGTCGGCGCGGGTCATGGGCCATGTGCCGGCCGATGTAGCGGATCGGAACCACCGCGACGATTGCGATCGCGATCAGCAGCCAGAACTGGGGCGGAACATCGTCGAACATCGAAGCTTGATGGCGCGGCTGGAGGCCAGGGGCAACGGCCTTGCCACCGGCGGCAAAGCGGACATGAGGCGCACGGAACTGGTGCGCAAGTCATGCAACCTGCTCAAATCCTGAAAAAACGGCGCTGCGATAATGCTGCGCCCCGTGCTCGTTGAATTTGAGCGCGGCAGTTCTGTTCGGGATGTGCATGAACCAGCTCGGCCAACGGACGACCCTTTCTACCACCCGGCGCCGCTAAGCCGCTGTTCCGCTCCCCACCCTTTCCCGCCATCTCGCCCCAGACTTGATCCGGGACCCCGCTTCACCTTGCGGCGCAGCGTCAAACAGCGGGACCCCGGATCAAGTCCGGGGTGACAGGAGTGAGTTATCCGCCCGTCTGTAACGCAGTCATTGCCAGCCCGGCAATTCGCGCCTCTCCGGTCCTCCCGCTTCACCCCTGATGCATTCCGCGCTTGCGACCGCCGGCCATGCGCGGCAGGCAGGGGCGTGTCCGAAGCCAGCCTGTCCGCCGCCAAGGCGCGTCTCCCGTTGTTTGTCCTGACCGTCTTCACCGGCAGCCTTCTGCTGTTCCTGGTGCAGCCGATGGTAGCGCGCATGGCGCTGCCGCTGCTGGGCGGGGCGCCAGGGGTGTGGAACAGCGCCATGGTGGTGTTCCAGCTGCTGCTGCTGGCGGGTTATTTCTATGCCCACCTGCTGTCCCGCTGGCCCGTGCGGCGGCAGGCGCTGGTGCATCTGGCGCTGCTGGTGCTGGCGGGGGTGACACTGCCGCTGCAGCTGGTCGACCTGCCGGCGCCGGTGCCCGGATGGGAAGTGTTGTGGGTGCCGGCCTTGTTCGCTGCCACGGTAGGGCCGGTGTTCCTGCTGCTGTCCGCGCAGTCCAGCCTGATGCAGCGCTGGTATGCCGCCGGGGCGGAAGGGCGCGATCCATACCGGTTATATGCCGTGTCCAATCTGGGCAGCTTTGCCGGCCTGATCGCCTATCCCTTCTGGCTGGAGCGGGCCTATGCCGTCAGCGGGCAGACCGCGCTGTGGGCGGGTGGTTACGCGCTGCTGGTGGTGCTGGCGGCGCTTGCCGCCGCCTCCCGCTGGAACGCGCCCGCCCTGGCCGAGCCATCGACCCGCGCAATTGTCGCTCCGGTGCCGCCGCGCACCCTGCTGCTGTGGCTGGCACTGGCGGCGGTGCCATCGGGGTTGCTGCTGTCCACCACCACGCTGCTGACGACCGATCTGATGGCCATGCCGCTGCTGTGGGTCATCCCGCTGGCGGCCTATCTGCTGTCCTTCACCGTCGCCTTCAGCGCGGGCGACAGCATCTGGCTGGCGATCCTGAACCGCTATGCCCCGGTGCTGCTGCTGATGATCGGCGGGCTGGCGATGATCAGCGGGGGGCAGGCCAATCCGGCGGTGGCGCTGGCCATGGTGGCGCTGCTGTTCGTGCTGGCGGTGGCGCTGCACGGCCGGCTGTACCTGCTGCGGCCGGAGCCGACGCAGCTCACGCTGTTCTACCTCGTGCTGGCGACCGGCGGCGCGCTGGGCGGGATCTTCGCGGCGCTGCTGGCGCCCGTCCTGTTCGACTGGGTGTACGAGCACCCCCTGCTGCTGCTCGCCGCCGCGCTGCTGATCCCGCAGGCGGCGCTGGTGACGCGCGTGGGCCGGTACTGGCAGGCGGGGCGCCGACGGCACCTGATCGCGGCGGCGCTGGTGATCGTCGCGGCGCTGCTCGCCTGGAGGCTGGCCGTGGCGGTGGAGGCGGGCAATGGCGCGGACATCTTCCTGTTCGTGACCGCGATCGTGCTGCTGGGCGTGGCGGTGACGGGGCACCGCGCCGCGTTTGCCGCCGTGTTCGCGCTGCTGCTGCTGGGGCATGGCGGGGTCTCGACCCTGGCGCTCAGCGCCAACGGAGCGCGCACGCGCAGCTATTTCGGCGTGTACAGCATCACCGATGTGGAGAACGGCCGGCTGCGCCGGCTGAACCACGGCACGACCATGCATGGGGAGCAATGGCTGGATCCGGCCCGCCGCCTGTCGCCTACCGGCTATTACGGTCCGGACAGCGGTGTCGGCCTGGCGCTGCGCGCCGCGGCGCCGGAGGCGCGGATCGGCGTGGTCGGGCTGGGGGTGGGCACACTGGCCTGCTATCGGCGCGCCGGGCAGCGCTGGACCTTCTTCGAGATCGACCCGCAGGTGCTGGACTATTCACAAGCGCGGGTATTCACCTTCCTGGGCGATTGCGCGCCGCAAGCCCGCGTGGTGATCGGCGATGCCCGGCTGAGCCTGGTCGAGGAGCCGGCTGGCGGGCTGGACCTGCTGGCGGTCGACGCATTCAGCTCCGACGCAATTCCCGTGCACCTGCTGACGCAGGAGGCCTTCGCCACCTATGGCCGCGCTGTCGCGGATGACGGCCTGCTGCTGGTGCATATCTCCAACCGATACCTGGACCTTTCGCCGGAGATCGCCGCGCAGGCGCGGGCGGGCGGCTGGCGCGGCGTGCGGCGCGACGATCCGGGGGAAGGCGCAGGGCTGAGCCCGTCCATCTGGATCGCCCTCTCTCGGGACGAGGCCGCGCTTGACCGGATGCGCGGCGACCGGCCCGGCGCGTGGGGGCCGCTGCCGGCACCGGCGGCGGAGACGTGGACGGATGACCGTTCGTCCCTGCTGCCGCTGCTGCGGTTCTGACCCGGAGAGAGCCCCATGATCACCGTGCATCACCTGGAGAACAGCCGGTCGCAGCGGGTGCTATGGCTGCTGGAGGAGCTCGGCCTGCCCTATCGCGTGCAGCGATACGAGCGGGACAGGCGGACCATGCTGGCCCCGCCCGAACTGAAGGCGGTGCATCCGCTGGGCAAGTCGCCCGTGATCGTGGATGACGATGATGCCGGCACGTCCCGCACGCTGGTGGAGACCGGTGCGATCGTCGAATATCTTGTCGCCAAGGGTGGGGCGCTGGGTGCGCCCGGGCCGCGCGCGGCGGCGTTGCTGTATCGCCAGTGGTTGCATTACGCCGAGGGATCGCTGATGCCGCCCTTGCTGCTGAAGCTGGTGCTGGGGCGGGTGCCGCTGTTCGGCCGCGCGGCGCAGCGCAAGGTGCAGCCGATGATCGACGTGCATCTGGACTATGTCGAGGCCGAGCTTGCGGTGCGCCCGTGGTTCGCGGGCGACAATTTCACTGCCGCCGACGTGATGATGAGCTTTCCGCTGGAGGCCGCATGCAGCGTGCCGGGCTGGACGGGAGCCGCCCGGCGACCATGCGCTGGCTGGCAAAGATCCACGCGCGGCCGGCCTATCAGGCGGCGCTGGCGGCGGGCGGGCCTTACGCTTACGCCTGAGCCAGGTGCTTGCGGAGGAAGAAGTGCCTGTGTCCGACAGGATGATCCTCCAGCGTGCCGAATATCTCGAAACCCAGCTTCTCGTAGAAGCCGCGCGCCTGGAACTCGTAAGTATCAAGCCAGATGCCGAAGCAACCATTGCTGCGGGCGATCGCCTCGGCCTGCTGCATCAGGGCCCTGCCATGGCCTCCGCCACGATGCTCCTCCGGCACGGCAAGCAGTTCCACGAATAGCCAGTCATAGGCGCATCTGCCCCACAGCCCGCCCACCTGATTGCCGTCCTCGCTGGTCAACAGGATGGCCACGGGCCGGATGTGCGGGTCGCCTGCCCGGCTGATATTGTAGGCCCGCAACGGGGCGACCACCGCCTCCCGATCAGCGTCGGACGGAGCTTCGGGTATCGTGAGGCGCAGTGTCATTGCCACCATTTGCGTCAGAACGCGGCATCAGGCCAGCGTCTCCCGCCGACGGTAGCTGAGCGCTTCGGCCACATGCACCCGGCCGACCTGCTCCGCCCCCGCAAGGCCCGCCACGGTACGCGCCACGCGCAGCACGCGGGTGTAGGAGCGGGCGGACAGGCGCAGCGCTTCGGCCGCCTGCAGCAGCAGCGCACGGCCGGCCTCGTCCGGGGTGGCGTGCTGTTCCAGCGCAGGCCCCTCCAGCTCCGCATTGGCGCGCACGCCGCGGGCCTGGTCGCCTGTTTCAAGGAGGTGCCGACCCTTGCCAGAGAGAAGCGCGAAGGTGATGTCGCCTCCTAGCCGCGCGATCTCGTTGGCAAGCGCCTCGCCAGCGATCGTCTGGCCCTTGAGGATGGGCCACACGCAACTCCTGAACGGCTGAGCCGTACCCGGCCAGAGAGCCTCAGCAACCTCGACGGGATCACGTCCTGCAGAGACGCGCGGCACGCGCAGTCCGATGAAGTAGTTATGCCACTTCTGGCGGAACTTGGAGTCGCCGTCGACTATGCGCGCAAACTGATTCGGAGTGAGGTAACCGGACCGGCGCCATAGGAGTCTGGTCCAGATCAGCCCTCGGTACTGATCAAGCGGTGACTTCCATTTCTCTCGATTATCAGTGCTTTGCTTCGAATCCATATGTCAACAACGAGCTCGATTTAACGTTGCTTTGCGCGACCGTCAGCACTGGTGCAAGCTCGTGCCGGAATGTGACGAGGCAGAACGGTGTCAGACGAAACTACACCCGACCACCAAAGCAGCGCGCTCGCGCAACAGCTCGTGCGCCTGCATGGCCCACTACTGAGCGGCGAGCCGCTCTGGCGCAATCTGGGCTTCCGGAGCTCGGACGCCTTTCGCCAGGCCAAGTCGCGAGGGCATGTAGAGGTCACCACGTTCAAGCTGCCGGGGCGACGCGCGACGTTCGCCCGGACACGCGACGTGGCGGATTGGATCGAGAAGCTGGAGGAGACCGCGATGTAGCAAACTCGAATTTGGATGCACAAACACGCGCGAAACGCAAAGCGGCCCGCCCCTGCGGTAACAGGAAACGGGCCGACTTGAGATCCGATATCCCTTAAGCACCCTCGGTCTAGCGCAGCGGCTTTTGCTGTCAAGCATGGCGTGTCATGCTTGGCGCGCCCACTTGCGCTCGCTTCGCGCTCCAAACGCAATGGAGCGTACCATGACGAATTCAAACGAACAGATTTCGAACGAAGCAGCAGCCGAGCGCCGGGCCACGATCCAAACGATCAGGACGACGCCGTCGCTCACCGCCATGACCGACGAGCAGCTCAACCGTCTGTCGTTCGAGGCAAAGGTTCTCGGCGACCTGCGGACTGGCAATCAGACGCGCAAGGCCAAGCTCAAGGCAGCAACGGTGACGCTGGACCGGACGAGCCAGGCCCATCTCGCAGAGGACAGGACGTCTCCGTCCGCCGTGGCCGAGTGGATCATCGCCAGCGCGCGCGATCGGACCGTGGCCGCAGGCTGACGCTGGGGCATCCTCGGCTCGCGGCCCCATCCATCGTCGACGCGCGGTGGTTAGAGAAGCTTCTTGCGCATCGGAAGGATGGAAGGCGCGGCGGACATCCGCCGTGCCCCCCTAATCGCCAAGAGCATCGCGCCCTGGGAAGTGATCAACGCTCCTTGCGGGTCGAGCCAACGCGGCAGGTCCTCGCGCGATGTCGGTAGACCCAGTCGCGAAGGCGGCGATCGCCGCGCTCGAGCCGGGCAACGACATCCTTGAGGACGTCGGTCGCGCCTTGGAGCGCAGCGGCGTTGTTATGGGCGAGTTCGGCTTCGTCGAGCGGCTGGAGGACCAACTCGCGCGCGTGCGCACCTGGCTTGAAGACGGCGATGCACGTATCCGCACGTTCGCCGAGGGTCACATCCGCTACCTCGATCGCGCCATCGTGGCGGAGACCCGGCGCGCCGAGGCCTCGCAGGCCGCGCGACGGTTGGACTGGGGCGAGGACGTGGTGGAGGACTGAGCCGCGCCGAAGCGGGTGCGGGATGAACGAAGGGCAGATTGCCGAAATCCACTTTAACAAAGCGGACGGACCGCTTTCCCCCCACATTGCCGGAAAGCAGATCTCCGATATGAGCTATAAGCGGACGCGGACAGTTATGTCCGAAGCTTTACGCCATCGGTTGACCAACCCGCGCCTCCGCATCTTCACACTCTGGCGCCGGTTCAACGGTCATGATCGCTGCTAGCGTAGCGGCATCAAGAGTATGAACGCAGCCGACATCGCGCTGGTTCAAAGGCTTCAGCTTCGGCTCCTCGACCATATGGGCCCTCCTTGCAGGTCGGCCTTTGTAAGTCGCAAATCATAGCACAATCAATCGACTACTTTGTCGACCGCCGCACGTCGGTGATGGTGATACCAACATCGGCGCTCGCGAGTGGACCGTCGGTCGTGAACATCTCGGCTTGCAGGTCCATAGCCAAGGCCAGGCACGCCCGGTCGCCCAATGATAGACTGAGCGACTTTGTAGCGGGCCGCAGGTCGCCAATGATCATCGCCTGGTCAAGTGATAAGGGTCGGACATCGAGGTGCAGACCGCCAAGCGCCTCGCGTACCTCGTCCAGTGAAAGGCCCCGCTCCCGGAGCTTGGAGACAACTTCGGCGAGGTTCGTTGTTCCTATGAGGGATCGGGTCAGGACTTCGATCACGCGCTCGGCGCCGGGCTCGTCATTGAGGAGACAGAGCAGGGCAGAAGCGTCGAGTACGATCTTGCTACTCACGTTCCGCCTCCAGGCGGCGGTCCGCGATCAGTTCGTCAACTAACGAGACACCTTTAGGCACGTGCTTGCGGACAATGGCACGTGCGCGTTCGACGGCTCGCGAGACCGATCTGACCCGCAACTCACCATTGTCCACATCGACGAGAACGGTATCGCCGGTGTTGAGACCCAACTCGCGGCGCATCGATGCGGGGATGACAAGCTTTCCCCCATCGACAATCTTAACCCTCTGCGCCTCCATCTGCACCCCAGCGACCTGCCTGACCTAAGATGGATTTAGTACCAGAGATACCAAATTGTACCAACAGGCATCTGGTGAGTTGCGAAGCGATAATCACCACCGGACCGTTCATAATCGGGCAGAGTGGCTACATAGGCCCGGTCAGGTTAGCTAGGCTCGACAGCATCGCCCCTTGCTATTCGGAGCCGGGTGCCGCAGCAGTGGCTCAGATAGGTATACTCGAAAGAGCCATGATGACCGACGGCAATTCACCCGCGATCCGTGCAGCGCGCGTCTACCTGCGGGTTAGCACCGACCAGCAGGATCTGACCCGGCAGGAAGCGATCGTGTCTGCGGCGCGCGCCTCGGGCTATTATGTTGCTGCGGTCTACCGCGAGAAGGCTTCAGGAGCCCGGCCTGATCGGCCCGAACTTTTGCGCATGGTCGAAGATCTTCAACCGGGCGAGGTGGTCATCGCCGAGAAGATCGATCGAATCAGCCGGCTCCCGCTGCTGGAGGCCGAGCTGCTCGTAGCGACAATCAGGGGGAAGGGCGCCCGGCTTGCCGTACCGGGGATTGTCGATCTATCCGACCTTGTGGCCGACAGCGCAGGCGTGGCCAGGATTGCGCTGGAGGCGGTGCAGGACATGCTGCTGCGGGTCGCGCTCCAGACTGCCCGTGACGAGTACGAGACTCGTCGGGAACGCCAGCGTGAGGGCATCGAGATTGCCAAGCGGGCGGGGCGCTATACCGGGCGCAAGCCTGACCTCGCCCTCCGCCGCCGGGTAGTGGGTCTGCGTGAGGCGGGGATGAGCATCGCGCGCACGGCCGCCTTGGCCGGCTGCAGCATCGCGCAGGTCAAGCGGGTGACGGCGCTGCACCGTGCGAGCAAGATCGAAATCGGGAGCGGCGATCAAACGCTGACCTCACCTGAGCCAACGCCGTGAAGGCGGGTCAAAGGCATTTTGGGAGTATGCGTCCGGCACCGCCGTCCAGCGACGAGCCCCGCGTTATAATGACCGCTTCCGGGTTGTCCCAGAGCCGATCTAATGGCGATGTTTGGATGGTTAGCTGCTCTCTCCGGTAGATCGGCCGAACTCCCGCACTTTTTATCTAACATTCTAAGAAATAAAGGGATTATTCTGTAAAAAGGTCAGCGCAAAAAATCCAACTTTATCCAGGATCAAGTGTGAGATACATTTAACTATGGCTTGGGGGTAAGAGCGATGATTCGCATTGGCTTCTGCTTTGCACTTTTCCTGATACTGAGCGGCTGCTCAACGCTGGGCATCGGTCCTGATCAGAATTCTGGGCAGATAGACTATCGAATCGCTGAACCAGTATCCGTTACTCAACGCCAAATAGACCAGAATTCGAAAGACACACCTTTAGCACCGGCCAGACTGGTTCGTCGCTACTCGGGTGCAAGAGAGGCGTTCGTTTCTACGGCCACTGCGGATGCAGATCGAGACGTTTTCTCCATAACATTGGAACAGGCTGTCATCGGTCGCTTTGTCGGTGAGGAAGGCTTTGCTCAGCCAGCAGAGATAGCGATACTAGCTAATGCATTCGAGTTCGACAGCGCGGATGCGACCACGTCCAGTTCGCGCTTTTATGAATTTCCGGAGATCATGGGGCCTAGGACAGACGAGAATGGAAAAGCCTCTGAGGCGGCCGAAGGGTTGAAGCTCGTCTATTTCTCGCCAGACGTGTATCTGCAGCAGCCGCTGAACTTCAGCGCTTTGCCCATCATTCCGCCGTCGCTCTACCGAGGGCGGCCCATCGGCATTCAAATCGTGTTTCTCGAGCTCGATCGGATGTCAGGTCCCTTGAAGAGCCTTCTGCGGGAACTGGCTAGCCTCGGACAAGCGTCGAACATCGCAAACCCACTACCCGGGATCGCAGACGTGGCGTTGGAGCTGGGGAGTTCTCTGCTCGACGCAAATACAAACAACGACGACATCGTGTTCGAGTATCGAATGGTCTTATATCCGCAACATCTTACCACAACGACCGATAGCGGGTTACCTCTCAACGAGATGGCAACTTTTCAACCCGGCCGTTACGTACTTCGCAGAGTCGAGGAACGTAGCACTCAAGTAGAGTGGGACAGTTTGCGGCTAGATCACAACACAGGCCGCCTATTTAATGGCGACTCCGGGTCAGAAGTCCGCGATGACACTTATGTCGTAATGAATGTGATCCGCCATCCGCGCGGAACGCCGGAGGCGCGGTACCTGTTCCGGTCACTCGCTCAGTTCGACGAAATGCTGACAGCTGCGTCTCAGACCGATGGCTCCGCTTCACTTCAAGTCATTACCGACAATATTCAGGCACGCGTAGCATATTCACGGTCAGCGGCTTGGCTGGACGAACTTAATGCTTCGTGGAACCAACTCCGCCAAGCACTCGCTAATTTCGATGTCGCCAGATATCCCGGCTCTGATGCTAATCTGTCGCTCACCAGCGGTGCCGACTGTCAGCTGGTCCCAGTCACTGAAATACGACCCCACTGGCTAGAAGCCCGCCTTCAGGTTTCGCAGCGCGCCACCGAATTTGTCGAGGCATACAAGCGTGCCGAGAGCGCGCGAGTTGGTGATGAGAATTCCGATAGCCAGCTGAGCGCGCAAGATCGCAAAAGCTTGATTGATCGATTATCGCTCTTTTCAGTTCCCAAGAACGAAGCACTTCAAGCAAGCTTCGCGAGCCCTGAGGCGTTTGAAGGAGCCTATATCGACGGCAAAACTGGAGCGGAGTTTGCAGATGCGCTTATAGGGGCCATGGAGAACGTCCCTCGAGATATGTCCTGCAGTCAATTGCAAGCCAGAGGTTGGGTTCAGTGAGGCGGGACGCCTCCAATGAAGGCGCTCACCTGCCGAGCAGCTTTCCGCACGCCGATCGGTTTCGCGCGCGTCGACGCCAAACCGGACATATCGACCGGCTCTTGCATGAACTTTCGACATTTCGAAAGCGCTCTGCCAACGGACACATCGCCTCATCAGCTGATTGATAAAGCTGACCAGGGTAATCAAAGCGCCGCGCCGGTCCAATTCTGCCGTTCGGGTCTTGCGCCGCTGTCGGAATGCGTTCTCTGCGTCAGTACCTCGCAATGAGCACCGAGGTAGCCGAAAGCGGACGTCGATCCCGCGGCGGTGCGATGTCTGCTTTCCCGCGGCTTGGCCGAAAAGTTGCCAGGCAGCTAGCGCCCCCGTTGCAGACATTTACCCTGATGATAAGCTCAGCGTATGAGGCGATTTCTAGTAATTGCAGCGGTCTTCGCCACGGGCGCCTGCGGGCAATGGGTTAAGACTGGCGATCCTTTCAGTGACTTCGTGGTAAGTAATGAGCTCTCTGGTCGGACCTTCTGCGTTGAGCTTGGGCAGACTACTCGGATTGAGGCCGAAGATGAGGAGGGGCCTCCCGGCATGCTCCATGCAAGTTCGTTCAACGATCCAAAGGTTCGAAATGCTGCCGCGCTAATTCAATCCGATTGGCGAGATGCTCCCGAGGTCACCTACGAGACATTCGGCGCAATCATCGACGAGAGATGTAGCATGCACGTGAAGAAACCCGCCTTCTCGGGCGAGTTTGCGTTCGTATGGTTCAGCACTCCGGGAGGTCAAAGAGGAGCTTATGCCTTTCAACGATCTGGCAGCCAGTGGCGCTCCGTTGAGAGGGTCTTGCTCGGTTATTGGTGAGAAGGAGTGTCCGCTCCCCACCCAGACCTCGCCGTCGAGGCGACATCCGGCTGAACCTCAAAGCGGACGCTGCCGGTCTAGGCCAGGCGCTTATCATCTTCGCGTCGCGGCCCAGGTAATCAAACAAGAGGCGCGCTGGTTCACGGGGCCCATACCTCTGATTTCTAGCATGTTCGGGCCGCTTTGCACGCCACCGATCATGAGACAGTCGCACGTTCTGGCCAGGAGTCTTAGTTTACCTGTCTGTTTTCACCGCCGCCGGTCAGCGCGGCCATGCTGGCGGAGTGGTGCGGCGCGCGGAACGGACGTTCTCGGCTGATCCGTCCGCCTTCCAGCGCGCCGGCGACGGAGGCGACCATGGACACCTCCAGCGCCTCCGCCGGGGAAAGTGGCGGCAGGATGCCGGGGAGGCAGCTGGCGAGCAGGCTCTTGCCCGATCCCGGCGGGCCGACCATCAGCAGGTTGTGATTGCCCGCAGCCGCGATCTCCAGCGCGCGGCGGGCGGTTTCCTGGCCCTTCACCTGGCGCAGGTCCGGCGCTGGCCGCCGGGCTGCGACCTCGCCCGGTGGCGGGGCGGGCAGGGCGGCGGTGCCCTTCAGATGGTTCAGCAGACTGACGAGGTCGGGCGCGGCCACCACCGGCACGCCGCTGGCCCAGCCGGCCTCCGCGCCCTGCGATGCCGGGCAGATCAGCCCGCGTTCGCTGCTGCGGGCATGCAGTGCCGCCAGCAGCACGCCGGGGCTGGCGACGATGCGCCCGTCCAGCGCCAGTTCCCCCACCGCGACATAATCGCCCAGCTGCTCGGCATCGGTCACGCCCATCGCGGCCAGCAGCGCCAGCGCGATCGGCAGGTCGTAATGCGAACCTTCCTTGGGCAGGTCGGCCGGCGAGAGGTTCACCGTGATCCGCTTGGGCGGCAGCGCCAGGCCCATGGCGGACAGGGCCGCCTGTACCCGTTCGCGACTTTCGCCCACGGCCTTGTCGGGCAGACCCACGACGGCAAAGCGCGGCATGCCCGGCGCCAGCTGGCACTGCACCTCCACAGGCCGCGCCTCCAACCCGAGATAGGCCACCGTCGATACCAGTGCGACCACGCTTTCCCCCTTTGTTCCGCCTGTTTGTAGCGCCGCCGGCGGCGGTGTCGAGGGGTCAGGCTACCACCGGCTCCAGCAGCGTCATCGTGCCCGCTCCCGCATCGATCCGGCAGCGCGCGCCGACAGGCAGCATCGCCTGCTGCCCGCCATGGCCGAACAGCGGCAGCTGGAAGGCGGGGATACCCAGTGGACCCAGATGGTGGTCCAGCACCTCCACCAGCGTGAAGTTGCCGTAGCCGCCGGGATCGGTGCAGTTGGTGCATTGCCCGAACACCACCCCGGCCACGCGTGGCAGGATGCCGGCCTGGCCCAGTTGCGTCAGCATCCGGTCGATGCGGTACTGCGCCTCGTTGGTCTCCTCCAGGAACAGGATCGCGCCGGTGAAGTCGGGCAGCCAGGGCGTGCCGACCAGCGCGGACAGCACCGTCAGGTTGCCACCCAGCAGCCGCCCTTCCGCCGTGCCGGTGCCGAATACGGGTACGCGGGCGGCGCGATCGATCAGCCGGTCCGTTGCGGGCGCGGGCGGGCCGTAAGTGGGGGTGGCGCCGTCGAACAGCACGCTGCGCAGCGGCTCCCATGCGGTCAATGGCCAGGTGCTGGCCGCATTGGGACCGTGGATGGTGGCGAACCCTACGCCCTGCGCTTGCAGAGCCAGATGCAACGCGGTGACATCGCTGAAGCCGACCAGCGGCTTGGGGTCGCGGCGCATCGCGGCATAGTCCAGCAGCGGCAGGATACGGGCGGAGCCCCAGCCGCCGCGCACGCTGAAGACCAGGCGCACGGCCGGATCGGCGAACATCGCGTTGACCCCTGCGGCCCGCGCCCCATCGGTCCCCGCCAGATAGCCGTGGCGGTCGAGGATGTTGGCGGCCAGCTTCGGCTCCAGCCCCATTGCCCGCATGGCGTCGGCCGCCAGATCCAGTTCCGTCCGGTCGGCCAGAAACCCGGCGGGTGCGACCAGGCCAACAGTGTCGCCGGGGCGCAGGCGCGGGGGGCGGATCAGCGCGGGGCCTTGCGCCAGCAGCGGCCCGCCGCCGGCGCCCAGCAGCAGTCCGCCAGCGCCTAGTCCGGCGATCATCCGCCTGCGTGAAACTTCCATCGCTGCGACACACCTTTATTCAACCGGCATGGTGCGGTCGCAGGATGGGGAGCCGTTTGCAACCGTCCTGCCGCCATGCAGCTGTGGCGTGACAGCTACAACGGTTGGGGAAGGGGCGCGGGGCAGGGCCGGGCGGTCCTGCCCCTGGCAGGTCAGCGCGCCGTTGCGGGTACCGCATCGGGCGCCAGCATGCCGCCGCCCAGCGCCACATACAGTGCGACGGCGTTGGCGCGATAGGCCCGACGGGTGGTCAGCAACGACTGTTGCGCGCTGAACAGGCTGCGTTCGGCATCCAGCACTTCCAGGAAGTTCGCCACGCCTTCGCGGTATCGCAGCCGCGCGATATTGGCGATCTGCTCCTGCGCCACCACGCCGCGTTCCAGCGTCCGAACCTGCTCCGCCAACCATCGGCGGCCGGCCAGTGCGTCGGACACTTCGCGAAATGCGTTCTGCACCGCCAGATCGTATTGCGCGACCTCCTCCACCTCGCGGGCGCGGGCGAAGTCCAGCTGGCCTTCGCGGGCGCCCCAGTCGAAGATCGGCAGGTTTATCGACGGGCCGAAGGACCATGCCTGGTTGCTGCCGGTGAACAGGTTGTCCAGCTCCACGGAGGAGAAGCCGAAGCTGCCGGTCAGCGAGATCGAGGGGAAGAACGCCGCCCGCGCCGCCCCGATATTGGCCCGTGCCGCCCGCAGTTCCTCTTCCGCCTGGATGATGTCGGGCCGCGCCAGCAACAGGTCGGACGGCAGGCCGGCATCGATCTCCAGCCCGTTTTCCTGTTCCGCCAGCGTCAGGCCGGTGGGCAGCATGTCCGGCACGCGGCCGCCGACCAGCACGGCCAGCTGGTTGCGCAGCTGCGCCTCCGTCAGTTCCTGCGCCTGGACCTGTTGTTCGGCCTGCGTCAGCAAGGCCTCCGCCTGGCGGGTGGGCAGGGCGCTCTCGACGCCGGAGCTGAGCCGCAATTCGGCGATACGCAGCCCTTCGCGGCGGCTTTCCGCGGTCTGCCGGGCCAGCGCGATCTGCTCCTGCGTTTCCACCAGCTGGTAATAGGTGTCGGCCACGTCGCCGATCAGCGACAGGTAGAAGGCGCGTTGCGCGGCCTCCGTCGACAGGTAGGTGGCGCGTGCCGCTTCCGACAGGTTGGCGACCCGGCCCCAGAAATCGAGTTCGAAGGAGGTGACGCCGACATTCACGTCATACCGGTTGAGCGTGATGGAACTGGGCGGATCGGCCACGACCTCGCCGCCTTCTCCCGGCTCGTCGGTTACCCCTCCCGTGCCGAAGCCGGGGATGGTGCCGAGCGGCGTGCGCGTTCGCGTTGCGGTGCCGTTCACTCCCACGGTCGGCAGGCGGGCGGCATCCTGGATGCGGTACTGTGCCCGGGCCTGCTCGATCCGCGCGGTGGCGGCCAGCAGGTTGCGGTTGTTGAGCAGCGCGGTCGCGATCAGCCCTTCCAGTCGCGGGTCGACGAAGAAGTCCCGCCATGGCAGCCGGCTAGCGACCACGCTGCCATCGGGCTGGAAAGCCGGATCATAGGCGGGCTCCGTCGTCAGGCCGGGCCGGGCGTGATCGGGCGCCAGGTTGACGCAACCGGCCAGCGCCACGGCCAGCAGGCTGGTGGCGGCAAGGGAATGGCGGCGGATCATGCGGGCTCTCCTGCCGGGCGGGTGCCTGGACCCTGGGGTCCGTGATCGTCGATCTCTCCGGCAGCGACAGGCTGCTTGCGGCTGAGATATTTGCGGACCAGCAGGTACAGGACCGGGATCACGAAGATGCCGATGGCGGTGGCCGCGATCATGCCGCCCATGACGCCCGTGCCTACCGCGATGCGGCTGGCGGCACCGGCGCCCGAGGCGATCACCAGCGGGACCATGCCCAGGATGAAGGCGAGCGAGGTCATGATGATCGGCCGCAGGCGCAGCTTGGCTGCTTCCTTCACCGATTGCAGCACCCCTTCCCCGCGGGCCTCTTCCTCGATCGCGAACTCCACGATCAGGATCGCGTTCTTCGCTGCCAGGCCGATGATCGTGATCAGGCCCACGTTGAAGTACACGTCGGCCGACAGGCTGCGGGCGATCGAGAACACCACCGCGCCCAGCACGCCGGCCGGTACGATCAGCAGCACCGACAGCGGCACGGCCCAGCTTTCGTACAAAGCCGCCAGCAGCAGGAAAACCACAATGACGGATAGGCCCAGCAGCATGCCGATCTGGCCGCCCGCCTGCTTCTCTTCATAGGACAGGCCGGTCCATTCATAGCCGACGCCGGGCGGCAGATCCTGTGCCAGCGTCTCCATCTCCGCCAGCGCCGCACCGGAGGATTCCCCAGCCACCGCTTCGCCCGACAGGGTCAGCGCGGGATAGCCATTGTACCGGGTCAGCGTGGGTGGGGCGGAAGTCCATTCGGCGGTGGCGAAGGCGGTGAAGGGCACCAGCTCACCCGCCTGATTGGGCACGCGCAACGCCAGGATGTCGTCCGGCGTCATGCGGAACGGTGCATCGGCCTGCACCATCACGCGCAGCACGCGGCCCTGCCGGGTGAAGTCGTTGGCATAGGCGGAGCCGAAGGTGATCGACAGCGCCGCGTTCACGTCGCTGATCGCCAGACCCAGCGCCCGCGCCTGCACCCGGTCGATATTGACGCGCAGCTGCGGGGTTGGCGCCTGTTCGTCAGGCCGCAGGTTGGTGATAATCGCGCTCTGCCCTGCCGCACCCAGCAACTGGTCGCGCGCGGCAGTCAGCGTAGCACGACCGACGCCCTGACGGTCCACCAGCTTCAGCTGGAAGCCGCTGGCATTGCCCAGCGCCGCGATCGGCGGGCGCTGGATGGCGAAGGCGATTGCCTGGTCCAGCTGCATCAGGCGGCCCATGGCCCGGCCGACCAGCGCACCCGCGCTGTTTTCCGGATCGGTCCGGTCAGCCCATGGGTGCAGCTGCACGAACATCATGGCATTGTTCTGGCCACGGCCGAAGAAGCTGAAGCCGCGGATGGTGAAGAAGTCGCGGACCTCCGTCTGCTCCTTCAGGAAGCCTTCCACCTGCTTGATCGCCTCGTCGGTGCGCGCCTCGGTCGATCCCGGCGGTGCCTGCACCACCACGATCATCTCGCCCTGGTCCTCCGTCGGCAGGAAGGAGGTCGGCAGGCGCATGAACAGCACCAGCGTCAGGGCGCAGACCGCCCCGAAGGCCGCCAGTGCCATCAGCGGACGCGACAGGATGCGGTCGTTCGCGCGGCTGTACTTGTCCGTCATCCGGGCAAACCAGACATTGAACTTGTCCAGCACGCGGACACCGGTGTTGCGCACGCGATCCAGCCCGCCACGCCAGCCGGCCCGGACCGGCCGCGGCGGCGTGGTGCCATGCACGTCTCCTTCGCCGGCTGGGCCATGCCCCGCATCCTTCGGCTTCAGGAAGGTGGCGCACAGGGCCGGTGTCAGCGTCAGCGCCATTAATGCGGAGAAGAAGATGGAGATCGCCAGCGTGACCGAGAACTGGCGGTAGATGCCACCGGTCGAACCCGGGAAGAACGCCATCGGCACGAACACCGCGATCAGCACCAGCGTGATGCCGATGATGGCGCCGGTGATCTGGTCCATCGCCTTGCGGGTGGCGCGGACCGGATCCAGCCCTTCCTCGTGCATGATCCGCTCGACATTTTCGATCACCACGATCGCGTCGTCGACCAGGATGCCGATCGCCAGCACCATGCCGAACAGGGTCAGCACGTTGATGGAAAAGCCCGCCAGCCACAGCCCCAGGCATGCGCCGGCCAAGGCGATCGGCACCACCAGCGTGGGGATCACGGTGGCGCGCCAGTTCTGCAGGAACAGGAACATGACCAGGAACACCAGCGCCATGGCCTCGATCAGGGTGATCACCACCTCCTCGATCGAGATGGTGACGAATGGCGTGGTGTCGTAGGGGATGCTCCATTCGACATCGCCGGGCAGGCCGCGGGCAATGTTGTCCATCTGCGCGCGAATGCCTTCGGCTGCATCCAGCGCATTGGCGCCGGTCGCCAGCTGGATGCCCAGACCGGCGACGGGGCGCTGGTTCAGCGTGGAGGAGAAGCCGTAATCGAAGGCTCCCAGTTCCACCCGGGCGACGTCGGCCAGGCGCACGGTGGCGCCGCCGGTTTCGGCGCGCAGGATGATGTTCTCGAACTGTCCGACCGCGGAGAAGCGGTTCTGCGTGACGATGGTGGCATTGATCAGCTGCCCGTCGACATAGGGCTTGGCGCCCAGCTGGCCGCCGGCCGTCTGCGTGTTCTGTTCCTGGATCGCGGCCAGCACGGCGGTCGGCGACAGGTTGAAGGAGGCGAGCTTCTGCGGATCGAGCCAGATGCGCATTGCATATTCGGAACCGAACAGCAGCACGTCGCCCACGCCGTTCACGCGGCGCAGCTCGTCCAGCACCTGCTGGGTCGCCACATTGCCCAGGTCGATGCCGCTCATCTCCCCGCTGCGGCTGGTCAGCGCGACCACCATCAGGAAGTTGCTGTTGGACTGGCGCACGGTGATGCCGTTGCGGCGCACATCCTCGGGCAGGCGGGCTTCCACGGTGCTGAGCCGGTTCTGCACCTCGGTCTGCGCGATGTCGATGTCGGTCCCGGCCTCGAACGTCACCGTGATGCTGGCGCTGCCGGTCGATTCGCTGCTGCTGTTCATGTACAGCAGCCCGTCCACGCCGTTCAGCTGCTGCTCGATCACCTGGGTGACGTTCTGCTCCAGCGTGGCGGCGTCCGCGCCCGGATAGGTCGCGGTGATCTGCAGCGATGGCGGGGCGATATCAGGATATTGCTCGATCGGCAGCGCGCGCATGGCGATGATGCCGGACAGCAGGATTCCGAGCGCGATGACCCATGCGAAGATGGGCCGGTCGATGAAGAACCGTGACATGGATCAGCGTCCCTGCGTGGCGGCGGGCGCCGGGGAAGGGCGCTGTGCCTGCCCCTGCGCACGCGCGGCGGCGGGCTGCTGCACCTGCACCGGCGCGCCATCGCGCAGCTTCTGCAGGTTGTTGGTGATGACCACGTCACCGGGCTTCAGCCCGCTTTCGATCAGCCACTGGCCGTTGATCATCTCGCCCAGCACCACGGGACGGGCGACCGCCTTGCCGTTTACGGCCACGAACACGGATCCGCCTTCCGGCGTCACGCTAACGGCGCCCTGCGGCACGGAGATGCCGTTGGTCATCTCGCCCACGGTCAGCCGCACACGGACGAATTCGCCCGGCAGCAGCAGCCCTTCGGGATTGGCAAACTCCGCCCGCAGCTGCACCGTGCCGGTGGTCGCGGTGACCGACTGACCCAGGAAGTCGACGGTGCCGGTGACGCCATAGGTGCTGCCGTCCGGCAGGATCAGTTCCGCACGGACCGGATTGTTCAGCCGCAACTCGCCCGCATCCACCATCCGGCGCATACGCAGCACGTCCGCCGCGGACTGTTCGATGGTGGCCCAGACGGGGCTCATCTGCTCGATCCGGGTCAGCAGCGTACCTTCCGCCTGCGTGACGAAGGCGCCTTCCGTCACCTCGGCCCGGCCCACCCGGCCGGAGATCGGTGCGGTCACATTGGTGTAGCCCAGCTGCAGGCTGGATGCGCGCAGCTGCGCCTGGAGCTGGGCCACGTCCGCCCGCGCGCCGCGATTGGCGGCGACGGCGGCGTCATATTCCTGCCGGCTGATCGCATCCTGCTCCACCAGCGGGCGGTACCGATCCACCACGGCGGCGGTGTTGGCCGCCGTCGCACGGGCGCGCTGCAGGCTGGCTTCGACCTGGGCCTGCGCCGCGCGCAGTTCCGACGGGTCGATGCGGAACAGCGGCTGACCAGCGCGTACGGTGGTGCCTTCCTCGAACAGGCGGCGCTGGATGATCCCGGTCACGCGGGCGCGCACCTCGGCCACGCGCACCGCCTCGATCCGGCCGGGCAGCTCGATGATCTCGGGCAGGGGACGGCCGGACACGGTGATGGTCTGGACCGGCATCGCCTGGGGCGGGGCCTCCGCCGGCGTTTCGCCGCAGGCGGACAGCATGAGGCCCATGGCGGCGACCAGCGGCAGCGCGATACGCATAGGAGAACCTTCGGATTGATTGTGCACGTGCGAAGGTGTAATAACGGTTACACGATCAGGGTTCAAGCAGGGTTCAGCAAAATTTCATCGCCAGGCGACAGCAGCATTTCCGCAGGGGCTGACCATGATGACGGCCTTGGCCGGCTCGATCGGCGGCGTGATGCCTTTATCACCTGCGCAGACACGTTGTTTCTGCAGCAGGGCTTCGAACGGACGACGCTGGCAGACGTGGTGGACTGTGCCGGAGGATCGCTGGCGACATTGTACAAGCTGTTCGGCAGCAAGACCGGGCTGCTGGAATCGGTCATGGAGCATCGCGCCTGCGCCAAGGAGGACCGGCTGCAGGGGCTGGTCGATCGCGGCCGCACCCCGATCGAGGTGCTGGAGGTGCTGGCGCGTGACCTGCACGAACGCTTCCTGGATCCGGCGGAAGTCGCCCTGTCGCGGGTGGTGATCGCCTACAGCCTGGAGAACCCGGACTTCGCGCGCCGCTTCTACGGCCGCACGATCGCCAATGCGCGCGCCTTCCTGGCGCGGCTGTTCGCGCGGTGGCAGGATGAAGGTCACAGGCTGAACACCCGGCCCGAAATGCTGGCGGCGATCTTCCTGGGCATGTTCATCTACGACCTGCACACCCAGGCGATCAGCCATGGCGCCTCCATTCCCGCCACCGGTGCGGACCTGACGGAAAAGGTGCGCTTCTTCTGCATCGGCGCGGGCCTCTGCCAGGCACCTACTGCGTCCGGTCCAGCCAGGTGACGACCCAGGCAAGCGGCGCGTTCCAGTTGATCGCCACCTCGTTCAGCGCGTAGGCGCCCACATCATCCGCCCAGCAGCGCATCGGCGCGCAGCCTGCCGCGACAACGCCGGCGGTCCCTTCGCCGGTGGAGGTGGAGTTCGGCCCGCCGGACAGGGCGCCCGCGGGCGGCAGCGGATAGGCCGGGTCCAGCGCGCCTGCCCAGTGCCGGTGATGCGGTGCGCGCATCGGATCCGTGCCATAGCCGGAAATGTAGGACCGGCCGTTGGGGTTGCGGCCCAGCAGGTAGTCCAGCGTGTCCACCACCGCCGTGCGATAGCGCGCCTCCCCGGTCCATTGCGCCGCCAGCGCCAGCAGCATCGCACGGTTCAGCAAGCCGCTGTTCGATCCCCACACGAACCGCGTGCCGGCGTGGGGGATGGCAAAGCCGGTCTCCGCCTGCTCCTGCACCCAGGCATGCGCCGCGGCGACGATCTGCTGGCGTGCCTGATCGCGCAGGGGCGTGTCGGATTGCGCCAGCGTGACGAGGCCGAGCGTCGCGACCGAGCCCCAGCCGGCCTCCCCGGCTGGCTGGTTCAGGAACGGCGCCTGGCGCAGGGCCGCCTCGTGGCGAGGATCGCGGGTGGTCGCATACAGCTCTGCTTGCGCCCAGAAGAACTCGTCCGTCAGGCTGCCATCGCCATAGGCACCGCTGCCCGGGAAATCAGCCACGGCGTAGATCGCCGGGTTCCGTTCCGCCGCCGCGATCGCGCGCGTCGCCGCTTTGGCGCAGCGTGCGGCAAACGCCGGGTCGGCGCTCTGCCACACGCGCGCGCATTGCAGCGCCACGGCGGCCAGGTTCAGGGTGGCGGCGGTGGAGGGCGGGGCGAGAACGCGTTCCAGCCGGTTCTGGTCCGGCCGCAGCGGCACCGGTGCCCAGCTGATGTCGCCGACCTTGTGATGCGCCATGCCGCCAGCATCCACCTCGCTGAAGGTCAGTCCCGCGGCCGGCGACGGCTGGTCCACCGCCAGCCGCATTTTCTGTCCGTCCGGCACCTGCATCCGCAACAGGAACTCCACCTCCCACCGCGCCTCGTCCAGCAGGTCGGGCACGCCATTGCCGGCCTCCGGCACCTTGAGCGTGTTGTCCGCGAAAGGCGCGAGCGTCTCGTGCAGGTTCAGCAGGGTCCAGGTGGCGATGCCGCCATTGACGACATATTTGCCGTGATCACCGGCATCGTACCACCCGCCGGTGACATCCAATGTGTAGCTGCAGGGCGCCCATTCGTTGCCATTGGTGTCGCGCCCCTGCACGCAGGTGGCGCGTTCGGGCAGGTGGCCGGCGGGGCGGGCCAGCTGCTCCCCCACCAGATCGGCCCGGATCGGCGTGCCGGCACGGTTATGGTAGAAATAGGCCAGCGCATCGCGCGCCACCGGCTCGTAGAGGTGTGGTGCAATGGTGAAGGGCGGGCTGGAAACGCCATCCGCCACCACCTGCAAGCCCCCGCCCGACACGGTCAGGGCGCCGAAATCGATCCGGTGCAGATTGTGTCCTGAAGCCGCATCCTGACCGTAAGGCACTGTCCGCCCGCTCAGCAGCGTGCGGCCCGTCGCATCGCGCACCACCCAGCCCAACGGCTCGGTGGCATCCGTTTCCACGATGGCCCGCTTGGGCGCGTCGGGTGCAAAGCCCAGGCCGTTCACCCGCACGGCGGTGGTCTCCGCCGCCGCAGGGCTGCAGGCGAACAGGAGGGCGGGCAGCAGGCAGGCAGACAGGCGCATCACCGAACCTCGCTGGCGAATGGGCCGAACACCACACCCGTGAAGCCGCCGGCCGTCTGGGTGCTGAGCAGCGTGCCATCCTGGTCGGGGCCGAGCTGGTGCCACCCCGCCGCGTCACGATAGCTGAAGCGGTAGGCCGCACCCGCAGCTTCTGCCTTCAGCTCGACCGGCCCGGTCGACGAAAGCGGTGCCTCGGCGACCATCATGCCCGCGGCAGGCTCATCTGGCCCGCCCCGGTGCAGCAGGCGCACGCTTTGCGTGTCCCCCTGCCGGGTGATTGCGATCGCCATCCAGTATTCGTCATTCTGCACGGCCGCGAGACCGGCCTGGCCATCTACACCGGTCAGCTGGACGCTGGTCACTGCGCTGGCATTGGCATGGCTCTGCCGGCGTCCCAGGAAGGACGGATTGGCGAAATCGCCGAGTCCATCCGGCCTGGCCTGCAAGGTCAGCGCGCCCGGATTGGCGGTGAGGTCCCACCATTGTTCGCGTGGGATGCGCATGCCGATCCATTCGGGCGACAGCGCCGGCCCGTCGAACTCCTCGCGCCAGGCAAAAGCCCCGCTGGTCGGCGGCGCGCCTTCGGGATCGGCCGGCAGAGGGCGCGGCAGGCTGAGCGGGATGGGCGTGGCCGGCGGCAGGATCTGCGGCCAGCCATTCTTCCATTCCACCGGCAGCAGGAACGTCTCTCGCCCGGTATTGTGGAAATCTTCCGCATAGGGCCGGATCGCCAGGAAGCTGGCCCACCAGCGGCCATCAGGCGTGGTGACGAAATCGGCATGACCGGCGGCGGTGATGGGAAATTGCCGGCCCGCCGGCAGATCGCGCTGCGTCAGGATCGGGTTGGGTCCGTTGGTATAGGATCCGTCCGGCCGGCGGGAGCGCAGGATCACCTGTGAATGGTTCACGCTGGTGCCGCCCTCCGCACAGGACAGGTAGTACCAGCCATCATGCTGGTAGATGTGCGGCCCTTCGATCCACACCGGGTTGGTTTCCGGCTCCACCCCGCCATCGATCAGCACCTTGCGCTCGCCCACGGTCTTCAGTGTGGCAAGATCGAACTGCTGGATCCAGATGGCGCGGTGCCCGTCATAGCGGGGCGTGCCGACCGGCGGCCCGTTGTTGACCAGCCAGGCGCTGCCATCCGCATCCACGAACAGCGACGGGTCGATCCCGCCCTCCAGATCGGGCAGCCAGACGGGATCGCTCCACGGGCCGGCAGGGTCGCTGGCGGTGATGACGAAATTGCCGCCACAATCGACACAGGTGTTCAGGATGTAGAACGTGCCGGCATGATGCTCGATCGCCGGGGCGAACACGCCGCGCGACATGCCCAGCTTGCCGAAGTCGAGCTGGTCGGGCCGGTCGATCGCATTGCCGATCTGCTTCCAGCTGACCAGGTCGCGGCTATGCCAGACCGGAACGCCGGGGAACCAGCTGAAGGTCGAATGGACCAGATAGTAGTCCTCACCCACCTGCGTAATGCTGGGATCGGGATAGAAACCCTGCAGGATCGGGTTGCGGAACTCGTCCGGGGCGACGGTGATCTGCGTGTCGACCGGGTCGGCGCCCTGGTAGGTGAACCAGCCGAAGCTGGCGCTGGCGGCCAGCAGGGTTGCCGCGACGCTCATGCCGCCACCCCGCATTCGCGCTGCAGGAACTCGCGATGGGGTGGCATGTAGCTGGCGCTGGTCTGCATGACCTGCCGGATCTCCGCCAGCCGGTCGCGTGTCAAATCCAGCGGCATGGCGGCGGCCAACGGGTCATGTCCGGCGGGACGGCGGCCCTGACCCCACATCACGGCGAACCAGCTTGTATCGTTGAACAATTCCTCATTCTCCCGGAACACGCGGCCATGGGCCGCATAGACGCGCAGCTTTTCCGCCAGCCGCTCCGGGATTGCCATGGTGCGGCAATATTCCCAAAACGGCGTGTCGGACCGCTCGGTGGCTCGGTAATGCAGGATCAGGAAATCCCTGATCTCCTCGAACTCCGTCGTCATGATGCGGTTGTATCGCGCGATCGTGGCCGCATCGAAATCCCGGTCGGGGAACATCGCCATCAGCCGCGACAGCCCGCTCTGGATCAGCCACAGGCTGGTCGATTCCAGCGGCTCCATGAACCCGGCCGCCAGCCCCAGCGCCACCACATTGCCGTCCCAGAAGCGGGCGCGGTGACCGGTGCGGAACGGCACCAGCCGGGGCTCCGCCAAGGGCTCTCCGTCCAGATTGGCCAGCAGGATGGCGGCCGCCTCGTCATCGCTCATGTACCGGCTGGCATAGACATGGCCGTTGCCAGTGCGGTGCTGCAGCGGGATGCGCCATTGCCAGCCGGCGGCGCGCGCGGTCGAGCGGGTATAGGGCTCGATTGCTTCGCCATTTGCGCAGGGCACGGCGACCGCGCGATCACAGGGCAGCCAGTGCGACCAGTCGATGAAGTCGTTGCCCAGCGCCTGCCCGATCAGCAGCGACCGGAAGCCGGAGCAGTCCAGATACAGGTCCGCCGCGATCTCCCGCCCGCTTTCCAGCTGCACCGCCCGCACATGGCCGCTTGTCGCGTCGCGGTGCACGGCGGTGATCCGCCCCTCCTGCCGCCGCACGCCGGCCGCTTCCGCATAGCTGCGCAGGGTACGGGCATAGAGGGTGGCGTCGAAGTGGTAGGCATAGGCGATGTCGGACAGTGGTGAATTCGGCCCCGCATCGACGGAGCGCATGAAGCGGCCGCGCTCCGCTGCCACAGCCTGCAGGGAATAATCGTCCAGCGAAGGCGCCTCCCCCAGCTGGTTCAGCCGCAGGAAGTAGGCATGGAAGGACAGCCCGCCCATGTTCACGCCATAGCTGCCGAAGGGGTGGAAGTAGGTGTGGCCCAGCCGGCCCCAGTCCACGAACTGGATGCCCAGCTTGAAGCTGCCGCGCGTGTCGCGGATGAACTGGTCCTCGTCGACCCCCAGCATGCGGTTGAAGGTGCGCATCTGCGGGATCGTCGCTTCCCCCACGCCGACGATGCCGATCTCGTCCGATTCCACCAGCGTGATCTCGGCATAGTCGCGGCCCAGCAGCCGGACGAGAGTGGCGGCGGCCATCCAGCCCGCGCTGCCCCCGCCGACGATGCAGATGGAGCGGATGCGGCCGTCCTCGCGCATTGTCACTGTGCGGGCCTTGAAGGCGCGGCGCGGAATGCTTCCGCGATGGCGGTGCGCATCGGCTTGGGGCGCAGGTCTGTATCGTAGGGGAGGCCACGCGTGGGCACGCCATCCGGGCGTGGATCAAAGGTGCGCAGCCAGCCATATCGGTCGGAGAGGCCCCAGGCGATAACGTCGGTCAGCTGCGGATAGGACAGCATCAGGTCCAGGTACCCCCGCGTGTAAGCCGCCACGCCGGCATCGCGGATGGCGATATCGGCCGGCAGCCCCCGGTCGCGCGTGTCCAGTTCCGTGATCACCAGGCGATAGCCCATGGCGACGACCGCATCCAGGAAGCCGCGCCAGGCCGGGCTCTGCCGGGCGACCAGCTCAGGAATCGGCACGCCGCTTTCGAAGATAGCGAGGTGCGACTGTACGCCGAGCGCATCCACCGGTGTGCCACGGGCACGGAAGCCCTGCAGCAGCCGAAGCACGCCTTCCTGATGGCGTTCATTGCCGGGTTCCCAGCTCATATAGTCGTTGTAGACCAGCTCCGCATGCGGCGCGTGCGCGCGCGCGGTGTTGAAGGCGAGGTCCAGCACCGCCTCCGCACTGCCCAAGGCGCGCGACAGGGACGTCTCCCGCAGGGTGCCGGTCTCAGGATCGACCGCTTCATTCACCACGTCGTAGCTGACGATGCGGGTGCCGTAACGTGCGGTGACGGTGCGGACATGCTCCACCACCAGCCGGTCCGCCTCGGCCGCCGGCCGGACGCCATAATCGTAAGCGTTCAACCAGTCAGGAAACCAGCGATCATAGTGCCACAGCAGAGTGTGCCCGCGTAGCTTCATGCCCTGCGTCTCTGCCCAATCGACCATGGCATCGAACCGCGCGAAGTCGAATTGCGTGGGTGAGGGGCGGAGCGCCTGCCACTTCATCTCGTTCTCTGCAGTCAGCATGCCGCATTCCCCGCGCAGCAACGCCGCGTAGGCGGAATTGACGAAGGAACCGGCGTCGACACCGGGCCGCGCCCAGGCGAAGGCCGATCCGAAGTTAATGTTCCGCTCCGCCCCGATCGAATCGAGGGCAGGGCGCAGCATCGTCGCCGGAGGGATCTGTGAAGGAGCCGCCAGGGCGCTCCGGCTGCACCCGCCCAGCAGCGCGCCTGCCGCCGCTGCGGATGCCGTGCCGAGCAGCATGCGCCGGTTCAGCGCGCTGTTCGCCGGTCCCGCATTGTTCATCATCTCTCTCCACCGGCCGCATCATGGTGCGGCATCTTGATAGCGTTATCAGACGGACTCGACTGCTGCTTGTCAAGCACCGTGGCGGCGCGTTACGCAAGGGAGATGGCGCAACGCTTCCCCCTTGCCGCGCGGCTCAGCCTGACAGGACGCCGGATCGGGCAGGAAGGGGAGCCGCTGCTGATCGTGGACAGGCTGCTGGAGCGTCCCGGTGATCTGGTGGCGGCGGCGGTGGACAGCACCTTTCTGCCTGCTCACGGTCCGGCGGGCGGCTATCCCGGTCTCCGGGCGGAGGCGCCGCTCGATTATGTGGAGGCGGTGGTGCGGCTGCTCTGCCCCGTGCTGGGCGAGGCGTTCGGGCTGGGTAAGGTCAGCCCGGTGCGGGCCGAGTGCAACTTCTCGCTGGTGACGCTGCCGCCTGCGGCGCTGGTCCCGGCGCAACGGGTGCCGCATGTCGACACCGTGTGGCCGCTGCAATTTGCCGTGCTGCACTATCTGTGCGGGCCGGAGCATGGCGGCACCGCCTTCTTCCGCCACCGTGCGACCGGCTTCGAAACACTGAGCGAGGCGCGCCTGCCCGCATACGAGCAGGTGCGGGCGGGGGAGGGCGTCGCCGACGGCTATGTCGCGGACGGGACGCCGTGGTTCGACCGGACGGATGGCGTGACGGCGGCGTTCAACCGGCTGGTGGTCTATCGCAGCTGCCTGCTGCACTCAGGCACCATTCCCAACCCGGCGATCCTGTCCGCCGATCCGCGCAACGGCCGGCTGACCGCGAATATCTTCCTGACCGTGCGGCAGGGTTAGACCGCCCACATAAAAGTGCCGCCGGTCGCGTGGTGGCGACCGGCGGCAGGAAGACCGCGCAGGGAGCTGCGGTCAGAAGGTGAAGCGGGCGATGGCCGAGAAGCGGCGATCGTTCATGAACCAGCCACGCGGGATGATGCGAACGTCATCCGCCCCGCCGGGCCCCTCAACCGCCACGGATGTGCGGGTGATGCTGTTGGCCAGGTTCACGCCCTGCACGCCGATGCGGACGTTTTTCGTCGCCTGGAAGAAGATGGACGCATCAAGCTGGCCATACTTCTCCTGGAACACCGGATCGTAAGGCACGATCACGTCACGCGTGGTCAGCAGGTAGCGGGAGCGCCAGGCGTAGGAAGCGCGCAGCGACAGGCCCTTGTAGTCGAAGAACGGGGTGACGTTGAAATTGTGCTTCGACAGGCCCTGCAGCGGGAAGCCCGAGACATCGATGTTGGACACGAAGTCACCCACCACGGACGGATCGCCCGCTTCCAGCGTGGGCTGCGGCACACCCGAACTGTCCACAAAGGTGTAGTTCGCCTGGATCCCCAGTCCGGACAGGGCGCCCGGCAGGAAGTCGTAGGTCTGCTGGTAGGCCAGTTCGAAGCCCTTGACCTTGCCGGTTTCCGGCGCGTTCAGCTCCCGCGTCAGCACGACGTCGAAGGTCTGCCCGTTATTGGTGAAGCTCTGGCGCTGGGTGTCGAACACCACCACGCCCTTGATCTCCTTGTAGAAGGCCGACAGCGTCAGCGATCCGACCGGGTTGAAGTACCATTCCGCGGTCAGGTCGAAATTGTCGGAGGTCACCGGCAGCAGGTCCGCCGCACCGCCGCGCACGCCGCGCCCTTCCACCACCACGGCGCTTTCGCCCTGGATGATGCCGTCGTTCGGATCGGCCGTGGCCAGGTTGGGCACCACCGTCAGTTCCTGCCCGATCGGCACCTGCGGCGCGATGACCACAGGCGTGTAGTTCCGGATGTCACGCGTGTTGGGCGGAGAGATGCCCTTGAAGTAGGCCGCGCGGAACTGCAGCCCGCCGCCTACTTCCAGCTTCAGGTTCACGGCCGGCAACCAGTAGTCGTAGCTGGTGTTGACGTCGTTGGGCTCGAACGCGGCGTTGGAGAAGTCGCGGACATCCGCCCGCAGGCCCGGGTTCGAATACAGGTAGGCGCAGCCGGCCGCGATCGTGTTGGTCGTCGGCACCTCGTCCCCTGGTGCCGGATTGACGATCTGCTGGATCGTTTCACGGCAATTGGCATCAGGCGTCAGCGGATCGGCGGTGGGGAACTGGATAAAGCCGCTGCTGACCCGGTCCGTGGTGCTGTAGCGCAGGCCGACATTGCCGTTGAAGCGCCAGCCATTGCTCAGATCCGCATCAAAGCGCGCCATGACATAGGCGGCATGATTGGTTTCCTCGATCGGATTCACCTCGCCCGGCAGGTACTGCGAGTTCGCCAGCACGCCCGGCCGTTCGTTCAGCGGAACCCAGCCGGTGGAACCACCGGTCGGCGCCGCTGCGCCCGGCTGCAGCCATTCGTCCCGGATCGACTTCGCAAAGGCGACATAGCTGGCATAATCGCTGGCCGGGTTGCCGGTCCAGTACAGGCGACCCTGGTTGAAGGCCGGGTTGTTCGCCTGCCCGCGCATGAAGTTCTGCCATTGATATTGCGCGTACTGGCCTTCCTGCGAGTTCGGACCGGTCTGGTCGGCGCCAGGGCCCCCGATCGATTCGTCCATCCATACCGGTCCGCCATTGCCCCATTGTTCGGACAACACGCCCCAATTGTAGGCGGAGACCCGCGCCACCTGATTGCGATTGGCGTAGCGGTAGCCGACCTGCACGGATTTGAGGAAGGAACTGTCGTCGAAGGCGTAATCCAGGTCCACGCGGAACGCGTCCGAATTGCCTTCGGATTCCTCCACATGGTCCATTGCGCTGCGCCAGAAATTGGCCGACGGATCGCTGAAGCCGGCATTCTGCCCGCTGAGATAGGTCGGGTAAGCACCGCTGGAGCCGGGTGCGCCCTGGCAGATGCCCTGGGCGTTGGTGGCTGTGGTCTCGCATGTTTGCGGAGCCACGAAGTTGACCAGCGGGAAGTCGCCGCCGTTCAATTCGATCAGCGCATCCTGGTAGCCGGAGCCCCAGATGCCGTTATCGACCACCTCACCGGTGGATTCGATGTGGCTGTAGTCCAGCGACACTCCGAGGCGGTCGTTGACGTCCCACTTGAAGTTGAACCCGTAATCGTCCGTGACGCTGCGTTCGGTATGTTCGCGGTACTGATTGTTCGACTGCAGGCCGAAAGCGGGTGTCCGGAGGCGTGCGAGCGTCCCTTCCGGATTGTTCTGATCGTCCCGCCAGCCGGTGGGACCGGTGATCAGGCCGCGTTCGAACACATTGTCCTCGTCAAACGAGATGGAGGTGCCCGCCCGCGCGCGGCTGTCGCCCGCTGCCGTGACGTTGTCCGTCGCGATTTCGATCGTGTTTTCGGTCCAGGCCAGCCGAGCGTCGGAACGCAGGAACTGGAATGTAGCTTCCATCGATCCGTCGTTGGAGCGCCACTGCGCCGCCGCGGCATAGCCGTAGCGTTCGCGGTCACGGTCGTCGCTGCCGATCACCGCGCCGCGCGGGAACAGGCCCACGCCCTGCTGCGTCGCCCCATCGAATGCGACCACGTCGGTACGGGTACCGTCCGTGTAGATCGGCCGGTTCCGGAACGAGGAAAGCTGCAGGCGGTCGCTGCGGGTGAACAGCTGTGAGTAGACCACGCTGCCGAGGATGCCGATGTCGCCGACCGGCGTTTCCCAACGGGTGCTGCCGACGACCGAGACGGTCGGGGCGAACTTCTCCACGAAGTCGCCGTAATTGGCTTCGACCGTGCCGGCGAGATAGGAGCCTGCCGAATCGAACGGCACGCGGGTGCGCAGGTTCACGATGCCCGAGATGCCGCCTTCGATGCGATCCGCGGTGGGCGACTTGAACACGTCCACCCCGCCCAGCAGTTCGGACGGCACGTCCTGGAAGCCGAGCGAGCGACCGTTCAGGGCGGAGAACGCCTCCCGCCCATTGAACTGCGACTGCACATAGGTGAGACCGCGGACCGTCGCGCCTGAACCTTCTGACGAGAAGTGGTCCGGGTCCACGCCAGCGGCGAAGCGGGTGATCGACACGCCGGGAATGCGCTGCAGCGTCTCCACGACTGAGCGGTCGGGCAGGGCGCCGATATCCTCCGCCGTGACCGAATCGACGATCGAGTCGGAGTTGCGCTTGATATCCTGCGCGCTCTGCAGCGAACGGCGGAAGCCTGTCACCACGATGGTGCCGTCGGCATTGACCGTTTCGCCGGCCGCGTTGACCGTCTGGCCTGCGACAGTTTCCGCTGTGGGGGCGGGCACTTCCTGGTCATCGGCCGGCACGGGCGACGAATCGGGGCCGGACGTGCTCTGGCCCCAAGCCGGAACAGCTGCCAGCGTGATCGCGAGAGCGATGATCGAGGAACCCTGGCGGATCTTGGCGGCACGGCTAAACACCGTCGCTGGCGCGGTTGTCAGTCTCATTACTCTCCCCTTGTAAGCGCTAACATCAAGTGCCGCGCCGTTTATATGTTAGCGCTAACCTAAATGGCCGGCACTATGCAAGGGGTGTCTGACAAGGTTGGATAAAACAGTTCGATTCCGCCGGCAGCGCAGCGCCGCCGGCGGAATGTCGGGCTGGTTACTCGGCCGGGAAGCCACGAATGCGCAGCAGCGCCTTCACATCCGGATCGCGGCCGCGGAATGCGCGATAGGCCTCGGCCCGGTCGGTCTCGTTGCCGGTAGACAGGAGCAGTTCCGCGAAGCGGTCAGCCGTCGCCTTGTCCCACGCACCGCCGGCTTCCTCGAACGCGGCCCAGGTGTCCGCGTCCATCGTCTCGGACCACAGGTAGCTGTAATAGCCGGCCGAGTAGGCGTCGGAGGAGAACAGGTGATTGAACTGCGGCAGGCGGTGACGCATCACCAGTTCGCGCGGCATGCCGATCTCGGCCAGTGCGGTCCGCTCGAACGCGTCCGGATCGGTCACCGGCTCCGTCGCTGTGTGCAGCTTCATGTCGACGATGGCACTGGCCAGATATTCCACAGTGGCGAAGCCCTGATTGAAGGTCTGCGCGGCCTTGACCTTGTCCAGCAACTCCTGCGGCATCGGCTCACCCGTTTCATAATGCCGGGCGAAGCGGTCCAGCACTTCGCGCGTCAGCAGCCAATGCTCGTTCACCTGACTGGGATATTCCACGAAATCGCGCGGCGTGCCGGCAAGGCCAGGATAGGTCACGTCCTGCAGCATGGAATGGATCGCGTGGCCGAATTCGTGGAACAGCGTTTCCGCATCGTCCAGGCTGATCAGCACGGGCTCGCCCGGCGCGCCCTTGGCGAAATTGTTGTTGTTGGATGACAGCACGTTCTTGGCTGGCGGCAAGTCGCGCTGGCTGCGATAGGTGGTCGCCCAGGCACCGGAACGCTTGCCCGTGCGCGCGAAATCGTCGCGGTAGAACAGGCCGACCTCCGCCCCGTCCTTGTCCTTCACGTGCCACACGCGCACGTTCGGCTCGAACACCGGCACGGTGCCGCTGATCTCTTCGAACTGCAGGCCGTACAGCTGGTTGGCCGACCAGAACGCCGCGTCGATCATGTTGTCGAGCGCGAAATACGGCTTCAGCTCCGCCTGATCGAGATCGTAGCGAGCCTTGCGCACCTTCTCCTGGTAGAAGCGGTAATCCCACGGCTCGATCGTCAGCCCGGCGCCTTCCGCTTCCGCGATCGCCTGCATGTCGCGCACCTCTTCCGCCACGCGGGCGGTGGCGGCGGGCCAGACGCGCATCATCAGGTCGGTCGCAGCGGCCGGCGTCTTGGCCATGGTGTCCTGCATCCGCCACTCGGCATGATTGTCGAAGCCCAGCAGCTCCGCCCGCTCGTCCCGCAGCTGCAGGATGGCGGCGATCGTGGCGTTGGTATCGCTGGCGCCACCATTGTCACCGCGGTTAACGAAAGCGCGCCAGACCTTCTCGCGCAAGGCACGGTCGGTGGCGAAGGTCAGCACCGGGTCCACCGCGGAGCGGGTGTTGACGATGGCCCAGCCTTCCAGCCCACGCTCCTGCGCGGCGGCGCGGGCCACGGACTTCACGCTGGCGGGCACGCCGGCGAGCTCGCTCTCGTCCGTTACCGCGATGTAGGTCGCCTCGTCCGTCAGCAGCTTCTCGGAATAGGTGGCGAAGTTGCTGGCCAGCTGCTGATTGATTTCTGACAGGCGGGCCTTCTGACCGGCATCCAGCCTGGCACCCTGGCGCACGAAGGATTCGTATGTGCGCGTCACCAGCCGCTGCTGTTCGGCATCCAGACCGCTGGTTTCGCGCGCATTGTAGATCGCTTCGATCCGGGCGAGCAGCGCTGGGTTGAAGGTGATCGCATCCTGCGCCGCAGCCTGTTTGGGCGACCATTCGGCGTCCAGCGCCTGATAGGCGGGATTGTTCATGTTGCTGGTCATCACGCCGAACAGGGCGTTCACGCGGCCCAGCTGCTCGCCCGCCAGCTGCATCGGCACGAAGGTGTTGGCAAAGGTGGGGGCTTCGGGATTGCTCGCGATCGCCTCATACTCGGCCTGCCGTTCGGCCAGCGCGGTGGCGAAGGCTTCCGGAAACAGCTCGGGACGAACCTGGTCCCACGGAGGGACGCCGCCATAGGAGCCGCTCCACATGGCGAGCAGCGGATTGCTTTGGACGGGCGCGGCGGCTTGCGTGGTGCCCTGCGTCTGGGCCTGCACGGAGGACGACATGATCAGCGACAATGCGGTAGCGGCGAGGAAAACAGGATGCACCATGAACTCCGACAATAAACGAACAACTGGCAGCATAAACCTTTCACCCTGCACGTAAAGTTTACGGCAAGTCGTCGCCCCAGACGGTGGGCTGGGAGCGACCGCGATTGTCCTGTATGAGCGAACGGTATCGTTTCGAACGGTGCAGGATCGTGGGGCTGTGAAGAGGTTGCTAAGTGTTTTTCGCCACACTACCGCGATGGCCCGACTCGCGTGAGGCGGATCGATCCGCCGGATGCGGCAACAGATGGGGGCGCATTTGACCGTGATCGCAACAGACCGGATGTTCCGGCTGACGTGAGGCGGTTGATATTCGCCTGGGTGCGGGAGGCGTTCCGTGCTTTTCCGCTGCGCATTGCCATGCTGCTGGTGTTCAGCGTGCTGATTTCCATCATGGACGGGCTCAGCATTTCCATGCTGATCCCACTGATCGGTATCCTGTTCACCGGCAGCAGCCTGATGGATGACGAGGGCGGCGCGCTGTCGCGCATCCTGTCGCAGCTGGTCGATCTTGCAGGGGTGGACAACCGCCTGTTCATGATCGCCGGCTTCATCGTGGCGCTGGTCGCCGCGCGCGTGGTGCTGACTTATATCAACAGCATCAATGTGGTGGTGCTGGGCAGCCGGCTGAGCCTGGAGCTGGCCGGCCGTATCCACCAGCGGCTGCTCGACAGCGATTACCAGTTCCTGTGCGTCACCGATCACGGCACCCTGATCAACACGCTGGATACGGAGGTGTGGAACGTCACGGACGCCATCTTCGCCGTGTTCGACCTCTTCTCCTCTGCCTGCATCGTGCTGGCGCTAGGCACGCTGCTGCTGCTGATCTCGCCCGAGCTGACGCTGATCGCCGGTCTGCTGGTCACGGCCGTGTCGATCATCCGACGGGCGGCCGACAAGCGCGTGCGCGACCTGGGAACGGCCAAGGTGCGGGGAGCGGAGGCCTATTCTGTCCGGTCATATGAATTGCTGGACAATATGCGGATGACCCGTGCCTATGGCCAGGAACCGCAGGTACAACAGCAGTTCGTGGACATAACCCGGCGCCTGATGCGGATCGATGTCGACCTCGCCCGGGTCAACAACGCGATCTCCGGGATGCAGGAGGTGGCCTATGCCGCGATCGTCGCCCTGCTGCTGATCGCCGCGGTGTGGATCGACCTGGGCCAGGCATCGCTGATCGCCTTTATCGCGCTGCTTCATCGGCTGCAGCCCAACATCGCCGCGCTGGAGCGGAGCCGCACCGGGCTGGTGCAGGCCGATGCCTCGCTTGCCTCCGTGTCGCGGGTCGATGCGCTCCCCGCCTGGTCACGCCGGGCGACCGGGACCGCCCGCCTGCCGGCTCTGGAGGGCCAGATCGTGTTCGACCGGATCAGTTTCTCCTATGACGGCAAGTCGCAGGAACGGCGGGCGGCCCTGGCCGATGCCACGTTCACCATCCCGCTGGGCAGGACCACGGCGCTGGTCGGCGCATCGGGCGCGGGCAAGTCGACGATCACCAACCTGCTCTATCGCTTCCACGATCCGGACAGCGGCACCATCAGCGTCGCGGGCACCCCGCTGATGGAGCTGGACCTTGGCTGGTGGCGGGCGCAGCTGGCGATATCCGGGCAGGATACCGGCCTGATCTCCGGATCGGTGCGCGAGAACATCGCCTGGGCGCGGCCCGATGCCAGCCAGGGCGAGATCGAGGAAGCCGCCCGCGCGGCGGAAATCCACGACTTCATCGCCGGCCTGCCGCTCGGCTACGACACCCAGGTGGGGGAGCGCGGCGTGCTGCTGTCGGGCGGGCAGCGCCAGCGAATCGAGATCGCCCGCGCATTGCTGCGGCCCGGCGCCATCCTGATCCTGGACGAGGCGACCAATGCGCTGGATTCCGTCACCGAGGCGGAGGTGCTGGCGACCTTGCGCCGGGGGGCGGCGGACCGCACCGTGCTGGTCATCGCGCACCGGCTGGCCACCACCCGGGACGCCGATCACGTGATCGTGCTCGATCGCGGGCAGGTGGTCGAACAGGGCACGCCCGCTGCGCTGGCGGGCAGCGGCGGCCTGTATAGCCGGATGCTGCGGCTGCAGGAGGTCGGCAGCAGGCTGGAGAGCGAGCTGGGCGTCTCGCGCTAGGTCCGGCCCGCGCGGCGGGCGTGCCGCCAGGCGCTCAGTCGCCACCATTGCCGCAGCACCGCGCCCGGCGTTGCCGCCCTGATCCGCCGCGTCGCCCCGTTCCACAGCCGGCGGACCCGCCTGTCCACCGGGATGTAGCCGGGCAAGCGATAGGGCCGCAGCTGCCGCGCCACTGCCCGGTCCAGCGCCGCATCGTCCAGCCCGATCGTGCGCAGATAGGCCTGCAGCCAGCGCAGATAGGTGCCGCGGGCCGGGTGGTAGCCGACAGGGTCATACTCCCCGGTGGTCAGCGCCTGCGAGCAGCAGGAGGCGGCGTGCTGGCGGTAGTGATCCAGCACCTCCGCGATCACCACCACCGGCTGAGTCGCGGTCATCTTGCTGAGGAAGACCTGGTCCTCGTACAATCCGCGAAAGCTCGGCTCGAAGCCGCCGACCGCATCATAGGCGTCGCGCCGCACCAGCAGGCTGCAGATGCCGGGCAGGCAGCCGCCCGCCGTGTTGATGAACTTTCTCAGCGCCACCGGAGGCGGGATCAGCCGCCGCACCGGCAGCTGCATGTCGCCGGGCTGGTCCTGCTCCCCCAGATAGCTCTCCCCATCCCCAGCCCAGCTATACCAGTACAGCGTGGAACCGTAGATCATGCCTGCTGCGGGGAACTGGCGCGCCACCTCCACGAACACGCCCAGCCGCTCCGGCAGCCAGATGTCGTCCGCATCCAGGAAGGAGATGTAGCGCCCGCGCCCGGCGGCAACACCGGCATTGCGCGACGCGCTCATGCCCAGATTGGCGTGGTCGGGATGCTCGATGTAGCGGATGCGGCCGGGATGCGCGGCGGCAAAGTCTTTCGCGATGGCGGTCGCCCCGTCCCAACTGCCGTCATCGACCAGCACCAGCTCCCAATCGGTGAAGCTCTGCGCCAGGATGCTCCCGATCGCCTCGGCGATGTAGTCCTCCCCATTGCGGAAGATCATCACGGCAGTGATCAGCGGGGTGTCGCTCATGCGGCACCTTCCAGCAGGGCGTGGTCGTCGCGCAGCCAGCGGGCAAAGCTTTCGCTGTCCTGATCCAGCACCTGCAGGCGGGTCAACTGGTCGCGCGGGGTGGTGCGGGTGATCGCCGCCGGATAGCTGGTGCAGGCGACCGGTATGCCGAGTTCCGCAATGATGCGGCGCGATGCGGCATCGTTGCGGCCGAAGGGATAGCTCATCCGGTCGATCGGCCCGCCCGCCAGATCCTCCAGCGCACGCTGGCAGCCGGCGATCTCATCCCGCTGCCGCGCCGCGTCGTGATCGGGCAGGCTGGGGTGGTGGCGGGTGTGATTGCCGATCCGGACCAGCGGATGATCGGCCAGCGCGGCGATCTGTTCACGGGTAGCGGGGCGGCGGCTTTCCGGTCCGGCCACCGGCATGCCGGCCCATAGCAGGATCGTGGCCACAGCCGCATCCTGGTCCGCAGGCGGCAGCACCACAATGGCGTTCCACAGATCCATATACAGGCGCTCGCGCCCCGTGCGCGGTTCTTCCCGGTCGGCGTTCCAGCGGCCGGGGGCCATCACGGCGGCGCTGTCATCGTCGATGACGAAGCTGCGCTCATGACCACCCAGCGTGATTTCCAGCGTGGTGGGCAGGTCGCCGCTTTCCAGCACGGCACGGCAGAGCGCATCCCACCAGAATTCGCGGGTGCGGCCCAGCGCATCCGAGATCACGAAGATGGTTGCCGGTACGCCATGCCGTTCCAGGATCGGCAGCGCGACCTCCAGATTGTCGCGGTACGCATCGTCGAAGGTCACGGCCAGCTTGCTGCCTTTTCGATCGATCACGTCCTCGCCCGCAAAGGCGCCGAGGTCCACTGCCGCGCGGCGCCGAGCGAGCAGCTCGATCTGCTGCTCGAAATGCTCCGGGCTGACGCACAGGTTCCACGGATCGACCGCTTCGGTCGCCACCCGATGATACATCAGGATGCCGGCACGCGGAGTCAGCGCACGCCAGCGGCGTCGCAGCGGCCAGACGACCCGCCGGACGAACGGCTTACTTTTCAAGAAAGAAGAGAGTTTCGGTGCCATATTGCGTGCTAGTCTCGATCCGCTCCTCTCGCACCAGAAACGGCCCCAGCATCTGCCGCAGCTCGTTCCGGTCCAGCGCAAGATCGGGGATCGGGCCGGTGCTGTCCAGCACCGTATCGCCGGATGCGCCCGGGGCTGCAAAGGGAGTGAAGATCACCAGCACCATGCGCTTGCCGAAGGATTGCAGTGCATTGTCCAGGATCTGCCGCCAGCCCCAATTGTGTTCCAGCACATGGCGCATGAAGATGCAGTCCGTCTCGGAGCGGTATTCCTGCAGCTCCGCCTTGACCGCCGCCTGGTCGCTGGCGCTGCCGTCAACCCCGACATAGCGGCTCTGCGTCACAAAGCGCTGCGCGTAGCAGGTGCCGCAGCCCCAATCCTCGACCGTGGCGCCGTGTCCGTCCAGCCAGGCCATGCCCTTGGCATAGCTGGTCTCGTCATCATAGGGGGTCGCAGGTCGGCCGGAATAGTCCCACCGGTTTGTCATCCGCATCTTGACCGCCGCGTCCCCGGCCGTTGCGCGGATCGCGACGATGACCGGATATTCATGATCCGCATGATCGAGTTCGGCCTGCTTCAGCTCCTGCGCGGCCATGCCGTGCAGGAAAGCGGTGGCACTCAACACATTGCCATATTGCACGATCTCCACATGCTCCGGCCCGAAGGCCAGCCCGAACAGCTTCGTCGCAGCGCCCTTCGAAAGGGACCAGTACCTGGTGTCGTTCCAGTCGCTGTCAGCGATCTGGGTGATGCCCGGCACCGTGCACAGCAGCACGCCGCCGGGCTTCAGCACGCGGAAGAGGGTATGCACCGCCGATTTCATGTCGAAGATCAGGTGCAGCGTTTGCGTCAGGATCACGCAGTCATAGGCGTCGCCGGGGATGGTCTTGCCATCGGTCAGGTCGTCGACATAGGTGGCGTCGGGGTGGTCATCGACATGCAGCATGTCGCTTTGCGTCACGCCCTGGCCGAACTTTTCGGTGTAGAGGCGCTCCCCCACCTCCAGCACGCGGCCGGTGATCAGCGTGCTCTGCGACTTGAGGAAGGCTTCGATGTAGTAGCGATCGACCGGATCGCCCCGGTCGAACCCATATTCGCGGCTCAGCGGCTCCAGGCTGCGCAGGTCGCCCATGTGCACGAGACCCGGCGGCACCGTCTTTGCTCCCCGCAGCCGGGCCACGATGCGTTTCGCCTCGTTGATCAGCCTGCGTGTGCCGCGTCTTACCATCGCCATCCCCCTGTGCCCCTTGCCGCGAGGGTTATACGGCTTTCAGGTCGAGGAACAGGGGTGCTCTACGTCAGTCCTCCGCGTCGAGGCCGTAGGCGCTGTGCAGCACGCGCACGGCGAGCTCGGTCTCGTCCTCGTCGATCAGCACGCTGATCTTGATCTCGCTGGTGGAGATCGCCTCCACATTGATGCCGCGATCGGCCAGCGACTGAAACATCGTGGCGGCAACGCCCGCATGGCTGCGCATGCCGACACCCACGACGCTGATCTTGGCGACCTTGGCATCCACCACGATGCGGTTGAAGCCGATCGATCCGCGCCGGTCCTCCAGCAGGGCCTGCGTGCGGGCAAGGTCGGCCTGGGGCACGGTGAAGGTCACGTCGGTCTCGCCCTTGTCGCGGCCGACATTCTGGATGATCATGTCCACATTGATGCCGGCATCGGCCAGCGGGCCGAAGATCATGCTGACCGCGCCCGGACGGTCGGGCACGCGGGTCAGCACCACGCGCGCTTCGTTCTTGTCGTGCGCGATGCCGGTGACCAGCTGCGCTTCCATTCCCCGGCTTTCCATGATTGCGGCCATTTCCTCATCCGATACGATCATCGTGCCCGGCAGATCGTCTGCCGGCACGCCGTCCTCCACGAAGCTGGAGAGCACCTGCACCCGCACGCCCGCCTTCATCGCCAGGCTGACGGAGCGGGTCTGCAGCACCTTGGCGCCGACCGATGCCAGCTCCAGCATCTCTTCGTAGGTGACGAATTCCTGCTTCTTCGCCCGGGCCACGATGCGCGGGTCCGTGGTATAGACGCCGTCCACGTCGGTATAGATGTCGCAGCGATCCGCCCCGATCGCGGCCGCCACCGCCACTGCGCTGGTGTCGGACCCGCCGCGGCCCAGCGTGGTGATGCGGTTATCCTCCGCCAGCCCCTGGAAGCCGGGAATCACCGCAATCTCGCCGCCGGCCATCGCCGCCAGCAACGCGTCCGTATCGATGCTGGCGATGCGCGCCTTGCTGTGCGCCTCCACCGTGTGGATCGGCATCTGCCAGCCCAGCCAGCTGCGGGCCTTGCAGCCCAGCGCCTGCAGCGTCAGCGCCAGAAGGCCGCTGGTCACCTGCTCGCCACTGGCGACCACCACGTCATATTCCGCCGGATCGTAGAGCGGGTTCGCTTCCCGGCACCAGTTCACCAGCCGGTCCGTCTCGCCCGCCATGGCGCTGACCACCACCGCCACCTCGTGCCCGGCTGCCTGCTGGCGCCGCACGATGTTGGCCACGCGGCGGATGCGCTCGGACCCGGCCATCGACGTGCCGCCGAATTTCATCACGATCCGCGCCAAGAACCCGTCCCTTCCGCATGTATCAGGCGCCGTCTGGCCACCTGCCCGCGGCGCTGTTAGGGTGGCTGCATGGGTGATGCAACTGTCGCAAATGTTACCATCCGCGATGCCGAGGCGGCCCATTTCGACCGCCTGGCCGCCGATTGGTGGAATCCACGGGGCAGCAGCGCCATGCTGCACCGGCTGAATCCGGTCCGTCTGGCATTCCTGCGTGCCGCGATCGACCTGCACTGGGGCGGCGATATCGAGAGCGCGACGCCGCTTGCCGGCAAGACCGCGCTGGATGTCGGGTGCGGCGCGGGGCTGCTCGCGGAACCGCTGGCGCGGCTGGGGGCAGCGGTGACCGGGGTGGATGCGGCACCGGGCAACATCGCGGCGGCACAGGCGCATGCGGCTGGCAGCGGCCTGGCGATCACCTATCGCGATGGTGAATTGGCGGGGCTAGGCGGCACCTTTGACCTCGTGACCTGCCTGGAAGTGATCGAGCATGTGGGCGACAAGCCGACCTTCGTGCGCGAACTCGCCCGCCATCTGGCGCCGGGCGGCTTGCTGGTGCTGTCGACCCCCAACCGCACACCGACCAGCCGGGTGCTGCTGGTGGGCGCGGCGGAGATGGTCGGCGCGGTGCCGCGCGGCACCCACCATTGGGACGACTTCCTGACGCCGGACGATCTGCGTGCCTTGCTGACCGATGCCGGCCTGCGCATGGACGAACCGCGCGGCATCGCCTTCTCGCCGGCGAGAGGCTTTCACCTTTCCGACGATCTGTCGCTCGATTTCATCACCACCATCCGTCACGCCTGATCGGCCGCACCCATGATCGTCCGCGACAAGCCCACCGCATTCGACCTGGTGTTCGCCATGCGCGGTTCCATCGTACCGCACATCGCGCTGCGCGTGCTGCTGATGGTGCTGTTCGCAGGCCTGCTGGTGTGGGTGGACGAGGCGGTGCGCCCGCTGCCGCGCATCGACGCCGTCGCCTATTCGTCCTTTGGCCTTGCCCTCTCACTGTTCCTGGGGTTCCGCAACAACGCCGCCTATGATCGCTGGTGGGAAGCGCGCAAGCTGTGGGGCGGGCTGCTGGCCGACATGCGCAGCCTGGCGCGCGAGGCCGAGCTGTTCATCGCCGACAAGAGCCCGCGCCACGATCTGCTGCGCGGGGCGCTGGCCTTCCTGCATCTGCACCGGGCCAATCTGCGCCGCCTGCCGGACGACCAGCGGGCGCTGGCGCTGGCCGGGCCCATCGCGCAGGGGATCCATCCGCCCGATGCGATGATGGACGTCATCACCTGGCGGCTGGCGGAGGCAGCGCAGGCCGGCGCCATCGACGGTTTCGGCCTTCGCGCGCTGGATACGCGCCTCGCCAGCATCGCGCTGCAGCAGGCCGGGTGCGAGCGGATCGCGGTGACGCCGCTGCCTTATGTCTATTCGCTGCTGATCCACCGCACGATCTGGCTGTTCTGCCTGCTGCTGCCCTTCGCGCTGGTCGGTCCGGCAGGCTGGATGACGCCGGTATTCGTGGCAATCGTCGGCTATGTGTTCCTGGGTCTGGCGGAGGTGACGGAGGAGCTGGCCCACCCCTTCGCCATGACCGCCAACGGCCTGCCGCTGGATGCGATCTGCCGCGCGGCGGAGATCAGCATCGCCCCGCATCTGGGCGAACAACCGCCGGAGCCGCTGCTGCCGGAGCGGTTCTTCCTGAGCTGATGCGTTCGGTGCGTCCTCGGGGAGACACGCTTCGGACGCGTGTGGCCTTGGCCATCTATGCGGCGTGCTTCGCGATCGGCGCCTTCAATCATGCCCGCGATTTCTGGCTGACTGGATGGCGGCCTTATGCCTGGGCGCCGGCGGTGCTGGAGGCGTTCTGGACGGCGCTGGTGCTGCTGGATGCAGCGGTTATCGTGCTGATCTTGACTGGCTGCCGGAGAGCCGGCGTTGCATTGGCCGCCGGCATCATGATCGCCGATGTGGCGGCGAATACTCACGCCTGGCTGACGCTGGACATCCCTGCCTTCGCCTTCGCTGTTCCGCTTCAGACAGCGTTTCTGGGCTACGTGCTGGGTTCGGCTCCGTTCCTCTGGTCGGCCAGACCTGAACCCGCCTGCCGCGTGCCGCCCGCTTCCGCAGCGGGCACTATGTAGTTCGCCAGCAGATCGCGCACTTCGCCAAGATGCGCGCTGCCGCGTTCTACATCGGTGTCGCTGGTCATTACGACCGTCAGCTGCAGGTCCGGCAGGATGAACAGCATCTGCCCGCCATACCCCCATGCATAATAAAGCGGGTGCCGGCCTACGCCGCTGACGAACCAGCCCAACCCGTAGTCGCCGCCGCTGAAGGGTGAGGTGGTCATCGGACTCCAGCTCGCCGCGATCCATTCGCGCGGGACCACTTGCTGGCCGCCCACGATGCCGCCCAGGCGGTACATTTCGCCGAACTTCGCCAGGTCAATCGGGCTCATCAGCATGTCGTTGCCGCCGAAATAGATGCCCTGCGGATCACGCGGCCATTGCGGGATGGAGATGCCCAGCGGCTGCGCCAGCCATTCCTGCGCCAGATCGTAGGTGGAGCGGCCGCTGGCGCGGGTCAACATGGCGGACAGCAGGTGCGTGTTGCCGGTGGAATAAAGCATGTCCGTGCCCGGCCGTGCGACGAAGGGCTGCGCCAGTGCATAGCGGACCCAGTCCGGGCTGGAGACCCAGCGCCCGTAATTGTCGCCACTGGTGCGGGCAAGGCCGGCCTGCATGGACAGCAGGTGGCCGATATGCAGCTTTTCCAGCAGCGGATCGGGCGTGGTCGGGGCCTTGTCGCGCAGGACCGAGAGGACCGGCTGCTCCACCCCCGTGAACACGCCCTTCTTGATCGCGATGCCTACAATGGCAGATATCACCGACTTGGAAGCGGACTTGATGTTGACCGGCCGGCTGACCGACGGGCCATCATGGAAGGCGCGGGCGAGCAGCACCTCGCCATCGCGCATTATCACCATGCTGTTGAGCGGCGCCATCGCTTCTGCCCGCTCGACCACCTGCGCCATGCGCTGCGGATCGAGCCCGGTGGTTTGGCCTGTCTGCTCCTGTCCGGCCGTGCCTGAGGCGCCCGAAGGGCTGCAGCCGGCGAGCAGCAGCAGGGCAGGGGCGAGTGCGAAAACGAGCTTGTCCATGCGCGGCCAAGTGGGGCGAGGCGGGCGCATGGGCAAGGACGCAAGGCCGCTCGTCGGGCTTATCGCTGGCTGACGGGAACCCCGAACAGATCGTGCGCATCGGCCTCTTCTACCAGCACGTCCACAATCATGCCCGGCTGCAGGTCGGCCGGTACGTCGCGCAGCAGGACCTGCCCATCGATCTCAGGCGCATCGGCCTGGCTGCGACCGGTGGCGCCGATGCTGCCGTCATCCTCATCCGGCTCGCCGATCTCGTCGATGATGACCGGCAGGATGCGGCCGACCTTGGCGGCAAGGCGCGCGGTGCTGATGCGGCTGGTCGCCTCCATCAGGCGCTGGAAGCGTTCTTCCTTCACCTCTTCCGGAACGGCGCCGGGCAGAATGTTGGCCGTGGCGCCTTCCACCGGTTCGAACCGGAAGCCGCCGACGCGATCCAGCTGCGCCTCTTCCAGCCAGTCGAGCAGATAGCGGAAGTCGCCCTCCGTTTCGCCGGGGAAGCCGACCACGAAGGAGGAGCGGATGGCCAGATCCGGGCAGATCTCGCGCCAGTTGCGGATCCGGTCCAGCACCTTGGCCTCGTTGGCCGGGCGGCGCATCGCCTTCAGCACGCTGGGGCTGGCATGCTGGAACGGGATGTCGAGATAGGGCGTCAGCAACCCTTCGGCCATCAGCGGGATGACCTGGTCGACATGGGGGTAGGGGTACACATAGTGCATCCGCACCCAGGGTGTGGTGCCTTCCGGCGTGCGCAGCTGGCCCAGCTCGCGGGCGAGATCGGTCATGTGCGCGCGGACCTGGCGACCCTTCCAGCTCTGTTCCTGGTGGCGGATGTCCACGCCATAGGCGCTGGTATCCTGGCTGATCACCAGCAACTCGCGCGTGCCGGCGGCGACCAGCTTCTCCGCCTCGCGCAGCACCGCATCGATCCGCCGGCTGGCCAGCTTTCCGCGCAGCTGCGGGATGATGCAGAAGGAGCAGGAATGATTGCAGCCCTCGGAAATCTTCAGGTAGCTGTAATGGCGCGGGGTCAGCTTTACGCCGCCTTCATCGTCCAGCGGCTGCGGGATCAGGTCGATGAAGGGCCCCTGGCTGGGCGGCGCGGCGTCGTGCACCGCATCCACCACCTGCTCGTATTGATGCGCGCCGGTGACGGCCAGCACATCTGGAAAGCGGGAGCGGATCATAGCGGCTTCGTCGCCCATGCAGCCGGTCACAATGACGCGGCCATTCTCCGCCATCGCCTCCCCGATCGCCTCCAGGCTTTCTTCCTTCGCGCTGTCGAGGAAGCCGCAGGTATTGACGACGACCACATCCGCGCCGGCATAGTCGGCGGACATGCGGTAGCCATCGGCGCGAAGCCGGGTCAGAATGCGCTCGGAATCGACCAGTGCCTTGGGGCAGCCCAGGCTGACCATTCCGACGCGTGGAGCGTCACTGATTCGCGTTGCCATGATTGGGGGCGCCCTTACACGCAAAGGCGCCTGTGCGCCAGTGGTCGACCAGATGGCGCGGCGCGTGCGAAGTGCAAGGCCGGGCCGATTCGATCAGCCATCGCATTCTGCCGGGAAATCGGCTATGGGCATCCATCCCCCTCCCGTTCTCTGCCGGCATTCGCGCGATCCCCTGATCGCCCGCAGGCATTTCGGCAGGACACGTGCGGCGCTGTTGCTGCCCGTGAGACATACGGAAAATCATGACTTTCAACGACCTTCCGCCGACCATCGGCGCCGCGCTTGCCGCGCAGGGCTATGCCGATCCCACCGAAGTGCAGGCCGCCGTGCTGCAGGACGAGGCTCTGGGCCGCGACATGATCGTGTCCGCCCGCACCGGATCGGGCAAGACCGTGGCCTTCGGCCTCGCCATGGCCAACGACCTGCTGGACGATAGCGGTCGGGTGCGCTTCGGCGCCGGACCACTGGCGCTGATCATCGCTCCCACGCGGGAGCTTGCACTGCAGGTCAGCCGCGAGCTGGAATGGCTGTACAGCCAGACGGGTGCGCGCATCGCAACCTGCGTCGGTGGCATGAACCCGCAGATGGAGCGGCAGGCGCTGCGTGCCGGTGCCACCATCGTGGTTGGCACCCCTGGCCGGCTGCGCGATCACCTGGAGCGTGGCGCGCTGGACCTGTCGGCGCTGAAGGCGGCCGTGCTGGACGAAGCGGACGAGATGCTGGACATGGGCTTCCGCGAGGATCTGGAAGAGATCCTGGATGCCACCCCGGCGGAACGGCGCACGCTGCTGTTTTCCGCCACCATGCCGCGCCCGATCGTGGCACTGGCACGGCAATATCAGCGTGACGCGCTGGCGATCTCCACCGTCGGGCAGGAGCGTGGCCATGGGGACATCGCCTACCAGGCTATGCCCGTCGCCCCGTCGGAGATCGAAAACGCGGTGGTGAACCTGCTGCGGTATCACGAGGCGGAAACCGCCATCCTGTTCTGCGCGACACGCGACAATGTGCGGCGGATGCATGCCACCCTGCAGGAGCGTGGCTTCGACGTCGTGGCACTCTCGGGCGAGCACTCGCAGTCGGAGCGGAACCAGGCATTGCAGGCGCTGCGTGACGGCCGTGCCCGCGTCTGTGTGGCGACAGATGTCGCGGCCCGCGGCATCGATCTGCCGGGCCTGAGCCTGGTGGTGCATGTAGAGGTCCCACGTGACGCCGAGGCGCTGCAGCACCGTTCCGGCCGTACTGGTCGAGCGGGTCGCAAGGGTACCGCGGTGCTGGTGGTGCCATACCCGCGTCGTCGTCGGGTCGAGATGCTGCTGCGAAGTGCGGGCGTGGATGCGACCTGGGGCCCGGCACCCGGCCCGGCGGACATTCGCGAGAAAGATCGTGCGCGCCTGATGGATACTTTGCTGAAGCCGGTGGAGGCCGACGAGGAAGATCGTGCACTGGCCGCAGTGCTGATCGAGAAGATGACGCCCGAGGATATCGCGGCTGCACTGGTCCGCAGTCATCGCGCCAAGATGCCAGAGCCCGAGGATCTGACGCCCGACATGCCGCGTGAGGCGCGCGACCGTGATGCCCCGCGTCCGGGCTTCGAGGACGCCGTGTGGTTCCGCATCGATGTGGGTCGCCGGCAGAATGCCGATCCGCGCTGGATCCTCCCGCTGCTGTGCCGTCGCGGCCATGCGGCGCGCGGCGACATTGGTGCGATCCGCATCGGACAGACCGAAACCTTCTTCCAGGTGCCCGGCGGCATTGCCGACAAGTTCGCCGGCGCGATCGCCCGGACGAACGGCCAAGGGGACGAAGGCGGCGATGACGCGGGTGTGACGATCGAACGGGCACCGGAAGGTCCGGGCGATCTCGGTGGCGCGCCGCGTCGCCAACCCGGCAAGCCGTTCCACCGTGGCAAGGGTGCGAATGACGGCCCGCGGCAGGGGGGCAAGGGCCCGTATGGCGGCAGCAGCGGCGGCGGTTATGCCGGCAAGCGCAAGGGGCCGGATGGCGCAGCTCGCCGCAGTGGTCCCCCGCGTGGCCGGCCGCAGAAAGGCTGATTCCAGTCGATGTTGCGCTGATTCTCAGGTGATTCTCGGCTGGATCGCCATGGCACGGGCTGGTGCCTCCTTCAAAACCCGTGCATTTTCAGCATCTTACCCGTCAGCCGCAACAAAATTGCCATAGTGTGTTGACGGGTAGGGAAGTCCCCCATATATGCCGTT
>NZ_QZVQ01000010.1 GCF_003660445.1 Croceibacterium ferulae | reverse complement strand
CCGCGCCGGCTTCACCGCTGCCGAAGCGCAAGCGGAGACGCGCGACGGGCGCCGTTACTACGATGTCGAAGGCACCCTTCCTGACGGTACCGAGATCGAGTTCGACATCATGGAGGAGGACGGAGTCTGGCGCGTGGTAGAGACACAGCGCGACATCGCCTTCGCCGATGCCCCGGACGAGGTGCGCGCGGCGCACACAGCTGGGTTTGCACCCGGCCGGGTCATCGAAAGCACCCAGGCTGACGGATTGGTGATCTACGAGCTGTTCGGCGAAGCGGGCGGGGATCCTGAAGGGCGCAAGGTGGAGGTCAAGTGGGATGGTCACCGCGCCGAAGTCCTTGGAGAGGAATGGGCCCATTGAACATCTGAAGGTCTGCTCGCAGAGGATAGGCGCGTCCCTTCTCACCTGCTCGTGGTAAGAGAGCCTTGAACGTCAGGAAGAGGGTGTGAGCTGCCTCCGGTTTTGGGCCCCAAATCGGACATCCCGCGCCCATGGCGAGCTCCCCAGCTTCGGACGCTCGTTAATGTAAGCCAGTCGGCACGCCAAATGGCCGCACCGATGACTGAATTGGCGAGAATTGGGGCATTTTTGCCGTTCACGAGCGACGTGGTGAACGGCGGGTCTTATCACAAACCCGACGTCCGGCGATCGCACTTCATGATCTCATGGGCCGACTGAGATTTGGCCGTAAGCTGCCCGGCAGGTTCTAGGCTGGGATTGCGTGATAGCAGACTTTCGCTGGATTTCGGCCCGGAGCGGCGGTTAGAGCAGCGTCGCGCCGACCGGATCCTCGAGGGCGGAACGCGCCGCGGACGTCGCCTTCCGCCGCTTGCCGAGCTCTATCCTGAAGTCGTCGAGCACCTTCAGATCGGCTTCCATCTCATCAGGGGACGGCTGCGGGATGTCTCGGCCGGCCGACATGTCGTGGCCTGAGCGTTCCGACGCCCGCTTCATTGCGAAGTAGATCGTCCGATAGTCATCGTCAGTTACGGTAACCTCCTTGAGCCTGCCCGTCATGACATCCGGCACGAACCTTACGACCGTCTTCGCGAAGACGACCTCCTCGACCGCGCGTTCCCAGGATTCGCGCAGGTCCGAGTAGAAGTCCTTCACCTGCCGCCGGTACTCGTCCGTGTCGAAGTCGGTCACGGCCTTGAGTTCCTTCGCGCGCGTTCGCAACGTGTCGATCCGCGCATTGACGTCGGCCACCCATGGCTCGCGGTTCTCGCGGATCACGCCGAAGCCCTCGGACTGGGTCTTGGCGACGACCGACTTGACCAGCGGCGCGGCATCCCCTGCCCTGGCCGCCTCCGACACGACCTCGTTGAAGAACACCAAGTTGTGCGTGAAGATGATGACCTGCCGGCCTTTCTTTGCCTCGGCGACGAGACGGTGCGCGACCTTGCGGATGCGCAGGTGGTCGAGCGAGGAGACGGGGTCGTCAACGATGATGCCGTAGCGCGCGTCGTCGCCTCCGGTCTCGGCGAGGAAGCAGGCGAGCGCGAGCGCCCGCTGCTCGCCCTCCGAGAGCACCTGGTTGTTCTTCACCGCGCCGGCGCCCTGCAGGCCGACCGAGAACAGGCTCTTGCCGCCTGAGCTGGAGTCGCTGACCTTGAACGGAAGGTGGGTGAGGTCGAGCGCGGTGATCTCCTCCGCGATCCTCCTTTCGAGCTCCTCGGTGACGAGCTGCTTGCGCAGGGCGGTGATCTGCGTCGAGATCGACCGTGTCGCCACCTGGGCCTGGCATCCCGCCAACGACCGCTGCTCCGTGACGTCCCGCAGGCGCTGCAGCACCGTCTCCAGATCATTGGCGAGCTTCGCCCGGTCCTTGAGTTCGGCAAGCCGCGTCCGCTTGGCGTCCAGCACCTCGGTGTGCGAGGCGCTCCGCTGGAGCGTGGCGGCCTCGTCCTCAAGGCGCGTGAATTCCGCCGCGACCGTCTCCGCGAGCGCGGTTACGTCCGGCGCCGGTGCAGGCGTCGCCCTCTCGTCCAGCAGTGCGGCGCGCCTCGCCTCGAACCCGGCCAGCGCCTTGAGGATGTCGGCAACAGTCGTTGCCCGGATCGCATCGAGCTGTCCGTATCCGGCCAGGGTTTCCTCGACGATGGAGGCCTCCGGCACCTTAACCTGCTCGACCTGCGCAAGGAGCGCCTTCAAGGCGTCGCGCGCCCCATCGGCGCGCTTCGTGGCCTCGCCACTTACGAAGTCGTTGAACCGGGCCAGCCGGGCGGCGCCCGTCGGGGTGAGCGGCTCGAGGCACAGGACGCACAGGTCGCCGGTCGCCTCAGGCAGACGCGCGGGCAGGGTTTTCACTCCGCCAGCGACGAACCGGCGCGCGGCCTCGAACAGGATCCGCCAGGCCTCGCCGCCGACGTTCGCGACAGGCTCGCCTGCGAAACTGGCGGTCGCCGCAATTCTCTCCGCTTCCACTGCCTGGGCCAACTCGCGCCGCGCCCACGCGATCGTCTCACCGACCTTGTCCGAGAATCCCCCCCGGAGCGTGGCCAGCACCTCGCCCACGCGCTTCAGTACGGTGATGGCACGGCGGCGGGTCGCCGCAAGCGCGACCGGATCCGCGGCGAGCTCGGCTTCAAGTCGGGCGAGTTCGGCGAGTTCCGGCTCGCTCAGCTCGGACAGTCTGCGGATCTCGATCTCGCTGGGCAGCGAGGGGGCCTTGGGATCCAGCTTGGCGAGGGTCAGCGCGACAGCGCTACCTGGGGTGTATCCGGCTGGCAGCGGGACCCGCAGCCGCGGTGCGAGCGCCTTCTCTTCCGCCGAGAACCTCGTTGCCATCCGTTGGCACAGCTCGCCGTGGTGCTCGAGGATCGCGAGCTCGCGCGGCAGGTAGGCGATCCGGTTACCGCTATCGACGTAGAGCCGCGCGTTGTGACTGTCGAACACCGAAATCTGACGGAGCTGCGAGGGAGGTGGCGTCGCGGGATCCCAATCGATCTCGATTACCGCGTCGTCGCCGACCTGGTAGCGCACCTGTACGCGCATCGGCCCGCCGCCGGCGTCGAACACGTTCCCCCGCAGCTGGTCCGAGGTCAGGCTGCGGCACAGTCGCTTGGCGATGCGGGTGTATCCGCTCTTCCCGCTCCCGTTTTCCCCGTACACTAGCGTGATGCCCACACCGGCCATGCGCAGCTTTTGCCCACCCGCGAGGCGGTCGATGTTCTGCACGGGACCAAGCTGCGCCAACACCGTCCGCCGCGCCTCGACCGAGCCGCCTCCGAGATGGGAGGCATCGATGGCTGTCATAGGGTGGACGGTCGAGCCTGCCCCGACCGCGGCGCGCACGTTGTCGAGGATGCAATCGGCATCCGCCTGCTCGATCGAATGGTCCGCCGTAACGGCGATCCGCCGCAGACTGTCCTTCACCCAGTCGGGCTGCTCGGCAGCCCAACCCATTAGATCCTTCGCCATGTCTCCTCCCCTGTCATGCCAGACTGATCGGGTCTGGTGACCGACGCAAGCGGGGTTTCACCGTTGCGGCGGGAAGCGCTCTCGCGTTCAGCGAAGCGCGGCACGTCTCTTGAACGGCAGCTTACAGGAGCGCTTCGCGTCCTCCGGAGCGGCCGCTTTTTGGGGCGCGCTGCTGCCGGACGGCTCAATGGGACAGGAATGGCGGGTTCGGGCAGGAGCGGCCAATAACGCGCGCGGCGTGGAACGGCTTAAGTTGGTCGAAAGCTGCCACAGCTGTCAGATTGAACCCGGACATTCAGCATAGTCTTCTCCCTCAAGGGCTATACGCCCTACCCTGCCGCCTGAACGAGGGTCCGCTTGCGCCCGCCAAGCCCCCGAAAGCGGGCGGGCCGCAATCAACACCCTCTTCAGCCACGCCAAATCGGTACATCGCCCAGCTCTACCTTGCCGATCCATAGCAAAATCGGAGAAAGAAAGATTTTTCTTTCTTCAGCGAGATTTCGCGGGCATGTTCTCGACATGTCCACACCTCACCCTTTCGATCAAGACCTTCGAACGCGCCAGCAAATTGCTGAGATCGTCGGTATAGCCCCCGATACGGTCGCATACTGGAGCAAGGAAGGCTTGCTGAAGCCTCGCCAAGGTCATGCTCAAGGCCGAGGTAAGCACCGGATGTTTGGCAAAGACTCCATCTACATCGCAGCGGTGCTCCGTGAGCTGTCGCTCTACGGGGTACAAACAGCTGGCTTGAAGGAGGTTGCAAACCTCGTTTGGGGAGCGATCTCCATAGCCGCGGAATTTCCAGATATCTCTATATCGGTCCTCGAGAAGGCGGCTCGTTATCGGAGTTTTCAAGCGCTCTACGAGAAGGTGACTGCGCGACGCTCAGCGGCGATTCCTGAAAATGATACTCACAAAGATGCCGAACATTATAAGCAGTTTCAGGCTCTTTTCTTCAAACCTGACCCGGTCATATCTGATCTAGTGCCCAAGCTTGATAGCAAAGATTCTATCAGAATGAGGTTTTTTGGTGATCTGATGCTAGCTGGACAAGCTGGTACTGAATATCAAGACGATCCCGCGCAAAGTCGCCGCTGGATTTTCTATCATGTAGATGACCAGCTCGCAGCTATGCCCGAGAGTGATCTAGACACACATGATCCTCTCTCGAGCTTCATCATGCTCGATCTCGACCAGATCATCCAACCGATAGCATCAACACTCTGATCTTAGAGAACGGGCCGGGCGATGCGCCAACATCGTCCCGGCCCTCACCACGTTTGCCCTGGAGGGACATATGGCTGAACCTGCCGATACCATACTCAGCGTCACACAACACCCGTCGCATGAGGTGTACGTCTTTGGTGCCGGTGCACCGATGACAATCCTTCGTATGTCAGCGGTGACTGCCCGGACTGGGCTAAGCCGGGCGACCATCTACCGCAAAATGCGCGAGGCCACATTCCCGCGCCCCCGCCAGCTCGGGCAGAAAGCAGTCGGTTGGCTAGAGGCTGACGTAACAGCTTGGATTGCCGGCTGTGTCGAGGCGTCAGCCAATGACCGGTGAAGCTGGGGGCATTGTAGGGGGCACCGGATATATAGGTGCATCAGATAATTGCTATCTTCTGGGCACTAACCCTACTTGGTGCAGCTTCCACTCTGTCCGCCATCTTACCGAGATTGCGGCCTGCTGGCGAAATCTCGTTCAAACAAAAGTCAACTTCGACTCGCTAAACGAGATCCTGACGGGCACTCGCCCGTCAGGAGGAACAGTTCATGCATCATCCCCAGCCCCACGCGCAGGTCCATCTGCCAGCCGGATCATTGGCGGAGGAGATCGCGCGGACGCTGCTGCATCGGATCGGTAAGGTGCCCGCTGACGCCCTGCCGCGCGACTGGCTGGATGCCACGATCCTCACCGTGCGCAACGATATTGTCGAACGCTGGGTCGCCAGCACGCTTGCCACCCGGCAGCGCGGGCTGAAGCAGCTGAACTATCTCAGCCTGGAATTCCTGATCGGCCGCCTGCTGTCGGACACGATCCGCAATCTCGGCCGCGATGGCGAGGTCGCCGATGCACTGCGTCTTCTCGGCGTGGACCTCGCCATGATCGAGATGCTGGAGCCGGATGCGGCACTGGGCAATGGCGGGTTGGGCCGGCTTGCCGCCTGCTTCATGGACAGCCTAGCCAGCATGGGCCTGCCGGCGTTCGGTTATGGCATCCGCTACGTCAACGGCATGTTCAGCCAGCGGATCGACGCTGCCGGGGAGCAGGTGGAGCTGCCGGAAACCTGGCTGGCGAACGGCAATCCGTGGGAAATCGAGCGGCGCGACAGCGTGCATCGGGTCGGCTTTGGTGGCGCATGGCACCGCGACGATGATGGCAGGGTGCGCTGGACCCCGGCCGAACTGGTCGAGGCAGTTGCGGTCGACATGCCGGTGGTCGGCTGGCGGGGGCAGCACGTCAACACGCTGCGCCTGTGGACCGCCCGGGCTATCGATCCGTTGCAGCTGGACGTGTTCAATCGCGGCGATTTCACCGGCGCACTGGCCGACCAGACCCGGGCGGAGACGCTGGTCCGGGTCCTTTACCCCAACGACAGCACGCCGGCGGGGCAGGAGTTGCGGCTGCGACAGGAATATTTCTTCGCCTCCGCTTCCATCCAGGACATCGTGCAGCGGCATCTGCATGCTTACGGCACGCTGAACACCCTGCCTGACAAGGCGGCGATCCAGCTGAACGACACGCATCCGGCGATCGGCGTGGCCGAGCTTCTCCGTCTGCTGATCGACGAGCATCATATGGCTTACGAGGATGCGTGGAGCATCACCCGTCGTACCTTCGCCTACACCAATCACACCCTGCTGCCGGAAGCTCTGGAAAGCTGGCCCTTGCCACTGCTCGGCCGATTGCTGCCGCGTCATCTGGAACTGATCTTCCGGATCAATGCGGATGTGTTGGCAGAGGCCCGGGCCACGCCGGGGATGGACGCACCAGGCGTGGCGGCGGTCAGCCTGATCGACGAGGCGGGTGAGCGGCGCGTCCGCATGGCCAATCTTGCCTTCGCCGGATCGCACAGCGTGAACGGCGTGGCGGCGCTGCACAGCCAGCTGATGCGGGAGACCGTGTTTGCAGACCTCAACCGCCTGTATCCCGACCGCATCAACAACAAGACCAACGGCATCACGCCGCGCCGCTGGCTTGTCGGTTGCAATCCCGGGCTGACCGGCCTGCTGACCGACGCTATCGGCCCCGACTTCACCGATGATCTCCGCCACATCGCCGCCGCCGGCGACCTGGCAGGCGATGCAACCTTCCGGCAGCGTTTCCTGGCCGTAAAGCGCGCCAACAAGGTGGCACTGGCATCGCATGTCGCGACCCTGACCGGCTTGCAGCTGAACCCGGAAGCCATGTTCGACGTGCAGGTGAAGCGCATCCACGAATACAAGCGTCAGCTGCTGAACATCCTGCACACGATGGTGCTGTACGAGCGTATCCGTGCAGAACCGCACAAGGAGTGGGTGCCACGGGTCAAGCTGTTCGCGGGCAAGGCCGCTTCCAGCTATGCCACGGCCAGGCAGATCATCCGCCTGGCCAATGACGTGGCTCGCCGAGCGAACGCCGACCCGCTGGTGGCGGGACGGTTGCAGGTGGTGTTCCTGCCGGACTACAATGTCAGCTTGGCCGAACGGATCATTCCGGCTGCCGACCTGTCCGAACAGATTTCCACCGCAGGGATGGAGGCATCTGGCACGGGCAACATGAAGCTGGCGCTGAATGGCGCGCTGACTATTGGCACGCTGGATGGCGCCAATATCGAGATGCGTGATCATATCGGTGCCGCGGACATGGAGATCTTCGGGTTGACCGCGACCGAAGTGGCGGAGCTGGTCGAGGCCGGGTATCGTCCTTCGACGATGCTGGCCGACCTGCCGGAGCTCGGGCGAGTGCTGGGCGACCTGCGCGAAGGCATATGGTCGGCCGGTGACACTGGCCGGTATGCCTCGCTCGTCGATCGTTTGCTGGCCGAGGACCGCTACATGCTGCTGGCGGACTTTGCCGCTTACGACACGGCGCAGGGGGCGATCGATCGGCGCTGGTGTGATCAGGACGGGTGGGCCGCGTCGGCCATCCGCAACGTGGCCGGAATGGGCTGGTTCTCGTCCGATCGCACGATCGGCGAGTATGCGCGCGACATATGGAACCTGCAAAGGTGAGTCCGGCTTCACGGCAGGCGAGAGGGTGAACGGCGCCTTTACACTCGACTAACGGGCCTCGCGCGCTTATCGTTTGCCCACACTCGCCAGCACTTACACTGCGGTAAACATATGTTTATTCGGTTCTGGTGACCCTCGAAGGACCTTGCCGAATGCGTGTTCTACTCGTCGAAGACGAACCCATGATTTCCATGCTGCTGTGCGACATGGTGGAGATGGCTGGGCATGAGGTCGCCGGCGAGGCCGGGAGCGTGGATCGCGCCATGCAGATGGTCGAAGAGGTCGAGGCCGATGCCGCGATCGTCGATCTCAGGCTGCACAATCATGACAGCTACGGCGTCATGCAGCAGTTGCGGGCAAAGGGAATCCCGTTCGCTGTGGCGAGCGGGTTCGGTGCCGACATCGACCACAAGCTGGCCGGCAACGACGTGCCGATCGTGTCAAAGCCATACTCTGCAGGCGAAGTGGCAAGCGTTCTGACCCGCCTCGCCGGCTGATCGATCAGCCTTCTTCTTCGGGAATGTGCAGCGCGCGATCCTTCAGATCGGGGTCGTCATTCGGCGATACGGAAGACTGGTTCCCCAGCGCGATATGATCCTTGATCGTCTCGCTGTCGTCCTGCTCGGCCGTCAGATGATCAGGTCTGTCGCTCATTTCGAACTCCATCGGTGCCTCCTGATGTGCTGTTAATTCAACATCCCAGGCGACACCGATGTTCCAGCCTTATCAGATGTGTATCGCCTTGCCGTAAGCCGACAGCACGCTCTCGTGCATCATCTCGGACAGGGTCGGATGCGGGAAGATGGTGCCCATCAGTTCGGCCTCGGTCGTCTCCAGCACCTTGCCGACAGTGTAGCCCTGGATCAGCTCGGTCACTTCCGCACCGATCATGTGGGCGCCCAGCAGCTCGCCCGTCCTGGCATCGAACACGGTCTTGATGAACCCTTCCGGCTCACCCAGCGCAATGGCCTTACCATTGCCGATGAAAGGGAAGTTGCCGACTTTAACCGTGTGGCCCGCTTCCTTTGCCTTGGCTTCCGTCAGGCCGACGCTGGCGACCTGCGGGTGGCAATAGGTGCAACCCGGGATGGCACTGCGGTCCAGCGGATGCGGGTGCAGCCCTTCACCCTTCCCCAGTTCGATGGCGATGGATTCAGCAGCGGTCACGCCTTCATGGCTGGCCTTGTGCGCCAGCCACGGGCCGGGCACGCAATCGCCGATCGCCCACAGGCCCTTGCTCCTGGTGCGACCATAGGGATCGATCTGGATGAAGCCACGGTCCAGGTCCGCCAGCTTCTCGACGCCGATATTCTCGGTATTGGCGACGATGCCGATGGCGACGATAACGTGGCTGTACTCGCCCTGCTCGATCTTGCCGTCCTTGCCCTTCAGCTTGGCGGAAATGCCCGTCTCGGAGACCTTCATCTCCTCCAGTGCAGTGGCCGTCCTGATGGCGATGCCCTGCTTGGTCAGCGACTTTTCCAGCGCGGCGGAGATGTCGGCATCCTCCACCGGAACGATCCGGTCCAGCATCTCGACCACGGTCACGTCCGCCCCCATGTCGTTGTAGAAGCTCGCGAATTCGATCCCAATCGCGCCCGAACCGATCACCAGCAGCTTGGTCGGCATTTCGCTGGGGGTCATGGCGTGGCGGTACGTCCACACGCGCTTGCCGTCTGCCGGGGCAAAGGGCAGGTCGCGTGCGCGCGCGCCGGTGGCGACGATGATGTGCTTGGCGCTCAGTTGCTCCTCGCCCTTGTCGCTCTTCACCGTCAGACTGGTCGCGCCGGTCAGCGTGCCGGTGCCCATGTGCACGGCGATCTTGTTCTTCTTCATCAGGTGCGTCACGCCCTGGTTCAGCTGCTTGGCCACGCCGCGGCTGCGCTTCACCACCGCTTCCAGATCAGCCTCGATCTGGCCGGCGATCTTCAGGCCATAATCCTTCGCATGCTGCGCATAATGCATGATCTCGGCCGAGCGCAGCAGCGCCTTGGTGGGGATGCAGCCCCAGTTGAGGCAGATGCCGCCCAGCAGCTCGCGTTCCACGATGGCCGTCTTCAGGCCCAGCTGCGCACAGCGGATCGCCGCCACATAGCCACCGGGGCCGGAGCCCAGCACGATGACGTCGTATTGTTCAGCCACTTGGATTGCTCCTGAAATGTTGTGATCGGTTGGGGGCCGTCTGGCCGATATAGGGTGCGCCGCGCGGCATGCTCAGCCTTCGACAGGCCGTGGCCGGCCGTCTTCGTCGATGGCGACGAAGGTAAATTTCGCCTGCGTGACCTTGGCGGCATGATCGACATGGCGCGCACGGCGCCACGCTTCGACCGCGATGGTCATGCTGGTGCGCCCCACCCGCTCGATGCTGGTGTAGACGGACACCTCGTCACCCACCTTCACCGGCTCGTGAAATTGCATCCCGTCCATGGCAACGGTCACCGCGCGGCCATGGGAATAGCGCGCCGCCGTCAGCCCGGCGGCGCTGTCCATCATGCTGAGCAGCCAGCCGCCGAAGATGTCGCCATACGCATTGGTGTCCGCCGGCATGGCAGTCACCCGGATGGCGGGATCGCGATGCGCCTGATCCACCGGCTGGTGCTCAGGCGACAAGGCTGAGCGGCGCTTCGCAGAAGTCCTTGAACGCCTTCATCAGCGCCGCACCATCGGCACCGTCGATCGCGCGATGGTCGAAGCTGCCGGTCGCGCTCATTACCGTGGCGACCTGCAACGCATCCTCGATCACATAGGGGCGCTTCTCGCCCGCGCCGATTGCCATGATCATGCCCTGCGGCGGGTTGATGATCGCCTGGAACTGCTTGATCCCGTACATGCCCATGTTGGACAGGGATGCGGTGCCGCCCTGGTACTCCTCCGGCGCCAGCTTGCCTTCGCGCGCGCGGCCGGCGAGATCCTTCATCTCGGTGCTGATGGCGCTGATAGCCTTGCTGCCGGCATCCTTGACGATCGGCGTGATCAGGCCGCTGGGGATCGACACGGCGACCGAGACATCGGCGCGCGTGAAGCTCAGCAGCTTGTCGCCAGCGAACTGCACATTGCACTTCGGCTCCACGGTCAGCGCCTTCGCCAGCGCCTTGATCAGCATGTCGTTCACCGAGAGCTTCACGCCCTGCGCCGCCAGCGCGCCGTTCAGCTCGCCACGCAGCTTCAGCAGCGCGTCGAGGCGGATATCCACCGTCAGGTAGATATGCGGCACCTGCTGCTTGGACTCGGAAAGGCGGCGGGCGATCGTCTTGCGCATGGAGGACAGCTTGTCCTCCGTGTGCGGAATGCCGAAATCCTGCGCCTGGATGGCGGGTGCTGCAGTCGGGGCCGGAGTAGGTGCAGGCGTCGCGGCAGGAGCCGGAGCAGCCTGAGCCACGGGCGCAGCGCCGGCCTTGGCACCGGCCAGATCGGCCTTCACGATGCGGCCGCCGGGGCCGGAGCCCTTCACGCCGGCAAGATCGATGCCGTCTGCCGCCGCAAGCCGCTTGGCCAGAGGAGAGGCGATCACCCGCCCGCCGTCATTGCTGGACTGGGCCGGGGACGGCGTGGGCGCCGGTGCCGGCGACTGCGCCTTGGCATCGGTGCCGGCAATGTCCTGCGACTGGCCGGACGATGCACCCTTCGGTGCTTCAGCGGGCGCATCGGCTGCGGCGGCGTCACCACCGGCGGCGGGCTTCACGCTGGCAACATCCTCGCCCTCTTCAGCCAGGGTCGCGATCACCATGCCGACCTTCACGCCCTCGGTGCCTTCGGCCACGGCGATGTCGGCGATCACGCCTTCATCCACCGCCTCGAACTCCATGGTCGCCTTGTCGGTCTCGATCTCGGCCATGATGTCGCCGCTGGACACCTTGTCGCCGACCTTGACCAGCCAACGGGCCAGCGTGCCCTCTTCCATGGTGGGCGACAATGCGGGCATCCGGATGGCAATGGACATGGCGGTGCTTGTGATCCCTTCAGAAAACCTTGGCGCATCCTCTGGCCAATTTGTGCGCCCCGTTCAAGCGCCGCTTGCACCTCCACCTGCTTTGCCCGATGAACCGGCGGAGAAAACAGGGGCAATGGGACGGGGGCGTTGACCATGCGGGTCTATCTGGTGATCATCGACGATAGCGAGGAAGCGCGCGGGGCGCTGCGCTTCGCCGCGCGCCGTGCGGCCGATACCGACGGGGCGGTGCATCTGCTGGCAGTCGTGCCGAAACAGGCGTTCAACGCCTTCGGCGGGGTGCAGGCCACGATCGAGGAAGAGGCTCATGATCGGGCGGAGGCACTGGCGTCCAGCGCGGCTGGCGAACTGATGAGCGAAGTGGGCAAGGTCCCGCAGATCACCGTCCGCCTGGGCGATGCCAAGTCCGTCATCAACGAACATCTGGCCGATCACTCGGAAGTGGCAGCCCTGGTGCTAGGCGCGGCACGTGACGGCGGGCCAGGCCCGCTCGTCACGCACTTCGCCGCCGCTGCGGGCACGCTGCCCTGCCCCGTCATCATCGTGCCGGGTGGCCTCTCCGATGAAGAGATCGACCGGCTGAGCTAAGCAGCGCCCCGTCAGGTCAGACCGGCCGGATCAATCCTCTTCGGCTTCCTCGGCCTCTTCCTTGGTCTTGAAGCTCACGCCCTCGGGCTCGGCCGGGGGCGAATAGATGGTGAACAGCTTCAGCGGCTCGTCACCCTTGTTGATGATATTGTGGTTCGCGCCTTTGGGGATCACGATCAGATGGTTCTCGCTGACCTTGGTCTTGCTGCCATCGATCACCGCCTGCCCTTCGCCGGACACGAAGAAGGTCGTCTGGTCCGCCTCGTGCGTTTCCTCACCGATATCCATGCCGGGTTCGATGTGCATCATCACGATCTGGCACTGCTCGTCGTAATAGACTTCCTTCTGCCAGTGCGTGTTCTTGGTGGTCTGGGCGATGATGTCCTTGTTGAACACGGCCATATGCGCATCTCCTGTGAGTGAGTGGGTTTACCCGCGCTCAACCGCTGGCCCGCGATGCCGGTTCCGCACTTGCTGCGCCTTTGCCTCTGCGGCAGGATTGCGGGCATCATCAACGGCAGGATGCTTCATCATGGCTGACACACCGGTGAAAGGCCCCGCTTCCTACTTCCCCTCCATTGAGCAGAAATACGGCAAGCCGATCGCCCACTGGCAGGACCTGGTGCGCGGCCACCTTCCTGCCAAGCACATGGAGCTTGTCGCCATGCTGAAGGACGACCACGGCATGGGTCATGGTCATGCCAACGCCGTGGTTGCGCATATGCTGGCGACGTACAAATCCTAGCGCGCGTCGCGGGCCCGGCCTGCTACTTTCGGCGTCGGCCCTGATGGCGGATGTTCGATGGGCGGCCGCGCTTGCCGGCAGGCGGGCGACCGGCATTGCCCTTGCGCTTTCCTTCCGGCCGGCTGCCGCGTGGTTCCACGGCGGCACCCTCGCCATCCGGAATCTCGAACTTGAGCGCACCGGTCAACGGATTGGCCTCGGCCAGCCGCAGGTCCAGCATGTCGCCCACGGCGTAGCGGGTACCGCTGTCCTCACCGATCAGCGCGCGGGCTGCCTCATCATGGCGGAAATATTCGCGACCCAGGGTCGATACGGGCACCAGTCCGTCACCGCCAAAGCCGGCAATGGTCGCGAAGAAACCGAACTTGGCCACCCCGGTGATCCGGGTGGGGAACACCTCCCCTACCCGTCCGGCAAGCCATGCGGCGACATAACGGTCGATCGTGTCCCGTTCCGCCTCCATTGCCCGCCGCTCGGTCTGGCTGATGGCATCGGTGATGCGTGACAGGTCGTCCCGATCGCGTTCCGACAGGCCGGTCGCAGGCGGCAGGCCGCTGCCGGGCTTCGGCTGTTCGAACCCGAAGGCATCCACCAGCGCCCGATGTACCAGCAGGTCGGCATAGCGGCGGATCGGGCTGGTGAAGTGGGCGTAGGATCCCAGCGACAGGCCGAAATGGCCGACATTGGCCGGTCCGTAATAGGCTTGCGTCTGGCTGCGCAGCACCGCCTCCATCACCAGCGCCTTCTCGCCCGGATCGGTGACGTCGCGGATCATTCGGTTGAACAGGCTGGGCGTGATCACCTGCCCCAGCGCCAGCTTCTGGCCGATGGTGGCGAAGTATTCCTTCAGGGCCAGCAGCTTCTCGCGCGTCGGCGGCTCATGAATGCGGTAGACGACTGGCGCGACCTTGCTCTCCAGCGCCTTGGCCGCGGCGACATTGGCCGCGATCATGAACTCCTCGACCACCCGGTGCGCATCCAGCCGCTCGCGCAACGCGACCTCGGCTATGCGGCCCTGCTCGTCCAGCATGACGCGCCGTTCGGGGAGCTCCAGCTCCAGCGGATCGCGTGCCTCGCGGGCGGAGTTCAGGGCGCGCCAGGCATCCCACAGATGCTTCAGGTGGTCAGCGGCGCTGCCATCGTCGATCCGGGCCTGCGCGTCTTCATATGCGATCACTTCATGGATGCGAACCAGCGCGCGCTGGAAGAACCATTCGGCGACGCGGCCGTCAGGCGTGATCGTCATGTGACAAACCATCGCCGCGCGCCGCTCGCCCTCTTTCAGGGAGCAGACATCGGCGCTCAGCACCTCGGGCAGCATGGGCACCACCCGATCGGGGAAGTAGACCGAGTTGCCGCGCCGGCGTGCCTCGCGGTCCAGCTCTCCGCCGGGGCGGACGTAGAAGGACACATCGGCGATCGCCACCACCGCACGCCAGCCGCCCCCCTGCTCTTCCGGCAGCGGCTCGGCCCAGATCGCGTCATCGTGGTCGCGCGCATCGGCCGGATCGATGGCGACGATCGGCAGATCCGTCAGGTCTTGGCGATGCGCCTCGCTCAAGGTCAGCTTCGCGGCCCGCTCTGCCTCCGCGATGGCGTCCTCGGGGAAGATGTGCGGGATGCCGTGCTTGTGGATGGCGATCAGTGAAAAGGCGCGCGGTGCCAGCGGATCACCCAGCACCTCCGTCACCTTTACCCCGGCACGGGGCGATCGGCCGGCGGGCTCCGCCAGCACGAGCTGGCCTTTCTCGGCCCCGCCCAGATCGGCAATGGGGGACGAGTTGCGGATGCGCTTGTCCACGGGAGCCAGCCACGGCTTGCCGGCGTCATCCAGTTCCACAACGCCCAGCACGGACTCGTGCTTGTTGGGCAGCACCTTCATGGGATGCGCGATCCAGCCCCGGCCGGTCTCCTCCGTCCGGGCGAGCACGCGATCGCCTATGCCCAGCGCCGAACCGCGCTGCTTTTCCTTCAGGCGCAGCCGCGGCGGCGGGGTGGCGTCGTCCGGTTGCCAGCTGTCGGGAATGGCGATTGCCTCCCCATCCTCCACGCTGACGACCCGCAGCACGGTGACCTTCGGCACACCGCCCATGCGGTGATAGGCCGTCTTGCCGCCGTCGATCAGGCCTTCTTCGGCCATGTCGCGCAACAGATGCTTGAGCTGGATCCGCTCCTGTCCCTTGAGGCCGAAGGCGCGGGCGATCTCCCGCTTGCCGGCGACGGTATCGCTGCCGGCGATGAAGTCGATGATCTGCTGCCGGGAAGGCAAGCCGTATTGCTGGTCGCGTAAAGACATGCACCGCATATGCGGACTGCCGCACCATGTCGCAACGGTGCTGCAGTAATGGCAACAGTCGGACGGCTTGCGTCCCCGGCCATGCGCCTTATTTGCTGCACTGCAACAATAACGGAAATCGCAGTTCATGATGGAAGCGGAGCGGTCGCCGCGCGTGGCATTGGTAATCCTGGCACTTGCCATGGGCGCATTCGCCATCGGCACTGCCGAGTTCGCGGCGATGAGCCTGGTGCCGTTCTTCGCCCGTGACCTGGGATTGACGGAGCCGCAGGCCGGCCATGCGATCAGCGCCTATGCGCTGGGTGTGGTGGTGGGCGCGCCGATCATCGCGGTGCTGTCGGCGCGGATTGCCCGCCGGCCGCTGCTGATGGGGCTGATGGCGCTTTTCGCCGCGGGCAACGGCCTGTCGGCTCTGGCGGACAGCTATGGCGTGCTGCTGGCATGCCGGTTTGTGGCCGGTCTGCCCCATGGCGCATATTTCGGGATTGCGGCACTGGTCGCCGCCTCGCAGGTCGCGCCGGAACGGCGGGCGCAATCGGTCGCCTGGGTAATGACTGGGCTGACCGTCGCCACGGTGATCGGCGTGCCGGCCGCCAACGCACTGGGGCAGGTGCTGGGCTGGCGCAGCGGCTTCATCATCGTGGCTGTGCTGGCGCTGCTGACAGTGGCGCTGGTCTTCCTGTTCGCGCCGCATCAGCCCGCCGACCGCAATGCCAGCCCGATGCGTGAACTGGGCGCGCTGCGCCGACCGCAGGTGATCCTGACCCTGCTGGTGGGCGCAATCGGCTTTGGCGGTTTGTTCTGCGTGTATACCTATGTCGCCTCCACCCTGATTCAGGTGACGGGGGTGCAGGAGGCCACCGTGCCGCTGGTGCTGGCGGTGTTTGGCGGCGGCATGACGGCAGGCAATCTGTTCTGGGCCTGGCTGGCGGATCGCATCGGGACACGCTCCGCCGTGATCGCGCTTGCGGTCAGCGCGGGCAGCTGCGCCTTGTTTCCCTTTGCGGCGGGCAATCTGTGGGCGCTTGTCCCGGTGGTTACCGTGATCGGCTTTGCAGGTGGCTGGGGCACCGTGCTGCAGGCGCGGCTGATGACGGTAGCCGGCGATGCGCAGGCACTGGCAGCCGCTGCGCATCACAGCGCATTCAACTTCGCCAACGCATTGGGTCCATGGCTGGGTGGTTTGGCGATCACCGCCGGCTGGGGACTGCCGGCCACCGGCTGGATCGGCACGGCCCTGTCGCTGGCGGGCCTGGCCGTACTGGTGCTGACGCTGGTACTGCTCCAGCGTCAGCAGCCCTCCCTCGCAATCCCCGCCTAATCAGTAGGCGCGGGCGACCAGGATCCGTTCCACCGCCGGGGCGCCGGTGAACAGGCACGCGCCATCCGGCTCTGCAGCATCCAGCGGCACGTTGCGGAAGGTCAGCTTGAGCGCCTTCAGCCGCTCCACCACTTGCTCCAGCTCCGCACCGGTGGGGCGCGCCCATTGCACTTCAACCCAGCCCGGGTAGCGCTGGTCCTCTGCAAAGAACGCGGCGAGTTGATCGAAGTCGGTGATCCCGCGTTCGATCCGGGCGTCCCGCTGCTCTATCGCCTGGGCCAGCATGCTGGCCTGGATGTCGGCCAGGATGTCCGCCAGCGATCCCGTGGCATCTTCGCGCTGCGGGCTGGCGAAGTCGGGCTTGCCAGCCTCATTCCACAACCGGTCGCGCCGCAGCAGGCTGACCCGCCCATGCTCCATATCGCGCGGACCCACCTCGATGATGATCGGGGCGCCGCGACGCACCCAGTCCCATCGCTTGGACGCCACCTTGCCGGGACGGCTGTCGAGCAGGACACGCAGCTTCTCGTCGAATGCCCACTCCAGCGCAGCGGTGCTCTTCAGCAGGTCGCAATATTCCAGCAGGGCGCCATCGCCTTCGTCGCCGCGCAGCATCGGCAGGATCACCACCTGCCACGGCGCGATCTGCGGCGGCACGCGAAGCCCGTCATCGTCGCCATGCGTCATGATCAGCCCGCCGATCATGCGGGTGGACATGCCCCAGCTGACCGTATGCGCCAGCTGCTGCGCACCACCGCGATCCTGGAACCGGATACCGGCGGCCTCGGCAAAGCTGGTGCCCAGATAATGCGAGGTGCCGGCCTGCAGCGCCTTGCCGTCCTGCATCATTGCCTCGATCGACCAGGTCTCGACCGCGCCGGGGAAGCGCTCGTTCTCCGGCTTTTCGCCCGCGATCACCGGAATGGCGCACTGGTCCTGCGCAAAGGCCCGGTACATTTCCAGCGCGCGCATGGTCTCGACCCGCGCATCCTCCGCCGCCTCGTGCGCGGTATGGCCTTCCTGCCACAGGAACTCGCTGGTGCGTAGGAACATGCGGGTCCGCATCTCCCACCGCACGACATTCGCCCACTGGTTGATCTTGAGCGGGAGGTCGCGCCAGCTCTGGATCCAGCGGGCCATCGCATCGCCGATGATGGTTTCGCTGGTCGGGCGCACGATCAGCGGCTCTTCCAGCTTCGCCTCCGGATCGGGAACCAGCCCGCCCTTGCCGTCCGAAATCAGGCGGTGATGGGTGACCACCGCCATTTCCTTGGCAAAGCCTTCGACATGCTCCGCTTCCCGCGTGAAATTGGCCAGCGGGATGAACAGGGGGAAGTAGGCATTGTCCACGCCTGCTTCCTTGATGCGCGCGTCCAGCAGGCGCTGCATCCGTTCCCATATGCCGTAGCCCCACGGCTTGATCACCATGCAGCCACGCACGCCCGACTCCTCGGCCAGATCGGCGGCGGAGACGACTTCCTGATACCAGCCGGCGAAATCGTCGGCACGGCGGGCGTTCAGGGCGTGGCGGATTGCGGACATGGCAGGCTTTCGGCTGGGGTGATCAGGTGGTGGCGCGCCTTGCCTGCGCTTGCCCTGCCTGTCGAGGGGGCAAACGCCACGCGGCGCCGCCCCCGTCCCTGCCGCTTACTTGCCCAGCTCGTCCAGCTTCTTCTGCATGGCTTCCATCTGCGCCTTCAGCAGCTCCAGCTCGCCATTGTCGGCAGCGGCCTGCACGGGCGCGCGTGGAGCGACGGAAGTGGCGGCAGCGTCGGCCGCGCGGCTTGCACGCGCCGCCGGGGGCATGAACGCCTCCGCAGCGGCCTGGATCATGGCCATGTTGGTCTCGGCCATCTTGGCAAAGGCGTCCGTACCCGGCGTCGCGCCCCAGCTGTCCTGCAACTTGCGCTGGTTCTGCCGGAAATTGTCCATCGCCGCCTCCAGATAGGATGGCATCATCGCCTGCATGGAATTGCCATACATCGCGATCAGCTGGCGCAGGAAGCTGATCGGCAGCATCTGCTCGCCCTGCGATTCTTCTTCCATGATGATCTGCGTCAGGATGGAATGGGTGATATCGCCGCCCGTCTTGGCGTCGAGCACCCTGAAATCCAGACCTTCGCGCGTCATGCGGGAAAGGTCGTCCAGAGTGATATAGCTGGACGTGCTGGTATTGTAGAGCCGCCGATTGGCGTACTTCTTGATGACAATAGGCTCTGCTCTGGGTTCTGCCCTGCCCGCGTCCTCTGCTGCCATGCGGCAATCCCCTTAACCTGCGATTATGCTGCACTTAGCATCTGCAGCATATGCGGTGCAACAAGTTGCTGGGCTACCCCGCCACAAACCGTTCCAGTCTGGGACCAAGCAGGGTCAGCAACTCATATTGACTAAGGCCGCTCGCCTGCGCGGCATCATGCAGGGTGTAAGGCACGTCCAGCCAGTCCCCGGGGCCAAGATGCGGCGCGGCCGATAGATCGGCGACCACCATGTCCATGGAGACCCGGCCCAGCAATGGCAGACGGTCCGTACCGGCGTGCAGGACGCCCCTTCCGCCCCACGCCCGCAGGTAACCGTCGGCATAGCCAAGCGCGACCGTCGCCACCCGCATGGGACCGGGTGCGGTGAATACCCCATTATACCCGACGCGATCGCCTGCATCCAGCTGCCGCACTTGCAGGATGCGGGCCTGCGGGAAAGCCACCTGCCGGATCTCGTCCGCCAACTCGCCGCGTGGCGTGCCTCCGTACAGGGCGATGCCAGGCCGGGTCAGGTCAAAGGCATAATCCGCTCCCAACGCAATGCCGGCACTGTTGGCCAGAGCGCGGCGGCCCGCCGATCGGGCGCCCGCGACCTGCCTGAACAGCGCCAATTGCTCGCGGTTCTGCGCACTATCTTCATCGGCCGAGGCAAGGTGGGAATGAAGCGTATGGACCTGCAATCGTGCAATGTCCGGCTCGTTCAGTTGCGAAGGCGGCAGGCCCAGCCGGTTCATGCCCGTATCGACCATCAGATCACACAGGCCACCGCCCGCACCCAGCCATAGCCGCGCCTGCTGCACACTGTTGATCACCGGCCGCACGCCGGTACCAAGCGCGTAAGCAGCATCCTCGGCCGTCACCGGCCCGTGCAGGACCGCAATCTGACCCGGCGGCAGATGGGCGAGCAGTGCGGGCACTTCGCACCAGTGGGCCACGAAAAAGTCCTGCACGCCCGCGTCGCGCAGGACAGGCACGACGTGCATGGCGCCCAGACCATAGCCATCCGCCTTCACCGCCGCGCCTGCGCGGGCAGCGCCGGACTTCGCATCCAGTGCCCGCCAGTTGCCGGCCAGCGCCTGCGGATCGATCCGCAGGCGTAAGGGTGCGGGGGGGGGCTGGATCATGCTCGGCTTTCTTCAACGAAATCGCGCGGCGGCCCCTTGGGCAGGCCGAACCAGGCAACCACCAATGCCACCACCAGCAGCACGAAGGTGTACCACAGCCCGGCCAGCAGGTCGCCCGTGCGCGCGACGATATAGGCGGAAATCAGCGGCAGGAAGCCGCCGAAATATCCCGCACCGACATGGTAGGGGATGGACATGGAGGAATAGCGGATTCGCGCTGGGAACATCTCCGTCAGCAGCGCCGCAACCGGACCGAACGTGGCCCCGGTCAGCGCCCCCAGCACGAACACGATCAGCACGATCCCGACCATGTTGGCCGCAGGTGGCACCTGGTCCGGGCCAGTAAAGCCACGGGCCGCCAGTTCACGCTCGATCAGTCCGGTGCTGCCGGCCGGGTTCGAAGCAGGGTCGTAACGCTCATCGCCGAAGCTGACCGACAGGGCGGGCGCTTTCTCGGCATCATAGGGGATGCCGCGATCGGCCAGCCCGGCCAGCAGCTGCGCGCATTCGCTCGCCTGCCGGCTGGCCAGCGGGTCATAGGCGCAGCCCGGCCCGGCGAAGGTGATCGGGTGGTCCCGCTGCGCAGCCGCCAGTTGCGGATTGGCCAGTAAACCCAAGCCCCAGAACAGTGGAAACAGCAGCACGATCGCCGCCAGATAGCCCCACAGGATCGGCTTGCGCCGGCCGATCCGGTCGGACAGCCGCCCGAACCATACCAATGTCCCGACAGAGGCCAGCGCGCCGACGCCTACCAGCACCTCCGCCACTGTATCCTCCACCCGCATCGGCCCTTTCAGGAACGACAGGGAGGCGAATATCGCGGTGTAGAAGGTGATGGTCAGCCCGCAGGTCACGCCGAACAGCGCCACCAGGATCCGCCGCTTGTTGCCGGGATAGGTGAAGCTTTCGACGAACGGGTTCGCGCTGGTGCGGCCTTCCGCCTTCATCGCGCGGAACACCGGGCTTTCCTTCAACTGCAGCCGCATCCAGAGCGATATCGCCAGCAATGCGATGGACAGCAGGAACGGCACGCGCCAGCCCCATGCGGCGAACTCCTCCGTCGGGATCAGCGCCCGGCAGCCGAGCACCACCACCACGCTCAGCACGAAGCCGGCAACCACGCTCGCCTGGATGAACCCGGTGTAGAAGCCGCGCTTCTCCGGCGGCGAATGCTCCGCCACATAGGTCGCGGCCCCGCCATATTCGCCGCCGAGCGCCAGCCCTTGGGCGATGCGCAGCAGGATCACGATGACCGGCGCGGCGAGACCGATCGCCGCCTCGTCCGGGATCAGCCCGACGCCGGCGGTGGCAATACCCATCAGCACCACCGTCACCAGGAAGGTGTATTTGCGACCCAGCCGGTCACCCCAGTACCCGAACAGCACCGCGCCCAGCGAGCGGAACCCGAAGCCGATGGCAAACCCTGCCCAGGTGAGCAGCAGTGACAGCGTGGCGTTGTCGCTGGGGAAGAAGGCCGCGGCGATGAACGGCGCCAGCGTGCCGTAGATGAAGAAATCGTACCATTCGAACAATGTGCCGGCGGAGGACGCGGCGATGACCAGCCGGATTTCCTTCGCATCCGGCTCATGCGTAGCCGCGCTCGCCATCATGCCCCCTCCCCTGTGTTCTTCGGCCGTGACTAGGCCGCAGAAGGCGCACGGGAAAGGGCGGATGCGGCGGCCTGCCAGGGCAGCAGGATTGCGCCATGGCGGCCGGGGAAGGCGCGCGCGGGTTCCAGCATGGCGAGATCCGGCCAGTCTGGCAGCGCCGCCTCGCCTGCCAGCCACCGGGCGATCTGCTGGTGCGCCATGACGATGCTGTCCGCTTCGCGCCCGACCGCAGCCCGGGCGAACAGGGCGGCCGCAGCCTGTCCGACCGCACAGGCGCACACCTGCAGGCCCAATGCCTCCACCCGCTGGGTTGCATCGAGCCGCAGGCCGACGCTCAGCGTGCTGCCACATGCAGGCGAGCGCGCCTGTCCGGTGACGTCGGCATCAGGGATCGGCGGAACGGCGGCCAGTTCCACCGCCAAGCCCAGCACTTCTGGCGTGTAGAGCTTCGCCGCGCTCATGCTGCGGCCTCCACGCCGTCCAGCATGGCGCGCTGTTCGCGGATCAGGTTCACCATCCAGTCGGCGCTGGCATTGACCAGCGGATAGGTGCGTGCCTCCGTCAGCCATTCGGGCCGTCCGCCCGCGCCCCAGATCGTGTCATAACCCAGCACCAGCATGGAGAAGGCCATGATGACAATCACGAACCCCTTCAGCATGCCGAAGCCGAAGCCCAGCACGCGGTCGAAGGGTGCCAGTGCGGAGCGGCGCGAAGTCTGCCCTGCATGGTTGGCGAGGAGCCTGAGGCCGAGATAGGGTACCAGCAGCAGCAGCGCAAAGGCCAGCACCGCCGCGCCGGACGTGCTGCCGATCGGATCGACCAGCCATTGCGTCAGGTCGGTGTGGAAGAAGCGGATGGCGATGATCGCCACCACCCAGGCGGCCAGCGACAACGCTTCCTGCACAAAGCCACGGGACAGGCCGCCGATCGCGGAGAGCCCAACCACCAGCAGCGCAAAGATGTCGAAACCCGTCATGCCGCCAGTGCCTATTGCCCGCCCATGATCCGGTCAACGAGGTTGGGCAGGCTGGCGAGATGCCGATGGTGCAGACCCGCGCCAACCTTGGCACTATCCACCGGCCCGTTGCTCTGGTCGAAGCCGAGCTTCGCCGCCTCCCGCAGGCGCAACGCAGCATGGGCGACCGGCCGGACTTCGCCCGAAAGCGAGACCTCGCCGAACCAGATGGCGCGGAGCGGCAGCGGCTTGTCCGCCAGCGCGCTCACCAGTGCCGCCGCGACCGCCAGGTCGGCAGCGGGATCGGACAGGCGATAGCCGCCTGCAACGTTCAGATAGACCTCCGCGCTGGAGAAGTTCAGGCCGCAGCGCGCCTCCAGCACGGCCAACAGCATGGCGAAGCGGCCGCTGTCCCAGCCAACCACCGCGCGGCGGGGGGTGGCGCCTGATTGCAGCCGCACGATCAGCGCCTGGACCTCCACCAGCACCGGCCGCGTGCCTTCCATGGCCGGGAACACGGAGGTGCCGGCCACCGGGTCCTCCCGGCCCGAGAGGAACAGGGTGGACGGGTTGGCAACCTCCTCCAGGCCTTCGCTTTCCATGGAGAACACGCCGATCTCGTCCACTGCGCCGAACCGGTTCTTCAGGCTGCGCAGGATGCGGTATTGGTGGCTGCGCTCCCCTTCGAAGCTCATGACCACGTCGACCATGTGCTCCAGCACCCGCGGGCCGGCGATCGTGCCATCCTTGGTGACATGGCCGACCAGCACCAGCGCGACGCCGCTTTCCTTGGCATAGCGGATCAGTTCGAACGCGGAGGCGCGCACCTGGCTGACCGTGCCGGGCGCCCCGTCGATCGTGTCGGAATGCATGGTCTGAATTGAGTCGACGATCAGCAGCGCGGGCGGGTCGTCATCGTGCAAGGTGGTGAGGATATCGCGCACGTTGGTTGCTGCCGCCAGTTGCAACGGCGCGTCAGCCAGCCCCAGCCGGGAGGCACGCAGGCGGACCTGCCCGGTCGCCTCCTCGCCACTGATATAAACTGCCCGGGCGCCGGTGCGGGCCACGCTGGCGGCCGCCTGCAGCAGCAGCGTCGACTTGCCGATGCCCGGCTCGCCGCCCATCAGGATGGCGGAGCCAGGCACGATCCCACCGCCTAGCGCCCGGTCGAATTCGGCCAGCCCCGTGCTGCGGCGGGCCAGCGGCACGGTGGGTGCGTCCAGCGTCTCGAAAGTGACCGCCCGCCCACCGCTGGACAGGTCATGCCGGGTGGAGAACACGGTGGCCGGCGCATCCTCCACCAGCGTGTTCCACTGCGAACAGTCGACACACTGCCCCTGCCAGCGATGCGCGACGTTGCCGCATTCGGTGCAGACATAACGCCGCTTCGCCTTTGCCATGACCTGCCTCTATGCCGAACAGAGCGGGAACGCAAGCAGGCGTCAGCTGGTGAAGGCGCCCTTCAGACGCTCGAAGAAGCCGCGGCTTTCGGGGCACTCGTCACCCGTTTCCGTATCCTGGAACTCGCGCAGCAATTCCTTCTGCCGGGCAGACAGATGCGTGGGGGTCTCCACCACAATCTCCGTCACCAGATCGCCGCGGCCGCGCCCTTGCAGCACCGGCATGCCGGCGCCACGCTTGCGCAGCTGCTTGCCTGACTGGATCCCGGCCGGGATGGTGATGGCATGGGTTTCGCCATCCAGACCGGGGATCTCGATCGTTCCGCCCAAAGCTGCCGTGGTGAAGCTGAGCGGCACGCGGCTGAACAGCGCCGTGCCTTCCCGCTGGAATACGGAATGTGCCTTCACGTGGATGAAGATGTAGAGATCGCCCGGCGGCGCGCCCATCGGTCCGGCCTCACCCTTGCCGCTCAGGCGAATGCGCGTGCCATTGTCCACGCCGGGGGGAACGTCGACCTGCAATTCCTGCACCTTGTCGACCCGGCCTTCGCCGCGACAGGCGCGACACGGGCGTTCGATGATCTCGCCACGGCCATGGCAGGTCGGGCATGCCCGTTCGATCACGAACAGGCCCTGCTGCGCGCGCACCTTGCCATGACCATGACAGGTGGGACAACCGCGTCGCGATGTACCGGGTTCCGCCCCGGTGCCGCCGCATGGATCGCAGGCGACCGACACCTCCACCTTGATCTCGGTGGACTTGCCGTGGAACGCATCCTCCAGCCCGATCTCCATGTCGTAGCGCAGGTCGGCCCCGCGCCGAGGGCGGGCACCGCGCCCGGCACCGCCGCCGAACGCGCTGCCGAAGATCGTCTCGAAGATATCGCCGATATCGCCGAAATCCTGGCCACCCTGGCCATGACCTCCGCCACCGCCGTGCGTAAAGGCAGCGTGACCATAGCGGTCATAAGCGGCCCGCTTCTGCGGATCCTTCAGGCAATCATAAGCGACGCTGATCGCCTTGAAGCGTGCCTCGCACTCCTTGTCGCCCGGATTGCGATCCGGGTGCCACTTCATGGCGAGCTTGCGGTAGGCGGACTTGATCGTCGCCCCGTCTGCGTCGCGGCTCACTTCGAGCAGTTGGTAGAAATCAATCTCGGTAGTGGACATGTCCAAACCCCCAACCGGCGCCACCGCCGGGGCATCGTGCCCCAACGGTGACTGCGGTTTCCATTGTCAGGACAATCAGGCCTTCTTGTCGTCTTCGACTTCGGAGAACTCGGCCTCGACGACCTCTTCTCCATCGGCCTGTGCCCCATCGGCAGAACCGGAAGCGCCAGCGGACGCTGCCTGCTCCTGTTCGTAGATGGCCTGACCCAGCTTCATCGCGACCTGCGCCAGCGCCTCTGCCTTGGTGCGGATGGCAGCGGCGTCGTCGCCTTCCAGTGCAGTCTTGGTCTCGGCGATGGCCGCCTCGATCTCCGCCTTCACGCTGGCGTCGACCTTGTCGCCATTGTCGTCCAGCTGCTTCTGCGTGGAATGGACGAGGCTGTCGGCCATGTTCCGCGCTTCGGCGCTTTCGCGGCGCTTCTTGTCCTCGTCAGCGAACTTCTCGGCATCACGCACCATCTGCTCGATGTCGTTGTCGCTGAGGCCGCCGGAGGCCTGGATCTTGATCTGCTGTTCCTTGCCAGTGCCCTTGTCCTTGGCGGACACGTTCACGATGCCGTTCGCGTCGATGTCGAAGGTCACTTCGATCTGCGGCACGCCGCGCGGCGCCGGCGGAATGCCGAGCAGGTCGAACTGGCCCAGCATCTTGTTGTCGGTCGCCATCTCGCGTTCGCCCTGGAACACGCGGATGGTCACCGCCTGCTGGTTGTCGTCCGCCGTGGAGTAGACCTGCGACTTGCGGGTCGGGATCGTCGTGTTGCGGTCGATCATCTTGGTCATGATGCCGCCCAGCGTCTCGATGCCCAACGACAGCGGGGTCACGTCCAGCAGCAGCACGTCCTTGACGTCGCCCTGCAGCACGCCCGCCTGGATCGCCGCGCCCATGGCCACGACCTCATCCGGGTTTACGCCGGTATGCGGCTTCTTGCCAAAGAACTGCTCCACCACTTCGCGAACCTTGGGCATGCGGGTCATGCCGCCGACGAGGATCACCTCGTCGATGGCGCCCTTGTCCAAGCCGGCGTCGGCCAGCGCCTTGCGGCACGGCTCCAGCGTGCGCTGGATCAGGCCGTCGACCAGCTGCTCCAGCTTGGCGCGGGTGATCGTCTCCACCAGGTGCAGGGGGGTGGACGAACCACCTTCCATGCGGGCGGTGATGAAGGGCAGGTTGACCTCGGTCTGCTGGCTGGAGGACAGCTCGATCTTGGCCTTCTCCGCCGCTTCCTTCAGGCGCTGCAGGGCCAGCTTGTCCTTGCGGAGATCCATGTTCTCCTTCTGCTGGAACTGCTCGGCCAGATACTCGACCAGCGTGGTGTCGAAATCCTCGCCACCCAGGAAGGTGTCGCCGTTGGTGCTCTTCACCTCGAACACGCCATCGCCGATCTCCAGCACGGAGATGTCGAAGGTGCCGCCGCCAAGGTCATAGACGGCGATGGTCTTGCCGTCGTTCTTGTCCATGCCATAGGCGAGCGCCGCCGCGGTCGGCTCGTTGATGATGCGCAGCACTTCCAGACCCGCAATCTGGCCGGCATCCTTGGTCGCCTGGCGCTGCGCGTCGTTGAAATATGCCGGAACGGTGATGACCGCCTGGGTGACCGTCTCGCCCAGATAGGATTCAGCCGTTTCCTTCATCTTCTGCAGGATGAAGGCGCTGATCTGCGACGGGCTGTACTCGGTACCGCCGGCCTCGACCCAGGCGTCGCCGTTCTTGCCGCGCACGATGTCGTACGGGACCAGCTCCTTGTCCTTGGTGGTCAGCGGATCGTCGAACCGCCGGCCGATCAGGCGCTTGATGGCGAACAGCGTGTTGTCCGGATTGGTCACCGCCTGCCGCTTGGCCGGCTGCCCGATCAGGCGCTCGCCATCGCGGGTGAACGCGGTGATGGAAGGCGTGGTCCGCGCGCCTTCGGAATTCTCTACGACCTTGGGCTTGCCCCCATCCATCACGGCCACGCAGGAATTCGTCGTGCCGAGATCGATACCGATAACTTTCGCCATGGTTACCCCATTTTCCTTCTACTGGTTGGACGCCGCGCTGCTGGTTCCCCTGCGGGAGGCAGAACCGGTCGGCGGCTCGGAATGCGCGGGCGATATAGGGCGTGGCCTGCTTGGCACAAGAGTGGCCCGCCGCTATGCCGCCCACCAGCCATCCCCGGAGAAATGCGCATGCCGATCACCGCCCTGCACCGCCCCGTAACTGCCGCGATGCTTGCTTGCGCTGCCCTGCTGCCGGCAGCCTGCAAGCAGGAGGCGCCGCCCGCGCACGAAGCCGCCGATATCGTGCCCGGTGCGCCGGAGGCGCCCGATGGCATCAGCGTGACCGATGCCCGTCTGATGCTGCCGCCGGTCAGCGGAAATCCGGGCGCCGTCTATTTCGACATTGCCAATGCCAGCGATCGCCCTGTGTCCGTCGCGGCAGCCGCGGTTACCGGCGCAGGCATGTCGATGCTCCACACCACCCGCATGCAGGGCAGCAGGGCTGCAATGGAGCATGTCGAAGAGGCGGCTGTCCCGGCCGGCGGAACGATCAGTTTCGCGCCCGGCGGCCTGCATGTGATGGTGCACGATCTCGGACCTGGCGTCGTCGCCGGCAGCACGGCCGAAGTGACACTGACGTTTGCCGATGGCGACAAGGTGAGCTTCCCGGCCGCCGTGCAAACCGTGGGGGGCGGCTCCTGACGTTGGACGGCTGCACCTGTCCGCCCGGCGGACAACGTCCGTTGACAAAGGGCGAAGTGGAGCTCGCACGGTCGGTCTTCGGCAATGCGGTCGATTATGCGCCGGTCACGATCCGCCGACGCAAGTTCTTCCCGTTTCAGCCACGGCAGGTGGCGATGGCGCCATGTGGACACATCCACTTCCACCCGGGAGCCAGCGCCTATTGCGACGATTTCGCCGCAGCCTCCCTGTCACGGCAAGGATTGTTCATCCATGAACTGACGCATGTCTGGCAGACGCAGAGGCGCGGGCGCTTCTATCTGCCGGTGCATCGGCATCCGTTCTGCCGGTACGACTACAGCCTGAAACCGGGCTGGTCCTTGGAGCGCTACGGGATCGAGCAGCAAGCCGAGATCGTGCGCCATGCCTTTCTGCTGCGGCAGGGGGCCACACTGGCCGGGGTCGGAGACGCTCGCGCCTACGAGATGCTGGTCCGCTTTCCCGGCCAGGTGAAAAGGCTGCGCTCCGGCGAGGAGCGCAGCCCATGATTATCGGGGACGGACCGGGTAACCCTGCGTGCCGTAGCAATCGTCATCCAGACGACCGCGGCGATCATAGCCGTCGCAGCCATCGTTCTTGTCGACGAAGGCACCCGCTGCGCCACCGGCAGCGGCACCCACCGCAGCTCCGGTCAGGACGTCACCGCCGGTGATCGCGCCGATCGCCGCGCCAGCAGCCGCGCCGACGCCGGCACCTTCCGCAGCATAATTCTCGGCACATGCGCTGAGCGAAAGTGCGGCGACGGTGGACAGCGTAAGTGTGCGAATGATCATTGGAATGCTCCCTGGCGACCTAAGTGATACCATGCAAAACAGCCACACCGCTGCTATGTTCCACCGTCCACACCATCGCCGCACCGGTTCGGCGCAGGCGACCGTTGCCAGCGTTACTTGTCGATCAAGGCACCACCAACCGCGCCGGCAGCGCCGCCAACAGCCGCGCCCGTGCCGACATCGCCGCCGCTGACGGCGCCGACGCCCGCACCCGCGGCCGCACCGGCCAGTCCACCCTCGACAGCATGATTGTTTGCGCACGCGCCGAGCGACAGGGCCGCGGCGGCAGAGGCGATGGTGGCGAACAGCATACGATTGGTCATGAAAAACTCCGCAAGTGTGTTTCCATCACTTACGAAAACCGATCGGCCAAGTTCCCGCCTGCCGATCAGTCCGGCTTGCGCGCGACACCCACCATGGCGGGCCGCAACAGCCTGTCGCGGATCATGTAACCGGCCTGCATCTCCTGCACCACAGTACCAGGCTCCGCATCGTTGCTCGGGATCTCCAGCATCGCCTGATGCAGGTTCGGATCGAGCGGCATGCCCATGGCGGCGACGCGGGTGATCCCGTGCTGGGTGAACACCTTGTCCAGCTCACGCTGTGTCGCCTCGATGCCGGCGACCAGCCCCTTGAACTTTTCGTCGCTACGCAGATCGGCCGGCACGGCCTCGATCGCGCGGGAAAGATTGTCACCGACCGAAAGGACGTCGCGGGCAAAGCCGGTCGCGGCATAGGCGCGGGCGTCAGCCATGTCCTTTTCCAGCCGGCGGCGCACATTCTGCGTCTCCGCCCGGGCATACAGCACGTCCTGCTTCGCGACGGCGAGCTCCTCGCGCAGCGCGGCCAGCTCATCCGACCCGGCCTGCGTCTCTTCGCTCGCCTCGGTCACGTCCAGTTCGGCGGCCTGATCCTGCGTGTCATCCATGTTGTTCATTGCAATCCCGTTAACCTATCCGTCTGCCCAGAGAGCGGGCGGTGAAATCCACCATGGGCACAACCCTAGCGTAATTCAACCGGGTCGGCCCGATCACGCCCAGCACACCGACCACCCTGCCCTCTCGGTCACGATAGGGGGCGGCGATCACGCTGGAACCCGACAGCGCGAACAACCGGTTCTCGCTGCCGATGAAGATGCGGGTCGATTCCGCCCCTCGCGCGCTGTCCAGGAGATCGGCCACGGACTGCTTGCTTTCAAGATCGTCGAGCAGGGACCGAACACGTTCAATATCGCCCAGCGTGGTCTCGTCCAGCAGGTTGGCCTGCCCGCGCACGATCAGCACCGGGCGGCGTGCCGCATCCTGGCTCCACACCGCAAGTCCGCGGCCCACCAGATCCGCGGAGACACTGTCCAGTTCGGAACGCCTCGACGCGATCTCCCCTTCCATCGCCCGCAGGGCTTCCGCCAATGTGCGACCGACAAGCCGGGCGGAGATGTAGTTGGATGCCTGCTGCAATGCACTGGCCGTGACATCGCCATCAAGTTCGACGATGCGGTTCTCCACCGTCCCGTCCAGCCCGACCAGCACCGCCAGCGCGCGCGCACTGTCCAGCGCAATCAGGTTCATTTGCGCCAGTCTGGGCTCCCGTCGCGGAACCAGCACCATGCCGGCCGCGCCTGAGATGTCCGACAGGACCGCACTCGTCGCCTCCAGCGCGGCTTCAACGGGCCCGGGGCTGGCGAGACGCTGCTCGATGGCGGCGCGCTCTTCCCGCGTCGGCTCGGCCACCTGCATCATGCCGTCCACGAACAGGCGCAAGCCCTGTTCCGTCGGCATCCGCCCGGCGCTGGTATGCGGCGCCGCCAGCAGGCCAAGATGCTCCAGTTCCGCAAGCACGGAGCGAATGGAGGCCGGCGACAGGTTGATGCCGCGCCCCTGCGCGATCGTCTTCGACCCCACCGGCAATCCGGCGTCGAGATAGCCTTCGACCACGAGGCGAAAGATGTCGCGCGCGCGGTCGGTCAGTTCGGATATCGAGGGCTGGGCCATGACAGGGAGTGATCTAGGCGCTAGAGCCGACACAAGAAAGCTCTCCATACCTGATTTGAGGATCATTCATGCGACCATCCGGCCGTGCGCCCGACGAAATGCGCGCCATCACCATCGAAACCGGCTTCACCAAGCATGCTGAAGGCTCCTGCCTGATCGGCTTTGGCGACACCCGCGTGCTGGTGACTGCCAGCGTGGAGGAGCGGGTGCCGCCGTTCCTGCGCGGCAAGGGCCAGGGCTGGGTGACGGCGGAATATTCCATGCTGCCCCGCGCCACGCACACCCGCGGCAGCCGGGAAGCGGCAAAGGGCAAGCAGAGCGGTCGCACACAGGAAATTCAGCGACTTATCGGCCGATCCTTGCGCTCCGTGGTAGATCTGCAGAAGCTTGGCGAGCGCCAGATCACGCTGGATTGCGACGTGATCCAGGCTGATGGGGGCACCCGGACAGCCAGCATCTCCGGAGCATGGGTTGCCCTGCGCATTGCTGTGAACAAGCTGATGGCATCGGGTGCGCTGTCGGTCGATCCGATCCTGTCCAAGGTGGCAGCGGTCAGCTGCGGCATCCATGAAGGCACTCCGGTGCTCGACCTCGACTATATCGAGGACAGTGCGGCCGATGCCGATGCCAACTTCGTGCTGCTGGAAGGTGGCAAGATCGCCGAGGTGCAGGCGACTGCGGAGGGCGCATGCTACGACGAGGAGGCGCTGCTGCGCCTGCTGCGCCTGTCGCGCATGGGCTGCGACCGGATCTTCGCCGCGCAAGAAGGGGCGGTGCGCGGGTGATACGCCGCCTCGGCCCCGGCAAGCTGGTCATTGCCACGCACAATGCAGGCAAGCTGAAGGAAATTAGCGCCTTGCTGGCGCCCTTTGGCACGGAATGCATCAGTGCCGGGGCACTTGGCCTGCCGGAGCCGGCAGAAACCGGCACCAGCTTCACCGCCAATGCGCTGATCAAGGCGCATGCGGCCGCCAGTGCATCCGGCCTGCCGGTCCTCGCCGATGATAGCGGCCTGTCCGTGACGGCGCTGGATGGCCGGCCGGGCGTGTACACTGCGGACTGGGCCGAACGGCAGTGGTTCGAAGGCGCGCCGGGCCGCGACTGGTTCATGGCCATGGGCAAGGTCGAAGGGATGCTCTGCGCGATCGGCCCCGACACACCGCGCGATGCGTGGTTCACCAGCGTGCTCGCCCTCGCCTGGCCGGATGGCGAACAGGCCACCTATGAAGGTCGGGTGGACGGCGCGCTGACCTGGCCGCCACGGGGCACGCTGGGCTTCGGCTACGATCCCGTCTTCGTGCCCGCTGGGGAAACCCGCACCTTTGCGGAGCTGGAGCCTGCGGAGAAGCAGGCCATCAGCCACCGCGCCGCCGCCTTTGCGAAGCTGGTGGCCGGACAGTTCGGCACCTGACCACCGGCATGGCCCGCGCGCTCTATATCCATTGGCCGTTCTGTCTGAAGAAATGCCCCTATTGCGACTTCAACTCGCATGTTCGGGCCGTTGTGGACGAGGCGCAATGGCGCGAAGCCCTGCTGGCGGACATGCGGCACGAAGCTGCGATCGGCGCGGGCGAGCCGCTGCAGTCGATCTTCTTCGGCGGCGGCACGCCTTCCCTGATGCCGCCGGCACTAGTCGCTGCCCTGCTGGCCGAAGCGGAACGCCTGTGGGGTTTCACATCCGACATCGAAATCACGCTGGAGGCGAACCCCTCCTCCGTCGAGGCAGACCGGTTTGCCAGCCTGGCTGCCGCGGGCGTGAACCGAGCTTCGCTGGGCCTGCAGGCGCTGGATGACGACGCACTGCGGTTTCTCGGTCGTCTGCATGGCGTCAGCGAGGGCCTTGCGGCACTGGGCGTGGCACAGGCCCATTTCGATCGGGTCAGTTTCGACCTGATCTATGCCCGGCCCGGTCATGATCCGGACAGCTGGGTGCGAGAGTTGCGCCGCGCGCTGGCCCTCGGCACCGGGCACCTGTCACTGTACCAATTGACGATCGAGGAAGGCACACGCTTCGCCACCGATGTGCGGCAAGGCGCCTTTACGCCGCTGGACGATGATGCAGCGGGGGAGCTGTTCACGCTCACCCGTGAACTCACCAATGCCGCCGGCCTACCCGCTTACGAGATCAGCAATCACGCAAAGCGGGGCGAAGAGAGCCGGCACAATCTGACCTATTGGCGGTACCAGGATCACTGCGCCATCGGCCCGGGCGCCCACGGCCGCCGCTCCGGCCGCGCGACGGAGCGGCACCGCAAGCCGGAGAACTGGCTTGCCGCCGTCGCGCGCAACGGTCACGGCATCCAGCATGAACGCACGCTGGGGGTGCAGGAACAGGCATCCGAAGCCCTGCTGATGGGCCTGCGCCTGGCCGAAGGCATCGACCTAGCCGAACTCTCCACCCGCTTCGCGATCGCTCCCGATGCTTTGGTGAATGCGCGCAAGCTCGGCTTCCATCAGATGAATGGCCTGATCTGGCGGCAGGGTCAACGCTTTGGCGTGACGGAGGCTGGCATGCCGCTGCTGGATGCGTTGCTGGGCGAAGTGGTGGCGGACGACCTGGTCGGCGCATGACCCGCGCGGACATCCTCTCCGCATGGCACGATCATCTGCACCACCACCGGCGGCTGTCCCCTCACACGGTGCGGGCATATGGCGCCACGGCGGCGCGTTTGCTGGACATGGTGGACGCGACCGACTGGCGCGCACTTGTCGCGCTCGATGCCCACGGCCTGCGCGATCAGCTGGCGAGGCGGCGGGCGCAAGGGATCGGCAATGTTTCCGCCGCGCAGGAGCTGTCGGCACTGCGCGCCTTTCTCGCCTTCGCCAGGGCACAGGTCGGCAGCAGCGACACCGCCCTGCCCCGCATGCGTGGGCCGCGGATCAAGCGGGGTCTGCCGCGCCCGGTCTCGCCCGACGACGCGCTGAACCTGGCGGCTACCGTGGCGGAAGAGCCCGAAGCGGCATGGATCGGTGCCCGCGATCGCGCGGTGCTGCTGCTGATGTACGGCGCCGGCCTGCGCATCGCCGAGGCATTGTCGATCACCTGTGCCGACCTGCCCCTGGGCGAGACATTGCGGATTACCGGCAAGGGCAGCAAGCAGCGGCTAGTACCGATCCTGCCCGTGGTGGCGGAGGCGGTCGCCACCTATGACGCCCTGTGCCCCTGGCCGCGCAGCCGCGGTGACCAGCTGTTTCGTGGTGCCAAGGGCGGTCCGTTGAGCCAGGGCATGGTGCAGAAGGCAGTCGCCCGGGCGAGGATCCTGCTGGGCCTGCCCGCCAGCGCCACGCCGCATGCCTTACGCCACAGCTTCGCCACGCACCTGCTGGGCAATGGCGCCGATCTGCGTTCCCTGCAGGAACTGCTGGGCCATGCCAGTCTCGGCTCCACACAGATCTACACGCAGGTCGATGCAGCCACCTTGCTGGACACATACCGCAACGCCCATCCGCGCGCCTAGCCGCGCTCCGCGCGCGGCTTCCAAGTCAGCACGCGATAGAGGTAGAGCAGCACGCCCAGCCCGATCGACCCCACGATCACCCAGGTCATCACGCCCTCATAGCGCTCGATATAGGCGGCAAGATACCGGCCGCCGAGGATCAGGGCGGCATTCCAGATCGCCGATCCGGCAAAGGTGAAGATCAGGAACTTGCCCACCGGCATCCGCATCAGCCCGGCCGGCAGCGAGATCATCGTGCGCAGGACGGGCGAGAAGCGCAGCGCGAACACCACCCAATGACCATACCGCCGGAAGAACCCGCTCGCACGCTCGATATCTTCCCACTCCAGCGTCAGCCAACGGCCCCAGCGGCTTATCAACGGCTCGAGTCGATTGTAGCCGAAACGATGACCGATCCAGAACCAGACGTAATTGCCGGCCGTGGTGCCGAGCGTGCCGACGATCAGCAGCGGCCAGAAATCCATCGCTCCCCGGGCGACCAGGATTCCGCCAAGCCCCATGATCAGTTCTGACGGAACAGGCGGGACAATGTTCTCCAGCGCCATCAGCAGGGCGATACCGAGATACCCTCCCCGCTCGACGATCTCGATGATCCACTGGTCCATCCGGTACGAACGGACAACCCGGTGAAAAGGTGCCGTTCAGCCCTGCCGCATCGCGCCGTGGCGACTCTCGATCGCGTCCCAGATGCGCGCGCCGGTGTCGGTGCCGTTGAAGCGGTCGATGGCGACGATGCCGGTCGGGCTCGTGACGTTGATCTCCGTCAGCCACTTGCCGCCGATCACGTCGATGCCCACGAACACCAGCCCGCGCCGCTTCAGCTCTGGCGCCAGCGCGGCGCAGATTTCCTCTTCGCGCGCCGTCAGCCCGGCAGCCTCGGCGTAGCCGCCTTGCGCCAGGTTGGAACGGAACTCGCCTTCGCCAGGCTTGCGGTTGATCGCACCCGCGAACTCGCCATCCACCAGCACGATGCGCTTGTCGCCGGCGGCCACCTCCGGAAGGAAGGGCTGCACCATGAACGGCTCCGGCCACATCTGGCCGAACAGCTCGGTCAGGGCGGACAGGTTGGTACCGTCCGCCTCCACCCGGAAGATGGCCTTGCCGCCATTGCCGTGCAGCGGCTTCACCACCACCGCGCCGTGGCGCTGCTGGAAGGCACGCACATCGGCGATGTCGCGCGCCACCAGCGTGGGCGGCATGAAGCGGGCATAGTCCAGCACCCACATCTTCTCGGGCGCGTTGATCACTTCCCGCGGGTCGTTCACGACCAGCGTCGTACCGCGCAGTCGGTCGAGCAGCAGCGCGGCGCTGATATAGCCCAGGTCGAAAGGCGGATCCTGGCGCATGAGGATCACGTCGATATCGGCGGCGAGGTCGATCTTCTCCGGTTCACTCAAATCCTCGATATGATCGCCGGCGACCCGGCGCACCTTCACCGCACGGCCCCACGCACAGATGCGGCCATCCTCCCACGACAAGGTGCGCACATCATAGTGCCACAGACGGTGCCCGCGCGCCTGCGCCGACAGCATCATGGCGAAGGTGGAATCACCGGCGATATTGATCGTGTCGAGCGGGTCCATCTGGACCGCGACGCGCAGGCTCATTGTGCAAACTTCCCTATGGCTGCCAGGCATTGGTGATGTGGTCGGGCGTGCAGCCCGGCGCAAGCAGCATCACGTCAATCCGCATGTCTTCGCCGCCGGCCACATATTCATGGCCGATTGCGGCAACTGCTGCGGCGACGCGGCGCAGCCGGTATTCGTCGATGGCAAAGGCCAGGTCGGCCGCCCGTGCCCGCCACTTCACTTCGATGAAGGCGACCAGCCCCGGCTGCCGCGCCACGATGTCAATCTCGCCCGCCTTGGTCTTGCGACGGCGGTCGAGGATCGTCCATCCTTGCGCGACGAGCCACTCTTCCGCCTCCCGCTCCGCCGCACGGCCACGCGCTTCAGCCTGCTGCCGCTTCATCGGCTCTGCAGTTCCAGCGCGCGGGCATACAGTGTGCGGCGATCCTGGCCGGTCATCCGTGCGGCCTCCCCCGCCGCGTGGGACGGCTTGTGGCTCGCGAGCAGCTCGATCAGCAGCGCATCCACGTCGATCGCCTGCCCAGTTTGCTCTGCCGGAGGGCCGACCAGCAACACGATCTCGCCGCGGGGCGGATGCGCGCGGTAGTGCTCGATGAGCTCCTCCGCAGTGCCCGTCCGGCACTCCTCGTGCAGCTTGGTGAGCTCGCGCGCGACCGCGACCTCCCGGTCGGGCAGGTGCTCACCAATGGCCAGCAGGCTACGCTCCAGCCGGGGGGCAGTCTCGAAGAAGATCAGCGTGGTGCGTACGGGCGCCAGCTCGTCCAGCACCTCGCCACGGGCCTTGTCCTTCACCGGCAGGAAGCCGGCGAACAGGAAGCGGTCGCTCGGCAAGCCGGACAGTGCCAGGCCGGTCACAGGCGCACTCGCACCGGGGATGACGGTGATGGGCACGCCGACGCCGCGCGCCTCCCGCACCAGGCGGTACCCGGGATCGGATACCAGCGGCATGCCCGCATCGCTGACCAGCGCCACCGCGCGGGTCGCCATGGCATCCAGCAGGCGCGCGCGATCCTCCGCCGATGCGTGATCGTCATAGCGCCACAGCGGGCGCGCGATCTGCAGATGGCGCAGCAGCTTGCCGGTGACCCGCGTATCCTCGCAGGCGATTGCATCGCAGGCGGCCAGCACCCGCGCGGCACGCACGGTTATGTCGCCGAGATTGCCAATCGGGGTCGCGACTATATACAGGCCGGGAGACAGGGTCTGGGGATCATCGGCGTCGCTCACGCAGGCGCTTGTGGCCGCATGACCGCCCGAGCACAAGATCGACAGGGAGCGGCTCGTCCAAATGCTGGCACTCATCAGGCGCGGCCTCGCTGCGTTTCTTCTTACGCTGTTCCTCGCCGCCTGCCAGGTGATCCCGGATGCCGGGCAAGGTCCGGCTACCACCGCACCGCCGCCGCAGGTCGAAGGGCCGAGCGAAGGCGTGCTGCCGACGGATGATGCGCGGCACCGAGTCGCGATCCTGGTGCCGCTGTCGGGTGACAATGCCAATGTGGGCCGCGCGATCGCCAATGCCGCAACCATGGCGCTGATCGACACCAATGCCCAGGGGCTGCGCATCACCTCCTACGACACCGCTGGCGGCGCTGCGAGCGCCGCGGCAGAGGCGCTGGACAATGGCAACCGGCTGATCCTCGGCCCGCTTCTGTCGGAGGACGTGGCGGCCGTCGCTGCCGCAGCCCGGCCCGCCGGCGTGCCGCTCATCGCCTTTTCCAACGACAGTGCCGTCGCCGCGCAGGATGTGTTCGTGCTGGGCCATGTGCCCGAACAGTCCGTTGCCCGCACGGTCGCCTACGCCATGCAGCAAGGCGCGCGCAGCTTTGCCGCGCTGGTGCCGCAGGGTGCATATGGCGACCGCACCGCCGCCGCCCTGACCCGTGCGGTAAGTGCCGGAGGCGGCACGCTGGTCGCCAGCGAGCGCTACGATCGCGGCAACACATCGATCGTCAGCGCAGCCGGACGCCTGCGCGCGCGCGAAGGCTATGATGCGGTGCTGATCGCCGACGGCGCGCGACTCTCCGCGCTGGCCGCCGGTGCATTGGTGCGTGGCGGAGTGCGACCCAACCTGCTCGGCACCGAGCTGTGGAGCGGGGAGAGCACGATCGCCAACGCCTCCGCCATGAACGGCGCGTGGTTCTCCGCTGTCTCGGACGACCGCTTTCGGCAGTTCGTCACGTCTTACAAGTCTCGCTTCGGCGACACGCCGCCGCGCATCGCCACCCTTGGCTATGATGCGGTGCTGCTGACGTTGCGCGTGGCGCGGGACTGGCGCCATGGCAGCCCCTTCCCCGTGGCTGCGTTGCGCGCGCCCGACGGTTTCCTGGGTCTTGACGGTCCGTTCCGCTTCGGCGCGGACGGCGTGGGCGAGCGGGCGATGGAGGTGCGGCAGGTCGGCGACGGCACGGTCACGGTGATCGACGCCGCGCCGACACGCTTCTAGGCGGATAAGCGGGCGCGCGGTCTTGCCACGAGCGGCCGCGCACCCTCTATAGACCGATATGGCCGACGATCTGTTTGACGCTTTGCCGCAGGGCGGCGGTGATTACGATTCCTCCGCGATCGAGGTGCTGGAGGGGCTTGAGCCCGTCCGCCGGCGCCCCGGCATGTATATCGGCGGCACGGACGACCGTGCCTTGCATCACCTCGCGGCAGAGGTGCTCGACAATGCCATGGACGAGGCGGTTGCCGGCCATGCCAATCGCATCGAGATGGTGCTGGAGGAAGGGCCGGAGGGCAGCGCGGGGCGGCTGTCGGTCAGCGACAATGGCCGCGGCATCCCGGTGGACGAACATCCCAAGTTCCCCGGCAAGTCCACCCTCGAAGTCATCATGACCACGCTGCATTCCGGCGGCAAGTTCTCCGGAAAGGCCTATGCCACCAGTGGCGGCCTGCACGGTGTGGGCGTCAGCGTGGTCAACGCATTGTCAAGCGACACGCGGGTGGAGGTCGCCCGCAACCGGGAGCTGTTCGCGCAGGATTTCTCCGCCGGGCACCCGCAGGGGCCGCTGCAGCGGGTGGGGGCGGCGCCGAACCGCCGGGGCACCACCGTCAGCTTCGTGCCGGACACTGCGATCTTCGGCGACCGCAAGTTCAAGCCGGCGCGGCTGTTCAAGCTCGCCCGCTCCAAAGCCTACCTCTATGCCGGGGTGGAGATCCGCTGGAAGTGCGCGCCCTCTCTGGCAGGCGATGGCGTTCCCGAGGAGGCAGTGTTCCAGTTTCCCGGAGGGCTCGCCGATCACCTGGCCGAGCAGGTCGGTGCCCGCGAATGCGTCACGGCCGAGTTCTTTGCGGGCCGGCAGGACTTCTCGGACGATCAGGGCCGGGTGGAATGGGCGGTCGCCTGGCCGCTTTGGTCGGACGGCTCGACCAGCTGGTACTGCAACACCGTACCCACGCCGGATGGCGGCACGCATGAGCAGGGCCTGCGCGCCGCCCTGACCCGCGGCATCCGTGCCTTTGGCGAGCTGACCGGGCAGAAGAAGGCGAAGGACATCGCGCCGGAGGACGTGATCACGGGTGCGGAGATCATGCTGTCCGTCTTCATCCGCGACCCCCAATTCCAGAGCCAGACCAAGGACCGCCTGACCAGCCCTGATGCCGCGCGCCTGGTCGAGAACGCCGTCCGCGACCATTTCGACCATTTCCTGTCCAACAACATGGAGCGCGGGCGCGCGCTGCTGGGCGCGGTGATGGAGCGCATGGACGAGCGCCTGCGCCGCAAGGCGGAACGCGAAATCAAGCGCAAGACCGCCACCAACGCCAAGAAGCTGCGCCTCCCCGGCAAGCTGACCGACTGTTCCGGCGACGCCGGCGGCGAGACGGAACTGTTCATCGTCGAAGGCGACAGCGCCGGCGGCAGCGCCAAGCAGGCGCGCGACCGGAAGACGCAGGCCATCCTGCCGATCCGCGGCAAGATCCTGAACGTCGCCTCCGCCAGCGCCGACAAGATCCGCGCCAACAGCGAGATCGCCGACCTGACGTTGGCGCTGGGCTGCGGCACCCGCAAAGATTGCGATTCCACCCAGCTGCGTTACGATCGCATCGTCATCATGACCGACGCCGATGTGGACGGCGCGCATATCGCCACCCTGCTGATGACCTTCTTCTTTCAGGAGATGCCAGACCTGGTGCGCAACGGGCACCTTTATCTGGCGCAGCCGCCGCTCTACCGCCTGACCGCCGGCAAGGAGAGCCGCTACGCCGCGGACGAGGCGCACCGGGCGGAACTGGAACGTACCCTGTTCAAGAATCGCAAGGTGGAGGTCAGTCGCTTCAAGGGTCTAGGCGAAATGAACCCGGGCCAGCTGCGCGAGACGACTATGGACCCGCGCACGCGCAGCCTGATCCGCATCACTCTGCCCGAACAACACGAGCAGCGCCATGCGGTGAAGGAGCTGGTCGACCAGCTGATGGGCCGCAACCCGGAACACCGCTTCAACTTCATCCAGAACCGTGCCGGAGAGCTGGACCGGGACCTGATCGACGCCTGAGCCGGGTCGGGCGCCCTGCCTGCCCTTGCCTTGCGCCAAAACCCTGCTACAGGCCCCGCTTCACTTCGGAGCCGTGCCCGTGAAGGCGCGACCGATTGGCCCCGCATCCCGGTGAAGCGGCGGCCGCGCATGGCAGTTTACGGCCATGTGGTGCGATGCCGGGTTGAATGGCAGGCAACGGGCCTGTCCAGCAGATTGAGAAGGAACGACACCATGTCGAAGCGCCATAGCGCCAAGCACAAGCTCGACCGCCGCATGGGCGAGAACATCTGGGGCCGGCCGAACAGCCCGGTCAACAAGCGGTCCTACGGCCCCGGCCAGCACGGCCAGCGCCGCAAGGGCAAGATGAGCGATTACGGCCTGCAGCTGCGTGCCAAGCAGAAGCTGAAGGGCTATTACGGCGACGTCACGGAAAAGCAGTTCCGCAAGACCTATGACGAAGCAGCCCGGATCAAGGGTGATACCGGCCAGAACCTGATCGGCCTGCTGGAGCAGCGGCTGGACATGATTGTCTATCGCGCGAAGTTCGCGCCGACCATCTGGTCCGCTCGTCAGATCGTCAGCCACGGTCACATCCGCGTGAACGGTGTGAAGTGCAACATCGCCAGCCGCCGCGTGAAGGTCGGTGACGTGATCAGCCTGGGTACCAAGGCCAAGGAAATGGCGCTGGTGATCGAGGCGCAGAGCCTGCCCGAGCGTGACATCCCCGACTATGTCGCGACCGACGGTACCGACAAGGTGACCTTCGTGCGCGTGCCGAAGCTGGACGAGGTGCCCTACCCCGTCACCATGGAGCCGAACCTGGTCGTCGAGTTCTACTCGCGCTGATCGGTCCACGGTACTGAACAAGAAGGGCGGTCCTGCGGGGCCGCCCTTTTCGTATGTGCTGCTGTAGATTGCGGCGTGTCAGCCGCGGGCGTGATCCCAGCGGGCGAGTTCGTAGGCGATCGAGCCTTCGACCAGCACATCCCACACGGCAGCGATGGTGTCTGCCGGCAGGCCCCGGTGCTCCGCCTCTGCCACGGCGCCGGCGATCACTTCGGCCTTTCGCGGCTCATCCCGCACGGCCTCGCGATTGGGTTTGATCCGGGCGGCGGCGCGCATATAGCCGAACCGGCGATCCAGCAGGGCGATCAGCTCGCGATCAAGTGCATCCACCCCGGCGCGGACCTGCGCCATGGTGGTACAATCTTGCGGAGCGAGAATATGATCGGTCATGCCGTGTACCCTGCCGCTTCACCTCCGCCTTGTCGAGTGTCTGGCCGGATTGCCCTGTTTAGTGCGTAAAAGCAGATGGTTGGCGGGAACGAGGCTGGGGCAGGAATGTTCATGCTTCGTCGCATGATCCTCTACCGCTTCATTACCCGCCATCGTACCGGCAAATGGTATGCAGACCTTCGGACGGCACAGCTGCGCGCCAATGCAATCGGCGCCGGCTTCCTGGACCCGGCGGGCAACTTCGTCCCTTACCGCGGCACAGTGCTGGAGTTCCGCAAGGCCGCCAGGGGAGAGCGCGAGGCCGGCTGATCGCTGCAGGCGATCAGCGCAGATAATCCCGCCGGAAGTCCGCCGCGAAGGCTGCAAACCGTCCCGCCCCGATCGCCTCGCGCATCGCCTGCATCAGTTGCTGGTAAAAGGCGAGGTTGTGCTCCGTCAGCAGCATGGCGCCCAGGATCTCGCCGGAACGGTGCAGGTGGTGGAGATAGGCGCGGCTGTAATGGGCACAGGTGTCGCAGGTGCAGCGCGGGTCCAGCGGCGCGGTATCTTCGGCATGAACCGCATTGCGCATGTTCAGCGGCCCCGTCCAGGTGAAGGCCTGCCCATTACGCCCTGACCGGGTGGGCAGCACGCAGTCGAACATGTCGACCCCGCGCTCGACCGCGCCGACCAGATCGTCGGGCTTGCCGACGCCCATCAGGTAACGCGGTGCGTCCTGCGGCAACTGGCCGGGCGCGAAATCGAGCGTGGCGAACATCGCCTCCTGCCCTTCGCCCACCGCCAGGCCGCCGATAGCGTAGCCGTCAAAGCCGATCTCGCGCAGCGCCTCTGCCGATCGGGCACGAAGGCCTTCGTCCAGCGCACCCTGCTGGATGCCGAACAGCGCCGCACCTTTGGCATGCTCCCCACCCGCATCGAACGCCTGGCGGCTGCGCCGGGCCCAGCGCATGGACAGGGCCATGGACGCCTCGATCTCCGCCAGCGGGCGATCCGCACGGGGGCACTCGTCGAAACACATCACGATGTCGGAGCCGAGCAGGCGCTGTATCTCCATCGAGCGTTCCGGGCTGATCAGATGCTTCGATCCGTCCAGGTGGCTGCGGAAGGTGACGCCCTCCTCCGTCAGCTTGCGGAGCGCTGCCAGGCTCATCACCTGATAGCCGCCGCTATCGGTCAGGATCGGCCGATCCCAGTTCATGAAGCGGTGCAGCCCGCCCAGCCGCGCCACCCGCTCCGCGCCGGGGCGCAGCATCAGGTGGTAGGTGTTGCCCAGAATGATGTCGGCGCCGATCGCGCGCACGCTTTCCGGCTTCATCGCCTTCACGGTGGCGGCGGTGCCCACGGGCATGAAGGCGGGAGTGCGGATCTCGCCCCGGCGCATGGTGATCGTGCCTGTGCGGGCGCGCCCGTCCGTGGCGTGGACGGCGAAGGCAAAGCGGGTCATGTCGACTAGAAACCGTAAACGAGGGTGAAGCGGGTCTGCGTGTCGGTGGACACGGCGTTGGCCGGCGGGTTGCTGTTGTAGTCCACGGTGTAGCTCAGACGCGTGGTGAAACCATCGCGGATCTTGGCCTCCAGGCCGGTGACCAGCAACAGGCTGGTGTTGTTGCCATCCGTGATCACCTGCGCGCGTCCGCCAGTCTCCGTGACGTAATCGGTGTCCTGCGTCAGCGTCAGCCCGTCAGCGATCTGCCAGTTGAAGTCCAGGCCGGCCAATGCGCCCAGATTGGTTTCTGTCGTGCCGTCGATCGCATCGGTTCGTCGAAAGGCCGGGCCGAGTTGCACCGACAGCCGGGGCTGCCCTTGCAGAACCTCGTAGCCCAGACCGCCCGAGATGGAATAGCGGCCGGTAAAGCCGGAAAAGCGGTCCTTCTCGAACTGGGCCAAGCCATAGGTGAACAGGCGCGGAGTGATGACGTAGCGCGGTTCGTAGCTGGCGAGGTATTGCTCGCGCGAGGTGCGCCCGCGGCTGCGCTGGTAATCGACCGATCCGCGCAGCAGATGCGTCCAGTCGATGCCGGTCCGGCGCAGTTCCAGGGAAGCGGACACGCCGACATCGTTGCTGTTGCCGGAGGACTGGAAGGCACCGATCTGGCCCTTGCCGGACCAGTTGTCGAGCAGTCCGGCACGGCGCAGTTCTTCCACGCGGACGGTACTGCGCGCCTGGGTCAGCTGGCGCTGGCGATCCCTGAAGCCGGCCTGCAGCGCGTTGATCTCCTCGACATCGTCGGGATTGGTCTCGCGCGCCAGTTCCACCACGGTCTGCACCTTGGCGGGATCGCCCGTGGCCATGGCGGCGTCGATCATGGCGCGTACCGGATCGGCCAGCTGCGCCCTGGCAGGGCTGGGCAGGAACGCGAGAAACGGGAGCAGAAGTAACGTAATGCGGTGCAGCATGGTTGCCCTGCTAGCGTGTCAATCGCGCAACCGCCAGCCGGTGCGGAAGATCACCGCGATCGCCGTGACGCATATGACAAGGAAGGTCACGGTGGCGCCCAGCGACAGGCCGATGGGAAAATCGGATGTGCCGGTAAAGGTCCAGCGCAACCCGTTCACCAGATAGACGATCGGGTTGACCATCGCGACCGTGCGCCAAGGTTCGCCCAGCATGTCCAGCGAATAGAAGGTGCCGCCGAGGAAGGTAAGCGGCGTCAGGATCAGCAGCGGCACGATCTGCAGCTTCTCGAAACCGTCAGCCCAGATGCCAAGGATGAAGCCGAAGAGCGAGAACGCGGCCGAGATCAGCAGGATGTAGATCAGGGCGAAGAACGGACGGGCGATGGTGTAGTCCACGAACAGGGTCGCCGTCAGCAGAATGATGGCCGCCAGGATCAGCGACTTGGCCGCCGCCGCTCCGACGAAGCCGATCAGCGTTTCCGCCACGCCGACGGGCGCGGACAGCAGTTCGTAGATCGCGCCGGTGAAGCGCGGCATGTAGATGCCGAAACTGGCATTGCTGGTGGATTCCGACAGCAGGGTCAGCATCAGCAGGCCCGGCACGATGAAGGCGCCGTACGATACCCCATCGATCGACTGGATCGAGCCACCGATCGCGGATCCGAAAACGATGAAGTACAGGGAGGTCGTCAGCACCGGAGCCAGGATGGAGCCGAAGGCGGTGCGGAAGGCGCGCATCAGTTCGTTCTTGAAGATGGCGTAGGCGCCACGCAGGTTGACGTTCATGCCGCGGCTCCCTCTTCGATGGGCGTGTGGTGCTCCTCGTTCCGCTCGACCAGGTTGACGAAGATGTCTTCCAGGCTGGACTGGCGGGTTTCCAGCCCGATGAATGCGATGTCCATGCGGGTCAGCGTCTGCGCCAGTTCGGCGACCTGCCTGCGGCCCTGCCCCTGCCCGTCACCGCCGCGATAGACGAGCACGCTCCCGTCCTCCTCCAGCGCCAGCGGAAGGGCGCCCAGCGCGTCGGGCACGCTGGCCAGCGGCTGCGCCAGGGTGAAGCGACCTTCCATTCGGCCCAGCTTGGTCATCATCGCTGCCTTGTCGTCCACCAGCAGGATGCGGCCCTGATCGATCACCCCGACCCGGTCCGCCATTTCCTCCGCCTCCTCGATGTAATGGGTGGTCAGGATGATGGTGGTGCCGCGTTCGCGCAGCGCATCGATCTGGCGCCACATGTCGCGGCGCAGTTCCACGTCCACGCCGGCGGTCGGTTCGTCCAGGAACAGCAGGTCGGGATCGTGCGCCAGGGCCTTGGCGATCAGCACGCGGCGCTTCATTCCGCCGGACAGCTCCCGGATACGGGCGTTGCGCTTATCCCACAGGCTGAGCGAGCGCAGCACTTCCTCGATACGGCGCTCGTCCGGCGCCAGGCCGAACATGCCGCGCGAATAGCGGACGGAGCGGATCACCGTGTCGAACATGTCGAAACTGAGTTCCTGCGGCACCAGCCCGATGCGGCGGCGCAGGCGGCGCCAGTGGCGCTGCAGGTCCTCCCCGAAGGCGAACATCTCGCCCCCGCTGGGCCGGACCAGGCCGCACACGGCGCCGATCAGCGTGGTCTTGCCCGCGCCGTTGGGGCCAAGCAGCGCGAAGATCTCCCCACGCTGGATGGTCAGGTCCACCCCGGCCAGCGCGACGGTGCCGCGCTTGTAGGTCTTGGTAAGATTGCGGATGTCGAGAATCGGTTCGGGCACGACTGGGAGATTGGGCGCGGCAGCTCTTATTGCAACCGCGAAAACGGAGGACGAAGGTTACACGAAACGGGCGAAATGTGCGTGGTCAAACTCCCCCGCTTCACCGCCGTGCGGATGGGGCGAACGGGTGTGAACTTCCGCCGCGTGCCTTGCCGTGCCGGCAATCGGGCGGAAGGGTGCAACGTGGGGGCGCGGTGTTCATGCGCAGTCCCATACCGGTTCACAGCAGTGTAGGACAGCTTGTGCCCGTGCGAGATGCTTGCCCTGCCCGGCGGAAACTCTATGGGCGCGGAAAACTGCGGAAAAATCCTGTCATCATGCACGCCGACACTGCCCCTGCCCCATCCGTGGTGCCCCTGCCCGTCCGGCAGCGCCCCGTGCTGTCCGTGGTGATCCCAACCTTCAACGAACGGGACAATGTCGGTCGCATGGTGGAGGTGCTGGACGCCGCACTGGTCGGCATCCCGTTCGAGATGGTGTTCGTGGACGATGACAGCCGCGACGGAACGCGCGAAAGATTGTGTGAACTTTCGGCGAGCGATCCGCGCGTGCGCATGGTGCACCGGATCGGCCGTCGCGGCCTCAGCACCGCCGTGGTGGAAGGCATCCTGTCCACCACCACGCCCTACATTGCGGTGATCGACGCCGACCTGCAGCATGACGAGCGCGTGCTGCCGCAGATGCTGGCCAAGCTGCAGGCGGGCGAGGCCGATGTGGTGGTGGGCTCCCGCTATACCGAAGGCGGTAGCGTGGGCGACTGGGATGCCGGCCGCGTGCGGGTAAGCGCGGTGGCCACGAAGCTGGCGCGGATGGTGGCGCGGGTGAAGCTGACCGATCCGATGAGCGGATATTTCGCCCTGACCCGCGAGGCGTTCGACAGCGCGGTGCGTGACCTTTCAGGTCAGGGGTACAAGATCCTGCTGGATATCTGCGCCAGCAGTGCGGCGCCGCTGCGCATGGCGGAGGTGCCGTACCAGTTTCGTGCGCGGGAGGCCGGAGACAGCAAGCTCGACGCGATGATCGTGTGGGAATACCTGCTGCTGCTGATCGACAAGCTGATCGGCCACATCGTGCCGGCGCGGTTCGTGTCCTTCATGGCAATCGGCGGCTTGGGCGTGTTCGTGCACATGGCGGTGCTGGGGTCGTTCGTGGCCGCGGGGCAGCCGGCCTTCATCTGGGCGCAGTCGATCGCAACCGGCATCGCGATGGTGTTCAACTTCTTCGTCAACAACCTGCTGACTTATCGTGATCGCCGGCTGAAGGGCTTTGTGCCGGTGACCCGTGGGCTGCTGAGCTTTGTGGCGGTGTGTTCCGTGGGCGCGATCGCCAATGTCGGCATCGCGGAGGTGCTGTTCGCCGGCTATCGCTATGCCTGGTGGCTGGCAGGGCTGGCCGGCATCGTCGTGGGCGCGTTCTGGAATTATGCGGCGACGGCGCTGTTTACGTGGAAGGCAAAGTAGGACGGGCCAGACCAAGCGCACATCTTTAATGGGCGGTGGTTCGCGTTTGCCCGCGCTGAAGGAAGTGTGATCTGGAGATGGCGGGTGCGGGTGGCGTGGTCACGAAGGACCGGAGCCGGAGTGCCCGCCCACGCTGATCCGGACGGCAGGCTGGCGCTGCGTGCCGGTGGTCTCCAGTTGAACAAGATGCCCTTCCGGGAACCAGTAGACGGGGAACGTCCCGTCACCTTTCTGCTTGCGGTCGACCGCCAGTTCCCGGTCCAGATCGGCCGCAAGACGCAGCGCGGTACGTGGCCGGTCCAGCCGGGCCACGATGAAGCAAGCGGCGGTGCTTTCATCAGCATACATCAGTAGCACCGATCCCTTGCTCAGGATCGGGACTGGCATCTCGGTCGGCTGCCCGCCCTGCGTTGCCGTGACCGCCGACCAGCCATCCGCTGCCAGAGCGGAAGGGTTCACCCCGCTGGCGTTCGTTGCCTTGCGACATGACTGAACGCCGGCCACGATCTCCGCGAGAGGCGCCACTTCCAACCCGCTCACCTGCGCGCCGGCAGGTACGGCAAAGCCAATCGATGCAGCGATCAGGCAGCAGGGGGTGCGTAGCTTCATCGCAATCTCCAGGTTGAACCCGAAGCTATTCCGCAGTCTTGCTCAAGGCAACAGCAGCGAACTGTCTCCATAAGAGTAGAACCGGTAGCCTTCCGCGATCGCGTGGGCGTAGGTCTGCTGCATCCGCTCCAGCCCCATCAGCGCGCTCACCAGCATGAACAGGGTCGAGCGTGGCAGGTGGAAGTTGGTCATCAGCCCGTCCACTGCGCGGAAGGTGTAACCTGGCGTGATGAAGATCGACGTGTCGCCGTCGAACGGTCGGATCACACGATCTTTCCCGGTGGCGCTTTCCAGCAGGCGCAGGACGGTGGTGCCCACGGCGATCACCCTGCCCCCGTTCGCTCGAACGGCGTTCAGGCGGTCCGCCGTGGCGGGATCGATGCGGCCCCATTCGGCGTGCATGGCATGCTCGGCCGTGTCGTCCGCCTTCACCGGCAGGAAGGTGCCGGCGCCGACATGCAGCGTCAGCGTCTCGCGCCCGATGCCGGCGTCTTCCAGCGCGGCCAGCAGTTCGGGCGTGAAATGCAGTGCAGCAGTGGGAGCGGCGACGGCGCCGTCCGCCTTCGCGAACATCGTCTGGTAATCGCTGCGGTCTGCTTCGTCCGTCGGGCGCTTGCCGGCAATGTAGGGGGGCAGCGGCATGCGGCCGGCGCGTTCCAGCAGCAACTCGACCGGCTCCACGCCCGCAAAGGCCAGCGTCCAGCTGCCGTCCGGGTGACGCTGCTCGGCCGTGGCGGAAACGTCCGCGGGGAAGGCGATGGTGTCGCCTTCGCGAAGACGCTTGCCGTTGCGGATGAACGCCTGCCAGCGGCGCAGGTCGATCCGCTTGTGCAGGGTGGCGCCGATCCGCGCCTCTCCCCGCGTGCCTTCCAGCTGAGCGGGGATGACGCGGGTGTCGTTGAACACCAGCACGTCGCCTGCTCGCAGCATCTGCGGCAGGTCGCGCACGGAGCGGTCCTGGAAGGGCTCGCTCCCCGGCACCACCAGCATGCGGGCCGCATCACGGGGGCGCGCGGGGCGCAGCGCGATCAGTTCGGGCGGCAGAGCGAAATCGAACAGGTCGACGCGCATCAGGTGGTCAGTTGCTGGTGGAGTTGCTGAGCTCGTCCGCCGAAAGGGTCGCGGCCGCGGCGGGCGCGGCAGGCGGCATCTTCGGCGGCTTGTTGTCGGACGCGATGGAAGCCTGCACGATGAAGGTCGGGTTCTGCGGCGGCTCGCCCCGCTGGATCGCGTCCACCGCATCCATCCCGCCGATCACGCGGCCGAAATTGGTGTAGTTCCGGTCCAGCGAGAAGCGCGGGTAGAACACGATGAAGAACTGGCTGTTGGCGCTGTCTTCCGACTGCGCGCGAGCCATCGCCACGGTGCCGCGCACATGCGGGAACTGGTTGAACTCCGCCGGAAGGTTCGGCAGCTCCGACCCGCCGGTGCCGGTGCCGGTCGGATCGCCCGTCTGCGCCATGAAGCCTTCGATCACGCGGTGGAAGATGATGCCGTCATAGAAGCCCTGCCGCGTCAGCGTCTTGATCCGCTCCACATGCGCAGGCGCCCATTGCGGCATCAGGCGGATGGCCACGCGGCGGCCGTTCGACAGATCGAGAAGGAGGATGTTCTCCTTGTCCTGCGTCGCGTCGAAATTGACCGTCAGCGGCATGGCGCTGGTTGCCTGGCTCTCCGCGGCTTCCACAGCCGGCTGGGCGATGGCGGTCTCCTGCGCAACGGCAGCGGGTGCCATCAGTGCGAGCGGCAGGCTAAGCGCCAGGGCGAGAATGCGGTTGGTCATCGGTTCCAGACACGTGCGAATGGGGAAGCGCCGCCCTTTAGGGCCGGGCGGCTGTCGGTGCAATGAATGTCAGTCGCTGCCCCGCCGGCCGATCTGTTCCACCCGCGCCGTGACAAGGTCGCGCACCCCCGGGCTGACGAAGCGGGTGATGTCGCCGCCGAACAGGGCGATCTCCTTCACCAGCTTGGAGGCGATGGGCTGCAGGGAAACGTCAGCCATCAGGAAGACCGTCTCGATCCGGCTGTTCAGCTGCTGGTTCATGCCGGCCATCTGATATTCGTACTCGAAATCCGCCACCGCCCGCAGGCCGCGCACGATCAGGTCGGCGCCGCACGTCTCCGCGTAATGCATCAGCAGCGCATCGAAGCTGCGGACTTCCACATTGGCGAGGCCCAGCCGGGCGACTTCGTCCCGCACCATGGCCATGCGTTCCTCGGGCGTGAACATGGGGTTCTTGCTGGGATTGGTGGTGACACCCACCACCAGCCGGTCGACCAGCTTTGCGCCGCGCCGCATGATGTCCGAATGGCCCAGCGTCAGCGGGTCGAAGGTGCCGGGGTAAAGGCCGGTGCGGGTCATCCCTAGTGGTCCCGTTCCACCACATAGCGGGCCAGCGCGCGCAGCAGGTCCGCCTCCGACCCGTGCTGCACCAGATGGCCGATCGCCTGTTCGCTAAGCGCCCGGGCCTGCGCACGGGCGGCCTCGGAGCCCATCAGGGACACAAAGGTAGCCTTGCCGGCTTCCGCATCCTTGCGCAGCGCCTTGCCCGCCAGCGCCTCATCCCCTTCATGGTCCAGCAGGTCGTCGGCGATCTGGAAGGCGAGACCGATGTCGCGGGCATAGGCGCGCAGCGGGGCGCGGCCATCTTCCGGCACATGGCCCAGGATCGCGCCCATCTCCACCGCGGCGCCCAGCAACGCGCCGGTCTTGAGTTCCTGCAGGCGGATCACGGTGTGCAGGTCGAAGCCACCATCTTCCGCGGCGATATCCATCATCTGCCCGCCGGCCATGCCGTCATGCCCGCTGGCGGTGGCAAGGCAGCGCACCAGATCGGCCCGCACGAAGGGATCGCCGCTGGTCGCCGTGTCGGCCAGGATCTCGAACGCCAGCGCATGCAGCGAGTCGCCAGCGAGCACGGCGATCGCCTCGCCATAGGCGACATGGGTGCTCGGCTTGCCGTGGCGCATGGCATCGTCATCCATGCAGGGCAGATCGTCATGCACCAGCGAATAGGCGTGGATCGCCTCGATCGCGCAGGCGGCGCGGATGGCGGCGTCGCGATCGGCGTTGAACATCTCCGCCACCGTGATCAGCAGCATGGGACGCATCCGCTTGCCGCCGCCGATCACGGCGTGACGCATCGCCTCGACCAGGCGGCTGCGGGCGTCGTCGGGGATCGGGAGCAGCGCATCGAACGTCTCGTCCACCTCCGCCTGGATACGGGCGAGGCTGCGGGGCAGCAGGTCACTGTCGAGCATGGTGGTCCCCATGGCGGGTGCCCTCATTCGCCGGGGAACGGCGCGGTGCCGGCGGCGCGGCCATCCGGGCCGGCGACGATGCTTTCGATCCGGGCCTGCGCCTGGTCCAGCCGTGCCTGGCAGTGGCGGCGCAGTTCCTCGCCCCGTTCGTAAAGCGAGATCGACTCGTCCAGCGGCACGTCTCCGCCCTCCAGCCGGCGCACGACATCTTCCAGCGCGCGCAGGGCATCCTCGAAACTCAGTTCGGCGATCGGGGCGGCTTGGGCAGGGATAGCGTCCATCGCACACAGCATTGACCCAGCGCCTTGGGACGGTCAACCACTAGCGCACTGCAGGCAGCAAAGCTAAGGGCGCCGGCCATGTCCCAGATCACGCCAGATGTCGTCGAGGCCCACGGCCTCAATTCCGAAGAGTATGAGCGCGTGCTCCACGCGCTCGGCCGCGAGCCGAACCTGGTGGAACTGGGCATCTTTTCCGTCATGTGGTCCGAACATTGCAGCTACAAGTCGAGCCGGCTGCATCTGAAGACGCTGCCGACGGAAGCCCCGTGGGTGATCTGCGGCCCGGGCGAGAATGCCGGCGTGATCGATATCGGCGACGGGCCGGACGGCACCAAGCTGGCCGCCATCTTCAAGATGGAGAGCCACAATCACCCCAGCTATATCGAGCCCTACCAGGGTGCGGCGACGGGTGTGGGCGGCATCCTGCGCGACGTGTTCACCATGGGCGCGCGGCCGGTGGCGAACATGAACGCGCTGCGCTTCGGCCGGCCCGATCACCCGAAGATGAAGCATCTGGTCAGGGGCGTGGTCGCGGGCATTGGCGGCTACGGCAATTGCGTGGGCGTGCCGACCGTGGGCGGGGAGACGAACTTCCACCCGGCCTACGACGGAAACATCCTGGTCAATGCGATGACCGTAGGCGTGGCCGACCAGTCGCGCATCTTCTACTCCGCCGCCACCGGACTGGGCAATCCGATCGTCTATGTTGGCAGCAAGACCGGTCGCGACGGGATCCACGGCGCGACCATGGCCAGCGCCGATTTCGGCGAGGATAGCGAGGCCAAGCGCCCCACGGTGCAGGTCGGCGATCCGTTCACCGAGAAGCTGCTGATCGAGGCATGCCTGGAACTGATGGCGACCGACGCGATCGTCGCCATCCAGGACATGGGCGCGGCCGGCCTCACCTCCAGCAGCGTGGAGATGGCAAGCAAGGGCGGTGCCGGCATCCGGCTGGACATGAACATGGTGCCCTGCCGCGAAGAAGGCATGACGCCTTACGAGATGATGCTGAGCGAGAGCCAGGAGCGGATGCTGATGGTGCTGAAGCCCGGCAAGGAGCCGATGGCCGAGGCGATCTTCCGCAAGTGGGAGCTGGATTTCGCCGTGATCGGCGAGGTCACCGACACCGGCCACATGGTGCTGGAATTCGACGGCGAGGTGGTGTGCGACATCCCGCTGGCACCGCTGGCGGACGATGCGCCGCTGTATGACCGCCCCTCTGCCGAACTGGCGAAGCCGGCCCCGCTGGCTGATGCGCCGGACAGCGCGGATCCCGGCGCCGACCTGCTGGAGTTGATGGGCGGTGCCGACCTCGCCAGCCGCAAGTGGATCTGGGAACAGTACGACAACCAGGTCGGTGCGGACACGATCGCCGGTCCGGGTGGCGATGCCGCGCTGGTGCGGGTGCATGGCACCCGGAAGGCGCTGGCGCTGACCACCGATTGCACGCCGCGTTATTGCTTCGCAGACCCGTACGAGGGCGGCAAGCAGGCCGTGGCGGAAGCCTATCGCAACATCAGCGCAACCGGCGCCACGCCGCTGGCGATCACCAACTGCCTGAACTTCGCCAATCCGCAGCGGCCCGAGATCATGGCGCAGCTGACCGGGTGTATCGCCGGCATGGGGCAGGCCTGCCGCGTGCTCGACTTTCCCGTGGTGAGCGGCAATGTATCGCTCTACAACGAAAGCAAGGCGACCGGCGGCGGCAGCGCGATCCTGCCCACGCCCGCGATCGGCGGGGTCGGCTTGCTGCAGGATTACACCCGCCGCGCCAGCATCGCCTTCAAGCAGGCGGGCGAAGCGATCTACCTGTTCGGCGCGGAGCCGTGGGCCACGCCCAATGCGGCGCGCGGCCATCTGGGCCAGTCGCTGTGGCTGCGCGAGCTGCATGGGCGTGAGGATGGCCCTCCCCCGCATGTCGACCTGACGCTGGAGAAGTACCAGGGCGAGTTCATTCGTGAGCTGATCGCGGCCGGGCTGGTCAGCGCGGTGCACGACGTGGCCGATGGCGGGCTGGCGGTTGCGCTGGCGGAGATGGCGCTGGCCGGCGGCATGGGCGCCGAGGTGACGCAGCATCCCAACTACACCGCAGCCGCATGGTGGTTCGGCGAGGATCAGGGCCGGTACGTCGTGACCGTGCCCGACATGGAGGCATTCCAGCAGCAGATCGCCAAGGGCACGCGCGATGCCGATACCGCCAGCAGCGGCCTGCGCCGCATCGGCACGACGGGGGGCGACAGCTTGCTCGGTGTGACGCTGGACGCGCTGCGGCAGGCGCATGAAGGCTTCTTCAAGGACTGGATGGAGGACTGAACCCGCTGCGGCAGGCTCAGCCCTCCATTTCGTCGCCGGCTCGGCCGCCGCGCCCGTTCTAGCGAAGGGCGAAGCCGACGCCGACGGCGGCGCCTGCCTGGCCGCGGCTGGTATAGGTCGCCGCCATGTTGATGCGCCGGCGGTCCGTCCGGTGGGCCAGGCCCAGTGCCATGGCGCTTTCGCCCTGCCAGATGCCGGCCCCGCCGCCGAGCGTCAGCTCCCCTTCCATGGAGGGGATCTGCGCCATGGCCATGGCCGCCGCCGTGCCCGCCTCCGCATCGCGGCGCAGATCGTCCAGGCGGAAGTCGAACTGCTGCAGGCGCATGTCGGTATTGGCGGTGGACGCCACGACCGACATGTTCATCGCATCGCCCAACTGGCCGACATTCACGGCATCGGTCAGCTCGACACCCGCCGCCACATTGCGCAGCGTGACCGGCGCAGCCGGCGGGAAGTCGCCCGGATGGCTGAACGTCACCGTGTTGGTGGCGCTGTCATACTGGACCGAGTTGCTGCCGAGCGTCGCGGCCTGCTGCGCCGTCGCAAGCGCGGCCTGCGATGTTGCCGTGGTGGAAGCCAGCGCGGCATTGGTGGCCGCCAGCTGGCGCCCGTTCACCGCCTGGGTGGAGGCTGCATCCACCGCGCCATTCGCGACATTGGCCAGCGTCACCGCCGCACCGGCCGTGCCGCCTGCCAGCGTGACCCTGTCCGCGCGCTCGCCCGAAGCAGTGCGGTCGTACTGGATGGCATTGCCGGCGGCTGCGGCGATCGCCGCCACCTGGCCGCCATTCACCGCATCGGTCGAGCCGGCCGCGATCGTGCCGTCGGCGACGTTATGCAACCGCACGGGGGCATTGGCATCTGCGCCGACCAGCGTCACATCGTTGCTGGCCAGGCCGCCATTGGGCACGGTGGGCGTGGCGGCATCGGCGTAGCGGACCGGACCAACGCCGACGCTCAGGCTGCTTCCCAGCAAGGCGATGGCGGCGCTGTTTGCCGACACCTGCGCATTGGTGGCGGCCAGCTGGCCCCCGTTCACCGCTTCCATCGAGCCCGCCGCCACCGTGCCAGCCCCGACATTGGCAATCACGGTTCCTGCCGTCCCTGCCAGCGTCACCCTCTCGCGCAGCGGCGTGTCGTAAGCGACGCCGGCCGCGGCGGCGGCCCCGACCTGCGTTGCCAACCCGGCCAGGGCCTCGCCGACATTGCCATAAGTCGTGCCGGCCACGTTGTATGATGCGGCGGAAAGCGTGCCGGTCGTGCTGTCATAGGTTGCGCCGCCACCCAGTGACGCAGCCATGGCAGTGCCCAGATTGCCGGCGACGCCGCGCAGCTGCGCCACATTGACCGCATCCGTGCCCGAGCTGCCCGCGGCAACACCCGTGATCTGCCGTTCGCCCAGCGGAAAGGCGCCCGGATCGATCGGATTGGGACTGGTGCGCGCGATCGCGATCTCCCCGGCGGATGTCTGGACCGTGCCCATGCCAAAGGCCGCGTAGTTTGCCTGCGCGCCGCGCTCCGCCAGCGAACTGGCCCCCAGCGCCACGCTGCCTTCCGCCACAGCCTGCGACCCGATACCCAGCGCCACCGATCCGAGTGCGGTCGCCCGCGACGCGGCGCCGAGCGCCGCGGCGCCCAATCCGGCTTCTGCTCGCTCGCCGATGGCAGTTGCGTAATCTACCGCGACGGCCTGGACGCCGAGCGCGGTGGCCTTCTGCCCGGCGGCATGCGAGCCATTGCCGAATGCCAGGGTGTGCAGCCCCAGTGCCCGCGAACCATTGCCGATGGCGAGAGCAGCGACGCCGTCGGTCGTGACATTGCTGCCGATGGCGAGCGCATCCTCCCCAGTGACCACATTGCCGAAGCCGAGCGCCAGGGACTGCAGCCCGTCGACCTGGTGCCCGTCGCCGATGGCGATGGCATGGTCGCCGGCCACGATGTTGAAGTTACCGATCGCGACCGCGCCCATGCCGCTTGCCCGATTGCGCTGGCCGATCCCGACCGCACCGTCACCTGTGATGATGTTGGAGTCGCCCAGCCCCACCGCGCCGATGCCCGTCGCCTCGTTGTCGCGGCCCAGCGCGACCGCACCATCGCCGGCCGCCTGGTTGGCATAGCCGATTACCACCGCCCTGCCCGATGCCGCCACCGATCCATCGCCGATCGCGACCGAGCTGTTGCTCCACGCCTTGGCCCCTCGCCCTGCAGCCAGCGACCCTTCCGCCGCGGCAATCGCGTCAGGGCCGATCGCGACCGAGTCGGTGGCCAGAGCCTGCGAGTCGGCACCATCCGAATTGGTGTTGAAGTAGGGGCTGTCCTGGTCGACGCCGCCCACGGTCAGGTTGCTGAGCGATGTCTCGATCGCATTGACGACCGCCTGCACGTCCCCGAAGTTGCGGCCCCCGTACAGCAAGCCGGCATCGGCGATGCCCGCGGCCAGATCGAGACTGCTCAGCGGGCCGACGAGCATCGCAAACCTTGTGCCGAGGTCGGACAGCTGCCCGCCATTCACCGCGTCCGTCGATCCGGCCGCGACCTGACCGGCGGCAAGGTTGGTGATGCGCGTGCCGGCATTGCCCGCCAGCCGCAGCAGGTCATGCGCGGTGCTGTCATACTGGACGGCAACGGTTGTCAGGGCGGCGATCGCATCGGCATTGCCCAGGACACGTGTGTCGACGGACGTGATGGCGTTGAAATTGGCGGCAACGCGGGTGTCCAGCATGCCCAGTCCGGCCGTGTTGCCGGCGATGCGGAGATCATGACTGGCGAGCACAGCGTCCGTGACCGTCATGCGGCTGTCCAGGCCACCGATGCTGGCGAGATTGGCGGCGACCTGCTGGTCGGTCGCGAACAGCTGGGCGCCGTTCACGGCATCGGTCGAGGTGGCCGCGAGAGCGCCGGCAGACAGGTTGGTGATCCGCGAACCGTCCGCGCCCGCCAGCTGAACCAGATCGCGGGTGCTCCCGGCATATTGCACGACGACTTCCTTCAGCCCTGTCAGCTGCGCGGCCATCTGGTCCTGCACACCACTGACCTGCCCGACGGTCGCCGCATCGCTGGGTGCACTGCCGGCTGCGACATTGGTGACCTGTCGCAACGCTCCGTCGGCACCGACGGAGAACTCGCCCGTGGAATTCTGTGGCGCCGCCAGGCCGACGGCGGAATAGTTGCCGAGGGCACCGCGCAGCGCCTGCGAACCGGCGCCCACGGCGATGCTGTTGGCCGCCGTTGCCCGCGCGTTCGCGCCCAATGCAATGCTGGCCGTCGCGCCATCCACGGCAAGGGCGTTGTTGCCCAGCGCAATCGAGTCGATGTCGAAGGCGCGTGACGCAGAGATGGCGTTGGCGCCCAGTCCCGAAATGCGGTTGCCACCGATTGCGATGCCCGCCGGTGCATCGAGGGCAATGGCGTCGGACGTGGTGACGCACTGGTCGGAAGGGCCGATGATCGTTCCATCCGTGCCAAGCACCTGCAGCGTGATGGGGTCACCCGCTGCGGCACTGCTCAGCAATCCAGTGACGTTCAAACTTGGGCTTTGGTTTCCAAGCAGAAGCCTGATGGTGCCGCCAAGAAGAGGAACATTGCCCAGGACGCCGATGAGGCCATTGATTGAGTCTTCCAGCGGATCGGCAACTCCGGTGATCACCGGGGACATGAGATCAGTCACCACCGATTTGGGCAGGCTGACGCCGGCGCAGGTGCTGACCAGGCGATCCTGGGATTGCGCCAGAACGGGCGTGTTGCCCGCCAGCACCAAGCATACCGCTGCGCTTGTCGGGAACCCGAACCTGTTCAGGCTGTTTCTGTAGCTGCGAGCCATTCCGACCTCTTCGACTTTGTGAGAAATGTACCTTTCCAGAGGTATGGGCTGTTGATGAACTCGCGCCTGAGCGCCTCGCGGCCCGGAAAAGCGTAAAACATGTGCTGGCATGCCAGCTTCACAGACGGTGGCTGTGCAGTTGACGCGCGTAGTTGCCCAAAATGTGTCGCCCGGCTGACCGAATTTTGCGGAGAATCCGCAACAAGCGCGCACATTGTCTCCAACCGAACATTGTTCTTGCGGAACAATTCATTATCGCACCGAACAGTCGGATTTCAGGAACAAGTGTGTCTGCTTCAACCAAGAACGCCGTGCATGTGACATCGGCGGATTTCGTGCGGCATTTCGGTGGCTGGCAGGATCGGGCGAGCAAGAGCCCGATCGTGGTCACGCACCATGGTCGCGCGCGCCTGATCGTCCTGTCGCCCGAGAAGTTTGCCGAGATGGCGTCCAACGATGAGGAGCATGCGATATCGGACGCCACATCCCGGTCAACGGATGCCGCCGGACTGGAAATCCTGACGGACAGCATGGACGAATGCTTTATTGCGTTCGACACCGATCTGCGCGTCGTCCAGGTCAATGCCGCGATCTGTGCCTATCTGCGCGTGGGTCGCAGCCAGCTGGAAGGTCGCACCCTGGCCGCTTCGGTTCCGCAATCGAACGGTTCGCTGGCCTACGCCAATGTCGTCTGCGCACTGGAAAGCGGAAAATCGGCAACGCTGGAGGTGCAGTCCATCATCTACCCCGACCGCTGGTTGCGGGTGAAGACATTTCCCTTTTCCACCGGCTCTGCCTGCCTGTTCCGCGATGTGACGGAGGAGGTGGAGGCGCGTGACGCTGTCGATATCCAGCTTGCGACGCGGCAAGCGTTGGTGGCGCACGGCATGGTCGGGCGCTGCGTCCTGACTGTGCGCGCCACCTTTCGGGAGGTGGATGCCGCCTTCGCCGCGCTCGTCGACCTCGAGCCGCAGGGGCTGCTGCGAGCGCGATTCTGCGACATATTCCCGCTCAATCGCCGCGCTGAGGCGCGCGAGTTCGTGGAGAGCGTGCTGGAGACAGGAAAAGCAGCCACGCTGGACACCCGCCTGCTGCGCCGCGGCCATGCGGAGGAAGAGGTGCGGCTGAGCATGGCCGCGCTGACCGGAGTTCACGATCGCGGCGTGGTGGTCATCGCCACCCGCAAGTAGAGGAAGGCGCAGGCGCCCTTGCCGCCGCCTGCATTGCGCGCCATTCCGGCCCCGCCGGGCGCTTCGCCCGCGGAGGCAGCATGGCTACCACTACTCCAGATCGCATCCCCACGCTGGACATCATGCGCGGGCTGGCGGTGATGGGCATCTTCTCCGTCAACGTCGTCGGCATGGCGATGATCGAGGCGGCGTACTTCTACCCGCCCGCCTATGGCTTCGGCAGCATGGCCGACCGGGTGATGTGGGCGGCCAACTTCATCCTGGTGGATGGCAAGGTGCGGGCGCTGTTCTCCATCTTGTTCGGGGCCGGCATCGTGCTGGTGTGCGAGCGGGCGGAAGCGGCCGGGCGCGCTGCATGGCGGGTGCATTATCCCCGCATGCTGGTGCTGCTGGGGTTCGGGCTAGCCCATTATTACCTGCTGTTGTGGGGCGACATCCTGGCCAATTACGCGCTGATGGGGCTGGTCGGCTTCCTGTTCTGGCGCCTCCCGGTCGAACGGCTGCTGGTGCTGGCGCTGATCGGCTTCGCCCTCACCTACACGCCCGGCGTGCTCTATTCCCAGCAGCTGAGCGCAGCACGGACCCTGGAGGCGCCGGGTGCTGCGCCGGAGGATCGTGCGCGTGTAGCGGCCTGGTGTGCCTCGCTGATCCCCACCCCTGCTGCGATCGCGGCGGACAAGGCGGCGCACCAATCGGTCTCGGCGCATGCCCGGTACATGCTGCAGACGGAGCCGTGGCGGCCGCTGGAATCCGTGATCGGCTATGGCGGGGAGACACTGGCGCTGATGTTGCTGGGCATGGCGAGTTACCGCTCCGGCTTCCTGACCGGTAGCTGGCCGCGCCGGAGATACCTGCAGGTTGCCGGACTGTGCATCGGGGCCAGCCTGCTATATTTCGGGGCCAGTGCCTGGGCCATACTGCGCGCCGGGTTCGATCCGTTCATCTACATCCCGCTGGACCAGTACTGGGCCGGACCGCTGCGGCCGGTCGCCGCCGTCGGCTATGTCGCGGCGATCATCCTGCTGGTGCGGAGCGGCCGGCTGGCCGACCGGCTGGCCGCCACCGGGCGGATGGCGTTCAGCAATTACCTGGGGGCCACCCTGGTCGGGGCGATGTTGTTCAACGGGTACGGGCTGGACCTGTACGGCACCCTGTCCCGGGCGGAGGCCTGGCTGTTCGTGCCGCCCGTCTGGATGCTGATGCTGTGGTGGTCGCCCTGGTGGCTGAAGCGGTTCCGGTACGGGCCGCTGGAATGGAGCTGGCGCAGCCTGGCGCGCTGGCGGTGGGAGCCGCTGCGGCGGATAGAGGAGAGACAACATGCCTGACCGGATTCTTGTATTCTACGGTTCCTACCGGTCCGATCGGCAAGGCATTCGCCTGGCGGACTGGCTTGTACGCGCCTTCACCGCGCGCGGGGCAGAGGCGGAGCTGATCGACGCCAGGGCGGTCGGGCTGCCCATGCTCGACCGGATGTACAAGGAATATCCCGCCGGTGCGGCGCCGGTGGCACTGGAACAGCTGGCGGGCAAGATCAGGGCTGCGGATGCCTTCGTGTTCGTGGCCGGCGAGTACAATTGGAGTGTGCAGCCCGGCCTGAAGAACCTGACCGACCACTTCCTGGAGGAATGGCAGTGGCGCCCGGCGGCGATCGCCAGCTACTCCGCCGGTCGCCTCGCCGGGGCACGGGCGGGGCTGGCCTGGCACGGCATCTTGTCGGAAATGGGCATGGTGGTGGTGTCCAGCACGCTGGCTGTCGGCGGCATCGCCCATGCCTTCGACGAAGCGGGCGAGCCGGCGGGCGATGGCGGCTCGGCGCTTGCCCGTGCCTTCCCCCGCTTCGCCGACGACCTTGCCTGGTGGACCGAAGCCGGCCGCAATCAGCGCGCGCGGGTCGCCCCGCCTTATTGAAGGTTAGCCTGCAACCCACTCATGCTCGGGAATGCCCATCAGCTTCAGCAGCGCGGTCAGTTCGCCACGCTCCACCCAGCCATTCGCCGCCTCCCGCGCGGCAGGCTTCGCACGATAGGCGATACCGTAGCTGGCGGTGCGCAGCATGGGGATGTCGTTCGCCCCGTCGCCGGCGGCCATGGAGACCGCCTGATCGCCGAGCAGCGACAGTTCCTCGCGCAGGGTGCGTTCCTTGCTGGCCGCATCGGCGATCGGGCCCGCCAGCCGGCCGTCCAGCTTGCCATCGGCCACGGACAGCCGGTTGCCGACCACCCGGTCGAAGCCCAGCCGTTCTGCCACCGGATCGGCGAAGTGGTGGAACCCGCCGGTCACCAGCACGGTGCGGCAGCCGCGGTGGCGGAGCGTCGCCACCAGCACGCGCGCGCCGGGAACGGGGTGGATGCGGGTGGCGAGGCAGGTGCCGATCGCCTCCTCCTCCAGTCCTTCCAGCAGGGCGACGCGTTCGTGCAGCGCGTCGGCAAAGTCCAGTTCGCCCCGCATCGCGCGTTCGGTGATAGCCGCGACGCGATCCTTCAGGCCCGCGAAGTCGGCCAGTTCATCGATGCATTCCTGCCCGATCATGGTGGAATCCATATCGGACACGAACAGGTCGGGTACGCGGATCTCGTCCCGCGCGATGATGGCGTCACTGGGATCGAAATGATCGCGGATCACCTGCTTCAACGCGGCCAGGTCGTCACCCGGCAGCATCAATTCGAGTACGTCGCTCCAGTGATCCAGCAGGCTGGCGCCGGCCAGCGCCATGCCCCGCTGCGCCAGTGCGGCGCTGGCGGCATCGAGCTGTCTGTCGAGCGTGGCAGGGTCTGCTATGAGCCGGGCGATGAGCAAGGATGAGACTTTCGATGCGTGAGCGGGTGGCGCTCATCGCAGGGCCGACCGCGAGCGGCAAGAGCGATCTGGCCGTGCGGCTGGCGCTGGCGGTGGAAGGTGCCGGCTGCCCTGCCCGCATCATCAATGCGGACAGCGCGCAGGTCTATCGCGACCTCGCGGTCCTGAGCGCCCGGCCGGATGCGGCGGAAATGCAGGGGGTGGAGCATCGCCTGTTCGGCGCCTGGGACGGGGCGGATGCATGCTCCGCCGCGGACTGGGCCACCGCCGCCCGGCGCGAGATCGCCAAAGCCCATGAAGCGGGCGCGTTGCCGATCCTTGTGGGCGGCACCGGGCTCTATCTGCGCACCTTGCTGGAGGGAATCGCGCCGATCCCGCCGATTGTGGCGGAGGTGCGCGCGGAGGTGCGCGCCCTTTCGGTGGCCGACGCCTATGCCGCGCTGGAGCGGGAAGATCCCGCACGCGCCGTGATATTGAATGCCGGCGACAGCCAGCGGATCGCTCGCGCGCTGGAGGTGGTGCGATCCACCGGGCACCCGCTCGGCTGGTGGCAGGAACGGCGCGAAGGCGGGATCGGGGATGCCGTGGAGCTGCACGCCCTTGTGCTGCTGCCCGATCGCGACTGGCTGTATGAGCGTTGCGACCTGCGTTTCGCCCGCATGATGGATGGCGGTGCGGTGGAGGAAGTCGCCGCCCTGCTCGTCCGCGGGCTGTCGCCGGAGCTGCCGGTGATGCGCGCGATCGGCGTGCCGGAGATCGCCGCCTGGCTGGAGGGGCGGTCCAGCCGGGAGGACGCCATCGTGCACGGACAGCAGGCGACACGGAGATACGCCAAGCGGCAATATACCTGGTTCCGTCACCAGCCTCCGTCAGGCTGGCCCCGGATCGGGCAAACCGGCATGGAACAAGACGCTCAGATAACAAGAATATTGCGCACTTTGCGGTTGACATGACATTTTGTGTCGCATAGTTGGGCCGGGAAGCGGGGCTGCGGCCCTGCACCGGCTGGAGAGGAGCGACCCGGCACGAGGCAATCGTGCCGGGTCGGTTTTTTCCAACCCAAGCAAAGGAATGGTCCGGTGACGAAAGAACGCAGCGGCGCTGCGATATTGATCGAGTCCCTGGTGCAGCAGGGCGTGGAGTTCGTGTTCGGCTATCCTGGCGGTGCGGTGCTGCCGATCTATGACGAGCTGTTCAGCGACACGCGCCTGCGCCACATCCTGGTGCGGCACGAGGCCGGCGCGGCGCATGCGGCGGAAGGCTATGCCCGCTCCACCGGCAAGCCCGGCGTGGTGCTGGTGACCAGCGGCCCTGGCGCGACCAATGCGATCACCGGCATCGCCGATGCGTTCCTCGATTCCATCCCGATGGTCGTCATCACCGGGCAGGTCGCCACCAATCTGATCGGCACGGACGCCTTTCAGGAGGCGGACACGGTCGGCCTGACGCGCCATTGCACCAAGCACAACTACCTCGTCCGCGACCCGGCGGACCTGGCACACACGATCGAGGAAGCGTTCCTGATCGCCACCACCGGTCGCCCCGGCCCGGTCGTGATCGACATTCCCAAGAACGTGCAGGTCGCCACTGCCCCGCTGCAGGACGACCGCCCGCGCCGGCAGCGCCGCTACGAACCGCGCACGGTCGCTGCGCCGGACGAGATTGCGGAGGCGCTGGAACTGCTCAGGAACGCGGAGCGGCCGGTGTTCTACACTGGTGGCGGGGTCATCAATTCCGGCCCGCATGCCAGCGCGGCCCTGCGCCGGCTGCAATCGCTGACCGGCGCGCCAGTCACCTCCACGCTGATGGGTTTGGGCGCATTTCCCGCCGATCATCCGGACTGGCTGGGCATGCTGGGCATGCACGGCACGCTGGAAGCGAACATGGTGATGAACGAATGCGACGTGATGGTCTGCATCGGCGCGCGGTTCGATGATCGCGTGACCGGGCGGCTGGATGCCTTCAGCCCGCATTCCACCAAGATCCACATCGACATCGATCGGGCCAGCATCAACAAGGTGGTGCCGGTGGACCTCGGCATCGTGGGCGATTGCGGCACCGTGCTGGAACAGCTGATCGCCGCGTGGGGCGACGCCCGCGGGCGCGACCTGGGCGAATGGAAGGCGCGCATCGCCGGCTGGCGCGCGCGCGATTGCCTTGCCTTTCCGCACCGCAAGGATGCGCTGATGCCGCAACTGGCGGTGCAGCGCCTGTACGAGATGACGCGCGAGCGGCAGCCGATCATCACCACCGAGGTCGGCCAGCACCAGATGTGGGCCGCGCAATATTTCGGGTTCCAGGATCCCAATCGCTGGCTCACCAGCGGGGGCCTGGGCACGATGGGTTATGGTCTGCCGGCGGCGATCGGTGCGCAGCTGGGCAATCCCGACGCGCTGGTGATCGACATTGCGGGCGAGGCCAGCATCCAGATGAACATTCAGGAACTGGGCACCGCCAGCCAGTATCGCCTGCCGGTGAAGATCTTCATCCTGAACAACGAATATATGGGCATGGTCCGCCAGTGGCAGGAGCTGACCTATGAAAGCCGTTATTCCAACAGCTACTCCGACAGCCTGCCCGACTTCGTGCGGCTGGGCGAGGCCTATGGCTGGAAGGGCATCCGCATCTCGGACGAGGCCGGGCTCGATGATGGCATCCGCGCCATGCTGGACCATGACGGCCCGGTGATCGTGGACTGCCAGGTCAGCAAGGATGCGAACTGCTTCCCCATGATTCCCAGCGGCGCGGCGCATACCGAGATGCTGCTGAACGGCGATGTCCATGCCGGCACCATGGCGGATGACGCCAAGGCGCTGGTGTGACCGCCCTCCTCCCGATTTCCGCAGGATCCACCATGCAGATACAGCACCGCCAGGCGGAACGGCACGTCCTGACCGTGATCGTCGACAACGAAGCCGGTATCCTGGCCAAGATCGCCGGCCTGTTCACCGCGCGCGGCTACAATATCGACAGCCTGACCGTGGCCGACATCACGGAGGACCACGCAACCAGCCGTATCACGGTGGTCACCAACGGTCCGCCGCCGGTGATCGACCAGATCATCGCGCAGCTGGAACGGCTGGTGCCGGTGCACAAGGTCGTCGACCTGACGGATGAGGGCCCGCATGTGGAGCGCGAGCTGGCACTGGTGAAGGTCGTCGGACAAGGCGATCACCGGGTCGAGGCGCTGCGTCTGGCCGATGTGTTCCGCGCCAGCGTGGTCGACACCACCACCGGCAGCTTCGTGTTCGAGTTGACCGGCGCGCCGGAGAAGATCGACCGCTTCATCGCCCTGATGCGGGAGCTGGGGCTGGTGGAGGTTGGCCGCACCGGCATCGTCGGCATGATGCGCGGCGCGCAGGGTATCTGAGTTTTTCACGATTGCAGCATGACGCCCCGTCAGGGGCTGGCGGGCGCACGCCCGATGGAAGGGAAGTACAATGAAGGTCTATTACGACGCCGACGCCGATCTCAACCTGATCACGGACAAGAAGATCGCGATCCTGGGCTATGGCAGCCAGGGTCATGCCCACGCGCAGAACCTGCGGGACAGCGGCGTGAAGAACGTCGCGATCGCGCTGCGTCCGGGCTCCGGCTCCGCGAAGAAGGCGGAAGGCGCCGGCTTTCAGGTGATGAGCAACCAGGACGCGGCCGGCTGGGCCGACATCCTGATGATCCTGGCGCCGGACGAGCACCAGGCCAAGATCTGGGCCGACGACCTGAAGGGCCGCCTGCGTCCTGGCGCCGCCCTCGCCTTCGCCCATGGCCTGAACGTGCATTTCGGCCTGATCGAGCCTGACGAGGGCATCGACGTCATCATGATCGCGCCCAAGGGCCCCGGCCATACGGTGCGCGGCGAATACAGGAAGGGCGGCGGCGTGCCCTGCCTGATCGCGGTGCACCAGGATGCCAGCGGCAACGCGCATGACATCGCGCTGGCCTATGCCAGCGCCGTCGGTGGCGGCCGGTCCGGCATCATCCAGACCGATTTCAAGGAAGAGTGCGAGACCGACCTGTTCGGCGAGCAGGCGGTGCTGTGCGGCGGCCTGACCGCACTGATCAATGCCGGCTTCGAGACGCTGGTGGAAGCCGGCTACGCGCCCGAGATGGCTTATTTCGAGTGCCTGCACGAAATGAAGCTGATCGTGGACCTGATGTATGAAGGCGGCATCGCCAACATGCGCTACTCCATCAGCAACACCGCCGAATATGGCGACATCCACACCGGCCCGCGCCTGATCACCGAAGAGACGAAGAAGGAAATGAAGCGCGTGCTGGCCGACATCCAGGATGGCCGCTTCGTGCAACGCTTCATGCTGGACAATGCCGCCGGCAACCCGGAACTGAAGGCGAGCCGCAAGAAGCAGGCACAGCACCCGATCGAGCGCACGGGCGAACAGCTGCGCGCCATGATGCCGTGGATCGGTGCCAACAAGCTGGTCGACAAGGAACAGAACTGACCTGACGCCGGAGCTGCCCTCGCCCGGATATGGGCGGGGGCAGGCAGGCGCTGCCACGAAGAACTGCAGCGGTAACACCCTTGTGCCTTCTTGAGCGTTGCCCCGGCATGCCCCACTTGTTGCGCCAGCAAGCACCAACGGGGAGCCTACCACCATGCGCAAGATCATCCTGAGCACCATCGCCGCCGCCGCCATCAGCACCGGCGCCTTTGCAACCCTGCAGGCGCAGGATGCCCCGCAGCTGCCGGGCCAGATGGATGCAAGCCGCGTCACCGCCGGCACCTATGCCGCCGATGCCAGCCATTCGCTGATCGGCTGGCGGGTCAACCATTTCGGGTTCAACGATTACTTCGGCATCTTCGGTGATGTGGCCGGTACGCTGACGATCGATCCGGCAAACCCCGCGGCGGCCAAGGTGGACGTGACCGTGCCGATCGCCAATGTCGTCACCGCCAGCGAAGGGCTGACCGCCCACCTGCTGCGTCCCGGCGCCGACGGCAAGGCACCCGACTTCTTCGGCGCAGAGGCCGCCCCGGCGCGCTTCGTCTCCACCTCGGTCCAGCCGACCGGCCAGACCGGCGCGACGATCAATGGCGACCTGACGCTGAACGGCGTTACCAAGCCCGTCACCATCGCCGCCGAGTTCACCGGCGCCGGCGCCAATCCGATGAGCCAGACGCCGACTGTCGGCTTCGAAGGCACGACGACGATCCGCCGTTCCGACTTCGGGGTCAACGGCGCCCTGCCCGTGGTGTCGGACGAGGTGGAGCTGAACATCACGATCGCGTTCGAAAAGCAGTAAGCCTGTTTGCGGGCAGGGTGGACAGCCCCACCCTGCCCGCCTACACAGCCCGGCATGAACGCCCGCGAGCTGCTATCGCTGCTTCGACTAACGCGCCCTTAGGCGCGTCACGGCTCCTTGCGCGTGAAGCAAGGGGCCATTCGCCTAAGGGCCAATTGCACCTGCGAAGTCGAACAGCCTCTGCCGCCCGCGGCGGGGCAAAGCGAAGGCAATCGAAGCCATGACCATGCTGAAGGAACCGGGCCGCAAGTACAGGCCCTTCCCCGCCATTGACCTTCCCGACCGCCAATGGCCGGGCCGTGTCATAACCCAGCCGCCGCGCTGGCTGTCCACCGACCTTCGCGACGGCAATCAGTCGATCATCGATCCAATGGATGCGGTGAAGAAGAACCGCTTCTTCGACCTGCTGCTGGGAATCGGCGTAAAGGAGATCGAGGTCGGCTTCCCCAGTGCCGGCGCGACCGAGTTCGACTTCATCAGCGATCTGGTCCGGTCCGGCCGGGTGCCGGAAGATGTGACGATCCAAGTGCTGACCCAGTCGCGCGAGGACCTGATCCGCCGCAGCTTCGAAAGCCTGGAAGGCGCGCCCCGCGCGATCGTGCACCTCTACAATGCGGTCAGCCCCGCCTGGCGCGAGATCGTGTTCCGCATGAGCCGCGAGGAGGTGAAGGCGATTGCCGTCGCGGGAGCGCAGAACCTGGCGGCCGAAGCGGAACGACGCCCCGGCACGGAATGGCTGTTCGAATATTCGCCGGAGACCTTCTCCACTGCAGAACTCGATTTCAGCATCGAGGTGTGCGCCGCGGTGATGGACGTGCTTCAACCCACGGTCGAGCGTCCGCTGATCCTGAACCTGCCGGCCACGGTGGAGGCGGCGACGCCGAACGTCTATGCCGACCAGATCGAGTATTTCTGCCGCCACTTGCCCAACCGCGAGGCTGCGGTGATCAGCCTGCACACGCACAATGATCGTGGGACCGGCGTGGCCGCGGCCGAGCTGGGCCTGATGGCAGGCGCGGACCGGATCGAAGGCTGCCTGTTCGGCAATGGGGAGCGCACCGGCAATTGCTGCCTGGTGACAGTCGCTCTCAACATGTACACGCAAGGCATTGATCCGGAATTGGATTTCTCGAACATCGACCGGGTCATCGAGACGGTCGAATATTGCAATCAGCTGCCCGTGCACCCGCGCCATCCCTATGGCGGGGAACTGGTCTTCACCGCCTTTTCCGGTAGCCACCAGGACGCGATCAAGAAGGGGTTCGAGGCGCAGGCCGCCCGCAATGACGAGTTGTGGCGTGTGCCTTACCTGCCAATCGACCCGGCCGATCTGGGGCGCAGTTACGAGGCGGTGATCCGGGTCAACTCGCAATCCGGCAAGGGCGGGTTCGCCTGGGTGCTGGAACAGGGCCAGGGGCTGAAGCTGCCCAAGCGGTTGCAGGCCGATTTCAGCCGCCATGTGCAGCGCATGGCCGACGAACTGGGCCGCGAACTGAACGGTGCGGACATCTGGGATGCGTTCCGCTCGGCCTACTTCCTGGAAGCCGCGACACCGACCTTCGACCTGGTCGATTATGAAGAGACCCGCGCCACCGACGGCACGCGCCTGTTCACCGGCACGATAACGGTCGGTGGCCAGACGCAGAAGGTCAGCGGCCGGGGCAAGGGGCTGGTCTCCAGCGTACTGGCCACCCTGCAGCAGACCTACGGCCTGCATTTGGACGTGCTGGATTACAGCGAACATGCCCTGGCCAAGGGCACCGATGCCCGGGCTGCCGCCTATCTGGAATGCGCGTTGCCTGATGGAGGCATCGTGTGGGGTGTCGGCGTGGACGAGGACGTCGCCACTGCCAGCGTACGTGCCATCCTGTCTGCCGCGAACAACGCAGTCGCGCGGCCAGCCTAGCCGAAGATCCAGTCGATCAGCGACCGGTCGTCCAGCTTCTGGGCGGCCGGCGCCGGTTCCAGCGGCGGATGCGGTTCGCCCGCCATGATCAGCACATCCGGCGGCAGCCCGGGCTCCGTGCTGTTCCACAGCAGCTCGGCCATGGCGTCCAGCACCGTGAAGTCGACCTCCTCGCCCAGCCGGTCTCTACGGTTCAGCTTGAAGCGGGTGCGATCCTCCGCCAGCAGGCGGCGCCGCAGCGCGCGCTGCAGCAGGTCGATGCGCATGATCGCCTGGTCGAGCGCGATCTCGGGCGCCTTTGGCCGCATGCGCGACCAGTCGGACTCGATCTGCCCCATCCGTTCCGCGACCATCGCGTTGTAAGCGTGATGGGGCCCGCGATGGAGCGGCATCCGGGTCTGTTGCGCCGTGCCTTCCGTGGAGGGCAGCAGCAGGCCGTTGCTGCGAAAATCGTCAAACCCGATCCGGTCGCGCCCGATCTCGTCGAACAGCCGGCCATGCGCGTGGTGGCTCAACAATTGCCGGGGCAGCAGATGGTGCCGCTGCATGCCGGTCCGATAGCCGGGTTGCCCTGGATTGTTGACCGATGGAAACGGGAGTTTCGGCCGCGCAACAATCGCGGCCCGCGCGCCAGACCGCCGGAATGGCGGCCTCGCAGGGTTCATGCGCGCGATGCGCTCACAAACCGTCCGCTGGGTGAAGGGTCGAGCAGCAGCGCCTCGCCGCCCGGGCCGGCAAGCGTCACGGGATCGGTCAGGCGGCCGTTCTCCACCAGCCAGTGCAGCATGCGCAGCGCCAGACGGGCGCCGGCCGCACGATCCATCACCAGCTGAGGCTCCACCCGCAGCTCCTGGCCGGTGAACAGGCTCAGCCCCTCACTCTGCAGGCCGCCCTCGGGCGTTGGCGCCAAAGCGGCGAGGCCGAGGCCGGGGAACGGGCCGCCTTCGGCCCAGCGGATCACGGAATCGCTGAAATGGCGCGGGCTGCACCAGGTGCGCGCCGGGTGCCACGCAACCGCCTGGACAAACGGCATCTGCGCCAGCCGCGCCATCAGCCACGCCATGCCGCGGACCACTGGCAGCATCGTGCCGCCTGCCCGAAGATGCGGACCGGGTCGCAAGGTGACCGCCTCCAGCATGCCCGGCGCGAAGTCTGCCGGCAGCCCGTAGAAGTGCCCGGCTGGCGGGGCGGGTTCAGCTTCGCCCGGCCGCAGTCCCTCCAGATCGAAGGTCAGGCCGTTGGCCAGCAGCTCCAGCCAGCGCAATGCCTCCGGGTCAGCGGCACCGGCAGAGGATTCGTCGGAGGGGTCAACGCTGATCGTAAAGCCGCCATCACGCTGCGCGGCGGCGCGTACCTCCGCCGCCGACGGCCGACGGCCGGGCGCAAAGAGGAGCGAAGCTGCAGTAAGCATGCCTGCAGCACTTGGGTGCACCCCGCCGTTTATCTGTTGTCCCCCGTTTCCTGTGGAAGCGCGCGTATGCACCGGAAATCCTAAACAGGTCGAGATGGGGCTGGACGGCCGTTTCTGTTTGGGACGGAACGCAAAATCACACACCTCCGCACAGGGTGAGCGCGAGGCTGTTCCGCGCCGGCTACACCGCTTTGCACCTGAGAACGCATTGGAGTAGGCGGTTATCATGGCAACCTGCCCTGCACTCTTAGGTATAGAACAATCCCTGTCTGGCAAGACCTGGCGTTGGCGTGGCGGCGATGCGTCCGGCGCCGACGGCATGGCCGGATTGGGCCAGGATCTGGTCACTCACCTGCTGCTGTCACGGGGGGTGGAGCGGCATGATCTTGCCCGCCATCGTACGCCCAGCCTGCGCGATTTCATGCCAGATCCTTCGCTTTTCAACGACATGGATCGCGCGGCCGAACGCCTTGCCGACGCAGTCATCACGCGTGAGCAGGTGGCGGTGTTCGGGGACTACGATGTCGATGGTGCCACCAGTGCAGCCCTGCTGATCCGGTTGTTGCGTATGCTAGGGCACAATGCGACGCATTATATCCCGGACCGGCTGACGGAGGGTTACGGGCCCACGGAAGCAGCCCTGCTGGGGCTGGGCCGCGCAGGGTCGACTCTGATCGTGACGGTGGATTGCGGCGCCACCGCTTTCGCCCCGCTTGCCGCAGCGCATGATGCGGGGATTGATGTGGTGGTGGTGGACCACCATCAATGCACGGCGGAGCTGCCGACCGCCTATGCCGTGGTCAATCCCAACCGGCTGGACGAGGCGGAGACGGGCACCGCGCATGGCCATCTGGCGGCCGTGGGTGTCGCCTTCCTGCTGGCGGTCGCCGTGGTGCGGGTGCTGCGCGGGCGGGACTACTTCTCCGGCAGGCAGGAACCGGACCTGCTGTCGCTGCTGGATCTGGTGGCTCTGGGCACCGTGGCCGATGTTGCGGCGATCCGCGGGCTGAACCGCGCCTTCGTGGCGCAGGGGCTGAAGGTCATGCGCCGGCGCGACAATGTCGGCATTGCGGCGCTGATCGACGCCAGCCGGCTGAGCCGCGCGCCCACCTGCAGCGATTGCGGCTTCGCCCTGGGCCCGCGCATCAATGCCGGCGGGCGGGTGGGCGATGCTGCCCTGGGTGTCCGTCTGCTGACGACCAGTGATCCGGAGGAAGCACGCATGATCGCGGCCCGTTTGGACCAGCTGAACGAGGAACGCCGCGCGATCGAACAATCGGTGCAGGAAGCCGCCGAGATGCAGGCGGCGAGGCAGACCGATCGCGCTGTGCTGGTGGTGTCCGGCACTGAATGGCATCCGGGTGTGATCGGCATCGTCGCCGGCCGGCTGAAGGAGAAGTATGGCAAGCCAGCCATCGTGATCGCGCTGGATGTCGCGACCGGCCAGGGCAAGGGATCCGGCCGCTCCATCGCCGGGGTCGATCTGGGGGCGGCGATCATCGGCGCGCGCGATGGTGGCTTGCTGGTTGCGGGTGGTGGTCATGCGATGGCTGCGGGGCTGACGGTGGACAATGATCGCGTGGCGGAGTTTGCCGCATGGATCGAATCGCACCTGGCCGCACCCGTCGCCCGTGCCAGCACCGGTGGTGCGCTGCTGCTTGATCTGGCGCTCACGCCGCGCGGACTGACCGCGGGTCTGGTGGAGGAGCTGGAGTGCGCGGGTCCGTTCGGCGTCGGCTGGCCCGGCCCGCGGGTGGTGGTCGGCCCGGTCCATCTGGTCCGCGCCGAGGTGGTCGGCAACGGCCATGTCCGCCTGATCGCCGGAGGGGCCGATGGCGCATCCCTGAAGGCGGTCGGTTTCCGCATGGCGGAGACACTGCTGGGCCAGACCCTGCTGCATGGCGCGAAGGGGCGCCGGCTGTGGCTGGCAGGCCGGGCGCGGACCGATGATTGGGGGCAGACCCCGCGTGCCGAACTGCATCTGGACGACGCTGCTTTTGCCGATTGAAAGAAGCGCCAAAGCGGGGTTGACCGGATCGCCGGGCGCCCCTAAAGGCCCCCCTCGCCTTCGCGACAAGGCCCCTTCGTCTAAGGGTTAGGACGCGGCCCTTTCACGGCTGAAATACGGGTTCGAATCCCGTAGGGGTCACCATCGCGGTGCGCAATTGAATGGCTTCGGCCCCTTCGTCTAGCGGTTAGGACGCGGCCCTCTCACGGCTGAAACACGGGTTCGATTCCCGTAGGGGTCACCAGTCATTCACATCCTCACCAGACATGGCTGGCCCGTGCAACGGTCCACAATCGGACCGGGCACGGACCTATGCTGCCCTGCAGCGACAGGTCGCGCTTTCGGGCTGGCACGCCGGCGATCCGGTCGCTAGGGCCGCGCCATGATCGAGAGCAGGCCGTTCCCGACCGCAGCCATCCTGATTGCCCTGGCGTCAGGTGTTGCGCTGTTGCTGGCGGGCGAGAATCCGCTGCTGATCGGCGTGCTGGTTCTGGTGTGGATTGCCACCTTCTGGCTGGTCGCGCCGCAGCAGCGCGCCGCCACGCCGGCCGCCAATGCGGAAAGCGTACAGCTGACGCGCACGGGCATGCGCGACCTGTTCGAACAGTCGATCCAGCCGGTGCTGATGCTGGACGGCATGCGCATCATCGTCGCCAATGCCGCCGCGCGCGAGGCGCTGGGCACGCATGTGCTAGGCCAGGACGCCCGGGTCGCCTTCCGTCATCCGGAGGCGGTGGAACTGCTTGCCCGGTCCGAGGGCGGCGGTGCCACCATCCAGGGTCTGACCGGACCGCGCAGCATCTGGCAGATCACGCGCCAGACGCTGGACCAGCGTTATTCCCTCGTGGAACTGGTGGACCGCACGGCCGAGGCCGATGTCAGCCGCGCGCACACCGATTTCGTCGCCAACGCCAGCCACGAACTGCGCACGCCGCTATCCTCCATCATCGGCTATATGGAGACGCTGGTGGAGGAGTCGGAAACGCTTGATCGCGCCCGCGCCGACCGTTTTCACGGAATCGTGCTGCGCGAAGCGCGTCGGCTGCAGAACCTCGTCAGCGATCTGATGTCCCTATCCCGGGTGGAGGCGGAGAAGCACGACCGTCCCCGCGAACTGGTCGACCTGAAGCCGCTGGTCGGGCAGGCGGCGCGTGATGCGGCCGGGCCGGAGCGTCAGAGCCGGCTGGAGTTCCACATCTCGGACGAAGCGATGCACACTCAAGGCGATCAGCGACAGCTGGAGCAGCTGGTGCGAAATCTTGTCGACAATGCGCTGAAATATGGCGCGCCCGACACGCCCGTCTGCGTGGAGCTGTCGCCCGCGCGGCGTTCCTGTGCCGCGATCATCGTGCGTGACCAGGGGGAAGGCATTGCGCCCGAACATATCCCTCACCTGACCCGCCGCTTCTACCGCACCGATCCCGGCCGCAGCCGCGCCGCAGGCGGCACCGGCCTCGGCCTGGCGATCGTCAAGCATATCGTGGAACGGCATCGCGGGCGGCTGGACATCGCCAGTCGGCAGGGCAGCGGCACAATTGTGACGATCCACCTGCCCGTTGCCGGCGCACCGACCGGTGCGAACGACGAGAACAGCGGCACCGGTGGAGTAGCCTTGTCATGAAGCTGTCGCATTCATCCAACAACGGGCGCTGGACGGAACAATCCGCATCACGCCCGCCGGTTGGCTGTGCCGGTCGCCACACATCTTATGGAAAGGCTGGCAGGTCCGGCATGAAGCGGTTCATCGCATCATCTGTTGTTGCACTTTGCGCCAGCCTGTCGCTGGCGGCATGCATGACCGGCGGCACCCGGGAATCCATCCGCGCGGTCGGGTCGTCCACGGTCTACCCGTTCGCCAAGACGGTGGCGGAAGCCTTTGCGCGCTCGCATCCCGAGTTCCCTTCCCCCATCATCGAGGCGACGGGCACCGGCGGCGGCATCAATCTGTTCTGCGCCGGCCTTGGGGCCAGCACGCCGGACATCGCCCATGCCAGCCGACGGATGAAGGCGTCCGAGTTCGCCCAGTGTCAGGCCAACGGCGTGGAGGACGTGATGGAGATCCAGGTCGGGCTGGACGGCATCGCCTTCGCCAGCGCGAAGAACGGCATCCAGCTGAACCTGAGCCCCGAGATCATCTACCGCGCAATCGCCGCAAATCCCTACGGCCGACCGCAGGCGGCGCGCCTGTGGTCCGATGTGGACGCGTCGCTGCCGAACCAGCCGATCCTGATGTACGGGCCGCCCTCCACCTCCGGCACCCGTGACGCGCTGAAGGAACTGATTCTGATCCCGGGCTGCAATGCCGACCCACGCATGGCGGCGCTGAAGGAAAGCGACGAGGCCCGGTACGAGCAGATCTGCACCGAAGTGCGCAGCGACGGGGCCTTTGTCGATCAGGGTGAGCAGGACAATCTGATCGTCCAGAAGATCCGGAGCAATCCGCGGGCGGTCGGCCTGTTCGGATATTCCTATCTGGAAGAAAATGCCGACAATGTGCAGGGCCTGCCGATGAACGGCGTGCAACCGACCTACGACAACATCGCCAGCTTCGCCTATCCGGGTGCACGGCCGCTCTACATCTATGTAAAGCGAGCTCACCTGCAGGCGATCCCCGGCCTGAAGGCTTTCCTTGCCAAATGGGTGGAAAGCTGGGGTCGTGATGGTCCGCTGACCGATATCGGCCTGGTCGCGAGCCCGCCCGACGTGGCGCAGCGCAGCGCCGTAGCTGCCACGCGGTATACGACCCTTACCGCGGCCGATTTCGAGTAAGGTCCGCATCATGCCCCCGTCCCTGCTCATTCTGCTGGCTCTGGCCCTTGCGACGATCGGCTGGATCGCCGCGCGTGGCCGCGCCTACAGCTTCGCCCGGTCGCAGCCGGCACGCCGACTGGCCGCCCTGCCCACCTACCACGCATGGTTCGTGGCGCTGTCCATCATGATCCCCGCGGTCCTGTTCATCGTGATCTGGGGCATCGTCTCGCCCGGGCTGATCGTCCGGTCCGTGGAGGCGAGCCCCGCCGCCGCGGGTCTGCCTGCGGAAGGCCTGCTGCGTCAGACCCTGCTGGCAGAGGCGCGCAACGTTGCCGACGGTTCGGCGCCAGCGGTGTTCAACGAGGGCGCGCAGGTCCTGGTGCGGCCGTTCCAGGAGGCAATCGGCCGCTTCAACCTGATCGGCGGCGCGGCCACGGTGGTCATCGCCTTCTTGTGCGGCATGGCCGCTTTCCTGCGGCTTCGTCCCGACTTCCGGGCGCGCACGCGGGTGGAGCGGCTGGTGATGGGCATCCTGCTGCTGGCATCGCTGGTGGCGATCCTGACGACGCTGGGCATCTTCGTCAGCCTGGTGTTCGAGACCGTGCGCTTCTTCGGCATGGTCAGCCCGGTCGATTTCCTGTTCGGCACGCATTGGGGGCCTGACCCGATGAGCGCGACGGACAATGTGGATGGCAGCCGTTACGGTGCGCTGCCGCTGTTCTGGGGCACGATCTATATCGGCGCGATCATCGCCATGCTGGTGGCGATCCCGCTTGGCCTGATGAGCGCCATCTACCTTACGCAATATGCCGATCCGCGCTGGCGCCGCTGGCTGAAGCCGATGCTGGAGATCCTCGCCGGCGTGCCGACCGTCGTTTACGGCTATTTCGCCGCGCTGACCGTTGCCCCGGCCATTCGCGATGTCGCGGTGTCCATCGGGATCAGCAATGCCAGCAGCGAAAGCGCCCTTGCCGCCGGACTGGTGATGGGCGTCATGATCATCCCGTTCGTGTCGTCCATGGCGGACGATTCCATCGCCGCCGTGCCGCGCACCATGCGCGACGGCTCGCTGGCGCTTGGTGCGACGAAGAACGAGACGATCCGCCGCGTGCTGGTGCCGGCCGCCCTGCCCGGCATCGTTGCCGGCGTGATGCTGGCCGTCAGCCGCGCCATCGGCGAAACGATGATCGTGGTCATGGCCGCGGGCGCTGCCGCCAACCTCTCGGCCAACCCGCTGGAGGCGATGACCACCGTCACCTTCCAGATCGTGGCCATGCTGACGGGCGAAGGCAGCTTCGACCATCCAGCCACGCTCAGCGCCTTTGCCCTGGGGTTCGTGCTGTTCCTGGTCACCCTTGCTCTCAACTTCATCGCCTTGCGCGTCGTGAAACGGTTCCGCGAAGCTTATGAGTGACACCATGACCTCCGCCGATCTCGGCCCAACACGCTCGCCCGCCTATGCTGCGCGGCTGAAGCGGCGCTATGCGGCGGAGCGGCGCTTCCGTCTGGCCGGGCTTGCCGCTGTCGTATTCTCGATGGCCGTGCTCGCCTTCCTGCTCGCGACCATGACGCTGAACGGTGTCGGCGGATTTCAGCGCACCACGCTGATCGTGCCGATCGACTTCGCCGCCGCCAACCTGACCCCTCCGGCCGAGAACGCCACCTTCGGCGTTGCGGTCCGCTCGCTGGAGAACCAGGGGCTGCCCGAATTGATCGAAACAAATGTGGGCGCCCGCTTCGGCGAGGATGCGTCCAGGCAGATCAGCCCGGACGCCTGGCGTGTCGCGGCAGAGGCGATCATTGACGACCCAACCCTGCTGAGTGAGCGCGCAACTCTGGACCTGCCGGTCAGCCAGAACCTCGCCGCCGCCTACAATGGTGATGGTCATGCCGAACTGCGCCCGCTGGCCGACCGGCTCGCGGCAGACGGCGCGCTGGCGGACCGGCTCGATCTCGGCTTCCTGGCGCGATCCGACGCTACCGACCCGCAGCTGGCGGGCATCTGGGGCGCGCTGAAGGGTTCGATCCTGACAATGCTGGTCACGCTGGCACTGGCCTTCCCGGTGGGCGTGCTCGCCGCGCTCTATCTGGAAGAATATGCCCCGCGCGGCCGCTGGACCGATCTGATCGAGGTTTCGATCAACAACCTCGCCGCGGTGCCCTCCATCATCTTCGGGTTGCTGGGCCTGGCCGTTTTCCTGGGCCTGTTCCCCTCGCTCCGCTCCGCCCCGATAATCGGCGGCATGACGCTGGCGCTGATGACAATGCCGGTGATCGTCATCTCCGGCCGCAACGCGATCAAGGCGGTACCGCCGTCCATCCGTGACGGTGCGCTGGCGGTGGGCGCAAGTCCGATCCAGGTCGTGTTCCACCATGTGCTGCCCCTGGCGCTGCCCGGTATCCTGACCGGCACCATCATCGGCATGGCACGCGCCCTGGGCGAGACGGCGCCGCTGCTGATGATCGGCATGCGCGCTTTCGTCGCCACCCCGCCGGGCGGCCTGGCCGATCCGGCGACCGTGCTGCCCGTGCAGATCTTCCTGTGGTCGGACGAGATCAGCCGCGGCTTCGTGGAGCGGACCAGCGCGGCGATCATCGTGCTGCTGGCCTTCTTGTTGCTGATGAACGGGCTTGCCATCTACCTGCGCAACCGCTTCGAAAAGACATGGTGAATCCTGTGCTGTCCAACTCAGAACCCAAAATGCGCGCGCATGACGTGTCGGTCTTCTACGGTGCGAAGCGGGCGATCGACACGGTCTCGATCGACATCAACACCGAACATGTCACCGCCTTCATCGGCCCGTCCGGCTGCGGCAAGTCGACCTTCCTGCGCACTCTCAACCGCATGAACGACACCATCGCCAGTGCGCGGGTGGACGGGGTGATCGAGCTGGACGGAGAGGACATCTACCAGTCCGGCATGGATGTCGTGCAGCTGCGCGCCCGGGTCGGCATGGTGTTCCAGAAGCCCAATCCGTTTCCGAAATCCATCTACGAGAACGTGGCCTACGGTCCGCGCATCCACGGCCTGGCACCCAGCAAGGCGGAACTGGATGTCAATGTCGAGCGATCCCTGCGCCGTGCGGGCCTGTGGGAAGAGGTCAAGGACCGCCTTGCCGAACCCGGCACCGCGCTGTCCGGCGGACAGCAGCAGCGGTTGTGCATCGCCCGCGCGATCGCGGTCGAGCCGGAAGTGATCCTGATGGACGAGCCGTGCAGCGCGCTGGACCCGATCGCCACGGCCCGGATCGAGGAGCTGATCGACGAGCTGCGTGGCCGTTATGCCATTGTGATCGTTACCCACTCCATGCAGCAGGCAGCCCGGGTGTCACAGAGGACGGCGTTCTTCCACCTGGGCAACCTTGTGGAATATGGCGAAACCTCGCAGATATTCACCACGCCGCGCGAGCAGCGCACGCAGGACTATATCACAGGACGGTACGGCTGATGGTGCAACATACGGTCAAGGCTTTCGACGAGGACATCACCCGGCTGCGCGGCCTGATCGCGGAGATGGGCGGCCTTGCCGAGGTCGCGATCCAGGAAGCGCTGGACTCGCTTGTCACCGGAGACGAGGACAAGGCGGCCCGCGTCGTCGGCCGCGACCGCAAGCTCGACGAGCTGGAGATGGAAGTCGATGCGATGGCCGTGCGGATGCTGGCCCTGCGGGCGCCCATGGCCGACGACCTGCGCGAGATCATCGCCGCGCTGAAGATCGCCGGCGTGCTGGAGCGGATCGGCGATTATGCCAAGAACATCGCCAAGCGAGTACCTCGCCTGACCGAGCGCGCCAGGTTCGAACCGTTGACGCTGCTGCCGGCCATGGGCGAGATCGCGGCTGAGATGGTTCACGATGTCCTGACCGCCTATGCCGCGCGCGATCCGTTGCTGGCGCGCGAAGTGATCGAGCGCGACGCCAAGGTCGATGCGTTCTACGACAGCATCTTCCGCAACTATGTCAGCTACATGGTTGAAAACCCGGCCACTATCACGAGCGCCGCGCATCTGCTGTTCGTAGCACGCAATCTGGAACGGATCGGCGATCACGCCACCAATGTGGCCGAGATGGTGCACTTTTCAGCCACCGGCCGATATCCGACCGACGTCGACCGCTGACACGGTTCTGTCGCTTTTATGTAATACGATCGCCGTGACGCTTATCCGGAGATCACTGTCACATGTCCGCCCCCAAGCTGCTGCTGGTCGAAGACGATATCGCGCTGGCCGAACTGCTGGAATATCGCTTCGCCAATGAAGGATACGACGTCCGTGTCACCGCGGATGGCGACGAAGCGCTGGTCTTTGCGGCGGAGGATGCGCCCGACCTGGTCATCCTCGACTGGATGGTCGAAGGCACCAGCGGGATCGAAGTATGCCGCCGGCTGCGTCGCGACAAGGCGACCGCTCATGTGCCGATCATCATGCTGACTGCGCGCGAGGCGGAGGATGACCGCATCCGCGGCCTGGAGATCGGTGCCGACGATTATGTGACCAAGCCGTTCTCTCCGCGCGAATTGCTGGCCCGTGTATCCGCCGTGCTGCGGCGCGTGCGTCCCGCTTTGGCCGGCGAGACGATCGAAGCGGGCGACATGCAGCTCGATCCGGTAGCACATCGTGTGGAACGGCGCGGCCGGCAGTTGCAGATCGGCCCCACGGAATACCGGCTGCTGAAGTTCTTCATGGAACATCCCCGGCGCGTGTTCAGCCGTGGCCAGTTGCTGGACGCGGTCTGGGGCACCGGCAGCGAGATCGAGGAACGCACAGTGGATGTGCATATCCGGCGCCTCCGCAAGGCAATCGCGCTGGACATCGCCAAGGACCCGATCCGCACCGTCCGCTCCGCCGGATACGCTCTCGAACCGGTCTAGCGGCAGAACCCGCCCAGCCCGCGCGCGGCCTGATCCAGGTGGAGATGGTCGGCGTGGGCGGCGTTGTATTCCGGGCTGAGCACCGTGCCGAACACGTCGCATGCGCCGTCGCGCACGCGATGCAGGAATTCGGCATCTTCATCTTCCCCGTCCCAGTCGCGCAGCACGCTGATGCGCCGGCCATCCTCCGTCACGAAGCCTGCGATGTCGATCGCGTTGCCCGTGGCATGCTCGCTCCAGTTGCCGCCGCCCCCGATCCGGCGGCAGCTGAACGTGCCGAGATGCTCGACGCGCGCGATCGGCGATGCCAGCAGCTCGGCAGCGGCCGGCTGAACCGATTGCGCCAGCCAGACCTGCAGCCCGGCGGCGACCGGACAGGTGGTGACGGGGCGTGCTGGGCTGAACGGCGCAGATCGGAGCTGGGTGCGGTCGGCCCGGCGGCAGGTACCCTCGCCCGCCGCATCCAGCACGGCAAAGGCGACGCCGCTGCGTTCCAGCACGGCCCGACACTCCTGCGGATCGCTGCGCAGAGCGGCCAGCTTGCGCTGCGTGGCCCAGCCCGGCGGGTCGTTGAGGTCCAGCGGTGCCCAAGGATCATGCTCCGGGTGATCGGCCAGCCACGCACGCCCTCCAAGCAACAGCGCGGCCAGAAGCAGCAGGCCGATCGCCAGGCGATCCGTTCCGAAATGATCCAGTTGGCGGGAAAAGCGCATTGCTGATCCAAGCGCGACGACGCCGCAAGTGTTCCGACCTGCCGCAGCCCGGGCTCTATCCGATCAGCTCTGCCACCCGTCTGGCGACAGCGACCAGATCGGCCTGGAACAGGCGCTCCTGCTCCGCGCGCGCGGCACCGTCCAGCCGAAGCAGGTAGGACGGGTGCGCAGTGATCCACAGCTCGCTGCCATCATCCAGCTGGTGCGGCATGCCGCGCGCCTTGCTGACGCTGACCGTCTTGCCCAGCATACCCCGAGCCGCGCTGGCACCCATGGCAAGGATCAGCTTGGGCTGCACGATCTGCCGCTCGCCTTCTATCCACCAGCGGCAGATGTCGATTTCCTTGGCGGTGGGCGTCTGGTGCAGGCGGCGCTTGCCCCGGTTCACGAACTTGAAGTGCTTGACCGCATTGGTGACATAGGTCGCAGCGCGGTCGATGCCGGCCTGCTGCAGATGGACGTCCAGCACCTGACCCGCAGGTCCTACAAAAGGCCGACCCTGCTGGTCCTCCTGATCGCCGGGCTGTTCACCGACAATCATCAGCGCGGCATCCTGCGGCCCCTCGCCCATGACCGCCTGATTATCCAGTTCGCCGATCGGGCATTTGCGGCAGGCATGGATAGCCTGGTCGATCGCTGACAATGTCTGCGGCCGTTCGTCGAATTCCAGAGTGCCTGCTTCCACCATCGCTGCCTCCCGCGCCTGGGCGCCTGCCACCAGTTCCAGGATCAACGCAGTCTCGGGCATGTTTTTCCAGTACTTGCGTGGCATTTCCTTCAGCATGGCGCCGATCTTCAGACGCGCGGGGTTAAAGGTGGAAGCATAGTACCGCCGCCACAGATCTTCCGTCGGATCGCCGTCCGGCGCATCGCTACGCTGCGCAGGCGGACCTTCGGCCAGCACCGCGCCATCCCAGTGCAGCGAGCCGCGCGGGGTCAGGATCGCCCAGCGCATGTTCGTGAAGCGGTTGACGAAAAAGGCGGCATTGCTGCGCAGGATGTGGTGCTCAGGCTCGAACCAGGCGACGAAGCGCTCCTCGCCATCGGCATCCTCGACGGCCCGGAAGCGGACAAAGGCCCGCATCTTGTGCTTGTCCCGGCGCACGGTGCGCGCCAGTTCGTCAAGCCGGCGCACATCGGTATCGGTCCGGTCCTCCAGCACACGGCTGTTAGTCTGATGACGCCACAGCAGGCGGTACAGCAGCGCGAAGCGCGCGGAGTCGGAATGACAGATGGCGGTCTCGGCGGCCTGGATGAAGGGCTTGCTGGCACGCACCTGAGGCGCATCGCCCGGCGGCTCGGGCAACTGGCGCTGACCTTCCGCGAACAAGTCGCCGGTGCCGCCCGGCTCCACCCAGGCGATCCGGTCTGGCGGCACAGCGCACTGCACCAGCGTCCGCGCCGTGGCACGCCAGAACGCGAAATCGTCCGGCTCGGGCAGATGGACCACGTAGAAGGCGGCAGCAGCATCGACAGGCAACGGCGTGATCACGCGGCGAACAGCTCCAGCTGCTCCTCCTTCGGAGCCAACAGCGTCCGCAGATCCGCTCGATCCGTCAGCAGGGTGGGCCGCCAATCCGCAGTCACGATGAACGGTCGGACCTTGGCGATGGAAACGGTCAGCTTGCCCACATCCTCCAGCCGCAAGCTGCGCTGCCGCCGGGCCGCGATCAGCTGGTTGACCGCACGCACGCCCAGCCCGGGCACACGCAGCAGCGCCTCACGCCCTCCGCGATTCACATCGACCGGGAAGCGGTCACGAAATTTCAGTGCCCAGGCCAGCTTCGGATCGATGTCGAGCGGCAGCATGCCGTCGTCACCCGTCGCCTGCATGACTTCCGCCGCGGAATAGTCGTAAAAGCGCATCAGCCAGTCGGACTGGTATAGCCGATGCTCACGCATCAGCGGCGGCCGCTTCAGCGGCAGCACCGCACTGGCATCGGGAATAGGACTGAAGGCCGAGTAATAGACCCGGCGCAACCGGTATCCATCATACAGCCGGCTCGCCTTGCCCACGATATCGGCGTCGCTGGCCGCGTCCGCGCCGACGATCATCTGCGTCGACTGTCCCGCAGGAGCAAAACGCGGAGCGTTGCGGAAGCGCTTCGTCTCATCGCGAGATTGCGCGATATGCTCCTTCACCTCGCTCATGGCGCCTTCTATGCGGCCGGTGTTCTTGTCCGGAGCCAGCCGCGCAAGTCCGGCCTCGGTCGGCAATTCCACATTGATGGACACGCGATCGGCATAGAGCCCCGCTTGATGCACCAGCTCAGGGTCTGCATCGGGGATGGTCTTCAGGTGGATGTAGCCGCGGAAATCGTGCTCTTCACGCAGGATGCGCGCCACTTCCACCAGCTGCTCCATCGTATGATTGGAGCTTTTCACGATGCCAGAGGAGAGGAACAGCCCTTCGATATAGTTGCGGCGGTAGAAGCTGAGCGTCAGGTCCACCACCTCCTGTGGCGTGAACCGTGCGCGCGCCACGTTGGAGCTGGCCCGGTTGACGCAATAGTGACAGTCGAAGATGCAATGGTTGGTCAGCAATATCTTCAGCAAGGAGATGCAGCGACCGTCGGGCGCATAGGCATGGCAGATGCCCATGCCCTCGGTCGAACCCATGCCCTTGCCCCCGCTATCCTTGCTGTTGCGCTTGGCGGTGCCGGAAGACGCGCAGGACGCGTCATATTTTGCCGCATCGGCCAGTACGGCAAGACGCTCCAGGATGGTGCCACGACTCATATGTTCCATATATGTTCGCCACCTGCCTGAGCCTAGCTCTTTCTTCTGCAACGGCTTTTTCCGAGATCATAAAAATGCGGCACTTTCGGTGGCTGCCGGTGGTTCTGCCCAAGTCCCCCAATGAAAGGACGACACGAATGAACCGAGTGAAGACGCGCGACGGTACCGATCTGTTTTTGAAGACCCTGGGTCAGGGCCGGCCGGTGGTGCTGATCCATGGCTGGCCGCTGTCCGCAGACAGCTGGGATCCGCAGATGATCGCTTTGGCAGAGGCCGGGTATCAGGCGATTGCCTATGATCGACGGGGTTTCGGCCGGTCGGATCAGCCGCCTGCCGGCTATGACTACGACACCTTTGCCGACGATCTGGCCGATGTGATGGAAGCGACCGGCGCCACGCAGGACGTCGCCCTGGTGGGTTTTTCCATGGGCGGTGGCGAGATCGCCCGCTACATGAGCCGGCATGGCGGCAAGGGCGTGACCCAGGCGGTGCTGGTCAGCTCGGTCGTACCGTACATGTTGCAGACGCCCGACAATCCCGATGGCGTGCCGCAAGCCACCTTTGCGGAGATGACAGCCGGTATGCGCGCGGATTTCCGGCACTTCTTCACGAGCTTCTTCAAGGACTTCTATGGGGTTGGCCTGGTGTCGCAGCCCGTCAGCGACGAACAGCTGCACTGGGCTTGGATGACCGCGCAGATGGCGGGGCAATATGCGACTCTACAAGCGGCGCAGGCCTTTGCCACCACGGACTTCCGACCCGACCTGCCGCACTTCACCGTGCCCACGCTGGTGATCCACGGCACTGCGGACAAGACGGTGCCGATCAAAGCCACCGGCCGCGCGGTCGCGGCTGCCGTACCGACAGCGGAACTGATCGAATATGATGGCGAGCCTCATGGCGTCTTCGCCACGCAGCAGGAACGGCTGACGCAGGACCTGCTCGACTTCCTCGGTCGTCGCCAGACGTCCTGACCTCAAGCCACGGCCGGCACTTGCGGGCCGTGGCCATCGGTCGCCTCGGGGCGATCGCCGCGCAGCGCCAATATGGCCATGTACGGAGCGCACAGGAACTGCAGCGCCATCACGCCCAGGCCACTGGCGCCCAGCACCGTCAGCTCCCAGCCGATCCGCGGCATCGCAGCGAGCACCAGCCCGCATCCCACAAGGCTCAGGAAAGCCAGCGCGGTTTCCGGAGCAGCCGACCACAGCGCTCCTCCCAGAGTATCGGCCCCGCCGAACTTGGGCGTGCGGCGCCACGCCAGCGGCTTGCCCGATAGGCCGGCGATGCCGGACAGCAGCACCACATAGGTCAGCGACGCCCGCGCCACTTCTCCCCGCACCATGTCGGCCAGCCGATGAATACCGGACAGCTTGTAGCGGTGGCGGATGCGCACCAGCGTGGTCACGAGCGTCAGCGCCAGTAAGGGCCAGGTCACGTCAGGCACGTTCACTCGCCCGATCTCCCCGGCATAGATCGCGATTGTCACCCCGCCCAGCATGAACAGACCGGTGACGATCCCGGCCAGGGTCTGCAGCGGAGCCATGCACCGCAGGATTTCGAGCAGCTTCGTCCACCCTGGCATCGGGCGTGCATAAGGGGCGGGTAGAAACAGGCGCCAGTGACGCATCAATTGCTGCACCGGGCCCGCGGTCCAGCGAAACCGCTGCTTCTTGTAATCGTCGAAGGTGTCCGGGATCAGCCCTCGGCCGAACGTCTCGCTGAGATAGTAGCCGCGGTAGCCCACCGCGCGGATGCGGACGGAGACCTCCGAGTCCTCGGTCAGGCACCACTCGGCCCAGCCGCCGGCTGCCCGCAGCGCACGTGTCCGCAGCAGGCACATCGTGCCGATGGTGAAGGCGCCGCCATACTCATGGACGCCCAGCATATCGACCTTGTTGTTCGGCATGTACTCGGCATAACAGGCGGACAGGAACGCGCTGTTCTCGTAATCGCGATAATCGTGCGGCGTCTGCAGATAGCCGATCTGCGGGTCTTCGAAGAACGGCACCAGCCGCGCCAGGAAGTCCGGCGTGGACAGGTAATCGGCGTCGATAACCGCGACGATCTCCGCCTGCGGATCCATCCGGTCCAGCAGCCAGTTCAATGCGCCGGCCTTTGCGCCGGGCAGCGGCGCCACATGGAAGAAGCGGAACACCTCGCGCCCCAATCGCTCGTTGAGCTCCGCGCTGTAGGCCTCCAGGGGGCGCCACAGCGCTTCGTCCTTGGTGTTGTTGTCGCACACCAGCACTTCGAAATCCGGATAATCGAGGGCGGCCAGATGATCCATCGTCGCCTTCACGATCTCCGGCGGCTCGGCATAGCAGGGCAGCTGGATCGACACGCGCGGCTGGTAATGGCGCGACACCATCGCAGGCGCATGCGTCGGCTCGCTCCAGCTGCCATGGGTCAGCACCGCCTCGCGCGCGATCCGTTCGACCGACGCCAGCAGGGACACGGCGAAGGTCACCGTCACGCCCATCAATGCCAGCGCCTCGAACCCCTGTGACAATGTCAGTTCGTTGATGAACAAGCAGGACCACAACCAGGTGGTGCACAGCCCCTGGAAGGTGATCGCCAGCCAGGCCGCGCCAGGAATGCTGAGATTGCGTGCGCCCCTCGCAACCGCGATCGAGAGCAGCAGGAAGATGGCCGCCGGCCACAGGATCGTGCCCAGTTCACCCAGCAGCAACGCGCAGGCCCCCGTCGCCAGCGCAGCTATCGCCAGCAACTCGCCCAGTTCCGCGCCGCGCGTATCATGCGTCACCCGCACCGAACGGGCCAGCCACAACGACATGGCCAGCACCGCCACTGCCGTGAACAGCACCCAAGGGTCTAGATCGACGCGCTGTGGTAGCGGCATGAGCATGGTTCCTGTATGCACGGGTTCGGGCCAATGCTGCAATGCAGCGTAGCCAAGGTTTGTTCCGGTAGGTTGATTGCCGGCGCGAGATCAACCCCCTTCCCTGCCCGCGCATACGCCTATGCGACGGCCCGAAGGTGATGCTGCGATCGGTTGCGGATTGCCCCTCCGAACAGGGCATCGTGGAACCGGAACACCCGGCATCCGGTTGGTCGCCAGAACAGACAGGAGACACCCTGATGAGCGACACGCATGAACTGAAGCAGAAATTCTGGAAGGCACTGGCGGACAGCCCGTACACCTTCCTGCAGCTGGATGCGGAACCGGCCACCGCCGTTCCGATGACAGCGTCGCTGGACCGTGATGCGGACAGCGCTGTCTGGTTCTTCACCAAAAAGGATCATTCCCTGGCCGCGGGCGGCCCCGCTACCGCGACCTTCTCCGGCAAGGGCCACCAGATGTTCGCCCGTTTCGGCGGGACGCTGGTCACCGAACACAGCCGCGACCGGCTGGACAAGCAATGGTCGAAGCAGATCGAGGCCTGGTACCCGCAGGGCAAGGATGATCCCAACCTGCTGCTGCTGCGCATGGATCTTGGTCGGGCGGAGATCTGGAACAGCGACCTTGGCGTGATCGACGAGGTCAAGATGATGCTGGGGTTCGACGTCCGCTCCGAAGCGCACGACGAGCATACGAAGACGGCCCTGTAACTGGGCCACCTTGCCCGCCAAGAAAAAGGCCCGCCGGGAGCGATCCTGGCGGGCCTTTCGCGTTACCGGTGCCGGTTGGTTCAGGCGTCCTTGCCGCCCGGCGTGTGGATGCCGGGCAGCGGCGGAACCGGCTGCGGCGGGATGCCGGCGGCATCTTCCGGCACGTCCAGAATGCCGCGGCCCACATGGCTGCGGTTACGGCTGTAGCCGAAATAGACCAGCAAGCCGATTGCCGCCCAGGCGACGAACATCAGCTTCGTTTCCAGCCCCAGGCTCCAGAACAGGTATGCGCAGCCGGCGATGGCAATCGGCGCCGTGATGGTGACGGCCGGCGTGCGGAACGGGCGGGCCCGGTCGGGGTCCGTCCGGCGCAGCACCATGACCGCGATCGACACGGCCGCAAAGGCGAACAGCGTGCCGGAGTTCGAGATGTCCGCCAGGATGCCCACCGGGAAGAAGGCCGCGAACAGCGCCACGAAGATGCCCGTCAGGATCGTAATGACATGCGGCGTGCGATATGTGGGGTGAACCTTGGAGAACACGGAAGGCAGCAGCCCGTCGCGGCTCATGACGAAAAAGATGCGGGTCTGGCCGAACATCATCATCAGGATGACGGAAGGCAGCGCCAGGCCGGCGGCGAGGCCAAGCAGATTGCCGATCTGCGGCCAGCCGATTTCACGCAGCGTCCAGGCCAGCGCCTCCTTCGAACAGGTCACGGCCTCGTTACCGGCGGCAGCCAGCGCAGCGCACTGGTCTGACAAGGCCACGGAGCCGGGTGCCAGCACCTCGCCCGCCGGACCGAAGACCGGCTGCGCACCGACGGTGCCGATCACGCCAGCGGCGACCAGGATGTAGAACACGGTGCAGATGGCCAGCGACCCGATCAGGCCGATGGGCATGTTGCGCTGCGGGTTCTTGGTTTCCTCCGCCGCGGTGGAGACCGCATCGAACCCGACATAGGCAAAGAAGATGGAAGCCGCCGCGGCCGAGATGCCGGAAAATCCCAACGGGGCGAAGGGCGAGAAGCCGTCGCTGTTCATGACAGGCACGGAGAGCACGATGAACAGCAGCAGCGCAGCGACCTTGATCGCCACCAACACCGCGTTCACCGTGGCACTCTCCTTGGTACCGATGACCAGCAGCCAGGTGACCAGGCCGGCGATCAGCATCGCGGGCAGGTTGACCAGGCCGCCGTCGAACGGCCCCCGCACCAGCATGTTTGGTATGTCGATGGCAAAGGTGTGCTCTATCAGGCCGACGACATAGCCTGACCAGCCGACCGAAACGGCACCGGCCGCAACGGCATATTCCAGGATCAGGGCCCAGCCGACCATCCAGGCGATCATCTCGCCCATGACGGCATAGGAATAGGTGTAGGCGGAACCGGAAACCGGCACCATCGCCGCCATCTCGGCGTAACACAGGGCTGCCACCGCGCAGACGAAGCCGGCGATGATGAAGGAGATCATCATCCCTGGCCCGGCCTTCTGCGCCGCCTCTGCCGTCAACACGAAAATGCCGGTGCCGATCACCGCGCCGACCCCCAGCATGGTCAGCTGAAACGCACCCAGGGTACGTTCAAGCGACTTTTTTTCCGCCGTCGCCAGAATGGCGGATAGCGGTTTCACCCGGCCAAAAATCATGGAGCCTGATTATCCCTCAAATTGCATGATCCGCGACGTTGACTGTGCAGCCTTGCCGTCGCTTGTGCGCCTTGTTCTATGCCAATTTGTCGCCTCTGCAATGCTGGATGAATGATTCCGGCTATGTTTGCCGGATATCGGCGTGGATTATCGGGTGCGGTTGCCCATCACCCGCAAACCGCCTAGCGCAGCGCATTCCTTAACAGACATCGGCCGACACGAACTCATGGGCACCTTCCGACGCTTTTACGGCTTCTCGCTGATCTTCACGCTGGTCTGCCTGGCGCTGGGCGCCTGGTACGGATTGTCGAGCACGGGTGACGTGTCGGCAATGCTTGCGATGCTGTGGATCATCGTGGTCCTGTCCGTGCTCGAAATCTCGCTGTCGTTCGACAATGCGGTGGTGAACGCTTCCGTGCTGAAGGACATGGACAAGGTCTGGCAGAAGCGCTTCCTGACTTGGGGTATCGCCTTCGCGGTGTTCGGCATGCGGGTGATCTTCCCGCTGGCGATCGTCGCCATCGCCGCGGGTCTGGGGCCGATGGAAACGATCAACCTCTCGCTGAACAACCCCGTGGAGTACGAGCGGATCGTCAGCTCTGCCCATGTGGGCATCGCCGGCTTTGGCGGCGCCTTCCTGGCGATGGTGGGCCTGAAATTCTTCTTCGATGGCGAGAAAGAGGTGTTCTGGATCGCCAGTGTCGAACGCATGCTGGCGCGTTTCTCCGCGGTCCCGGCGGCAGAGATCGCGTTGCTGCTGCTGGCGCTGTGGGGGATCTCCGGCCTGCTCGCTCCGGCCGATGCGCTGACATTTCTGGTGGCCGGCATCCTGGGTCTGGTCACCTTTATCGCCGTGGAAGGCGTCAGCGCGATCCTGGAGCTGCAGGAGGAGAAGAAGAAGCTGGCCGGCGCCGCGATGCGTAGCGGACTGGGTGGCTTCATCTACCTGAACATTCTCGACGCGTCTTTCAGCTTTGACGGCGTGATCGGCGCCTTCGCGCTGTCCAACAACATGATCATCATCGCGCTGGGCCTGTCGATCGGTGCCATGTTCGTGCGTTCCATGACCATCCACCTGGTGGAACAGGGCACGTTGGCGGAATATCGCTATCTGGAGCATGGCGCCTTCTGGGCGATCATCGTGCTGGGCGGCATCATGCTGCTGTCCGCCCGCTTCCACATTCCGGAGACCATCACCGGCCTGATCGGCGCCGTGCTGATCGGTCTGTCGCTGCTGTGGTCCATGCGCCACAACCGACGCATGAAGGCCCGTGAGGGCCTTGCCGCGGTGCAGCAGGAAGTGGACAGCGGCCCTCGCTGACCTGGCCGGGAGGGGTTTCCCCTCCCGATCCCATTCTTGCCGATCTTTGTACAATGCGGGCCGAGCGGCAGCGCTACGAGCGTGCGGGCCTGCCCGGCGGCACTCGCAAATTGATGGCGGTCAGCGCTATACCCGATCGACGCCTGCGACCGCCATCGTCACGAGAGATAACGGTGTGTCCCCGGCCAGCGTCCTAATTGACGCCGTCAGCCACATCCTTTGCAGCATCACCGATCTGCCCGGCAGCTTCCCCTACCTCGCCGGCGGCATTCGCAATAGCGTTGTCCTTGGCAGCCTCTGCGCCGCCCATCGTGGAAAAGGCCCACACGATAACTGCTGCGACCAGCAGCAGGGCAATCACCCCGATGATGGCGACGCCCCCGGACCGGCGCGACGCGCCGTCGGTCACGATCGTGGTATGCGTATGGCTGCTGCCCTCGGGCGTTTCGGTCGTCACGATGCGTTCTTCGACCATTGCTGCTCTCCCTCTATCATGGTGGCCAGACAGCGCACCAGAGGGGGCAATCGTTCCGAGACCGTCCGTAGCCGGACTTTGCTGTAGGTGGTGCCCCTGGCCAGACTCGAACTGGCACTCCAAAGGAACTCGATTTTGAGTCGAGCGCGTCTACCAATTCCACCACAGGGGCACACCGAGACGAGCCGGCGCTTAGCGGGCCGGTGTCGTCCGGGCAATAGGTCCTATTCGCGCAACGCGCCGGCCAGCAATTTGTGCAGACGGGAATGCAGCGGATCGTTGCCGGCCAGCACCTGCTCGGCACAAATCGGCTGCGAACGACCGCGATAGTCGGTTACAAAGCCACCGGCCTCCCGCACCAGCAGACAGCCCGCAGCCGAATCCCACAGCTGCAAACCGCTTTCCCAGAACCCGTCAAAGCGGCCCGCGGCAACCCAGGCGAGGTCCAGCGATGCGGCACCGAACCGGCGGATGCCCGCGACTTCCGGCCCGATCGCGCCGAAGATGCGGCTCCATTCGGTGAAGTCGCCATGGCCGGAAAACGGCGTGCCGGTGGCGATCAGTGCCTCCGACAGCTGGCGCCGGCCGGACACCCGCAGGCGCCCGTCATGCAGCCACGCGCCCCGGCTCTTTTCGGCCCAGAAGCTTTCGTCGGTGATCGGCTGGTAGACCAGCGCAGCGGTGACTTCGCCCCAGCCGCTGCCATCCAGCTTCGGTTCCTGCACCGCAATGCTGATTGCGAAATGCGGAATGCCGTGCAGGAAGTTGCTGGTGCCGTCGAGCGGGTCGATGATCCAGCGCGGGCTCCGCGGATCGCCCTCGATCTCGCCGGCTTCCTCCATCAGGAAACCCCAGTCGGGCCGCGCAGCGCGCAGCTCGTCCCACAGCGTGCGTTCGGCCTGCCGGTCGGCGCGGCTGACGAAGTCGGCCGGCCCCTTGCGGCTCACCTGCAGATGCTCGATCTCGCCGAAATCGCGCCGCAGCTTGCCACCCGCCTTGCGCGCGGCGCGCTCCATTACGCGCATCAGACCCGTGATTGCTGCCATGATGCGTCAGCCGGCCTTCCCGACATAGGTGCGTTCGTACACATCGACCACGATGCGCGTCCCGCTACCGATATGCGGCGGCACCATCACGCGCACGCCATTGTCCAGGACGGCGGGCTTGTAGCTGGAAGAGGCGGTCTGCCCCTTCACCACAGCGTCGGCCTCCACGATGGTGGCTTCCACGGTGTCGGGCAGCTGCACGCTGATGGGCTTCTCGTCCCACAGTTCCAACATCACTTCCATGCCGTCCTGCAGGAAGGCGGCGGCATCGCCCAGCAAGTCCGCCGGCAGCTGGATCTGGTCGTAATTGTCCTTGTCCATGAACACCAGCATGTCGCCATCGGCATACAGGTACTGGTAATCCTTGGTATCCAGCCGCACGCGCTCGATCGTGTCGGCGCTGCGGAAGCGGACGTTCGTCTTGCGGCCGTCCTGCAGGTTCTTCATCTCGACCTGCATGTAGGCGCCGCCCTTGCCCGGCTGGGTGTGCTGGATCTTGGCGACCTTCCAGATGCCGCCTTCATATTCCAGAATATTGCCGGGGCGAATGTCCACGCCGCTGATCTTCATCGCTGTACATGCCTTCGAAGGATGGGAAACAGTTGCGCGCCGTAGCGGTTGCGGAGTTGCATGGCAATGCGGGGCATGGGCCGCTATGGTACCGGAATGACAGAGCGATTGCGATCACGCGCGCGCCGCCTGGGTGCGCTTTGCGCCGCCACGGTGCTGCTGGCATCTGCCGCGCATGGGCAGGACATTTCACCGCGGGCGGAGCGGCTGCCGCAACATCGCGGGGGAATCGGCGTCATGCAGCAGGGGCTGTATGTCTGCGAACTGCCCGATCCCCGCGCACCATCGCGCGGGGTGGTCCAGCAAGGTACCAGCTTCCGCATTACCAGCGCGTCCCGCTACATCTCCGACCAGGGCACCGGCACCTATCTGCGGCGTGGCAACACGGTGGTGCTGTCCAGTGGTCCACGTGCTGGCGAAAGTTACCGGATCATCAGCGACGGCTTCGTGCGCAAGGTGGAAGACGGCGCGCCGGGCCGGCTTCGCTGCGTACGCCGCGCGCGCTGACCATCACTGGCCGGTCAGCACCGGAAACGGGTTGATCGCGCGCGCAGGTTCCCACCATTCGGCGCCGGGTGATGTACGCAGGATGGCAAAATGCAGATGCGGCGAGCCCGCATCTGCATTTCCGGTGGAGCCGACGGAGCCGAGCACCTGGCCGGTCCGCACCTGCTGCCCTTCCGCCAGCCCGGGCGCATAGGATTGCAGATGCGCGTAGTAGAGCAGCGTGCGCCCGTCCGCCCCGCGAGTGTAGATGGTGAGCCCGCCTGCCCGGCTGGTGAACAGCTTCTCCACCAGGCCGTCCGTAGCCGCCAGTACCGGCGTACCGCGCGGCGCCATGATGTCGAGCGCCTCGTGCGTCCGTTCCTCGTCATCCCCGCGGCGATCATCGAATGTGTCCACCAGATCCGCCGCGGCAACGCCCTGCACCGGGATCGACCACGTACCAGGCACCGGCATGAAGCGGCTGCCCTGCGAACGTCCAACGGGGGCAGCGGCTTCGGACACGATGCGGTCGGTCTGGGCCGTCTGCCGCTGCGGTGACCAGCCGCCACCGACAATGATCCACGCCGCACTGGTCAGCGTGGCCGTGATGATGACGGTCAGCAGACGGTCGAAGAAACGCATGCGGTCAGGCCTGGAACAGGACCTGCGTGGAACCGCTCACCATCTGCGCCAGCCGGGCTGCATCCCAGTTGGTCAGCCGCACACAGCCATGACTTTCCGTCCGGCCGATCGTCGAAGGTTCCGGCGTGCCGTGGATGCCGTAATGATCCTTCGTCAGGTCGATCCAGACCACGCCGACCGGGCCGTTGGGGCCCGGCGGCAGGTTCTGCTTGGTGTCGGAGGAGGACGCGTCCCAGAACAGGTCGGGGTTGTAGGCATAGGGTGGATTGTAGGCGGTACCCTTGATGCCCCACTCGCCCAGCGGCAGGGGATCGTTCTCCGACCCGGTCGTGACGGTGAACATGGCGATCAGCTTGTCGTCCGCATCATAAGCCTTCAGCCAGCCGCCGGACTTGTCGACGACGATGCGATCGGCCTTCGGCTGCTCGCTGCCAACACCCAGGCTTGCCAGCGTCGTCAGCCATTCCTTGTTCTCCACTTCGGAGGCGACGATCCGGTCGGCGCCGACATTGGGAACACGGATCTGCTGTCCTACGCGGAAGGCAGGTCGCGGCGGCATGGTGCTGCGCTCCGTTCCCGCACTCGCAACGGGCGTCGGCGCGGGCGCGGCCGTATTCTCGCCGCTGGCCGCTCGGCCATTGGGGTTCAACTGGTATAGCACCTCGATGGTGGTGTGGAACCGCTCCGCCAGCGCTTCGTCCAGGGTTTCATATCCCAGATGCTGCAGCTTCGCCTGGTCGGCATAATCATCCGGCGTCGGGCGGTACTGCCCCTGTCCCCAACCTTCCGGAACGGTAACCACGCGGGTCGCGGGAATGTTGCTCCAGCGCATCAATGCGGCGCGGGTCGGCTGGTCCAGTTCGCCATTGACGGTCAGGTTGTTGGCTTCCTGGAAGCCCTGCAGCGCGTTGCCGGTCGAGATGCCCATCTTGCCGTCGACCACGCCCGGGGCGAAACCGAGCCGCTCCAGCACCACCTGCACCTGCATCATTGGACGGGCTTCCACATCCGCCACGCCGACATCAGCCGTTTCACCCGCCGCAGGATCGCTCGAGGCCATGCTGTCGGCGCCACCCCCGGCCTGCGTCTCGGCCGCGGCAGGGTCGGCATCCCGACCATCCGTGCCGTTGAAGCCGCAGCCCGCTAACGCCAGGCTGATCGCAAGCAGAGAAGCGGTGATGGTGAAGCTGCGCATGTTGTCTCCCTTTTCACAAGACAACAGCCATCCGCCCGATTGGCTCCCCGGCCGGTCAGCCTCAACGCAAGGCGGCCGCGAAGGCCTGGATCGCGGCGACCTCGTCCAGGCCATCCGCATTGGCCCACACGCTTGCACTCACCGCCAGGAAGTCGGTCCCGGCTTCCACCAGCGGGCGGCAGTTGGCGGGTGTGATGCCGCCGATCGCCACGCAAGGGATCTCCATCAGGCCGTGCCACCAGTGCAGCAGGTCCAGATCCGGCCGGTGCTCGCTGGCCTTGGTGCTGCTGGGATAGAAGGATCCGAAGGCGACATAGTCGGCCCCCGCATCGCCCGCCTCCATCGCCAGGTGCCGGCTGGCATGACAGGTGACGCCAATCTGCGCTTGGGCGCCCAGGATGGTACGGGCCTCCCGCGGGGAACCATCGCCCTGCCCGAGATGCACGCCATCAGCGCCGATGCGCTTCGCCAGACTGACATCGTCGTTGACGATGAAGGCCACATCGCGCGCCGCACACACGGCCTGCAGCGGCTCGGCCGCCCGGGCACAGGCATGCTGGTCGAGGCCCTTCAGGCGCAGCTGGAATGCGGCGACCGGCAGCGCCGGATCGGCGGCATCGATCGCGCGGGCAAGCCGGTCGGCAAAGGTGCCGGATACATCGGCGGGAGAGATCAGGTAAAGTTGACAGTCGGACATGGCAGAGCCTTACAGCGAGGGGACGTATGCGCCAATGGCCGCGTTCGGCGCAACGAACAGCCATTCAGCACCGCGCAACCCGCGCATCAGGATAGGGCGTCCATGCGCCCGATCCTGATCCTCGCCCCCCTTGCCCTGACCGCGTGCGCCACGACGCCGGAGCAACCCGAGGGCGAACGCCATCTCCCCACCGCCGCAATCGGCGAGACGGTGATGGTCGATGGCCCGCAGCTGACCGTGATCGAGCTGCTGGAGGACAGCCGTTGCCCGGTGGATGTGCAATGCTTCCATGCCGGTCGGGTACGGGTGCGGGTTGCCGTCCATCTGGGCGGCGGCGACCGGCAGCTGGACCTGACCTTGGGCGAGCCTGTGCAGGTGGCAGATGGCGCGCTGGAACTCGTGGCGGTGCAGCCGCCCCGTACGGCGGAGGCGATCGCCCCCGCCGCTTACCGGTTCAGCTTCCGCTTCGATGGCGGGTACTAGGCGGCGACCTTTTCCACGCTGGCGCAGTGGATGGCGGTGATCGCTTCGTCCAGCACGGCGTCGAACTCGGCATCGCTCTGGCCGGCGCGCAGCTCTTCCAGCAGCGCGCGGCTGAAGCTGGCGATCATGCCTTCGTTCTTGGCCAGTTCCGCACAGGCCTCGCCGCGGGCGAATCCACCGGACAGGGCGACGACCTTCAGCACCTTGGGGTGGCGGGCCAGTGCATCATAGGTGCCGGCAACGGCCGGAATCGACAGCTTCAGCATGACCTGCTGCCCTTCGGGCAGGATGTCCAGGTGCTTCAGGATCTCGTCCCGCAGCATCACTTCGCCCTCCGCACGGTCGGCGGCCTTGATCGAATATTCAGGCTCCAGGATCGGCATCATGCCATGGGCAATGACCTGTGCGCCGATCTCGAACTGCTGCGCCACGATCGCCGCGATGCCTTCGCGATTGGCAGCGTTGATGACGGACCGTTCCTTGGTGCCGAACACGCCCAGGCTGCTGGCGCGGGTCAGTAGCGCATCCAGGGTCGGCATCGGCTTCATTAACTGCACGCCGTTCGCCTCATCCTCCAGTCCCTTGTCGATTTTGATGAACGGCACCACGCCCTTGTCGATCAGCGCGGTCGGGGTCGGCTTGCCATTCACAGCGCCGTCCATCGTGCGTTCGAACAGGATGGCGCCGATCACGCGATCGCCGTTGAAGCTGGGTGCGCTGATGATGCGGCTGCGCATGTCGTGGATCTTGCCGTACATGGCCTCCTCGCCGTCCCACTCGTCATCATTGACGCCATAGGCGCGCAGCGCCTTGGGGGTGGAGCCGCCGCTCTGGTCCAGCGCGGCGATGAAGCCGCGGCCCCCGGCGATCTTGGCGGTCATCTCGTCCTTGGTCATGCGCAAAGCCCCCTGCTTTTCAGTGTTGCTGTCGTTGTTCATTGAAATCTTCAGCGCGCCAGTGCGGCGACGCCGGGCAGCTCGCGCCCTTCCATCCATTCCAGGAATGCACCACCGGCCGTCGAGACATAGCTGAAGTCACCGGCCACGCCCGCATGGTTCAGCGCCGCCACGGTGTCACCGCCGCCGGCGACCGACACCAGCGAACCTTCCGCGCTCAGCGCCGCCGCCGTGCGTGCCAGCGTCACGGTCGCGGTATCGAAGGGCTGTGTCTCGAAGGCGCCCAGCGGACCGTTCCAAACCAGCGTGCGGCAGGTCTTCAGCACATCGGCCAGCGCCTCCACGGCGCGCGGACCGATGTCGAGGATCATCTCGTCAGCGGCGACCTCGTGCACGTTGCAGGTGCGCAGCGATGGCGGATTGGCGGCGAACTCGGTCGCGACGACCACATCGTAAGGCAGGTGCACGGTGCAGCCGGCGCGGTCCGCGGCTGCCATGATCGCATCCGCCTGACCAGTCAGGTCATGTTCGCACAGGCTCTTGCCCACATTCACGCCGCGTGCGGCCAGGAAGGTGTTGGCCATGCCGCCGCCGATGATCAGGTGCTGCACGCGGCCGACCAGATGCTCCAGCACGGCCAGCTTGGTGGACACCTTGGCTCCGCCGACTACCGCCGCCACCGGCGGCTCCGGCTGGCCGAGCGCCTTGTCCAGCGCGTCCAGCTCCGCCTGCATCGCCCGTCCGGCATAGGCCGGCAACATATGCGCGAGAGCTTCCGTGCTGGCGTGGGCCCGGTGGGCGGCGGAGAATGCATCGTTCACATACAGGTCGCCATTCGCCGCGATGGCACGGGCGAAGTCGGCATCGTTCGCCTCCTCGCCCTGCCAGAAGCGCGTGTTCTCCAGCAGGCCGATGTCGCCCGGACGGAAGATGCCGATCGTCTGCTCCACCACCGGGCCGGCGACCTCCGGGATGAACATCACCTCGCGCCCCAGGACATCGGCCACCGCGCCCTGGATCAGGCTGGTGGACATGGTGGAGTTGCGTTCCCCCTTGGGTCGGCCAAAATGCGCCAGCAGCAGGACCTTGGCGCCGGCATCAGCCAGTTCCAAAATGGTCGGCGCCACTGCGCGAGCTCGGGTGAGGTCCGTCACCACCGCGTCGTGCATCGGCATGTTGAGGTCGACCCGCACCAGCGCCACCTTGCCGTGGACATCGCCTGCATCGTCCAGCGTCGCGAACTGCCTGCTCATAGCTCGATCCTTACTTGGTCGCCGACGGCAATATCGCCGTCCGCTATCACTTCGGCCAGGAACCCGCCGCGCCAGTCCGGCAGCAGCGCGGCCTTCAGGCCCGGGGCGATCTCCTCCATGCGGCTGCACGGATCGCATTCCATGGTGACCAGCAGGCGACATTCGCTGCCGATGCCGAGCACGAACTTCTCCTGCCGCGGCAGGCGGATGCCGTGCAGCAGCAGATTGTTGCGCCGCACCCACCATGGCAGGTCAAGCCGCAGGTCGGCCATCGCCGCAGCCCAGCTCTCCGCCTCGATCAGGGAGACCTGCCGCTTGAAGCTGTTCTTGCGCGCGGCCAGCGCGCCGCGGAAATCGCCGGCAATCCCCGCAGCACGGCTGACATGAACGCGGCTGATCCCGTGCTGGTTTTCGCCACGCGAACGATCGCGCCGTGCAATCCCCGCCAGACGGCCGCCGGCGACGGCTTGCGCCTCGCCCGCGGCCAGGGTCTGCCCGTCTGCCTGCATCTGCCTCAGAGCAGGCCCGCCATCACGCCGGCCGTGTCGATCATGCGGTTGGAGAAGCCCCATTCATTGTCATACCAGGACACGACCCGCGCCAGCTTGCTTTCCAGCACGGCCGTTTCCAGGCTGTCGACGGTGGACGAGGCCGGATAATGGTTGAAATCGCTGGAGACGAGCGGCTGGTCCGTATAGTCGAGCACGCCCTTCATCGGGCCGTCCGCTGCCGCCTTCAGCGCCGCGTTGATCTCTTCTACCGTCACGTCGCGGCCCGGCACGAACACCAGGTCGACCATGGATACGTTCGGCGTCGGCACCCGGACGGAGGAGCCATCCAGCTTGCCCTTCAGTTCCGGCAGCACCAGGCCCACGGCCCGCGCAGCGCCGGTGGTGGTCGGGATCATGTTGATCGCACCGGCGCGGGCGCGACGCAGATCCTTGTGGATCTGGTCCAGCATGCGCTGGTCATTGGTGTAGGAGTGGATCGTGGTCATGAAGCCACGCTCGATCCCGAAGCTATCGTTCAGCACCTTGGCCAGCGGCGCCAGGCAGTTGGTGGTGCAGCTGGCGTTGGACACGATGATGTCGTCCGCCGTCAGCACGTCATGGTTCACACCATAGACGATGGTGGCCGACACGCCGGTGGCCGGGGCGGAGATCAGCACGCGCTTGGCGCCGGCATCCAGATGTGGCTTGGCGGCATCATGTGACTGGAAGAAGCCGGTGCATTCCAGCACGATGTCCACGCCCATCTCGCGATGGGGCAGCTTGGCGGGATCGCGCTCCTTGGTGACGGCGATGTCCTTGCCGTTGATCTGGATGCTGTCGCCATCGCTGGTGACCGTACCCGGGAAGCGGCCATGCGTGCTGTCATGGGCGAACAGCAGGGCATTGTCCTTGGGTTCGGCCAGATCGTTGATCGCCACCAGCTCCAGGCCGTGGTCGTCACGCTCCATGATGGCACGGGCAACCAGGCGCCCGATCCGCCCGAAACCGTTGATCGAAACCTTGGTCGCCATCCATCTATCTCCTGTAGTTCAGCCGAGTTTGGCCATGATCTGCGGAACGATCGCGTCGGCGGTAAGTCCGAAGCGCGCGAACAGCTCCTCCGCCGGGGCGGAGGCGCCGAACTGGTCGATGCCGATATTCAGCCCATCCAGTCCGGTAAAGCGTTCCCAACCGAAAGTGGTGCCCGCCTCGATCGAGACGCGCAGCACACCCTCGCCGCCGAGCAGGCCGGCACGGTACTCGGCGGGCTGCTCCATGAACAGTTCGGCGCAGGGCATCGAAACCACGTCGGCCCCGATCCCGGCAGCCTCCAGGGCAACCTGCACCTCGATCGCGAGCGACACTTCCGACCCGGTGGCGATCAGCAGCACGCGCCGATCCGCCGTGGCGCCCTTCAGCAGATAGGCACCCTTGGCGCACAGGTTCTCCGCCGCGTCGAAGCGCACGGCCGGCAGGTTCTGCCGCGTCAGTGCCAGCAGCGAAGGCCGATCAGCCTGCTGCAGCGCCAGTTCCCAGCACTCGGCGGTTTCCAGCGTGTCGGCCGGGCGCATCACCAGCAGGTCGGGGATCACGCGCAAGGACGCCAGATGCTCCACCGGCTGGTGCGTGGGTCCGTCTTCTCCCAGGCCGATGCTGTCATGCGTCATCACATGGACGGTACGCGCCTGCTGCAGCGCGCCCAGGCGAATCGCCGGGCGGGAATAGTCCGAGAACACCAGGAAGGTGCCGCCATAGGGGATCACGCCCCCGTGCAGCGCCATGCCGTTCATCGCGGCGGCCATGCCGAACTCGCGAATGCCGTAATTGAGGTACCGGCCGGCATAATCGTCGGCGGTCAGCGGCGTCGTGGACGGCGTCTTGGTGTTGTTCGAACCGGTCAGGTCGGCAGACCCGCCGATCAGCGCCGGCACCGTCTGCGTCAGTACGGACAGGGCCGCCTCGCTCGCCTTGCGGGTGGCCATCTTCGGCCGTTCCGCCGCGACCTGCGCCTTGTACTCGGCCCAGTCGGCCAGTTGCGGCAACTCACCGTGCATCCGCGCGGTGAACTCCGCGGCCCGCTCGCTTGCCTCCAGCCGCTGCCGCCAAGCGGCGTGAACGTCTTTGCTGCGCTCACCCGTGGCGCGCCAGTCGGCGGCGATTTCTTCGGGAACCTCGAATGCCGGCGCCGTCCAGCCCAGCGTCTCGCGCACCAGCGCGATCTCGGTGGCGCCCAGCGGGCTGCCATGGGTCTTGGACGTGCCCTGAAGATTGGGCGCACCCTTGCCGATCACCGTGCGGCAGGCGATCAGGCTGGGCCGCTCGTCCGCCACGGCTTCGTCGATTGCAGAGCGGATCGCGGCAACGTCATGCCCGTTGCAGGCGGCCACATGCCAGCCGGCGGCGGCGTAGCGGGCCGCCACATCCTCGCTGGTGGACAGGTCCGTGCTGCCATCGATGGTGATGCGGTTGTCATCCCACAGCACGATCATGCGGCCCAGCTTCAGATGCCCGGCCAGGCCGATCGCCTCGTGATTGATGCCTTCCATCAGGCAACCGTCACCCGCGATCACCCAAGTGCGGTGATCGACAAGATCGTCGCCGTAATGCGCATTGAGATGCCGTTCGGCCACCGCCATGCCCACCGCCATGGCGAGCCCCTGCCCCAGAGGACCAGTAGTCGCTTCCACCGCCGGCAAAAGGAAGTTTTCCGGATGGCCGGCACATACACTGTTCAGCTGGCGGAAGTTGCGGATGTCATCCATCGTCGGCTGGTCGTAGCCGGACAAGTGCAGCAGCGCGTAGATCAGCATGGAGCCGTGGCCTGCCGACAGCACGAAGCGGTCGCGATCCGCCCAGTCTGGCTGCGCGGGATCAAACTTCAGGTAATCGGACCACAGCACCGTCGCCACGTCGGCCATGCCCATCGGCATGCCGGGATGGCCTGAATTCGCGGCCTGCACCGCATCCATGGACAGCGCCCGAACGGCATTGGCCATTGCGGCGAGGCGGACAGGATCCTGCGTCAAACGATTGCTCCGGAAAAACATGGTCGCGTCAAGATCGGGTGCGCGATTCGGTCGCGGCCTCCCTTGCGAACGGGACTGGCGCCGTCAAGCATGGTGCCCGGTTTGGGCCGAGAGCCTGTTGCAGCAGTGCCGCACAACACTTTGCCATTATGCGCTTTGTTGAATAAGGCGCGCGATATGGACCGCCAGCGGATCAGCCACGCCTTGCAGCGCATCGCCCGCGCAACCGACCGTATCGAAACGGCAGCAGCGCGTGCACCGGCGGACACTGGGCTGGAGCAGCGCCATGCCGCCCTGCGCGCCGAGGCCACGGCCGCGCTTGCGGAACTGGACCGGCTGATCGGCCGGCTGGACGGCTGAGGATGCAGCACCGGTCATGAGCAATGTGAACGTGACGATCGGCGGGCGAGCCTACACCGTCGCCTGCGCGCCGGGCGAGGAGGCGCATCTGCGCGCGCTCGGCGATCTGGTGGAGAACCGCCTGCGGGCGGTGCCTGGTCTCGCCAGCCAGTCGGAGGTCCGCCGCCTGCTTTACGCCACGCTGGTGCTGGCGGACGAACTGCACGAGGCGCGCGAACAGCTCGACCGGCAGGCTGCCGATCCTGTCTCTGACGGCGACGATCCCGCCATCATGCTGGAGCAGCTTGCCAGCCGCCTGGAAGGCGTGGCCGACCGGCTGGATAAGACAAGCCCGGACTGATTTGCTCCGCCACGCCGCGTACCCCTTGAGTGCAACGTCACCTGCTCCTAGATTGGCGCTGGCGGGACTGCCCGGCACGAGCTGCATGAAAATCCCTGAGGCTATAACCAAATCCTTGGGAGCTGTCCCTGCCCGGCTTGCGGGTTCGTCCCGAAGGCCGGTGCACATGGCGCCCACCTGACGTGACGCGTCAGAGGATTTCCCGGCAAACGACCCATGGTGGTTCCGCCACACCATCACCGCCCGGCGCCCGGCGCCCGGCGCCCGGGCAGCGCAGCGGAGGACGGCTTGGCCGACATTTTCGAGCAGAAGAAGCGCTTGCGCGCCACCTTGCGCCAGGCCCGCCTCGATCATGCCGCCGCCCTGCCCCGTGAAGTCAGCGCCCTGGTGTTCAATCGCCCGCCCCGCCCTGTGCTGGACCTGGTGCCGGAAGGCGCCACGATCGGCCTGTACCGCGCCGCCGAGGGCGAAGCGCGCACGGCCGGCTACATCCGTCATTTCTTCGAGGCGGGGCACCCGATCGCCTTGCCGCATGTGACGGTCGGCGGGGAGTTGACCTTTCATCGCCACACCGATCCGTACGATGAAAGCGATCTGTCACCTGGTCCCATGGGCCTGCTGCAGCCCGATCGGCAGACACCGATCGTGGACCCGGACGTGCTGTTCGTCCCGCTGGTGGGGTTCACTGCCACCGGCGAGCGCTTGGGTCAGGGTGGCGGCTTCTATGATCGGTACCTGCTCGCACATCCGGACGTGATCGCCATCGGCATGGCGTGGGATGTGCAGGAGGTGCTCGAATTGCCCATCGCGCCGCATGACATGCCGCTGAACGCGATCGTCACGCCCACGCGGGTGCTGGGGCCGTTCTGATGCGGGAGAAGCCCACCCTGCGCATCCCGGCGGGCGTGCTGCTGCTGCTGGTCGGACTGGCGCTCTATGCCGGCCTGATCCTGCAGCTGTCGCCGTGGATCGGGCGGCAGCCGGTGTGGCTGCAGACCGTGATCTACCTGGTGCTGGGCGTCGCCTGGCTGCTGCCGCTCAGGCGCTTCCTGATCTGGATGGAAACCGGCCGCTGGAGCTGAAGTGCCGCGGGGTTCAAAGGCCACGAAGTGGCGCGAGTGACGGGACTTGAACCCGCGACCTCCGGCGTGACAGGCCGGCGCTCTAACCAACTGAGCTACACCCGCGTACAGGCCGAAGCCGACGTGGAAAACCTGCCCTAAGGGCTGAACCGCCACCTGAGAGTCTGGAAAACCCCCCAAGTGGCGCGAGTGACGGGACTTGAACCCGCGACCTCCGGCGTGACAGGCCGGCGCTCTAACCAACTGAGCTACACCCGCTTACAGGCCGGAGCCCGCTTGGGAGACGCGCCTCTACGGGCGGTCGCCTGCCCTGTCAACAGGTCGAAATCGCCTGTGGAAAAAGCTTTGTCTCTCCCCTTCAACCAGCCAGCAGTCGCGCCGGCATTTCCAGCAGTCCGCGCATGGTCTGCATGAACAGCGCCGCATCCTGCCCGTCGACCACGCGGTGATCGCAGGACAGCGAAAGGTTCATCAGCTTGCGCTTGGCGATACGCTCCCCACCCATGCCGTCCGGCACGAAAGCGGGGCGCTCCACGATCCTGCCTGGCGCCAGGATGGCGACCTCCGGACGGTTGATCACCGGGGTCGCCGCCACGCCGCCCAGCGGCCCGAGGGAGCTGATGGTGAAGGTGGAGCCGGACAGTTCCTGCCGCGCCGCGCTGCCGTCACGCGCAGCGGTGGCGAGCCGGGTGATCTCGTCCGCCAGCTGCCACAGATTCCTGCCCTGTGCATCGCGGATCACCGGCACGATCAGGCCGTTCGCTGTGGCCGTCGCCATGCCCATATGCACAGCGCCGTGACGGGTGACCGCGCCGGCTTCCTCGTCATAGCGGGCGTTCAGCATCCGGTGTTCGGCCAAGGCGCGGCAGGTTGCAGCGATCAGCAGCGGCAGCAGGGTCAGGCGCGGCCGGTCATCGCCTGCGCCATTCAGCTGCATCCGCGCTTCCTCCAGCGCGGTCACGTCGCATTCCTCCACCAGCGTGAAGTGCGGGATTTGCCGCTTGGAGGCACTCATGGCCTCCGCGATCCGGCGGCGCAGGCCGATGACGGGCACCACCTCGTCCGCCTGCGCCCCAATTTTGGCAGCATAGCCCGGCGTGTAGCTGAGGAAGGCGTCCAGATCGGCATGCCGGATGCGGTTGTCTGCGGCGGGCCTGATCTGGCTCAGGTCGATCCCCATGGAGCGGGCGCGCTCGCGCACCGCCGGGCTGGCTTGGATCCTGCCCGAGGTCTGAGCGTACGAGACTGCCTCGACCGGTGGGACGGGGGCGGGACTCGCAGGCTCGGCCGGTGCAGCCGGCTCATCTTCATGGGCAGGACCCGCCTCCGCTCGCGCCGCGTCGGCGGCGGGGCGCTCACCCTGGCCGGTCGATCCCGCCTCTGCGTCGGTCTCGAGGATGACCAGCGCTGATCCGATGGCGATCACATCGCCTTCCTTTCCGGCGACCTCGAGCACACGGCCGGCGACGGGAGTCTCCATCTCCACCGTGGCCTTGTCCGTCATCAGGTCGGCGATCGGCATGTCCTCTGCCACCCAGTCGCCGACGGCGACGTGCCAGCGCACGATCTCCGCCTCGGCGATGCCTTCGCCGATATCGGGCAGGTTGAAGCTGTAGCGGGCCATGTGCCCCTCCTTGTCAGTCGGCGGCCAACAGCCGCTCGATCGCCTCGCCGACCCGGACAGGTCCGGGGAAATAGGCCCATTCCAGGCTGTGCGGATACGGAGTGTCGAACCCCGTGACCCGCTCCACCGGAGCCTCCAAATGGTAGAAACAGCGCTCCGTCACCAACGCCGACAGCTCTGCGCCGAAGCCGCTGGTGCGGGTCGCCTCATGCACGATCAGGCAGCGCCCGGTCTTGCGGACGGATTGCTCGATCGCCTCGATATCGAGCGGCACCAGCGTGCGCAGGTCGATGATTTCGGCATCGACGCCCAGCGACTCGACCACGCCGGAGGCGACATGGACCATCGTGCCGTAGGCCAGGATGGTCAGCGCCTCCCCTTCCCGCACCGTCCGCGCCTTGCCCAGCGGGATGGTGTAGTGCCCGTCGGGCACCACGGCATCGGCGTGGCCCTTCCAGACCTTGGCCGGGCGGTCGTAATAGCCGTCGAACGGACCGTTATAGAGGCGCTTGGGCTCGAAGAAGAGCACCGGGTCATTGTCCTCGATCGCGGCGATCAGCAGCCCCTTGGCATCGTGCGGAGTGCTCGGCACCACGGTCTTGAGGCCCGCCACATGCGTGAACAGCGCTTCCGGGCTCTGGCTGTGCGTCTGCCCGCCGAAGATGCCGCCGCCAAACGGCGTGCGCACGGTCATGGGCGCGATGAACTCCGCGGCAGAGCGATATCGCAGCCGCGCCGCTTCGCTGATCAGCTGGTCCAGCCCGGGATAGATGTAATCGGCGAACTGGATCTCCGGCACCGGACGCAGGCCGTAGGCGCCCATGCCCACCGCCACGCCGATGATGCCGCATTCGCTGATCGGCGTGTCGAACACGCGGGTCTTGCCATGCTTCGCCTGCAGGCCCGCAGTAGCGCGGAACACACCGCCGAAAAAGCCGATATCCTCGCCCAGCACCACCACATCGGGATCGCGGGCGAGCATGATGTCGAGCGCGTCGTTGATCGCCTCGATCATGGTCATCGGGCGCCCTGCCCCTTCGTCGGTGCTCATGGCTGCACCTCCGGCGGATACTTGACCGCCCGCTCGTGCAGGGCCTGCGCCATCTGCTCGCGCAGGTGCCACGGCATGGTCTCGTACACATCCTCGAACATGGTGGTGTCAGGCTGGTGCAGGCCGTGGCCCAGGATGCCGTTCGCCTCGGCCGCGCGGATCGCGGTGCGCACTTCGCCATCCAGCTCTGTCAGCATGGCTGCGTGCGCCTCTGCCGACCATTCGCCAATTGCAATCAGATGGGCAGACAGGCGGGCGATCGGGTCGCCCAGCGGCCAGCCGGTGCCTTCATCCGCGGCGCGGTAGACGCTCGGGTCGTCGGAGGTGGAGTGCCCCTCCACGCGGTAGGTGAAATACTCGATCAGCGTCGGGCCGTGGTTCAGCCGCGCACGATCGGCGGCCCAGGCATGCGCCGCATAGACCGCCAGCGCATCGTTGCCGTCGACCTTCAGCCCCGCGATGCCATAACCGATGGCACGGGCGGCAAAGCTCGTCCGCTCCGCGCCTGCGAAGCCGGAGAAGCTGGAGATCGCCCACTGGTTGTTCACCACGGCGAACACCACTGGCGCATTGTAGACCGCGGCGAAGGTCAGCGCATTGTGGAAGTCTCCTTCCGCCGTGGACCCTTCCCCGACCCAGGCGCTGGCGATGCGGCTGTCGCCCTTGATGGCGCTGGCCATGGCGAAGCCGGTCGCCTGCGGCAGCTGCGTCGCCAGATTGCCGCTGATGGTGAAGAAGTTCACCTCCCGCGCGGAATAGAGGATCGGCAGCTGCCGCCCCTTCAGCTTGTCTGCCCGGTTGCTGAAGATCTGGTTCACCATCTCCAGCAGCGGGTAGTCGCGCGCGATAAGGCAGCCCTGCTGGCGGTAGGACGGGAAGATCATGTCGCCGGCATCCAGCGCCATCGTCGCCGCCACGCTGGTCGCCTCCTCCCCGGTGCATTTCAGGTAGAAGCTGGTCTTGCCCTGCCGCTGCAGCCGGTACATCCGTCCGTCGAAGACGCGCACCATCGCCATCAGGCGCAGCATGGTGCGCATCCCGTCTGCGGACAGGCGCGGATCCCACGGTCCATGGGCCTGATCGTCGTCGCCCAGCACGCGGACCAGATCGGTGCAAAGCGGGAATGTCTCGGCCGGTGCGCAGGTTTCGTCCGGGCGCGGCTGGGCGCCGGCCGGCGGTATCGTCAGGAAGCCGAAATCGACCGGGTCGCCGGGGCGGAACCGCGGCTCCGGCACGTGCAGCGCCAATACTGGACGGTTCGCGCCCGCCGGGGGCACTGCCTCCATCGTCATGCTCTCTCTCCAGACCGGGCCCGGTTCATGCCGGAGCCCTTGTCATCAACGCCGCTTACACGGCGACGGGTGCGCGGATGGCGCCCTGCGGATGGTAATCCGGCACCTCGAAATCTTCAAACAGATAATCGAAAATTGTTTCCGGGCGGCGCAACAATCGTAGGCGCGGCTCACCGGATGGTGCCCGGCCGAGTTGCTCCTCCACCAGATGCGCATGGTTGAGGTAGAGGTGCGTGTCCCCTCCGGTCCAGATCAGCTCGCCCGGCTGCAGATCCGCCTGCGCCGCCACCATGCGCGTCAACAGCGCGGCTCCGAACAGGTTGAACGGCAGGCCCAACGCAACGTCGCAGCTGCGCTGGTACAGCTGGCAGGACAGGCGTCCGCCGCTGACATGAAACTGGTAGGTCTTGTGACATGGCGGCAGCGCCATTTGGTGCAGTTCCGCCACGTTCCATCCCTCGATGATGTGTCGCCGACCGGCAGGATCGCGCCGCAAGCCATCGATCAGCAGTTCCAGCTGGTTGATGCCGGGCCCCTGCCGAAACAATCCGTTGCCCTCGGGCGCGTAAGTCGGCCAGTCGACCCATTGCTTGCCATAGACCGGGCCAAGATCACCCCATCGCGTGGCGAAAGCCGCGTCCTCGACGATTCGCCTCTCGAATGCCTCCTGAGTGATCTCCTCGCCAGTGGAGCGCCGGTACAACGCGAGCGGCCAGTCGCTCCAGATGGTGACGCCTTGCTGCAGCAACGGACGGATGTTGGTATCGCCCGACAGGAACCACAACATCTCACGCGCCGCTGCCTTCCAGTATACGCGCTTGGTGGTCAGCAAGGGGACGCGATCGTCCGACAGGTCGATCCGCAGCTGCGGGCCGAAGATGCTGCGGGTGCCCACCCCGGTGCGGTCTGCGCGTTCGTCGCCCTCTTCCCAGATGCGACGCATCAGATCGAGATACTGCCATTCCCAATGGTCGGCATGCGGGCTCGGGGTCGAAGGAAGGAGGCTGTGCATGGCTGTTTCGCTACCACCCCAAATGGCCGCTTGCCAGCCCGGCGGACCCTGCCTATAGGGCCGCCTCTGCCTTGCCTCGCAGCCGGTTCTTCCGGGTGTGTTAAGGTCCGGTCGGGGAGTAGCTCAGCCTGGTAGAGCACTGTCTTCGGGAGGCAGGGGCCGGAGGTTCGAATCCTCTCTCCCCGACCAATTATCGCGTCTGATCCGCGATGGACTGCACAGTCTCGCCCTTCCCCTGCATCTGGGGATAGTCGCGATCTGTCGGCTGGCGGTTGTCACACAAGCCAGCGTGCTCATGACGCTAACCGCTCCTGACATCCTCGTCAGCCGAAGGGTCGGTTTCGCAGACGTCATCCCTCCGCCGTACAACTTTGCGCGGATCGTTCTCGCGACCCTGCTCGACCACTTTTGTATCAAGACGCCAGGGGAGCAGTCCTCGGGACGGCACAACGAGCTGTCCCGCCGCCAGCCTTCTCGAAGATCCCCTGTGACGATCGAGCTTACGGGCAACGATTCGTACGTTGAGCGTGCGGCGGCCGGCACGTTCTTTACCGGCTCGCCTGGGCGCTCCCCGCTTCACCAATCGAGATTGATCCGTGCATAAAGGAACCGGCCATTGAAGCCGAACGGCGAGTAATAGGGGAACGCCGTGCCGCCATTGTTGTAGTTGACCGCGTTGGTCTCCGGGACGAAATCCGGATAGACGTCGAACAGGTTGTTCGCACCAACAGCCAGCGTCGCCTGTTCGAACAGCGGAGCGCGGGCCTCGAGATCGACGATCACGTGCTTGCCGGTCTCGGCATAGTTTGCCGGTGTCGACGCCGGCTGCGTGACGCTGCCGTAATAGGTCGCGCGCAGCAGCGCCCCGAACCCATCCAGTTCCCAGTTCGTCTGACCGGTGACCTTGACCCGCGGCGTGCCGCGCTCCAGCCCGACGATGCGCTGCTGGCCGAACAGGGCCGGCACCGTGATCGTGCCGGTGCCGGTCGGCACTTCCGTCAGGTCGACTTCGTTGACATTGCCGGCCAATGTGAGGTCGAACCGGCCGGCGGTGTCGGTCGGTAAGCGGTAATTGGCGACAACGTCGATGCCCCGGGTGGTCGAGCGGATGCCGTTGACGAAGAAGCGCGCGGCCGACACGCTGAACGGCGCCAGCAGAGCGGTGATCTCCGGCGTGGCGTTCACTCCGGTGCCGAGATTGTCGGACAGCGCCAGCTGGTCGCGTACCTTGATCTGGTAGGCGTCCACGCTGAGGTTGAACCCGCCCGACCGGTAAACCGCACCCGCCGACAGGTTGAACGACTTCTCCGGGTCCAGGGGCTGGCCGCCCAACGCGACGGCGACGGGGCTGGTGGCGGGGAAGGTTCCGGTGTCCACGATGGTCACCCCGCCCCCCGGCGCGGCCGCCACCTGCGGCTGCGTCAGCGTGTAAAAGGATTGCTGCAGCGATGGCGCGCGGAAGCCGGTGGAGATGGTGCCGCGCAGTGCAAAGCTGTCCGCCAGGTCATATCGGGCAGACAGCTTGCCCGTCGCCGTCTCGCCGAAATCGGAATAGCTTTCCCCCCGCGCCGCGACGCCGATCAGCAACCGGCCGAGCTGCGCCTCCAGATCCACATAGGCGCTGACATTGTCGCGCGAGACATCAACGGCGTTGGCGGGCGAGAATCCCTGAAAACCTTGTGCACCGCTGCCCAGCGCGGTGTTGCCGCCCAGCGGTCCACGGGCATAGGACTCCACCTGTCCCTGGCTGATCGCAAAGGTCTCGCGCCGGTATTCGACACCGGCGGCGACGTTCAATGTGTCGCTGCCGCCCAGATCATACTGGCGGCTTGCATCCGCGCCGGCGACCAGCTGATCGTAAGCCAGCTTGCCGTCGTTGAAGTCCGTCGGCGAAGCCGCGCCATAGGTGGAGTTCAGCGAATCCAGCGTACGGAACCGCAGCTGGTTGCGACCCCAGGAGACGCTGAGGTCCACGTCCCACTCGCCGACGGGTCCGCGCAGCCCCAGTGCAGAATTGATGTCGTCCGAACGGACGTTGATCATCGGCCGGAATCCGTCCGGATAGATCGAGGCGACATTGTTGGCATTGTTGGCCAGACGCGGGAAAGCGGCGCCCGTGCTGTCGCGATATTGGTAGCCGGCAAAGCCATACACGTCCCAGTCGCCCGCGAACGGCGCGCCGAAATTGCCGAACAGGCTGTACTGCTCGACCTCGGGGTCGCCAAAACGGGAGGTGATGCGCGCCGGGTCCACACGCCGGTCCAGGTCGCCACGACTGGTGAAACCGCGATCCAGGTAATCGGCCGACAATGTCAGGAAGCCATCACTGGCCAGCCGCATGCCCTGCCAGACAGACACGTTCACGGTCTTGCCGTCATACCGATTGTACTCGCTGCGTGCCGGCTCCACGCTGGTGGCATATTGGCCGTAACTGATGGTGCCACCGCCGCCCTCGCTCGCCTCGCGCAGGCGCAGGTTGATCACGCCGGCGATCGCGTCTGAGCCATATTGGGCCGAAGCCCCGTCACGCAGCACTTCCACCCGGTCCAGCGCGACCGTCGGGATGGTGTTGAGGTCAAAGGCGGCCGATCCCCGCCCGACGGAGCCGTTGGTGTTCAGCAGCGCAGAGCTGTGCCCGCGGATACCATTGACCAGCACCAGGGTCTGATCCGGCGAGAGGCCGCGTAAGGTAGCGGGGCGCACGGTATCCGTGCCATCCACCGCGGCGGAGCGCGGGAAGACGATGGACGGCGCCACGTTCGCCAGTGCCTGCCCCAGCTCGCTTGTCCCCTGCGCCCGCAATGCCTCGTTGGACAGTACATCGACCGGGGAGGCCGTCTCCAGCCGAGAGCGGCCGGGCGTGCGCGTGCCCGTCACCACGATCTCATCCGCCATCTCGATCGAGGACGACGAGTCCGCCTCGATTGCCTGGGCGAAGGCGCCCGTCGAAAGACTGGCCGTCAGCAATGACGAGGTGAGCAGCAGGTGGAAAGAGCGCACGGCGGAGCAACCTCTTGATAATACAATTCTTGGAACGCCGCCGATCTAGAACAAGCCAGCCCGCTTGCCGCGAGGGATGATCTTCAAGCCCGTGAAGCTTTTGTTGCAGAAGCCTGTCTTGTATCAGTACCGACTGCTCGTGAACCGCCGCTCCGGCCTGCGGCGCCGGCGAGTCAGCCGGCCTCGGCCGGTTCGGGCAGTAAAGCGGCGGCGGTAAAGACCACGCCGGTCGGCCGGTAGTCCAGCTCCACCGTTCCGTCGATCTCGCTCGCCAACACCCGCTCGATCAGCTTGGAACCGAAGCCCAGGCGGGTCGGCGCGGTCACGGGCGGGCCGCCGATCTCCTCCCAGCGGAAGTGAAGCCGATCCGGCTTGTGTCCGTCGGCGATCCGCCAGCTGATCTCGACATGCCCGTCGGACGTCGACAATGAACCGTATTTGGCGGCGTTGGTCGCGAGTTCGTGCAACGCCAGCGCCAGCCCGACGGCGAGCCGCGGCGGCACCCGGACATCCGGACCATCGAACCTGATGCGTTCTTCGTCCTTCGACCGGAACGGGGCAAGCGCGCGTCCGATCAGATCCCGGAGGGCAGCGCTTTCCCATCGTTCGTTGACCAGCAGGTCATTCGCGGCGTCCATCGACTGGATCCGGGCCGCCAGCGTCGTGTTCGCTTCATCAAGCGTGCCGGCATTGCGCAAGGTCTGGCTGACGATCGCCTGCAGCGTTGCCAGCATGTTCTTGACGCGGTGGCTCAGCTCGTTCGCCAGAAGCGCGCGATGCTCCTCCGCCCGCTTGCGATCCGTAATGTCCTGCGACACGCCCACCAGTTCGAGCGGAGTGCCGTCCGCGCGGCGGAAGACTTGGCCCCTGACAGCCAACCAGCGCTCGTCGCCTACAGGGGTGTGAATCCGGTACTCGACCCGATAATCGTCCGTTTCCTCCAACGCCGCTCGCAACGCCTCGTCGCGGCGTGCCCGGTCGTCGGGGTGAACGGCCGCCTTGATGTCGGCATAGGTAAGCGGCTCGGACACCGACCGGCCAAAATTGATCTTGCAACCGTCCGTCACGGTCATCCGCTCCGTCGCGAGGTCGAGACTCCAGGAGCCGAGATGCGCCGCCTCGAGTGCGAATTGCAAACGGTGCTCCGCCTGCGCCAGGTCAGACATGCGCTGCCCGACCTCTGCCTGCAGATCGGCACGATCGCGTTCCAAGCGGGCCAGCCGCTCGCGTTCGACCGTCACGTCGAACTGGGAAGCGAAGAAGTAGGTGACCTGCCCCTCCTCGTCGAACACCGGAGAAACGAGCAGCCGGTTCCAGAACGTGCTGCCATCCTTGCGATAGTTCAGCAGATCCAGCTCGATCGACTCGCGGGCAGCAATCGCACCCCGCAGTTGCGCCACGCTGTCCTGATCGGTGTCGGGACCCTGAAGGAAGCGGCAGTTGCGTCCCAGTATCTCCTCATGGCCGAAGCCGGTCAGCTTGCTGAACGCCGCATTGGCGAACACGATCGGATTGTCGGGCTGGTTCGGGTCGGTGATCAGCATGGGCATGCGGGTCGCGCGGACCGCTGCCGAGAATGGATCGGTGCCCTTGTCCCGGCGCGCGATCTCGTGCTCGATCCGGGATTGTTCCTGTTCGTTCCTCAAGCGTAGACTCCACAACACGCTTCACTGCATCGCCCGGAACTCCAGTGGCCGCCGGGACGCTCTGCGACACCATCTAGCAGGACATGGTCTGGAGGCCACCAGCCACTGACAGCTATCCGGATACAAGCTTGAACAGCGCGCCGCATCGTGCCTCGCCTGTCGGACAAGCTATGGGCTCAGCTCCCGGACACACGCATCAGCGCCAATTGCTTCGCGACACAGCTGAGCAGGTCCGGCAGCCCGGGCGAACCGATCAGATAGGTCCTGCCCAGGCCCGCCGCCTGGCCCGCGGCAACGTCACTGGGCTTGTCCCCCACCATGAACGACCGCTCCCGGTTGACCGGAAAGCGACTCGCCGCCTCATCCAGCAGGCCGGGCAGCGGCTTGCGGCAGGCACACCCGGCTGCCGGCGCATGTGGACAATGGTAGATCGCATCGAGCAGCACATCTTCGGCCGCCAGCAGAACGGTGAGCCGCCGATGCACGTCCTGCAACGCTTGCTCGTCAAACAGGCCGCGGCCGATCCCCGACTGGTTTGTCACCACGATCAGCAGATAGCCGGCGCGCACCAGCTGGCGCAGTGCCGCGCCCGTGCCAGGCAGCAGGCAGACATCCTGCGCCCGGGCGACATAGCCGCGATCCTCCATCAGGACGCCGTCGCGGTCCAGAAAGGCTGCGGCCCTCATTCCATTCCCAACCGGCGCAGGATGGCGCTGGTGGACTGTCCGGGCACGAAGGGCAACGCCATCGCCGTGCCACCCCAGCTGCGCACCAGCGCGGTTTCCGCCAGCGTTTCGATGGCGTAGTCACCACCCTTCACATAGATGTCGGGCCGCAGCGCGGCGATCAGCGCCAGCGGAGTATCCTCCTCGAACAGCGTGACGGCGGTAGTGGAGGTCAGCGCTGCCAGCACCAGCAGGCGATCCTCCTGCACATTGACCGGGCGCCCTGCCCCTTTCCCCAGCCGGCGCACCGAGGCGTCGGTGTTCACCCCCACCATCAGCGCAGCGCCCAGATGCCGCGCGGCAGCGAGGTAGCTGACGTGACCCCGATGCAGGATGTCGAACACGCCATTCGTGAACACCAGCGGTCGCGGCAGCTGCACGCCCGCCACCGCGTCCGCTGGTATGATCTTGTCAAACAAGGTTTGCTCACTATCGACGGCTGTCATGTCGCCCTTCCTTGCCAACTTGGCCGAGCATCGCACAGTGTTTGCCACGCTGGAGCGGCTCGACGGCGCGATCACCAGCGCCGGGGCGGCCATGGCGCTCAGCCTGCGGACGGGTGCGAAGGTGATGTTCTGCGGCAATGGTGGCTCCGCGGCGGACAGCCAGCATCTCGCGGCCGAACTGACCGGCCGCTTCGTGGCGGACCGGGCACCGCTGGCCGGCCTGGCGCTGACCACCGACAGTTCCGCGCTCAGCTGCATCGGGAATGATTACGGGTTCGAACGGATCTTCGCACGGCAGGTCGAGGCACTCGGCCGGGCCGGCGATTGCCTGCTGGGCATCTCCACCTCCGGCAACTCGGCCAATGTGATCGCTGCCTTTGCGGCGGCGCGCAGCCGGGGCATCGTCACGATTGGCCTGCTTGGCCGCGATGGTGGGGCCATGCTTCCGCTGAGCGACATCGCCATCATTGTCGAAAGCAGCGTCACCGCACGCGTGCAGGAAGCGCACATCCTGATCGGGCACAGCCTGATCGGCATGGTAGAGCAGGCACTGGGCTGCGACGGCTGAGCCCGTCATCTCACGGCGGCCCTGCGCCCCACAGGCGATCCCGCGCCACCCAGCCGCTCCGCCGGCCGACGACGAACCGGCACCACCCGCCATCGCACTGGCCCAATCGGCCGACCACGCCGGCCTGCACCCGCCAGCGCAGTGCCGCGGCCGTATCGGGTTCTGCGCGCATTGCGGTCTCGCCCTCCCCCGTCACCATCGCGGTGCGGTCGGGATCCAGCAATCGTGCAGCGATCCACCCGCGGGCGCCGTCGGGATCCTCAACCAGGCGCCAGCCTTCGTTCAGCCGCACCACCTTCAGCGGCAGACCTGCCCGGCGATAGATCCACTCGATCGGGAAATCGACGCTGGGGCCGACGCGCATATAGACCTCGTCCTCCCGCAGACTGGCCCAGTAGGGCACGGCCCGCTCCTGCGCGGCGGCGGGAACGGGAGTTGCGCAGATTATCAGCCACAGGCCGGCAAGAAGAAAAGAGGTTCGCACGCTGCCCGCGATAGAGGCAGTGCCACTGACAAAGCAACACAGCACGCGTTCCAGACAGTCGGGCGTCTAGTAAACGCCCGACCCGTGAGTCTTGCCGAACTCGCCAAGCAGCTCACGGTAAGTAGCCTCCGGCTTGCCATAGGTGCAGCCGGACAGCGTCTCCAGACCGGCACGGTCGCGGATGGTGATCCGGCCGCGATTGGCGCGGATCAGGCCTTCGCCTTCCAGCAGGTGCAATGTCACGGTGACACCACTGCGCTGCGCGGAGATCATGGTGGCCAGGAACTCGTGCGTGACCGGGATCTCGTCGCCCGGCATCCGGTCATGACACATCAGCAGCCAGCGGGCGAGGCGCGCCTCCATCATCTGGTTGGACCGCGACACGATAGAAAAGGAGAGCTGCAGCATGGCATACAGGAGGTAATGCGAGAGGAGCTGACGCAGCTCCGGCGATTCCGCGACCCGATCGATCAGCACATCCGCAGGGATGGCGATAACGGCCGCACCATCCACCTGCACGAACGTCTCGAACATTTCCGCCGAGCCGCCCAGGATGGTGCCGATCCCGACCATTCCCTCACGGCCGATCAGCCCGACTTCGGTGCGCATCCCGTCGGTCGACATCGTGGCCAGTATGCCACCTTCCGGAAACAGGAACATGGGCAACGGCTCGCCCGGTCCGGCAAGCCGCTGGTTCCGCAGCAGGTCGAAACGGATGCAATGTGGCTCCAATACGGCCCTGTCGGCTGCGCTCAGACGCCTGAGCAACAGGTTCGACATGAACGGGTTTCTCAACAGTTCCTCGCGTGCGGTACGCGGCATGGAAAATGGCGCGGAATAGTTCATGACATCCTTCCTGGACCTTTCTCCACTGGCTTCCTCGAACCTACATACGTACCAAAAAGCTCTGCGGATGCACTGTCCGCTGCCAGACGCTCTACTTACGCACTTTCACAAAAATCAATAGCGATCTATTTTGTTTCCAGTCAATCGCCCGTCAGAATGCGATCAACGAGCTGCTTCACTGTGGGTGTGAAGTTGTTGGAATAGAACGGATCCTGTTTGAACCGGTAGGCCGCATGGCCGGCGAACATCAGGTTATCGTCCGTCGGCGCCCCATGGGCGATGTCCTGTAAGGTCTTCTGGATGCAGAAGCTGCGCGGATCGGCCAGACGCCCGGTGGTGTAATCGTCGTGGTCCTTCCACGAAGAAAAACCGCAATGCGACAGACAGCCCATGCAATCCGCCTGGTCCTTGCGGATCATCGCGCGCTCCGCCGCATCGACGAAGATCAGCGTGTCGTCCGGCGTCTTCAGCCCTTCGGTGTAACCCGCCGCCACCCATTGCCGTGCCCGCTCCCGATCCCCGGGGGTGACCCAGAAATTCTTGCCCTTGACGCCCACATCCAGTTGCACCGTGTGATCACCTGCTGCCACGCGCGACCAGGGGATCTGCCGCTCCGACCGGGCCACCAGGCTCTTCAGGAACGGATTGACCACGGCCGAGCTGTAGAAGCCCGTCGGGCTGAAACGGTGCAGCAGCACGTCGCCGGGCTCCAGATCGCGCAAGGCGTCCTTCCAGCCCTGCGGGATCGGGCTCTCATGCGTGAGCAGTGGGCGAGTGCCGTACTGGAAAGCGATGGAGCCGAGTTCCGGATTGTCGATCCAGTGATCCCATTCGCGCAGGAACCACACGCCGCCGGCCATGATGATCGGCACGTCGTCCGAGATGCCTTCAGCCCGCATGGTGTCGCGCACGGCCTTGACCCGGGGGTACGGATCTTCCGGCTTCAGCGGATCTTCCGCGTTCGACAGGCCGTTATGCCCGCCGGCGAGCCACGGATCCTCGTACACCACGGCGCCCAGCAGCGCGCCATATTTGTGGTAGGCCCGCTTCCACAAGGCGCGGAACGCCCGGGCGGAGCTGATGATGGGCAGGTAGTTGACGTTGTAGCGGGCGGCGATCTCCGACAATCGGTACGGCATGCCCGCCCCACAGGTGACGCCGGCCACCAGGCCACGAGTGCGTTCCAGCACGCCTTCGAGGATGGGCTGCGCGCCGCCCATTTCCCACAACACGTTGATGTTGATCGCGCCCTGCCCACCGGCAATCTCGTGGGCGCGCTGCACCTGCTCCACCGCGCCATCGATGGCGTACTGGATCAGCTGCTCGTGTCGTTCCAGGCGCGTCTTCTGCCAATAGACCTGCGGCACGATCTTGCCTTCCGGATCATAGCTGTCGGCATTCACCGCGCTGACCGTGCCGATCCCGCCAGCAGCCGCCCATGCGCCGGAGCTGGTGTGATTGCTGGCCGACACGCCCTTGCCGCCTTCGATCAACGGCCAGACCTCACGACCACCGTAAGAAATGGGCTTCAGCCCTTTGAAACTCATCGTAAATCCTTGTCGCGTGTCATTGCGGTGCCGGCGCCCTTCCGCCCGCTCCGTCCGATGGTCCCGATCGGTTGCTGGCCATGGCGCAGGGCCTGATATCTTCCGGCTCCGGTCGCTCGGCCATGGCCTCGAACTGGGCATAATAGCCGGCCAACGCCGGGTGGCGAATGAATTCCACCAGCCGATAGCCGACCTGACCCAATTCGCAGAACAGCAATTGCGGTGGGATGCCGTGGCGGTCCGGGCTGCGGTCCACATCCACCACCACCAGCTGTCCGCCCGGCCGTAATGCCGGGTGCAGGTTCCACAGGAAGGCGTAGGGGTCGCCGACCTCGTGATACATGTGGATCAGGAAGATGCGGTCGAAACTGCCGGCAGGCAGATGCGGGTCGTCAGGCGATCCGCCGGTGATGGAAACATTGTCCAACCGCTCCGTCTCGACCCGGTCACCCAGCCGCAGCAGCGCGCCGCGATCGATGTCCTGCGCCAGCACGCGGCCTTGCGCGCCCACGGCTTCGGCCAGACGAACCGTGTAATAGCCTTCACCAGCGCCGATATCGGCAACGCTCATCCCCGCGCGCACGCCCGCAAGCTGCATCACGGTGGCGGCTTCCTGCCGGCTGTCGCGCAGATCCTCGTCCGCAAACGCCGTTGCGCCGAGGGCAGAAACCGGGCGATCGGCCGCGGGAAAGACAGGCGCGTTTCCTGTCCCGCCTTCTGAATCGGCGGGCGAGCACGCGGCAAGCGCTAGCGGCAGGCAAAAGGCATAATGACGCAGCATCTTGCTCGCGGCCATAGCGGGTTGTGCCGCGCGTGGCAAAACCGGGCGTATCATGCTCCCCAGTCCCGCGCGGCAGCCGCTCAGTCCACGTCATCCACTTGCACTTGCTCGCCCGTCACCTTCTGCGCCAGCGCGGCGGCGATGAACGGGTCCAGCGCACCGTCCAGCACATCGCCCGGCGCGGTCGAGGTGGTGCCGGTGCGCAGGTCCTTCACCAGCTGGTATGGCTGCAGCACGTAGGAACGGATCTGGTGCCCCCACCCGATCTCGCTCTTTTCCTGATATTCACCGCTGGCAGCAGCCTCCCGCTCCGCCATTTCGCGCTCGAACAGACGAGCCTTCAGCATGCCCATGGCCGTGGCGCGGTTCTTGTGCTGACTGCGATCGTTCTGGCTGGCGACCACGATACCGGTCGGCACATGCGTGATACGCACCGCCGAATCGGTCGTGTTGACGTGCTGACCGCCCGCACCGCTGGCGCGGTAGGTGTCGATCTTCAGGTCGCTGTCGTTGATCTCGATCTCGATGTTGTCGTCGATGACAGGATAGACCCAGACCGAACTGAACGAGGTGTGCCGCCGCGCGGAGCTGTCATAAGGGCTGATCCGCACCAGCCGGTGCACGCCGGATTCGGTCTTGGCGTAGCCATAGGCGTTCTCGCCCTTCAGCAGCAGCGTGGCGGACTTGATCCCCGCCTGCTCGCCCGCCTGGTACTCGACCGTCTCCACCTTGTAGCCCTTGCGCTCGGCCCAGCGGGCATACATGCGGAACAGCATTTCCGCCCAGTCCTGGCTCTCCGTCCCGCCGGCACCGGCATGAATTTCCAGGAAGGTGTCGTTGCCGTCGGCCTCGCCCTTGAGCAGCGCCTGCACCTTGTCGGCGTCGGCTCGGTCGGCCAGGCGGGCCAGGGTGGACAGGCCTTCGGCGACCGTATCGTCATCGCCCTCGGCTTCGCCCAGCTCGACGAACTCGATGGCGTCGGCCATCTCCGCGGTGATCTCCTTCACCGTGCCGATCGCGGCATCCAGCTGGCGCCGCTCCCGCATCACGGCTTCTGCCTGCTTGGGATCGTTCCACAGGTCGGGATCTTCGACCCGGGCGTTCAGCTCGTCCAGGCGGCGCAGCGCGCGCTCCCAGTCCAGCGAGCGGCGGACCAGTGCCAGCGCCCCCTGGATGCGATCGATATGGGCCTGCCCTTCGGCACGCATGTCGTGATAACTCCGTCAGATGTCAGAAACGGCGCCTAGCGGAGGACGCCGGAAAGGGAAAGGTCGCTGCCGGCCGGCCGGTCAGCGATCCAGCGCCTGCACCGCCGCCAGGGTCCGGCGAACATGTTCGCGCCAGTCCAGGTCGGAATGGACCATCACGACACGCCCGTCCTGACCGATGACATAGGATGTGCGATCGGACACGCCGGTCGCCTGCCCTTCGCGCTGCAGCGCCACGTCGAACGCCCGGACCGCGGCCGGGCTGGCGACCGCCACCGGGAAGGCATCGCGGCATTCCTCGGTGGAGAACCGCCGCAGCGTCGACAGATTGTCCGCCGACAGGCCGACAACCTGCGCCCCGGCGGCACGAAAATCGGGCATTGCCTCGGCAAAGGCGTGCGCTTCCAGCGTGCAGCCCTGCGTGAATGCCTTCGGAAAAAAGTACAGCACGACCGGGCCGCGGCGCAGCGCCTGCTGCAGGTCGAAGGTGAACGTGCGCCCCGCGAGCGCACCCTGCGTGCGCAGCGCCGGAGCCTGTGCCCCGGAGCGCAGCGCTGCCGAGGCAGGCGCACCGAAGGCCGGAACCAGCAGCAAGGCGGCAGCAGCGGCAAGAAGAGTGGCGCGGATCATGGCGTATCTATGCGCCCCACCCTCGAACCTGTCCACTGCCGATCAGTACAGTCCGCCCTGCTGCTCCACGAAGCTGTCTTCGCGCTCTGCCGCCGCAGCCGCAGCCGCCCTGGTGGACGCGCGTTCGGTGCGCCGCAGCTGCGCCATGATCAGTTCGCGCAGGGAATCGACCCGATCACCACGGCGTTCGCGTGCAGGCTCGCTGTCCGGCTTGAACGCCTCCCAGATCACCCCGGCGCGCGGATCGGAATCGCTCGGCCAGCTGCCGAACACCCGCTTGCCGCTCCGGCGGTCCACCCGCACCAGCCGCACGCCGGCAGGCGCCAGGAACGGCCGCCCGCTCCACTTGCCGGGCGTCTCTGTCACGAACTGCTTGAAGATCGGCGCGGCCAGACGCCCGCCCTGCGCCCAGCCGCCCATGCTGCGCGGCTGATCGTAACCCATGTATACGCCGGCGACGATGTCCGGCGACCCGCCGACGAACCACACATCGGTGGGCCCCGTGGTGGTGCCGGTCTTGCCGAACAGCGGAATGTCCAGGTCGCGCAAGTTGGTGGCCGTGCCGCGCTGCACCACGCCTTCCAGCATGTGCACCGTCTGGAACGCGGTACGTGCATCCATCACCTGCCGCCCACGATCGCCGAGCCGCGGCATCGGGCGCCCGTCCCATTGCGGCATGTTGCAGCCGGTGCAATCGCGGGTGTCGGCGCGCCAGATCACCTTGCCCCGGCGATCCTGCACATAATCCATCACGCTGGCATCATGCTGCAGGCCGTGATTCTCCAGTGCGGAATAGGCATTGACCATCCGCAGCACCGTGGTGCTGCCGGCACCCAGCGCATAGGACAAGTAAGGCTGGTCGTAAGTGCCGATCCCGGTGCGGCTGAATGTCTTGAGGACGTTGGGCATCCCCGCATCGGCGGCGATATGCACTGTCATCAGGTTGCGCGACTGCTCCAGGCCCCAGCGCATCGTGTGCGAGCCGCCACCGCCGCCGCTGAAATTGCGGAAGCACTTCTCGCCAAGGCCAGCGCCCTGATACACGCAATAGGACGTGTCCGGCACCATCGTGGCCGGCGTCATTCCCTGGTCCAGGCCGGTGGCATAGACGAAGGGCTTGATGGTGGAGCCGGGCTGCCGCTCCGCCTGCGTGGCGCGGTTGAAGCTGCTCAGCCGGAAGTCGAAGCCGCCCTGCATCGCCAGCACACGGCCGGTGGCGGGATCCTGCGCCACGAAGGCGCCGGAGATCTCGGGCACGGTCCGCACGCGGAACCTGCCGCCGCCCACCGGAGAAACCGCCGTCACATCGCCCACCTTCAGCGCATCGGGGAGGCCGCCCAGCGGCGCCTCATCGCCATTGGCGAAGCCGATCGTGGCGGATTGCCCGCTGCGATCCGTGACCACGCCGATCCGCCAGTTCTCGTAAGCGATGCCGATATTGGCGGAGGCGAGCTGCTGCGTCATGCTGCCATTGTCCGGGTCGATCGTGGCCACCGGACCATGCCAGCCCCGCCCGCCGCCGAAGCGCAGCAGCCCTGCCCGCAGCGCGTCGCGCGCGGCATCCTGCAGCTGCGTGTCCAGCGATGTGCGCACCCACAGGCCGCCGCCATAGACGGAATTCGGCCCGTCCTCTGCCTGCTCGCCATAACGGTCGATCAGCTGCCGGCGTACCTCTTCCAGGAAGTAGCCCGCATCGGCGGAGCGCTCCTCGCTGCGCTGCTGCACCAGGCCGAGCGGCTGCGCCTTGGCCGCACTGGCCTCCGCGACGGAGATGTGCCCGTTCTCCTCCATCGCATCCAGCGCCCAGTTGCGCCGCTCGATCGCGCTGGCCTCGTTGCGGGCGCGGCCATACACCTCCGGTGCCTTGGGCAGGATCGCGAGGAACGCCATCTGGTGCAGCTCCAGATCCTCGACATCGCGGTCGAAATAAGCGCGCGCCGCCGCCTGTACGCCGAAGGATCGGCGGCCGAGCGGGATCTCGTTCAGGTACAGCTCCATGATCTGCTGCTTCGTCAGCACGCTTTCGATCCGGGCCGCCAGCACCATTTCGCGCAGCTTGCGGCTGATCGAGTATTCGTTTCCGACCAGGATGTTCTTGGCAACCTGCTGCGTGATGGTGGAACCGCCGCGCGCCCGCTGCCCGCTGCCGATCTTGCTGGCATAATCCACGACGGCGCCGGCCACGCCTGGCACGTCGACACCGGCATGGGTCCAGAACGTCTTGTCCTCTGCCGATGTGTAGGCATTGACCAGCTGGATCGGGAAATCCTTGAACTGCAGCTGCACGCGTCGTTCGCGGGCAAAGGAATGGACGATCTCGCCATCCATGCCGCGCACCACGCTCGGCAGCGGCGGCTCGTAGGTCAGCAGGCGATCGGCATCGGGCAGATTGCGCAGCAGCAGCAGCCAGCCGATGACCAGCAGCAGCAGCAGGACGCCGAGGGCATAGATCGCACGCCGCAGTCGCGGGCGAGTGCGCCAGCCATCCGCCAGCGCGGCGAAAACGCCTTGTGCACGGCGGAGACGGTAGCGGGACGGTGTATCAGCTTCGGCCATGATTGCCCGGGCCCTAGCATGGCTGCGCGCCCTCGCGCCACTGTTCACAGGCCTGGCGGGTTCGGGCGCGCTGGAGGTGCGACACTTGGGTCCGCCGTGCAACATGGTTGCCCAGGGGCGCTGCGGCTGCTAGCGATGGCGCCGGCCCGTGCCTGACCGGCACAGGCGCCTCCTCCGGCCGAACGCGATCGACTGATCGATCACTCACCGCCGGATCAATACCGACAGGTTGATGCCGCAATGACAAGAACAGGACCGTCCGACACGCTGCAGCCAAATCGCTGCATCGTGGCCGTGACGCCTGCGCGGACGCAAGCCCCGCGCCTTGTCCTGCCGGCAATGACATCCGCCGCCGCAACCCTTCGCCCTGCGAAGGGAGTGGGCGGCATCCCCACAGATTGGCGCGCGCCCGCCCGCCTGCGTCCGGCCCCGATGGTCCGGCAGGCAACCGCGCGCGCACGGAGAATACATAATGGCAACACGCATGCTGATCGATGCGCGCCACCCGGAAGAAACCCGGGTGGCGGTGCTGCAAGGCAACCGCATTGAAGAATTCGATTTTGAATCTGCCGAACACAAGCAGATCAAGGGCAATATCTACCTCGCCAAGGTAACCCGCGTCGAACCGTCGCTGCAGGCGGCGTTCGTGGATTTCGGCGGCAACCGCCACGGCTTCCTCGCCTTCAGCGAGATCCATCCCGACTACTACCAGATTCCGGCGCAGGACCGCGAGGCCCTGATCGCGGCGGAGCAGGAGCAGGCCGACGAAGAGGCCGCGCTGCGCGCCGAGGATGAGGATGACGAGGACGGCGAAGAGGGCGAGGACGATTACCTCTCCGGCGAAGACGGCGTCGAGGAAATCGACACGGACGAGAAGGATGACGTCGCCACCATCGAGGATGGCCACGTCGAAGGCACCAGCGACAGCGCCGAGGACGAGAGCGACGACAGCGACAGCCGCCGTCCGCGCCGCCAGGGCCGCCGCAACGGCGCCCGCGCCAAGGAACTGGACGACCTGAAGGCGAAGCGCATGGCGCTGCGTCGTCGTTACAAGATCCAGGACGTGATCCAGCGTCGGCAGGTGCTGCTGGTGCAGGTCGTGAAGGAAGAGCGCGGCAACAAGGGCGCGGCGCTCACCACCTATCTGTCGCTGGCTGGCCGTTATTGCGTGCTGATGCCCAATTCCAGCCATGGCGGCGGCATCAGCCGCAAGATCAGCTCCGGCGCCGATCGCAAGCGGCTGAAGCAGATCGTCTCCGAACTGAGCCTGCCCCGCTCCATGGGCCTGATCGTCCGCACCGCCGGCCTGCAGCGCACCAAGACGGAGATCAAGCGCGACTTCGACTATCTCGCCCGCCTGTGGGACGAGATTCGCGAGAACACGATGTCCAGCAGCGCGCCCGCGCTGATCCATTCGGACAGCGACCTGATCAAGCGGGCAATCCGCGACATCTACAATCGCGAGATCGAGGAAATCGTGGTCGAGGGTGAGGAAGGCTTCCGTTCGGCCCGCACCTTCATGAAGCTGCTGATGCCCAGCCACGTCAAGCGGGTGAAGGCCTATTCCGATCCGGTGCCCCTGTTCCAGCGCCACGGCGCGGAAGACCAGCTGTCCGCCATGTATGATCCGGTGGTGCAGCTGAAGAGCGGCGGCTACCTCGTCATCAACCCGACGGAAGCGCTGGTCTCCATCGACATCAACTCCGGCCGCTCCACCAAGGAGCACGGGATCGAGCAGACGGCCGTCGCCACCAATCTGGAGGCCGCGCGTGAGATCGCCCGCCAGCTGCGCCTGCGCGACATGGCCGGGCTGGTCGTGATCGACTTCATCGACATGGAGTACTCCAGCAACACCCGGAAGGTCGAAAAGGCCATGAAGGATGCGCTGAAGGACGATCGTGCGCGCATCCAGATCGGCCGCATCTCCGGTTTCGGCCTGATGGAGATGAGCCGCCAGCGCCTGCGCACGGGTGTGCTGGAGGCGACCACGCGCTCCTGCCCGCATTGCGACGGTACCGGGCTGGTGCGCACCGCATCCTCCGCCGGCCTGTCGGCCCTGCGCATGATCGAGGACGAAGCCGCCAAGGGGCGCGGCACGATCATCTCGCTGTTCGCCTCCACCGAGGCGACGATCTACCTGCTGAACGCCAAGCGCGGCGACCTGGCGGAGATCGAGAGCCGTTATGGCGTGCGGGTTGAGGTGATGCCGGAGGGCGAGGATGAAGGCGCGAAGATGCGCGTCATCAGCAGTGGCCCCCGCCCGGCCGCCCCGCCCCGCTTCGAACCGATCGCGGACGAGATCGAGCTCGATGACGAGATCGACGAGATCGAGGACGAGGAAGAAGAGGACGCCGAAGCGGAGGAAGAGCAGGAGGCGACAGCCTCCCCCCGCGAGCGGTCGGATGACGACAGCGAAGGCGGCAAGAAGCGCCGCCGCCGCCGCCGTGGCGGCCGCAACCGCAATCGCCGGACCGACGAGGATGGCGAAGGCGAGAGCGAGCACGCCGCCAGTGACGAGGCTGGCGCCGAGGACGTCGCGGAAGAGGTCGACGCCGACCAGAGCGACGAGCGTCCGGCCGACACGCATGACACGGACGAGGACGCGCCGCGCAAGCGCCGCCGGCGTGGTGGTCGACGTCGTCGTCGTCAGGACGGTGACGAGGGTGATGCGGGGCAGTCGGTTGATGCCGATGCCGGGCAACCCGATGCGGCGGATGCTCCGGCGCAGGAGCTGACCGAGCAGCTGCAGGAAGCCGAACTGGCCCCTAATGTCGAGCCTGCCGAAGTCGAGCCGGCCGTCGAAGAGGTCGCGGAGCCTGCCCCTGCCAAGCCGCGTCGCAGCCGTCGCAAGAAGGTGGAGGAAGACTCCCCCGCGGTGGAAGAGGCCGTGGCCGAAGCTGCAGCCGGCGTCATCGCCAAGCCGAAGCGCACCCGCCGCAAGAAGGCCGACGAGGCCGTCGCGGCAGAGCCCGAGGCACCCGCCGCCCCGGAGCCGGCAGCGGAAGCACCGGTGAAGCCCAAGCGCACCCGCCGCAAGAAGGCCGACGTCGAGACCGAGGTTCCGGCCGAAGCCGCAGCGCCCGCCGCTGAGCCCGCCAGCACCGAAGAGGTCACCGAGCCGGCACCCGTTCCGGAGCCCGGTGACGAGACGGCCAATGCCGGCGGACCCCGCCGCGGCTGGTGGCAGCGCACCTTCGGCGCCTGATCTCCAGGTACTGCCACAAGAACGGCGTGATAGGGGCCGGTCCGCACAGCGCGGGCCGGCCCTTTGCCTGTCCGGACCACTGCGGCGGGCACGCTTGCCGACAAGGCCTCGTGCAGCTAGGCCGGCATGCTGTTGCAATTCGATCGCAGGGTAATGACGGGGCGCACGATCCGGATCTGGAGCTGGCTGCACAAATGGACCAGCCTGCTTTGCACGCTGTTCCTGCTGATGCTGTGCCTCACCGGCCTGCCGCTGATCTTCCATGACGAGATAGACAGATTGACGGAGGCTCCCCCGGCCTATGGCGCGCCGGGCGTCGCCTCCTCCGGCACAGCGCCGGTGCTGCTGCCGCTCGACATCATGGCCCGGCAAGCCCTGGATCGCGCACCGGGCGAAGTGCTGGTGTTCATGGCCTTTGACAACGAACAGCCCGCCATGACCATCACGACGGCACCGCGGCCGGACTCGCCAGCCGCCGAGATGACGCTCCATTCCTTCGATCGATCGACCGGAGACCTGCTGTGGTCGGAAGCGGAGGCGGCGGGCGGCGTCATGCACTTCCTGCTGCAGCTGCATACGGACATGTTCCTGGGCCTGCCCGGCATGCTGTTCCTGGGGCTGATGGGCGTGCTGTTCGCGATCGCGCTGGTCAGCGGCGTGGTGCTGTACCTGCCCTTCACCCGCAAGCTGCCCTTTGGCAGCCTGCGCATCACGCGGCGACCCCGGGTCAAATGGCTCGATTACCACAACCTGCTGGGCATCGCCGCGCTCGCCTGGATGATGGTGGTGGGGCTGACCGGCATCATCAACGCCCTGTCCACGCCGATCTATCAGCTGTGGCAGGCAGGTGAGCTGGCGGACATGACGGACGCCTATGCCAGGCAACCGTCGGTTAAGCCGAACGATTATGGCAGCCTCGACCTTGCGATGGCGCAGGCCCGACGCGCTCTGCCGGGCTTCGTGCCGCAGTTCATCGCCTTCCCCGGTGGCGCGTTCAGCTCAGGCCACCATTATGCCGTGTTCTTCCAGGGCAGCACGCCACTGACGCAGCGCCTGCTGACGCCCGCACTGATCGACGCGCGCAGCGGAGCCTTCACCGATGCGCGCGCCATGCCGTGGTACGTCTCCGCGCTGGCCCTGTCCCAGCCGTTGCATTTCGGCGATTATGGCGGCTTGCCGCTGAAGATGCTGTGGGCGGCGCTGACGCTGTTCACGATCATCGTGCTGGTGACGGGCCTGTACCTCTGGCTCGCCAAACGTGCCGCGAACAGCCGGCGTGCGGCAGAAGAGCGGTTCGCGTGAAGCGCAAGGGCGACCTGTTGCAAGTCTTCGGCATTCCGCTGCTGCTGGCGATATGCAGCTTGGTCGGCCTGGTCAGCGCGCTGACCGGCGATGGATGGCGCGATATTGTCGCTTGGATCGCGCTCGCCGTGCCAGTGCTGGCGGTCGGCCGGGCGATACAGCGCCGTCATGCATAAGGGCTTGCCGCTCTGGTCCGCGCTGCTGCTGATGATGCTGACGGGGCGCGCGGCGGCTGCGGATGCGCTGGAGGCGCTGTTCGCGCAGGATCGCCGTCTGGCCAGCGTCGCGGGGCAGTTGCTGGAGGCCAACGCCCCCATATGTCCCGCCCAGATGCCGCTCACCGGCATGATCTTGCACAGCCGCGATCAGTATGCGGGTGATTGGGCCGATCCGCTTTTCACGCAGGGCGCGGTCGCCATTGCGCAGATTCTCCCCGGGTCGGCGGCAGCGATGGCTGGCCTGCAACCCAGGGATGGCCTGGTCGCAGTCGCCGGACAGACGCCCGTCGCGACCGGTGCGACCTTGCGGGAGGCAGCGCTTGCCCTGCTGACCAGCCAGTGGCGACCCGGCGACGACCTGCATCTGCAGATCCGGCGCGAGGACACGCTCCGCGAGGTCGTGCTACATCCTGCCCGCGGGTGCCGTGCGGTGGTGGAGATTGGCACGGGCAACGGCCTGTCGGCGCGTACGGACGGACAGGTGATCCAGATTCCACAGGAACTGTCGACAGCCGCCAGCGATGCGGACCTTGCAGCCATCGTGGCGCACGAGCTGGGTCATGTAATCCTGCAGCATCGCCTGCGGCTGGAAGCGGCAGGGGTCGACAAGGGGCTGCTGGGCGAGTTCGGCCGCAACCGACGGCTGCTCCGTCAAGCAGAAGAAGAGGCAGACCGGTTGTCAGTCCACCTGCTGGCCAATGCCGGCTATGATCCGGCGTCAGCCCCGGCCTTCTGGCGCAGCGCGCTGGGGCGCCGCGTCGGCGGCGGCCTGCTGCGCAACCGGGCCTACCCCTCGCCGGAACGGCGCGCGGAACTGCTCGACGACGAGATCGCCGGCCATCTCGAAATCGGCGCCGCTTTCCATGGCGCGGAGCATCTGGTGCCGTTGCGCGATCAGCCGATTACCGGTGACGATTAGATCGTGCTGATTGGCGCGCCCGAAATGTCGATATAGTTGCGGTCGTAATAGGTCAGGGGGGCACCGTCCTGCCGGTGTCGCGCCGCGACCAGTTCCCCCACGACGATCGTGTGCGTGCCGAAGCGATGACAATCGATCCGCCGGCAGACCATCGCGGACTGTCCACCCAGCAGCACCGGTGCCCCATGCTCATCCGCCCAGTCACCGACCGTAAACCGCTCCGCGCCGCGCGCCTGAGCAAACTGCTCGGCGATGTCCCGGTTCTCCAGTCCCAGGACATTGACCGCGAACAGCTCCGCCTGGGTCAGCGGATGGTGCAGCGACGCAGCCTGGTTGATGCACACCAGCAAGGATGGAGGATCGAAGCTGAGCGAGCTTACCGCAGTTGCCAGGATGCCGTGGCGTTCCCCGGCATGCATGGTCGTTACCGCATGCACGGTGGACGCCACATGCCGCATTGCCGCACGGAACGAGTCGCGGATGGCAGACTGATTCGCTTCACTGTCGATCACGCAGCAGGAGATGGCCTTCCTGCGTCGCGCTGGCAAGGTCCGTTGATGTGATGTGGGTGTGACGTGTTTGTTGACCCTCACATTGTGATGTGACAATGCCGCAGTATGTCAAACTCAACAATCGCCCGCGTCCGTCAGATGATCGCAAGCGGAAACATGACCCGCGCCGGGTTGGCTCGTGCGGCTGGCCTGCACCCCAACACATTGCGCGACTGCACCGAAGAAAGCTGGAACCCCACTGCGGAAACGCTCCGCAAGCTGGAGCAGTTCATCGATGCGAATGCCACCGGTGCGCCTGTGCTGGTCGGGATCGAGGAGATCATCGACGAAGCACGCAACGGTCGCATGTTCATCCTGGTGGATGATGAGGACCGGGAGAACGAGGGCGACATCATCGTGCCCGCGCAGATGGCCACGCCCGATGCCATCAACTTCATGGTAACACATGGCCGCGGTCTGGTTTGCCTGGCATTGCAGCCCGAGCGAGTGGACCAACTGCAGCTGGAACCCATGAGCCGCAAGAACCGCAGCCGCATGGAAACCGCCTTCACCACCAGTATCGAGGCGCGCGAGGGCATCACCACCGGCATCAGCGCGGCCGACCGGGCGCGCACCGTGGCGGTCGCAATCGACTCCACCAAGGGCGCGGACGACGTGGTCAGCCCTGGCCACATCTTCCCGCTCAGCGCTCGCGAGGGTGGCGTGCTGGTCCGTGCCGGACATACGGAAGCATCGGTCGACATCTCCCGGCTGGCAGGACTGAATCCCAGCGCGGTGATCTGCGAAGTCCTGAACGATGACGGGACCATGGCCCGGCTGGAGGATTTGATCGCCTTCGGTCGCAAACACGGCCTGAAGATCGGCACCATTCGCGACCTGATCGCCTACCGTCGCAAGCATGACCACTTGGTCGAACGCCGGAACGAGGCAAGCTTCACCAGCCGTTGGGGCGGCGAGTGGCGGGCGGTCAGTTTCTGGAACAAGGCGACGCGTGGCGAGACACTGGCTTTGGTAAAGGGCCGGATCGATCCGGATCGGCCGACGCTGGTGCGCATGCATTCCTTGTCCGTATTCGACGATGTGTTCGCGCAGGATTGCCAACGCACCGGCCTTTTGGAAGGTGCAATGCGCACCATTGCCGAGGCCGGCAGCGGCGTCGTCGTGCTGATCAGCCGCCCGCAGGAAGATTACGCCAGCCGCTCGATCCGTCATCTGAGCCGCAGCACGGAAGACCCCGCCGCCGCCGCGGTGGAGCAGCGCGATTATGGCGTAGGCGCGCAGATCCTGACGGAGCTCGGCGTCAGTGACATGATCCTGTTGACCAACAGCCGTCACTCGCTCGTCGGGCTGGAAGGTTATGGTCTGTCCATCGTTGGCGAACAGCCGATTACCCCCATGGAGGAGAACGCCTGATGGCCCGGTTCCTGATCGTCGAAGCCCGCTTCTACGCGCATCTGAACGACATGCTGATCGCCGGCGCACGCGGCGCCCTGGAAGAAGCCGGCCATGAGGTCGAGGTGCTGACCGTCCCCGGCGCGCTGGAAGTTCCCGGCGCCATCGCTGCTGCAGCGGAGAGCGGGCGGTATGAAGGGTTCGTGGCACTGGGCGTCGTGATCCGCGGGGAAACCTACCACTTCGAGATCGTCGCCGGTGAGAGCGCGCGGGCGGTCATGGCGCTTACCATGGACGGTATCCCCATCGGGAATGGCATCCTGACGACGGAGAACGAGGCGCAGGCGATCGTTCGTGCCGACCCGGCGCAAGGCAACAAGGGTGCCGGCGCTGCGGTGGCAGCAATGACGCTGCTCGACATCCAGCAGCGTTTTGCCTGAACCTGATCGGGCACCGTTGTCCGCTTCTGCCGTTATGCGGCCATGAATGATCATCCCTGCCTTGCCGGTCCACCCCTGGTGCTGGGCGGCAACGTGTTCGGCTGGACCGCCGACGAGACAACCAGCTTTGCCGTGCTTGACCGGTTCTACGAACTGGGCGGCCGCATGATCGACACCGCGCAGGGCTATTCCGACTGGGTGCCCGGCCACGAAGGCGGCGAGAGCGAAGCGGTGATCGGTCGCTGGCTCGCCGCCAGCGGCGTTCGCGCGGAAATGCGCATCGGCACCAAGACCGGAATGCATGGCGAAACCGGCGACTTGCGGCCGGAACGTGTTGCCGCGGAACTGCAGCAGTCGCTGGAGCGGCTGCAGACCGACTACATCGACCTTTACTACGCTCATCGTGACGAAACCGACACGCCCCAGGAAGATGTTGCCGCCGGCTTCGATGCTCTGGTGGAGGCAGGAACGGTGCGGGAGTTGGGCGCCTCCAACTTCACCTTGGCCCGGCTGTCAGCCCTGAACAATGTGGCGCGCGAGGCGGGAAGCACCCCGTTCACCGTTCTGCAGAACGAATACAATCTGGTCAGCCGTGACGATTATGGCGCCGATTTGCAGGCCTACTGCGTGACGCACGGCATCATCATGCTGCCATTCTACGGCCTCGCGTCCGGGTTCCTGACGGGCAAGTATCGCCGGCGTCAAGATCTCTCCGGACAGGCACGTGGTGGGGGTGTGGGTCCTTACCTGGAGCGCGGCCGACCCATGCTGGAGGCGATGGATGCTGTCTCGGCGGAGACCGGCGCCAGCCTTGGCGCGATTGCCCTGGCATGGCTGATGGCACAGCCCGGTATTGCCGCGCCGCTTGCCAGCGCGCGTACGCCGGAACAGCTGGATGTGCAGTTCGAGGCGGCCGCGCTGACGCTGTCGCCGGAGCAGCTGGCGCGCCTGACCGACGCCGGCCTCTGAGCGCGGAACTGACGAGATGAACGGGACACTGGAATGGATCGCGGCCGGCGGCACGATGCTGGCAGCCGGGCTGATCGCGGCGGATCTGGGTCGTCGCGCAACCGGCTGGGGCTTTGTGTTGTTCTGCGCGGTGGCGATCTGCTGGATCATCTCCGGCCTGACAAGCGACGCCCTGCCGATCGCCGCGATGAACGGCGTGCTGCTGGTCATCAACGCCTGGGGGGTGTGGCAGTACCTGCTGAACCCGAAGAACCGGCGGAAGCTGGAAAAGCTGGAGGAACTGCAGGAGCGCGCAGAGCTCGAGGTGGCCCGGGAGCTCGACTGACCGGGTTGGCGCCGCCGGTCGAATGGCCAGCGACGCCGTACCAGTTCAGGCGCTGATGCGACCAAAGCAGCCCTTCCCGGCATAGACCGCCGTATGGCCCAGCTGTTCCTCGATGCGGATGAGCTGATTGTACTTCGCAAGCCGGTCGGACCGGGCAAGCGAGCCCGTCTTGATCTGCCCGCAATTGGTCGCGACAGCCAGATCGGCGATGGTGGCATCCTCCGTCTCGCCCGAGCGATGACTCATCACAGCGGTGTAGCCTGCGCGCTGCGCGATGCTGACCGCCTCCAGCGTCTCCGTCAGCGTGCCGATCTGGTTGACCTTCACCAGCAGCGAATTGGCTAGGCCCTGCCCGATGCCCATTCGCAGCCGTTCCGGGTTGGTCACGAACAGGTCGTCGCCCACCAGTTGCACGCTGGCACCCACGCGATCGGTCAGCGCCTTCCAGCCGGCGAAATCATCCTCCGCCATCCCGTCCTCGATCGAGCGGATCGGATAATTCGCGCACAGATCAGCCAAATATCCGGCCATCTCCTCGCCGGACAGGGACAGGTTCTCGCCAGAAATCTCGTAGCGGCCGTCGCGGAAGAACTCGGTGGCGGCGCAGTCAAGCGCCAGCACGATGTCCTCGCCCGGCGTGAAACCAGCCGCGGTGACCGATTCCATGATGAAATCCAGTGCGGCGCGCGTGCTGGCGAGATTGGGTGCGAAACCGCCCTCGTCACCCACGGAGGTGGCCAGGCCCTTCTGGTGCAGGCCTTTCTTCAGCGTGTGGAAGATCTCCGCCCCCCAGCGCGCCGCTTCCGCCAGGCTCGGCGCGCCGACCGGCATCACCATGAACTCCTGGAAGTCGATGGGATTGTCGGCATGCTCGCCACCATTGATGATATTCATCATCGGCACGGGCAGCACATGGGCGGAGACACCGCCAATATAAGAATAGAGCGGCAGGCCGCGGGCATCGGCCGCTGCCTTGGCTACGGCCAGGCTGGTGCCCAGGATGGCATTGGCGCCGATCCGCCCCTTGTTGGCGGTGCCGTCCAGTTCCAGCATCGCCATGTCGACCTCGCGCTGGTCTTCGGCGTCCAAGCCGACGACCTGCTCCGCAATCTCGCCGTTCACCGCCTGCACAGCCTTGGTCACGCCCTTGCCAAGATAGCGGCCGGCATCCCCATCGCGCAGTTCCACCGCCTCATGTGCGCCGGTGCTGGCGCCGGAGGGTACCGCGGCCCGCCCGAAGCTCCCATCGTCCAGCAGAACATCGACCTCCACGGTCGGGTTGCCACGACTGTCGAGGATCTCGCGGGCGTGAATGTCGATGATCGCGGTCATGCAGGGTCGGCTCCGATGCTGGCGATGAAATGCCCGGCGCGGCAGCGCCTGGTCAAAGCGCCTCCTATGCGGCGGAACAAAGCCGTGCAAGTCGCGTTCGATTTTGGAACCATGACTGCTGCTTCACGCACGGTCGCAGGAGGACGCCTGTCGCGTCCGCAAGTCAAGAAGGGGATCATGCATGGCCGATACTTTTGGGAATACGACCACGCCGGGTACGCAGCCGATCACGGACGTCACCCCGATCACGCCCGCTGCCACCACCATTCCGCAGACACCGGAACTGGGCGCCAGCCACACCGCCGAAGCCAAAAGCCGCTTCACCGCCGCTCTGGACGAAGCCAAGGCCGGCGCTGCCGCGCTGGGCGCGGAAGCCAAGGAGCGGGCGTCCGCTTACAAGAGCGAGGCGAGCACGCGCGGCGAGAGCTACAAGAATGACGCAACCGTGAAGGCGACCGACCTCGCCTATGACGGCAAGGCCAAGGCCAGCGAAGCTCTCACCAGCCTGAGCCGCCTGATCAGCGACAATGCCGGCACCGTGGACGAGAAACTGGGCGTCAAGTACGGCGATTACGTCCGCAGCGCGTCGCGCGGGATCGAAAGCACCGCGGACCGGCTGAACGAGAAGTCGCTGGAAGAGCTGGGCGAGGATGCCAAGGCGTTCGTGCGCAGCAGCCCTGCCACCGCCCTCAGCCTGGCGGCCGCGGCTGGCTACATGTTCGCCCGCATCCTGCGCAAGTAAGCGCACCATGGCCCATCAGCCTGACACCGTCGTCCCGCCAATGCGGGACGACGGCCTGCCACTCGCCACCAGCGACAGTGCGGCTGCGGCCAATGCTGCCGACTCGGATAACATGCCGGACCGGTCTCTGCTGAGCGATATCGAAGCGGCCTGGCAGGACGGAAAGACTTACGCGTCGGCGGAGCTTGCCTTCCAGAAAACCCGCGCGCGCTTCACCACGGCCAAGCTGAAATCGGTGGCGATTTACGGCATCGCGGCGGCATTCGTGGCGGTGCTGGCGCTGATCGGCCTGACGGTCGGCGCGATCATGAGCCTCGCCACTCTTGTTGGCCCGCTTGCGGCAACTCTGATCGTCGTTGCCATCCTGCTGCTGGTCGCATTCATCCTGGCCAAGCGTGCAGGCCAGAACTGGACCGCGCTGAGCGGCGCCTTTTCATCGGGGGAGCAGCCGTGACCGCCATTGACGTGCAACTCACCGAAGACCGTGCGCTGCGTGATGCGGCGAAGCGGCTGTTCGACGCTGACGTGGCTCTGATCCGGGAAGATCTGGCGCAGCGCGGCGCAGGTGGTCGCATCGCCGACCGCGCGGCTGATGCCGCACTGGATACCGCCGACGATGCACTGAACGCCGCCCGTGAACACAAGACGATGCTCTTCGTCGTCAGCGCCGGTGTGGTCGCATGGTTTGCGCGCGGGCCGATCTGTGAGGCACTGGGCTCCTTGCGGGACAAGGTGGAAGATACGTTCCGGTAGGAACAGCCATTCGCACCCGATTGTTAGATCAGCATCGCCGCATTGCAGAGGATAAGTAGATGAACGTCGTCAAGCACAACGAGATCAAGGACCAGATTGCGGCCGGCGAAGCCCGCATGCGGGCGCGGGAAGAATCCACGCTGCTGGATCGTGCCGGAGAACGCGCGATCGAAGCCAAGGACGGCTTCACCCGCTTTGCCAAGGACCACCCTGTTGCGGTGATCGCCGGCGGCCTGGCTCTGGGCGTTCTGGTGAGCGGTCTGTTCCGCAATTCGCCCACCCGGAAAGCCGGGCGCGTGGCGGCGGAGAAGACCGGGACTGCCGCGACCATCGGATCCCAATTGGCCGCAAGCTGGTTCGCACAAGCCATGGCCGCTGCCGGCGAAGCACGCCGGGCTGGCGCGGATCACGCGGCCGACGTGGCGGATGGCATAAGTGTGGTCAGCCGAAAGGCTCGACGCGAGGCTGGCCATCTGACGCACGAGGCTGGTGCCAGTGCGCGTGAGTTCAAGCGGGATGCGTTGCGCCTGATCGACCGTGCGATGAGCAACCGCAAGCACTGACACATCGCGGCAGGTCTGCCGCATCTGTTGCACTTTGCGCCCTGCCCCGTAAGGAGCGGGGCGCATTTACTTGGCATAACAAGGAAGGGTCTGACGCATGAGCAAGCAATTGCTGCACCTGGTAATGGGCGGACGGGTGACGGATCCGTCCGGCCTGGAGTTCGTCGATCCTCACTCGGTGCACGTCGTGGGTATCTTCCCCAGCTATGACGAGGCGGTGGAAGCATGGCGCAGCAACGCCCAGCGGACCGTAGATGATGCCGAGATGAAGTATGTCATCGTACATCTGCATCGTCTGCTCGAACCGGACCTGCCCGGCGCCTGATCAGGTCGGGCGGCGCGCATGCCGCCGCCCCTCCCCCTGCCGCAGCGGCCGGCGTTTGTCGCCAGTGATACGTGGATTAACACCAGGACGATGAAAGTGGCGCAGACGCTGTAGGTGCTGCGCGGAGGCGACACCCGCTACGCAGGTACTGCGATTATGCTCGCAGCAGAGTCACGGCGGGAAACCCGCCCACGCGCGATCCGGGACGCCTGCGGCCGCCAGAACCATCCAGCTCTTCGCATCGCGAGTGCTCGCACCGCGAGTTGCCGCCCTTGCATGACAACCGGAGCCATGCCGGTCAGTCGGATCGTCCGGGCCGCGTCATCAAGTGGCAGCCAAGTTCAGCGAGCCGGACAGGAGCCGGCTCGCCTTTCGATGATGCTGAGCGAAGGTCAGATGAACTCGATCTTCTGAACCAGATAGAAGCGGTCTCCACTCGGAACCGTCACCTCGACCTCTTCGCCGACCTGCTTGCCGATCAGCGCGCGACCCAGCGGGGATTCATAGGAGATGCGGCCCTGCTTGGCATCCGCTTCGGTCTGACCGACGATCTGGTAGCGCTGCGGCTTCTCGTTTTCGTCCAGCACGGTCACGGTCGCGCCGAAGATGATCCGGTTGCCGGACAGGGTAGCGGGATCAATGATCTGAGCACGGCTGACCCGGTCCTCCAGGTCGGAAATCTGCGCCTCGACCTGGCCCTGCCGTTCCTTTGCGGCATGATACTCCGCATTTTCGGACAGATCGCCGTGCGCGCGTGCCTCCTCGATTGCATCGACGATGCGGGGGCGTTCCTGCCGGAAGGCCTTGAGGTCGGCGGTGAGCTTTTCATAGCCCTCTGCCAGCATCGGCACTCTTTCCATAGACGGTCCCTGTCTTTCTGTCTCTTGGCTGCCCGAAGGGTCAGCGAGCCGCCCCCGCCCGATTGGGCGAACTGACGGCGTTATGTTTTCTGGAAAACGCGCGGTTCAGCCATAATAGTCCTGCAGGGAGCGCACTTCAAGCGCACTGGCCGGCGAGCCGATGCCGCCGCCGCTTGCCCGGACAGACGCAATCGCCTGCACCACGGCCGCACTGGCCGCCGCAGTGGTGTAGTACGGCACCCGCCGGTCGATGGCGCTGGCGCGGATGGACTGGCTGTCCTTGTGGCTCTGCCAGCCTTCTGTGGTGTTGAAGATCAGGTCGATCTCGCCATCCACGATCCGGTCCACGATGTGCCGGCGTCCTTCGGCCACCTTGTTCACCCGCTCCACCGTCACGCCATTTTCCGCAAGGAAGGTCTGCGTGCCGCCGGTTGCCACGATCTCGAAGCCCAGGTCGGCCAACGTCCGGACAGGCTCCAGCATCAGTGCCTTGTCGCTGTCCTTCACGGAAACGAACACCCGCCCTGCCATCGGCAGGGGGCTGCCCGCGCCCAGCTGGCTTTTCAGGAAGGCGGTGGGGAAGTCGCGATCGATACCCATCACCTCGCCCGTGCTCTTCATCTCGGGCGAGAGCACCGGATCGGAACCGGGGAAGCGGCTGAAGGGGAACACCGCCTCCTTCACCGCCATGTAGGGCAGGTCGCGCTTGATCGGCGGGAAGTCGGCCAGCTTCTCGCCCGCCATGATCCGCGCGGCGATCTTCGCCACCGGCTGGCCGATCGCCTTGGCAACGAAGGGCACGGTACGGCTGGCGCGCGGATTGACCTCGATAAGATAGACGAGGCCGTCCTTCACCGCGAACTGCACGTTCATCAGCCCGCGCACGCCCAGCGCCAGCGCCAGTTCGCGCGCCTGGCGCTCCAGCTCCGCGACGATCTCCGCCGACAGGCTGTAGGGCGGCAGGGTGCAGGCGCTGTCGCCCGAATGGACGCCGGCCTCCTCGATATGCTGCATCACGCCGGCGATCACGACATCCTCGCCATCGCACAGCACGTCGACGTCGCATTCGATGGCGTCGCGCAGATACTGGTCCACCAGCACCGGGCTGTCGCCGGACACGTTCACCGCAGTGGCGATATAGTCATCCAGCTGCGCCTCCGAATCGACGATCTCCATCGCCCGGCCGCCCAGCACGTATGACGGGCGCAGCAGCACCGGATAGCCGATGCGCGACGCCGCAGCGACTGCCTCGTCCCGGCTCCGCGCGAGGCCATTTGCAGGCTGCAGCAGGTTCAGCTTGTTCACCAGCAGCGCAAACCGCTCCCGGTCCTCCGCCAGGTCGATCGAGTCAGGGCTGGTGCCCAGGATCGGAATACCAGCAGCCTGCAGCGCGGCGGCCAGCTTCAGCGGGGTCTGTCCGCCGAACTGCACGATCACGCCCACCAGCTCGCCCGCGGTCAGCTCCACGCGCAGGATCTCCAGCACGTCCTCGGCCGTCAGAGGCTCGAAATACAGCCGGTCGGAAGTGTCGTAGTCAGTGCTGACGGTTTCCGGATTGCAGTTGACCATGATCGTCTCATAGCCGGCTTCCGACAGCGCGAAGCAGGCGTGGACGCAGCAATAGTCAAACTCGATCCCCTGCCCGATGCGGTTCGGACCGCCGCCCAGGATCACGATCTTGCGCCGATTGCTGGGCGCGGCCTCGTTCTCCGGTTCGCCAAAAGTCGGCGCCTCGTAGGTCGAGTACATGTAGGGAGTCACCGCCTCGAACTCGGCGGCGCAGCTATCGATGCGCTTGAACACGGGCAGCACGCCCAGCTTCTGGCGCAGCGCACGCACCTCGTCCTCGCTAGTCGCGCCCGCCATGGCGCGCAGCGTGTCGTGTAGCAGGCCGGAGCGCTTCGCCTGCGTCTCGGCCATGCCGCCCGCCACGCCGACCGAGCGCACCGCCAGGGTAGCTAGGCGCTTGTCGGAGAAGCCCATCGCCTTCAGCCGGCGCAGCCCCTCGGCATCGTTCGGCAGGCCTTCCTGCCCGATCATCTGTTCCTCGTAGATGATCTCCTCGATCTGGCGCAGGAACCACTTGTCGTAATGGGTGATGGCGTGGATCTCCTCCACGCTGAACCCTTCGCGGAACGCCTGGCCGACCTGCAACAGCCGGTCGGGCGTCGCCCGGCTGAGCGCAGCGGTGATCTCGTCACGCGCGGCGCCTTCCAGCTCCAGCACGCGGCTGAAGCCGTCGAGGCCTGTCTCCAGCCCACGCAGCGCCTTCTGCATGCTTTCCTTGAAGTTGCGACCGATCGCCATGACCTCGCCGACCGACTTCATGGCCGTGGACAGGCCATTGCTCGCGCCCTTGAACTTCTCGAAGGCAAAACGCGGGATCTTGGTGACGACATAGTCGATCGTCGGCTCGAACGCGGCCGGCGTGGCGCCGGTGATCTCGTTGGTGAGCTCGTCCAGCGTATAGCCGACCGCCAGCTTGGCCGCGACGCGCGCGATGGGAAAGCCGGTGGCCTTGGATGCGAGTGCCGAGGATCGCGACACGCGCGGGTTCATCTCGATCACGATCAGGCGGCCATCCTTGGGATTGACCGCGAACTGCACGTTGCTGCCGCCCGTCTCCACGCCGATCTCGCGCAGCACCGCGATGCTGGCGCTGCGCATGATCTGGTATTCCTTGTCGGTCAGCGTCAATGCCGGCGCGACGGTGATGGAATCGCCGGTATGCACGCCCATTGGATCGACATTCTCGATGGAGCAGATGATGATGGCATTGTCGGCGCGATCGCGCACGACCTCCATCTCGTACTCCTTCCAGCCGAGCAGCGATTCCTCGATCAGCACCTCGGTAGTGGGGCTGGCATCCAGGCCGCTGCGCACGATCGCCTCGAACTCCGCCTTGTTGTAGGCGATGCCGCCGCCGGTGCCGCCCAGCGTGAAGCTGGGGCGGATGATGGAGGGCAGTCCGGTGCGTTCCAGCACGGCGAACGCCTCGTCCAGCGTGTGCGCGGTGCCGCTGCGCGCGCTTCCCAGGCCGATCCGGTCCATCGCCTCGCGGAAGCGCTGGCGGTTCTCCGCCTTGTCGATCGCGTCGGCATCGGCGCCAATCATCTGCACGCCGTACTTCTCCAGCGTGCCGTCCTCGAACAGCGCCAGCGCGCAGTTCAGCGCCGTCTGCCCGCCCATCGTGGGCAGCACCGCATCGGGCCGCTCCTTCTCGATGATCTTGGCGACCATCGCGGGGGTGATCGGTTCGACATAGGTGGCATCGGCCATATCCGGATCGGTCATGATCGTCGCCGGATTGCTGTTCACCAGGACGACGCGATAGCCCTCCTCGCGCAGCGCCTTGATCGCCTGCGTGCCTGAATAGTCGAATTCGCATGCCTGGCCGATGATGATCGGACCAGCGCCAATGACGAGGATGGAGGAGATGTCAGTGCGTTTGGGCATCTTACGCCTTCTGGATCGCTGTAATCAGAAATAACGGCACTTGGCCGAGACAGAACTCGAAGCGGACCGTCGTCACCCCAACATTCCCACGAACCGCTCGAACAGGTAGAAACTATCCTGCGGCCCCGGGCTCGCCTCCGGGTGATACTGCACCCCGAACGCCTTCTTCCCCCGAATGCTGATCCCGCAATTCGATCCGTCGAACAGGGAGACATGCGTCTCCTCCACGCCATCCGGCAGGGTGGCGCTGTCCACTGCGAAGCCGTGGTTCATGCTGGTGATCTCCACCACGCCATCCTCCAGCCGCTTGACCGGGTGGTTGGCGCCGCGGTGGCCCTGGTGCATCTTCACCGTCTGCGCGCCTGCCGCCAGACCCAGCAGCTGGTGCCCCAGGCAGATGCCGAAGATCGGCATGTCCAGCGCCAGCAATTCGCGGATCACCGGCACGGCATAGCCGCCGGTCGCCGCGGGGTCGCCCGGGCCGTTGCTCAGGAACACGCCGTCGGGGCGCATCGCCATGATTTCGCGCACCGGCGTTTCCGCCGGCACCACCGTCACCCGCGCGCCGGCGCGGGCCAGGTTGCGGAAGATGTTATCCTTGCTGCCATAATCGATTGCCACGACATGCGGACCGTCCTTGGGCGAGGTGCCGAAGCCCTTGCCCAGCTCCCACGGGCCGCCTTCCCAGCCATGGTGCTTCTCGCGCGAGACGCGCTTCGCCAGGTCCATGCCCTCCAGCCCGGGCCATTCCTGTGCCAGCTGCAGCAGTGCGGGGATGTCGAACTCGCCATGCGGCGAATGGGCCATCACCGCGTTGGGCGCGCCGGCCGTGCGGATGCGGCGGGTCAGCGCGCGGGTGTCGATGCCCGACAGGCCGATCTTCAGGTGCCCGGCCATCCATTCGTCGAATTCGCGGGTGGAGCGGAAGCTGGACTGGCGCGTCACCTCCTCGCGCACGATGCAGCCGACGGCGCTCTCGACCTCGGACTCGAAGTCCTCCTCGTTGGTGCCGACATTGCCGATATGCGGGAAGGTGAAGGTGACGATCTGCGCGGCATAGGAGGGATCGGTCATCACCTCCTGGTACCCGGTCATCGCCGTGTTGAAGCACACCTCGCCAACGGCATGGCCCACATGGCCGAACCCCTTGCCCCAGACCACCGTGCCGTCTGCCAGCACCAATGCCCCCGTTGCGCCTTTTGGCGGCACAGTCGAGGATGCGGAAAAAGCCATTCGGGGGCTCCCGTTTCGTTAAGATTGCCAGCGATGTTGCTAAGGGGCGGCGGCTAGACCTGCCCTCCCCATCCGTCAAGGGTGACCCCATTTGACGGATGGCCTGCGATCGCGGATGGGACGCGACAACAGGCCACCAACATCGAAGAAGAGATTGTTATGCTGAGGGACCAGATCAAGCAGGAAACCATCGCGGCGATGAAGGCGGGCGACAAGCCGCGAACGGCCGCCCTGCGCCTGATCGGCGCCAAGCTGAAGGACCGCGACATCGAACTGCGCACCGCCACGCAGCCGACCGCGGATGACGACGCGCTGGTGATCGACGTGCTGCAGAAGATGGCCAAGCAGCGCCGCGAATCGATCACCATGTTCCAGCAGGGCGGCCGCGACGAGCTGGCCGCGCAGGAACAGGGCGAGCTGGTGGTGATCGAGGAGTTCCTGCCCCGCCAGCTGGACGAGGCCGAGACCCGCGCAGCGATCGAGGGCATCAAGACGGAGCTGGGCGCCACCGGCATGAAGGACATGGGCCGCGTTATGGCGGAGCTGAAGGCGCGGCACGGCACGGTGCTCGATCTGGGCCGCACCAGCGGCTGGGTTAAGGACTCGCTCGCCTGATCGGGCGCTTCGGGGCATAGACTGCATCCATGGCCCTGACCCCGCAATGGCTGGACGAGTTGCGCGCCCGCATCACCCTGTCGACGGTGATCGGGCGCACGACCAAGCTCACCCGTGCAGGGCGTGAATGGAAGGCGTGCTGCCCGTTCCACAACGAAAAGAGCCCCTCCTTCACCGTCAGTGACGAGAAGGGGTTCTACCATTGCTTCGGCTGCGGCGCGCATGGCGATGCGATCCGCTGGATGACCGACCAGCGCGGCCTGTCCTTCATGGATGCCGTGCAGGAACTGGCAGCCGAGGCCAGTCTGGAAGTACCCCGCCCCGATCCGCGTGCGGCGCAAGCTGCGGAACAGCGCAGCGGACTGCATGAGGTGATGCAGGCGGCGCAGGACTGGTTCGTCGCCAACCTGCAAGGGCCCGGCGGCGCGCGAGCGCGCGAGTATCTGAAGGGCCGCGGCATCGACGGGCACACGATCGAGCGCTTCGGCTTCGGCTATGCCCCGCCTGATCGTAACGCCATGAAGGCCGCGCTTGGCCAGTTCGATGAGGCGATGCTGGTGGAAGCCGGCCTGCGGATCGAGGCGGAGCAGCGCGAGAATTACGACCGTTTCCGCGACCGGCTGATGCTGCCGATCCAGGATGCGCGCGGGCGCGTCATTGCGTTCGGCGGGCGTATTCTGGACGCGGAGAAGAAGGACGCGCCGAAGTACCTGAACTCGCCGGACACGCCATTGTTCGACAAGGGTCGCAATCTCTACAACCTGCACCGCGCCAGCGCCGCCTCCCGCCAGACCGGCTCCGTTCACGTATGCGAAGGCTACATGGATGTGATTGCGCTGGCGGCGGCAGGTATCGAGGATGCCGTGGCGCCGATGGGCACCGCCGTGACCGAGCAGCAGATCGAGCTGCTGTGGCGACTGGCGGACAAGCCGGTGCTGTGTTTCGATGGCGATGCCGCCGGGCAGCGCGCCGCGATCCGCGCCGCCACCCGCGCCCTGCCCCTGCTGCGCCCTGGCCATTCGCTGCAGTTCGCCACCCTGCCCGCCGGCCTCGACCCTGACGATCTGCTCCGCCGCGAAGGGCGCGCCGGGCTGGACCGGGTACTGGCGGCGGCCACCAGCCTGCTGGAGGTGGTGTGGCATCACGAACAGGCCGCGCTGCCGCTGACCGGGCCGGAGGACAAGGCAGGCCTGAAGGCGCGGCTGCTCGCGCATGTGGAGACGATCGCCCAGCCGGACATCGCTGCACTGTATCGCCGCGAATGGCTGGATCGGTTCTCCGCCCTTGCCTTTCCCAAACGGGAAAAGAGCGACTGGCAACCTCGCCAGCAGCAGCCTCGCGGTGGCGGCATTCGCTTTCAATTCGGCAAGCCTGCCTTGCAACCCCTGCTGCCGGGCACTGCAGAACGCCTGCGTCACGAGGTCGATGCACGGCAGGATCCGCTGACCAGCGCGGTGGTCGCCGGGCTGGCGCGTCATCCCGACCAGATCGGGCGCCACATGGAGGCGCTGCTGCGCGTGGCGGCCGCCCAGCCAGTGCTGAAGCCACTGGTCGATGCCCTGCTACACCTCGGCGAGATGTCGGGCGGGGGCGCGGAGGCGCCTGTCCTGCTTGACGCAGGCGGCGCAGGCCCCATATCCGGCGCTGGCACGATCCTGCCGCCGCCCGGCAACGCTCCGTTTTCCTTCCTTCAGGAAGGTACCGATCCGGTCAGCGCGCGTGAGGATCTGGCCGAGGCGGTGGCGCTGCTGGCTGAAAGGCCGGCGCTCGAAGCCGCAATCGCCGCGGTCACGGCCCGCTTCGACATCGACCCGGAAGGCGCGTTTGCCGAGCAGCAGAGGCTGCGCAAACGAAAGCTGGCATTCGATGTGCGACTCGGGCAGATGGCCAGGAAACGTGCCGTTGAAGCGGCCGACGAACAGGTGGACACCGGGCCCGGCGAACGGTCGCCCGGCGCACAGGAAACAGGTTAGAAGAGCAGATGGCGTCGGAAGACACGACCACCGCCCCGGCGGAAGATGCACCGCTGATCGACCTCAACGAGGCGTCGATCAAGAAGCTGATCGCGAAGGCCAAGCGCCGCGGCTACATCACTGTGGACGAGCTGAACGAGGCCCTGCCCGAAGACCAGATGTCCACCGACCAGATCGAGGACGTGATGTCCGCGATCAGCGAGATGGGCGTCAACATCGTCGAGAATGACGAAGACGCCGCCGAGGAAGACGAGGAAGGCGACCGCCGGTCCGAAGATGCCGCCGCGTCCGATGACGAGGAGGACGGCACGGAGCCCGACGAGGCTGCAAGCGCCAACGTCCCCGAGAAGAAGCGCAAGGAAACCACCGAACGCACCGATGATCCGGTGCGCATGTATCTGCGCGAGATGGGCGCGGTGGAGCTGCTCAGCCGCGAGGGCGAGATCGCCATCGCCAAGCGGATCGAAGCCGGTCGCGACATGATGATCATGGGCCTGTGCGAAAGCCCGATCACCTTCCACGCCATCATCCAGTGGTCCGAAGCGCTGAACAATGGCGAGATGCAGCTGCGCGAGATCCTGGATCTCGATGCCATGCTGTCCAAGGAACCGCCGGTCGAGCGCATGGAAGCCGAGGAAGACGGCGACGGCGAGATCAGCGAGGAAACTGCCGGCCCCTCTTTCAAGGAAGAGGAAGAGCCGGAAGAAGAGGCCAGCGCTGACGAGGACGAGGATGGTGAAGGCACCGGTCGCCGTCGTGAGGAAGAGGAAGAGGAGGACAACACCCTTTCCCTTGCCCAGATGGAAGCCGCGCTGAAGCCTGACGCGCTGGAACGCTTCGCCCGCATCACCGACCTGTTCAACGCGTTCGAGAAGCTGCAGGCCGAGCGTGTGGACGTGCTGGGTGCCGGCAACGATTACCCCGCCGCCAAGGAACGCCGCTACGAAGAACTGCGCGAGCAGCTGACCGCCGAAGTGGAATCGGTCCAGTTTCACGCGACCAAGATCGAATACCTGGTCGACAACCTGTATGCCTTCAACCGCCGGCTGACCACGCTGGGCGGGCAGATGCTGCGCTTGGCCGAACGGCACAAGGTAAAGCGTCTCGACTTCCTGAACGCCTATCTCGGCAACGAGCTGGACGATGTCTGGCTCGCCACCATGGTGAAGAAGGACAAGAAGTGGGCGGCCTTCGCCACGATCGAGGCAGATCCGGTCGAGCGCATCCGCGCCGAGATCGCCGACATCGCCGCGCAGACGGGCATGAGCCTGAACGAGTTCCGCCGCATCGTGAACATGGTGCAGAAGGGCGAGCGTGAGGCGCGCATCGCCAAGAAGGAGATGGTCGAGGCGAATCTGCGCCTCGTAATTTCCATCGCCAAGAAGTACACCAATCGCGGCCTGCAATTCCTGGATCTCATCCAGGAGGGCAACATCGGCCTGATGAAGGCGGTCGACAAGTTCGAGTATCGCCGCGGCTACAAGTTCAGCACCTACGCCACCTGGTGGATCCGGCAGGCGATCACCCGCTCCATCGCGGATCAGGCGCGGACCATCCGCATCCCGGTCCACATGATCGAGACGATCAACAAGCTGGTCCGCACCAGCCGCCAGTTCCTGCACGAGCAGGGCCGCGAACCGACCCCGGAAGAGATGGCCGAGCGCCTCTCCATGCCGCTGGAGAAGGTGCGCAAGGTGATGAAGATCGCCAAGGAGCCGATCTCCCTCGAAACGCCGATCGGTGACGAGGAGGACAGCCACCTGGGCGATTTCATCGAGGACAAGAACGCGATCATCCCGGTGGATGCCGCGATCCAGGCCAACCTGAAGGAAACGGTTACCCGCGTCCTCGCCAGCCTGACCCCGCGTGAGGAGCGCGTGCTGCGCATGCGTTTCGGCATCGGCATGAACACCGATCACACGCTGGAGGAGGTCGGACAGCAGTTCTCGGTCACCCGCGAACGTATTCGTCAGATCGAGGCCAAGGCGCTGAGGAAGCTCAAGCACCCGAGCCGCAGCCGCAAGATGCGCTCCTTCCTGGACCAGTAAACCGGCTATGCCCGGCTGTTGGCGAGCGATCGGATTGTCTGACCTGTGGTGACGCTCGATTTCCAGGCGCTGTTTTCTCGTTCGCCCAACCCCTATGTGGTGCTCGATCTCGATCTGACGATCGTGTGGGCGAACGACGCCTATCTGCGGGTGACTGCGCGCAGCCGGGACGAGATCCTGGGTTGCAAAATGTTCGAGGCGTTCCCCGCCGACCCCGCGTCCGAGGGTTTCCGCCTGCTCGAACGTTCGCTGCAGCGGGTGCTGGCGACTGGCGAGGCGGACGAGATCGCCATCATTCGCTACGACATCCGCCGTCCCGACCGCACAATGGAGACGCGGTACTGGAGCGCGACGCACACGCCCCTGCCCGATCAGGCTGGGGTTCTGCGGTACATCCTGCAGCATACGGTCGACGTGACCGAGCTGCACAATCTGCGCCGCGGCCGTGACGAGGCAGGGCTCATGCGCCGGGCCAATGCCGTGCAGGATCGCAACCGCGATCTGGCGGCCGAGAGCCGGCGGTTGCTGGACTTCTTCGCGCATGCTCCGGGCTTCGTCGCCTTACTGGATGGACCGGAGCATCGGTTCACCATGGCCAACAACGCCTACCGCGAACTGGTGGGTCGTAGTGACCTGATCGGGAAGCCGGTCAGCGAAGCCTTGCCCGAGGTCATGGACCAGGGCTTTGGGGACGTGCTCGATCAGGTGCGGCGGTCGGGCAAGCCGTTCTTCGGCCGGCGGATGCGTGTGCTTCTGCAGCGCAGCCCAGGCAAGTCTGCCGCCGCGCTATTCCTGAATTTCATCTTCCAGCCAGTACGCGACACGAACGAGCGCATCAGCGGCATCATAATCCAAGGCTACGATGTCACGGAAGAAGTCGAGTATGAGGAGCGGCAGGCGCTGCTGATCGGCGAACTCAACCACCGGGTGAAGAACACGCTGGCAGTCGTGCAGGGGCTGGCGGGTCAGTCGTTCCGCGCGGTGCCTGGCGCTGCTTCGGCACAGGCGATCTTCGAGGCGCGGCTGAAGGCGTTGGCAGCGGCCCATTCGCTGCTGACCGATGCCCATTGGGGCAGCACACTGGTTGCGGAGACGATCCGCCGATCGGCGGAGGCAACCGCAGGCGAGGCCATCACCCGCTTCACGCTGAATGGGCCGGACGTTGCCCTTGCTCCGCAGATGGCGGTTTCGCTCGCCATGATCGTGCACGAATTGTGCACCAATGCGCTGAAATATGGTGCCCTATCCAATGATGAAGGGCGGGTCGCCATCACCTGGTCCATCAGCGACGACGCAGACCGCGAGTTCAGCCTCACCTGGCAGGAACGCGAGGGGCCGTCCGTCACTCCGGCAATGGCGAACGGCTTCGGAACGCGGCTGATCCGCCGCGGGCTGTCGGCCGATGGCAGCGGCGAGGTGCAGATGGACTTCGCGCCGGCGGGACTCACTTGCATGATCGCGGCCAGGCTGGGCCATCCGGATGCCCCCGCGTTTGCAAACACCAGCCTGCACCCATGAAGCTCGCCGGCAACAAGGTGCTGCTGGTGGAGGACGAGCCGATTATCGGCTTTGCCCTGGAAGACATGATGATCGACGAAGGTGCCGATGCCGTGCTGGCCTGTTCGCTGGCCGAAGGGCTGCGGCTTGCCCGCCAGCATATCTTCGATGCGGCGATCCTCGATGTGAACCTGCATGGGCAGGAAAGCTATCCGCTGGCGCGCGAACTGCTGCGGGCAAGTGTCGCGGTGATCTTCGCCACCGGGTATGGCATGCAGGCGCGCCCTGACGATCTGGCCGACGTGCCGACGGTGACCAAGCCTTACAACATCAACGCGATCCTCGCAGCCTTTCCCTGACGGGCAACCCGACGCGCGACGCACCACCAGCCGCTGAGCCACCAGCACGCCGGCAGCCGCCCTCGCGAGAACAACGCCGGCTGCCGCTTTTTTGCGCCGGCTGCTGGCAAGCGGCCATGCGTTCCGCTAAGGGCGCCGGCATGAAGATCGCGCTCGCTTCCGACCATGCCGCTGTCGATCTGAAGGCCGACCTTGTGAGATGGCTGCGCGAACAGGGGCACGACGTGACGGATCTCGGCCCGCAAGGCGCCGGATCGGTCGATTATCCGGATTACGGATACCGTCTCGCGGCTGCCCTGGCGGATGGTTCGGCGGAATATGGCGTGGCGCTGTGCGGATCGGGCATCGGCATCGCCATCGCCATGAACCGCCACCCTGCCGTGCGCTGCGCCCAGGTAAGCGAGCCGCTGTCGGCCAGCTTCGCACGTTCGCACAATGATGCGAACGCAATCGCGCTGGGTGCGCGGCTGATCGGGCCCGAAATGGCCAAGGCCTGCGTCGCTGCCTTTCTCGGCACACAGTTCGAAGCCGGTCGCCACCAGCGCCGCGTAGACATGCTTTCCCATCCCTCGATCAGCCAGGAGCAGGCATGACCGCCACCACCCCTACCCTCGCCATGGATCGCCCGGCTGCCGGCGACGCGTTGCAGACCTTCTGGCACGACACGCTGGAAGATGCCGATCCCGCCGTTGCTGCGATCATCGGGCGCGAACTGGAGCGTCAGCGTGACCGGATCGAACTGATCGCCAGCGAGAACATCGCCAGCCCCGCAGTGCTGGAGGCGACCGGTTCGGTCTTCACCAACAAATATGCCGAAGGCTATCCCGGCAAGCGCTATTATGGCGGTTGCGAGCATGCCGACGAGGTGGAGCGGCTGGCGATCGAGCGGGTCACGCGGCTGTTCGGGTGCCGCTTCGCCAATGTGCAGCCCAATTCGGGCAGCCAGATGAACCAGGCCGTGTTCCTGGCGCTGCTCAATCCCGGCGACACCTTCATGGGCCTGGACCTCGCCAGTGGCGGGCACCTGACGCATGGCAGCCCCGTGAACATGAGCGGCAAGTGGTTCAACGCCGTGCCTTATGGCGTGCGGCGCGAGGATTGCCTGCTGGACATGGACCAGGTCCGCAGCCTGGCGCGCGAGCACAAGCCCAAGCTGATCATCGCGGGCGGCACCGCCTATCCCCGTCATTGGGATTTCGCCGAGTTCCGTGCGATTGCGGACGAGATCGGCGCCTGGCTGCTGGTGGACATGTCGCATTTCTCCGGCCTGGTGGCTGGCGGGGTGCACCCCTCGCCCTTCCCGCATGCCCATGTCGTCACCACCACCACGCACAAGTCGCTGCGTGGCCCGCGTTCCGGCGTCATCCTCACCGATGACGAGGACCTGCTGAAGAAGTTCAACATGGCGGTGTTCCCCGGCATGCAGGGCGGGCCGCTGATGCATGTCATCGCCGGCAAGGCGGTCGCCTTCGGCGAGGCGCTGCGCCCCGAGTTCCGCACCTATGCCGCCAATGTTGTCGCCAATGCCCGCGCGCTTGCCGCTTCGTTGCAGGAACATGGCCTGCCCTGCGTGTCCGGCGGCACGGACAACCATCTGGTGCTGGTCGACCTGACGCAGGCCGATGTCACCGGCAAGGCGGCGGAGCGTGCGCTGGATCGCGCCTTCCTGACGTGCAACAAGAATGCGGTGCCGTTCGACGCGCGCTCGCCCTTCGTCACCTCCGGCATCCGCCTGGGCACGCCGGCGGCCACGACTCGCGGCTTCGGCACGGAACAGTTCGCGCAGGTCGGCCGTATGATCGCCGACGTGGTCGCCGGCCTCTCGCGCAATGGCGAAGAAGGCGATGCGCAGGTGGAGGAAGCCGTGCGGCGGCAGGCCACCGAATTGTGCCAGGCGTTCCCTGTCTATCCCGGGAGATAAGATGATGCAGTACGACAATGATCCGAAGCCGTCCGGCAGCCTGATCGATGAGGCCACGGTCGAGATCAAGGGCATGGCGAAGGGCGGCATGAAGCACCCGTCCACCAAGCCGGTGCTGACCGGTGCGGCCGTCGGTGCCGTTGCCGGTGCCGTGCTGCCGATCGTGACGCTGCCCGTCGGCCTGCTCGCCGGTGCCGGCTACATGCTCTACAAGCGGCTTCGCCCCTGATCGATGCGGTGCCCGTTCTGTGCGCATGACAACAGCCAGGTAAAGGATTCGCGCCCCTCCGAAGACAACACAGCCATTCGCCGCCGGCGGCAGTGCGAAGGGTGTGGGGCGCGTTTCACCACCTTTGAACGGGTGCAGTTGCGCGAGGTGATGGTGGTCAAGGCCAGCGGTCGGCGTGAGCCGTTCGATCGTGCCAAGATCGAGCAATCCGTCGCCCTCGCCTGCCGCAAGCGGTCCGTCCCGCAGGAGCGGATCGAGCAGTTCGTGTCCGGCATCCAACGGCAGCTGGAGATCTCGGGCGAGGCCGAGGTTCCGTCCGCCCGGATTGGCGAGCTGGTGATGGAGAATCTGCGCGAACTTGATGCGGTCGCCTGCATCCGCTTCGCTTCCGTGTATCGCGACTTCAACGAGGCACGGGATTTCGAGGATTTCGCCGGCACCGTGCGCGACGTGGGTGCGCGCTGAAGCGATGAGAACCGTCGGCACCCCGCCCGTCATCGTGCTGGTGCGCCCGCAACTGGGCGAGAATATCGGCAAGGCTGCCCGCGCCATGCTCAATTTCGGCCTCGCTGAAATGCGGCTGGTGGAGCCGCGTGACGGCTGGCCCAACCCCGCTGCCGGCCCCGCCGCCGCCGGGGCGGACCGAGTGCTGCAAGGCGCGCAGGTCTATGCCAGCACGGCCGAGGCCGTGGCCGACTGCGCGCATGTCTATGCCACCACCGTGCGCAAGCGCGAGGTGACCAAGCCGGTGGTTACGCCGGAGGAAGCGGGCCTGGCAATTGCCCAGGCGAATGGTCGCAGCGCGATCCTGTTCGGCCCGGAACGTTCGGGGCTGGAGACGGATGATGTCGCGCTCGCCCGCGCCATCCTGACCGTGCCGATCAATCCCGAGTTCGCTTCGCTCAACCTGGCACAGGCGGTGATCCTGGTGGCGTACGAATGGTCACGCACGCAAAGGCTGGCCGTGCCCACCGCAGAGGAACTGCTGCCCCCCGCTCCGCAGGAGGAACTGGAGGGCATGCTGGCGCAACTGGAGGCCATGCTGGAGACGCGCGGCTATTACCAGCCGGACAGCCGCAACGTGGCCACGCATCGGACGCTGCGCAGCATCCTGACCAAGCCGGGCTGGAACCATCTGGAGGTTCGCACCCTGCGTGGTGTCCTCTCAACCTTGCGGCGGCAACCACGCGACTAGGCGCCCCGGCGTTCCCGTCATGCTCCGGGCGGCGGGCAGCGTAGTCTGCGGGCCGAAGGAGTGGTGCCATGCGTTCCTTGCCGATCATCGCTCTGGCCCTGACCTCTGCCGGTCCCGCCCTCGCAACCGAAAGCCCCCTCGACCCTGATCCACGGCGTTGCGCGCGGGTCCTGCCGATGCTGACGGCTGACGGCTGACGATGGGGTGGCTGAACAGCCAGATGTCGGCAGTCCGGACGAGCCGCTGCTCTACAAGGCAGTGGAGCACCGCATTGCCGGCTGTCCGGTGCTGGTCATGCACTGGACCGGCGAACTCAGGAGAGTGCCGGAGGTCAATCAGCGCCGCAACCTGTTCGTACCGGCGCGCTGATCGGGCTCAACCGAACGGATCGTCGATGGATGGGGCTGGAGTGCTGAACCAGCGTGGCCCGGATTCCTCCATCCAAAAACAGTCTTCCAGCCGGATACCGAACTGCTCGGGGATGTAGATTCCCGGTTCGTTGGAAAAGCACATGCCTGGTGCCAGCCGGGTCTGTTCGCCGCGGACAAGGTGAACGGGTTCGTGCCCGTCCAGGCCGATGCCGTGCCCGGTGCGATGCGAGGTGCCCGGCAGGCGGTAGCCCGGGCCGTAGCCCAGGCCTTCGTAGAAGGTACGAACAGCCTCGTCCACGCTGCCGGCGGTTGCGCCCGGCTGGGCTGCGGCAAAGGCCACATCCTGTCCTTGCCGCATCTGCTGCCATACCTGGCGCTGCCGCGCGTCAGCCTCGCCAAAGACAAAGGAGCGCGATATATCTGACTGATATCCCTCCACATTGCATCCGCAATCCAGCAGGATGACCTCGCCGTCGCGCACCTCCTGCCGCTTGCCCGATCCGTGTGGATAGGCGCTCGCTTCACCTAGCAGCACCAGCGCGAATTCGGGTGCGCCGCCCATCGCCTTGGTCGCCCCGTTGATAAGCGCCCCGATGTCCGAAGGCGCCATGCCGCGTTCGATGCGCGGTGCGGCATGGCGGTAGGCGGCCATGGTTATGTCGGTCGCGCGCTGCATCAGCGCCAGTTCGGCATCGCTCTTGATCATGCGGCAACTACGCACGACCGGATTGCCGCTGACCAGTGTGGCCGCAGGCAGGGCGGCGGCCAGCCCGTCCACCGCGAAATGGCGGACGGTCTCCTCGATGCCGATCCGGCCCTGCCCCAGGCCACGTGCAGAGAGCCACTTGCCGAGCTTCGCGGTCGGATCCTCGTCCTCGTCCCAGGTCAGCAGTTCAGCTGGCAGCGCTAGTGTCTCGCGCACGCTGGGTTCTTCGAAAAACGGCGTGATGATGGCAAGCTCACCGTCCCGCGTCAGCACCGCGGCGGTCAGCCGTTCGCTGCGCCACCATTGCACGCCGGTGAAGTAGCGCAGGCTGGTGCCCGCCTCCACCAGCACCGCCGCCATGTCATGCTGGCGCATCAGTTCGCCGGCCCGCGCCACCCGCGCCTGCCGCTCCGCCACGGTGATCGGCACAGCGCCGGCTGCAAGGTCAGGCAGGACATCCTGCGCCAGTGCCAAGGCCGGCACAAAGGACGCAGCGATACCGGCAGCACTACCGGCCAGGAAATTGCGCCGGCGCATCAGGCTGCCCCATACAACAGCAGAGGTCGGCATTCTTCACGCCACGCAGCCTCGTCCGCGCCCGCCAGTGCCTCAAGATCGCCGGCCTCTGCCGCCGGATCATCGACCCAGTCACGCAAAGCCGGTCCGCCATTGATCACGTCGATGGCGAGGCGGTCGAATTCATATTCATAAGGGAAGTCGCGCCACAATTCGTAGTCAGGATGGAGTGAGCGGATTGCCTTGAACGCCAGTGCCTGCAGGCGCCAGGGACGGAAGGGCTGATGATCGTAGAACATGCCTTCTGCGTGAATAAACAGACCGTTGCACAACAGACCTGCATGCTTGTGGAAGGTCGGAGTGAACCAGCACTCGCGCAGGGCACAGCCCCGCAACCAGTCCGGTGCGAGCCGCTGCATCTCCGTCAGCACCGCCCTGGCATCCACATCGGGAGCGCCGAACAACACCTCCAGCGCGCGGGTGGTGCCGCGGCCTTCGCTCAGGGTGGCGCCTTCCAGCATGACCGTGCCGGCATAGGCGCGGGCCATGTTCAGCGTGGCGGCATTGGGGCTCGGATTGATCCACACCCGATCCTCCGGCCAGCCGAAGCCGGGAGCATCGCCAGGGCGCCAGCCCTCCATTTCAACCACTTGGTAGTCCACGCTCAGATCGTATCGAGCAACGAACCAGCGGCCCATCTCGCCCATGGTCAGCCCGTGGCGCATCGGCATCGGGCCTGCCCCCACGAAGCTCTCATGGCCCGGCACCAGCAGCGTGCCTTCGACCGGGCGCCCCGCGGGATTGGGTCGATCCAGCACCCACACGCTTTTCCCCGCCTCTGCCGCCGCTTCGAGCAGATAAAGCAGCGTGGTGCAGAAGGTGTAGATGCGGCAGCCCAGATCCTGCAGGTCGAACAGGAACACATCCGCCGTGTCCATCATCGCCGGCGTGGGGCGACGCACCTCGCCATACAGGCTGAACAGCGGGATGCCGTAGGTCGCATCGACCTCGTCCGCAGTCTCCACCATGTTGTCCTGCTTGTCGCCCTTGATCCCGTGTTGCGGACCAAAGGCGGCAGTGATGTTGACCCCCGCCGCGATCAGCGCGTCCAGCGAGTGGGTCAGGTCCGCCGTCACGGAGGCCGGATGCGCCACCAGCGCGACGCGCCGGCCGCTCAGCTGCCGGAGCAGCGCGGGGTCCGCCAGCAGGCGGTCTATGCCGAAATTCATGGCGCAGTGGGTGCCGCAAGCGATGCGGTGAAGCAAGCCGGGTCGTGGAAGTCGGGCGCCGTGCCGCCATGCGCGAGCGCCCACCAGGATTTGACGCCGCCCGTCTCCTCGATCACCGCCGTCAGCCCGGCGGCACATTCACCCGCCGGCAGTGCCGCCATAGGCAGCGCCACGTCGAAGATCGCGCGATCACCACCGCGCCGCAGGGTGCAAACCGGAGCACGGTGTAACACCCGCTCCGCCAATCCTTCCCGCCGGGCGGTAAAATCGTAGGCAGCCCATCGGTCGGACGGGCTGAAGTTGAACTCCGTGTACGCCTCGCCCCCGACCGGCTGCACGAACAGCTCAAAACAGGTGGTGCGCCACAGGCCGTCCGCCCGCCCGTTGCCAGCAAAGGGCGGCACGAGCAGGCCGTTCGCGCCCTCCACCCTCCAGCGCAGGCGCAGCCAACCATCGACGGGCGCCAGCACGCTGGCCGATACTCCGCGCACCGTGGATGGCGGCGCTGCCGGGTGTGGCTGGAGTTCCCAACTTTGCATGATTCTCCTCGCGTGCTACCGGCGCCGCACCATGAGCCAGTACCAGTCCGACCTCCTCCGCCTGCTCGACCAGCGCGGCTACATCCACCAGCTGACCGATGCGGCCGGCCTCGACGCGCTTGCTGCCCGAGAGATTGTGCCCGGCTATATCGGCTTCGATCCCACTGCACCATCGCTGCATGTGGGCGGGCTGGTGCAGATCATGCTGCTCCGCCGGCTGCAGCAAGCCGGGCACAAGCCGCTGGTGCTGATGGGTGGCGGCACGGGCAAAATCGGCGATCCCAGCTTCAAGGACGACGCGCGCAAGCTGCTGACGGCCGAGACGATCAGCGCCAATGTCGCCTCCATCAAGCGGGTGTTCGAACGCTTCCTGACCTTCGGTGACGGGCCGAGCGATGCGGTGATGCTGGACAATGCCGAATGGCTGGACCGGCTGGAATACATCCCCTTCCTGCGGGAGGTGGGGCAGCATTTCTCCGTCAATCGCATGCTCAGCTTCGATTCCGTGAAGCAGCGGCTGGACCGCGAACAGTCGCTGTCCTTTCTCGAATTCAACTACATGATCCTGCAGGCCTACGACTTCCGCGAGCTGGCGCAGCGCCATGGCTGTCGGCTGCAGATGGGCGGCAGCGACCAGTGGGGCAACATCGTCAACGGGATCGAGCTGAGCCGGCGCATGGGTGGCGTGGAGGTGTTCGGCGCGACCACCCCGCTGCTGACCACCGCTGATGGCAGCAAGATGGGCAAGACCGTCGCCGGCGCCGTGTGGCTGAACGAGGACATGCTGCCGGCTTACGATTTCTGGCAGTATTGGCGGAACACGGACGACCGCGATGTCGGCCGCTTTATGCGCCTGTTCACCGACCTGCCGCTGGACGAGATCGCCCGGCTGGAGGCGCTGCAGGGCGCGGAGATCAACGAGGCGAAGATCGTGCTCGCCAACGAGGTGACGGCGCTGGTCCGCGGACCGGAGGCTGCGACGGCCGCGGCGCAGACGGCGGCGCAGACCTTTGCCGGCGGAGCGCTGGGCGGCGACCTGCCGGTGTTGGCTGTACCGGCCGAGGGCATCCGCCTCGCTGCGGCCTGCGCCGCCATCGGCTTCGCGGCCAGTGGCGGAGAGGCCAAGCGCAAGATCGCGGAAGGCGCGGTGCGGCTGGACGATGTCACCATGACCGATGCGGCGGAGCTGATCGTGCTCGCCCCCGGCCAAGACCGCAAGCTGAGCATGGGACGCAAGCGGCACGGCATCCTGCGCGCATCGTAGGTTGCGCATCGTTAGTCACCCGGAGGCGCCACTTAACGCTTTCCACAAGGATTGCGGGGCATGGCAGGGGTCCAACGTTCGGGACACCTGATCCATGCCTGGGGGCAGCGCACAATTGTCGGTGACCGAACAGCGCATGGCCATGCGCCACCGGGTGGATTGCGCGGTACGGGCCGAACATCTCAATCGTGGCCGCGAGATCGAACTGCGGCTGCGCAATTTCTCGGCCAACGGCGTGCTGATCGATCCCGCGCCTGATCTGCAGCGGGGCGACCGGGTGATCCTGCGCCTGCCTGCGCTAGGCCGGATCGAGGCCTACTGCATCTGGACCTTCGAGACACGCGCAGGCTGCCAGTTCGAACGGGTGCTGCGTCCGGTTGAGTTCGACGGGGTCCTGGCCGCCATCAAGCCGGCCACCATCCCGCACTGACCAGCAAATCGGGCTTTCATCGGCCCAAGCGGACCCCTTCTTGGCAGCGCATTGCGTGCCTGCCATGGCGCAGGTGTGAACAAGCCCCCCGCCAGCCCGGCCCCGCCCTCTGCGGTCGCGCCACGATCACCGCTGGCGATCCCCGATTACCGGCGGTTCTGGCTCGCCCGCTTCCTGGCGGTGTTCGCCACCCTGTCGACCGTGGTGCTGATCGGGTACCAGACCTATGACGTGGCGCGGGCCGATTACGGCATGAACCCGGCCGACGCCGCGTTCATGCTGGGCCTGCTGGGGTTGGCGCAGTTCGTGCCCATCGCGCTGCTGACGCCGGTGGCCGGCCTCGCCGCAGACCGGTTCGACCGGCGCCGTGTGGTGCTGTTCGCCAACGGCATCGACAGTGTGATCGCGCTGGTGCTGGCGATATGTACCTTGAACAACGCCCTGAGCCTGCCGCTGCTGTTCACCCTGGCGGCGGCGCATGGGGCGGCGCGGGTCTTCAACGGCCCGGCACTGGCGGCGATCGCGCCCAATCTCGTGCCCCCGGCATTGCTGCCCCGCGCCATCGCGCTGTCCTCCATCGCCTGGCAGACCGGCACCGTCATCGGACCCGCCCTCGGCGGCCTCCTGTTCGGCTGGAACCCGGCAGCGCCCTATTTCCTTTCCGCCGTGCTGGTGCTGAGTTCCGGCCTGCTGATTTCCACCGTCCGGCCCGTGCGGGCGATTCAGTCCGGCCCGCCGGTGCATCCGTTGCGCAGGATCGTCGAGGGTTTCACCTTCCTGAAGAACGACCGCTTCCTGCTTGGCTGCGTCACGCTGGACCTGTTCGCCGTGCTGCTGGGCGGTGCCACCGCGATGTTGCCGGTTTTCGCGCGGGACATCCTGGCCGTGGGTCCGGAAGGGCTGGGCCTGATGCGCGGCGCGCCGGCCGCGGGTGCCGCCGCGGTCGCGGCCTTGTTCTCGTTCCGCCCGCTGGAACGCAATGTCGGCGTCAAGATGCTGTGGGCGGTGGTCGGCTTCGGCGTGGCGACGATCGCCTTTGCCCTGTCGCGCGACTTCCTGCTGTCGCTCGCCTGCCTGGCGGCACTGGGGGCAGCGGACATGATCTCCGTATTCATCCGCAGCTCCCTGGTGCAGCTGAACACGCCCGACACGATGCGTGGTAGGGTGTCCGCCATCAGCTGCCTGGCCGTCTCCGCCTCCAACGAGCTGGGGGAGCTGCAATCGGGCATGGTCGCAGCATTGCTGGGCGCGGTCGGCGCGGTTGTGCTGGGCGGTGTGGGTGCCATATTGGTCACCGGCCTGTGGGCCTGGCGGTTTCCCGAAATTCGCCGCGCCCGTACCTTCAGCGCCAGATATCTCGACCCGGAAACAACTAACAAGGAACCCGCATCATGAAGGCCGACAGCGTCCTTGCCACCATCGGCAACACCCCGCACATCCGCCTGGCAAGGCTGTTCCCGGATCACGAGGTCTGGATCAAGAGCGAACGCGCCAACCCCGCCGGTTCCATCAAGGACCGTATCGCGCTGGCCATGGTGGAGGATGCCGAAGCCAGCGGCGCGCTGCAGCCGGGCGGTACGATCGTGGAACCGACCAGCGGCAATACCGGCATCGGCCTGGCCATGGTGGCTGCGGTCAAGGGCTATCGCCTGGTGCTGGTCATGCCCGAATCGATGTCGCTGGAGCGCCGCCGGCTGATGCTGGCCTATGGCGCCACCTTCGACCTGACGCCGAAGGAACGCGGCATGAAGGGCGCGGTGGAACGGGCGCAGCAGATCGTCGACAGCACGCCGGGCGCATGGATGCCGCAGCAATTCGAGAACCCGGCCAACATCGCCGTCCATGCACGCACCACCGTGCGGGAGATCCTGGCTGACTTCGCCGATGCGCCCCCGGTGCTGCTGATCACCGGCGTGGGCACGGGCGGCCACCTGACCGCCTGCGCCGAGGAGCTGAAGCGTGAGTGGCCGCAATTGAAGGCGTTCGGCGTGGAGCCGGCACTATCGCCGGTGATCTCCGGCGGCCAGGCCGGGCCGCACCCGATCCAGGGCATCGGCGCGGGCTTCATCCCCGGCAACCTGCATGTGGCCGCGCTGGATGGCGCCATCCAGGTGGAGGCGGAGGATGCCAAGGAGATGGCCCGCCGCTCCGCCAGCGAGGAAGGCCTGCTGGTCGGCATCTCCAGCGGCGCCACCCTCGCCGCCATCCGGCAGAAGCTGGCCGACTACCCCGCCGGCACCCGTGTGCTCGGCTTCAACTACGATACGGGCGAGCGGTACCTGTCTGTCCCCGACTTCCTGCCGGCGGAGTAGGCCACATCGTCAGGCGACTGGCGCGGGTTCGACACGCGCCAGTTCCTCGCCCTCCAGCCGGCGGTAGAAGCAGGTCGGTGCACCGGTATGGCAGGCCGGGCCTGCCGGCGTGACCTGCAGCACGAGGGCATCCTGGTCACAATCCACCAGGATGTCCTGCACCCGCAGGACATGGCCGGACGTCTCCCCCTTCATCCACAATCGGCCGCGGCTGCGGGAGTGGAAATGGGCAAGGCCCGTCCGGCGCGTGGCGGCCAGCGCCTCCGCATCCATGAACGCCACCATCAGCACCGCGCCGGTGGCAGCATCCTGCGCTACGGCGGTTATAAGACCGGCGCTGTCGAAACGGGGCATGAAGGCGTTGCCCTGTTCCCGCAGTGCAACATCTCCTGATTGGGCCGAAATAGTCGTTCTCCTTGCAATTGCTGCACCGCAGCGGTTTTCAGCAATGTTTTGTTGCAAGATAACCACAGCGCCTTGCCAAAATCTACCACCTGCAGCAAAGCCGCTTTCCAAGATAAGTGTTTCGGGGGAATGAACGGACAGCGGCCTTGGGGGGTCGCAAACCGACCGGCAGCGCCGATCAGCGCCAAGGAAGGGGGGAACCTGATCAGCCCACAGGGCGATCAGGATCATGAGGGTTTGGGTTCCGGCGCAGTAGTCGGGGGGTTACGCCCGGGACCCAGCAGTTTTCGTCACGCGAGCGCCCGGAGCGAAAGCTCCGGGCGTTTTGCTTTTCAGCTGCTGCCCCGTTCATCAACCTGGGCGAAAGTGGCGACGATCACCTGCCGCACGCCCGCGGCGCGCAAGGCCGCCGCGCAGGCCTGCGTGGTGGCGCCACTGGTCAGCACGTCATCTACCAGCACCACGCATCGGCCGGCCAGCGCCGTCCTGTGGCGCGGATGGGACACGATTGCGCCTGCCAGCACCTCTGCACGCCGCTGTCGGCCCAGGCCGCCCAGGCTGGGGGTGGCGCGACGGCGGTGCAGCGCATCCACCAGCAACCGATGGCCAGTTGCCTGCGCCAGCTCGCGCGCCAGCAGGGCCGACTGATTGTAGCCGCGCCGCCACAACCGCCCGCGATGCAGCGGAACCGGCACGACCAGCCAGTCACCCGCCAGGGCGGGCAGCCGCGCCACCATCATGCGCGCCAGCATCGGCGCCAGTGCAATCCGGCCGCCATGCTTGAAGGCCAGCACCAGCTTGCGGGAGATCGGGCCATACAGCGTGGCGGCCACCACGCTGCCCGACCCGGTACCCTCAGGTCGCTCCAACTGGTCCCAGCAGGTGACGCACAGACCGTCCTGCGCAGCCAGCGCGAGCCCGCAGCCGGGGCAGCGCGGCGGGAAGACCAGATCGACCAGCGGCGCCAGACTGTTCGCGAGTTGCGCCCTCACCCTTGCACCACGGCGCCGCAGGCGTCAGGACCAGACCATATGAGCAGCGCCCCGCCGACCATCTTCGCCCCGAACCGCCGCCGCGCCGCCCGTGCCCGCATGGCCGCGCTGCAGAACCGGCCCGATGCGGCCCGCTTCATGCTGGATGACATGATCGAGGATGTCCAGGAACGGCTGGCCTTCCTGCGGCACCCGGTGCGTCGTGCGCTGTTGATCGGGGATCGGCACGGCACGCTGGCGACGGCACTCGCGGCTGCCGCAATCGACGTCACCCGCGCCGATACGGCTCCGACAGCAGGCGAGGTGCCCCTGGACGAGGAGGCGCCCTTCCCTGCCCCTCTGACCGCGCAAGGCTTCGACCTGATCGCCAGCCTGTCCACGCTGGATACCGTGAACGATCTGCCGGGCGCGCTGATCCACATTCGCCGCGCGCTGGTACCGGGCGGTCTGGCCATTATCAGCTTTGCCGGCGCGGGCAGCCTGCCGAACTTGCGCGCCGCAATGCTGACGGCGGATGCGGATCGCCCTGCGGCGCGGGTACACCCGGCCGTGGATGTGCGCAGCGGTGCGCAATTGCTGCAGCGCGCAGGCTTTGCCGATCCGGTCGCCGACAGCCGCAGCATCGACGTGGCCTATCGCTCGCTCGACCGACTGGTCGGCGATCTGCGCGAACAGGCCCTAGGCAATGTGCTGGCGACGCCGGGCGCGCCGCTCGGGAAGTCAGCACTGGCCCGCGCCCGCGCCGCCTTCCTGAAACAGGGGGCGGGCGGACGGGTGGTCGAACGGTTCGAGATCGTCACGCTCAGCGGTCGCCGCAGCGCCTGACAGTCAGACGCGCAGCGAAGCCTGTGCCGCCGCCAGCCGGGCGATCGGCACGCGGAACGGCGATGCGCTGACATAATCGAGCCCGGTCGCCTCGCAGAAGGCGATGCTGGACGGATCACCGCCATGTTCGCCGCAGATACCCAGCTTGATCTCGGGCCGGATCGCACGCCCGCGCTCCGCCGCCAGCGTGACCAGCTGGCCTACGCCCTCCACATCCAGGCTGACGAAGGGGTCGCGCGGATAGATGCCCTTCTCGACATAGACCGACAGGAAGCGGGCCGCATCGTCGCGGCTGACGCCCAGAGTCGTCTGGGTCAGGTCGTTGGTGCCGAAGGAGAAGAACCTCGCTTCCTCCGCAATCTCGCCCGCCATCAGCGCAGCACGCGGCAATTCGATCATGGTGCCGACCAGATAATCCAGTGTGCGACCGCTTTCGGCGAACACCTGCTGCGCGATGCCGTCGACCAGCTTCTTCAGGATCGACAGTTCCTTGGCGGTGCCGACCAGCGGGATCATCACCTCGGGCACGACCGCTTCGCCGCTGGTCTTGGCCACTTCGCAGGCCGCCTCGAAGATGGCGCGGGCCTGCATTTCGTAGATTTCGGGGAAGGTGATGCCCAGGCGACATCCGCGATGACCCAGCATCGGGTTGAATTCGTGTAGCTCGCTTGCGCGGCGCTTCAGGTGTTCCACGCTGTGGCCGGTGATGCCGGCGAGGTCGGCAAACTCCGCATCACCATGCGGCAGGAACTCGTGCAGCGGCGGATCCAGCAGGCGGATCGTGCAGGGCAGACCCGCCATGGTGGTGAAGATGCCCACGAAGTCGGCGCGCTGTTCCGGCAGCAACTTGGCCAGCGCCGTGCGGCGGCCAGCCTCGTCATCCGCCAGGATCATCTCGCGCACGGCGCTGATCCGGCTGGCCTCGAAGAACATGTGCTCCGTGCGGCACAAGCCGATGCCCTCCGCCCCGAACTGGCGCGCCATGCGGCAATCCTGCGGGGTCTCGGCATTGGTGCGCACCTTCATGCGCCGGTGGCGGTCGGCCCACTCCATCAGCACGCCGAAATCGCCCACCAGTTCGGGCTCGATGGTCGGCACTTCGCCGGCCATCACCTCGCCGGTGGTGCCGTCCAGCGTGATCGTGTCGCCTTCCGTCAGCTCGCGATTGCCGATGCGCAGCTTGCGCTCCTTCAGCACGATCGAGACTGCGCTGGCGCCGGAAACGCAGGGGCGGCCCATGCCGCGCGCCACGACGGCCGCATGGCTGGTCATGCCGCCGCGTGCGGTCAGCACCCCTTGCGCGGCGTGCATGCCGTGGATGTCTTCCGGACTGGTCTCAACGCGGACGAGGATGACCTTCTCTCCGCGGCCGGCCCAGACCTCTGCCGTGTCGGCATCAAGGACGATCCTGCCGCTGGCAGCACCCGGGCTGGCCGGCAGGCCGCGCGTCAGCACGTCGCGCGGGGCCTTGGGGTCGAGCCTGGGGTGCAGCAGCTGGTCCAGCGCCATCGGATCGATGCGCAGCACCGCCTCGCGCTCGTCGATCAGGCCTTCGCCGACCATGTCCACCGCCATCTTCAGCGCGGCCTTGGCGGTGCGCTTGCCCGAACGGGTCTGCAGCATCCACAGCTTGCCCTGCTGCACGGTGAACTCGATATCCTGCATGTCGCGGTAGTGCTGCTCCAGCAGCTCGAACACGGCGGCCAGCTCGGCGTAGGCGGCGGGCAGCGCCTCCTCCATGCTCGGCGCATCCGAACCCGCAGCCTCGCGCGCGGCGCGGGTCAGATATTGCGGCGTGCGGATGCCGGCGACGACATCTTCACCCTGCGCATTCACCAGATATTCGCCGTAATAGGCCTTCTCGCCCGTGGCGGGATCGCGGGTGAAGGCGACTCCGGTGGCGCTGGTCTCGCCCATATTGCCGAACACCATGGCCTGCACATTGACCGCGGTGCCCCAGTCGGCCGGGATGTCGTTCAGCCGGCGATAGACCTTGGCGCGGTCGGAATCCCAGCTGTCGAACACGGCCTGGATCGCGCCCCACAATTGCGCGTGCACATCCTGCGGGAACGGATGGCCCAGTTCGCTGGCCACGATCTGCTTGTACTCGGCGACCAGCGCCTGCCAGTCGGCGGCGACCATCTCGGTGTCCGCGAAATAGCCGGCCTGCTCCTTGGCAATCTCCAGCGCTTCCTCGAAGAGGCCGTGATCCAGGCCGAGCACCACGTCCGAATACATCTGGATAAAGCGGCGATAGGAATCCCAAGCAAAGCGCGGGTCGCCGGAGGTGGCGGAAAGGCCCTGCACCGTCTCGTCGTTCAGGCCCAGGTTCAGCACCGTGTCCATCATGCCGGGCATGGAGACGCGCGCGCCCGAGCGGACGGAGACGAGCAGCGGATCCGCCGCATCGCCGAACCCCTTGCCCACGCTGCGTTCGATATGCGCCAGTGCGGTGGCGACATCCGCCCGCAGGCGATCGCCGAACTCGGCACCGCCGCGCAGATAGCTGACGCATTCCTCGGTGGTGATGGTGAAGCCCGGCGGCACGGGCAGGCCGATGCCGGCCATTTCCGCCAGATTGGCGCCCTTGCCGCCGGTGACTGTCTTGTCACGGGCGCGGGCATCGGCCCGAGGAGCCTCGCCGCCAAAGGTATAGACTGTCTGCAACCGCTCCGCAGGTTCCGCCACCGTCGCCATACCCTTGTTCCCTAGCCTTCGATCCTGCCGAAATCGGCCACGTTGTGCACCGCAGCACGGAACCGTGCAAGCAGTTCAAGCCGCGCGGAGCGCTTGTTCCGATCCGGGTCATTTACGGTGACTTCGTCGAAGAACCGGTCGATCGGCGCGCGCAGCGTCGCGAGCGCAGCCATGGCGGCGGCGAAGTCCTCCGCCGCCACGGCCTGCTCGGCCTCCGGCTCGGCCGCATCGAGCGCCTCCGCCAGTGCCGCCTCGGCAGGCTCGCGATCCACCGCAGTGGTGCGGCGTTCCGCCATGCGGGCATCCACCACCGCCTTCAGGTCGGGATCGTCCACCATCGCGAGCGGATCCTCCTCACCGGTCTGGGCGATCTCGGCATCGACGCCCTGCCAGTCTTCCTTCTTGAGGATGTTGGCCGCCCGCTTGTAGCCGGCCAGCAGGTTGGCGCCGTCTTCGGTGCCGATGAAGGATTGCAGCGCTTCCACTCGGTTCAACAATCGCACGATGTCGTCCTCCCCGCCCAGAGCAAACACTGCATCGATGAGATCGTGCCTGACGCCGGCTTCCCGCTGCTGGACCTTGAGGCGGTCGGCGAAGAAGGCGAGGAGGTCGCCCTCCCCGATGCTCAAGCGCAAGGCATTTGCCTGCACGATGCGGATTGCTCCCAGCGCCGCACGACGAAGCGCAAACGGGTCCTTGGAGCCGGTTGGCTTCTCGTCAATGGCGAAGAAGCTGCGCAGGGTGTCGAGCTTGTCCGCCAGCGCGACAGCAATCGTGAGCGGCGCAGCCGGCACTTCGTCCGCCTGTCCAACAGGCTTGTAGTGGTCGCGGATCGCGTCAGCCACCGCATCGGGCAGGCCTTCGGCGCGGGCATAGTAGCCGCCCATCAAGCCCTGCAATTCAGGAAACTCGCCGACCATCTCGGTGACGAGGTCTGCCTTGGCGAGACGCGCGGCCTGCTCGGCCAGCGAGGGGTCGGCGCCAGGCACAATGCCCTCCTCGGCCAACCACCGCGCCAGCTTCGCCACCCGCTCCACCTTGTCCGCCACGGTGCCCAGCTTCTCGTGGAAGGTGATACGGCCCAGCTTATCGGCCTGTTGCGCCAGCGGCACCTTGCGGTCCTGGTCCCAGAAGAAGCGCGCGTCGGACAGGCGGGCGGCCAGCACCTTGCGGTTGCCGTCCACGATCGCCGCGCCGCCATCGCTCGCCTCGATGTTGGCGGTGCACACGAAGGCGTCGGCCAGCTTGCCGGCGGCATCCTGGCAGACAAAATACTTCTGGTTCACGCGGGCGGTCAGCTGGATCACCTCCGGCGGGACCTGCAGGAAGGCCGAGTCGAACCGGCCCAGCAGCGGCACCGGCCATTCGGTCAGGCCGGCATTCTCCACCACCAGCCCTTCATCCGCCACCAGCACGAGCCCGGCCTCCGCCGCGACCCGCGCGGCGCCGTCGCGGATCAGCGCCTCGCGCTCCGCGTGGTCGACCAGCACGTGGCAGGCGCGCAGCTTGGCGGTGTAGTCATGCGCGCCACCGATGGTGATGGCGCCGGGATGGTGGAAGCGATGGCCCACCGTGGCATAGCCGCTCGGCACGCCGGCGACCTCGCACTCCACCAGCTCCTCGCCCAAAATGGCGACGATGCCGGACAGCGGGCGCACCCAGCGAGGGGACTCTGTAGACTGAGAGGCCGCGCCCCAGCGCATCGACTTTGGCCAGCTGAACGCACGGATGATCGCGGGCACCGCTTCGGCCAGCACGGCCTTCACCGCGCGGCCGGGCTTCTCGATCACGGCGAACAGCACGCCGTCGCGGTCCTCCAGCTGCTCGCGCGTCAGGCCGGTCTTGCGCAGGAAGCCTTCCAGCGCCTGCGGAGGGGCGGAGGCGCGCGGGCCCTTGGTTTCCTCGCGCACGGCCTCGGTCGCGTCCGGCAGGTCGCAGGCGATCAGCGCAAGGCGGCGCGGCGTGGACCAGACGGTGATTGCGCCCGGGGTGACACCGGCCGCCTGCATCTGCTGGCGGAACAGCTTCTCCAGCTCGGCGCGGGCGCCGGCCTGCATGCGTGCGGGAATCTCCTCGCTGCGCAGTTCCAGCAGGAAGTCGCTCACGCCGTCCACCCTTCATACTCGGCTGCCCAGCGGGGCGCCTCACGTTCCATGTGCTTCTCGCACGAGCCGCGCGCCAGATCGCGTACCCGGGCCATGTAGCTGGCGCGTTCCTGCACGCTGATCACGCCGCGCGCCTGCAGCAGGTTGAAGATGTGGCTCGCCTCCACCGCCTGTTCGTAGGCGGCGATGGGCACGCCCGCGTCCAGCGCATTGCGGCACTCCGCCTCCGCCTTACCGAACAGGTCGAACAGCGCGTCGGTGTTGGCGACCTCGAAGTTCCACTTCGACATCTGGCGCTCGTTCTCCAGGAACACGTCGCCATAGCTGACGCCGCGATCGTTGAAGTTCAGGTCGTAGACGTTGTCCACGCCCTGGATGTACATCGCCAATCGCTCCAGCCCGTAAGTCAGCTCGCCCGCCACCGGCTTGCAGTCGAAGCCGCCCATCTGCTGGAAATAGGTGAACTGCGTCACCTCCATCCCATCGCACCAGACTTCCCAGCCCAGGCCCCAGGCGCCCAGCGTGGGGCTTTCCCAGTCATCCTCCACGAAGCGGATGTCGTGCTTCAGCGGGTCGATCCCGATCACCTCCAGGCTGCGCAGATACAGCTCCTGCAAGTCCGGTGGGGATGGCTTCATGATCACCTGGTACTGGTAATAATGCTGCAGCCGGTTGGGGTTCTCGCCATAACGGCCATCGGTCGGCCGGCGGCTGGGCTGCACGAAGGCGGCGTTCCACGGTTCCGGCCCCAGCGCGCGCAGCGTGGTGGCGGGGTGGAACGTGCCGGCGCCCATGCGCATGTCATAAGGCTGCAGAATGACGCATCCCTGCGCCGCCCAGTAATCGTGCAGCGCCAGGATCATGTCCTGGAAGCTTGCTTGCGGGTTCCTGTTCATGGCCGGGCAATGGCGCATGGGTTCGGCAGCGTCAATCACGCCACATTGCCGCCGGGCCACATGCTTTCTATTGCAGCAACCATGTTGGTGCATCCGGCATTAAGCTGGAGACGCGCTACGCGTCGCGAGACATATCGAGGACACAGGCAATGGCGGCAGGGATCAGGCACTGGCAAAAGGTGCGGCACAGCATCGCCGGCGGCATGGCCGCGCTGTCGCTGCTGCTGTCCGGATGTGCCGCAGGGCCGTCTGCTTTGGCAGAGCGGCCCCCGGCCGGGGCGGTTCCCGGACCGGCGCTGTGGCGGCTCTCGGATGCGGACACGACCATCTACCTGTTCGGCACCGTGCATGCCTTGCCGCAGGGCACGCAATGGCTGGACGCGCGGGTCCAGCGTGCCTTCGATGCTTCGGAAGAGCTGGTGACCGAAGTCGATCTCGCCACAATGCGCGCATCAGGACAGTCGCTGGCCGGCGCCGGCATGTTGCCGGAGGGGCAATCCCTGCGCGACCTGATGCAGCCGGACAATCGCGAGGAGTTTGAGGCCGCGCTGGTCACGCTCGGCCTGCCGGTCGAGGCGTTCGACCGGATGGAGCCGTGGCTCGCCGCCATGTCGCTCAGCCTGCTTCCGGTGGTGCGCGCGGGGTACCAGGCCGATGCCGGTGTGGAGAGCGCGCTGGCCAGCAAGGCGGAAGGCAAGACCCGCTCCGGGCTGGAGCGGATCGAGGACCAGATCGCCCTGTTTGACACGCTGCCGATGGCGGCGCAGCTCGCCTATCTGGATCAGGCGGTGCATCAGATGCCCAGCGCGTCTTCTTCGCTGGACGCAATGGTGGCCGAATGGCTGGCTGGTGATGCGGAGGATCTGGCCGCGCTGATCAATGCAGAAGTGACCGACAGCGACCTGCACGCCCGCCTGCTGACCCGCCGCAATGCCAATTGGGCCGGATGGATCGCCGATCGCCTGAACCGCCCCGGCACCGTGTTCGTGGCAGTGGGCGCCGGCCACCTGGCGGGTGACGGCAGCGTGCAGGACCAGTTGCGCGATCGCGGCCTGCAGGTCACGCGCGTCTGGCAATGAGGCGCCTGGTCGCGGCCCTGCTGCTGTCGCTGCTGGCGGCATGCGGCCGGAGTGACTGGCCGAAACCGGCACCGGCGCTGTGGCAGGTGACTGGCCAGGCGGGGCAGGAGGGCTGGCTGTTCGGCACAATCCATGCCCTGCCCGATGGGGCCGATTGGCGCACGCCCGTGCTGGACGATGCGTTGGAACAGGCAGGGCGGCTGGTGGTGGAGGTGGACAACCTCGCCGATACGAGAGCAATGCAGGCGGCGTTCGCCCGCCGCGCCTATACGCCCGGCCTGCCCCCTCTGCCGGCGCGGGTGCCACCCGCGGACCGCCCTGCCCTCCTCGCCGCGCTGGACGATGCCGGGCTGGATGGCGGCGAACTGACACCGCTGGAAGACTGGGCCGCCGCGCTGACGCTGGCCAATGCCCTGCGGCGGGGTGACGTCACCTACGGGGTCGACCGCGCGCTGATCGCGGGTTCGCACCGGGTGATCGGGCTGGAAAGCGTGGACGAACAGCTCGCTTTGTTCGACACCCTGCCCGCCGCCGCTCAGGCGGCGTTGCTGCGAGATGCCGTTCGGGAGGCGGGCACGCCAGACGATGGCGCCCGCATCCGGGCCTGGCTGACGGGTGACACCGCCGCGCTGGAACAGGACGCGGCGACGGGCCTGCTGGCCGATCCGGTGCTGCGCCAGCGCTTGCAGACCAGCCGCAACCATGCTTGGCTGCCCGCCATTACCGGCCTGCTGGATGACGGCACCCGCCCTTTCGTCGCCGTTGGCGCGGCGCATATGCTGGGGCCGGACGGGCTGCCGGCCCTGCTTCGCGCCCGCGGATACACCGTCACCCGCATCCAGTAGCTTGCTTCTGCGCCCGTTTCTGTTAACGCGCGGCGCTTCCCGTCATGGTCATCCCTGGAGGCGTGGCGGAGAAGCACCAAACGTATCATCGAAAGGCATGTACCATGAGCGACGCTCTGAACCTGCCGGCCGAGCTGCGCGAACGGGCTGGCAAGGGAGCCTCCCGTGAACTGCGCCGCAATGGCCGGGTCCCCGCCGTAATCTACGGCGGCAATGAAGAACCCACCACGATCCACGTGGAAGAGAAGCTGCTGTACCGGCAGCTGATGACGGGTCACTTCATGAACTCGATCATCATGGTCGAGGTTGACGGCAAGTTGCTGCGCACCCTGCCCAAGGACGTTGCGCTGCACCCCGTCAACGGGCGTCCGCTGCATGTCGACTTCCTGCGCCTGTCCCGTGACGCGACCATCGCGGTCTCCGTCCCGGTGGTGTTCGCCAACGAAGAGGAAAGCCCCGGCCTGAAGCGTGGCGGCGTCCTCAACGTCGTGCGTCACGAGCTGGAGCTGGTCTGCGACGCGGACAAGATCCCCAGCGAGATCGTGATCGACGTGACCGGCGTGGAAGTGGGCGATTCGATCCACATCAGCGCCGTGACCCTGCCGGAAGGTTCGGTCAGCGCCATCACCGATCGCGACTTCACCATCGCCACCGTCGTTGCCCCGTCCGCGCTGAAGCGGTCGGACGCCGAGGCGGCCGAGGAGGAAGCGACCGAGGCCTGATCGCCTGCTGGTCGACTGATCTGAAGGGGCCGGTACTGCTTGGCAGTGCCGGCCCTTTTGCTTGGGGGCGCACCTGTCTAAAGGCAGGCTATGCTACTCTGGACAGGTCTCGGAAATCCCGGCCCGCAATATGCGCTGCACCGGCACAATGTCGGCTTCATGGCGCTGGATGTCATCGCCGACATGCACGGCTTCGCCCCCGTGCAGAAGAAGTTTCAGGGCTGGCTGCAGGAAGGTCGCATCGGCAACGAACGGGTGCTGCTGCTGAAGCCGGCCACCTTCATGAACGAAAGCGGCCGATCGGTGGCGGAGGCGATGCGCTTCTACAAGCTGGAGCCGACCGCGCTCACCGTGTTCCATGACGAGCTCGACCTGGCGCCCATGAAGGTCAAGGTGAAGCAGGGCGGCGGAACCGCGGGGCACAACGGCCTGCGCTCCATCGACCGCCATCTCGGGCCGGATTTCCGCCGCGTCCGGCTGGGCATCGGCCATCCGGGGCACAAGGACCGGGTGACGGGCCATGTGCTGGGCAATTATGCCAAGGCGGAGATGGACGGGCTGACCGACATGCTCGCCGCCATATCGGCGGAGGCCGCTTGGCTGGCCAGCGGCGATGACGTCAGGTTCATGAACGACGTGGCCCTGCGGATGCAGGACTAACCCGGCTGGCCTTTGCCCGTCGCACCCTCTAGAGGGCGGCCCCTGCACGCATACAGAAGGTATCAAGATGGGATTTCGCTGTGGGATCGTCGGCCTGCCCAATGTCGGCAAGTCCACCCTGTTCAACGCGCTGACGGAAACGCAGGCGGCGCAGGCGGCCAATTATCCGTTCTGCACGATCGAGCCCAATGTGGGCCAGGTCGCGGTGCCCGACGCCCGGCTGGACCAGATCGCCGCCATCGCCAAGAGCGTCAAGATCATCCCGACGCAGCTGGCCTTCGTGGACATCGCCGGGCTGGTGAAAGGCGCCAGCAAGGGCGAAGGTCTGGGCAACCAGTTCCTGGGCAACATCCGCGAAGTGGACGCGATCGTCCATGTGCTGCGCTGTTTCGAGGATGACGACATCCAGCATGTCGCCAACAAGGTCGATCCGATCGCCGATGCGGAGGTGGTGGAGACCGAGCTGATGCTGTCCGACCTGGACAGCCTGGAAAAGCGCGTGCCCGCCGCTGCCAAGCGCGGCCTGGCAGGCGACAAGGAAGCCAAGGCGACCGCATCCGTGTTGGGCCAGGCGCTGGAGCTGCTGCGCGAAGGCAAGCCCGCCCGCCTGACCGAGCCGAAGGATGAGGAGGAAGATCGCCTGTTCGCGCAGGCCCAGCTCCTGACCGCCAAGCCGGTGCTGTATGTCTGCAACGTGGCCGAGGGCGAGGCCGCCACCGGCAATGCGCTGTCCGAAGCAGTATTCGCCAAGGCCGCTGCCGAGGGTGCCAAGGCGGTGGTCGTTTCCGCCGCGATCGAATCCGAACTGGTGGGCATGGACCCGGCGGACCGGACCGAGTTCCTGGCCGAGCTGGGACTGGAAGAAACCGGCCTCGCCCGCGTGATCCGCGCCGGATACGAGCTGCTGGGCCTCCGCACCTTCTTCACCGCAGGGCCCAAGGAATCCCGCGCCTGGACCTTCCCGGCGGGCGCCAAGGCACCGCAGGCCGCCGGCGAGATCCACTCCGATTTCGAGAAGGGCTTCATCCGGGCCGAGACGATCGCCTTCGACGACTACGTCGCCCTCAATGGCGAGGCCGGTGCCCGTGATGCGGGCAAGCTGCGGCAGGAAGGCAAGGAATATGTCGTGCAGGATGGTGACGTCCTGCTGTTCAAGTTCAACGTCTAGCAACCGCACACGCCATCGGGCGCAAACAAAACGGCGCGGGGATCGCTCCCCGCGCCGTTCCTGTATCAGAGGCTGATGCGATCAGGCCTTGGTATCGGCGTAAGCCATCCACATCCGGGCGACCGGAGCGCGGGCGCCGGAAACCTGCTCCAGCGTAGCCTTGGCGTCCGCCGCCTTGCCCTGCATCGCCTGCGCGATGCCCATACGGGTCAGGGCGCGATCACGATCGGCAACACCCTTCTCCACAGCCAGCTTGTACATTTCTTCGGCCAGCGCGTAATCGGCCAGCGACAGCTGCACATCGCCGGCGCTCTGCGCGGCATTGCCCTGTCCAGAGCCGCGGGCCTCTGTCACCAGCGCGGGTGCCTCGCGCTGGTCGATCGGCGCGCGCTGATCGGCCAGGCGCTTGACCTCACTGTAGTAATCGTCACTCGCGGAGAAGATGCCCTGCTGCAGGCCCTTGGCCAGCACGCGCTGCACCTCGTTCGACATCACGCGGACGTCGGCCGCTTCGATGTAGGTCACGAACTCGCGACGATCGGACAGGGTGTCGGTCGCCAGCATCAGCCGCAGCAGGTCCAGCTGCGCCTGCGGCTCCAGGTCGACCATGGCGTTCACGACCTGCAGACCCTGCTTCCAGCTTTCCGTGGTCGGGTTGTTCGTAATTAGCAGGGCCGAAAGCTCGGTCGCCTTCGCCGCGTCATTGCCTTCATAGGCGAAACGCAGCGCGCGGCGGATCAGGTTCTCGTTGACGGGCTCGCCCGCCGCCCGCTGCTCGGCCACCAGCTGCTCGATATAGGCAATGCCCTGCTGGTTCTGGCCTTCGCCGAAATAGCTTTCCGCGATGATCGGGCGGACGTCCTGCTCACGATAGCCGGCGTCGTAAGCCGCCTGCAGTGCAGTACGGGCCGCGGCATAGTCATTGGCGTCATAGGCCAGATTGCCGACAAAGAACTGGAACTGGGCCTGCTGCTCGGGCGCGACCTTGCCGCTCTGCAGCATCATCTCCAGGCCACGGCGCTGCAGCGCCTTGTCCGACAGCTTGGTACCGATGTTCAGCGTCAGGCTGCCGGCGGCATTGCGATCGTCCTCGCTGCCGATGGCGGCTTGAACCGCATCCAGCTGCGCACGCGCCGCGTTGAGGTCGCCGCCCTCGGCATTCACGATCTCGGCGACCGGCTGGTACACCGCGATGAAATTCTTCGTATATTCCTGCGCTGCGGCAGGAGTCGCGATCAGTGCCGCGCCGCCCAGCGCGCCGCCTGCCAGCGTCAGCGCCATGGCAAATGCCGAAGCAGCCCCGCGCAACGTCCGCGATCCGGTGAAGCCCATGCGAACCATTCTGTGTGTCTCCTAAAGCGATGCGCAAATTTGGTGTGACGAGGTGTATTTGTCCGTCACCTTGCAACAAGGCAATGCCCATCCAGCCGTTCCGGTCCTGCCAGACCCGGTGTGAACGGTCTTTGAACTGCCTGCCAGAGCCTTCGGGCACGATGCGAATGTGGAAAAAGGCCGTTCACACCCGCTGACGGGCCAGTGCTGCTGGCCTTGCCGGTTCCTTTCCCCTAGGCGGAAGGTTCGACCAACAACCGTAAAAAACAGCAAGGCAGGCCGAAACTCTTGGCTGACACCACCGATATCATCGATCCGCCCCCGCCCGCGCAGCCGCCGGTGGAATGGGAACGCATCGACATCGTCGACGAAATGAAGACCAGCTACCTCGATTACGCGATGAGCGTGATCGTGTCGCGCGCGCTGCCCGACGTGCGCGATGGTCTGAAGCCGGTGCACCGGCGCATCCTTTATGCTGCGCAGGTCGGTGGCTACACCTCTGCCAAGCCCTATCGCAAATCGGCCAAGATCGTCGGTGAGGTGATGGGCTCGTACCACCCGCATGGCGACAGCGCGATCTACGACGCGCTCGCGCGGATGACGCAGTCCTGGTCCATGCGCCTGCCGCTGATCGACGGTCAGGGCAATTTCGGCAGCATGGATCCCGATCCGCCGGCCGCGATGCGGTACACCGAAAGCCGCCTGGCCAAGGCATCGGAAGCGTTGCTGACCGATCTGGACAAGGACACGGTCGATTTCGTCCCGAACTATGACGGGTCCGAACGCGAGCCCGCCGTCCTGCCCGCGCGGTTCCCCAACCTGCTGGTCAACGGCGCCGGCGGCATCGCGGTCGGCATGGCCACCAACATCCCGCCGCACAATCTGGGCGAAGTGATCGACGGCTGCCTGGCCTTCCTGGACGATCCCGGCATGACGTCGGAGGATCTGATCCGCTACATTCCCGGGCCGGACTTCCCGACCGCCCCGCTGATCCTGGGCAGCGCGGGCGCCCGTGCCGCCTACACGACGGGGCGCGGCTCCATCCTGCAGCGTTGCCGCCATGTGATCGAGCATGGTGCGCGGGACCGGCGTTCGATCGTGCTGACCTCCATCCCGTACCAGGTGGGCAAGAACAACCTGGTGGAGAAGATCGCGGAAGCCGCGAAGGAGCGTCGGATCGAGGGTGTCAGCGACATCCGCGACGAAAGCAACCGCGAAGGCGTGCGCATGGTCATCGACCTGAAGCGCGACGCCACGCCCGAAGTGGTGCTGAACCAGTTGTGGCGGCACACGCCGGCGCAGTCCAGCTTCCCCGCCAACATGCTGGCGATCCGCGGCGGGCGGCCGGAAACCCTGAGCCTGCGCGACATCATCCAGACCTTTATCGCGTTCCGCGAAGAGGTGATCACGCGGCGCACCAAGTTCGAGCTGAACAAGGCGCGTGACCGGGCCCATATCCTGCTGGGCCTGGTGGTCGCCGTGTCCAACATGGACGAGGTCGTGGTGATGATCCGCGGCTCCTCCAACCCGGCGGTGGCGCGTGCCAAGCTGCTGGCCAAGGCATGGCCGATCGGCGACATCGGCCCTTACCTGCGCATCGTGGAAGCGATCGAGGAAGGCGAAAGCGGCGAAGATGGCGGTTCCTATCGCCTGAGCGAAGCGCAGGTGAAAGCCATCCTGGACCTGCGCCTGCATCGCCTAACGGCACTTGGCCGCGACGAGATCGGGGTGGAGCTGGAGGAGCTGGCCACGCGGATCCGGGAATATCTCGCCATCCTGGCCGACCGTGTGCGCCTGTACCAGGTCATGCGCGAGGAGCTGGTGCAGGTCCGCGCCGATTTCGCCACCCCGCGCATCAGCGAGATCGCGCCGGCATGGGACGGGATCGAGGACGAGGATCTGATCGAGCGCGACGAGATGGTCGTGACGGTCACGCTGGATGGCTACATCAAGCGCACGCCCCTCTCCACCTTCCGGGCGCAGGCGCGCGGCGGCAAGGGCCGCGCCGGCATGGCCACCAAGGCAGAGGATGCGGTGATGGCGATGTTCGTCACCTCCACCCACAATCCGGTGCTGTTCTTCTCCACCGCCGGCAAGGTGTACCGCCTGAAGGTGTGGCGCCTGCCCGAAGGTGGGCCGACGACTCGCGGCCGGCCGATCGTGAACCTGCTGCCGGCGCTGGACCAGGGCGAGACGATCGCCGCCGTGCTGCCGCTGCCGGAGGACGAGGATAGCTGGGGCGCGCTGCATATGATGTTCGCCACCGCGCGCGGCAATGTGCGGCGCAACGCCATGGATGCCTTCACCAACATCCCCTCCAACGGCAAGCTGGCCATGCGGTTCGAGGATGGCAGCGACGACACGCTGATCGGCGTGGGTCTGGTGGAAGCGGGCGACGACGTGCTGCTGGCCACGCGCGACGGCAAGGCGATCCGCTTCGCGGCGGACGAGGTGCGCGAATTCCAGTCCCGCACCAGCACGGGCGTGCGCGGCATGACCCTCCGCGGCGGGGATCAGGTCGTGTCGCTCTCCATCCTGCATGGGGCGGAAGGCGATGCGGAGCAGCGCGAAGGCTATCTGCGCGTGGCCCCGTGGAAGGCGGACGAAGACGCCGCGCCCCTGTCGGCTGCGCATGTCGAGATGGCGGCGAACGAGCAGTTCATCCTGACCGTATGCGCGAACGGCTATGGCAAGCTCAGCTCCGCCTACGAATATCGCCGCACCGGCCGAGGTGGCCAAGGCATCGTCAACATCGACAATATCCGCCGTAACGGCCCAGTCGTGGCCAGCTTCGCCGCCACCAAGGAGGCGCAGCTGATGCTGGTGACCGATCAGGCCAAGCTGATCCGCATCGGCCTCGACAGCCTGCGCGTGATCGGCCGCAACAGCGCCGGCGTGCGCCTGTTCGACGTGGCGAAGAACGAGCATGTCGTCAGCGCCGTGCGGATCGACGAGCAGGAAGGGCCCGAGAACGAGGCGGAAGAGGCGATCGTCGAGGAGATGCTCGCCCGCTCCACCGGGGAGACCACGCCCGAACCGACCGTCGATCGTGACGATCCGGTGGAGGACGAGGACACCGACGCCGGCAGTCCGGACGAGGAGTGAGGATCAGGCGAGACGGCCGTTCATCGAAGCGGCCGTCTCGTCCTCTGCTCAGCGGCTGCTCACCAGCCGCAGTTCCGGGTCGCGCTTGCGCACGCTGCCGACCACGCCCAACGCGATCAACAGATTACCTAGATAGGTCAGCGGCCAGGTGAAGATCTGCGGCACCGGGCTGCCCAGCAGCGGGCCGTTGCCGGCGAACCACAGCAGGTCTCCCGCGAGGATCAGCATCGCACCAGCCGCCACCCGTGCCCGTGGAAAGCTGCTGGACCAGGCACCTGCCGCCATGCCGCCCAACGTCAGGCCGTAGGCGGCGCTGGTGATGCCGCCCCATTCCTCGCCAACCAGCCAGGCCAGCACGGCGGACGGCACAAGCAACAGCGCGACCGCGATGGTCTTGTCCGTCCCGTTGGGCAGCAGCCGGCGATGCCGCAGATACAGCATCAGCGCCACGGCGTGATACGCGAACCACAGCACATGCGCGGCCAGCCCGTCGACTTCCATCGCCATTTCGGCCCCCGCACCGATCAGCAGCAGCACGGACAGCAGCCGCGCATCCGGCCCGCCGTGCCGCACCCGGGCGTAGACCGACAGCAATGCGACCGCCGCACCCTTCAGCGGGATGAACCACGCCTCCGGCCAGGGGCCCGACCGCAGGTAGTAGAACGCCAGCGCCGCCACGATGCTGGCGAGCAGGAAGGGACGCTTTTCGGCCAAGGCCTTGGTCATGGGCATGCCGCTCCTTGACGCGGCCAGGCGGGCGGAGCAAGCCCCGGCGCATGACCCATGATGTGCAGATTATCGGCGGCGGCCTCGCCGGCAGCGAAGCGGCGTGGCAGCTGGCCCAGGCCGGATGCCGGGTGCGCCTGTCGGAAATGCGGGGGGGCGGCGACATGACGCCCGCGCACCAGACGGATGGCCTGGCGGAGATGGTCTGTTCCAACTCCTTCCGCTCAGATGATGACGAGCGCAATGCCGTGGGCCTGCTCCACCACGAGATGCGGCAAATGGATTCGCTGGTGATGCGCGCGGCGCAGGTCGCCCGCGTTCCTGCCGGCAGCGCGCTGGCGGTGGACCGCGACGTCTTCAGTGCCGAGGTCAGCCAGGCGCTGGAGCAGCATCCCAACGTGACGGTGGTGCGCGAGCGGGTCGACACCCTGCCCGCCGCCGGGCTGACGATCGTCGCCACCGGCCCGCTGACCGCCGCCGCGCTGGCGGACAGCATCGGCGCGACCACGGGCGCGGGCGCCCTCGCCTTCTTCGACGCCATTGCCCCGATCGTGCACCGCGACAGCATCGACATGGACGTCGCGTGGTTCCAGTCCCGCTGGAACAAGGGCGATGGCAAGGACTACATCAACTGCGCCATGGACAAGGAGCAGTACCTGGCGTTCCACGCCGGGCTGATGGCCGGCGAGAAGACCGTGTTCAAGGAATGGGAGGCCGACACCCCTTATTTCGACGGCTGCATGCCGATCGAGGTAATGGCCGAACGTGGTGTGGATACGCTTCGTTATGGGCCGATGAAGCCGGTCGGCCTGGACGATCCGCGTCTGGCCACGCCTGAATTCCCGCAAGGGCGCTGGCCCTATGCCGTGGTGCAGCTGCGGCAGGACAACAAGCTGGGCACGCTGTGGAACATGGTGGGGTTCCAGACCAAGCTGCGCCATGCCGAGCAGGTCCGCCTGTTCCGCACCATTCCCGGGCTGGAGAATGCGGAGTTCGCGCGGCTGGGCGGGCTGCACCGCAACACCTTCCTGAACGCCCCCACCCTGCTGGACCGGCAACTGCGGCTGAAGGCGGCGCCGCATATCCGCTTTGCCGGGCAGATCACCGGGTGCGAAGGCTATGTCGAGAGCGCCGCGATCGGGCTGCTCGCCGGCCGGATGGTCGCGGCGGAACGCGCGGGTGGCGCGTGGCACTCACCGCCACGCACCACCGCAATGGGCGCCCTGCTGGCGCACATCACCGGCGATGCCGAAGCGGACGACTACCAGCCGATGAACGTCAATTTCGGCCTGTTCCCGCCGATGCATGATGTGAAGAAGAAGCAGCGCAAGGAAGCCTACACCGATCGTGCCAAGGCCGATCTGGCGGAGTGGCTGACAGGAGAGACCGTCCCCGCCTGACCTTCAGCAGCGGCAGCGTGGGCCGGGGCGCTGCTTGGGAGCCGTGCTGCGGAACTCGGCCGGGGTCAGTTCGCCGTTGCCATCCGCATCGGCGCCTTCGAACTTGCGGCTGGTGGCGATCGCCCATTCTTCGAAGGTCAGCAAATTGTTGCCGTCGACATCCAGCGCGCGGAACGCAGCCGTGCGGGTGGAAAGCATCTCGTTGCGGGTGATCTTCTGATCGCGATCCCGATCGTAGCGGAAGAAGCGGCGCTGCTCGTCGCTCAGCTCCGTGGCCTCCGGCGGCGCCGGTCCGGTAAGCCCTCTCACATCGGCGGTGGGTAGTGTGTCCGGCCTCGTGACGGACGGTTCCGGCGGCGGTGCACCAGCTTCCACGCTGGCGGGCCCGTTGAGCCAGAACAAGCCCAATGCAGCGATTGCCAGCGCGCCAAGCGCGGCCAGAATCAGTCGGCTCATCGGCCAAGCAGACCCAGGCGGAACGCTGCCAGCGCCCCGCCGCGACCGATCATCAGCGGGCCGCCGCCCGCCTGGACGGCGCGCCAGCCGAGCCCGGCCAGCACGGCCAGCGGGCGCATGCTGCGCGGCAGTACCGGTGGTCGGCCGTTTTCCTGGGCCAGGCTCAGCGCCATTGCACGTTCCTGCGGATCGGAGATGTTGGCGGCGAGATCAGCCAGCGCCCAGACCCGACCGGCGTGGCGCGCAGGCTCGCTTGGGTCGCCGAGCTCATCCGCCAGCGCCGCGAAGCCAGCGCCGCGACCGGCCGCGAACCCGTCCAGCGCCGCCCCGTCCACCTGATCGGCCACCAGCGTCTCCCAACCATCCACCAATGCCGCCAAGGCGGCAGGCGCATGCCACTCTCGCAGGCTGTCGAGCACGGCATCACCGGCCGGCCATAGCGCCGGCGACTCGTTCAACCGGTCGCGCCACCAGGCCAGGCGCAATTGCGCCAGCATGGGTTCGCGCTTCTTCCGGAGAATCGTGGCGAGCCGCTCGTCCAGCGCCAGCAAGGCGGCCCATTGCTGCTTCGCAGCCGGCGGGGCGTAGGCCACCGCCAGCTGCGAAAGTTCGGGCAAGTCGGCCCAGAGTGCTTCGGACCGGTCGCCCGCCATCGGACGAAGCTCCGCCTCAGCCCTTGTAGCAGACCTTCTTCACCGCGCTCACGATCCGCGGCGTGTCGATCAGCGCAAGCTTCTCGAGATTGGCGGCGTAAGGCAGCGGCACATCCTCGTTGCACACACGCATGACGGGGGCATCCAGGTGATCGAAGCCCTGCTCCATGCACACGGCAATGATTTCCGAGGCGATCGAGCAGGTCGGCCAGCCTTCTTCGGCCACGACAAGGCGATTGGTCTTCTTCAGGCTTTCCAGGACGGTCTCGGTGTCCAGCGGACGCAGGGTGCGCAGGTCGACGACTTCAGCATCGATGCCTTCGCCCGCCAGCTGCTCCGCCGCTTCCAGTGCCAGGCCGACGGCGATCGAGTAGGCCACGATGGTGACGTCCTTGCCCTCGCGCACGATCCGCGCCTTGCCGATCGGCAGCACATGATCGTCCAGCTGCGCCAGCTCGTAGGTGCGGCCGTACAGCAGCTCGTTCTCCAGGAAGACCACTGGATCCTCGCAGCGGATCGCGGCCTTCAGCAGGCCCTTCGCATCGTGTGCGTCATACGGCGCGATCACGATCAGGCCGGGGACGCTGGCGTACCACGGGCCATAGTTCTGGCTGTGCTGCGCGCCGACGCGGCTGGCGGCGCCGTTAGGACCACGGAACACGACCGGGCAGCGCATCTGGCCGCCGGACATGTAGTTGGTCTTGGCCGCGGAGTTCACGATGTGATCGATCGCCTGCATGGCGAAGTTGAAGGTCATGAACTCGATAACGGGGCGCAGGCCACCCATCGCCGCGCCGGTGCCGATGCCGGCAAAACCGTATTCGGTGATCGGCGTGTCGATCACGCGCTTGGGTCCGAACTCTTCCAGCAGTCCCTGGGTCACCTTGTAGGCGCCCTGGTACTCGGCGACTTCCTCGCCCATGACGAAGACGCGCTCGTCGCGGCGCATCTCTTCGGCCATGCCGTCACGCAAGGCTTCGCGCAGGGTCACCTTGACCATGTTCGTGCCGGCGGGGATCTCGGGATCGGCCTTCCGCGGGGTCGGCTTGGCCTCCATCAGCTCGGCGGTGCTGGCGCTGGCGCTGGCCTTTTCGCCCTTCTCCGTCACGGAACCGCCCTTCTCCGGGGACTGTTCCTCGGAGCTCGTATCTGCTTCGGGCACCTGCACGGCGGAGGCATCCTCGCCCTCGCCCGCCAGCACGGCGATGACCGTGCCGACCTTCACGCCTTCGGAGCCTTCGGGCACCAGGATCTTGCCCACGGTGCCTTCATCGATGGACTCGAATTCCATCGTCGCCTTGTCGGTCTCGATCTCGGCCAGCACATCGCCGGCGGAAACGGTGTCGCCTTCCTTGACCAGCCAGCGGGCCAGGGTGCCTTCCTCCATGGTCGGGGAAAGCGCGGGCATCTTCAGTTCGATCGCCATCAGTAGGATTCCACCAGCACGTCGGTGTAAAGTTCGGTCGGCTCGGGCTCGGGGCTCTTCTCGGCGAAGTCGGCCGCTTCGGACACGGTGGCGCGGATGCGCTTGTCGATGTCCTTCAGCTGCTCCTCGGTAACGCCCAGCTTGAGCAGGTCAGCCTTGGCGCCCTCGATCGGGTCGCTCTTCTCGCGCACACCCTGCACTTCCTCGCGCGTGCGGTACTTGGCCGGGTCGGACATGGAGTGACCGCGATAGCGGTAAGTTTCCAGTTCCATCAGCACCGGCCCGCCGCCGCCGCGCACATGCGCGATGGCAACCTTGGCTGCCTGCCGCACTTCCAGCAGGTCCATGCCGTTGACCTTCATGCCGGGGATCCGGAACGCGGTGCCGCGGCGGTAGAACTCGGTCTCGGCGCTGGAGCGCTTGACGCTGGTGCCCATGGCGTACTGGTTGTTCTCGACCACGAAGATGATCGGCAGCTGCCACAAGGACGCCATGTTGAACGTCTCGTACACCTGGCCCTGGTTCGATGCGCCATCACCGAAATAGGCGAGGCACAGTCCGCCGTCTTCGCGGTACTTGTGGGCGAAGGCGAGGCCACCACCCAGCGAGACCTGCGCGCCGACGATGCCGTGGCCGCCATAGAACGCATGTTCGGTGCTGAACATGTGCATGGAGCCGCCCTTGCCCTTGGAGATGCCGGCCTGGCGCCCGGTCAGCTCCGCCATGATCACCTTGGGATCGATGCCGTAGGCGAGCATGTGGCCATGATCGCGATAGCCGGTGATGACGGAGTCCTTGCCTTCCTCCAGCGCGGATTGCAGGCCAACGGCGACCGCTTCCTGCCCGATATAGAGGTGGCAGAAACCGCCGATCAGGCCGAGGCCGTACAGCTGGCCCGCGCGCTCCTCAAAGCGACGGATGAGCAGCATCTGCTCGTACAGGTGCAGCAGCTCTTCCTGGGTCGCCTGGTAGCGGCGATCACTCTCGAGCGTGTCCTGCAGCGAGCGCAGGGAAAAGTTGTCGCTGCCGGAACCTTGCGGCTCCGCAAAGGCTGCAGCGCTCTTCTTGCTGATTCCGGGATTGCTGGCTCTGGCCAAGGCGCGTTCCTCTTGATCATCGTGGCCCTTGCCGGACCGCTTCGTGTGCAGCGCCTATAATCAGAGGATTGCCGCGCTGGCAACGCCCGCCTCGCGCATGTTGGGCGGGTCTCCTCCCGGCCGGCCTATGGCGCGGCGGGCTCTACCTCCATCACATACTCGTCAGGATGGGCGACATTCAGGTCGCGCCGGATCAGTTCGGTTACCAGATCGGGATCCGCCGCTTCCGGGTCCAGGCGCTCGACCAGGTTGGCGAGTTCGGTCCGCTCCTGTTCCAGCCGGGTGATCCGTTCCTGCCGCTGCTTCAGGATCGCCTGGCTCTCGCCCCAGGCGAGCACGCCGTAGGGGCCGGCCAGCGCCAGCGCGGCCAGCACGATCAATGCCATGACTATCAGTGCCTGACCCTTGCGGCCATTGGTGAGCGACGTGCGAGGCAGCGGGCCGGTTCTCATGAATGTCTGGTTTCCAAATCGGACAATATCCGCTTCAAGCAGATTTGCCCGGATTTGCAAGATAGCCGCGGCGGTTCGCCTCAGGCGATATGTAGTTCGGCCAACCGCTCCACACGGGAGAATGCCGCCCGGGCACCCTGCACTGCCCGCTCCTCTCCCGCGCTGTCCAGTTCGGCCGCGTCCAGCGCTGCGGTGAAGATCCGCCATTGCGCTGCCGGCCCTTCCGCCGCCGGAGCTAGGTGGCGCCCGCCATGTCCGTCCGACAGGCCGAGCCGCGCCGCCGCCTTGCGCAGCAGCGCCGCGCCCATGTTCGATCCCTCGGCAACATACAGCCAGCCGAGCGCCGCGGCGATGTCGATGCGGCCGGCGGTGAAGCGCGCTGCCGGCTCCACGGCCGGGGCCAAGTCCAGATCCGCCAGATCCTCCGCCACCAGAGCGAGCCGCTGCCGCGCCGCCAGACCCGGAAGAACCCGCTGCAGATCGGCGTCCCGGTAAAGTGGAGCGATCTCCGCATGGAAGACCCACTGCATCTGCACGAACCGGCCATAGGCTGCGACACTGTCGAACGCCGCGGCGGCATTGATGCGCCGGTCGAGCCGCTCGTGCATGTCCCCGGTTCCTGCACGCAGGCGGCGGGCTCGGCTCGTATCCACAACGTCCATCAGTCTTCCTTTCGCGTCCCCTTAGCGCGAGGCGTCGCGGGAGCAATATCGGGCTGCGTTGCCGCCTGCGATCCGCGCAGCTGGCGGGAGTAGAACCAGCCGATACCAATCAGGCAGATGCCGAGCGCGAAGAAGGAGCCGATCCTCGCGAGCCCATCGAGCGCCGCCGCATCCAGGATGAACACCTTGAGCACCGCCCCCAGCATCAGCACCAGCGATCCCACGCGCCAGCTGCGCTGGCCGGTGCGCGCCCCCCAGCCCAGGAATGCCAGTGCCAGGGCAATCGCCAGCAGGGAGCGCAGCAGGTCCTCCCCCGCGCCCAGCGGCTGCAGCAGGATCGTGCCGCTGAACGACTGCCGCAGCAGCGACAGCGCGCCCACAGCCACCAACAGCATGGCCGCCGCGTCGGACACCCGCCGCGCCCTCCCAACCGATCGCAGCCAAAGCACCAGAACGGTTGCCAGTGCATAAGCGGGCAGAAGCAGGTTCAGCACCGGTATCGCGCCTACCGCCTGCTCACTCCACAACGGATTGTGCAGCAGCAGCGTGAATAGAGAGAAATGCGCCAGCGCCAGCCAGCCCAGCACGCGACCGGCAGTAACCAGCCGGGTCCGCAGGACCAGCGCAACGCCGGCCCCGGCCAGCACAACCTGCCACAAGGTGCGTTCCGCCATGCCCAGCGCAGCGAAGCGCAGGGGATCGTTCAGCGCGAACAGCTGCTTGAAGGTGAGGTGCGCCACCGCCAGCAGCAATGTCGCTGCAATCACCCACGCCCCGCGCCGCAACCGGCCGAACAGGCTTGGTTGCAGCATCAGTGCAGCGGCCCAGGCCACCGCCAGCGGGGCAAGCTGCTGCCAGGTCAGGCGCATGTCCGGCAGGTCGCTCAGCAGCACGGGTTCCGCATGCAACGCGGCCAGCCCGGCACCCGCCAGATACACCAGCGGTTGCGCCGCCCACACTGCCGCCAGCAGCAGCAGGGTGATGGCGATCGGCTCTGCCCGGCTTATGCGCCATGCCAGCGGAACGGCCGCAGCAGCCAGGATCAGCGGGAGCCACGTATCCGGCAGCAGCAAAGCGAGTGCGGCCTGCACCAACAAAGCCGCCGCCACACCGCCTGCCGTGTCGCGATCACGCCACCAGCCCGCAAGTGGCAGCAGCGCCAGCAGGATGGCTGCCAGCGCCACGCCTGCAGACCGGGCCTCCAGCATAGCGACGTCGAACTGCACCAGGGTCGCCGCGCCAACTGCCAGCGGGTACAATGCCAGCTGCCACCGATCCACGGCGGCAGCCGTCCCGCGCCATACCTGCGCCAGCGGAGGCCCGCCGAAGATCAGCGCAGCTGCGGCCGCGATGCCGACAAATGTCCAGCCTTCCGGTTGCGACCAGGCCGCCAGCAGGCAGGCGCTGACACCCGCCGCCATCGCACCCGCCTCTCTCAGGCGCTGATGGCGCCAACCCAGCACCGCCAGCGCGGCCCCCAGCAGCAAATAGCAGCCCCAAGCCAGGAGGCCGTAGTTGCTGCGGTCAACCAACAGGGCGATCTGCACCGTCGCCAGTGCGCCGGCGGCAATGCGCGCGACCTGGCCCAGCCGCCCTTCACCTGCAAAATGCGGCAGCACGGCACCCAGCAAGACAAGGTAAAGACCGATCGAGAGCACCGCCTCGTTCCGGGCAAGTGCGCCGCCATCGACCAGCAAGGCCGCACCCCATAACAGGCCGCCCGCCAGTGCAGCCAACCCGAGACCCTGACGGCCTTGCCGGTCGCCGGTCACCACCAGGCCGCCTGTCACCAGCGCCAGATAACTCGCCAGCAAAGGCAGGTTCGGCTCTGTTGCCCCCGCCAGGGCCGGAGCGGCGAACCCGCCTACCAGGCCCAGCACCGCGGTGGGCAGGCCGAAGCGCCACGACAGGCCAATCGCCAGCGCGGTGACACCGGCCAGCCCGGCAAAGGCCAATGCCGGTGCAAACAGCTGGTACAACGTGCCGCCCAGGTAGAATCCGGCATACAGGGTAGCGAGCCCGGCACCGGCAAGGGCCTGCCGGACACGGTCGTCATCCAGCCGCGCCGAGAGGCGATGGGCCAGCTCCGCAGCCGCCAGCAACGCCGCACCGGCGCCGAAGCTGAGCGCGACCCGCGACCAGGGCCCCAGCATGCCGCTCTCGATCGAGTAGCGCACCAGGAAGAAACCGGCGACTGCCAGCGCAATGCCGCCTCCCCAGATGGGCAGCTGACGGCCGAACAGTTCCTCGAAATCGAAGATCGGGCGCCAGCGGGTAGCAGGCCTGGCAGTGGTTGCTGCCGCTATAGCCACCGCCGTTTCCTGCGGAGGCGGAAGTGGCTCGCGGACGGAGGCAGGAGGCAGCTCCTGCGCGAATGCCGGCGCTTCATGCGCGAGATGCCGCGGGTGAGTCGCAGGCGGCGCAACGCCTGCCTCCAGATCGCGCATCCGCCGCTCCAGCGCGCTCACGCGCCGCCATTGCCACGCCAGGGCGATCAGCAGCAGGATCAGCAGGATTTCCGACATGGCATTGCTCCAGCAGGTATCCACAACGGCCTACCCGACAAATAATCAGTGTTCAATTGCTAAATTGGACATTGTTCAGTTACTCGGTTAAGGCATTCGCATGGGTCGACGCTCAGATCATACGCGGGACGAATTGCGCAGGCTGATCATTGCCGAAGGACACCGGCTGCTGGCGGAAACGGGCCTGGCGCGCTTTTCCGGGCGAGAGGTGGCCAAGCGCGCCGGTTACACGGTCGGCACGATCTACAATGTATTCGGCTCGCTTGACCGACTGCTGGTCACCCTCAATTCGCACACCTTTCGGCTTTGGGCAGAGTTCCTGGAGCGCCGGCTTGCCGTTAGCCCGCCTGACCGGATTCGCACCCTGGTGGAAGCCTACTTCGCCTTCGCCCGGGACCATACGCATGCCTGGTCAGCGATCTACGAACATCGCGTGTCTGCCGAGTTGTTCGATGCCGTCGATCACGACAGCCGCACCGCCCTGACGGCGATCGTCGACCGGGAGGTCCGCTCCGCGATCCCGAGCGGGGGTGATCTGGACATGCCGCGCTTCGTGCGGTCCCTGATCGCGACGGTTCATGGTCATTGCAGCTATGCGCTGGGCGGCACCTTCACCTTGCTGGAGGAGATTGACCCTGCGGCCAGCGCCCTTGCCCGAGTCCGTGAATGCCTGGCGGCACACGGATATCGTCCGCCCGACTGACCGCGACTGACACATTGCCACAGCGGTAGGTCTGTCCTAGACGCGCTCCCGGCGCGCCCATAGCTCAGCAGGATAGAGCGTCAGATTCCTAATCTGAAGGCCACAGGTTCGAATCCTGTTGGGCGCACCACTTTTCAGGCACTTATCGGCGATGCCTCGGGTCTATCCCGGGCGGTTTACATCGATCCGGTAAACCATCACGCACTCAGCCGCTCGGCCAGGTGGATCACCACCCGCTCCTGGTTGACGTAGCGGGCCCGGATCGCGGCGATCCGCTTCGTCTCCCAGCCCATCACCATCGCCGTTTCATCATCGGTCAGGCCGGCCAGGATCAGGCGAGTCGCGAAGGTGCCGCGCAGGTCGTGGATGGTGCGGTCGAACCAGTCGGGCTGCAGTTTGCGAACCGACCCTCCGAGCCCGCTGGTGGTCCATGCATCGCCCCGGCTGTTGGTCAGCACCGGGCCCGTCTTGGGCAGCTCCTTGCCGCCGATCTTGTGCAGCAGCCGGCGCGTCTCGGGCAGGATGGGAATCACGGCCCTGCCCTTGCGCTTCTGCGTCGTGACGATGATCGCCGACCGGCCGACCTGTGACCATTCGAGCGCCACCAGATCGGACAGGCGCAGACCCGTCAGACCCGCCATCATCAGCGCGCGGCGCACGTGCTGCGGTAGCTTCGTCATCGCCCGCATGTGCTGGCGCTCCCAAATCTTCTCCGACTTGTTGACCCGGTGCAGCGTCTCGATGCCGGCGGCCGGGTTGAACGGCAGGCGCCCGCGGTTCACGATCCAGCCTAGCAAGGTCGCCATCATGCCGGCGGCGGTGTCTGCGGTTCGGGGCTGATTCGCCCACTCGTCCCGCCATGCCAGAATATCGCCGCGCATCTGCTTATCGGTGAACGCCTCAAGCGGTGCCGTGCCGATCTCAGACAGCGCCTGGTCAAGGCCGGGGATATACTCCCGCTCAGCCATCAGGTTCTGCACGCCCTTGGCGAAAGCCTCGTCCGGGATCGTGCCGGTAGACCGACGGCGAACTGGCGCTGTTCCAGTCCTACACCCCGCTGGCCGTTGTCACGGACAAGAAGGTCTACAGCGAGTTCTATCAGAAGCTGCGTGACCTGATCGACGCGCAGCAGCCTGACGTGACGACCGCGAAGGGACGCAAGGCAATCGCCTCGCTCGCCGCCAAGGTAGCGCGGACCAAGACCGCCATCGATGATGCTGGCAAGAAGCTCAACGAGGAAGCCCGCGCCAAGATCAATGCCGTGTCGTAGTCGGCATGTTCCGCGATGAACTGCGTGTCGGAGGTGAGCGCGGTGGCGTCGTATAGGATCCCCGAAGCCGAACGTTATGGCCTCAACCCTTCTGACGACGGCACCGACCCATCAGCGCTCACCCAGACCACGGAAGGAGGTGATCCAGCATCTGCCGGTGCCGGGACGAACGTGCCCGCCCGCCGTGCCGCGAATGACAAGGTGACCGAGCAATGACGCCCCAGCAGGAATTTTTGGAGATATCCGCCGGGCCCGACCGCGCGCTCGCTGCGCAGCTTGCATGCGGCTGTCCACACAATGCCACTGACGCCGGCGAAGTAAATGACCGGCAGGATACAGAGACGGCCCGGCGCAAGATGGGGCTCACGCCAGGCCTCACCATGCGAGCTGCTGCACAAACCAGCACGGCTGCCCGCGAACATGCCACCACCACCCATGAAGTAAAGGGCGCGCGAGTGCCAGAGGCGGCCCGGCGAGGATCAAATTGGGGTCGCTCAACGCCGGGCCTGACCACGCCGCCTTCTGACGGGACCGACGCGGTTGCCAGCGCCATTGCCATAAACCATTGGAATGTAAAGGGCGCGCGATGATCGGGCTTGGGTTGTCGCTGGGCAATGTGGCGGTGCTGCGGAGGGGGGTGGAGGCAGAGCCTTACACCGTCATGCTGCTCGGCTCTTCCACGCCAGAGCGGTACTTCACGGAATATACCGGCCCGGCGAATGCCAATGTGCAGCGCTCCACAAACGGCTCGAGCTTCACGGCGATGGGCACCATGGGCGCAGGTGCGGCAACGCTTGGCGATGTAATTCAGAAGGGGCGGGGTGGCACGGTCCGTTTGATCGGCCGCGGGGTTGGCGGCTCCACTCTCGCTGATTGGGAGGCGAGCGGAAGCACACAGCGGTCTGGAGCAGTAGCTGCGGCCATCGCAGGCAACGTCGATGCCCTGCTTGTGATCGTCGGCTACAACGACGCAACGAACAGCCTGATCGCCAGCAAGGATGCGCACAAGGCGAAGCTTCGGTCGCTAATCTCGAAGCTGCGGGCTGAGATTGGCAAGTCCGACCTGCCCATTTTCCTTGGCATGTCGCAATTCCGCTATGCTTCCGGCTACCAAGCGGTGGATCAGCAGCATGATTGGCTGCATGAGGCCGAGTACGAAGTGGCGACGACAGACGCCAACGTGTACTTTGCCGCTCACGCCTATGATCTCGCCCAAGTCTCGGACGGCGTGCACCAAGCAGAGGCCAGCTATCCGATTCATGCCACCCGCATCGGACGGAACATTCTTCGCCAGCTGGACGGACAGCAGCCCGAGAAGGGGCCGCGCGCCACCGCCGCGACCGCGCTCACCAGCACAACTACCGAAATAACCATCGCCCACGACAGCGGCTCTGATTTCACGCCCACGAGCGGCATCACTGGCTTCAAGGTGCGCGCTGGAACGTCGCTGCTGGCCATCGCTTCTGCTCAACGAACATCGGCCACAAAGGTGCTGCTCACGCACGCATCGAACGGGGGAACGGCTCCGACTGTGACGCTGCTGGAGGGAGCGGGGCCGGACAAGGGCGCCGTCATTCACGACAACAGCCCGGCGGCGTTGCCAATCAACATCCAAGCGACAGCGCTTGCCTCCCCAACCGCTGGGACAGGGACGCCCACTCCAGCGCCTACGCCGACCCCGACTGGCAAGAGCGCGCAGGTCAATTTCAGCAGCACTGGTTCCTCCGCTAACCCCACAGGTTGGAACACCTGGGGCGCCGCCGCGGCTTCTTCCCTGCCGGCGAATGGCGAAACCAAAGCGCTCAATCAGCCGGGCGGCACTGCAAGTGGCTGGACGATGGTGGTGGTTAGCCGGCCATATGGCGGCGCGGAATCTGGCACATTGTCCATGTCCGGCTACCCAAATTCGGTGCTTGGCAATTTCTGGTACACCGACAGCACGATCACCAGTTCCACGCTCCGCCTAACCGGGCTGGACAGTACCAAGACCTACACGCTCGAAATGGTGCCCTCGCGGTCGGGGGCAGCACCGCCAAGGCCGACGATCTACACCGTAAATGATCGCCCTGCCCAAAGCATCGAGGCGGCCAGCAACACCACATCGAAGGCGCTGTTCGAGAATGTGGCCCCGGTAAATGGTGCGATCACGATCACGTTCGGCAACGGCGCGGGCTCCACGTTCGGTTACCTGAACGGGATGATCATCGTCGAAATGACTGCTTGAACCAATGGGCGGCTACATCGGCTCGCACGGCAGACATAAACCATATCCATTGAAGTAGTCGGTGCCGCCGCACTCTGGGCAGCGGTCCCGCTTAGGACCTCGGTCAATCTCAATCATCGCTTTGAACGCCGCGACGACTTTGGTCCAAGTGGTTAGGTAGAATAGCAACATGGCGCGGTGGCCTCTCGAACAGATGCCCTTCGCTTATAGCAGGCAATTCCGCCAAAGTAACGAGCCGCATCAATCATGGCGCAGCGATCTGCTCCGCGCTTGTAACTTGGGCAGCGCGATTGCTGCCGAAGAGGCGCTTGATGCAAACTTTGCCGAGCCGCTGACCTGGCAACTCCACGCCCCAATAACCCAGCAGCGCTAGGATATATGTGGAAGGCAGCACGATGGCTGAGACGAGGATGAAGCGGGTCGGTGCGCTGGAGTCCGGTCCTAGATAGCCGATCGCCCATGTAGCTGCGGGTTGCATCAACAGCAGGTGGATGAGGTAAGCGCCGAAAGATAGTTCGCCCAGCCAATGAAAAAACGGCTTCCCGAGAAGCGCAGAGGTATGATCAACCAACTTGCTTTGCCGCAGATACAGGAGGCTGAAGAACGCCACGACCATGCTTCCTCTTATGCCAATGTGCAGCAGGTCCTTGTGGGGCCCGATTGGCAGCGCAACGAATGCCCCGGCGATAACAAGGTAGAGCAGACTTGCACGACCCGGTCTCAGCCCGGCAGCAGCCAAAAGCATTCCCGCGATGAACACATGGAGCTTGAGCGGCAGGAATGAGGGCATTGGGTAATGCAGGCCCACGCGAGAGCTCGCAATGGCCAGTACCACGCCAGCAATTCCCGCGAGCAGCGCGGCCCCGATCCAACCTGCCTTGCGCGCCAAGAGGATGAACATCGGGAACACGGCGTAGAATTGCATTTCCAACCCCAAGCTCCAGTCTGGCAGTGGTGTTCGGAACGCATGACTGGGCAGCAGGCCGAACAGAAAGGATGCGTGGAGCGCGATGTTCGTCAGGCTACTATCGAGGTAACGCTCAGGGGCCTGGGGAACTTTTCCCAAGAAAGTGTCGATCGCGACCCGATCGGCGTAAATTTCAGGCCCATACGCAAGGGCGAAGAACAACGTTACATAGAACAACGGCGCAATTCGGAAGAAGCGCCGCATCCAAAAGCTGGCCCACGTCCGCAGCTTGCTCCAATCCTCAAAACCGGAGCGAACGTTGTACTGATAGACCATCAGGAAGCCCGACAGCAGAATGAAGAGGTCGACGCCTAAGTCCGGTCGGCTAACCAGAGGTAGGCGAAAACCGGTCAGCAGCAACGCATGACCCACAAGCACCCACAGCGCAGCCAGGCCCCGAAGCCCGTCTAAACACTCGACCCGACTCATTTAAGCTCCCGCCCAAAGACCTGCGAGCGTTACGCGGTTTGGCCGGACCGCACAACGCGCCCTAATTGGCGGCACTCACATGGCCGCTGCGCATTCGCGGCAACAGTCCTGCTTATGGATGCCCTCGCGATCCGCGCGATCGCTGCCTAGGCGCATCATGACGAGTAGAGGCCAGCGTCGACGCAACGAGCAAGCCAGCTGCGAGCAACTCGCTTAATTCTTCAAATGGTTCGGTCCACGACTGCTCAAAAGTGTCGAAGCCTACGGCGATGACCAACAGGAAAACCGCCGCGAGGACGAGCTGCCGTTGGCGGTTTCCGTGCTGCCACGCCACGGCGATTCTGATCAGCTGAAAGCGTCGGATTACAAATGCAGCTACCGCCGCAAGGAGACTGACTAAGAGCATTTTCAATAGCCACTGGTCAGGAGTGAGCCACTCGAAACACCGCTTTGCCAGCATCACAAAGTCTTGCCCGCCATCCAACTGCCCACCACCCGGCATCGCCGGCATCGAGAAACCTAGCTGGCGAGCGCCGAAGCTGATCTCGGAAAGGAAGCAGGCAACCCCGAGTATTCCGACAAACAGCATCAGCGCGCGGTCAGTGCGCCGCGGCGGCCGCATGAATAGCATCAACGTGGCCAACGCGGCCGCCATCCCGTCCATGGTCGCCGACGCCCACTCGATAACCCCGTCTTCGCCGAGAAACCAGTGATTGTCCGGTTTGCTGATAAGAAAACAGGCCAAGCCGCAGAGGCACCCGAAAATGATCACGGCCGCGATCGCTAACCTCTCAGAGATAGCTGCGGGTGCGTACCCGCCTCTCACGTTTGAGGCCATGTTCGCGTCTCCGTAACAAGTCATTAAAGAGACGATTAGACGCGAATTGTCTCGCAACTGCAACATAACAAGTTCCGCAGTCGCGAGCTTGTCACCCCCACAACCCGCAAGCCCACCCCCGGCGTCACCTAGACTGCCTGCGCGATGGCCCACGCCCACCAGACACCCGGCTCGATCCCTGATCGCCGGCCCACCGAACAGCCCGGGGAGAAAGCGGGCCGGGACAGATTGCGACCCGACCGGCCCGCCACACGGCTTGGAACGTTGCCCGGCCGTGGAATTTGTCTGAGTAGCCGTGGATTTCGTGTCGTCAAGCTGCGCGGACCTAAAGCTGAAGACGGTCTCAGATCAGGACGGAGTGGCAGTCAGCCCCAGACTAGCAGCGCTGCCCAAGGTGGCCGGGCTCCCGATCGCGCTGACGTTGATGACGTAGAGGATCAGCCCGGAGTCGTCTGTCACATCGACCTGCCAGTCTTGGTCTGCCCAGATCTGCTCGGCATGATCCTTCAATAGCTCCCCGACGGATTTTGCCATCTCAACGCGCAGGCCTTCGAGATCATCGCTCTCAACTTTGTGAACGTCGGCGATGTGTGACGGTGTTCTCACGTTGATGCTGTAGGCTGGCACCGGCCCCTCCGTTGCGGTCTCATGATATGCAGCGATCGAAAGCCTCGCCGCGTTCCGCGCGCGGTAAAATTCACACCTTCCCCGCCCTACAATCGCTCCGCCATGGACCATCGGCATCCAATCAGCCTCTCCCTCACGGCCCGGCATGGTCCATGTTCTTCCGACCGTGAACACCAACCAAGAAGGAATGCTGAGATGAAGATTCTCGCACTGATCGCGGCCCTGTTCGCCGCCATGATGGCCACCGTTTCCGCTCCCGCCCTCGCCATGAACCAGACCCAGACCGTGCCGGAGAGCAACCAGCCCGTGCCGGCTGCCGATGCCGCACGCGCCGCGACCTTCAACGCCTGCGTCAGCCGCCAGTACTCGGCCAAGCGCAACCGCAGCGCCGCCGTGAACAACGCCATGGGCAAGTACCGCGACACCTACACGCTGGTGGACCGTGCCGTGCCCGCCAAGAACCTGCCCGAGTTCCAGCGCCACCTGCGTGACGCGCAGATCCAGGCGGCCGACGTGGGCACGACCTGCACGCTGTAACCTAGCGCAACGATGACAGAACGGGCGCGCTGGGGGTGATCCTCTGGCGCGCCTTTTTGCTTATTACGGGGTGGCACGCGGGTGAAATACAAGCTGGCTGAAATGGTGAAGCGCGCCAAACCCGGCATGCGTCGGCGGGCGATCGTGTTGCGTGAGATCGTCCCGCCGGCCACCCTCGCCACGGACCTGTACCGATCGACCTACGCCCGCGTCGTACAGGCATGGATTGGCGCCCTGCCCCGCATCGAGGCTGAATACGAGCGCACCCTCGCCGCCCTGACCACCGACAGCCCCGCTGATGTGCAGGCCGAGATCGACGGAGCCGCGGAACAGGTGAACCGGTTGCTGCTGTTGCTGACGCCTGACCTGCAAACATGGGCGCTGCGTGTTGAGCGCTTCACCCGCGAGCGCTGGCGTGGGGCCGTGCTGTCCGCCACCGGTGTGGATCTGGGCACCTTGGTTGGCGTGGATGACGTGCGCGCCACGCTGGAGACGCATATAGGCTGGAACACTGCCCTTGTCCGCGACGTGTCAGACCAGGCCCGCCAGCGCATCGGCAATGCTGTGTTCGATGGACTGCGCAACCGGACGCCTGCGCGCGAAGTGGCCAAGACGATCCGCGAAGCTGTGGCGATGAGCCGGCGGCGATCGACTGGCATCGCAGCGGATCAGCTCAGCAAGCTTTCCTCCGCGCTGGCTGATGAGCGGCGCAGGGAGGCGGGGATCACGGCTTTCGAATTGATCCATTCAAAAAAGGCGCATCCGCGCGCCGGCCACGTCGAGCGCAACGGCAACTACTATTCGGACGTGCCCGGCGATGTTGGTCGGGAGATCAACGGCAAGACGCTGTTGGCGCCGCCTGAGGATCGGCCGGGCCAGCTGCCTTGGTGTGGATGTCGTTCCCGGTCGGTGATCGACCTAAGCGACTAGCTCCTTCTGAGCCTAAGGGCTATGTTCGCCGGCAGCCGGTGGGATTGTGCAATCGAGGTGAAGTGTCGACGCCCATGTATGACTTTCTGCGCAAAAGGCATTGCGTCCGAGGGCATGAGTACACCCCGGCGAACACCTACGTGATGAAAAGCGGCCATCGCCAGTGCAAGACGTGCAAGCGAGCCCTCAATCGAAGAGACCGCGATTTAAGCGTCAATCCGCCTCTTCGCCGCAAAGTGCAGTTCAATGGGCGAACACAGACGATCACGGAGTGGGCGAGAGAACTCGGCATCAATCGCACGACCTTGTTCTTCCGGTTCAACAATGGCTGGTCAATCGAGCGGGCCTTGACCACTCCCCCGCCCGACGCCGGGCAGGAAGAAGGGTGATGAGACCGACCGAGAAAAGCCGCATCCGCACGGTCAACCAGCACGGCAAGCATCGCGTTGTCGTGGAGATGCAGCATTGGAACGAGTTCAAGCCAATGCGCGGCTCAGTACAGCGGCATCCCGGCGGAACTGAACTGTTCACCGACGACGGCTACGATGTGAACCTCAATCGCGACGGCACCTACACGGTCCTGCAGACCGATGAAGTGCTGACGAAGGTCTAACCGCAAGCGGTAAACCTACTTTGAAGCCCGCCATATCGTGCGCGGGTGCAGTTCCATGATGCCCTGACGCTCGACGCCTCCAGCACCGCCCGCATCTGCGCGGACGGATCGCTGGTGGCCGAAGTGCTGGCAGCGCGGACCGGCCTGCAAGCCTATCTCGGCAGCGAAGTAGACCCGAGCAACGCGCATGGCCTGCGGGACCGCGCCACGGTGCAGGTCTATCGCCCCGCCAGCGAGGTGTTCAATCGCGACAGCCTCGCCAGCTTCTCCGCCGCTCCCGTCACCGTCGATCACCCGACCGTAGCGGTTGATGCCGCGAACTGGCGCGAGCTGGGCGTTGGCGAGATCCACGGCGATGTTGTGCGCGATGGCGAGCGGGTCCGCGTGCCGATCATCGTGCGTGATGCCAGTGCCGTGAAGGCGGCCACCACCACGCATAAGCAGCTCAGCATGGGCTATGCCACGGAACTGGTGTTCCCGACCGACGGCAAGCACCCCGACGGTACGGCATGCGATGCCTACCAGACCAATCTCAGGATCAACCACATTGCGCTTGTCCGCGCCGCTCGGGGCGGGCCGGAATTGCGCGTGGTCGATGAACGCCCCGGCCACACCCTCCCCAACGGAGACTTACCGATGAAGACCCTGACGATCGACGGGCTGCGCGTCCCGAACGTCTCCGATGAAGCGGAGGCGGCCATCAACAAGCTGCAGGCGGACAATGCCAAGATCGCGACCGATCTGACGGCGGCACTGGATGCCAGCACGACTGCGGCGACCACCATCCAGACCAAGGATGCGGAGATCGCCACGCTGAAGCAGCAGCTGGCCGATGCCGTGATCACCCCGGCCATGCTGCGCGATGCCGCGAAGGCCTATGCCGTCGTGTGCGACAAGGCCAAGGCCATGGGCGTGCAGTTCGCCGAGGATGCGGACGCCGACACGATCAAGGCCGCTGTGGTCACCGCCAAGCTCGGCGACCTCGCCAAGGGCTGGACCGCGGATCAGATCGCCATCTCGTTCGACACGCTGAGCGCGAATGTGAAGCCGGCGGCTCCCACCGTGCAGCCGATCGGTGCACCCAAGGTGATGGGCGACAGCGCCACCGCCGTCCAGAGCGCCCGCGCTCAGTGGCTCGCCGACAAGCAGAACGCCCACCGCAACAGCGCTGCGGCATAAGGAGACACGACCATGGCAGTGCTTCAGAGCAGCTTCGGCGAAGACCTCCAGGTCGGTTATCCCGGCATGGAAGCGGACGGCGAGCTTTCCAACATCATCACCCGCACGCTGGAAACCGGCACCGTTGGCTTCGGCAAGGCGGTCTACCAGGGCACCAACGATCGCGGTGCGGTCACCACCCCCAGCGCCAACCTGCTGGGCTTCACGATCGCCAAGCCGAACCGGCCAGGCAATCGCAAGATCCGCAACAACGGCCAATCCTGGAACATCAGCGGTTCGGGCGAAGACAACGTCGATATCGAGGCAACCTATTCGACCGCATTCGGCATCAAGAAGCAGTACGATGTCGAGCTGTACAAGGACGACGACACCGACGGCGGCGAACTGCTGGGCACATATTCAGGCACGGCGATGATGACCACTCGCAACCAGTCCTTTGCGACCGGTGGCGACACGGGCGGCGGCGCGGAGATCACCCTCGAAGGCGAGGGCGAACTGGTCTGGGCTGCGGCGGGCGCAGCCTGATGCCTGACACCGCCGTCGAGCTTTCGTTCGCGGACGGTCGCTACACGTTCTGGCTCGCCCTCCCCCAGGTGATCGAGTTGGAGCGCAAAGGCGGCGGCAAGTCGATCTTCACGATGTACGACCAGATCGGCGCTGGGCTCGGCATCGTTGGCGAGCAACCGGTCTATGCAGGCGGTGGGTCCGCCATGCTGACCGACATTCGAGAGACGATCCGCCTTGGCCTGATCGGCGGAAACTCCGGCATGGTGAGCGGCGCTCAGATCGAAGTCGGCCCCAACCTCGCGCGCGACCTGGTGGACACCTACAATGCCGATGCCCGCACCGAGGAAGCCCAGCGCCGCCTGGCCCTGTCCGAAGCGCAGCACGCCGTCACCCGGCAGTCGCTGGCTACGCTCGAGCAGCAAGCCGCTGAATGGGTGCACGATGGCGAGTTGCGATCCGAGCGCCTGTCCGACGCGATGGCGCAGGCCAAGGATGACGCGGCGGAACTACGGCGGGAAGCCGATGTGATCCGGCGCGCTGGGGTGCGGACGGATTGTGTGACGCCTCGCGAGATCAGGGAGAGCGGGCTATGAGGCTGCTAATCGCAATATCCGCAATGGCGCTGGCAGGGTGTCAGACGACGCAGCCGGCAGTTGAAATCCGCACGGTGAAGGTGCCAACGCCGGTCCCCTGCCTAGCCGCTGACGAGATCCCCGCCGAGCCCTCCACCGTGGCCGATCAGCTTACGGGCAATGCTGCGGCGGATCTGCCTATCGTGGCGGCTTCCGCGTTGATGCTCCGGGCTTGGGGCCGTGAGATGTTCGCCGCGCTGGATGCTTGTGCGGGCGCGCCTTGAGGCATAGACGAAGGCTGCTGCGGCGGGGTTCTTTAGCCATCCCCGGATTCGGAACGCCGTCGCAGCACCTTTCCGATCAACAGCTCAGCCAGTCCAACTCGGCATCATCCAGCGCCTCGAACGCGTCCGGATCGGCGCCCAGCTCCTGCATCCGCTTGCGCACCTGGTCCACGTCGCCGCGCCGCGGAAAGCCACGATCCGCGCGGGCCGCTGCCGCCAGTCCATCGATCCAATCGCCACGATCCACCTGCGAAAGCAGCCAAGTGCCGAACGGCTCTCGCAGCTGCAACTCCTGCTCCTGCTCCACTCGTCCCATCAACATGTTCGGTTTCCTCTTGCCGACTCACCGTCGTAGCGATCATACGATGTTCCATGTTTGTTCTGCAAGGAAGTCGCATGCCAACCGGGAAGCCACCAGAAGCTGCCGACCCGTTTCCGGAAGTGCTGACGCCGGCGCAGGTGCGCTTCGAGCTCAGCTTCGCTCTGCACGAGGTGGCAAAGGCACCCGTGTGGGAATGGGCGCGCACCGACCGCTTGAAAAAGGAAGCTGCCCGGGAGCGGATCACGGACAAGCTGTTCGCGCGGTTCGATCGCCTGCAGGTGCGGGGGCCCGCTTCTTCAGTCAGCCTCTTTGCGGACCGCGTCACAGGTCGAGAGGACAGCGACACATGAGCTTGTGCAGGATCTGCAGCGCCAACGATGAGGAAGCGCTCGTTGAAGATGTCGCCCGGTCTATGTGGGACACGCAGCGGTCGAGTGATCCGGATGACGCATGGCGGCCGTGGGACCAGGCGGGTCCGTACTGGCAGCGCGTCATGCTGCAGTTCGCGAAGGCGACCGTCAAGATGTTGCGAACTGAGCATTACGTGCAGTGAGGTTGGTCAGCAGTCAAGGAAAGAGCCGCACCGATCCAGACGGTGCGGCTCTACCGGTCATCACTACCCGTCGACGAAGCCGGCCCACTCAGGTCTACCGGTCGCTGCTTGTCGGATCGTACGGCGGCGGTTGCGTGATAACCACTAGGCGCGCCATCACCGCGGTGAGCGGGAGAGAGGGCCGCGCCCAGGAGATGGCACGCGGCCCTCACCGGATCGGCGTGTGGCGACGATCGCTGGCGCTTGAATGATCGACGACGTGGGTTAACAACTCATCAACGCGGTGCAGATTAAGCCGGGGGTGCGGTGAGTGGTTTACACCGCATCGGCGCGCATCCGTAAATGCCGGCTCGCCTCGCCGGGTGTTTGCAGGAAAGCCCTGCAATTTCAACGACGCCTTTTGATTCCTAATCTGAAGGCCACAGGTTCGAATCCTGTTGGGCGCACCATACCTTCCTCATCCCCCTTCAGACTCAAAAAAAAGCTGAAGGGAGAAGAGGTTACGGCGGTTCTAAACCCTTCACCACGGGTGTAGGCCAGCCGCTCCGCAAAAGTGAGTTTGAGCACCGCCCGCTTGTCCTCGATGCGATCACTTTCCCAAAGATAACAAGGGTTTGCGAGGAACTGCATCGCGGTTCTAAAAGTCTCGTCGAAGCTTTTCAGCGGACGGCCGCAAGAGGCCACTTTCTCAGTCAGTTCGGCCTTCTCAGCCTCCATCTTCTGGATGCGAGACTCGTAGGTTTTGATGAGAGCGGGGCTGTCCGTCTCGACGACGCGATCAACGAGCTGTTCGATCGATGTATCGAGCTTCCGTAGCTGAGACTCCAGGCTCTTCGCCTGCTGTCCGGCTTGCGCCAGCCTGCCGTCCCAAAGATCGCGGAACATGGCAGCGGCAAGGTCCATCAGCTCGACGGAAGGCTTCAGCTCTTTCAGCAGTGCCGCAAAGTCGCCTTCCAGCTGCTCCCGCTTGATCGACTTCCCGTAGGCATCGCAGCCTTTCTGCATGCAGAGGTAATAAGGATACTTGGCAGAACGGCCTGTGGACCAGCAGGACATAAGCTGGTGGCCACAGCAGCCGCAGGTGATGAACCCGCGTAGCGGGAAGTCCTCTCCCAGGTTAGCTTTCGCGGGTACATTGGCGACCGCCTTCATGCGCCGCTCGATAGCCCGGAAGGTCTCGAAGCTGATGAGAGGCTCGTGGCGAGCAGGAACGAGGTTGAGGCCCCATTCTGGAATGCTGATGTAACCGGCATAGGTCGGTCGGGTCAGCATCTCCCGTATGCGTTCTGTCGTGAGCGTGCTCCGGCGTTTGCTCGGCCATTCCGGGCGGCTCTGGAAAAAGCGCATCACTTCGGGCTGGGTCTGGAAACGGCCCGAGGCATAGCCTTCGAGCCCTTCCTGGACGATACCAGCCAAAGGCTCATCCCTGACCAGCATCTTGCCGTGGCCCGAGACGCGCTCGAAACGGTAGCCGATGGGCGCAGGAAAGCACCAGTAGCCGCCCTGAACACGAGCGCGCATGCGGTTCTTGGTCTGGTCGGCATTCTTCTGCCGCTGATGCTGAGAGACGGAGGCCAGCAGGTTCTCGACCAATTGGCTATCCGAGTCCTCGCCGAACTCGATAGAGGGCGATTGCAGGATGCCGTTTGCGCTACTGATGGCGGTCCGCAGCTGAAGGTGCGCCTCTAAGGACCGAGCGAGGCGGCTTATGTCGTCGATGATGACGACATGCGGGCTCTTCTGCTTCTTGAGGAAGGCCAGCATGGCGATCATGCCGGGGCGGCCGACGATTGAACCCGAGGCGTCATCCCGGAAGGTCTCGACGACCCGATAGCCCTTGTAGCTCGCAAATTCGCGGCAGCGGGTTTCCTGGCTCTCCAGCCCGTGGCCTTGCGTCTTCTGCTGCACGGATGAGACGCGCGCATAAATGACCGCTGGTTGTAGGTTTTCGCCCTTCATCGGCGTCTCTTTCTCGCGGGAGGTTTCGGCCCTGCCGCGTCGTTGAATGTCGGGGTTAAAGGTTCTTCGCAGTCTAGCGCGGTTGTGGACTCGGATGCCAAGGATTCGAGTTGCTTTGCGGCGGATGTCCCCGAGCTTTTGCGCTGGTTGCCCGTCAGGCCGAGCCGTAGTTGCTGCTCCGGCGCATCTCCAAACGCCCGATCCACGAAGCTACCCATCATGCCCCAGACCTGCGTGAGGACTGCCACCTTAGCCTCTTCGGGCATGTCGAAGCGATCGACGAAATGGCGATAGCGATTGATGTCGAGCTGCATGGCGCACGGCTTTCCCGGCCGCGCAGCGCGTGCTCGCAGACCGTGTTCGGTGTTGTTCTGATTACGGAATGCCTGCTGCGGACCTGCCCTTCGGGGGCTTACGGCACAAAAAAAGCCCCGCCGAAACTCGGCAGGGCACGGACGCAGTTATAGGTATTCGTTCCTATTATGTTCTATTCTGGTTCAGATGTCCAGCTTATTCGCTGATCGGTTTTCCGATGATCTTGAAGGCCGCATCGTAAAGCTGAAGACGCAGCAGCATCGACATCTTCGGCTTTCTCACTGGCCGTTCTTTCGCTTTGCGCTTCAGATCGTCGATGCAGCGAAGGCTGGGGTCCGATCCATGCGCGTCATCGATAATCTCGTCATGGATGTCGATCTCGTTGCCTTCGGAATCGAGGATGACGCCTCCATGTTCGATCCAACCGAAGATCACGTCCGCCAGCCAGTCGGGCGTCCGTCGCCGAGACAGGTTAAGCGCGACTACCGCGTGTGCGAGCTTTTCGATGAAATCAATGCTGAGTAGATCGCGCGCTGGCGCGACCTGGATTTCCTTTGCCATTTTGGCCTCCGGGATTGGAGGCAGGCCTGCCGGGTAAAGCGCTCTGGTGGTGCACAACTACTCTATGCCCCCGCTGCGCGACCAGGCGCGGGCAGCTATTCCGGCAATAGGCGGCAGCAAATCAGGCAATGTCGACGGGCGTTACTTGTTCTTCCGTGAGCAGTGGCGGACCCAGCGAGTTTGTCCTACCCATCTGAAAAGCGGGCAGATGAGGTAGCCTGATGAGACTGAGGGAGGCTAATTCCGGGTACGGCCACGACGCCAGTTATCTGCGCGCGCATAGTAAGGCCCATCTCCTCATCGCTCCACTGGACAGCGTAAGCGGTGGCGGCACGAACGGCAGACGCAGGCTCTACGAGGCAACGACGCGGTTTCGCGAAATCTTCAATGTTGGCTTCGCTGAGCAATACCTGACGCCTGCTTTGCGGATCGGCTATCACTTCAAGGAGATCAGGGCCGGTCGGTCGCAGGCGGCTATTGCGATGTATCTTGCATGGCTATGCCATAAGCATCCGTCGCAAGCGGCAGAGCTTTACGTTCAAGCCGGGCTTTCCTCTCTGATCGAAGCGCCGTTCCGCAGGTTCATCGGTGATCCAGACCAAGCGGCTGCTGTAATCACGGACAGGACGCCCTCGAGTATCGCAGGGCCCGGCATCAGGGATGAGGCGGAGGCGCGGCTGACGGCGCATCAGCTCGTCGAGATCGAGCGCAAGCTCAACAGGCTTCGTTATGGCGACGGGGCAGACTGGACGCAGCTCCTGCATCTCAGAGCCGGAAAGAGCCAGCTGATCGGCAAGCTGCACTTCTATGTGTGTGAGCACGACGCGAGCGCCATATTGCAACAGCTTGGATCGCTTTACACTGTCGGCCACTGGTCCGACCGAGCCGCTCACGAAAGCGTCGCCGAATATAGCGACTTGGTTGCAACCGGGATCGAGAAAGCCGCCGACAGGACCGATCCGGACATCCTGCGCCTGATCCTCGATTATGCCCAGAACCACAGGGTACGGAACGACCCGCGCGGGATAGCTGAGGCACTGTCCTGGCTGCCCTCATTTCGCAGCCTTGGCCGCGATCAACGCACGGCCATGATCCTCCGCGATAGGGCGGATTACGTGCTGGAGCACAGTGACCTGTCAGCCGAGGAAACCTGCGACAGCTTCCTTAAGAAGCTGCGCGGCACGGAAGGGAAGGAAAGCGCGTCGATATGGCGGTGCGAGGCTTGCCTGGCGGTTGCTAGCGGCAGGTTCGAGGTCGCTACAAATGCGGTTAAACGCGCGCGGGCACTTCTGAAAGCGGAGAGCCTGAGCACCCGCGAAGACAGGATGATTCCGCAATACCTCGACGCGATCGAGCTGATTATCGCCCTTCGCACCGGGTCCAGGCCGTCGCAGGAAATCGCGAATGCACTGGATGCCGTCATCAGGAAGGTACGGGAAATCGATCCTCTGGCGTCCGCCTTCATCGCTGGGCTCTACCACACGCTTGCCGACATCCTGTTCGACCTGGCCAAACGAGGAAGCGATCGATCGGGAGAGCAGACGGCCGAGGCTTTGTCTGTGCAATCCAGAGCATTTGGGCTTCTTCAAAGGTCGGTGAAGCTGTTCTGCATCTTTGATATGCCGGAGCTGCAAAAGGCAGGCCGGGATCGGCTTGAGCGCTACGGCTATCTTGACCCTGATCCCTTTGGCTGATCGGGTAAGATGCCCAAGACAATGCGGAATGCGCCCAACACTCAAATCTTCGCCCAGGCGAGACAACCCGCGCCTAGAAAGGAGTTGCTGACCAGCATAGCGCCGTCGCGATAAAGGCTGTTAGCCCGACCGCTCTCATTCCAGGCAACCGCATAAACACCGCGAGATTGCCACATCACAACTCCACCAGACCTTATTACGGCGTTCCAAATTTGTCCGTCGCTCATCCCCGGGCGGAAGACGGCGATTGCTGTCTTGTTGTCCACAGGAGAACGCGCAGCCCAAGGGCCTGAGACCAGGACTGCCGCTGCGATTACGGCTGCGACGATGCCGCCATGCCTGAATACGTTTCCCGGATCGGAACGGCCTCGGAGGATGATGCCGATGATGAGAGGAACGAGTCCCAAAACGAAGAACCAGATCAGATCCCACAGGAGAGGGTTCGGGCTATCCAGTTTGATCCGGTGAATGCCCAACACCCAATGCGAGAGGATGCTGTCGGTAATATGCCAGGCTCCAAATCCGATCAGGACGTTCGCGAAAAGAAACAGTCCCGCCTTCGGCCCTGCGAACTCCTTGCGGCTCTGCCAAAGCAGGAAAAGGCCTATCGCAGCGATGAGATACATAAGAGCATGAAACAGGCCGTCGAAAACGACCTGATTGCGTATGTCTCCTACCCCTTCAACAAGGCTCAGGAGATGGTGCCACTGCAATATCTGATGCAGGAGAATGCCATCAAAGAAACCTCCCAGCCCGAAGCCCAGGAAATATCCTGCCCAATCAAGCTTCTTTGAGACTGGTGCGCTTTTCATTCCGCCCTCCCATGAAGCTCCGCTAACTGGACCGCGATGTCTTCCGTTCCATTCTTAATCTAGATAGCCGGGCGTTTCAGGAGCAGGAGAAAGCTAGCGCCGGTAACGCCAGGGGATGTGCCTACTTCCATTGCCAGGTGAGACACTTAAGGTTTAATGTTGGCATACTTCACAACCCCGTTGGATGGCAGCAGACCATCTTGAGGACCATTCCAATGCGTCGCTTTGATCTAATGGCTTTAAGCTGCCTGCTACTCGCAACGACAAGCCCGGTTAGCGCGCAGGAGCTGCCGTTGATGTTCCCGAACATAGCGCCAGATTTTGCGATGGCTAACCTGCACGCCGAAATCCTCAATCGAAAGCTGGAGGAAGAGGGACGCGACACATCTCCCGACAGTTCAGCTCCGGCTGCCCGCAGCGATCAGGCGGCTCTTATATATTCGCCTTCGCCTGAACGCCGTCGGGCCAATTTGGCGCAGTTTGCCGCCAGAACCCACGCCGACAATCCGGAGAGCGCCGCGCAAATGGAGCACCTATTCGCCAGCACGGACGTGATCGAACAGTTCGGTGCCGCATTGGCACCCTACGGGTACTCGACCGATAACGTGGCCGATGCTTACGCCTTCTGGTGGATGACCGCATGGGAAGGCGCGCAAGGCTCAAACCGTAGCTTCGGCCGCTCCGAGATGCAGGCAGTGCAGGCGCAGTCGCGAGACGCGCTTCTCTCTGCGCCGGAGTTCGCCCGGATGGGAGACGCGGAAAAGCAGCAAATGGCCGAAGCCATGCTGATTCAGGCGGCGATGATCGATGGAATGGTCGACATGGCGAAGCAGCAACCGGACCTGATGCCGCAGCTCAGGGCCGCTATCCTGCAAGGAGCGAGAGCTTCGGGCCTTGATCTCAGCCAGATGGCGCTGACAAACGAGGGCTTCAAACCAACAAACTAGATAGACGCCGACCGCAGGATTCACACAGCGACACCAACTACTGGCTAGAACGGCAGCAAGTCATCCAGATCATCCGAGCCGTTGCCTGGATAGACAGGAGGCTCGGTGACCGAATCCTCCCAGCTCATCGTGGCGAGATCGAGGAACTGCCAGATACGAACATGAAGCGGCACGTCCGGCAGCTCAGGACGCCCGAGGGACATGCGATCGTCATCCCGCAAATCAGCTGTGAGGCGCTCCCAAACAGCGGCCGGGAGGCTGATTTGCGCGGTGATGGCGGTCGGATCGATGCTTCCCACCCGGATCGGCAGCAAGTCATCGGTTTCTTTCTCGCTCATGCTTTCTCCCCTTTAGGCCTGAAGGCGGCGAAGGCCTCGTCCGTGTCGTAATTGGTGCGAGCAAGCGCCACCGGCAGACCGTCGATGAGTGCCACCTGCATGCCCGTCCGCCGATCGAAGAAGCGGGCTATTTCGTCGGGCGTCATGAGCGCAGCCTGGTGGATGCCCTCGGAGGTGGAAGCGGTCGAAGACGTGCCCGAAGACGAACTATCCCCGCGCTGCTGACTGGTGCCGCCCGATACGCCTTCACTGTCCGACCAGCCTTCCGAGGTCCCACGTCCGCTTGCTCCGGCACGGGCGAGGAAGGGAACGAGGCCGGAGCCACCGTCACGCGTGGCAAGGGATTGCAGCTCCGCCATATCGGAATTGCCGCGTGTGTTGCCGGAAGACCTCGACCACCCGCCGCTTTGCGTCTCGCTCTGACTTCGGGACAGGCCCGTCGTGGTGGCTTCGCTGCTCCCATTCGTTTCCCGGATCAGCTCGACCTGTCCCATTCGCTTCGAGAGCCATTCGAGCGTCGTGAGATCAGCATTGGCGAAGAACTGAAGCACGCCCGCATTGCCGAGGAAGGTTTCCCAGCTTTCGCGGTAATGACGCTTCAGCTGGCCGAGGTCCTGGAGGACAGGCATCAGTTTGACGCCATAACCCGCCATCAAGCCTGCCGCTTTCTCAATCGCTTCCATACGTCCGAGAGCCGCAAACTCATCCAGCACGAAGAGCACCGGATGACCGCAGGCGGGCTTGTCCAGACCGTGCGCTTCCATGCGATAGAGCACGAGATTGAGCACCAGCCGCAGAAAGCGGGCATGGGTCGGAATAAATCGCGCGGGCAGGCAGACATAGAGCGTGAGACCACCCGGCGCTGCCTTTAAGGCGTCGAGATCGAGGGAACCGGCAGCGCCGTCGCCCCCTTCAAGACAGCGCCGCATCCACGGACTATCGATGAACTTGGTATTGCGCCTGGCGGTGGAAAGGACGGAGCCCCGCTCGTTCTCTCCCATATCGGCGATGGTATGCGCGGCTCCCATGATGACATCGCGCACGGCCGGATTGCTGGCCTTGCTGTCACCCATCGCCGTCCACAGCGCATCGAAGGGTGAGACGGGATTTTCCTTCTCACCCAACCCCGAGTTGAGGTGGTCGGCATATTCAGGATCGCCGAGGGTGAGGAGCTGGCGGACTTTGACGAGGCTTCGCGAAGCGCCGTTCTGCGTGACAGCCACATGGAGGAGGATCGCTTCGAAGAGCCCCCGCGCGGACTCGTTCCAGTGGATGTCTTTGCCGTCTTCGGAGCCGAGCATCAGCGCGTCACCAACGGCGGCGGCCAGATCGATCGCGTCATCAGAAGCGGGTTCGATGAGATCGAGCGGGTTGAAGCGGACGCGGAAAGCCTCAGGAACGTCCGCTGCGCCACGAGGATCTAGCACGGCTACGCGATGGCCGGACCGGGCAGCACGAGCGGCGGCAGTGACGGTCGCGTTCTCGCCCTTGGGATCGATAACGAGGCAACTGCCCGGCCAGAGAAAGAGATTGGGGATGATCGCCGAGCGGCCTTTGCCTGAACGCGAACCGGCGATGATTACAGCATGGCGATCATCCCCATGACCGACAGCCTGATCCTGCACATCGCGCCCAAGCCAGAGATGACCAAGCTGCCAGGGTGAGGCGGAGAAGGACCAGCGCGCAGTAGCTAGCAGAGCAGACTTACCGTCGTTTCCGGTACCGCGCGGGAAGTGGAAGGACATGAAAGCTCCAGACAAGAAAAGGCCCGGCTCGCAGAATAAGCGGGCCGGGCCGGAGGCCGGGGGGATAGTGGCGGCCTGCTAGGTGCAGATCAGGGCTGCGTGGTGATCCCGAATGTGGGATCGCGCTGTTCTCCACGATCGAGTGCGGGGGTGCCGTTGGCTTGCTGATCGTTACGGGCAACCAGCGTCGCCGGATCATCGACCCCTGCCATCAGCTCCCGGACACGGTTGCCGACATCACCGCGCGAGAGTTCGTCCGCTTCGTCGATCATAAGTCGGCGGTCGGCACGTGCAGACTCGCAGGTTGCCGGATCGCCGGAGAAGCCGCAGAATAGGTCTTTCATCACGATGACCATGCTGCGCCCGCCATTCGACATCTGAAGAAGCTGCTGGCGGAACTGCTGGGCAAGAGTCTCCAGCTGGATCGCGGCCTGAGCAATGAGATTGGCCCGCTGGTAAAGCGTGGCATAGGCCTGTACCACACGCTCCTTGTCGGCCTGAACCACCGCCATCTGCTTTTGCAATTCCAGCTCGGCTGAAGTCTGACCATCACGCTCGGCCTTCGCCAGCTTCTCACGATATTCAGCCTCATTGATGATGATCTCGCCCGGTTCCGCACCCATCTTCTGGTTCATGATGGCGAGTTCGATCTGGGCTTCGATCATGGCCACGATGGTAGTCGGCTTCCATTGGGGCGGCATCGTCACCTGCAAAATCCCGGCACCGAGCATCAGGCCGAAACCCATCCCGGTGAAGGCAGTGAACAACTGACGCACTCGCCGACCGAACGGCGCGGCAGGTTGAGCAGCATACTGGCCACGAGGAGCAGGCCGTTCGAGCGGCTCGGCAGGAGCGGCGGACGGCATCGGTTTCATCTCAGGAAGCGGCGGAAGATCATTCTGCAAGGCACGTCTCCTCTGGCGTAATTGCCGTCGGACGGATGACTAGGGAGGTGAGGAAACGATTAGGGGGGATAGAACTCAGCGCTTTGCCCTGGAGGAAGGGCGCGTGTTACTTTCCCGCCTGAGCAACAAGGGACAGGGACAGGGCGGACAAGAACCATGCAACAACAGATATCGGTCATCACCCTCGGCATCGCCGATCTTACCCAGAGCCGACGCTTCTATGTGGAAGGCTTCGGCTGGAAACCTGTATTCGAGAATGAGCAGATCATCTTTTACCAGATGAATGGCTTCGTTCTGGGCACCTTCGAGAAGCAGGCTCTGGATGAAGACATGAACCGGACGAATGACACTCAACTGGGATCATACGCCCTGGCTCACAATGTCGAGAGTCGGGAAGCTGTAGAAAAGGTCATGGAGCAGCTGATCGCCGCTGGCGGTAACCTGCTGAGGAAGGCCGATGCACCGCTGCATGGTGGGTATCGCGGCTACATAGCAGACCCTGATGGACATGCATGGGAGGTCGCCTGGAACCCAGCCTGGCAGATCGACGAGAACGGACTGGTTACGTTCAGCCTTTGACCCACCGACGGAATCAGGCGGAGAACCAAGAAGAAAGGGGCGCAAGAGGAGCGGTTCTAGTTACTTCCGGCATCTGGAAGGGGCGGAGAGTTCAGAGATAACGCTGCGCGCAAGATGTGCGTGGTAGTACCACGCATCTTGGCAAGGGAGACGCTGCGCTCTCCCGTTGCATCCCTCTGGCCCTTGACCCTGAGACGGCACCAAGCCTCTCAGAGCCAAAAACGTCCGGCCGTTTGATCACCAGTCAGGGGCGCCCGGCCAAGGGAGCCTTCGGCGGTCCCCGGCACCCCATCGACGAGGGGAAACTTCCGATGCCCTTCGAACTCCATCGACCAACCCTGCGCGGATTGGAAGCCGCGAGGGAGCCTTCATGATCCCGCCGACCCCATGACCAGGCGCGTGCCTGCCCCTTGGAGCCCATCCGTAACTCGCTTCCGGACAAGGCGCTCCACACCGCTGCCGTCGTGACCAAATACGCAGGGCAGGTCTAATTAGACGATTTCTAGATTGACACTCGTAGTCGGCGAGCGCGGGCCTTGAAGGCATCTTCACCACCCTCCAGAATGGCGCAAACGCGCGCGCGGATGTGGGCCTCCTCAAGCCCGCCGGCGATGTAGCTGATCGCCGGCAGTTGACCGGGAACATGCGTGCCAGCCTCGGCGATGATGACCTGATCGGCATCGGTGTTAATGACGAGATTGGCGTTATGGGTGACCATAATGACCTGCCGGTGCAATTTTGCCTCGGCAAATAGCGGCACGAGTTCGTCAAAGATGGATTTCGGATCGAGATTTTCTTCAGGCTGATCGATGATGAGCGGTCGGTCGTCCGAACGATCTAGGGCCAAATAGAGCAGCAACAGAACGATGCCACGTGTGCCTGGCGAGAGATTGCGAATGTCTGTGCTGTCGTAGTCGACGGAGTAGCGCACAGAGATATGATCGGTGCTGTAAAGCCATCTGGCGAAGGCCTTGAGCCAGGCGCGGTGTGCGACTGGATCGGTTTCAGCGACGCGTGAGCTTGCGAGGAGAATCTTGTCATGCGTCGCACGGAACTGCTGCATCGCATCCGACACGTCTTGCGCGGACCCTTGCTCCCACGCTTCGCGCAGATGCTCCTGGGCAAGCTCGTAGAGTGTGCCCTTGCCTTTGAACGGTCCGCTTTTGCGAAGGTCAACAAACGCCTCGCCAGCTCGCGCCCATTGGTCGATGTCTGCCGTCCGCCGAACGGAAAAGGCGAGCTTGTTTAAGGTGCCCTGCGAGGCGCCGAGTCTTTTTTCAATAGGTGAATAGAGGTCGTTGAGGACCCTCTCTTCCGCAATAAGAGAGTCGAAGACGCTCTTATACGATTTAGTTCGTTCAGCAACTAGCATCTCGCGACGATCGGCGGCACCGTTCGCATCCTCAAGGCGCGTTTTCAAGTTCGAGAGTGTGTCGGTCTCCGTGTTGATCTTGGTTGTAAGCTGGGTGAACTTGTCCTGCGTTGCCTTGTCGATGTTAATGATGTGATTCAGACGGGTGATTTCCGCATCCAGCACCGCCAGTGTCTGCTGTTCGAGCTCTACGGCCTGGGCGAGCGGCACTGGCGCCACACCGGGCGCCAATGGAACGCCCTTCCAAGCGGCACCGCTGTCCCGAGCCTTCTTCAAGCGTCCGGCGAGCACGTCACCGACTGTCCCCACAAAATCTGTGCCGAAGGGGTCCCAATCAGACCCGGCGAGTCCGCTTGATCCGAACTTCGATTGCAGACGCCGAAGTGCTTCAGGAGACTGGTTGTTACGGAAGTCGGCAACCTCATCCTGCAAGGTGAGGAGCTGCTGTTCCTGAATGCTGAAATGGCGCACGTCACCGCGGACCTTCTCGGCGGCAGTTGACACCTCAGTGAGACGCGCCGCTGTCGTGGCGTCGCTCTTTTTCACCAAAAGGCCACGCTCGTTTGTAAGCCGAGCTAGATTTTGCTCCTTCTCGGTGATCTGCTTCTGCAAGCCACCGATGCTTTTCGTCTTCTCAATCTCCTCGCCAATCCGCTCTGAGAGGTTGACCAACGCCAGCTCATCGCGCGATCGGGCCTCGCGGTGTCGAGCGGCGCGAAGGTCTAGCAGCTCATGAAAATCGGTAGCACCATCACGCGCGGCTACCGAATGCGAGTCAAACACCACGCGTTCAACTTCTCGAAGAAGTTCGTCCGAAACGCCGTCCGACGAACATAACCGGTCAACAAACTGCTGAGATAGGTACTGCGCGCGCCTGATTTGGAAACTCTCGCTGGTCGCGTCGGCGAGCAATCGCTTGTCAAACTCGCCGGACGCCCAAACGGCCTTAACAACTACTCCGGTGAGAAGGTCGCGCGCCCGATAAAGGAACGACTGCTTATGTTCTTCAAGCGGTAGCGGAACCGCATCGCAGCCCGCAATAATCAATTCAGCGAGAGCTGTCTTTCCAGAACCCCTAGCGCCGATAATCGTAACAAGGCCGGGATTGAGTCGAAGCGATGGAGTCCTTGCCCATGTGGCGCCCTCGATCGAAAAGTGCGAGATGACTTGGGACTTCGACGCGCCGCTGGGCGGGATTTCACCGACGAACGCGCGTTCCGGCGATATGTACGCTTGTCGGAGCGAATCGAAGGACGGCGCGCCCTTAATCCAACTGAACCGTTTACCGTTTGGCTCGCCAACGCGATCCAGTGAATGGGCATCGCTCCCATGCAGGCAAGGCTTCCCGGAAGCGTACTTTCGCAGAAACTCTTCTCGCGGAAGCTTGCGCCCTAGCCAGAAATCTCTGTCCTTCGGATTTGCTGAGAATATTGCGCTGGCGAATTTCTCGACCTCGCGCCGCAGGGTAGCATCGGCGCCATCCTGCATGCCCGACGTGCCATCAGCCCCGGCGGCCACCGCGACCAAGATATTATCGCGAGCCCAACGAAAGTCGTTGAAAATGCTTTTGAGCTGGTCGAAGCTCACCTTGAATTGCGTCGACCCGTGGCGCCGAGCGGCTCCATCGTCCTTGATCGTCGGATCGGCTTTGAAACCAAGGCGGGCCAATTCCGTGGATGTACAACTGAACCGATCGTCCAGAGCGTTGAAGGTCAAGCTCGACAGGATGCGGTTGAGTTCGTCTAGGTGCTTGGGGTCTTCCGGTGATACAAGCAGATGAACGTTAACCCATGAGCCGGCGGCGGTCCCAAGGCCGAGGCGCATTTCAATGTTGGGGAACAGGGTGCTGCAATTTGGTAGACGGCCGTTCTTGTCTTTTTCCTGCCGCAGTCGCGCATAGGTTTCCGTGTTGTAGTAGTCAGTCACGCCGATGACTTCCAGGGCCGGCGTAACTTCTTCAAGCTTTCTGACATAATCCTCCCATGCATCGGCTCCGATAAAGAGGTCGTTGAGCTGGGTGCCGGGCGCGTGAACATGAGGATCCCAACGTCGCCAAATCGCGCCGATTTCTGTGTTGTCTATCAACGTTGCCCCCCCTTGGACTTCTACACTGCTTTTTGCTGATTATAGATAAAATGCTGGCAAAACCAACATGATCGCGATCAGATAACAGCGGAATCTACGCTCCGCTGATCGAACTTTAGCGGTAGTAACAAGTTTAGGCGACCCGACTTCACCGTCGGCTCTAGCCTCCCCTAGCGCCCCGCCCCGAGCTTCCAGGCTACGCGCGGCGATCTCGGCCC
>NZ_QZVQ01000009.1 GCF_003660445.1 Croceibacterium ferulae | reverse complement strand
AACGGCATATATGGGGGACTTCCCTACCCGTCAACACACTATGGCAATTTTGTTGCGGCGAGCATTTAAACCACTGAAATGGCACGGGTATTTGTAGACCCGCCGGCCCTACAATCACACCTACACGCCAGAATCATCCGGGAATCACCCGGAATCAGACGATTCTTCAGGCCGCCGCACCGCTTTCCCCCCGCCTCCGCACTCCCCACATGGCAAGGCAATGAGCCAGCCCACAGCAGAACCGCCTCGCGCCGATCCGGCCAACTGGCGTACCGTCCGCCGCTTTCTCCCCTATCTCTGGCCGGCCGGTCGTCCTGATCTGCGCTGGCGCATTGCCGGCGCTGGCATGTTTGTAATCTTGGCAAAGGCCATCGTCCTAGCACTGCCCTTTGCCTATGCCGGGGCTGTCGACGCGATGTCGGCCGAGAGCGCCGAGCCTGTCCTGTGGGTCGCCCTCGGCCTGGTCGTTGCCTATGCCGCCGGACGTTTGGCTTCCGTCACGTTCGACAATATCCGCAACGTGATCTTCGAACGGGTGGGTCAGGATGCCGTTCGGGATCTCACACAGGATGTGTTCGGCCGGCTGCACGCCCTGTCGCTGCGCTTTCACCTGTCGCGCCGCACCGGCGAGGTCACCAAGGTGGTCGAGCGCGGGACCAAATCCATCAACGAGATGATCTACTTCCTGCTGTTCAACATCGCGCCTACCATTGTGGAACTGCTGGTGGTCAGCGTGATCTTCTATACGAAGTTTGGCATCGGGATGGTGGTCGCCACCGCCGTGACCGTCGTCTCCTACATCTGGCTGACCCGGATCATCACCGAATGGCGCACGGCCTTGCGCGCTCGCATGAACGAGCTGGACGGGCTTGCCCTGTCACGCGCCGTCGATTCGCTGCTGAACTACGAGACCGTGAAGTATTTCGGCGCCGAGGAGCGGGAACGCGAGCGGTATGGTTCGGCCACGCAGCAATATGCCGAGGCCGCGATCCGCAGCGAGAACTCGCTGGCGCTGCTCAACATCCTGCAGGCCGGCATCACCAACCTGATGATGGCGGGCGCAATGGCCTGGACCGTCTATGGGTGGAGCCGCGGCGCGCTTTCGGTCGGCGACCTTGTGCTGGTGAACACCTATCTGATCCAGCTCTTCCGGCCGCTGGATGTGCTGGGCTGGGTCTATCGCACGATCCGGCAGGGACTGATCGACATGGCGCAGATGTTCCGCCTGATCGACACGCCGGTCGAGGTCGCCGATGCGCCGGGTGCCCCGGCCTTGCTGGTGCGCCGCCCGACCGTGGTGTTCGACAATGTCCGCTTCGGCTACGATCCGGAGCGCGAGATCCTGCACGGCCTCAGCTTCGAGGTTCCGGCCGGTGCCCAGGTGGCGATCGTCGGTCCCTCAGGAGCGGGCAAGTCGACCATCGGCCGGCTGCTGTTTCGGTTCTACGATCCCTGGTCCGGCCGCATCCTGATCGACGGGCAGGATATCCGGCACGTAACTCAGGCATCGTTGCGCCGCCAGATCGGCATCGTCCCGCAGGACAGCGTCCTGTTCAACGATACGATCGGCTACAACATCGCCTATGGTCGCGCAGGCGCTTCGGACGAGGACGTCATGGCAGCGGCGCGCGGTGCGGCGATCGACCGGTTCATCGCCGGCCTGCCGCACGGGCTCGCCACGAAGGTGGGTGAACGCGGACTGAAGCTGTCGGGCGGGGAGAAGCAGCGGGTGGCGATTGCCCGCACCCTGCTGAAGGATCCGCCTATCCTGCTGCTGGACGAGGCGACCAGCGCGCTCGACACCCGTACCGAGCAGGCGATCCTGACCACCTTGCGCGACGTGTCGGCTGACCGGACCAGCATCGCCATCGCCCACCGGCTGTCGACCATCGCCGATGCCGACATCATCAATGTGCTGCATGAAGGGCGCCTCGAGGAACAGGGCACGCACGCCCAGCTGCTGCGCCATGACGGCCTGTATGCCGACATGTGGCGCCGTCAGCTGGCGGAGGCGATCGAGCCGGTGCTCGCGGCGGAGTAGCGGGCAGGCGCCCACGCCTGTCCCAAGGGTCAGCTGATGAACAGCCCCGCCAGCGCCGCACTCATCAGATTGGCCAGCGACCCTGCAGCCAGCGCGCGCAGGCCCAGCCGGGCGATCAGGGGCCGCTGGTTGGGTGCCAGCCCGCCTGTCACCGCCATCTGGATGGCGATCGAACTGAAATTGGCAAAGCCGCACAGGCTGAAGATGGCGATGGCCCGGCTGCGGTCGCTGAGTGCCCCCGGCGCCATGTCCTGCAGCGTGCTGAAGGCGATGAATTCGTTCAGCACGATCTTGGTGCCGAACAATCCGCCGGCGATCTGCGCCTCCTGCCAGGGGATACCGAGCAGGAACATGACTGGCGCGAACAATGTGCCTAGCAAACTCTGGAACGTGACATCCGCATAGCCGAACAGCCCTGCGGTCCAGCCGACCAGGCCGTTCAGCAGCGCAGTCAGGGCGACGAAGGCCAGCACCATGGCGCCCACGGCCACCGCCAGCTTCACCCCGGTCTGCGCGCCCTGCGCCGCCGCCTCGATGATGTTGGCTGCCTTGTGATCCTCCACCCGCGCGGCCTTCACCTCGTGCGGGGTGTCGCCTTCGGTGATCGCCGCCGGACCTTCGGCGCTGACGCGGCCGCGCGGCAGGACGACATCCTGCACCAGATGCGCCGGCGTGCCTTCGTCCGGCATCATGATCTTGGCCATCAGGATGCCGCCGGGCGCAGCCATCACCGCGCCTGCCAGCAGGAAAGGCAGATAGGCATCGCCCAGCAGACCGGCATAAGCGGCCAGGATCGTGCCGGCCACGCCCGCCATGCCCACGCTCATCAAGGTGAACAGGCCTGACGGGGCAAGGCCCGCCAGATAGGGACGCACCACCAGCGGGCTTTCCGACTGGCCGACGAAGATGTTGGCCGCCGCGGCCAGCGCCTCGACCTGGCTGATGCCGGTGACCCAGCCGATCGCTCCGCCGACCCAGCGCACCACCAATTGCATGATGCCGATGTGGTACAGGATGGAGACCAGCGCTGCGAAGAACACGATCACCGGCAGCGCGCCCAGCGCAAAGGTGTTGGCCAGCGGGTTGTCCCGGCCGAACAGGAATGCCGTGCCCTCCCCGGCATAGGCCAGCAGGCTCGACACAGCGCCCGCCGCGCCGGCGATGGCTGCCCGGCCCCATGGGGTGTAGAGGACCAGGAAGGCGATGATCGCCTGCAGGGCAAAGGCAGGGCCGACAACCCGCAGCCGGATGGCACGCCGGTTGCTGGACAGCGCCAGCGCGATCGCCAGGATCACGGCGATCCCGACAAGGTTGATCAGGATGGAAGGCATCGACCCCGTTTCTGCTGCCCTGGAAAGTGCCCTCTTCCCCGATCAGGCGGCGCGGGTCCACACTTTCCTTTTCGCCGCGCGTGACGGATAGGGCGGAAGATGAAGCCGATCGACACCATGCCGCCCGCCTCGATTCCCGTGCCGCTGTTCGCCATGTCGCTGCTGTATGGCGGAATGACCTGCATCGCCGGCGTGCTGGGATCAAAGCAGATCGCGCTCGGCCCCCTGGCAGTAGAGGCCGGCATCCTGCCCTTCCTGCTGCTGGTGGCGATCTCCAGCGCGGTGACCCGGTTGTACGGAAAGGAGGCGGGCAGCCGGCTCGTCCGCTTCGGCTTCATCCCGCTTGCCACTGCGATCGGCCTGACATGGCTGGTCATCCAGCTGCCCACCGATGCCGGGATGTACGAGCCTGCGAAAGAGGCCTTCCCCATCGTGCTGGGGCAGAGCGCGCGGCTGATGGTCGCGGGCATTATCGCTTATGGCGTGTCCATGACGCTGAATGTGGTGCTGTTCGCGCGTCTGGCGGGACATACCGGGCGCTTCGGCCTGATGGCGGGCGCCATTGCGGCGATGATCAGCCAGGTGGTCGACACGCTGATCTTCATCACGGTGGCATTCTACGGCGTGCGCCCGATCGGCGCGCTGATCGCGGGCCAGGCGCTGGCCAAGGTGGTACTATCGGTGGCACTGGTGCCGCTGCTGATCGGCCTGTTCGTGTCCTTCGCCCGCCGCTACCACCCGACACTGCGGGTCGGCGCGGCGGACTAAGCACCGCTTACTGCGGCAGGGCGTAGGCGATCACCTCGTCACCCACGGGCGTTTCCATGAAATGGTGCCCGCCGGCATAGATCACCACATATTGCCGGCCGTTCTGCTCGTAAATCATCGGCGTCGCCTGCCCACCTGCGGGCAGCACGTCCTTCCACACCACCTTGCCGGTATCCAGATCGATCGCCCGGATCAAATTGTCGGTCGCCGCGGCGATGAACACCAGCCCGCTGGCCGTCACCACCGCACCGCCATTGTTTGGCGTGCCGATCCGGACCGGCAGCATCGACGGGATGCCGAATGGCCCGTTGGTGCGCGCTTCACCCAGGGCGCGATCCCACAGCGTCTCGCCGGTGCGCATGTCGATCGCGCGGATCCCGCCATAGGGCGGCTGCTTGCACAGCATTCCGGTGAAGGGCAGCCGCCAACCGGCATTGACGTTCACGGCGAACGGCGTGTTGGCCTGCGGATCGCCCGCGCCCTCCGCCCCGCCAATGTCGCCTCGCGCCTGATCGCGCGGAGCCCAGCCGCGCTTGTCGGCCTCCTCACGCGGGACGAGCGTCGTGTAATTGGGCATGTCGTTGTAATTGGCGACGATGATCCCGCGCGCCGGGTCCACCGCCACGCCGCCCCAGTCGGTCCCGCCATTATAGCCGGGATAGGTGATGGAGTGCTGCCCGGACTCGGGCGGCGTGAAGAAGCCCTGATATGATGCGCGGCGATATTGGATGCGGCACACCATCTGGTCGATCGGGCTCATGCCCCACATGTCCCGCTCCGTCAGCGGTGCCTTGCGCAGCGTATGCCACAGCGACACGATCTGCGTGGGGCTGCGTTCCTCCGGCTCCACCCCGCCGCCCGGCACGCGGATCTGGCCGATCGGCGTCAGCGCGCGGCCGGTGCGGCGGTCCAGCACATAGATGTCACCCTGCTTGCTGGGCACCAGCAGCGCCGGCACCGCCGCGCCGCCATTCGCAGCCGGCCAGTCGATCAGGGTCGCCTGGCCGCCAAAGTCGTAATCCCAAACGTCCTTCTTCACCGCCTGGAAGCTCCAGCGTGGCTTGCCGGTGGTGACGTCCATCGCAACGATGGAGGTGGCGAAGGCGTTCTCCGCCGGACGGCGACTCTTGCTATAATAGTCGCCGGCGGAGTTGCCCATCGGCAGGTAGACCAGCCCCAGCTGCTCGTCGCCGCTGGCGGTAGTCCACATGTTCGGCGTGCCGCGGGCGAAGGTCTGCCCGGCGGGCGGCAGGCCGTCCCATTGCGGGTTCACCATGTCCCACGCCCAACGCAGTTCACCCGTGACCGCATCGAAGCCCTGGATCACGCCCGACGGCGCCCAGCGATCCTGCCCATCCAGCACCTGATGGCCGACCACCAGCACGCCACGCACCAATGTCGGCGGGGAGGTGATGGAGACATAGCCCGGAGGCACATCGCCCATGCCGGTGGTGATGCTGGTCTGGCCGTTCTGGCCAAAGCCGGGGCATGGGCGGCCATTGCGCGCATCCACCGCGATCAGCCGTGCATCCAGCGTGCCCTCGATGATCCGGGTGGCGCAGGGCGCGTCGGCGGCAAGGCCGGGCACCTGATAATAGACCACTCCCCGGCAGGCGGCGGTGTAGGGGATGTTCTCGTCCGGCACGTTCGGGTCATGCCGCCACCGCTCCGCGCCGGTGGCCGCATCCAGCGCCAGCATGATGTTCTTGGGCGTGCAGATATACAGCGTGTCGCCGATCTTCAGCGGCGTGTTCTCCGCGCCATAGGTGCCCTCCGCCACGCTGGAGGGCAGATCGCGGGTGTGGATCAGCCAGGCACGCTCCAGCTTGCCGACATTCTCCGGCGTGATCTGCGTCAGGGGGCTGTAGCGGCGGGCGGCGTTGGTGCCACCATAGGCGGGCCAGTCACCACCGGTTGCCACCAGCGAGGGGTCGCCCATCCCCGGTGCCCGCGACGCCGGCAGCGGCCCGGTCGGCGGCGTGTCGTACCCGTGGGTAAAGGCGAACCCGCCCGCCACGCAGACCAGCAGCAGCACGCCGGCGGTGACGCCTGCCATGCGCCAGCGGTTCGGCCGCGCCGTCAGCATCGCCATGACCGGGATCAGCAGGAACAGCAGCACCAGCGGCGCGATTACGCGCGGCACCAGCGCCCAGGCGAGCCCGCCCGTTTCCCAGAATGCCCACAGGATGGTCAGGACAACGATGCCGACATACAGCCAGCCGCCGCGCCGCTGACCCTTCAGCAGCCACCAGCCGGACGCGATCATCGCCGCGCCGGTGATGAGGTAATAGAGGGAGCCACCCAGAACCGCGAGCCAGGCGCCGCCAATGGCAAGCACCACGCCGATAATCCCGATCACCACACCCAGCGCGATCGCGGACCATGGGGCTCTTGTCATATCGGCACTCCTGCAGGTTGCTGGGGATGAAAACTGCCACCTGCAGCCGGCATCCGCCCGTCTCCGTAACAGTTTGCAACAAAACCCGTTCCAGCACAGGCTCTAGCGGGTGCGTGCCAGCGTCACCGCCAGATCGGTCCGCACCACGCGCAGTGCCGGGATCAGCGCCGCGGACAGCGCAATCCCCAGCACCGCCGCCACGATGGCAAGCTCGCCCGGATGCAGCAGCCAGGCGCTGATGCCCACCTCGCGCAGAGTGTCGGACGCACCCATGGCCAGCGCCAGTGCGCCATGCCCCAGCAGCAGGCCCAGCGCGCATCCGACGACGGCGATCAGCAACGCCTCCATCACGATCGTGCCGAACAGCTGCGCCCGCGTGGCGCCCATCACGCGCAGCAGGGCCAGCTCTCCTTCGCGTGCATTGGCCGCTTGCAGCAGCGCAACGAAAATGGACAGGCCGCCGGTCGCCGCCAGCAGCCAGGCAAAGATCCGCGCCCCCTCCACGCCCGCGCCCAGCAGACCCAGCAGCCGTGCGGTCTCCACCGCCGGCACCGCTGCCTGCATGTCGGTCTGGCGATTGATCATGCCCGGCACGCTCACGGCGCCAAACGCGCTGCGATACTTCACCAGAACCGCGGTGATCTCCGGCGTCATGCCCGCTTCGCCGGCATGCTCCTGATGACTCTCATGCTCGTCGTGCCGGGCATGTTCTTCACCGGCCGCCTCTTCCCCGTAATGAATGCCATGCGCGTCCCAGATGGACGGAACGTCCACCAGCACCAGCCGGTCGATCACCGTGCCGGTCGGCTGCAGGATGCCCACCGCCATGAAGGGTGCATGGTCATGCTCCGTTTCGCCGGCCGAGAGCCCGTGACTGCCCACGAAGCGCTGGCCCAGCCCCATGCCTGTCGCCCGCGCGACCTCTGCGCCGATCACCGCCTCCTGGGCATCGGCGAACATCCGCCCTTCGGCGAATTCGGCACCGTACAGATCGGCATAGGCCGGCTCAGTCCCGACGATCCGAAATCCCTGGAACTGGTCGCCCAGTGCCAACGGGATCGCCTGCGCCACCGCCCGGTTGCTGCGCAGGAAGGCCAGACTCGCCAGCGGGATGTTCCCGGTCGGCGCGTCGATCTGGTACAGGCTGGACAGGATCAGCTGCAGCGGGGAGCCCTTGGCCCCGACCACCAGCTCCACCCCGGCGGCATCGCGTTCGAACCGGGTGCCAATCTGGCTGGAGAACAGCAGCAGGATCGCCAGCGTGGCCACGGCCAGCGCCAGCAGCAGCACGTTGAGGAACGTCGTCAGCGCCCGGTCGCGCAGATAGGCAATGGCGAGGCCCAACATCACGCCGCCTCCGCCGCAATCGGCGTCAGCACCAACGCATGGGGAATATGCGCCTTCAGCCGCGCATCATGGGTCGCGATCAGCAGGGTGGAGCCATGCGCATCGGCCGTGCCGACCAGCAGCCGGGCGATCCGTTCCGCATTGGCATCGTCCAGCGCCGATGTCGGCTCGTCCGCGATCAGCAGGTCGGGCCGGCCGACCAGCGCCCGCGCCACGGCGGCGCGCTGCGCCTCCCCCTGGCTCAGCGCGCGGGGGCGGGCACCGGCGCGATGGGCCAGACCGACCTCGTCCAGCAGCCGGGCGATCTCCGCTTCGTCCGGCGCCCGGCCGGCCAGCTTCTGCGCCAGCCGCAGGTTCGCCGTCACCGACAGCGCCTCCACCAGGCGCAGCGTCTGGAAAATGATGCCGATCCGCCGCCGGCGCAGATCGTCACGGGCGGCAGGTGTGCCCGCCATCAGCTCGCCGGCAATGCGGATGGAGCCGTGCCGCACCGCCAGCAGGCCGGCGATCAGGTTGATCAGCGTCGTCTTGCCGCTGCCGGACGGGCCGAGCAGCAGGCTGTGCTGCCCGCAGGCGGCGCTGAAGGAGAAATCGCGCAGCACCGCGGCGCTGCCGTAATCGTGGCGCAGGCCGGCAATCACCAGCACCGGCGCCGCCGCCTCGGGGGTACCAGCAGCATCAGCCATGCGCGTCGCCGTCCCAGATCCATGTGTCAGCGTGCACCATCATCACCTCGTTCAGCGACCCGACATGGTGATGTGACATTATAACCACCATTGCAACGGTCGACCGGTCTGTCATGGCTGGCCAGATTGACTCCCCGGCGGTCCGGCAGCAGCTATGTGATCGAAGCACGCTGCCAGACGGCGCAGATCAGCAGAGTTTTCCATCATGAAACTGCCCCTCACCATCGGTTTCGCAGCTCTGGCGCTCGGCACCGCCATCGTGCCGGCCCAGGCACAGCGCAGCCCGGCACTGCGCCCGTCCGAATCCGTGTGGCAGCCCGCGCGCACCCCGCCGGGCGGAACATCCTGGGCGCTGCTGGAATCCACGGAGGAGGAGCAGCGGACCTCCGGCGGCATCATCTACAGCAAGCCGAAGTTCCCGCAGTCGGTGCGCGCGCTGGGCGGTCGGCGGATCAAGGTCGCCGGCTACATGATGCCGCTGCAGAACAGCGCGCGGCAGACGCATTTCGTGCTGCTGGCCTACCCGCCCGATTGCCCGTTCCACCTGAACCCCGCGCCCGACCAGTTCATCGAAGTGCGTACCACCGGCCCGGTCGCGGTCAGGAACGGTGTCGCCACGTTCGAAGGAACGCTGGTGCTGACCGGACAGGATGAAAGCGGAGTGTTCTACCAGATGACCAACGCGCAGGCGGCCTGATACAGGGCATTGCGCGGGTCGCCGGCGCACTGTGTGCCCTGGTGGCGATCCCTGTCACCCTTGCCCCTACCCCATCCATTCGCTAGCCTCTGCTTCAGGTGCCGATTGCGGTCGGCAAGAACGATAAGGCGAATGACATAATGGCGGATGTTCCTCCGCCGGCAGTGCAACGTAGGGAGCCGGCGCGGGCGGAGGCCGGACCCCGAGTGGGAGACAGGGGCAGCGGCCGATACCGGCCTGCCGCTCATCTGCGCACCGCCGGATCTGACAGCGAGACCGGACCAGGCGGCGCCATGCCCGCCGAAACGCTGCCGCCGCGGCATGATGGTCCCGGCGCGCGGCAGGCCTATGCCGCGATCGATCTTGGCACCAACAATTGCCGGCTGCTGATCGCCCGGCCGCAGGGCGAGAACTTCACCGTCATCGACGCCTTCAGCCGCGTGGTGCGCTTGGGCGAAGGCCTGGCGCAGAGCGGCCAGTTGAGCGAGGCCGCCATGGACCGGGCGGTCTCCGCGCTGCGGATCTGTGCGGAGAAGCTCCGCCGCCGCAACGTCCACCTTGCCCGCTCGGTCGCTACGGAAGCCTGCCGACGCGCCACCAACGGTCCGGCCTTCATCGAGCGGGTGCGGCAGGAAACCGGCATCCTGCTCGACATCATCTCCGCCCAGGAAGAAGCGCGTCTCGCGGTGCTGGGGTGCCACATCCTGCTGGAAAGCGGGATCGGCCCGGCGGTGATCTTCGACATCGGCGGCGGTTCGACCGAACTGGTGCTGATCGAGCCCGGTGCGCCCGTGCCGCGCATCCTCGACTGGCAGAGCGTGCCGTGGGGTGTCGTTTCGCTCACGGAAACCATGGTGCCCGAACCCGAAGGCACGTCGGCGCTGCTGGAACGCTATGCCGCGATGCGCGGCATGGTGGCGGACAGCTTCGCCGACTTCGCCAAGCGGATCGGCCCCCATCGCACGCCCGATCTGCGCCTGCTGGGGACCAGCGGCACCGTCACCACGCTGGCCAGCCTGCATCTGGCGCTGCCGCAGTATGATCGGCGCGCGGTGGACGGGCTGGTCGTGCCCAGCGCCGCGATGCGCCAGATCACCACGCGCCTGTCCGGGATGAGCCCGGCCGAACGGCGCACCCTGCCGTGCATCGGCAACGAACGCGCCGATCTGGTCGTGGCAGGCTGCGCCATACTGGACGCGATCCTGGATATCTGGCCCGCGCCGCGCCTGGGCGTGGCTGATCGCGGCATTCGCGAAGGCATTCTGCGCTCCCTGATGTCGGCCGACGTCGAGGGGCAGATGGCTCAGGCGGCATTGCGCCGCATCGGCCAGAGGTGAAAAGCATATGAGCAGATCCGGACAGGACGCGGACCGCCGCGTGAAGACCGCGCGCGGGCGCACCGCATCGTCGGTCCGCTGGCTGGAGCGCCAGTTGAACGACCCCTATGTCAAGCAGGCCAGGGCGGAAGGCTATCGCAGCCGTGCCGCCTACAAGCTGATCGAGCTGGACGAGAAGTTCCCGCTGCTGAAAGGTGCCCGGCGCGTGGTCGATTTGGGCATCGCGCCGGGCGGGTGGAGCCAGGTGGTGCGCAAGGTGTCGCCCCGCGCCGCGATCGTGGGCATCGATCTGCTGGAGGTGGAGCCGATCGAGGGCGTCACCATCCTGCAGATGGACTTCATGGCGGATGCCGCGCCCGGTGCCCTGATGGCAGCGCTGGACGGCCCGCCCGATCTGGTCCTGTCGGACATGGCGGCGAACACGGTCGGCCACCGCCAGACCGATCACCTGCGCACGATGGGCCTGGTCGAGACCGCGGCCGACTTCGCGATCAGCGTGCTGGCGCCCGACGGAGCCTTCGTGGCCAAGGTGCTGGCCGGCGGCACCGACGCGGATCTGCTGACGCTGCTGAAGCGCCACTTCCGCACCGTGAAACACGCCAAGCCGCCGGCCAGCCGCAAGGGCAGTTCCGAATGGTACGTGATCGCGCAGGGCTTCAAAGGGCGGGAGTGATCCCGCCGCCCTGATAAAGCTCAGTTACCCTTGCCGTTGACGGAGGTGGTATCGTCCGATGGTTCCTCGGACGCCACCGCACCGGCAGCCGCGGCGCTGTCCGCCGGTGGGGCACCGGCATCGGCATCATCGGGCTGCGCGTCTTCGGCAGGCGCTTCCTCGACAGCGGCCTCAGGCGTCGGCAGCGGCGGACCGCCACCATTGTCATACAGGTAGCGGATAACGGCGGCGCGATCCTCCGGCTTGGACAGGCCGGCGAAGCTCATCTTGGTGCCGCTGGCAAAGGCGCGCGGGGATGCCAGCCAGTCGTTCATCGCTTCATACGTCCATTCCCCACCCTTGCCGGACAGGTCGCTGGAATAGGCGAACCCCGCCGCGTGCTTGCCGATCGGCTTGCCCAGGACCGCCCACAGATTGGGGCCGATCTGGTTCGGCCCGCCCTGCGCTATGGTGTGGCAGGCGGTGCACTTGGCGAACACGGCCTCTCCGGCCTCGGGCGTGGCGGCAGCCAGCAGGGTGGCGAGGTCCGGCCCTTCGCCGGCGCCTTCCTCCTCCACGCCTTCGATCACATAGCCCAGCTGTTCAGGCCGTTCCGGATGGTCCGCCCGGAAATACAATCCGCTGACGACAGACAGGCCCAGCGCCACGATCCCGGCAAACAAGACCCATCCGAAAATGGTATTCAGTCGATCAGTCATCCGGTCCTGGCCCAAACAGTTTCATCCCGGTCTAATTACCCGGCGCCTCCCACGCAAGGCCGGGAGCGGCACTTGCTTCCCTTTTGCCGGCGCGCCTTTGCACTTGTCCGGCGCAGCCCCTGCCATTAGCGCCCCGACCCATGGAAAGTTTCGCCGCTCCGGCGCTCGCCCTTGTCGACCAGATGACCCGCGCCGCCGCGGCGGAGCCCGGCCGCGCCATCGCCTTCCAGGGCGCCCCGGGCGCCAATTCGCACAAGGCCGCGCTGGAGTGGGAGCCGGACTGCCTGCCGCTGCCCTGCTTCTCCTTCGAGGACGCGCTGGAAGCCGTCACCAGCGGGCGCGCGGGCAGCGCGATCATCCCGATCGAGAACAGCCAGCACGGGCGCGTGGCCGACATCCACTTCCTGCTGCCGGGCAGCGGCCTGGCCATCGTGGCCGAACATTTCATGATCGTGCATCACGCGCTGCTGGCGACCGGCCCCGGCCCGTTCACCGCCGCCTACAGCCACCCGCAGGCGCTGGGCCAGACGCGCCAGTATCTGCGCAGTCGCGGCATCGTGCCGCTGAGTCATGCGGACACAGCCGGCGCCGCGGCTTTCGTGGCCGAGCAGGGTGATTCGGCCATCGCGGCGATCGCCCCGGCTCTTGCCGCCGATCTGTACGGCCTGCAGGTCATCGCCGACCGGATCGAGGATGCGCCGGACAACATGACCCGCTTCGTGGTGCTGGCGGCCGAACAGCTCGACCCCGCGACGCTGACGCCCGATGCGCTGGCGGGCGCCGTCGCCATGACGACCTTCGTGTTCCAGGTCCGCAACGTGCCCGCCGCCTTGTACAAGGTGCTCGGCGCCTTCGCGACCAACGGCGTCAACATCACCAAGCTGGAAAGCTACCAGGAAGGTGCCAGCTTCGCCGCGACCATGTTCTTTGCCGACATCATCGGCGCGCCCGGCGATCCGGCGGTGGACCGCGCACTGGAGGAGCTGGCCTTCCATGCCCGCGAGCTGCGCATCCTCGGCAGCTACCGTCAGGCGCGTCCGCGGGGCTGAGCGATGCAGGCGGCCTACCGCATCGTGCCGGATGACCTGACGGGTAGTGCGGTGGTCGCCTTGCTGCGCTTCCATCTGGACGAGATGCACCGCTGGTCTCCGCCCGGGTCGGTCCACGCCATGCCGGTCGAACGCCTGCGCCAGCCCGACGTCAGCTTCTACAGCGCATGGGATGGCGACACGCTCGCCGCAGTGGGCGCGCTGCGGCAGCTGGATGAACGGCGCGGGGAGTTGAAGTCGATGCGCGCCGACCCGGCATGGCGCGGGCGCGGCGCCGGTCAGGCGATCCTGCTGCACCTGCTGGCGGAGGCCCGCGGCCGCGGCCTCACCTGGCTCGGGCTGGAAACCGGACGCACCGAACCGTTCCATCCGGCGGTCGCGCTTTACCGCAAGCATGGTTTCACCTCGTGCGAGCCCTTCGGCGACTATGTCGCGGACGACTTCTCCCAATGCCTGGAACTGGTGCTGCCCGCATGACGATCCTTCGCCGCGCCACCCCGGCCGATGCCGCTCCGCTGGCCGCCTTCGCCGGCGCAGCCTTCGACGCGGCCTTCGCGCATCTCTACCCGCCGGCCGATCTCGCCAAGTTCCATGCCGAGAACCGCTCCGCCGCCAAGTATGAAGCTGCGCTTGCCGATCCCGCCACCCGCGTCGCGCTGATGGAGGAGGATGGCGCGATCCTCGCCTATGCGCTGATCGTCATGGGGGGCAGTTTCCCCGACCGACCCGCGCCGCAGCCGCAGCGCCCGGTGCTGCTGAGCCAGCTCTACTGTGCCGGACACGCGACCGGACAAGGGCTGGGAGCCCGCCTGCTGAAATGGACCGTGGCCGAGGCTGAAGGCTGGAGCGCCGATGCCATCCAGCTGTCGGTGTACAGCGGCAACCATGGCGCGCAGGCCTTCTACCAGCGGCATGGTTTCAGGCACGTCGCCGACACCCACTTCTGGGTCGGCCAGACCTGCGACGACGAATTCCTGTATGAGCGGGCGCTGAGCTAAGCGGCTTTATGGCTGCTTGTGAGCGGACTCCCGCCAATCTGCTGTCAGGCAACGCTGGCCAAAGCCGAAGTTTCACAGAAGATCTGCATGATGGAGTAGCACCGATGCTGGACTCTGGCGGCTTGCGATCTTGCCGGACGCTGACACGACGAAGATGATTTCGAGAGTGGGTTGCTACTCAGGCTGATATGACCGGGCCGAAAGGGTGAAGCTGATCGGTTGGTGCATGCCGGCGCCCGTGCTCTCGACCGAACAGCCATTGATGAACAGGGTCTTCCCCATCCTGATCTGCCCGGCACTTGCATGGACGTGGCCGAAGCAGTGAACTCTTGGTGATATCCGTCCCAATTCGCGGGCGAGGTCCGGGCAGCCGAAAGACACTCCTCTGCTTGACACGTCGAGAACGCCCTTTGGAGGCGTGTGAGTCACGAGGATATCGATGCCGGCCGGTATGCGCGCCCAGGCGTCCGTCAGAGCCACGCGATCCTTGTAAAACGCATGAGCGGCAATCCCGGCACCCAGGGAGCGCCATAGATTTGCAGGCCCCGGTAATGCAGCGCCTCATCCTGAAGATAACGGGCATTCCTGAATGGCCGCGGGTCACTGGCACTTGCATGGTCCAGAAGATGATCGTGATTTCCGCCTATGCAGACAATCATGTCGAATGGCTGTTTGCCGAACCATCTGTCCACCTTCGCCAGATCGGACGGTTCGCTGCGATTCAGATCGAACAGATCTCCACAATGGATCAGCAGGTCCCCTTTCGCGAGTCGCAGTTCCTGATGCCTCAGATGCGTGTCGCTGATTACCGTTACACGGGTTTCCTGCTGCGGCCGGACTGCTGGAAACTTCAATGTCCTGCCGAACAATCGCATTTCGTCTGCCCCACGATCGCCAGCCGGTTGGCTGCAGCCGGAACCATATCGCAACAATCCTGCGTCGACACTGCCGGGGCAGCGCAACACGCCCGCTCCAAACATCCGCTACCCCGCTCAATCACGCTAAGCCTGGCTGCGGCCACGTGCGACGCTTAGGCGAAAAGCGGACAATGAACGAACGACCGGTTTCGGCAACGGGCCGCCCCATGCGACGACCTCTTTGGGGCGTCAGGAGTTGTTGCCGCCGCCTACCGCCCGTTTTCGGTGATGATCAGGTTCATCGCCCCGGCCGCGCGAATATCGCCCGCCTCTAGCTGCAGTTGCAGGCGCTTCCGGTCCATCTTGCGATAGTTCGCCTCTGCCTGGTCGATTTCTTCATTGCCAAGGCCCAGCCTGGCCAGCGCCAGCCGGGCCATGATGATGGCGGAACCCAGCACTTCGCGCACCACCGCCGCTGTCGGGTGACCGTGCAGGCGTATGACGCTGCGCCGGTCGAACGCGCGGACATAGATGGCCGCCTGCGGGAAAGCGTCGTGCACCGCGTCGATCAGATCGGGCGTGGCCTGGTCGTCGTCGATGCAGAACAGGATCAGCTGCACTTCCTCGGCTCCTGCCTGCCGCAGCAGGTCCAGTCGCGTGCCGTCGCCGAAATAGACCTTGGCGCCGAACTCCTTGGCGACGTCGATGATCTCCACATCGGTGTCGATCAGCGTCACCGTCACGCCGCCCGCCAGCAAAGTCTGCGCCACGGTCTGCCCGAACCGGCCATAACCGACCACTAGCGCACTCGCCGCCGCCTGCTCGCCAGGCCCGTCGCGTTCGTCCAGCGCCTTGGGCTCGGTGGCGAAGCGGCGCATGACCTGCATCAGGAACGGCGTCGTCGCCATGGACAAGGTCACGATGGCGCCAAACAGGCTGGCTGCTTCGGGCGTGATCAACAGCGCACTGGTCGCCTGGGCGAACAGCACGAAACCGAACTCGCCGCCCTGGCTCAGCAGCAGGCCCAATGCGACCGCCGCCCGCCACGTCATGCGGAACGCCAGCCCCAGCACGGTGATGACCCCCGCCTTCACCGCGACCAGCCCCGCCGCCATTCCCACCACGAACAGCGGCCGGTCGGCGATGGCGCCCAGGTCCAGCATCATGCCGACTGAGATGAAGAACAGCCCCAGCAGGATGGAGCGGAACGGCTCCACGCTGTTCTCCAGCTCGTGGCGGTACGGCGTGTCGGCCAGCATGACGCCGGCGATGAAGGCGCCCAATGCGGTGGACAGGCCCAGCGTCTCCATCACCGCCGCGCTGGCGACCACGGTGAACAGGCCGGCGACGACGAACATCTCCCGCTCGCCCAGTCCGGCGATCAGGCGGAACATCGGGCGTATCAGGAAGCGTCCGGCCAGAATTAGCCCGACGATCGCGGCCAGGGTCATCAGGATCAGCTGCCAGCCCGGCGGCCCGCCCTGGTCCGCCGGGTTGCGGCTCAGCGCCGCGACGATCGTGATCAGCGGGATGATCGACAGGTCCTGGAACAGCAGCACCGCAAAGGCCCGCTCCCCACTGGGCGTGCGCAGCCGGCCGGAGCTTTGCAGCATGGGCAGCACCTGCGCGGTGGAGCTGAGGCCCAGCGGCAGGCCGAGCGCGAGCGCCGCCTCCCACGAAATGCCGGTGACCAGGAAGATCAGCCCGGCCAACGCCAATCCGCAGACCAGCACCTGCAGCAGGCCCAGCCCGAAGATCTCGTGCCGCATCCGCCACAGCCGGCCAGGGTTCAGCTCCAGCCCCACGATGAACAGCAGCATCACGATGCCCAGTTCGGCGAAGCTGTTCATCGCCTCCGCCTCGCCCGCCCAGCCCAGCACCTGTGGCCCCACGGCGACGCCCGCGATCAGGTAGCCCAGCGTGGCGCCCAGTCCCATCCGCCGGAACAGCAGCACGAAGCCGAGCGCAAAGCCCAGCAGGATCAGCCCCTCGCGCAGCATCATGCCGCCGCCATGCGCTTCCATAGCCCGTTCCCGTATCCCGTGATGCCCCCCGCCGTTTCGCCGATGAATGAACATAAGGCAATGCAGCAGAGGCACGGCATGGCGCTAATGCCTTGGACCCGTCACGCACAATGCCTATAGTGTCACCCATGTCCTCCGTTCGTCCCTGGCGCGATATCGAGCGCCGCAAGAGCCGGCAGATCATGGTCGGCCGCGTACCCGTGGGCGGCGACGCCCCGATCAGCGTGCAGACCATGACCAACACCCCCACCACCGATGTGGGCGCCACGATCGACCAGATCCGCCGCTGCGAGGAGGCGGGGGCCGATATCGTCCGCGTGTCCTGCCCCGACACGGATTCCACCCGCGCCTTCCGCGACATCGTGCGGGCATCCAATGTGCCGCTCGTCGCCGACATCCACTTCCACTACAAGCGGGCGCTGGAAGCGGCGGATGCGGGCGCGGCCTGCCTGCGCATCAATCCCGGCAATATCGGCAGTGCGGAGCGGGTGGGCGAGGTCGTCCGCGCGGCCAAGGCCAATGGCTGCTCCATCCGCATCGGCGTCAATGCCGGCTCGCTGGAACGGCACCTGCTGGAGAAGTACGCGGAGCCATGCCCCGAGGCGCTGGTCGAATCCGCGCTGGACCACATCAAGCTGCTGCAGGATCACGACTTCCACGAATACAAGGTGGCGGTGAAGGCGTCGGACGTGTTCCTGGCGGTCGCGGCCTATATGGCGCTGGCCGACGCGGTCGACTGCCCGCTGCACCTCGGCATCACCGAAGCCGGCGGCCTGATCGGCGGCACGGTGAAGAGCTCCGTCGGCATGGGCAATCTGCTGTGGGCCGGCATCGGCGACACGATCCGCGTCAGCCTGTCGGCGGAGCCCGAGCAGGAGGTCCGTGTCGGGTTCGAGATGCTCAAGACGCTGGGCCTGCGCACCCGCGGCGTGCGCGTGGTCAGCTGCCCCAGCTGTGCGCGGCAGGGCTTCGACGTGATCCGCACGGTAACCGCGCTTGAGGAACGGCTGTCCCACATCAAGACGCCGCTCAGCCTGTCGGTGCTGGGATGCGTGGTGAATGGCCCGGGCGAGGCGCGGGAGACCGATATCGGTATCACCGGCGGCGGCGCGGGCAAGCACATGGTCTACCTGTCCGGCCTCACCAGCCACACGGTGGATAGCGACGCCATGCTGGACCACATCGTGCAGCTGGTGGAGAACAAGGCGGCCGAGATCGAGGCCGAGGCGAGCGATGCTGGGCAGTCGTCCAACGTCCCAGCCGAGGTGCTGCCGGGCGGCATCATGCCGGACGCGGCGCTGACCGCGGGCGCGGTCGCCGATGCGCTGGCCACCCCGCGCGAGGCGGCGGAGTAGCACCACCCGCTTGCTCCACGTCGTCCACCATGTCGATTACATGGCCCCCGCGCCGGAGCGGGGGACATTCCGCTTCGACAAGTACCGCGCGGTGATGGTCGCACTGCGCGACTCCGGCTACCCCATCACCGAGCACGCGCCCCAGCCCATGCCCCGCGCCTGGCTGGAGGCGGTACACGATCCGGCCTATGTGGCGGAGGTGTTCGCCGCGGCCGTGCCGGCGATCAAGGAACGGCGCATCGGCTTTCCCGTCACGCCGCATATCGCCAGTCGGGTGGCGCATACCAATGGCGGAACCTGGGCCGCCGCGCAGCTTGCCCGCCGCCATGGCTATGCCGCCAACAGCGCCGCCGGCAGCCACCATGCCCTGTATGACACCGGCGCCGGCTATTGCGTGTTCAACGACCTCGCCGTCGCCACCAATCGCCTGCTGGCCGAAGGCGACGCGCATCGGGTGCTGATCGTCGACCTCGACGTGCATCAGGGGGATGGCACCGCCAGCCTGATGGCCGGGCGCGACGACGTGTTCACCCTGTCCTTCCATGCCGAGAAGAACTTCCCCGCGCGCAAGGCCCGCTCCACGCTGGACGTGCCCCTGCCGGACGGGATGGAGGACGACGCCTATCTCGCAATGCTGGCGCAGGTGCTGCCAGGCGTGCTGGACGATTTCGCGCCCGACATCGTGCTCTATCAGGCGGGCGTCGATCCTCACCGGGATGACAGGCTCGGCCGCCTTGCCCTCAGCGACGAGGGGCTGCAGGCGCGCGATCGCTTCGTGGTGGCACAGGTGCGCGGGCGCGGCCTGCCCCTCGCCAGCGCGTTGGGCGGCGGCTATGGCCCCGATCCGATGCTGATCGGGCAGCGCCATGCCCGCTCCATGCTGGCGATGGCGCAGGAGAACGCGAACTACTTACCGCCCGCCATGTAGCCGAAACGGCGGAATGCCTCCTCGCCGGGCTGCCCCGTTCACCCGCCGGCTAGACTTGGGGGCCTAAGACAGGGCATGGTCGCACATGTGGATCGACGGGGAATTCTGACCGGGGCGCTGGCCGCCGCCGGTGCCGCTGCACTGCCGGCGCGTGTCTTTGCGCAGGCGAGCAGCGCCAGCCCGCGCGATATCGCCATCCTGGATGTGGCCCGGCGGGAGGTGGAGCGGGCAGGTTCCGTGCTGTGGCGGCGCGACATTGCCGGCATTGCCGACTTCGCGGTCCATTCCGCCGTGCCCCGCTTCCACTTCGCCAATCTGGAGAACGGCACGGTCCGCTCCTTCCGCGTGTCGCACGGCACCGGGTCCGATCCGGAGCATGACGGCTACCTCAACTACTATTCCGACGTGGAAGGCTCCAACTGCACCAGCCGCGGCGCCTATGTCACTTGGGAATGGTACAAGGGCCGGTACGGCACCTCCATCCGCCTGGGCGGGCTGGACCCGAGCAACCTGAACGCCCTGCCCCGCGCCATCGTGATGCACTCGGCGCAATATGCCACGGCGGATCATGTCGCCACTTACGGCCGGATGGGCCGGTCCAATGGCTGCTTCGCCATGGACCCGGCCGATTTCCGCGAAGCGCTGTGGAACCTGTCCGGCGGTCGCCTGCTCTTTGCGGACAGTCTCGGCATCAGCTGAGGCCCGCGCTGCACGGGCGGAACAGGCGGGGACGCTGATCCCCGCCCGTCTTCTAGACCTCAGGTGGTCTGCAGATCGTCCTCGATCACGATCAGCTCTTCATCCGTCACCCGCTGCCGCTGCTCCACCCGGGGGGCCTTCAGCGCGGCGAGCACCGGCGCGTCACGGCCATAGATGTCGTCAAACGTCCGCAGCTCGCCATCGATGTCACGCGCCATGGTGAAATAGGTGATGTAGACCGGCATCTGCCGGCTGACCGGCACGCGGGTATATTCGCCCGACCGGGCGATCTCCACCGCCTCCTCCTTGCTGGCACCCTGCCCCAGGATGGCGATGGTCATGGCCAGTTCCAGCGCCCGCTCGGTCCGGATGCAGCCATGGCTCAGCGCACGGTTCTGGTTATCGAACAGGTTGCGGTTGGGCGTGTCGTGCAGGAAGATCGCATGCGGATTGGGCATGTCCAGTTTCATCATGCCCAGCGAATTGCCGGGGCCCGGCTGCTGCACCACGGTGACGAAGCCGTTCTCCGCCCTCGTCCCCTTGTAGCCATTGGCCCGCGCCCAGCCGGGATTGCCCAGCACCCGGTTGCCCAGGCCTTCGCCCTTCACGATGGATTGCGGCACCGTCCAGGTCGGGTTGAAGATCACGCCTTCCACCGTCTCCGCCAATTGGGGCGTCGCGGTACGGCCGGGCTTGCCCACGATCGTGCGGTAGGACCGGATGATGCGGTTGTTCACCGTCATGCGCAGCTGGAATTCGGGCACGTTGGTCAGCAGGTACTGGTTGCCCAGATCGCGCGCCAGCCAGCGCCAGCGATCCATGTTCGCGCGAATCAGGTTGCGCCGCGAGGTCGAGGCGCGCGGCGTGGCGCCCAGTTCTTCCTTCAGCGCCGCGTAATCCGGGTGCGTGGGGTTGAGCCCCTGCAGCGCGGCGGCAACGTCTCCGCTCGCCAGCGCTTGCTCCATGATCTGCCCGGTGGGCAGCAGGTCGGGATCGGGATCGACCACGAACCACTGACGCCGCGAGTCCATGGGCGTGCGCCCGTCGCGCAGATCCTGCACCAGCCAGGTGAACATGCGGCTCGCCTGCTCGTCCAGGGCGGCGCCGGCGCCCGCGGCAATCGCGGCACGCAGGGCTTCGGGCTGGTAATCGGCCGGGTCGAGCCCTTCGGCGCCGATGCCCTCGATCACCGTCAGCAGCTTGCCCGCCGAGTCGGCGCTCCACTGCATCACCTCCGGATATTGCGGCATGGGCGGCAGCGTCAGCGGCTGCACCACGGGCTGCGAAGCGCTGCCACCCGGCGCGACCGGCAGCGGCACGACGGTGGCCGTCCCGCCGGCCGCCGGTGTGCTGGTCTGCGGCGTCACGGCAGGTGGCAGCAGCGATTCCGGCGCGCGCTCCTGCGCGAAGGCTGGCGCCACCAGCGCAAACGCGAGCGCCGATCCCAGCGTGGAGCGGAAGACCCTGGATGAAACGCGCATTGCCTTGTCCCTGTTCGTCATCATTTCGCAGCCTTAGACCATTTCGCTTGCTGGCGCGTGAATCCCGCGCTTGCGACCATCATTTCTCGCCATCGAAGGTGCCGCTGCGCCGTCCGGGAGTTCCGCCGTTCCCGGAACAGCAGCGGCCAGCACCAGCGCCTTACCATCCGTGCCATGCACAGACTTCCTGCAACCGCTTTGCGTTATCGCCGATAATCTGTATTCTCGGTCGGAGATAGTGAAAGAACTGGCCATCACCCCTGCCAGTTCCGCGTGGCGGCGCTTGACCTTGCGCCTGCGAACGCGCAACTGCCAGCGGGAAACGGCTGGCCCATTTCGCGTGCCGCCGAAACGCAAGCAGCGAAAGGGACCAATCCGCCATGACCCAGGTCGGCAAGAACTCGCTCGATACCCGCAGCACCCTGAATGTGGGCGGCAAGAGCTACGCCTACTACTCCTTTGCCAAGGCGGCGGAAAAGGTCGGCGACATCTCGCGCTTGCCCTTCTCCATGAAGGTGCTGCTCGAAAACCTGCTCCGCTTCGAAGATGCGGGCTTCACCGTTTCGGTCGGTGACATCCAGGCGATCGCCGACTGGCAGAAGAACCCGGTGACCGGCAAGGAAATCCAGTACCGCCCGGCGCGCGTGCTGCTGCAGGATTTCACCGGCGTGCCCTGCGTGGTCGACCTTGCCGCCATGCGCGACGCGATCGTGACGCTGGGCGGCGACACGGGCAAGATCAACCCGCAGGTGCCGGTCAACCTGGTGATCGATCACTCGGTGATGGTGGACGAGTTCGGCCACCCCAAGGCGTTCGAACAGAACATGGAGATCGAGTACGAGCGCAACATGGAGCGGTACGACTTCCTGAAGTGGGGCTCCAAGTCGCTCGACAATTTCTATGCCGTGCCGCCGGGCACCGGCATCTGCCACCAGGTCAATCTGGAGAACATCGCCAAGACCGTCTGGTCCAGCGAGGACCAGGACGGCAATCTGGTCGCCTATCCCGACACCTGCGTCGGCACCGACAGCCACACCACCATGGTCAACGGCCTGGGCGTGCTGGGCTGGGGCGTTGGCGGGATCGAGGCGGAGGCCGCGATGCTGGGCCAGCCGGTCTCCATGCTGATCCCCGAAGTGGTCGGCTTCAAGTTCACGGGCGAGCTGATGGAAGGCGTCACGGCCACCGATCTGGTGCTGACCTGCACCGCCATGCTGCGCAAGCATGGCGTGGTCGGCCGCTTTGTCGAATATTACGGACCCGGTCTCGCCTCGCTGTCGCTGGCGGACCGCGCCACGCTGGCCAACATGGCGCCCGAATATGGCGCCACCTGCGGCTTCTTCGGTATTGACGACAAGACGCTGGACTATCTGCGCCTGACCGGTCGCGAGGAAGAGCAGATCGCGCTGGTCGAAGCCTACGCCAAGGAGCAGGGCTTCTGGATGCACCCGGATGCCGAAGATCCGGTGTTCTCCTCCACGCTGGAGCTGGACCTGGCGACGGTCGTGCCCTCCCTTGCCGGCCCGAAGCGTCCGCAGGACTGGGTCGCGCTGCCGGACGTGGATGACGTGTTCAACCGCGACATGGCCGAACTGTACAAGAAGAAGGCGCAGCGCGTGCCGGTGGAAGGCGAAACCTTCGACATCGGCGATGGTGACGTGATGATCGCCGCAATCACCAGCTGCACCAACACCAGCAACCCCAGCGTGCTGGTCGCCGCCGGCCTCGTCGCCAAGAAGGCGGACGAGCTGGGCCTGAAGCCCAAGCCGTGGGTGAAGACGTCGCTGGCGCCGGGCTCGCAGGTGGTCACCGATTACCTGCAGAAGGCCGGGCTGCAGTCGCATCTCGACAATATCGGCTTCAACCTGGTGGGTTACGGCTGCACCACCTGCATCGGCAATTCCGGCCCGCTGGCCGAACCGATCAGCAAGGCGATCAACGAGAACGGCCTGGTCGCCAGCGCCGTGATCAGCGGCAACCGCAACTTCGAAGGCCGCGTCTCGCCGGACGTGCGCGCCAACTTCCTCGCCAGCCCGCCGCTGGTGGTGGCCTATGCGCTGAAGGGCACGGTGGTCAGCGACTTCATCACCACCCCGATCGGCACCGGCAGCAACGGGCAGGACGTCTATCTGAAGGACATCTGGCCGACCAATCTGGAGGTTGCCGAACTGATGACCGCCAGCGTCGACCGGCAGATGTTCCAGGCCCGCTATGCCGACGTCTACAAGGGTGACGAGCATTGGCAGGCGATCGACGTCACCGGGTCGGAGACCTATTCGTGGCGCGCCGATTCCACCTATGTCGCCAACCCGCCCTATTTCGAAGGGATGGAGATGACCCCGACGGCGGTGACCGACATCGTCGGGGCCAGGCCGCTGGCGATCCTGGGCGATTCCATCACCACCGACCACATCAGCCCGGCAGGGTCGATCAAGGCCGACAGCCCCGCCGGCCGCTGGCTGATGGAGCACGGCGTCGATCGCCGCGACTTCAACTCTTACGGCAGCCGCCGTGGCCATCATGAAGTGATGATGCGCGGCACCTTCGCCAATATCCGCATCCGCAACGAGATGGTGCCGGGCGTCGAAGGCGGCATGACCCGTTACGGCGGCGAGGTCATGGCGATCTATGACGCGGCGCAGAAGCACAAGGCGGATGGCACCCCGCTGGTGGTGATCGGCGGCAAGGAATACGGCACCGGCTCCAGCCGCGACTGGGCGGCCAAGGGCACCGTGCTGCTGGGCGTGCGCGCGGTGATCGTGGAAAGCTTCGAGCGGATCCACCGATCCAACCTGGTGGGCATGGGCGTGCTGCCGCTGCAGTTCCAGAACGGCGACACGCGCGAGACCCTGCGCCTGACGGGCACGGACAGCTTCACCATCCGCGGCCTGGCCGACATCAAGCCGCTGCAGGACGTGGAGGTCGAGGTGATGCGGGCCAATGGCGAGACCTTCACCTTCACCGCCAAGTGCCGCATCGATACCGCCAACGAGTTCGAATATTACCAGCACGGCGGCATCCTGCAGTACGTGCTGCGCAACCTGGCCGCGTAAGCCTTACCGGCACCGGGAAAGAGAGGGCGGCCCTGGCGACGGGGCCGCCCTTTTTCGTTGATCGCATGAATGGCAAGAGCGACATGGATCTTGTGATCTAAGGGGGGAACAGATGGTCGGAAAGTTGCTCGGGATCATAGCGGCGGCATCGTTGATCCAGACGGCACCCTTGCGCGCCGAAGATGCGACCGTGCTGGTTCTGTCCCCGTCCGCAAACTGGACGGCAGACTTTGCGGAGAACAGTTGTAGCCTGCGCCGCTCCTTCTCGGGCGGGGGCAAGCAGGTTGCTATGGAGTTCAAGAGTTTCGGCACCGGTGGTCGACTGAATGTCACCGTTGCCAGTGACACGCTTGGCAGGGGGCGCGGCGAGCTGCTGACCGGGTTCCAGCCCGATCGGGAGATGTCCGGGCGCGCCCCGTATCGCACCCTGCAAGGATCGGGGGGCTGGAGCGGGGTCGCCTATACCGAGGACTTGCCGCGGAACGATGCCACGATCGAGGCCTATCGCATCCGCGGTGCGTTCGCGACGGAGGTCGAGCTGACGACCGGGCCGTTGACCGAAATGGCGTCGGTTCTTCGCCAGTGCGAGGATGACCTGCTCACTACATTGAGCCTCGATCCACTCCGCGAACGCACCCTGTCACGACGGGTGGAGTTGGAGAGCACCAGCGCGCTACTCAGGAAGACCGCCGCTATCACGCGTAACCTGCCTAAAGCCGGCGCCAGCTATCAGGTGCTCCGGCTCCTGATCGACGAGGACGGTCGATCAACCGACTGCCGCGCGATCGACGGACAGATATCCGCCGAAGCGTCCAGCCGGTCGTGCGACCTTCTGCGCGACATCCGGTTCAAGCCGGCACTGGATGCCGATAACCAGCCTGTCCCGAGCATCACCTCCTTTTCGGTTTACGCCGACTCGTAGACCTTACCCCTCCCCGTCGAACAGCCCGCCCTGCGGTCCGCTGGGCGGCGCCAGTCCCAGATGCTTCCAGCCGCCATCGTTCAGGCACCGCCCCCGTGCGGTGCGGGCGACGAGGCCGAGCTGGATCAGGAAGGGTTCCACCACCTCCTCGATCGTGTCGCGCGGTTCGGCCAGGCCGGCGGCCAGCGTTTCCACGCCGACCGGGCCGCCCTTGTAGATACCGGCGATCATCTGGAGGTAGCGGCGGTCCATGGCGTCCAGGCCCAGGCTGTCCACCTCCAGCCGGGTCAGCGCCTCGTCCGCCAGCACCCGCGTCACCACGTCACGGCCCGCCACATGGGCGAAGTCGCGCACGCGGCGCAGCAGGCGGCCGGCGACGCGGGGCGTGCCGCGGCTGCGGCGGGCGATCTCCCGCGCGCCGTCGGGGTCGATGGCCAGGCCCAGCAGGCCGGCGGCGCGGGTGACGACGCGGGTCAGTTCGCCTTCGGTGTAGAACACCAGCCTGAGCGGGATGCCGAAGCGGTCACGCAAGGGGGTGGTCAGCAGGCCCTGCCGGGTGGTGGCGCCGATCAGGGTGAAAGGCGGCAGGTCGATCCGCACGCTGCGGGCAGACGGCCCTTCCCCGATGATCAGGTCGAGCGCGCGATCCTCCATCGCCGGATAGAGCACCTCCTCCACCACCGGGTTCAGGCGGTGGATCTCGTCAATGAACAGCACGTCATGCGGTTCGAGGTTGGTCAGCAGCGCGGCGAGGTCGCCCGCCTTGGCGATCACCGGGCCGCTGGTGGCGCGGAAGCCCACGCCCAGTTCCTTGGCCACGATCTGCGCCAGCGTGGTCTTGCCCAGCCCGGGAGGGCCGAAGAACAGGACGTGGTCCATCGCCTCCCCGCGCCCCTTGGCCGATTCGATGAACACGCGCAGGTTTTCCCGCGCGGCTTCCTGGCCGGTGAAGTCCCGCAGGCTCTTGGGCCGCAGCGCGGCGTCGACATCCTCCGGCTGGCGGTTCGGCGACAGTTCGGGGTTGGTGCTCATGCTCTGATCATCCCGCCGCCAGCTTCAGCGCCACGCGGACCAGCGTGTTGAGATCGGCGCCTTCGCCCAGCTCCTCCTGCGCCCGGGCCACGGCTCCGGCCGCGACGGCGGGCTTGAAGCCGAGGTTCTGCAACGCGCTGACCGCATCGCCGCTGAGGCTGCCGGGGCTCGCCGCCGGCATCGCCGCGACTCCGCCGCCGCCCGGCATGGCGCCGGCCTTGTCCTTCAGCTCGTTGACGATGCGCGCCGCCAGCTTGGGCCCCACGCCCTGCGCCCGCGCCACGCTGGCCGCGTCACCCGCGGCGCAGGCGTCGCGCAGCTCGGCGGGCGAGAGGGCGGAGAGGATCGCCAACGCGACCTTGGACCCCACGCCCTGCACATGGGTCAGCAGGCGGAACCAGTCCCGCTCCTCCCCCTTGGCGAAGCCGAGCAGGCGCATGTCCGTCTCGCTCACCTGAAGGTCGGTATGCACGGTGCACCCTTCCCCCACATTGCCCAGCGCCGAGAGCGTGCGGCTGGAGCAGTGGACCATGTAGCCGACCCCGCCGACATCGATGATCGCCCAGTCGAGGCCGGTTTCCAGCAGCCGGCCGGAGAGGCGCGCGATCATCGGGCGGCTCCTGCCGGCAGGGGGGTGACAGGGGTTGCACGGTAGCCCCCCTGGAATGGGCCACCTTGCCGGGGGTGGCCGACACCATGGCGGCGGCGGGCGTCACGGTGGAGGCGGCAGGTGTCACCCCGGCGCGCGCCGGTGTCACGATGGCGGGCCGATGTGTCACCTTGCCGGCGGGCGGCGTCACGACAGGCGACGCCCGTGTCGCGGTGAGCGCCGGCGGTGTCACGTTCGGGAGCGGGGGAAAGCTGCATCGCGCCCACCTGCCAGATCGGGGCCGAGTAGGAAAGTTTCGCCATGCCGCAGGCGATGGACAGGAGCCGTCATTCTGGCGATAGCGCCTGCCCATGAGCTGGAACACATTTGGGCGCGTCTTGCGGTTCACCACCTGGGGGGAAAGCCACGGGCCGGCGCTGGGCGCGGTGGTGGACGGGTGCCCCCCGGGGCTGAGCCTGAGCGAGGGCGACATCCAGCCCTTCCTGGATGCGCGCAAGCCGGGCACCAGCCGCTTCACCACGCAGCGGCGGGAGGCGGACGAAGTGCGCATCCTGTCCGGCACGTTCGAAGGGCAGACCACCGGCACGCCGATCAGCCTGCTGATCGAGAACACCGACCAGCGATCGAAGGATTATGGCGAGGTCGCCAAGGCGTATCGCCCCGGCCATGCCGATTATGCCTATGACGCCAAATACGGCCTGCGCGATTATCGCGGCGGCGGGCGGTCCAGCGCGCGGGAAACCGCCGCCCGCGTGGCGGCGGGCGCGGTGGCGCGGCTGGTGATCCCGGAAGTGACGATCACCGCCTGGGTCAGCGCGATCGGCGGCGATGCGGTCGATCCGGCCAACTTCGATGCGGACGAGATCACCCGCAATCCGTTCTTCTGCCCCGATCCGGTCGCCGCCGCGCGCTGGGAAGGGCTGGTGGATACAGCCCGCAAGGACGGGTCGAGCCTGGGCGCGCTGGTCGAATGCGTCGCCACCGGCGTGCCGGCCGGCTGGGGCGCGCCGCTTTATGCCAAGCTGGATGCGGACCTGGCGGCCGGCATGATGGGCATCAATGCGGTCAAGGGCGTGGAGATCGGCGAAGGCATGGGCGCCGCCGCTCTGCGTGGCGAGGACAATGCCGATCCGATGCGACCGGGTGCGGACGGCCCCGAGTTCACCGCGAACCATGCGGGCGGCATCGCCGGTGGCATCGCCACCGGGCAGCCGGTGGTGGTGCGGGTGGCGTTCAAGCCGACCAGCTCCATCCTGATCCCGCAGGACACGATCACGCGCGACGGGCAGGCGACGCAGCTGGCGACCAGGGGCCGGCATGATCCGTGCGTGGGCATTCGCGGCGTGCCGGTGGTGGCGGCGATGATGGCACTGGTGCTGGCGGATCATAAGTTGCTGCACCGGGCCCAGGTGGGATCGGGCGGAGGTTTCTAGGACAAGCGGCTGCTATGGGTGGGGCGCGGACATTGCGGGAGCGATGCGGCTCCTTCATCCTCCCCATCCTTTGATGGGGAGGGGGACCGTTCGCGTAGCGAATGGTGGAGGGGTATGGCGCGACGTACGACGATCCTGAATGCACGCAGGCTGCGGCGCGCCATGACAAAGCCGGAGATCGCGCTCTGGCAAATATTGCGGACCCGGCCCGCCGGCTTGAAGTTCAGGCGGCAGCATCCGATCGGCTTTGTGGTGCTGGATTTCTATTGCCCGGCGCATCGGCTCGCCTTTGAGGTGGATGGCGTTGCCCACGACCTTGGCGACAACCCCGCCCGGGATACAAGCCGTGACGCCTGGCTTGCGCAGCAAGGCATAACGGTGGTCCGAATCCCTGCGTCCGATGTGCTGCGGGACGTGGATGCAACGGTCGAGGCGATCATCATGCGTTGCGCGATGCCCCTCCACCAGCCTGCGGCTGGTCCCCCTCCCCATGCTGCGCACGGGGAGGACTGAGCATCCGGCGCGGTCACCTCTGAACCAGTGCCGCATCGCCCCACGTGACCGACAGCTGGCCCGTCACTGCGTCACCGGACCGGGCAACGAGCTCCAGCAGGCTCACGCCGGCGATATCCGCCGCCAGCTCCTGCGCCGGCATCCCGCGGGACAGCGGTTCGCTGCGGGCCAGCAGGCGGCCATCGCCATACAGGGCGAAGGTCACTTCATTGTCGGCATCCTGCGCGGAATCATCCACGCCCACGGATGCGGTGAAGCGCCGGTGACCGTTGTTGCGCACCTCCAGCCGCGAATTGGCGAGCACGCCGATGCCGCTGGCGAAGTGATGCCCGGCAACCTGCAGCACGCGGCCATAGGGCGTCGAATCCGCGCGTGCCCCGCCCCAGCCGGTGTAGAACGGGCGCGCGCCGCTGCCGCGGGTGCCGAAATTGGCCGCGCGGTGGATCGTGGGGTCCACCTCCGGCACCGTCACGCCATCGACCGCCGGATTGACCTGCCCCGGCAGCTCCGACAGGTACATGCCATCCGCCAACGCGCGGCTGCCGCGTACGCGCCAGGCGCGGGTTTCCCGCGGGGCGACCGTGACCTTCATCTCGCCGGTGAAGCTGGCGCCTTCTCCGCTCCACAGGTCGGTCGTCGCGATCGCGGCATCCTCGCGCAGCTTCATATGCGCGGCGGTCAGCGTGGCCTCGACCGGGGCGGAAGACCGGTTGAGGATCGCCACCGCCTTGTCGCCATCCGCCAGTGTCTTGACCAGGATCTGCAGGTCATCGGTGTCGAAGGCGAGCACCGCCTGGTGGCCGCCCGCATCCTGGTTCAGGGCGATCAGCGCGCTGTTGCCGAAGATGTCCATCAATGGCTGCGGCGTGTCGCGCAGGTCGCTGCCGATCAGCAGCGGCGCGTTGAGGAACGCCCACAGCGTGAAGTGGGACCGCGCCTCCGTCAGGTGGTCGGCATCGAAATCACCCTTGCCGATGAACAGCATGTCGGGGTCGTTCCACGATCCGGGGTGGGCGTAGAGCTCGCGCGTGACCGCCGTGTCGAAATTGGTCAGCATGCGGCCCCAATGCGGCGTGATGTCGTCGCTGGTGCGCGACACATTGCCGACATCCTTGGCCCAGGCCCGCACATGGGCGGAGCCCCAGATGCAGAGCGACAGCACGAAATCATTGTCGGGATTGTACCGCATCAGCGCTGTCTTGACCTCGCCGAACAGCCCCTTCACGGCCGGGATGTCCGACAGGGCGACCGTTTCCAGGTTCAGGATCGGGTCCAGCGCGCGATATTGCCCGGACATGACCCGCTCGCTCTCAGGCCCGTAGGCCCTGAGGCCGCAGCCATCGATCTTGATGTAGTCGAAGCCCCATTCATCGAAGAACTGGCCGATATCCTGGTCGATATGGCCATACAGCCCGACCTCGCGCTCCGTCATCGTGCCGCGGGGCAGGTTTGTCTGATCGGGCATGTAGGCCTGGGCGCAGGTGTTGCGGCCCAGGTCGGAGTACAGGCCCGCCTTCAGCCCCATGCCATGCAACCGGTCGGTGAACGGGCGGAACGATGTCGCCCCGTCCGGCGTGCGGGTGGAGGGGAACCTGTCCGTATTGGCCAGCATCCGCCCATCTTCGCGCCGGTGCTGCCACCAGCCTTCGTCCAGGTTGATGTAGCGGTAGCCCTTGGCGGCAAGACCCGTGTCGACGATCACCTGGGCGGAGGCGAGCACCTTTTCCTCGTCCAGGTCGGTGAAGAAGGCGTTCCACGAATTCCAGCCCATCGGCGGCGTAAGCGCCGCGCCGTCGACATTGGCCGACCACGCGCCCGTGGGCGCGAGCGGGTCGGCCTGCTGCGCGATGGCCGGCTGCGATCCCCACAGCAGTGCGATCGCCGACAAGGCGGCAAGGGGCGCGCGGCGGCGTTTGTGAAGGTGCGCCCGGGCACGAATCGGCATGTCTCTCTCCCTTTATATCCAGTCAGCCGCTGCGGCGGGCGAGGCCCGGCGCCGCGGAACGGGGCAGTGTGAATCCTGTGTGTCGGCCATCCCTGTCGTACCCGCGCAGACGCCGCTACTCGCCGCGGAGCAGGCGCAGCACCATGGCGCGGATCCGGCCGTAATTGCCGGCTTTCAGCGGGCCCAGGACGCCGTGGACATCCTGGTCCAGGAATCGCAGCGGGTGCCCTTCGGGACGAAAGACGTAATGGTCGAACCAGGCACGCCAGGCGGCACGCTCCGCTACCGGCCGTTCGGCGATGGCGATCATGGCCAGCAGCATCGTGGTGTATGGCTTGTCCGGTCCCGCAGCGAAACCGTCCCACCAGAAGTTGACAAGCATGTTGACGCTGGCCGTCGCCTCGACCTGATGCCACCAGAGCTTGGGCAGGTAGATGGCATCGCCCGGCTGCAGTTCCGCCACCAGGGCACGGCTGCGGGCGCGTTCGAAGCGCGGGTAATTCGCTTGGAGGTCCGCGCCGCTTGCCGCCAGGCTGATCGGCTGGCCCGCCATCGTCCGGTCGATCGGGCCGACATACAGGTCGGCGATCGCGTCGGGCGGATACAGGGTGAACCGCCGCCGCCCCGCCACCACGCATGCCAGATTGTCCATGGTGTCATAATGACAGGCGACGGAGGACACATGCCCGATCCAGAAGCGCGGGCGCACGGCCGGCGGCACGAAGGCCAGCGGGGTGAGGCGCTCTATGCCGGGCAGATAGGTCTCCGACGTCAGCGATCCCATATACATGGTATCGTGATCATGCTGGTCCGCCGTCGCCAGGATCTGCTGCAACGCGTCCCTGAACGGCGATGTCCTGTGCGTGAAGTTGAATTCGCGCAGCGCTTCGTCGGCATGGCGATAGCGTCCGCCGATCTCCGGCTTGCCGACAAACAGATCGGTTTCCCGGCCGCTGTCGAACGCCATGATCTGCCCGGCCGCCAGCCCGACATCGCCGCAGGAGACAAGCGGCCAGTGCCGCGCCGCGCCCCGCAGCAGCACCGGCTCGCACCGTTCCATGACGATCGCCCTGAATGCCTCGGGATCATCCAGCGCAGCGGGATCGATCGCTTCCGGGACCTGCATCATGCCGGCGGACCCGTCAGCCGTTCGTTATGCAGCCGCGCCAAGCGTTTGATATGCCTGACGGATCCGGTCTGCGCATAGGCAAGCTGCAGGTCGCCCTGCCGGAACAGGTCGAGCACGGCGTGGTCCGGCAGCGCATGCAGGCGGTCGAGGCTGATCGTGTACAACCCGTCCAGCTGGATGCGGCTGCCATCATCGAAGCTCAGGCTCACATCGATCGGCTCGATCAACCGGTGCTGCAGATATCGCGCGATGATGGCGTCGGTCGCGGGAAGACCGGTGTGCAACCGGCCCAGCGCCCGCTGGATGCGCTGCAGCGCGGCGGTGGGCTCCCCGGCGTCATCGAACAGGAGCTGACCGTCCGGCTGTGCGAAGGCCGGATGGGCCGGCTCCACCATGATCTGGTCCTGCACGACGAAGAAGCCCCCACGCTCCAGATCAGCCGGGCGGTAGCGGTCGTTTTGTCCGCGCAGATGGGACAGGTTCTCGCCCGGTGTCAGCCCCATCACCACCCCGGCATAGAAGGCACCGGTCTCTGGATGCTTGGTGAAGAAGATCGGGTGGTCATGCGCCGCATCCAGGAACTCGTCAGCGACGATCTGGGCAAAATGACGGGTTGCGTCATGCCAGTTGGATACGCACAGCCGACCGTGCTGCTGCGGGTTCAACGGCTCCAATGCCTGCGTCACATCGCCGTCCTCCCGTCGATCCCGTCCGCTGGTCGTCATGCGACACCCCCCTCCACCTCACCCGGTCACTCATTGTACTCTGACAATAGTTGTCAACTGTTGCAGCTCATGTATGGTAACGTTAACTTGTCGAGAGTCGAGAGGGACACGACGCCCTTCGATCCCTGGCAGGTCCAACCTCGCGATTCCTCACCCGAGAAGGAACGCGACCGAGAGAGGGGATGAGGAATGCGCCTGTTGGCCTCGAATCGCGTGCACCTGCCGAAGGGATCGGGTGCCCTGCCCGCACTCGCCTGCGCCACCAGCCTGCTGGCGTTGATGGCGTCGGCCCCGGCCCATGCACAGGTCCAGCCGGGCGCGCCGCCCGCGGGTTCCGCGGCGGCGGCAGACGTGCCGGCCACGACCGGCAGCGAGATCATCGTCACCGGTCTTCGCGGCTCTCTGCAGCGCAATCTGGACATCAAGCGCGAATCCTCGGGCGTCGTGGATGTGATCTCCGCGGAAGACATCGGCAAATTCCCCGATTCCAACGTGGCGGCCTCGCTCCAGCGTCTGCCCGGCGTGTCCATCCAGCGGTCCGGCTCACGCGGGGAGCCGACCGGGATCACGGTCCGCGGCTTCGGTGGGGACTTCAACACGACCCTGTTCGACGGTCGCCGCATCTCCACCGCCACCGGCGGCCGGCAGATCGACTTCAGCACCGTGGGCGTGGATTTCATCGGCCAACTGAGCGTGTTCAAGACGCCGGACGTGTCGCTGTCGTCCAGTTCGATCGGCGCCACGGTCGACATCCAGTTCCCCAACGCCTTCGACCAGCCCGGCTTCCGGCTGGCCGCAACCGGATCGGGATCGATCCAGGATCGGGCGGAGAAGATCGTGCCCACTGGCGGCCTGCTGATCAGCAACACCTTTGCCGACGACACGATCGGCGTGCTGGCCGACGTGATCTATACCCGCCGTGATACCGATACCAACCGCGTCTACGTCTCCGGCTGGCCCGGCGGCAATTTCGCGCCCTGCCAGCTGGCCGGCAGCACCGGCGCCTGTACCCCCACCAGCGATGCCAGTTCGGCCGCCTGGGGCAATCCGGCCAACCGCCAGAACCTGCCCGGATGGTTCCCGCAGCAATATGGCGCGGAGCAGCAGCGGGTCAGTGACGAACGCGTCGATGCGCGAATATCGCTGCAATATCACCCGTCCGACGAGCTGATGGTCACGCTCGACAACAATTATTCGCGCCAGAACGTCACGCAGGACAATTACGCCTTCGGCGTGTGGTTCAACCAGGGCGACCTGCGCAATGTCAGCGTCGATGAAAACGGCACGGCGATCGACTTCACGCAGCAGGGCACGCCCACCGACTTCACCTCCGCGCTCAACAAGCAGATCCTGCAGACCAACCAGACCGGCCTGAACATCACCTACGCGGCGTCGGACAATCTGAGCCTGGAAGGCGACGTCGCCTATGCCAAGAGCTGGCTCAATCCGGATGGCGTGATCGGCAGCCGCAATGGCGACATCGGCTATGGCGGCGATCTGGGCAACACGCTGCGCTTCACCGTCGGCGGCGACAGCAGGGATGCCTTCCCCTCGATCAGCAATTTCGGGCCCGCCGGCGATGGCGCGGACTGGGCCAACCCGGCCCTGATCGGCAGCCACGTCGCGGTGAACCAGACGCAGGTGAATACGGACGAGCTGGTGCAGTTCCGCGGGGCAGCCACCTGGACGCAGGACGACCTGACGCTGAAGGCGGGTGGCCAATATTATCAGGACACCTTCAACTTCCGCAACCAGAGCACCTTCGTGAACAATTTCTGGCAGGCCTATGCCGGATATGGCGGCCCGTCGGGCCGCGACACCGGCATCTCGCCTCTGCCCGCCGACCTGTACCAAGGCTCCGTCAGCCTCGACGGGTTCATCCCCGGTTTCGACGGCAGCCTGCCGCCATCGGTGTTCGTGTTCAGCCCGGTCGCCTTCCAGGATTACCTGACGGGCTTGGGCAATCCGCAGACGCAGACCATCCCCGGCTTCAACTATGGCAGCGTGACCGGCTTTACCGGGACGTTCGACGAAGCGGTGGATCCGGGAAGCGTGCTGCGCGTGCGCGAGAAGACCTGGGCGCTGTTCCTCAGCGCCAGCTTCCGCGCGGAGATCGCGGACATGCCGTTCACGTTCAACGCGGGCGTCCGCAACGAGGTGACGAACCTGTCGGCCACGGGCCAGGGGCGGCTGCCGACGCAGATCGTGACCAGCACGGCCGATCCGACCCTGCTGACCGTCGCGTCCTATACCGACATCCAGGGCGTCACGAACGAGAGTTCATATTCCTACCTGCTGCCCAGCTTCGATGCGAAGCTGGAGGTGACCGACAATCTGATCCTGCGGGTGGACGCATCGCGGACCTTGACCCGGCCAACGCTCAACCTGCTCAACCCGGTGCTGAACGTGGGCAGCGGGCAGCGTGTCGGGGCGCTGTCGGCCGCCGGCGGCAATCCCAACCTGCGACCATACCTCGCGGACAATTTCGATGTGGGGGCGGAATGGTATTATCAGCGCAACTCCTACCTGTCGGTCGGGCTGTTCCTGAAGAACGTCAGCAACTTCATCGTCGGCGGTGTCACCCGGCAGCCGGTCAACGGCGTGATCGATCCCACCACCGGCCAGCCAGCCAGCTTCGCCGTGTCGCAGCAGATCAATGGGCCGGATGCGACGGTGCGCGGCGTCGAACTCGCACTGCAACAGGTGTTCGGCGATTCGGGCTTCGGCTTCCAGGCGAATGCCACGCTGGTCGACACCAACCGGCCATATGACGAGACGAACATCTCGCAGACGGGCTTTGCGGTCACCGGGCTGGCCAATTCCGCCAACTTCGTCGGCTTCTACGACAAGGACGGGTTCCAGTTGCGGGCCGCGCTGAACTGGCGTGACAAGTACCTGCTGCAGTTCGGCCAGAACCAGAACACCGGTTCCTTCGGGGCCGAGCCGACCTTCGTGAACCAGAGCTTCCAGGTCGACCTGACCACCAGCTACGACATCTCGGACAATTTCAGCGTCTTTGCCGAGGCATTGAACGTGAACAACAATCAGCAAAGCACCCATGGCCGTTACAGCAACCAGTTGCTGGACGTGTTCGATTACGGCCGGCGGTACACGCTAGGCCTGCGCTATCGGTACTAGAACCCTCCCCAGTACCGATCCAACCTGGGCAGGGTGCACGATCATGCACCCTGCCGCTTTTCCGGTGACGGCAGACCGATGAACGAGATCAAGGACATCGTGATCGTGGGCGGCGGCACCGCCGGCTGGCTGACGGCCGGGATCATCGCCGCTCGTCACCAGGGGCGGCGGCCCCACGGCTTCACCGTGACGCTGGTGGAATCGCCGAATGTCCCGATCATCGGCGTGGGCGAAGGCACCTGGCCGACGCTGCGCGCCACGCTGCGCAAGATCGGCGTGTCGGAAACCGAGTTCTTCCGCCATTGCGGGGCCGCGTTCAAGCAGGGCGCGCGCTTCAACCGCTGGACCACCGGAGCCGACGATGATGGCTATTACCATCCGCTGATGCTGCCGCAGGGCTTTGCGCAGACCAATCTGGTGCCGCACTGGCTTGCCGCGGAGGCGGGCGAGAGTTTCTGCGATGCGGTGACCCCGCAGGGCCGGCTGTGCGATGCCGGGCTGGCGCCCAAGACCATCACGACGGCGGAGTATGACGGCCCGGCCAATTACGCCTACCACCTCGACGCCGGCAAGTTCGCCACCTTCCTGCAACGCCATTGCTGCGACATGCTGGGCGTCCGCCATGTGCTGGCGGATGTGACCGATGTGCAGGTGGACGAGAGCGGCGATATTCGGCACCTCGACACGCAGCAGGGAGTGCAGGTTGCCGGCGATCTGTTCGTCGACTGCACGGGCTTTGCCGCCTTGCTGATCGGCAGGACGCTGGGGGTCCGCTTCCGGGATTGCAGCGACGTGCTGTTCTGCGACACGGCGCTGGCCATGCAGGTGCCGTATGATCGGCCGGACGCGGCCATCGCCAGCCACACCATCTCCACCGCGCAGAGCGCCGGCTGGATCTGGGACATCGGCCTGCCCGCCCGGCGCGGTGTCGGGCATGTCTTTTCCAGCAGCCATACCAGTGCGGATGAAGCGGAGCGGGCGCTGCGGGATTATGTCGGGCCCGCCGCGCGCGACCTGCCCGTGCGCCACCTGCCGATCCGGTCCGGGCACCGGGAGCTGTTCTGGAAGAACAACTGCGTCGCGGTGGGCCTTGCCGCCGGGTTCCTGGAGCCGCTGGAAGCCTCCGCCATCGTGCTGGTCGAGCTGTCGGCCAAGATCATCGCAGAACAGATGCCGGCCAGCCGCGCGGTGATGGACACGGTGGCACGCCGCTACAACGACACGACCCTGTATCGCTGGGGCCGGATCATCGACTTCCTGAAGCTGCATTATGCGCTGACGAAGCGGACGGATACGGAGTTCTGGCGCGACAATCAGCGGGCCGAAACCATTCCCGATCGCCTGCGCGAACTGATGGCGCTGTGGGAATATCACCCGCCCTGGCTGCATGACGAGTTCGACCGGGCGGAAGAGATCTTCCCTGCGGCCAGCCACCAGTATGTCCTGTACGGCATGGGCCATCGCACCGCGCTGCAGCCCGGCAGCTTCGAGGCGGATGCGGAGCAGGCCGCGCGCCTGCGCCGGGAGAACCGCACCTACACCGATCGGCTGCTGCGCGGCCTGCCGGATCATCGAACCCTGATCGACAAGATCGTCCACCACGGCCTTCAGCCGATCTAGCCCGGATGCCTTTGCCCATGCCCTATCGCGCCTGTCTGTTCGCCGTGTCGCTGGCCGGCTTCCTGTGCCATGCGCAGCTTGCCGCGGCGCAGCCGCGCCTGGACGGCGCGCTGGCCGACCATGCCGTCATCCAGCGCGACCAGCCGATCACGCTCAGCGGCCGGTCCAGCCCGGGCGAGACGGTGATGGTCAGCCTGGCCGAACGCAGCGTCAGCACCACGGCCGATGGCGAGGGGCGCTTCACCGTCGAACTGCCCGCGCTGCCGGCTGGCGGACCGTACACGCTGACGCTGGCGGCGCCCAGCGGCGCGACGATCCTGGACGACCTCCTGATCGGCGACGTGTTCCTGTGTTCCGGCCAGAGCAACATGGAAATGCGGGTGCAGGAATCGCAGAGCCTGTTTGCGGAGGCGCACCCCGCCATCGACCCGCGCCTGCGACTGCTGACGATCGAGAAGCAGTCCGCGACCGCGACCGCCGCCGCCCTTCCTTCGCCGCCGCGATGGCAGATTGCCGGGCCTGACACCGCGCCGTCCTTTTCCGCGGCCTGTTTCTACATGGCGCAGGCGCTGCGCCGTGACAGCGACGTGCCGGTCGGTGCGATCCATTCCAGCTGGGGCGGATCGCGGATCAGCGCCTGGCTGAGCGACCCGGCCCTGCGCCAGGCGGGCCTGGCCGACGAGGCGGACCTGCTGGCGCTGTATGACCGCGATCCGCGCGCCGCGACGCAGGAAGCGTTCGCCATCTGGGAAACCTGGTGGCGGACACAGACCGGCGATGCGCCGGGGCAGGAGCCGTGGCAGACGGGCGCGGAACTGGCCTGGAGGCCGGTGCCCGCGATCGCCAATTTCGAAAGCTGGGGCGTCCCGGCATTGCAGAACTACAATGGCATGCTGTGGTACCAGCGGGCCGTGAACCTCACGGCGGCGCAGGCTGCTGGGGCCGCGATCCTGTCCCTCGGCATGATCGACGATGCGGACCGCACCTGGGTGAACGGCAGCGCCATCGGCGGCACCAGCCTGGCCGGCACTCCGCGCGTCTATGTGCTGCCAGCCGGCACGCTGAAGCGTGGACGCAACGTCATCACGGTCAACAATGACGATGTCTATGCGCTGGGCGGGATGATCGGCCCGGCCGAGGCCATGCGGCTCACCCTGGCGGACGGCACGACCATTCCGCTGGGGACAGAGTGGCGCTATGCCATCGCCCGGCCGGTACCCGGCAGCGCGCCGCGCGTGCCGTGGGATGCCATCAACGGCGCGGGCACCCTGTTCAACGCCATGATCGCCCCGCTCGGCCCCATCCGTCTGGCCGGCATGGCTTGGTACCAGGGGGAATCCGACACCGGCATTCCGGGCTATGACCGCCGGCTGCAGGCGCTGATCGATGACTGGCGCGGCCGCTTCGGCACCGGGCAGACCGCCTTCGCCGTGGCGCAGCTGGCCAATTATGGTGCGCCTGCGACCACACCGTCGGACAGCGGCTGGGGCAATGTGCGGGATGCGCAGCGCCGGGTCACGGCCGCCGACCGCCACGCGGGGCTCGCGGTCACGCTCGACATCGGCGACGCAACGGACATCCACCCGGGCCAGAAGCTGCTGGTGGGCCAGCGGCTGGCGCGCGCCATGCGGGCTGCACTGGCCGGCTCGGAGACGGACCGCGCCGGCCCTGCGATCCTTCGTGCGGAGCGTAGCGGCAACGACCTCGTGCTGCACTTCACGGGCGTGACGGGGGTGTTGCGCACCAGCAGTTCCCCCCAGGCGATCGGCTTCGAACTGTGCGGGCCTGCGCCGCAAAGCTGCCGCTTTGCCGCGGCGCGAGCAGAAGGCGCACAGGTCACCCTGGCCGGCGACGGGCAGGCCGTGGCGCGGGTCCGCTACGCCTGGGCCGACGCGCCTGTCACCAATCTGTGGGACGATGCCCGCCTGCCGGTGGGCACGTTCGAGATCCCCGTGCCCTGACCGGGGCCGGCTGCCGACCAATCATAACAAGGAGAGGCGAAGTGGTAAGAACAATGGAACACCGAGCAGCAGCCCGGCGGCAAGGTTTCTCGTTCAGGCGGCTCGGGATCATGGCGGGGGCGCTGGCCCTGGTCTTCTCCGGTCCGGCGCATGCGCAGGACGAACAGATGCGGCCGATCGAGATCCCGGCGCAGCCGACCGCGATCGAACTCGGCACCGGCCCGCTGCCAGGCGGCGACATCCCGGAATCATGGCACAGCCAGTATGGCAGCGTCTTTGCGCGCAATGTGGTGGTGGCCACGCTCACGCCCTTCCTGCCGGATCCGGCACGGGCCAACGGCACCGCGGTGGTGGTCGCGCCCGGCGGCGGCTTCCGCACCTTGTCCATGGAGAACGAGGGCTGGGACGTGGCGAAGGCGCTCGCGGACAAGGGCGTCGCGGCCTTTGTCCTGAAGTACCGCCTGAACCAGACCCCGGCCGAGATGGGGGCGTTCGAACAGTCCATGGCGCAGATGTTCTCGACCACCGCGGCGCGCCCGCCGCGGCCTGATCCGGAACAGATGATGGCGAACCTGGAGCCGCAGATCACCGACGCGCGCGCCGCCTTTGCGCTGATCCGCAGCCGTGCAGGGGAATGGAAGGTCGACCCCGATCGCATCGGCATGGTCGGCTTTTCCGCCGGCGCGATGCTGACCATGGCGACCGCCCTGGCGGGCGAGGAGGCCAAGCCGGCCTTCATCGGCAACGTCTACGGCCCGCTGGCCAGCGTCACGGTGCCGGCCGACGCCCCGCCCCTGTTTGTCGCACTGGCGGCAGACGACCCGTTCTTCGCCAATAGCGGGTTCGGGCTGATCGATGCCTGGAAGACTGCCGGGAAGCCGGTCGAGTTCCACCTCTACGAACAGGGCGGCCACGGCTTCGGCATGTATCCCAAGACCACGACCAGCACCGACTGGTTCGAAGCCTTCGCCGCATGGATGACGATGCACGGCTGGATCACGGCCGCAGCGGAATAGCGGAACCAGTATCGCGCAGCCGGTTCCCCGCCTGTGCCGACAAGGGCCGCCGCGTCGATCCCGGCGCGGCGGCCTTGCTGTTTTCTCAGCGCGGCAAGGCTTCGGTGCCGGTGATGGTGAGGGATGCCGCCACGCCGGACGCCGCGGCAAGGCCGGGGCGCATGCCGGGCTGCCCGCCGCCGATCCACAGATCGACCGTGCCAGCCTCCACCCGCCGCTCGCCATCCGCATCCACGGTGCTGAGCGCGCGCGGGTCGAGCGTGAGGCGCACGGTCCGGCTCTCCCCCTTGGCAAGGGTGATCCGCTCGAACGCCGCGAGCGCGCGGATCGGCGCACCATCCACGCCGGGCCGGCTGACATAGACCTGCACCACCTCCTCGCCATCCATGGCGCCGCTATTGGTCACCTGGACCGACACGGTGGCCGGCTGGCCTGCGCGAATGCGTCGGGCAGAAAGCCGCGGGCGCGCATAGTCGAAGGTGGTGTAGGACAGGCCGTAGCCGAACGGATAAAGCACCTCCCCTGCGAAGTAGCGGTAGGTGCGGTTGGCCATGCCGTAATCGCTGAATGGCGGCAGGTCGTTCGCCGACCGGTAGAACGTCACCGGCAGGCGCCCGGCCGGGCTGAAATCGCCGGCGATGGCGCGGGCGATGGCATCACCGCCCTGTCCGCCCGGATACCACGCCTCGATGATCGCAGGCACGTTCTCGTCCGCCCAGTTGACGCTCAGGGCGCTGCCATTGATCAGCACCAGCACGGTCGGCGTGCCGGTGGCGACCACCTGTTCCAGCAGCTTCTGCTGCGGGGCGGGCAGGTCCAGGCTGGTGCGGTCACCGCCGGCGAAACCGTCGACCACGACCTTCATCTCCTCGCCCTCCACCTCCGACGTCAACCCGCCGACGAAGACCACCAGCTCCGCCTGGCCCGCCGCCGCGACCGCAGCCTGCGCGCCCTCGTCGCTGGGTATGCCCCACAGCAGGCGTTCGTCGCCCTGGTCCTCGCGCTGGAACGCCTCCACCGTGATGGGGTAGGTGCGGCCGGCCTCCAGCGTCACCGTCCCGGTGGCGATCGAGGGGCGCCAGTCGACGTCCCAGGCATCCACGATCATCTCGTCGCCGACGCGGATGCGATAGCCGCCATTGGCCGCGTAGCGGAAGGTGTAGGTGCCGCTTTCCGGCGCACGCAGGAACCCGCTCCACCGCACGGCGCCGTTGCGGCGCTCACCTTCCCAGGCATAATGCACGTCCGTCCGAACCTCGCTTTCATCGGGATCGCCGGCAAAGCTGCGGTCGCTGAACTCGCCCAGCCGCAGGCCGGGCCTGCTGCAGCGCGCATCCAGGCACAGGGCACCGGCGGGCACGGGCGCCAGGCCCGGCTCGATCAGGCCGGCCCCCTGCACATAGGTGACCTCGGCCTGCGGGTAGCGACGCCGGATGCCCCCCAGCACGGTAACCGGGTGCGAAGGTTCGCCATTGTAATTGCCCACCAGCGAGGCGAGCGTGTCCGCGTTCGGCCCCACCACGGCGATCCGCTGCGGCGCGCGGGCCAGTGGCAGCAGGTTGCCTTCGTTCTTCAGCAGGACGAGCGCCTTTTCCGCCGTCCGCTGCGCCAGTGCGCGGTTCTCCGCCGTGTCATGGTCGCGCGGCGTGATGCCGGGAAACACGTCTGCCGGATCGTCGAACTGACCCAGCTGCATGCGCGCGGTGAACAGGCGCACCAGCGACCGGTCGATCACCGCCTCGTCCAGCACGCCCGTGCGCACGGCACTGACGACATGGTCGATCTCGACCGGGCCGCCGCAGATCAGGTCCATCCCCGCCTCGAACGCCGCGGCGACGCCCTGTTCGGGCGTGTCGGTGTAGTCGTGGTGGTCGTCGAGATAGATGTCCGCCACCGCCTCGCAGTCGGACACGACGAACCCGTCGAACTTCCACGAATCGCGCAGGTAGCCGGTCAGCAGCTCCTCGCTGGCGCAGGCGGGCTTCCCGTCCACCGCGTTGTAGGCGCACATCACCGAGGCCGCCTCTCCCTCCATCACCGTCGCGCGGAAGGCAGGCAGATAGGTGTCCGCCAGATCGCGGGCCGACGGGTGGATGTCGTCCCGGTGACGGGAGGGCTCGGGGCCGCTGTGCACCGCATAATGCTTGGGCGTCGCCACCGTCCGCAGATAGGTGTCGTCTTCGCCCTGCAGGCCCTTCACGAAGGCGACGCCCAGGCGGGACGTCAGATACGGATCCTCACCATAGGTTTCCTGCCCCCGGCCCCAGCGCGGATCGCGGAAAATGTTGATGTTGGGCGACCACACCGTCAGCCCGGTGAACCAGTCCGATCCGCCGAAGCGATGCTGTCTGGCCAGATGTATGGCGCGGAATTCCCGGCTGATGAGGCTGGCCACATCGCCGATATGCGCGGTGTCAAACGTCGCGGCCATGCCGATCGCCTGGGGGAAGACGGTGGCGAAGCCGGCGCCGGCCACGCCGTGCAGCCCTTCGTTCCACCAATTGTACTCGCGGATGCCCAGGCGCGGGATCGCCGGCGCATCATTCACCAGCTGCGATGCCTTTTCCTCCAGCGTCATGCGCCCGACCAGGTCGCGGGCCCGGGCATCAGGTGCCTGGTCCGCCTTCTGGTAGGTCGGCACGCTGGCCCCGGGCAGTACCTGCGCGGACACCGGCGGTGTTGCCAGAAGGCAGGTCGCGGTGGCGAACGTTGCCAGGGCGCGCCGCAATCTGATGGTGCTCGAACTTGTCATGGTCTCTCCCTCGGATTGTCATTCAGCCGATCTGCCCGTCCTGCTTTCCCCGGCGGTGCAGGATCCCGCGATTGCCCGGCTGCGCGGCACGACCTAGGCTGCGGGCAACGAAAAGAAGCAAGGATGGGGAACGGATGCACAGGATATTGGCGGCGCGATGGATGGCGGGCGCGGCGGCTGCGGTGCTTGTCGGCGGATGTGCCGGACAGCTTCCGGTTGCCGGTACCGGCGCACCGCCGGCGCAGGTCTGGCGTTCGGACCAGGGCGACGGCACATATCTGAACCCGCCGCTCAACGCCGACTATCCCGATCCAGACATCATCCGCGTAGGCGACGATTTCTATTTCGTGAGCACCACTTTCGCCAATGTGCCTGGGCTGACCCTGCTGCATTCGAAGGATCTGGTGAACTGGGACATCCTGTCGCATGTCGTCGGCCGGCTGGAAGGGCGGCCGCACTATGATCTGGCCGATGGCGGCGCCTATCGCGCCGGGGTCTACGCGCCCAGCCTGCGCCATCGGGACGGCACCTTCTACGTCGCGGTCACGCCTGTCGGACAGAGCACGCGCATCTACCAGGCGCGCGATCCGCGCGGGCCGTGGACCTTTGCCGAGCTGGGGCAGGAGCTGTTCGATCCGGCGCTGTTCTTCGACGATGACGGCGCCAGCTATCTCGCCACCGCGATCGGCAGCGACGGCACGATCACGCTGCACACGCTGGACGAGACGGTCAGCCGCATCACCAGCTCGCGCGTGGTGCATTACTACCAGGGGGCCGAGGGGTCCAAGATCGTCAAGCGGGACGGCTGGTATTACCTGTTCAACTCGATCCCCCGCCGCCTGGCCATGACGGTCAGCCGCGCCCGCAGCCTGTTCGGCCCCTGGGAAACGCGCCCGTCGATCGACGACACGACCGGCGGCCATCAGGGGGCGCTGGTCGACCTGCCGAACGGGGAGTTCTACGGCTTCGTCATGCTCGATGCCGGTGCCAAGGGCCGGGTGACGAATATCAGCCCGGTGTTCTGGCGCGACGGGTGGCCGATCTGGGGCACGCCCGAGGCGCCCGATCGGGTGCCCGCCCGCGCGCCCAAGCCAATCACCGGCCATCCCTTCCGCGAGCCGCCCGCCACCGACACTTTCGACAGCACCACGCTGGGCCTGCAATGGCAGTGGAACCACAACCCGCTGGACCGCCTCTGGTCCCTGACGGAGCGGCCGGGCTGGCTGCGGCTGAAGGCGGCGCCCGGCGACCAGTTGTGGGGGGCCCGCAACACGCTGGTGCAGAAGGGGCAGGCCCCCGGCGGCCGCGGCGAGGTGGTGGTGGACGCCAGCGGCATCCGCCCCGGCGATGTGTGCGGCTTCGGCACTTTCGGCAAGTTCAGCGGCCAGCTGGCGATCACCGGCCAGCCGGACGGCACCCGCGCGCTGACGGTGCAGGTGACGGAAGCGACGGAGCAAGGCCCCGTCGTGGACAGCCGCGTCGCTGCCGTGCCGATCACTGCGGAACGCCTGTGGCTGCGCACCGACATGGATTTCACAGGGGATCGCGCAACCCTGTCCTACAGCCTGGACGGGCAGGGCTTCACGCCGGTGGGGGGCGAGGTGCCGCTGGTCTATGACTGGCGCACCGGCACCTTCCAGGGCGTGCAGTTCGCCCTGTCCTGCTACAATCCGGGAGCTGCTGGCGGTCATCTGGATGTCGACGGGTTCACGCTGACGGCCCTGCCCTGAACCGGTGCCGCCGCCGCGGCCCACGCCACGGCGGCGGAAGGCAGCATCAAAAGGCGAAGCGCACGCCGGCGCGGTAGGTCCGGCCGATCTGGTCATACAGGGCCGGATTGTTGAAGATGGGCGAGGGTTCCGGATCACGGTCGAACAGATTGTCGACCTTGCCATACAGCGTGACCTCCTCCGTCAGGTTCACCGTCGCGCCGATGTCGACATAGAACGCGCCCTTCAGCGTGTTGTTGTCGATCGTCGGTCGCTGCGAAGTGGAGGCGGGGCAGCTGCCCGGCGCGCAGACGACATACTGGTTGCCGTAAGTGCCGTCGCTGAACCAGCGTTCCTGCACCAGGAGCGAGAACGTGTCCGTCTCATAACTCTGGATCATCAACCACTTCCAGTCCGGCGTGGCGCCCGAATTGTTGCCCGCGCCATCGACCGGGATCGTTCCGGGCAGGCCGGTGTCGGTGATGTAGTCGATGACATGGGTGGCCAGGCCCCGCAGCGTCAACGAACCCGGCAGGCCGAGTGGCTGGGGCAGGCGCAGGCTGGCTTCGATATCGAAGCCCCTGGTCTCGATCGACGCCAGGTTGAACGCCTGCACGTTGACGAAATTGCCGTTGCCGCCGGTGTTGTTGAGATCGAATGCGCTGCATGTTTCCGGCAGGACGTTCTGGAAGCACAATTGCACGATGTCCGCCGGCGCAAGGCCGGAGATGACGTCCTCGATCTCCAGATTGTAGTAGTCGAACGACAGGTTCACGTTGGGCGCAAACGCCGGATTGTACGTGAAGCCGACAGTGGTGTTGCGCGCCAGTTCCGGCGTCAGCGCGGTGTTGCCGATCGAGTTCTGGACCACCAGCACGTTGGTGTTGGTGAACGGGTCGAAGAAGTTGGGCAGCGTCGTGGTGACAGGCGCCGCGAACAGTTCCGACAGGTTGGGCGCACGCACGTCCCGCGATGTCACGCCCCGGACGCGGAAGCCGTCCAGCGGCGTATCCCACGTTCCGCCGAACTTCCACGCCCAGACCACGCCGGATGTGCTGTAATCGGTGACCCGGGCCGCGCCGTTGAGGTTGGCCTGGCCGATCGCCGTGGAATCGAACAGCGGCAAATTGGCTTCCACGAAGGCTTCCTTGACGTCGTAGACGCCGCGCCCGTTCTTGTAGGTGCCCGCATACCAGTTGCCATTGCCGGAGGCGTTCAGCACCGGATCGGCCGGGTAGTCCGCATTGGGCGGCGTGTTGGCGAAGCCCGCGCCATACGGATCGGCCTCCACCCGGTAGAACTCGCGCCGATACTCCCCGCCAAAGGCGATGGAGAACGGGCCCGCCCACAGGTCGAATGGCGAGCCGGAGAAGCTGAGGCTGACAACATCCTGGGTCTGGCGCGTGCGCTGATAGGGGCCGTTCGCCGGGACGACGTAATCCAGTGCCGCCTGGGACGGCGATCCGCCGAACACGTTCAGCGGCTGACAGCCGGCCTCCCGCGCGACCGCACTGCGGCAGGCGGGCTGGCCGTTCAGCGTGATGACGTCGATCGCCTGGTTGAACCGGGGATTGAGCGGGATGTTGCTCACGTCGATGTCGGTGTAATTGATACCGTGCGTGCCGTAGAGGTCGTAGCTCCAGTCCCGGCCACCGATGCCGAACTCGCCCTTCACCCCCGCGACATAGCGGTATTGCCGCCGCTCGGTTTCGACCAGCGTGTTGCCCAGGGCAGCATTGCTGGTGCCGAAGCCGAAGCTGGTGATGCCGGCCGTGGCACAGCTCGCCTTGATCGACTGCGGCACGAACGGGTTGTCGCACTGGATCGTCAGGCCGGGACGGTTCGCGCCGTTCACCGGCTGGTTGCTGGTGCGCACGCGCGCGATGTTGACCGTGCCATAGATCTCGTGACCGGGCGAAAACTCGAAGCCGACCCGGCTGTAGCTGTTCAGCCGCTCGATCGCGGAACGCAGCGAGCGGCCCGCATCGACATTGCCGGCAACGTTGCCGCCTTCGCACAGAGTGCCATAGCAGGGGCTGCCGAACTGGAACTGGTACGGGTTGCCGTCGATGTCGAAGGCGGTGCCGGTCAGCGGGCCGCTGGTGATCAGGCCATATTTGCCGTAGCCCGCGGTCTGGATCCGGTCGCGCATGATATATTGCGGCGAACCGTCGTTCAGCACGCCGCGATTGATCATCGAGAAACCGGTGAACCAGTCACGGCCGTTGGCCAGATTGAACCCGTAATTGCCGCCCGGCACGCCGGCTTCGTCGTCATATTCGATGCTGGTCACGAGGTGCAGCCGGTCATCCAGCAGGCTGGTGCCGGCGGCGAGCTGGAGCAGGATCTGCTCGTCATCGCCATAGGTGGTGATGCCGCCCAGGACGTTCCCCTTGATACCCTGGAAGCGGTTGTCGAGGATGAAGTTGACCACGCCGCCGACCGCGTCGGAGCCATAGGACGCCGAGGCGCCGCCGTTCACCACGTCGACCCGCTGCACCAGCAATTGCGGGAACAGGCTGACATCGGGCACGCCCGTCACGTTGGCGCCGACCACCCGCTGCCCGTCGAGCAGGGTCAGTGTCCGGATCGCGCCCACGCCGCGCAGCGAGAAGGAGCTGAGCCCCTGCTGCCCGCTGGACGTGCTGAAGGTGTTCACCTGCGTGCCGGTCGATCCCTGCAGCGACGGCAGCTGGGCAATGGTGGTGAAGATGTTGGGCTGCGCATTCGCGGCGATCTGTTCGGCCCCGAGCACGGTGGTCGGTGTGGGCGCATCGAACCCGCCGGTCACGATCCGCGTGCCGGTGACCACGATCTCCCCATTGGCACGGCCACCGGGTTGCGCCGGGTCGGAGAGTTCCTCCGGTGCGGATTGGAGCGGGCCGTCAGGCCCGGCGAGGACTTCGGCGGATGGCGGCGTCTGCGCCGGCGGCACCTGCGCCAGGGCAGGCAGCGGCAGAAGACATGCCAGCGCCGCAACCACGGGCATCGACGATCCGCGCATGAGAGAATGCCGGTAGCTGGCGTTGTTGTAGAACATCCTGTTTCCCCTTCGTGTTATGTTTATGCGCCGAGCATTCGCTCTTGTTGCCAACACAGATCCGCCTGCCGCCCAGTACATACGGTTCGGCGTTACTTCTGAAGAATAGATGTGCGATGCCCATGCACCTGTCCTGCTTTCGCAACACGCATCCGCGCATCACATCAGGCTCGATTGCGCATCCTCCACCCGATCTTCCTGCCTGCTTGTTGCAGTGCAGCGTGATAACGTTAACAGAATTAGGTTTATGTAGGAGTTTAGCTGTTGTCAATTCGCCTGCACGTGGTTTAGGGTCACGAGCGATTATCAAAGATCATTGGTGTTTCTCTGAACACCCCCTCATACATCCCGGATCAGGCAACTCTGCCGCTGTGGGATGTTCACGTTAACGGAGAGCGGCTTGCGTACGTCTGGCTTCCCGAAAATGCGGTGGATCATCATCGGCCTGTTCGTCGGCGCGATGGTCATCAACTACCTTGCCCGCGCCGTGCTCGGCGTGGCGGCTCCCGTGATCCTGGTGGAACAGGCGATCAGCAGCGAGCAATATGGCTGGATCACCGGGGCCTTCCAGCTGGGAGTGATGCTCCAGCCGCTCGCCGGCTGGTTTCTTGACGGGGTCGGCCTGCGGGTCGGGTTTGCCATCTGTGCGGCGGCGTGGTCGCTGATCACGATGGCGCACATCTTTGCCAATGGGTGGCTGGGCTTCGCTGCGTTGCGCGGCATGCTGGGGCTGGCGGAAGGCGCCGCGCAGCCGGCCGGCCAGAAGCTGGTGGCCGAATGGTTTCCGGCCAGGGAGCGCGGCGTTGCCGGCGGCATCTACAATATCGGCGCCTCCTTCGGCGCGGTGCTGGCGCCGCCGCTGGTGGCCTGGGCGGTGCTGACGCAAAGCTGGCGGCTGGCCTTCCTGATCGCGGGCGGGATCGGGCTGGTCTGGGCGGTGATCTGGTACCTGTTCTACAACACGCCGGCCCGCCATCCCCGGCTGCGGGAGGATGAGCGCGCCTATATCGCCGCAGGGCAGGAGGAGCATCTCGCCGCGACCGGTGCGCGGGTCTCGATCCCCGCCCTGCTGCGCCGGCGCAATCTGTGGGGCATCGCGCTGCCGCGCCTGCTGGCGGACCCGGTGTGGGGCATGCTGGCCTTCTGGCTGCCGCTCTATCTGGTGCGGGAACGCGGCTTCGACCTGACGCAGATCGCGCTGTTCGCCTGGCTGCCGTTCCTGGCGGCGGATCTGGGCTGCCTGTTCGGGCCGGCTGTGGCGGCCTTCCTGCAGCGGCGCGGCGTGTCGCTGATCAATGCGCGGCGGTGGGCCTTCACGGTCGGCGCCTGCATGATGGTGTCCATGGCCTTTGTCGGCGTCGTCACCAGCCCCTATGCCGCCATCGCCCTGCTGTGCCTGGGCGGCTTTGCCCACCAGACGCTGTCGGTCACCGTCATCACCATGGCGTCCGACCTGTTCCGGCGCAACGAAGTCGCCACGGCCGCGGGTCTCGCCGGCTTTGCCGGCAATCTGGGGGTGCTGGTCTTCTCCGTCCTGCTGGGCGGCATGGTTGACAGCGTCGGCTTTGAACCCTTTTTCGTCATCCTTGGCGTTCTCGACCTTGTCGGCGCCGTCATCATCTGGACCATGGTGCGCAAGCCGGCATGACACGCTTCCACAATCCGATCCTTCCCGGGTTCAATCCCGACCCCTCGATCGTGCGCGTGGGTGACGATTTCTACGTCGCGACCTCCACTTTCGAATGGTACCCCGGGGTGCAGATCCACCACAGCCGCGATCTGGTGAACTGGCGCCTCGTCGCGCGTCCGCTGTGCCGGGCCGGGCAGCTCGACATGCGCGGCAATCCCGATTCCTGCGGCGTGTGGGCACCGGACCTGACCTGGGCCGATGGCCGCTTCTGGCTGATCTTCACCGATGTGAAGCGCTATGGCCAGACGACCGCCGACCGGGCGGTCGGTGCATCGCTGCGCGACTTCCACAATTATGCGGTGACCAGCGAGACGATCGAGGGGCCCTGGTCGGACCGGATCCACCTGAACAGCAGCGGCTTCGACCCGGCGCTGTTCCATGATGATGACGGCAGGAGCTGGCTGCTCAACATGCTGTGGGACCACCGCCCCGGACGCGGGCGGTTCGCCGGCATCGTGATGCAGGAACTGGATCGGGCGACGATGCGGCTGGTCGGCGAAAGCCGCGTGATCTTCGACGGCACCGAGCGCGGCTTCACCGAAGGGCCGCACCTCTACAAGCGCGATGGCTGGTACCACCTGCTCGTTGCCGAAGGCGGCACGGGCTGGGACCATGCCGTCGTCATGGCCCGCTCCCGTTCGATCTGGGGTCCGTACGAGGTGCACCCGGGCGGCGCGGTGCTGACCGCGGGCGGCTGCGAAGACGCACCGATCGCGCGCGCCGGACATGGCGACCTGGTCGAACTGGACGACGGGTCGGCGTGGCTCGTCTATCTGTGCGGCCGGCCATTACCCGGCCTTGGCCGCTGCGTGATGGGGCGGGAAACCGCGATCCAGCCGGTCGCCTGGGGTAGCGACGGCTGGCTGCGCACGCTGACCGAAGATGCCCGGCCCGATCCCGCGCCCCCGCTGCCCGCGCTGCCGCCCCACCCCTGGCCAGTCGAGCCATGGGACGGCCGGTTCACTTCGGCCGAAATGCCGGCGGAATTCCAGTGGCTGCGCACCCCTGAACCCGAGAAGCTGTTCAGCCTGACCGCGCGGCCCGGACATCTGCGCCTGTGGGGCCGCGAAAGCCTGGGCAGCGTGTTCGAACAATCGCTGGTCGCCCGTCGGCAGGAACATTTCTGCTACACCGCGACGACACAGGTCAGCTTCGCGCCCGCCAGCTTCCAGCAATCCGCCGGCCTGGTCTGCTACTACAACGGGACGAAGTTCCACTACCTGTACGTGACCGCCGACGAAGGCGTGCGCCAGCTGCAGGTGATGACCGCCGACCCCGCCCAAGGCTGCTCGATCAGCGTTGCCGTCGCCGCCTTGCCGGACGGTCCGGTCGAGCTGCGCGCCGAGGTCGATCATGCCACGCTGCGCTTTTCGTGGCGGCAGGAGGGGGCCGAGTGGCAGACGCTGCCCGGCACGCTGAATGCCGGCATGCTGTCCGACGAGGTCACCATCCCCGGCCTGCCGAACTTCACCGGCACCTTCATCGGCATGGCCTGCCAGGACATGTCCGGCGCCGCGCTTCCGGCCGATTTCGCCTGGTTCCGCTACGAAGGGCAGCCTGCCGTTCAGGCCGCATCCTCCGGCGTCGAAGCAGCCTCTGTCGGCGGTGGCGCGGTCGAGGAGCGCTTGATCAGCACGTAATCGAGGATCTTCGTGCGTCCGGTCTCGCCGGCCTTGCGCGGAGCCGCTCCGGCCGTCGCCACCTCGGCCAGCGCCTCGGCCGCCAGCCGGCGGATGGGCTGGCCGATGGTGGTGAGCGGCGGCCACAGCGTCACGGCGGCGGCACTGTCGTCGAAGCCGACCACCGTCAGCATCCGCGGCACGTCCAGCTGGCGGCGGTGCGCGACGGAGACGACCGCGGCGGCCATGTCGTCATTGCTGGCGAACACCGCCGTCGGCGGCTGCGGCGCATCCAGCAGCTGCTCCCCCGCCGCCAGCCCGGACGCATAGCTGAAGTCGCCCTGCGCCAGCCTGACCTCGGCATTGCCGACCTCGCGCACCGCGGCATAGAACCCGGCCATCCGCTCGGCACTGGCGGCCTGGTCGGGATTGCCGACCACGAAGCCCAGCCGCCGGTGGCCAAGCGCGATCAGGTGCATGGTCATGTCGTAGGCGGCGCGGCGATCGTCGATCCTGACGCAGCTGGTCCCGGCGACGTCGTAGGCGCCCACCGCGGCCAACGGGATGCCCGCCTTGTGCAGCATGTCGATCACCCGCGCCGATTCGCCGAGCGGCGGCGCCAGGATCGCACCGGACAGCCCGATGCCGACGAAGTTGCGGATCGCCTCGGCCGACAGGGGCGCGCCGCCCTCCCCCTTCAGCAGGAACAGCTGGGCCCCGTGGGCGGAGGCTTCCTCGTAGATGCCCGTGAGGAACTCGCTCATGAAGGCGGCGCTCGGGTTGGAATAGATCACGCCGATGCGCAGCTCGCCCGACGTCACAAGGCTGCGCGCCGCGGTGTTAGGCGTGTAGGAGAGCGCCTGGATGGCGTCCTCCACCAGCTGGCGGGTCTCCGCGCGCACGCCGGCCTGGTTGTTGATGACCCGCGAGACGGTCATCGGGGAGACACCAGCGCGCGCCGCCACGTCGATAATGGTCGCACCGCGCGCTCGCCGCTTCTTTTCTATCACCGTCGCTCCTGGTGTGCCGATCTCACCCGGAGCCTATCGTGCCGCTCGCCTTTGCGGAAGCCGGGGCGGCGCTTTCGCGGTTACAGCGGCATGGCGTGCAGGCTGTGATGGCTCAGGATGAACAGGGTGCGTCCCTCCTCTCCGCCGAGCAGGAGCTGCAACGGCCGTTCGGGAACGTCGATGCGGCGCAGGAATGTGCCATCGGCGGCGTAGACGAAGACCTGCCCGTTGGCGACGTAGAGCGTGCCGTCCGGCGCGCGCACGGCGCTTTCGCCGCCACGCTCGGCCAGCACCTTCAGCTCCGTCACGCGCCCCCCGTCACCGATCAGCCCGTCATAGGTCCGGTTCTCCGACGAATTGGTCAGCACGATCCGGTCGCCGGAACGCGCACCCACCAGGCTGTAGGCGTCCAGCGGGTCCGACCAGCGCCAGCCGCGATGATCGCCGCCCCCTTGCGTCCACACGCGGTAGGCCGGTAGCCGCAGCGTTCCGTCGGGCGAGACATATTCCATCGCCTTGGGCGCGCCCAGCTTGTCGGTGAAGAACTGCGCCAGCGGCGGGAACTCGTAGGTGGCAAAGTCGATCTGGTCGGCGAATTCGCCATTTGCCCAGACATTGCCGGGCTGCAGCGTCACTGCCGCCGGCGCGGCGCGGGCCGGTGTCGGGGCGATCACCTGCACCCGGTCGGGCGCGGCCGGATCGATGCTGTAGACGGTCCCCTCGGCACCTTCGGAGGACAGCACCATCAGCTTGCCCGCGCCATCGACGGCCAGGTTCACCGGATCGAGCGGCGGATCGGTGACGATGCGCAGGCCCTGCGCGGCCGACCAGTTGTAGATGCGGTGGAAGAAGCGGTCGATGAAGTACAGGTTGCCCCGGGCATCCACCGCGCCGCCGCCGGCGGAATAGAACCCGCCGGCGAGTTTCTGCACGCCCGGCGATACCGCCGGGATCCGCTGTTCGGGAGGAAGCACCGCCGCCGGCATGATGTCCAGCCAGCCGAACTGACGCTCGCGCAGCTCGCGCCCGCTCGCCGCGTCGATCATGGCATTCTCGAACGGGAACTTGCTGGCGCGTGCGAAGGTGCCGCAGCCCTCGTCGTCGCAGGTGGAGAACCCGCTTTCCGCATTGATGTGCACGTTGCGGAACCGCACCTCGTTCGACCCGAACAGGCGCACCGCAGCCTCGACCGGCTTGATCGATCGGGTGACGCGATAGGCGCGGTAATTGGCCAGCAGGATATTGCGCACATTGCTGAGCTCCACCGCGAAGGCGTTCGGACCATCGCGCGCCTCCTGCTCGGTCTGCGCACCCAGGAACTCCCAGTTCGCCACGTTGCGCAGCACGATCTCGTGGCGGTAATGATGCTCGGCCGACAGCCCGTAGACATAGCCGGGCGTGTCCGTGTCCGAGACGTGGAAGCCGGAGGATGACAGCGTGTTGGGCGACCAGATCGCCGCGAACGTGCCGCCGCCGCCATCGGTCACCCAGATGCTGGCCTGCTGCCCATCCGGACGCGCGGCCGGATCGACGGCGCCGGTTGCCTGGCCGTTCACCCGCACGACCGGGCCGTGAATGCGCACGTCATTGACCATGGACTGCTCGCCGCTGCGCCATAGCAGCGCCGTCGCGCGCGGATTGATGCCGCCGGTCCACAGACCCAGTCCGGACACGATGGCGGCACCGCCTTTCGCGCTTTCCAGCAAGGCGACCGGATCGCCGATGCCGGCATAGGCGGCGGTTTCGTCCGGCAGATAGAGCTGCGTGGTGTTCGGATGCAGCGCGATCAGTACGGTCTCGGGGCGGAGCCGGATCGGCTGTGTCACGCGATAGCGGCCCGTGGGCATGTAGAGCACGCGGTGCGTGTCGATCGCGCGCTGCAACGCCGCCGTGTCGTCCGTCCGGTCATCGCCCGCGACGCCGAGATCGCGCACGCTCACCCACTCGCTGACCGGCGGCAGCGCGGCGATGGCAGGTGGTCGCATCGCAGCGGCGCGGGTGATCGGCACCGCATCGAACACCGACTGCGTCGTGCCGGTCTCCCCCAGCGCCTCGACTGCAAGACCGTGGGAGAAGCGGCGCACCTGGTAATGGTCGCCCGCGCCGGCGAAGGTCCGTCCGCTGTCACGCAGGCGCGCAAAGGTCGGCGTGGCCGAGGCGACGGCATTCTCGAAGCCGATCTGCGTGAACGTGCTGCCTTCCATGGAAATGACGACACCCGCATCGGTCACATTGTCGAAGCGGACGTCCTTGCCCCACAGCATGTCGGAATAGCCGCGATCGATCTCGATCCCCACCGGCATGTCGCGGAAGGTGACGTTGACCAGCGTCAGGACGGCCTCATGCTCGCGGATGCCGGCGACCTGCTGCCCTTCGAAGTGGCTGTCGATCAGGGTGAACGGCCAGGTGGGCGCGGTCTTTTCCGCCACGATGCCGTATCGCCCGCCGAAGAAGCGGACGTTCTCCATCTCGTTGCCCACGTGGTAGACACCGGCGAAGGCACTGCCGAGCCGCATGTCCACGTGCCGCAGGAAGGCATGCTGCGCGACACGGAAGCGCACCGCGACCGCGCCGTGATTGCCCTCGCCGATCTCGAAATCCACGTTGGACAGTGCCGAATAGAACGTCGTCTGCGTGCCGTCGAACACCGTAGGGTCGAACGGCACCGTCGTTCGCGGCGGAACGGCCGGACGACCGGAGCGGAACTGGTCTTCGCCGGCGAAGCTGACCATCGCCGCCACCCCCTCGGCAAAGCCGGGCGTGCGCTCCGCCAGCACGAAGACTGGCCGCTCGCGCCCTATGCCGAACACCCTGACGCCCGAGCGGACAAGCAAGGTGCGGGTGAGGCGGTACCGGCCCTCCGGCACGAACACCACGGCCCCCGCGCCTTCCTCCGCCGCCGCATCGATCGCCTGCTGCAATGCCGCGGTATCGTCGGTCAGCCCGTCGCCGGCGCCGCGCACGATGATGGCGGCCGGATCAGGCGGGATCGCCTGATAGGCCGAGCGTGAGGGTGCCGCCGCTGTGGCCGCGGATCCGGCGAACAGCACGGCCGCCGCCGCCAACAAGAGGAGTTGCCAAACGGTTCGGCCCGAATGGCTTCGCCCACTGACCTGTCGCCCGATGACTGCCGCCATGCTGCATCCTTCCACTGAACTTTTCCTGGCGAATCTATCGGCCGCAAAACTTCCGCCGGCGCTCGCCTTGGCGCTCTTGTTAACGTAACCATGACATGGAAGACCAGAGCTTATCGCTGGCAGCGCGAGAATGTTGCCAATCCTACCGGACGTCAGCAGCTACGTGCTTGTATGACGTATTATCTGCAATAATATGCGACTGAAATGCATGTGTTCGCCGGCGTGGCGAGACTGCGCGATGCCTTGGGAGAGGATGATGAGTGACATGATGCCCGCCGTGCTGCTGGCAATGGTACTGATGACAGCCTCTCCCGCTGCCGCCCAGATCGGTCCCTTTCCGGTGGTCCCGGTGGCGCCCCCACATGTCGAACCGGAGCGGCACCGCGTGGTCATCCCCAACCGGCCCGTGCCGGTGCCGGTAGTGCTGCACCTGTCGCCCAGCGGATCGGACGCAGGCGACGGGTCGGTCGCACGCCCCTTCGCCACATTCGAGCGGGCACAGGCGGCGGTACGCCGGCTCAACCGCGATCATGACGTGACCGTCCGGGTGGCGGCCGGCACCTACAATCTGGCCGCGCCCCTGCGCTTCGGCGCAGAGGATGGCGGCCAGAACGGTTCGACCGTGCGCTGGGAAGGCGAGGCGGGCAGCTATCCGCTGCTATCGGGCGGCGTGCCCGTGACAGGATGGCGGCTGGCGGATGCGGAGCGGGGCATCTGGTCGGCGCCCGTGCCGCAGGGCACCGACCCGCGCCAGCTGACCGTCGACGGCCGCCTGGTTCGCCGCGCCAGCGTCGAGATCCCGCGCGCGGCTGTCGAGTTCCACCCCTGGGGCCTGGCGATCAAGGACGCCGCCTGGAGCACCTTGTCCGAACTGCCCGATCAGGACCGGATCGAGGTGGAGGGGATGAGCTGGTTCACGCACCGGCATGCCATGGTCGAGCGGATCGAGCGCGACCGCATCATCATGCAGCAGCCCGGCTGGCGCAACAATCTGGTCGGCTACGACACCTTCGCCCGCCCCGTCGCCGTCGAGGTCGCGCGCATGTTCCTGGTCAACTCGCTGGCCTTCCTGCGGGAGCCCGGCCAGTGGCATGCCGACCCGGCGGCGGGCATTCTCTACTACAAGCCCCTCCCCGGGCAGGACATGCGCAGCGCCGAGGTGGTCCTGCCCCGGCTGGAGCGGCTGATCTCGATTTCCGGCACCTATGACCGCCCGGTGCGCGACCTGCATTTCAGGGGCCTGTCGTTCCGCCACACCAGCTGGCTGCAGCCATCAGGGCCGGAGGGCTATGCCAGCCAGCAGAGCGGCGCCTATCTCGCCGGCGATCTGGTCGACTACCCGGCGGACCCGATCCGCGATTGCAGCTGGGGTTGCCGCGCATTCGAGGTGATGCGCAATCGCTGGAACCAGCAACCCGCCGCGGTCCAGGTGGCGGCGGCGACGCGCGTGATCTTTGACGACAACCGGTTCGGCCAGCTGGGCCAGGTGGCACTGGGCATCGGCAACAATGCCGACGCCAACGACAGCGGCATCGGCCTGGGCACGGCGGCGATCGAGGTGACCCGCAACAGCTTCGCCGACCTGGCAGGCGGCGCGATCATGGTCGGCGGTACGCGGCCGGACGCGCATCACCCTTCCCGCCCGGAAATGGCGCTGCGCGACATCCTGATCCGCAACAACCGCATTTCCGGCATCTCGCACGACTACAAGGAACAGTCGGCGATCCTCGTCACCTATGCCTCCGGAACGCTGATCCTGAACAACGACGTGTCCGACACGCCCTATGACGGGATCGATGTCGGCTGGGGATGGGGCACGAACGATCCCGGCGGCAGCCCGGAATACTGGCGGCAGCAGCGGGGCTATTACGATGTGCCGGACAATCGTGTGTACGACACGCCGACAACGCTGCGCGACACCGTCATCGTGGGCAACCGCGTGTCCAGGGTGAAGCAGTGGTTCCCTGACGGCGGCGCCATCTATCACCTGTCTGCCGACCCGGGTGCGCTCATCGCGGAGAACTACATTTCCGAAGTGAAGGGCTCAGGGGGGATCGCCATCTATCTCGATGAAGGATCACGCCACGTCACGGTGCGCAACAACGTCATCGACGATGTTGGCGGCGTGTGGCTGAACCTGAACTCGCAGGACCATCTTGCGCCCAGACGCACCGCCATGGACAATGTCGCGGTGGGCAACTGGTACAATTCAGGCCGCCTGCAGGGCAGCTGGACCGAGTATCTGAACAACCGGGCGGAGAACAATGTCGCGGTTGAAGGCGATGCCTGGCCAGGTGAGGCAAGACGAGTGATCCAGCGCAGCGGCATCCAGTCGGAAGACGCAGAGCACTGACCAGCCTGCGCAAGAATTACGGCAGCAGAAATCCGGTGCGGGGGCGGGCGCGGTTGCGTGCCCCTTCCCGTTCCACGGCCATGATCAATCCGAATGCGATCATGATCGTCATCATCGCGGACCCGCCATGGCTGACCAGTGGCAAGGGCACACCCATCACGGGGGTGATGGCGGTCGCGGTCAGCATGTTCATCGCCACGTAGAAAAAGATCGTGGTGGTCAGGCCTGCGGCCATGAGCTTGCCGAACCGCGAAGCCGCCGCGACCGCGGTCTTGTACCCCCAGATGAACAGCCACATGTAGACCGCCAGCAGGGCAAGGCCGCCCACCAGGCCCCATTCCTCGAACAGGGTGGCGAACACCAGGTCGGTGTGATGTTCGGGCAGGTAGCTCAGGCGTCCCTGCGTGCCGTTGAGAAAGCCTTTTCCGAACAGCCCTCCGGAGCCGATGGCGATCTTGGACTGGATGACGTGATAGCCGGCGCCAAGCGGATCACTCTCCGGCGCCAGGAAACTCAGCAGCCGTGTCTGCTGATATTCCTTAAGCACGAAGAAATAGGCGAGCGGCGCGACCAGCGCCGCGGCGGCCGCCGCCCACGCGAAGACCCGCGTCGGCGTACCGGCCAGGAACATCACGACCGCGCCACCGACACACAGGATCAGCGCCGTGTCCAGATCCGGCTGGATCAGGACCAGAAGCGCCGGCAATCCCATCACGCACAAGGGTGGCCAGAGCGAGCGCCATTCCGCAACCACGCCCGCGGGCAGCATGTCGTAATACCGCGCCAGCGCCATGATGATGGCCAGCTTCATCAATTCCGATGGCTGAAGCGTCAGCGGCCCGAGGCTGAGCCAGCGCTGGCTGCCGCCGCCCACCTGGCCGAGCACCTCCACGAATATCAGGAGCAGCAGGCACGCCCCGAATGCCGCGAAGGCCAGGCGCTGGATCAGGTCCACGCTGATCATCCTGATCCCGAGCGCCAGCGATAGGAAGACCAGGAACTGGACCAGGTGGGGCTGGGCCCATGGCTGCATCGACCCGCCCGCCGCAGAATACAGCACGGCGGTGCCGAACAGGCATATCCCGCAGAGCGCGAAGATCACTTTCCAGGGAAGCGCAGCGATGGGTTCGGGGATGATGCTGGGCATGATATGTGCCACGTCCGCTATAGCAGGCCGGATTGCCGCGCAATACGCCCAAGGCCCGGGAAGCGTTCGCGGATGCCCCCACGGTCAGGCACGTTCCGACCGGGTGGCGCAGGGGATCGGGGCCCGAGACCGGCAGGCAAGATAGCAACCCGGCGCGTTGCTGCCACTATCTCCAAATTACGTCGTCCCCGTTGGACACCGTTGTCATTTTCCTGGCTGCTTCCGTTGACATGATTTCCGTTGGCATGCAGGTGAGCACAAAGCGAGCGGTGCGCCTGCGCTGACGCTCCAATAAGAAGGGCGGGATGATGGTTGATGCTGAGTTGGGCGGAATCGAAAAAGCGGCCGACAGGGCCGGACGATACCGCTGGGTAATCGTCTCGCTGCTCTTTGCGGCAACCTGCATCAACTATGTCGATCGTCAGATGATCGGCGTGCTCAAGCCGACCCTGTCAGCCGATCTCGCCTGGACGGAAACCGACTTCGCCAACGTCATCTTCTTCTTCCAGCTGGCTTACGCCATCGGGTATATCGGCTTCGGCCGGATCATGGACGTCATCGGCGCCCGGTTCGGCTTCGCGATCGCCTTCGTCATCTGGCAGGTCGCGCATATGGCGCATGGCGGCGCCTACAGCGTCACCCAGTTCGCGATGGCGCGTTTTGGCCTGGGCATTGGCGAGGCCGGCAATTTCCCGGCCGGCATCAAGGCGGTGACCGAATGGTTTCCGGCCAAGGAGCGCGCCTTTGCCATCGGCATCTTCAACGCCGGCGCGAATGTGGGCGCGATCATCACCCCGCTGGCGGTGCCGCTGCTGACCGTCGCCTATGGCTGGCGCATGGCCTTCGTGATCACGGGCGCGGTCAGCCTGTTGTGGCTGGTCGCCTGGCTGGTCCTGTATCGCCGGCCCAGCGAGCACAAGAAGGTCAGTTCCGGCGAACTGGCGTGGATCAACCAGGATCCGGCGGATCCGATCACGCCGATGCCGTGGAAGCGCCTGATCACGGTCCGGGAAACCTGGGCCTATTCGCTGGGCAAGTTCTTCATCGACCCGATCTGGTGGTTCTTCCTGTTCTGGCTGCCGGGCTATCTGGGGGAACGCTACGACCTCGACCTGCTGAGCTTCGGCCCGCCGCTGGTGGCGATCTATCTGCTGTCCGATGTCGGCAGCATTGCCGGCGGCTGGCTGTCGTCGCGCCTCATCGCGGCCGGCAAGAGCGTGAACTATGCGCGCAAGCTGACCATGTTCATCTGCGCGTGCGCCGTGACGCCGGTGTTCTTCGCGCAATCGATCGACAATCTGTGGCTGGCGGTGCTGGTCATCGGCATCGCGACCGCCGCTCACCAGGCCTTCTCTGCCAACCTGTATACGCTGCCTTCGGACCTGTTCCCCAGGGCGGCTGTGGGCTCGGTGGTCGGCATAGGCGGTACGATCGGGGCGATCGGCGGCATGATGATGGCGAAATATGCCGGCTACGTGCTCGACAGCATCGGCAGCTATGTGCCGCTGTTCGCCGTGGCCGGCTCGGCCTACTTCCTGGCGCTGCTGGCCGTGCACCTGCTTTCGCCACGCCTGGAACGGGTCAGCCAGGCCTGACCAGCTCTCCGGCGCGAGCACGCGCCGGCTGGCAGGGGAGTCGAGATCGCTCCTCCCCTGCCGCCCCCGACTTGGCACCCCTGCTTCGCCCTTGTCGTGCTTCTGCCAGCTCTCAAGCCGCGTTCGCCGCACTTTGCTGCTGCCAGCGCGGTCCTGCATCGCGCCCGCGTGGCCGCAATCATACCTGCCCGCCGACGCCGGGGTCAGGTGGCGGCGTGATCCGCATCATGCGAAACTAGGCAGAGTAAATACCGTGCGGGGATGTTGCCGGGGGCCTTGTTCAAGCCTCGGGGAAGCAGGCCGCGCCCGCCCTTCACCCTCTGCCGAGACAAAAATCCTTTAATCGATTTGGAATGTCGCAAGATGGCTGGACGATCCATTCTTGTCTGACTATTGGTGGCGACATCGCTGAAGCAATAAGCGGCGAAGGACAAGAACAGGGAGATCGATGATGCGCAAGGCACTCGCATGTCTGCTGACGACCGCCGCACTGGTGGCTCCGGCAGGTTCCGTTATGGCTCAGGACAGCACCGCACCGGCCGCCGGGGACGGCTCTGAAATCATTGTTACCGGCATCCGGCAAAGTCTTGCAGCGGCGCTGGAGACCAAGCGGAATTCCAATCAGATCGTGGATTCGATCGCATCGGAAAGCCTGGGCAAGTTCCCCGACACCAACATCGCCGAATCGCTGCAGCGCATACCGGGCGTGTCCATCGACCGCAGCGGTGGCGAGGGGCAGACGGTGACGGTCCGCGGCTTCGGCCCGGAATTCAACACGGTGCTGCTGAACGGCCGCCGGCTGGTGTCTGACACGGGCGCCCGCTCCTTCAATTTCGACGTGCTGCCGGCGGAGCTGGTTGCATCGGTGGATGTGTACAAGAGCGCGCCCGCCGACCTGCAGGCGGGCGGCATCGGTTCCACCATCGTCCTGAACACCTTGCGCCCGCTGGACCTGAACGAGCGGCAGATCGTGCTGTCGGGCAAGGCGCTGTACGAGGATCTGTCGGGCGAGGTCACCCCGCAGCTGTTCGGCCTGTTCAGCGACACCTTCGCGGACGACCGGCTGGGCGTGCTGGTGTCCGGCAGTTACCAGCGGCGCAAGAACCGCATCGACCGCTTCCTGATGGACGGTGTGCTGAGCGCGCCGCGCGACAGCCTGACCCTGATCGCGGACGATCTGGCGGCGCAGGGCTATGGCCCGGATGATCAGTTCTTCATTCCGCAGAACCTCAACGTCAGCCCGATCGAGGAGGATCGCGAGCGCATCACGGTCAACGCCACGCTGCAATATGAGGCGACCGACAATCTGACCCTGACGCTGGATGGCCTATACAACAGCTTCAACGTCTTCTCGACCAGCAACGCGCTGACCTTCTTCGTCACGCCGTCGATCATCACCTCCGCCCAATTCGACGAGAACCGCAACGCCACGCAGTTCACGCAGACGATCGACGCGGCGATCGACCACACCAGGTCGGAACGCGACCGGCCGACCAACCTGTATGCGTTCGGCTTCAATGCCGCCTGGCAGGTCGCCGATACGCTGGAGGTCAGCACGGACACGTCCTGGTCGCGCGCCACCTCCGGCGGGGCGGAGAATACGGGCGTCGTGGTGCTGGGCTTCCGCGATGTGAACAACATCTACACGCTGAATTACGACGAGCAGGGCTTCCCCTCCGTCACCGGCGTGGTGCCGGGCGATGTGGCCGATCCGAGCCTGCCCAAGGCGCACTTCACCCTGCTGGGCAGCGGCGGCGGGCCGCTGGGCGGCGGCGCGGACTTCCGGGACGAGCTGTTCGAACAGAAGCTGGATGCCCGCTGGACGCCTGACCAGGGCAACCTGACGGAACTGAAGTTCGGCCTGTATTATGCGCGGCAGAAGCAATCGACCGATTCGCGCCTGTCGGCCGACCCGATCCTGTGCCTGTATTGCGGCTATCAGGTCGATGTGCCCGACAGCCTGTTCACCCCCACCTCGCTGGGCAGCGATTACCTGGGCGGCATCCTGGATGTGCCGACCACCTATCTCAGCTTCAGCGTGGACGATGCTGTCAGCTACCTGCAATCGCCCGAAGCGGCCGCCACGCGCGACACCACCCTGGGCCTGGCGCCCGGCACCACGCAGGCGGTGCTGGACCAGTATGGCGGCTTCCGCCTGTACCAGCGGCCCAATTCCAGCCGCGTGAAGGAGGAGATCGTCAGCGGCTATATCGACAGCACGCTGGAGGGCGATCTTGGCAGCATGCCGTGGGTCATCAATCTGGGCGCGCAGTTCGTGCGCACCAAGACCACGGCCTTTGGCATCTCGCAGCCCTTGCTCGACCTGATCAGCAGCGGTGACCCGACGCTGTACCAGACCGTGCTGGGGGAGGCGCAGACGGTCAGCGAGTCGAACAGCTACTACTCCCTGCTGCCCAGCTTCTCGGCCCGCCTCAACCTGACGGACGATCTGGTGGCACGTTTCGCCGCGACGGAGACGATCACCCGCCCCCCGCTGGGCGCGCTGTCGCCGCGACAGGTCATCGGCACCACCCGGCCGGGCAATCTGCAGGCGTCAAGCGGCAACCCCGACCTGCAGCCGTTCGAGGCGTTCAACCTCGATCTCTCGCTGGAATGGTATTACCAGCCCAACGGCTACATCGCGGTGGCCGGCTTCCGGAAGGATGTGCAGAACTTCCTGGTCAACGTGGTCCAGAACCGCGTGTTCGAGATCGCCGACCGGGACAATCTGTTCAACGGCAACCCGACTTTCGAGGTCAGCACGCAGGACAATCTGGAGCAGGCGACCGTCGAAGGCGTGGAACTGAGCGTGCAGCATATCTTCGAGTACCTGCCCGGCCCGCTGTCCGGCCTCGGCTTCCAGGCGAACGCCACCTTTGTCAGCAGCAATGCGGAACTGGAAACGGGCGACCTGACGCAGACCTTCGCCCTGCAGGGCCTGGGCGACAGCTACAATGCGGTGGTGTTCTACGAAATGGGCGGGCTGGAGGCGCGGCTGGCGTGGAACCGGCGCGAGAAGTTCCTGCAGACCGCGGTCGGCTTCGGCGGAGAGCCGGCCTATGTGCAGCCTTACCAGCAGTGGGATGCGCGCGTCAGCTACGCCCTGACACCGAACCTGTCGGTGTTTGTCGAAGGGGTGAACCTCACCAACGAGGCAAATCAGCGGACGGGCCGCTACGACAACCAGATCCTGCTGTATGAAGAGACCGGCGCCCGTTACGCTCTGGGCATGCGGGCGGACTTCTGATGCTCGCACGTGACAACGGGGTGAAGCAGATGACCACATTCGACCGACGCGCCTTCATTGGCACCAGTGCCCTTGCCGGAATGGTCCCCCTGCTGGGGTCCGCCCCGGCACAGGCGCAGTCCGGCGCGGCGACGCAGGCATCGGCAGGGGCGGGCACCCCGCCGCTGCTGGCACCCCGCCCGCCGATGGGCTGGAACAGCTGGAACTCCTTCGCGACCACCATCACCGAACGCCAGGCGCGCGAAGTGGCGGCCGTGATGGCCCAGCGGCTGCTGCCCGCCGGCTACGACGTCTTCACCGTGGATATCCAGTGGTACGAGCCCGATGCGACCGGCTATGATTACCGGCCCGGCGCCAATCTGGCGATGGACGGCAATGGCCGGTTGCAGCCCGCGCCCAACCGCTTCCCCAGCGCCGCGCGCGGGGCGGGCTTCAAGTCCTTGGCGGATTACGTCCACGGCCTGGGCCTGAAGTTCGGCGTCCACCTGATGCGCGGCATTCCGCGGCTGGCCTATGAGCGCGACCTGCCGGTGCTGGGCACGAACTATACGGCACGGCAGGTGACCAATCCGCTATCCGTCTCCACCTGGAACAGCGACATGTACGGGGTCGACATGACCCATCCCGGCGGGCAGGCCTATTACAATTCGGTCTTCGCGCAGATGGCCGAATGGGGCGTCGATTTCGTCAAGGTGGACGATATCAGCCGCCCTTACGAGGACAATTGGGCGGAGGTCGAAGGCATCCGCGCCGCGATGGATGCCACCGGCCGGCCGATGATCCTCAGCCTGTCGCCCGGCGAGGCGAACCTGGCCTGGGGCGCGCATGCCCAGAACCACGCGCAGATGTGGCGCATCTCCGACGATTTCTGGGACGAATGGCAATTGCTGCTGGACCAGTTCGGCCGGCTGGAGAAGTGGAATGGCTTCCGCCGTCCCGGTGCCTGGCCCGATGCCGACATGCTGCCGCTGGGCCGCCTGCGCATGGGCGAAGGCGACACCAAGTTCACCCGGGACGAACAGCAGACGCTGATGACCCTGTGGTCCATCGCCCGGTCCCCGCTGATCATGGGCGGCGACATCCGGTCCATGGACGATGCCACGCACCGGCTGCTCACCAATGCGGAGATGATCGCGGTCAACCAGCATTCGGTGAACAATCAGCCGATCTGGCGCGATGACCGGCAGACCGTGTGGCGCGCGCAATCGCCGGCCGGCGACCGGATCTATGCCGCCTTGTTCAACCTTTCCGATCGCCCCCTGCCGATCGACCAGCCCCTGAAGGCACTGAACGCGCCGGAGGAGGCGCGGGTGCGCGATATCTGGACCGGGCAGGAGGCGACCGTCCGCAACAACCTGTCGATCGAATTGCGGCCGCATGGCTGCGCCTTCTACTCGATCGCGGCGCAGGCCTGATTGCACTGACTTATCACCGGCCTGTGGATTGTCGCAGGCCGGTGATCCTTGACGGCGGGAACGGATCAGCGGAACATAAGGGGAACACGCGAGTCGAGATCCCCATGTCTGCCGTTGCCGGTTCCCATCCTGAAATCCTGTCGCGCCTGCGGGAAAGCGTTGCCGATCTGTGCCTGCGGCAGGCACAGGCCGTGCCGTTCGGCGTGGCCGGGATCGATGGCCGGCTGGCCGATGGCGGGCTGGATGGCGCCGCCCTGCACGAGATCGCGCCCGCCGCCCCGTCGCTGAACGACGAAGCCGCCGCCACCCTGTTCGCCGCCGGCATCGTCGCGCGCCTGGCGGTGGCGGCCGGCAGCCGGGTGCTGTGGGTGGCCAGCCGCTTCGACCTTTATGCCCCCGGGCTGGAGCAGGCGGGCCTGCCGCCGGGCCGGGTGATCTTCGCCGAAGGGCGCGACGATCGCGAGGTGCTGGCGCTGATGGAGGACGGGCTGCGGCATGCCGGCCTGGCGGCGGTGATCGGCGAGGTGCGCCGCGCCGACATGACCGCCAGCCGCCGGCTGCAGCTGGCCGCCGATGCCGGCAAGACCCCGGCCCTGCTGGCGCGCCGCTGGCGGCGGCAGGGAACCTGTCCGCTGAGCGAACTGTCCGCCGCCACCACCCGCTGGCGCATTGCCTGCGCGCCCTCCGCCCCCCTGCCCGCCCCCGGCGTCGGCCGGGCCCGCTGGGCCGTGGAGCTGGTCCGCCAGCGGGGCGGTAATCCCTTTTCCCTGACGGTCGAGGCTTGTGATGACACGGGTTGCCTCGCTCTACCTGCCGATGCTGCCCACCGAGCGGCTGCGGCGGTTGGAGCCGGCGCGCGCGCAGCCTGAGCCGCGCGCCGCCCCTTCCCTGCCGGTCGATGACGACCCCGGCGCCTGCTCGGTGCCGCGGGGCGGGCACTGGCGCCCTGGTGCGCGCTGGGCGCGCTCGGATCGGGCAGCGGGGGATCGGGCAGCGGTTGCGGCCGGTGCTGCCGCGCTGCCGCTGCACCAGCAACCCACCATGCGCGAGCTGGGCCGCCGGTCGGAAGCGGCCGAGCATCCGTTCAAGGGCCGCGCACACGCACCACTTGCCGCCCCTGCCGCTCCACTGCCAATCGCACCTGCCGCCGCCCCGCTGATCCTGGCGGCACCCGTCGGCAACCGCCAGCTGATCGCCGCCGCCTGCCCGGCCGCGCTGGCGCTGGGCCTGGCCCCCGGCATGGCGGTGACACAGGCGCGGGCGCTGGTGCCGGGGCTCGACATCCGCCCGGCCGATCCCGCCGCCGACCGCGCCGTCCTGGACCGGCTGGCGCTGCATGCGGTGCGGCACTGGACACCCACTGCTGCCGTCAGCGGCGATGACGGCATCTGGCTGGACCTGACCGGCGTCGCGCATCTGCATGGTGGGGAGGAACGCTTCTGCCGCCGGGTGATCGGCCTGTGCCGCCGGCTACGGCTGACGGCGCGGATCGCGGTGGCGGGCACGCCGGGTGCGGCCCATGCGCTGGCGCGGTTCGGCGGGCAGCCAGTCGTGCGGATCGCCGGCGGTAAGGAGGCACAGGCGCTCAGCCCCCTGCCGCTGGCCAGCCTGCGGGTTCCGCCCGACATCCTTTCTGCTGCTTCCCGCTTCGGTTTGGAGCGGGTCGGCGACCTGCTGCCCATGCCACGTGGGCCCTTGGCGCGGCGGCTGGGCCTGCCCGCCTTGCGCCGGCTGGACCAGGCGCTGGGTCGCGTCGCCGAACCGATCGTGCCGGTCGTGCCGGAAGAAGTGCCGGTCGCCACGCTGCGCCTGCTGGAACCGATCGGCACGGCGGAGGCGATCGAGCAGGTGATCCGCGATCTGCTGGCGCTGCTGGTGGAGCAGTTGCGCGAAGGGGGCGCGGGCGCCCGTGCGCTGGTGCTGGCGCTGGAACGGGTGGATGGCAGCGAGCAGCGCCTGCCCATCGGCACGTCACGCGCCACGCGCGACGCGGCCCATCTGGCGCGGCTGTTCCACCTGCGCATCGAGCGGATCGATCCGGGCAGCGGGATCGAGACGATGCGGCTGGCAGCGACCCGCACCGAGCCGCTGGGCGCCACCGCGCTGGGCACCACGCTGGCGGGCGATGACGGCCCGGCGGACCTGTCCACGCTGGTCGACCAGCTGGCCGGGCGCGCCGGGGCGGAGGCGCTGTTCACCGTGGGGGCAGTGGAAAGCGACGTGCCCGAGCGCGCGACGGCGCGCCACGGCCCGCTGGACGCGCCGCCCGGCTGGCCCGCCTGGACGCGCCCGGTGCGGCTGCTGCGCCGGCCCGAACCGTTGAGCAATGTGCTGGCGCTGCTGCCCGACCAGCCGCCGCGCCGCTTCACCTGGCGCGGGCAGGCCCATGCCGTGGTGGCGGGCGACGGGCCAGAGCGGATCCATGGCGAATGGTGGCGCCGCGATGGCGAGGTGTGGGCCGTGCGCGACTATTTCCGGGTGGAGGACGATAGCGGCGCCCGCTTCTGGCTGTTCCGCCGGGGCGATGGCGTGGACGCGGCCACCGGCGATCTCAGCTGGTACATGCACGGGATGTTCGGCTGATGGCTTATGTCGAGCTGCAGGTGACGAGCCACTTCTCGTTCCTGCGCGGCGCGTCCTCCCCTGCGGAGCTGTTCTCCGCCGCCGCGCTGCTGGGCCACACGGCGCTGGGCATCGCCGACCTGGGCAGCGTGGCCGGGCTGGTGCGCGCCTGGGATGCGCAGAATGGCACCGGCGTGCGGCTGATCTGCGGCACACGGCTGGTGCTGGACGATGGCCGTGGCCTGCTGCTCTACCCCATCGACCGCGCCGCCTGGTCGCGCCTCACCCGGCTGCTGACGATCGGCAAGGCCCGCGCCGGCAAGGGCGGCTGCACGCTGGGCTGGAGCGACGTGGTCGCGTGGAGCGAGGGGCTGATCGCCATCCTGCTGCCGGACCTGCCGGGGGAGGTGACCGCCCACCATCTGGCCGAACTGCGCGAAGTGTTCGGTCGGCGCGGCTATTGCTCGCTGGCCTTCCGCCGCCGGCCGGACGATGCGCTGCGGCTGCACCAGCTGGCGGCGCAGGCGGCGGCGGCGGGCGTGCGCGCGGTGGCCACGGGCGATATCCTCTACCACTCGCGGGAGGCCCGCCTGCTGCAGGATGTGGTCACCGCCATTCGGGAAAAGTGCACGATCGACACGCTGGGCCACCGGCGCGAACGCCATGCCGACCGGCACCTGAAATCGCCGGAGGAGATGGAGCGCCGCTTCGCCGCCTTCCCCGACGCGATCGCCGCGACGCAGGACATCGCCCGCGCCTGCACCTTCGACCTCAAGGAACTGAGCTACCAGTACCCGCACGAGGAGGTGGTCGCGGGCCTGACCGCGCAAGAGGCGCTGGAGCAGCTGACGCGCGAGGCGGTGGAGCGCAAGTTCCCCGATGGCGTGCCGCCGCCCTACAGCAAGCAGATCGCGCACGAATTGCAGCTGATCAGCCAGCTCGGCTACGCTCCCTACTTCCTGACGGTGAACAGCATCGTTGCGGAGAGCAAGCGGCGCGGCATCCTGTGCCAGGGGCGCGGATCGGCGGCGAACAGCTGCGTCTGCTATGTGCTGGGCATCACCAGCATCGACCCGATCAAGCACGAATTGCTGTTCGAACGCTTCGTCTCGGGCGAGCGGCGCGAACCGCCCGATATCGACGTCGATTTCGAACATGAGCGGCGCGAGGAGATCATCCAGTGGATCTATGACACCTATGGCCGCAACCACGCCGCGCTGACCGCCGTCGTCACCCGCTACCGCGCGCGCGGCGCCGTGCGGGAGGTGGGCAAGGCGCTGGGCCTGCCCGAGGACCTGACCAAGGCGCTGGCCGGGCTGGTCTGGGGCTGGAGCCAGGACGGTGTGGGCGAGAAGCAGGTCAATGAACTCGGCCTCAACCTGGAGGACCGCCGGCTGCGGCTGGCGCTGGAGCTGGCGCGCAAGCTGATCGGCGTGCCACGCCATCTGTCGCAGCATCCGGGCGGCTTTGTACTAACGCATGACCGGCTGGACGATCTGGTCCCGATCGAACCCGCCGCCATGGTCGACCGGCAGGTGATCGAATGGGACAAGGACGATATCGATGCGCTGAAGTTCATGAAGGTCGACGTGCTGGGCCTGGGCATGCTCGGCTGCATGAACCGTGCCTTCACCCTGCTGGAGGAAACCAAGGGCGTGCGGGTGGGCATGGACGACCTGCAGGACGATGACCCTGCCGTCTATGCCATGATCCAGCGCGCTGACACGCTGGGCACCTTCCAGATCGAGAGCCGCGCGCAGATGTCGATGCTGCCGCGCATGAAGCCGCGCGAGTTCTACGACCTGGTGATCGAGGTCGCCATCGTGCGCCCCGGTCCGATCCAGGGTGACATGGTCCACCCCTATCTGCGCCGGCGCGAAGGCAAGGAAGCGGTGACCTATCCCATGCCCGCGCTGGTGCCGGTGCTGAGCAAGACGCTGGGCGTGCCGCTGTTCCAGGAACAGGCGATGAAGGTCGCGATCGTCGGCGCAGGGTTCACGGCGGTGGAGGCCGACGCGCTGCGCCGCGCCATGGCGACGTTCAAGTTCACCGGCGGGGTCAGCCACTTCTACGACAAGCTGGTGGAAGGCATGGTGGCGCGCGGTGCACAGCGCGAATTCGCCGAACGCACCTTCAAGCAGATCGAAGGCTTCGGATCGTACGGCTTTCCCGAAAGCCACGCCGCCTCCTTCGCCAAGATCGCCTATGCGAGTTGCTGGATGAAGCACCATCATCCGGACGTGTTCTGCGCCGCCTTGATGAACGCGCAGCCGATGGGCTTCTACGCCCCGGCGCAGGTGGTGCGCGACGCGCGCGAACATGGCGTGGAGGTGCGGCCCGCCTGCATCAATGCCAGCCGGTGGGACTGCACGCTGGAGCCCGGACGGGGGCCGTATCTGGCGGTGCGGCTGGGCCTGCGGCAGGTGCGCGGCCTTGCCAATATCCACGGCGCGGCCATCATCGCCGCGCGGGGCGACACGCCGTTCGGATCGGTGGAGGAGGTCTGGCGCCGCGCCGGCGTGCCGCGCGCCGCGATCGAGCGGCTGGCGGAGGCGGATGCCTTCCATTCACTGGGGCAGGACCGGCGGCAGGGCCTGTGGAAGGTGCGCGGGCTGGGCGAAGCGCCCCTGCCGCTGTTCGCCGCCGCCGACGCGCGCGAGGATGCGTTCAGTCCGGAAGGGCTGGAGCCGGAAGTGGCGCTGCGCCCCCTGTCGGACGGGCGCGAGGTGGTGGAGGATTACCGCGCCTTGCAGCTATCCCTGCGCGCCCATCCGCTGACCTTCCTGCGCGACGACCTCGCCCGCCGCGGCATCGTGCGCTGCGCCGATCTGGCGCGCATCCGCGATGGCCGCCATGTGGAGGTCGCCGGCATCATCCTGGTCCGGCAGAAGCCGGGATCGGCCAAGGGCATATTGTTCATCACGATCGAGGATGAAAGCGGGGTCGCCAATGGCATCATCTGGCCCGACCGGTTCGAGGCGCAGCGGCGCACGGTGATGTCGGCGGCGATGATCGGCATCAGGGGCCGCGTGCAGAAGGAAGGCGAGGTGATCCACGTCATCTGCGACCGGATCATCGACTATGGCGACCTCTTGGCCAAGGTCGGGCAGATGGACTTTCCCCACGCCACCGGGCGCGGCGACGGCGCGCGGCATAGCGGTGCGCCCGATCGCGGCGACAAGGGCTGGCGACCGGGCCCGCGCGACCTCTACTGGCCGCCGCACTCCACCGGCATGGACCCGGAGGAGGCGATCCGGGTCAAGACACGCGACTTCCGCTGAGGCCCCGTTTGCGCCACCGCATCGCCGATCAGGATCAGCGTGGGCAGATCGGCGGCAAAGGCCTTCACCGCCAGCGGCAGCAGGTCCAGCCGGGTGCGCAGCAGCTTTTCATCGGGCAGGCTGACATTGCAGGCGATCAGCGCCGGCGTGCTGCCGTCCAGGCCCGCGCCGATCAGGCTGCGGCTGACCTCGCCCGCCGCCTCCCGCCCCATATAGATCGCCAGCGTGGCATCGGCCTGCGCCAGCGCCGTCCAGTCGAGGTCCAGCGCGGCGCCGCGGCGGGTGTGCGCGGTCACGAACTGCACCCGGCGGGCGATGCCGCGCAGCGACAGCGAGAGGCCGGCGGAGGCCGCGGTGGCGCTGGCGGCGGTGATGCCGGGGCAGATGCGCACGGGGATGCCGGCATCGCCCAGTGCGGTCAGCTCCTCCATGGAGCGGCCGAAGATCGACGGATCGCCCCCCTTCAGCCGCACGACCCGCGCGCCGGCCAGCGCCGCCTCCACCAGCAGCGCGTCGATCGTGCCCTGGTCCTTGCTGTGCCGTCCCGACCGCTTGCCCACCGGCACCAGCCGCGCCTGCGGGGCCAGATCCAGGATGGCGGGGCCGACCAGCGCATCGTGAAACACCACCTCCGCGGCCGCCAGCAGCCGCTCCGCCTTGCGAGTCAGCAGTTCGGGATCGCCCGGCCCGGCGCCCACCAGCCAGACCGTGCCTGCGGGGAAGTCGTCAGCCATGCGCCGTCTCCAATGTCTGTTCGGCCAGAATGCGGGCCAGCGCCGGGCGGCACGATCCGCAATTGGTGCCTGCGCCCAGCGCCGCGCCGATCGCGGCGACATCCACCAGCTGCTGGCTGCGGATCGCGGCGACGATGGTGTTGAGGCCCACATCCAGGCAGGCGCAGACCACCGGGCCACGGCTTTCCTGCTGCCCCGGCGCGCGGCCAGCCAGCACCAGCGGGCCATGCTCCGCCCCCAGCTGCGCCACCAGCCAGTCGCGCGGCGGCAGCTCGCCGCTGGCGGTGACGAACAGGGCGGCGGCGAGGCGGCCATCCTGCAGCACGGCGATGCGGCGGGTACCGCGTGCCGGATCGCTCGCCTCCATGCGGTGCCCTGCCGGCAGGCTCGCTTCCGGCAGCTCGCCATCGCCCGCAAGTTCGAACAATACGCCGCCCGGCACCGCCACGCGCACCGCCCATGGGGTCGACGGCAGCGGCGCATCGCCCCGCAGGATCAGGAAGCCGCGCCAGCCCAGCGCCACCGGCTCCAGCCGGGCGGGTGTCTGCTTGAAGCCGGGCTGGCCGGACACGGGATCGGTCCCGTCGCGCGGCAGCAGGCCGGTGCGCCCGCCGCTGGCGGTGCGGTCGGTCCAGTGGATCGGCGCGAACAGCTCCCCCCGCCGCTGCCCGGTGGCAAGCGCCACGCGGAACAGGCTGGCGCCCCGTGGCGTCGCCAGTCCGGCAAGTCCGCCATCGGCCAGGCCCAACGTGGCGGCATCCGCGGGATGCACCTCCACCAGCGGCTCTTCCCGATGGCGCGCCAGCTTCGGGCTGAGGCCGGTGCGCGTCATGGTGTGCCAGTGGTCGCGATAGCGGCCGGTGTTGAGGGTCATTGGCCAGCGTGGCAGCGGCGTGTCCGGCTCCCGCTGTTCCACCGAAACCAACCGCGCCCGCCCATCCGGAGTTGGATAGCGGCCACTGGCAAAGGGTTCACCGCCCCAGCAAACCGGCTCCAGCCCATCGTAATCGCGATTGGTCAGCGCCGCGAGGGCGCCCAGGTCCAGCACCCGCGCGCCATCATTGCGATAGGTCGTTAGCCGGGCATGTTCGCGCCAGATCTGCGCCGGATGGTCATAGGCGAAGGCATCGGCCCAGCCCATGCGCCGGGCAACCTCGCTGACGATCCACCAGTCCGGTCGCGCTTCACCCGGCAGCGGCAGCACCGCGCGCTGGCGGCTGATGCGGCGTTCGGAATTGGTGACGGTGCCGTCCTTCTCCCCCCACGCGGCCGCGGGCAGGCGGACATGGGCGTGGAGCGAGGTATCGGTCGCCTCCATCACATCGGACACGACCACGAACGGGCAGCCGGCCAGCGCCTCTCGCACCCTGCCGGCATCAGGCATGGAGACGGCAGGGTTAGTCGCCATGATCCACAGCGCCTTGATCCGGCCCTCCCCCACCGCGCGGAACAGGTCCACCGCCTTCAGCCCCGGCTTCGTGGCGATGTTCGGGGCGGCCCAGAAGCGGGCGACATCGGCGCAGTCTGCGTCAGAAAAGCCGCGATGCGCCGCCAGCGTGGTGGCCAGTCCGCCGACCTCGCGCCCGCCCATCGCATTGGGCTGCCCAGTGATGGAGAACGGCGCGGCACCTGGCTTGCCGATCCGCCCGGTGGCGAGGTGCAGGTTCAGGATCGCATTGCCGCCGTCGGTGCCACGGATCGACTGGTTCACGCCCTGGCTGAACAGGGTGACGGTACGGGGATGCGCCGCGAACAGGTCGAAGAAGCGTTGCAGGTCGGTCGGCGGCAGGTCGCAACCCTTCGCCACGCTCCACAGATCGTGGCCGGGGGCCAGCGCCTCCCAGAAACCTTCGGGCACGTTCAAGGCGCTGTCATCCACCAGCCCCTCACGGCGGCAATGGGCCAGCAACCCGTTCATCAGCAGCACGTCGCTGCCGGGCCTGAGCGGCAGATGCAGGTCCGCACCCTCCGCCGTTTCGGTGCGGCGCGGGTCGATCACCACCAGCTTCGTGCCGCGCCCCTCCTGCGCGGCTATCATCCGCTGGTACAGCACCGGGTGACACCAGGCGGTGTTCGATCCCACCAGCACCAGCAGGTCCGCCGCTTCCAAATCGGCGTAGCCGGCGGGCACCACATCCTCGCCAAAGGCGCGGGTCTGCGCGGCGACCGCGCTTGACATGCACAGCCGTGAATTGGTGTCGATATTGGCGGAGCCGATGAAGCCCTTCATCAGCTTGTTGGCGACGTAGTAATCCTCCGTCAGCAACTGGCCGGAGACATAGAAGGCGACGCTGTCCGGCCCGTGCTGCCGGATCGTGTCGGCAAAGCGCCGGGCGACGAGTCCCAGCGCCTTGTCCCAGCTCACCCGCTTGCCCGCCTCGGCCCGACCGATCATTGGGCGCAGCAGGCGCCCCTCCAGCCCGACCGTCTCGCCCAGATGCGTGCCCTTGGAACACAGCCGCCCGCCATTGGCGGGATGCTGCGGATCGCCGGCGATCTCCAGCGCGCGATCGCCCGTGCGGCGGGCCAGCACGCCGCAGCCGACCCCGCAATAGGCGCAGGTGGTGCGGACGGCGCCGTCCATTTCAGGCTGCGGCCCGGATGGGGGCCGCCAGCAGGATGCGGCCGGCCTCCACCCGCACCGCCACCGTGGGCGTGCAGCCCCGGTCCGCACCCAGTGCCTCGCCCGTCTCCAGGCTGATCCGCCAGTTGTGCAGCGGACAGGCGACGGCGTGGCCGTGGATGATACCTTCGCTCAGGGGGCCATGCTTGTGCGGGCACCGATTGACCAGCGCGAAGATGCGGTCGTCGCCGGTGCGGAAGACGGCGATGTTCTCGCCATCGAGCGTTACGCTGCGGCTGCCGCGCAGGGGAATGGCATCGACCGGGCCGATATCGATCATGGGGGTCACTCCGCGGGCTCGAGTTGGCGGTGGAGATGGGCATCCGCGCCCTCGACGCGCTGGGCCCAGGGATCGTCTTGCGAGAAGCGTTGTGAATGGTGGAACCGCTCGGCCAATGCGGCGCGCTCGTCGGCATCGCCCAGCAGCCGTTCCTGGATGTAAGGCAGCCCCACCCGCTCGATCCACGGGGCGGTCCTCTCCAGATAGCGGGCGTCCTCGCGGTAGAGCTGGATGAAGGCGGCGCAATGCTCCAGCGCCTCGGCTTCCGTCGCCACCTTGCACAGCAGGTCGGTGACGCGCACCTTCATGCCGCCATTGCCGCCGACATGCAGTTCGTAGCCGCTGTCGACGCAGATGATGCCGAAATCCTTGATCGTCGCCTCCGCGCAATTGCGCGGACAACCGCTAACCGCGATCTTGAACTTGTGCGGCATCCAGCTGCCCCAGGTCATCCGCTCCGCCTGGACGCCGAGCCCGGCGGAATCCTGCGTGCCGAAGCGGCACCATTCGCTGCCGACACAGGTCTTCACCGTGCGCAGGGACTTGCCATAGGCATGGCCGCTGACCATGCCGGCGGCGTTGAGGTCGGCCCAGACGGCGGTCAGGTCCTCCTTCTTGATGCCGAAGATGTCGAGCCGCTGGCCGCCGGTCACCTTCACCATCGGCGCGTCATACTTCTCCACCACATCGGCGATGGCGCGCAGCTCGCGCGGGTTGGTGAGGCCGCCCCACATGCGCGGCACGACCGAATAGGTACCGTCCTTCTGGATGTTGGCGTGGAGGCGCTCGTTGACGAAGCGGCTCTGCTGGTCGTCCTGGTACTCGCCCGGCAATGCGCACAGCAGGTAGTAGTTCAGCGCCGGTCGGCAGCTGGAACAGCCATCGGGCGTGGACCAGTGCAGGCGCTGCATCACCTCCGGAATGGAGCGCATGCCCTGCGCCACGATTTCGCGCCGCACATCGTCATGGCCGAAGCTGGTGCAGCCGCACATGGTCTTGGGGCCACTCTCCACCGCCTCCTCACCCAGGGTCAGCGCCAGCAACGTCTCGACCAGGCCGGTGCAGGAACCGCAGCTGGCGGAGGCCTTGCAGGTCTGGCGCACGGCATCGAGGCTGGCGGCGCCCGCCTCGATGCAGCCGACCACCTGCCCCTTCGTGACGCCGTTGCAGCCGCAGATTTCCGCATCTGCCGGCAGGGCTGCAACGGCGGCATTAGGGTCCGCCTGGGCGCCCCCCGTGGCGAAGGCCTGGCCGTAGATCAGCACATCGCGCAAATCCGCGATGTCGGTGCCCTTCTTCAGCAGGTCGAAATACCAGCTGCCATCGGCGGTATCGCCATACAGCACCGCGCCGATCACCCGGTCATCGCGCAGCACCACCCGCTTGTAGATCCCGCGCGCCGCATCGCGCAGCACGATGTCCTCGCACCCCTCCCCGCCCGAGAAGTCGCCGGCGGAGAACACATCGATGCCGGACACCTTCAGCTTGGTGGAAGTGACGGAGCCGCGATAGGGATTGGCCGTGCCGATCAGCCCGTCGGCCAGGCTGCGGCACATGTCCCACAGCGGCGCGACCAGGCCATAGACCTGGCCGTCATGTTCCACGCATTCGCCCACGGCCAGCACGTTGGCGTCGCTGGTGACCATGTGGTCGTCCACCTGGATGCCGCGCCCCACCGCCAGTCCGCACTCGCGCGCCAGCTTCACCGACGGGCGGATGCCGACCGCCATCACCACCAGGCTGGCGGGGATCTCGCGCCCGTCCTTCAGCCGCACGCCTTCCACCCGGCCCTCGCCATAGATGGCGGCGGTGTCGGCCCCGGTCAGGATTACCTGGCCCCGAGCCTCCAGCGCGGATTTCAGCAGCCAGCCGGCGGCCTCGTCCAGCTGGCGTTCCATCAGGGTCGGCATCAGGTGCAGCACGGTGACCTGCATCCCGCGCAACGCCAGCCCATGCGCCGCCTCCAGCCCCAGCAGCCCGCCGCCGATCACCACCGCCGATCCGCCGGCCGCGCTGGCCGCCAGCATCGTGTCGACGTCGGTCATGTCGCGGAAGCTGATGACGCCCGGCAGGTCGTGCCCAGGCACCGGGATGATGAACGGGTCGGACCCGGTGGCGATCAGCAGCCGGTCGTAGCCGACCGTACGCCCCGATCGGCTGGTGACGGTGCGGCTCGCCCGGTCGATGGCGATAACTGGATCGCTGGTGACCAGGTCAATCGCGTTGTCGTCATACCAGCCACGCGGATTGATGACGATCTCGTCGAAGCTCTTCTCGCCCGCCAGCACCGGCGACAGCATGATGCGGTTGTAGTTTACATGAGCCTCGGCCCCGAAGATGGTGACGCGCCAGTTGCCGCCATCGCGGGCCAGCAGCTCCTCCACCGCGCGGCAGCCCGCCATGCCATTGCCGATCACCACCAGATGCTGGCGGACGCGCGGGTCGGCGAACGGCAGGTCGCCATCGCCATCCGGGTCGAGGGCCGGATCGAGGCCGGTCTGCAGGTCCATGGGCTGTGCTCCAAAACGAAAAAGGCCGCCATCCGGGCCCCGGTTTGAACCGGAGCCTGGATGGCGGCCTTGCCATCAACGATGCCTTGGCAATCCTTCGGCGGATCGTCGCGGCGCTGATATCGAGAGCGACCTTGCTCTCTTTCATGCAACTTTAGAACGATTCGGCGCCATGCTCAAGCAGAACCTTGCGCAAATCGCAGGGGGAGATGTCAGATCCGCGCCCCAGTGGACCAGCGCGCGCGCCAGTCACCCTTCACCATCAACAGGCCGACCAAGGCCAGCACGGCGAGCGCGGCGAAGACCAGGAAGCCGCCGGCAAAGCTGCCGGTAAACTGCCGCGCCACGCCCAACGAGGAAGCGAGCCAGAACCCGCCCACGCCGCCGGCCATGCCGACCAGGCCGGTCATGACGCCGATCTCCGAGCCGAAGCGCTGCGGCACCAGCTGGAACACCGCGCCATTCCCCGTGCCCAGCGCCAGCATGGCCAGTACGAACAGCGACAGCGCCGCCACCAGCGTGGAGGCGATGCTGACACCCGCCAGCGCGATGGCAGCGACCACGAACACCACCAGCAGCGCGCGGATGCCCCCGACCCGGTCGGCCAGCGCGCCGCCCATTGGCCGCACCAGCGACCCCGCGAATACACAGGCCGCCGTGCAATAGCCCGCCGCCACCGTGGTCAGCCCGAACCGGTCGGTGAAGTAGATCGTCAGCGAGGAGGCAAGGCCGGAGAAACCGCCAAAGGTGACGGCGTAGAAGCCCATCAGCCACCAGGCATCGCCACTCCTCAGCGGCGCCAGATAGGCGGTGATCGGCTTGGGCGCGGGCTGGCCCGGCGCGTCCTTCGCCATCAGCATGTAGGCGACGAATACGATCGACAGCGGGATGCAGGCAAGGCCCAGCACGGTGTTCCAGCCGAACAGCTTGGCCAGCGTCGGCGCGAACAGGGCGGCCAGCACCGTGCCCGAATTGCCCATGCCGGCCAGGCCCATCGCCTTGCCCTGGTGCTCTGGTGGATACCACCGGCTGGCGAGCGGCAGGGCGATGGCGAAGCTCGCGCCGGCGAAGCCCAGGATCACGCCCAGCACCAGCGTGCCGGCGAAGGAGTTCACCCCGAGCGTCCAGGCGCTGAGCAGGCCGCCGATCACGATCAGTTGCCCGATCGCGCCGGACCGCTTGGGGCCGATGCGATCCACCAGCAGGCCATTCACCACCCGCAGAGCCGCGCCCATCAGCGTGGGCGTGGCGACCATCAGCCCCTTCTGCGCCGGGCTGAGCGACAAGGCGGCGGCGATGTCGGGCGCCAGCGGCCCCAGGATGACCCAGACCATGAAGGCGAGGTCGAAATACAGGAAGGCGGCGATCAGCGTGGGCTTGTGCCCGCTGCGCCAGAAGCTGTCCGCCGGCGCGACGGTGAAGGGCGCGGGCGGCGATCGATCGGTGCCGTCCAGATAAGCGGTTGCCATGATGCTTCCCCCAGGCCGGCGCGAATGGCCGGATCGTGGACACGAAAAAAGCCGCAGGCCGGACAGGCACGCGGGTGCCCGTTCGGTCAGCGGCTTTGCTGCTTTTGTGCTGGTGCTGCCCGTGCCCCGCCCTTGGGGAGGTCAGCCTGTGCGTTCACGCATCATTGCGTGAACCAGGACATAATCACGCAGGCTCGCGCTGTTTGCAAGCAATCTTCGCTAGAACCCGGCCAGATAGGTGTCGATTGCCTCCGGATCGAAGACCCGCCCGTCAAAGAACCGGTCCGGCCCCAGCAGCAGCGCGCCGCCATGAGCGCCGACGCCGGTGGGCATGGCAACCGCGCCTTCCAGCTTGGCGCTGGCGCCCGGCATCACCGCACCGCTTCCCGCCAGTGCGCGGCGGTAGATGTCCGGCCGGAACACCGCGCCGGCCGCTGCCTGCGCCTCTGCCCCCGGTACCGCCTGCCCCCAGCGGACCAGTTGCGACCAGATCCACAGGGCCTGGCTGCGCCACGGGAAGTTGGCAGCCTCGCGGTGAAACAGGATCAGGTCCTCCACCGGCAGCGGCGGCGCGCCGATCCGGGGTGTGAACTGGCCGGACAGCAATCGCTCGATCAGCGCCGCCGGCATGTCGACGTAATCGGATCGGCCCAGCAAGCTGGCCAGCTGCGTGCGGTTTTCGGGCGCATCGCACCACGCTGCCGCGCGCGCCAGCGCGAGCAGCAGCCGGTCCGCCACCTCCCGATGGTCGTCCAGCCAGTCGCTGCGGAAGGCCAGCACCTTTTCCACCCCGCGCTGCCAGATGCGCGCGCCCAGCGCGACGGCCTCGGCCAGCCCTTCGGCGATGGCGGCGGCCGGCCATGGGTCGCCGGCGGTAAAGCCGTCGATCTCCCCGCCGCGCATCGCCTCCAGCATCAGCGACGGGGGCAGCACGCGCAGGGCAACGTCACGATCCGGATCGATGCCGGCGCTCGCCAGCCAGTATCGCAGCATCAGCGCATGGCTGGAGAACCGGTGCACGATGCCGATCTGCGGCTTGCGGCGATACAGGCCGATCGCGGTGGCGAAATCATGCGCGGTGGCCAGCGGATCGTTCAGGCGCGCGGCGATATCCGGGTCCAGCGCCGCGGCGAAATCCGGCCGCATTACCACCGCATTGCCGTTGACGTTCAGCTTGAACGGGGCCGCCAGCGGCGTCGGCACGCCGCCCAGTCCCAGCGTCACCGCCACGGCCAGGGGCGCCAGCATCTGCGCCGCCTGCACCTGGCCGTAGACCAGCCGGTCGCGCAGCGTGGCCCAGCTTTCGGTGCGCACCAGCTGCAGGTCGATGCCCATCTCCGCCGCGAAGCCGCATTCGCGCGCGGCGACCAGCACCGCGCTGTCGGTCAGCGGCAGAAAGGCTGCCCGGATCGTGTCGCCGGCCGTGCTCACTTCATGCCCCCCAGCAGCTCGCTGGCGGTGATCAGCGCCTCCGCCACCTCCGCCATGCGCTTGTTCCCATTCATCGCGGTGGAACGCAGCAGGGCATAGGCCTCCGGCTCGCCCAGGCCGCGCTGCTGCATCAGGATCGCCTTGGCCCGGTCGATCACCTTGCGGTCGGCCAGCTGGTTCCGCGCATCGGTCAGCTCCGCCTGCATCCGCGCAAACGCGGTGAAGCGGCGCACGGCCAGGTCCAGGATCGGCTTCACGCGATCCTTGCGCAGGCCATCCACCACATAGGCCGACACGCCGGCATCAATCGCGGCGGAGATCATCTGTTCATCCGACTGGTCCACGAACATGGCGATGGGCCGGGCCAGCGCCCGGCTGACCAGCAGCATCTCCTCCAGCGTGTCGCGGCTGGGGCTGCCCAAGTCCATCAGCACCACATCGGGCACCAACCGTTCGATGCGGCTGACGAAGGCGCCCGTCGGCGGCACGACATGGATGTCGTCATAGCCGGCTTCGCGCAGGCCGTCCTCGAGGACGGAGGCCCGGGCGCCCGTATCGTCGATGATGACAATCCGCATGTTCGCACCCGCAGCATGCGGCAGTTGACGCGCTTTGGCAACGACCCGCAGCGAACACGAAAACGGCCCGCCGCGCGCAGCGACGGGCCGTCCACTATCTTCGAAAAGCGATCAGGCGGTCAGGCCTCGCCTTCCTCTTCCTCGAACAGCTGGGCGTTGGCGGCGGTGGCGCTGAGCCGGACCTGGTCGCCTTCAACCTCGGCCACCAAGCCGAGCGAGATGAAGTGGTGGTGGCCCGAATGGGTACCTTCCGCCCCTTCGATCTGGGCACCCGAGTCCTTCTTGGTCAGCTTGATCCGGTCGCCTTCGACCTTGTCCACCGTGCCCACATGCACGCCATCGGCGCCGATGACTTCCATGTGCTCACGGATTGCGCTTGCATCTGCCATTGTCTGTGTCTCCTCAGGTTGAAAAAATTCAGGCGTCGCCGCCACGCAGGGTGGCCAGCCGCTCATCCCCGGAATCGCCGTAGCCGCGGCTGGCGCTGTCAGCCTCCGTCGCTTCGGCATCCTCGTCGGGCTCGGCCGGGGCCGGCACATCACCGGCATCGCCCTGCTCCGCGGCCTGCTGGCGCCTGGCGTCACTGCCGGCAGGGGCCTGCTCGCTCAGCGTGTCGGCATAGCTGTCATAGGCCGAGCCGCCGATGCCGGTGTCGCTTTCCCGCTTGGGGTCGGGTGTGGATGGCTGTGTCGCCTCGGCACCCCACGGCGCGGGATCGACCGTCTCCACGCTCTTTTCCTCGAAGGTCTCGGCCTTCACGCGGGAAGCGCCGGGCGCGCTCGGCTGTTCGCCTCTGGACGTCATCGAGCCGCCGCCTTGCGACTGGCTCATCCCGCCCATGGACTGGCTCTGCGCCTGCTGCTGCTGGTGCGGCTGGGTCTTGCCGGCATCGGGCTTCGGGCGCGTCTGGTCCTCGCGCGGGCCGGTCGGCTCCGGCTCGCCCGGCACGTTGTTCGGCTTCAGCGTGACATCGCGGCTGTCGTCAGGCTCATACTCGCCCATGATGCATCTCCTCGGTCGCCACGCATCACGTGCGCGGCATGTGCACAGGAGAACCGCCGGACGTGCCCACGCGTTCCGGCGGAGCACAGATGAAACGATCAGCAGCCCGCCCCATCCGGCCAGCTGGGGGCTGCCAGTGCCATCACCTTGAACAATGCGCCCATCTGCGCAGGATCCGCCAGCCGCTCAACCGCCGCGGCGAGCTCCCCGGTGCGGGCCGGGCGGCGCGCCGCCAGTTGTGCGGCCCGCGCCTCCAGCCCCAGCGCCCGCAGGAAGGCGCCCTGCTCCGCGGTGAAGCTGACCCGCGCACCTGCCTTGCGCGCCACGTCGACCAGGGTGGCGAAATCGACATGCGCGGTCAGGTCCGCTTCCGCCGGCGTCTCGAACACCGGGACCTTGCGATGGGCGCGCACGGCCTGCAGCGTCGATCCGGTGCGCGGGTGCAAATGGCCGTAATCGACGAACAGCGCGACACCGCCCTGCCGCACCAGCCGGCGGGCGACCTCATCCACGGCGGCGGCGGCGCCGGGGCAGGTCTCGATGATGGTACCCTCCGGCGCATCGACCTGTGCGGCCGGCACAGCGGCGTCCATCGGCCGGGTACCGGCGACGAACACGAACTGCCCGTCTTCATCCAGCCCGACCATCCGTTCGCGCCAGCCATCGCCCATCCGCACCAGCTGGCGCACGGGCAGCGCATCCAGGAACTCGTTGGCGAGCATCAGCAGCGGGCGGTCTTCCGGCAGCATGGCCAGATCGTCATGGAACACCGCGCCCGGCACGGCCTGCGCCTGCAGGGCGCGCAGGGCAGGCGAGCCTTCGACCAGATGCACCGGCGGACGCAGGCCCGCCCCCGCCATGGCCCGCAGCGCGTCGGCGGCCAGCGTGCCGCGCCCCGGCCCGGCCTCCACATAGGCGGCATCGGCCGGTGCGCCGGCGCGGTGCCAGGCATCGGCCAGCCACAGGCCCAGCAATTCCCCGAACATCTGGCTGATTTCCGGGGCCGTCACGAAGTCACCGGCCGCGCCAAGGGGATCGCGGCTTGCATAATACAGCGCGTTCGCCTCCCCCATGAACTGGTGGACGCCGATCGGCCCGCTGGCGGCGATCAGCCGGCGGAAGCGCTCCGCCCCGCTGCCCGAACTGCCGCTCACGCGGCGGCGGGCTGGCGGCCCCCGCCGATCTCCGGCCGGCGCAGCGCCCAGGCCATCAGCAGCACGCCGGCCAGGATCAGCGGAATGGTCAGCCACTGGCCCATGTTGAGGCCGGTTGTCTGCGGCACCCAGGCCAGCTGCGCATCGGCCTCGCGGAAGAACTCCGCGGTGAACCGGCCGAGCGAGATCAGCACCACGAAGCACCCGGTCAGCAGGCCCGGCCGCCAGCGGGCGCGCGTCTTCCAGAACAGCGGCAGCATGACCAGCACGACCACCAGCCCTTCCAGCACCGCCTCGTACAGCTGGCTGGGATGGCGCGGCAAGCCCAGCGGATCGCGCGGGAAGATCATCGCCCACTGCACATCAGTGGTCGGCCGGCCCCACAGCTCCCCGTTGATGAAGTTGGCGAGGCGACCGAACAGCATGCCGAAGCCGACCACGACAGAGACGTAATCCGTCACGCGAATGAAGCTGACGCCGCCGCGCCACGCGACATACGCCATCGCCAGCGTGGTGCCGATCAGCCCGCCATGGAAGCTCATGCCCCCGTCCCACAGGCGCAGCAGCGCCCAGGGCACCGTCTCGCTGCTGTCCCAGGACGTGAACAGCGCCGGCTGGTAGAACGCGGCATAGCCCAGCCGACCGCCCAGGATGATGCCCAGCGTGCACCAGAAGAACAGGTCGTCCACATGGCGCTGCGCCATCGGGCTGCCGGGCGCGCGCACCATCCTGGACACCTGCCAATAAGCCAGCAGGATGCCGCCGAGATAGGCCAGCGAGTAATAGCGCAAGGTGAAGAAGCCCAGTTCGATACCGGGCCTGAGGCCCAGATCTTCCCACCGGATCGCCTGCGCCGCGCCGCCTGCCAGCATTTCGATCATCATGCGCCCATCCTGTGTATCGCGGCCCGCGCCTTGGCACGGATCACCGCCCAGCAAAAGAGCGCGAGCCGCGCCAATCTGTTCGCCCATCTGTTCGCGGGGCTCCGCTTGCCCTATCCGTCACCCCCGTGAAACTGCTGCAGATACCCACCCCCCGCAAGGTGCTCGACCGCACCGCCCTGACCGACGATCTGGCCGCGCTGGTGGCGGAGCATGGCGCCGCCCGGGCTCGCCCACAGGTCGTGGCGCTGTTGCGGGCTGCGCTGGACAATGGCCGGGCGGAGCTGGCCCGTCGCCTGGCGGAAAAGCCCTCCGCCGGGCACGAAATCACGCGCGGCCATGCCTGGATGATCGATCAGCTGATCCGCGTGGTGCACGATCATGTGGTGGCGGACGTCTATCCTGCGTCGAACCGCACGCAGGGGGAGCGGCTGACGCTGATCGCGGTAGGCGGCTATGGCCGGGCGGAGATGGCGCCGCATTCGGATGTGGACCTGGCCTGCATCACCCCGGGATCCAAGGCACCCTGGTGCGAACAGGTGATCGAGGCGTTGCTGTACTTCCTGTGGGATCTGGGTCTGAAGGTCGGCCATTCCAGCCGGTCGCTGGACGAGATGGTGCGCATGGCCCGCGCCGACCTGACCATCCGCACTGCGCTGCTGGAAGGGCGGTACCTGTGGGGGGACGAGGGGCTATATGCGGAGGCGAGCCAGCGCTTCTGGGCCGAGGTGGTGCCGGGTTCCGAGACCCGCTTCGTGGCCGAGAAGCTGGCGGAACGTGCGGCACGGCACAAGCGGATGGGCGACAGCCGCTATGTCGTGGAGCCCAATGTGAAGGACGGCAAGGGCGGGCTGCGCGATCTGCAGACGCTGTACTGGATCGGCAAGTACCTGCACCAGGTGGGCAGCGCGGCGGAGCTGGTCGATGTCGGCCTGTTCTCCCCCACCGAATATCGCAGCTTCCGCCGGGCGGAAGGCTTCCTGCTGGCGGTGCGCTGCCACCTGCACACGATCACCGGCCGGGCGGAGGACCGCCTGACCTTCGACCAGCAGCGTGAGGTCGCGGCCCGGATGCGCTTCGCCGAACGGCCGGGCAAGAGCAGCGTGGAACGCTTCATGCAGCTGTATTTCCTGCAGGCGCGCCATGTCGGGCATCTGACGGGCGTGTTCCTGGCCCATTTCGACGAGGGCACCGCGCCGCGCCGCCCGTCCCGCCTGCTGGCCGCGCTGCGGCGCGATGGTCGGCAGCGGGCGGATGGCTACACGATCGTCAACGGCCGCATCGCCGCCCCGGACGACGGCTGGTTCCAGGCCGATCCGGTGCGCCTGATCGAAATCTACTGCATCGCCGAGGCCGAAGGGCTGGAGATCCATCCCGCGACCACCCGCACCATCCTGCGCGATGCGGCACTGATCAAGAGCGATGTGCGGCGCGACCCTCGGGCCAACCGGCTGTTCCTGGAGGTGCTGGCGGGCCGCAACGATCCCGAAACCGTGCTGCGCTGGATGAACGAGGCGGGCGTGTTCGGCCGCTTCGTGCGCGATTTCGGCCGCGTGGGCGCGCAGATGCAGTTCGACATGTACCACCATTACACGGTGGACGAGCACACGATCCGCGCGATCGGCCTCGTATCGCGGATCGAGAAGGGCGAACTGAAGGAGGATCACCCGCTGGCCAGCCAGCTGATCGGCCGCCTGACCCATCGCCGCGTCCTGTATGTCGCAACCCTGCTGCACGACATCGCCAAGGGGCGCGACGGCGACCATTCGGTGCTGGGGGCGGAGATCGCGCTGCGCCTGTGCCCGCGGCTGGGGCTGGACGAGGTGGAAACGCAGCTGGTCAGCTGGCTGGTGCTGCATCACCTGCTGATGAGCCACACCGCCTTCAAGCGCGACCTGACCGATCCCAAGACCATCGCGGACTTCGTGGACGTGGTACAGGATGCCGAGCGCCTGCGTCAGCTGCTGGTGCTGACCGTGGTCGATATCCGCGCGGTGGGCCCGGGCATCTGGAACAGCTGGAAGCGCCAGCTGCTGGGCGACCTGCACACCCTGGCGGAAGAGCGCATGCGCGGCGCCCCCGGCAAGCCGGGCGGCCAGCGCGTGGCGGCGAAGCAGGCCCGCGTCACCGAGCTGCTGGGCGACCGGGCGGACATCATGGAAGAGATCGGTGACCGTTTCGACGACAATTACTGGATCGCGGAGCCGGAGGACATCATCGCGCTGAACCTGCCGCATTATGCGGAGGCGAAGCGGCTGGAACATGCGCTGTCGATCCACGCGCATTACTATCCTGCGCGCGGGGCCACGCTGGTGACGGTGATAGGGGACGACCACCCCGGCCTGTTCTTCCGCATTGCCGGGGCCATCCATCTGGCCGGCGGCAACGTGATCGACGCCCGCATCCACACCACCCGGATGGGCAAGGCGGTGGACAATTTCCTGGTGCAGGATCCGCTGGGCAGCCCGTTCCGCGAACCCTACCAGCTGCAGCGGCTGGAACAGGCGATCCGCGATGCGCTGGCAGGGCGGATCGACCTGCCGCCGCAGCTGGCGCGCCGCCCGCTCTCCCACCCGCGCGCGGACAGTTTCCACGTGCATCCGCAGGTTTCGTGGGACCATGCGGCATCCGACCGGTTCACCGTGCTGGAGGTCAGCGCGGCCGACCGCCCCGCCTTGCTGAACCGGCTGGCGCGCGTGCTGTTCGAGGAACTGCTGATGGTGAACTCCGCGCACATCACCCATTATGGCGAACGCGCGGTCGACACCTTCTACGTCACCGACCTGACCGGTGCGAAGCTGCGCAATCCCGAACGGTTGGCGAAGATCGAGAAGGCGTTGCTGGCGGCGGCGAGCCAGCCGGTCCCCGTCTAGTCGCGTTCCCCGAACAGGGCGGTGCCGACCCGCACATGCGTGGCGCCCAGCATGATCGCGGTCTCGAAATCGCCGCTCATCCCCATGGACCTGCCCGGCAGGCCGTGATCACCTGCCAGCTTGTCCAGCAGGGCGAAGAACGGCGCGGGCTCGATGCCGAAGGGCGGCACGCACATCAGGCCGGCCAGCGGGATGTCGGCTTCGCGTGCCCCCGCGATCAGCGCCGGCAGCTCGGCAATCGGGCAGCCGCCCTTCTGCGACTCCGCCCCGATATCGACCTGCACGAAACACGGCACCTGCCGCCCGGCCTTGTCCATCGCCCTGGCCAGCGCCGTCACCAGGCTGGGCCGGTCGAACGAGTGGATCGCGTCGAACAGCGCCACGGCATCGTCCGCCTTGTTCGATTGCAGCTGGCCCACAAGGTGCAGCTGCGTATCCGGCCACTGGTCGCGCAGCGCGGGCCACTTGCCTTGCGCCTCCTGCACGCGGTTCTCCCCGAAGACGCGCTGACCCGCCTTCAGCAGCGGGGTGATCGTCTCGGCCGGCTGGGTCTTGCTGATCGCGATCAGCGTCACATCGCCGCGCGGGCGGTTGGCGATACGGCAGGTCTGGTCGATGCGGCCCTCGATCGTGGCCAGAAGGGTTGCGGGATCGTGCATGATCGGTGCCTATAGCCACCCCATGCGCCCGCGCCAGACCCTCCCAGCCTTGTGGCTTCTCTCCGATGCCCGCAACGATGCGGTGCTGGAACAGGCGCTTGCCAAGCTGCCGCGCGGCAGCGGGCTGGTGTTCCGCCATTACCACCTGCCGCCAGAGGAACGGCGCGCCCGCTTTGCGAAAGTGCGGCGCCTGTGCCGGGCGCACGGCCATGTGGCGGTGCTGGCGGGCGCGACCCGCTGGCCGGCGGATGGGCACTATGGCGCCAGAATGCCGGGCCGGCTCTATCTGGCAACCGTCCATTCGGCGCGGGAGATTGCCCGCGCCAATCTGGCCGGGGCCGATGCGGTGCTGCTCTCGCCGGTCTTCCCCACCCGGTCGCATCCGGGCGCGGCGACGCTGGGGCCGGTGCGCTTCCGCCTGCTGGCGCGGCTGTCATGCGCCCCGGTGATCGCGCTAGGCGGCATGGATCCGCGCGGGGCACGGGCGCTCCGCTGGCCACGCTGGGCGGCGATTGACGGGTTGAGCTGAGGGCCGCTCAGCTTGACGGGGGATCGCCCGGCTGGGATAGTGCGCACGAAAGGGGAACATTGACCATGGCATCGCGGGCGATCGGCGGCAGCGCCGCACCGGCACGAACCCGTCGGAACGGCGCGCCGGCGGCAGACTGGCGCGCGGCCTTCCGCCGCTCCGTGGCACGGGCCGGGCAACTGGCGGGCGCCGGGCTGCTGTTCGCGGCGCTCGCCTTCCTGCTGCTGGCGCTGGTTTCCTACCACCAGACGGACCCATCCTTCTCCACCGCGGCGGCCAGCGACCGGGTGGGCAACTGGATGGGCGTGCCCGGCGCCTATGCCGCCGATGGCGCGCTGCTGCTGTTCGGCCTCGCCGCCGCGCTGCTGCTGCCCCTGCTTTACGCCTTCGCCACCAAGCTGTGGCGCGATGCGGAGGCGGAAGAGACGCCGCATGGCCGCCGCTGGTGGCAGCCGGTCGGCCTTCTGCTGATCGCCACCGTGATGCTGGCGACTGTGCTGGCGCTTGCCTTCGGGCAGGTCGATGGCCTGCCCGCCAGCACCGGCGGCATGGCCGGGCTGCTGGGCGCCAAGGCTATCGAGGGACTGGCCGGTCTGCTGCCGCTTGCCGCGCGCGGCTGGGCGGTGCTGGCGACGGCCGTGCTGTGCCTGTTCGGCGGCCTTTATCTGGCGGGCCGGGTCTTTGCCTTCGACTGGCAGCAATTGCTGACCCTGCCCGGGGCGCTACGCCGGGCACGGGCAAGCCGGCGCGCGGATACTGCCGCGTTCGATGCCGGCGACGAGGATGAGGAGGAGGCGCCCCGCCCCGCCCGCCGCCGCGAACGCCCCGCCCCTGTCCAGCTCGACACCGACGATGCGGACGAGGACGGTGCGGCACCGCGCCGCTCGCCGGAGATCGCCGACCCTAGCCAGCCGCCCGCCCGCGCGGCCAAGCCGCAGGTGGCGAAGCAGCAGGACCTGTTCGACAATGTCGCCCTGCCGGGCCTGGACCTGCTAGCCGATCCGCCGCCGGACAAGGGCCCGCCGATCGACAAGCTGGCGCTGGAACGGAACGCCCGGCTGCTGGAAAACGTGCTCGACGACTTCAATGTGAAAGGCGAGATCACGGCGGTCCGTACCGGCCCGGTGGTGACGATGTACGAGCTGGAGCCGGCGCCCGGCACCAAGGCGGTGCGTGTGATCGGCCTGGCGGAGGATATCGCCCGCAACATGAGCGCGATCAGCGCGCGCGTCTCCTCCATCCCCGGCCGCACGGTGATGGGCATCGAACTGCCGAACTCCGACCGGCAGATGGTCAGCTTCAAGGAACTGGTCGCCAGCGAGGCCTTCGCCGATGCCAAGGGCAATCTGCCAATTATCCTGGGCAAGGACATCGCGGGCGAACCTGTGGTCGCCGACCTTGCGGCCATGCCCCACCTGCTGGTCGCCGGCACGACCGGGTCCGGCAAGTCGGTGGGCCTGAACGGCATCCTGATCTCGCTGCTGTACCGCTTCACGCCGGCCGAATGCCGGCTGATCCTGATCGACCCCAAGGTGCTGGAACTGTCGGTCTACAACGACATCCCGCATCTGCTGTCGCCGGTGGTGGTCGATCCGCCCAAGGCGATCCGCGCCTTGAAGTGGGCGGTGGAGGAGATGGAGCGCCGTTACCGCATGATGTCCAGCATCGGTGCGCGCAACCTGGCCGGCTTCAACGAACGCATCCGCGCCGCCGCCGCCAAGGGCAAGCCGCTGGGCCGCCGGGTGCAGACCGGTTTCGACCCCGACACGGGCGAGGAACTGTTCGAGGAAGAGCAGCTCGATTACGACCTGCTGCCACAGATCGTGCTGATCGTGGACGAGCTGGCCGACCTGATGGTGACCGTGGGCAAAGAGGTCGAGGTGCTGATCCAGCGCCTTAGCCAGAAGAGCCGTGCCGCCGGCATCCACCTGATCATGGCCACGCAGCGCCCGTCCGTCGACGTCATCACCGGCGTCATCAAGGCCAATCTGCCGACCCGCATCAGCTTCAACGTCACCAGCCGCATCGACAGCCGCACCATCCTGGGCGAACACGGCGCCGAACAGCTGCTGGGCAAGGGCGACATGCTGTACAAGTCCGGCAGCGCGGCACTGAAGCGCGTGCATGGCCCGTTCCTGTCGGATGAGGAGGTGGAGCGCGTCTCCGCCCACTGGCGGGCGCAAGGCAAGCCGGTCTATGTCGATTCGGTCACGGAGGAACCGGCCGAGGGCGGCTTCGGCTTCGACGACGAACTCACCGCCAGCGACGATCCGGACGAGCGCAAGTACCGCCAGGCCTGCCAGGTCGTGTTCGAGGCGCAGCGCGCCAGCGGATCGTGGCTGCAGCGCCAGATGGGCGTGGGCTACAACACCGCCGCCAAATGGATCGAGCGGATGGAGGAGGACGGCTTCGTCGGGCCGGCAAACCATCTGGGCCGGCGGGAGATCTTCCGCGACAGCGACGGCAATCCGCTCTGACCCAATCGTGGCAGGCAGGCCACGCAACTGCCTGCCGCGCACAGGCCACGCACCGTCAGGTCTGTGCTTATCCTGCCGGCGAAAGCGCCCATACCCTGCTGCACGCAAAGTCAGGAGGCATTTATCATCAAGATCGCACTCGCGCTGTTCTGCGCACCCGCCATGCTGACCGGCGCCGCCCTGGCGCAGGATACGGCACCGGCGCAGCCCCAGGCTCCCGCATCCGCCGCACCGGCCCAGTTGCCGCCCGCCGGCGAGATCAATGACGACGAGGTTTCGCGCTTCGCCCTGACCGCGCTGGTGCTGGAACAGGTGGCCGCCGACACCTCGCTGGCCAAGGAACAGCAGCAGGCCGCGATGATGGGCGTGATGCAGCAGACCGGCATCGATCCGCAGCGCTTCAACCAGATCGCCCTCGCCAGCGAGAGCGACACCGGATTGCAGCAGCGCATCCAGGCCGCTGCCGAGCAGCATGTCGCGACCGCACAGCAGCAGCAGGGCCAGCAGGCGCAGACGACGGAACCGCAGCCGGGCAGGTAAGCTTCACGGCCAAGCCCGTGGCTGTTCTTCACATGCAACGGATCATGGTGGCTGATCGGGCCTGGTCACCCCTGGCGGAGTGACCTGCCCGATCGTCCAGCCGGACGGTATGGCAGCGGAGCAAAGGTGATGAACCGATGCCCGGGTCCGGCCGAACACCGTCACCTCAAACGGTGCGCCCGGATCGGTCCGGCGCTGCAGGTCCGCCGAGGTTTAGAGGCGCCAGGCGGCTATGTCCCGGCACATGCCGCATTCGCATCCGGTGCCATCGCCGCTTGCCGCCTGCCTTGCGGACAGGCAGAAGGCACCCGTGACCTTGCCTTGGCGGCAAGGACGGGAAGGGCCGCACAGCAGCACGCGCGATGAAGATCCTGATTGTCGAAGATGACGGCCCCTTGCGCCTTCTGATTGGCCGCACGCTGCGCGATTACGGATTTGACACGGTGGGCGTGGGCTCCGCGGCGGAGATGCAGCCGCTGCTGGACAGCGACCACTTCGACCTGTTGGTGCTGGACATCATGCTGCCGGGCACCAACGGGCTGGACATCTGCCGCCGGGTGCGCGCGACCAGCGCGATCCCGATCATCATCATCAGCGCCCGCGGCCAGCAGACCGACCGGATCGTCGGCCTGGAGCTGGGGGCGGACGATTACCTGTCCAAGCCCTTCGGCCCGGACGAGCTAGTCGCGCGCGTCCGCGCCGTGCTGCGGCGGACCAGCGGCGCGGTCACCCAGCCGGCAGCCGACCGGCGGCGGCAGATCACCTTCGAAGGCTGGACCATCGTGGAGGAACGCCGCGAGCTGCACGCGCCCGCCGGGCACGATGTGCCGCTGTCCGGCGCCGAATACGACCTGCTGATCACCCTGGTCGGCTCTGCCCAGCGCGTGGTCAGCCGAGAATTTCTGCTGGAGCAGTCCAGGAAACGGATGTCCGGCGCGTCCGACCGCAGCATCGATGTGCTGGTCAGCCGCCTTCGGGCCAAGCTGGGCGAACATGGCGGGGAGGCGCTGATCAAGACGGTGCGCGGCGTCGGATACATGTTCACGCCGCGGATCGAACGCCAGTGAAGCGGGACGCCTTTCGCCGATGAGCCGGGTGCGTCTGTGGCCCGGCAGCCTGACCGGCCGGGTCACGCTGGTGCTGCTGGTCGCCATCCTGGTGGAGTTCGGCGGCACCGTGCTGGTGTTCGGCGAAGCGGAGCGCCTGCTGCTGCGGACCGGCCAGGCGCAGCGCGTGGCCGAACAGGTGGTCGCCGCCGAACAGGTGCTGGGCCAGTTGCCGCCCGACAGGCGGCGGGAGATCGCGCCCGGCCTCTCCACCCGCCACGTGGTGTTCGCCGCATCGGACACGCCGCCCCCCGCCGGGCGGCAATCGGACATCACCCGCGCCGCGCGGGCGGCCATGCTGCAATGGGAACCCGCGCTGGAGGAGGACGCCCTGCGCGTGGGGCTGTCCGGCCGCAGCTTCGGCACGCAGCGGCTGCAGGGCGGCATCCGGACGGGCGATGGCGGGTGGATCCTGTTCCGCCTGCGCGAACCCGTCAGCCACTGGCATGCCTCCCTGCAATGGCTGGCATCCCTGGTGTTCCTGGCGGGCGCGGTGCTGCTGGCGGCGGTGCTGCTGGTGCGCACCATGGCCGCGCCCTTGCGCGCGCTGGCGGATGCGGCGGACCGCATCGGCATCGGCCGGCAGCCGATCCTGATCGAACCGGGCGGCCCGCAGGAAATGCGCCGCCTGGCCGAGGCGTTCAATGCCATGCAGGCCCGGATCGGGGAGCTGATCGACAGCCGGACCGAGGCCTTGCTGGCGGTCAGCCACGATCTGCGCACGCCCCTGTCGCGGCTGAAGCTGCGCCTGCACGGACGGTTGCGCGATGGTGACCAGGAAGCGTTGCAGGCGGACGTGGCGGAGATGCAGGACATGCTCGATTCGCTGCTGGCCTATCTGGCCGATGGGGCGGAGGGCGGCGAGCGGGTGCGCACCGATCTGGCGGCGCTGGTCAACTCCGTCGTCCACAATGCCCATGCCGTCGGCGCGGAGGTCGCGCTGGCGACGGAGCTGACTCAGATCCACGCCGTAGTGGATGCCGGCGCGATCCGCCGGGCAGTGACCAATCTGGTCGAGAACGCGTTGCGCCATGCGGGCGACGCCACCGTGTCCCTGTCTGCCGATGCCGAACAGGTCACCATCACCGTCCGGGATCACGGGCCGGGCATTCCTGAAGCCCAGCTGGCGCAGGTGATCGTGCCGTTCTTCCGCGGCGACTCGGCGCGGGCGCGTGACACCACCGGCATGGGCATGGGCCTGGCCGTCGCGGACCGGGTGGCGCAGCAGCATGGCGGCCGGCTGCATCTGGCCAACGCCGATCCGGGACTGCGGGCCGAACTGATCCTGCCGCTTGTGCATTGAGTGCCTGCCGCCTGCTGCAATGCTTTGTTACATCGGTGATGCACTGCAGCAATTCGGGCGGTGCATTGTGACCAATTGACAGACCGCAATGGCGGCAAGCGCAGGAACGGAGCAGATCGCATGGAAATCGGCAGTGGCGTCGCACGCTTTCAGGACCACGTTCACAAGCAGCAGCAGGAGCTCTTCCGCACGCTGGCACGTGACGGTCAGACCCCCAAATATCTGATGATCAGCTGCGCGGATTCGCGCGTGGTGCCCGAGCTGATCACCCAGGCCAACCCCGGCGACCTGTTCGTGTGCCGCAATGCCGGCAACATCGTGCCGCCCTTCGCCGTCAAGAATGGCGGCGTGTCCTCCACCGTGGAGTTCGGCGTGATGGCGCTGGGCGTGACCGAGATCATCGTGTGCGGCCATTCCGACTGCGGCGCCATGAAGGGCATGTTCAATGCCGAGGCGCTGGACGCAATGCCCAACGTGAAGGCATGGCTCGCCCATTCGGAGCCGGCCTTCGAAGTGGTCAAGGAATGCTACGGCCACCTGGACAAGGACGGGCAGGTTGCGGCGCTGACCCAGGAAAACGTCGCCATCCAGCTGGTCCACCTGCAGAACCATCCGTCCGTGGCGGCAGGCCTCGCCGCCGGCCGGCTGCAGCTGCATGGCTGGGTGTTCGATATCGAGAGCGGCAAGATCAAGGCGCTGGACCACAAGGGTTCGTTCCAGGACTTCGTGGCCGGCCCCGACATGCCGATCGCCGTTCCGCGCCGCGCCCGCAGAGGCAGTGCAGCCAGCGTAGAAGCAGCCTGATCCATGGCGAACACCGCAGCCCCGGCCACTGACGTGGCGACCACAACCAAGGCGGCTTTCGGCCGTGACTTCGCCGCGTCTCTCGTCGTGTTCCTGGTGGCGATGCCGCTGTGTCTGGGCATCGCGCTGGCTTCGGGCGCACCGCCCGAGCTGGGGTTGGTGACCGGCATCATCGGCGGTATCGTCGTGGGCGCGCTGTCCGGGTCGCCGCTGCAGGTCAGCGGTCCGGCTGCCGGGCTGGCGGTGCTGGTGTTCGACATGGTGCAGCGTTACGGCCTGGCCGTGCTGGGCCCCGTGCTGATCCTGGCCGGCATCATGCAGTTCGCCGGTGGCGCGCTGCGGCTGGGCAATTTCTTCCGCGGCGTCTCCCCGGCAGTTGTCCACGGCATGCTGGCCGGCATCGGCGCGGTGATCGTGCTGCAGCAGTTGCACGTGCTGGTCGACAGCAGCCCGCTGAGCGACGGCCTGGCCAACCTGTCCGCCATCCCCGCCACCTTCTTCGGCAGCGAGGACAGCATCATGCCGGCCCTGACGGTCGGCCTGGTCACCATCGCCGCCATGATCGGGTGGGAGAAGTTCAAGCCCGCCAGCATGAAGCTGGTGCCCGGCGCGCTGATCGGCGTGCTGGCGGGGACCGCTGTCGCCATGATCGGCGGCCTGGCGGTGCGGCGTATCGAGCTGCCCGACAGCATCATCGGCGGCCTGACCCTGCCCGGCCCGCAGACCCTGACCATGATGGCCGACCCGGCGATCATCGGCCTGGCGCTGGCGCTGGCCTTCATCGCCAGTGCGGAAACGCTGCTGTCCGCCGCCGCGGTGGACCGGATGCAGGACCGGGTGCAGGCCAAGTACAACAAGGAACTGAGCGCGCAGGGCGTTGGCAACTTCCTGTGCGGCCTGGTCGGCGCGCTGCCGATGACGGGCGTCATCGTGCGGTCCAGCGCCAATGTGCAGGCCGGCGCGCTGACCCGCACCTCCACCATCCTGCACGGCGTGTGGATCCTGGCCTTTGTCGCCCTGCTGCCCTTTGTGCTGGCCGAAGTGCCGACCGCCACGCTGGCCGGCGTGCTGGTGATCACCGGCGCCAAGCTGGTGAAGGTGTCGGAAGTGCGCCACCTGTTCGGCCGCTATGGCGCGTTGCCGGCGCTGATCTGGGTCGCGACCTTCGTCCTGGTGGTCACCGTGGACCTTCTGACCGGCGTGGTCGTGGGCCTGGCCCTCACCGTGGTGGAGCTGCTGCCGCAGCTGCGCGGCATGGGTCTGCGGATCGAGGAAAGTCAGCCGGCGGCGGACGAGCACGTCATCGCCCTGTCCGGCAAGGCGACCTACCTGTCGATCAACAAGGTCGCGGCGATGATCGACCGCCTGCCTGGCCAAGGCCATGTGCGGGTGGACACGACGCGGGTGAAGTTCATCGATCACACCACGTCCGAACTGCTGGGCGATGCGCTGAAGCGCTGCCGCCAGCGAGGCTGCACGGTGGAGCTGGTCTCCGGCGGTGCGGTCCAGCAGCAACCTCTGGTGGCCGCGATCGCCTGATCGACCCACCCTTGTGACAATTGACCCGGCGGCGCAGAAAATTGCGCCGCCGGGTTTTTTTGTTATCCCGTCGCCAAACGCGCGGTGCTATATGGCGGGCAACAAACGGAGTGGAGAGGAACACCCATGCGCATCGGTTGCCCCCGCGAAATCAAGAACCGCGAATACCGGGTGGGTCTTACCCCCGAAAGCGTCAAGGAACTGGTCTCCCACGGCCATGAGGTGTGGGTGGAGGCCGGCGCGGGCCTGGGCATCGGCGCCGATGATGCGCAGTTCCGCACCGCCGGCGCACGGGTCGTGGAAGGGCCACAGCCGATCTTCGCCGAATGCGAGATGATCGTGAAGGTCAAGGAGCCGCAGGCCGAAGAACGCTCCATGCTGCGCGAAGGCCAGCTGCTCTACACCTATCTCCACCTCGCCCCTGACCCGGAACAGACCGCCGACCTGGTGAAGTCGGGCGCGACCTGCATCGCCTACGAGACTGTGACCGGCGCCGGCAACACGCTGCCGCTGCTCAAGCCCATGAGCCAGGTGGCCGGGCGCATGAGCATCCAGGCCGGTGCCACCGCGCTGGAGAAGGCGCATGGCGGTCGCGGCGTGCTGCTGGGTGGCGTGCCGGGCGTGCTGCCGGGCAAGGTGGCGGTGATCGGCGGTGGCGTGGTGGGCTTCAACGCCGCGCAGATGGCCGCCGGCCTGGGTGCCGACGTCACCATCCTGGACCGCAGCCCCGAAGTGCTGGAACGTGTCGGCACCTATTTCGAGGCGCGCGCCAAGACCCGCTTCGCCAACACCGCCAATGTCGAAGACGCGGTGATGGAGGCGGACCTGGTGATCGGCGCGGTGCTGATCCCTGGAGCCGCCGCGCCCAAGCTGGTCACCCGCGAGATGTTGCCGCGCATGAAGACCGGCGCCGTGCTGGTGGACGTCGCCATCGACCAGGGCGGTTGCTTCGAGACCAGCCATGCAACGACGCACGACGATCCCACCTACATCGTCGACGGCATCGTGCATTATTGCGTCGCCAACATGCCCGGGGCCGTGGCGCGCACCAGCACCTATGCGCTGAACAATGTCACCCTGCCCCATGCCCTGCGCATGGCCGACCTGGGCTGGCGTGAAGCGCTGCGCAGCGACCCGCACCTGGCCAACGGGCTGAACGTCCATGCCGGTCGGGTGACCTACCCCGCCGTGGCGAACGAGCTGGGGTACGAGGAACTGTCGCTGGCCGAAGCGCTGGGTTGAGGACTCAGGCCGGCGGCAGGAACGGCTTCGCCACCTCCGCCGGCACCCGCATCAGCCGCCCGCTCGCGCGGTCGATCATCGCCCAGGTGGTGCGGGCACGGACCAGTTCCTTGCCCGCTGCATTGCTGAAGGTCACGAACCGTTCGAACCGCGCACCGGTCGGCGCATCGCGGATCTCGGTCAGGGCCGTGACGTCCTCGCCCGCGCCGACATTGCCGCGATAGTCGATCTCGTGCCGGGTCACGACCCAGGCATAGCGCTCCACATCTGCAGGCCGACCGTCGGCCATCCAGTGCGCGGTGGCGACCTCCTCCATCCAGCGCACCCAGACGGCGTTGTTCACATGGCCCAGCTCGTCGATATGCTCGGGGCCAGCCGTGAAGCGCAGGGTGAAGCGATTGCTCACACGGCGACGCCCAGCTGCCACAGGATGAAGGCGAACTCCTCCGCGGTCTCCTCCAGGCTCTGGAAGCGACCGGACTTGCCGCCATGCCCGGCGCCCATATTGGTCTTGAGCAACAGCTCGTTATCGTCGGTCTTCAGCTCGCGCAGCTTCGCGACCCATTTGGCCGGCTCCCAATAGGTGACGCGCGGATCGTTCAGCCCGGCGGTCACCAGCAGCGGCGGATAGGCCTGCGCGCGCAGCTGGTCATAGGGGCTGTAGCTGCGGATCAGCTCGAACGCGGCGGGGTCCTCGATCGGGTTGCCCCATTCGGGCCATTCGCCCGGCGTCAGCGGCAGGTCCGGATCCAGCATGGTGGCCAGCACGTCCACGAAAGGCACATGCGCCACCACCGCGCCCCACAGATCGGGGTCGGAATTGATCACCGCGCCCATCAGCTCGCCCCCGGCGCTGCCGCCGGAGATGCTGATGCGGCCCGGCACGGTGAAGCCGCGCTCCACCAGGCCCTTCGCCACATCGACGAAATCGTTGAACGTGTTGGTCCGCCGCTCCAGCTTGCCCGCCTTGTACCAGGCGCGGCCCAGATCGTCGCCACCACGGATATGCGCGATGGCATAGGCGAAGCCGCGATCCACCAGGCTGAGCCGCGTGGTGGAGAAGCCCGGCTCGATCGCCATGCCGTATGCGCCATAGCCATACAGGTGCAGCGGGCCGGCGCCGGTGCGGTCGCGGCGGTAGACCATGCTGACCGGAATTGCCGTGCCGTCGCGCGCGGTGATCTCCAGCCGCTCTGTCGCATACAGGTCGCGGTTATAGCCGCTGGGGATCTCCTGCACCTTCAGCAGCTCCAGCCGCCGATCCACCACGTGATAGTCGAAGGTGCTGGCCGGGCTGACCATGCTTTCATAGCCGACCCGCAGCGTCTTCATCGCCCATTCGGGATTGTTGCCGAACCCGGCGGTGTAGGTGTCCTCCGGGAAGTCGATTGCCTCGATCCGCGCGGGGTCGTCGTAATAGCGCACCTCCAGCCGGTCCAACCCGCCCAGCCGGCCTTCGATCACGTAGAAGTCGCGGAACAGGTCGAAGCCGGTCAGATAGAACGCGTCCGTCCCTTCGATCAGGCTGGTCCACTCGCCCGGATTGTCGATCGGCGCGGTCGCGAGGCGGAAGTTCTCGTGGTGGTCGTTGGCGTGGATGAACAGCACGCCCTCGCGCTCGTCGACGTCATATTCCACGCCCACCTGCCGCTCGCGCACCAGCACAGGCGCAGCCAGCGGATCGTCGGCGGGGATCAGGCGGACCTCGCTGGTCTCGTGATCGCCCGTGCCGATGATCAGCCACTTCTCGTTGGCGGATAGGCCGGCGCTGACGCGGAAGCCCTCGTCATCCTCGTGATACAGCTCGACATCGCTGTCGTTCGGCTGCCCCAGCCAGTGCAGCCGGGCATTGTCCGTGCGCCACTGCTCGTTCGCCAGCGAATAGACCAGCCCGCGATCGCCCGCGACCCAGATCAGCGAGGACAGCGTGCCCTCGATCGTGTCGGGCAGATGCTCGCCCGTGGCCAGTACCTTGATCCGCACGTCGAACCGTTCGGAGCCGTCATCGTCGACCGAATAGGCCAGCATGCTGCCATCATGGCTGACGCTGATCGCGCCCAGGCGGAAATACTCGGTGCCTTCCGCCAGCGCGACCTCGTCCAGCAGCAGCTCGTCCGCGCCGCCGGCAACAGGCTTGCGCCACCACTTCTTGTATTCGGCGCCTTCCTCGTACTCAATCCAGTATAGCCAATCGCCATCCTTCTGCGGCACGGAGCGGTCGGCTTCCTTGATCCGCGCGCGCATCTCGGTGAACAGCGTCTCCACCGCAGCCCGGTGCGGCTGCATCCGCGCCTCGAACCAGGCATTCTCCGCTGCCAGATGCGCCAGCACCTCCGGATCGGTCACTTCGGGATAGTTGGGATCGCGCAGCCAGGCATAGTCGTCCGCCACGGTGATCCCGTGATGGGTGACGCTGCTGGGGCGCTTGGCGGCGACGGGCGGAGTGGTGGGGGCGGCGACGCTTGCGTCGCTGGTGTTGGCATCATCCATGGCGGGCATCTATGACCGCCCCATACCGACCGCAAGCGAGGACAGATTTTCGATGCTGATGCAGACACACGCAAACCGGCTGAAGGCCCTGCGCGCCCAGATGGAGCGGCAGCAGCTCGCCGGCTGGATCGTGCCGATCGCCGACGAGCACATGAGCGAATATGTGGGCGGTTATGCCCAGCGGCTGCATTGGCTGACCGGCTTCGCCGGCAGCGCGGGCAGCGCCGTGGTGCTGGCGGAGGATGCGGCGGTGTTCGTCGACGGCCGCTACACCATCCAGGTGCGCGAGCAGGTGGATGGCAGCCTGTTCCGCCACATGGGCGTGCCCAAGGATGATCCGCTGCGCTGGATCGCCGCGACGGCCCCCGCCAGCGCGCGCATCGGTTACGATCCGTGGCTGCACACCAACAGCTGGGCGCAGAACGCCGCCCGCGTGCTGGCGGAGGCAGGGATGGAGCTGGTCGCCAGCCGCGACAATCCGCTGGATGCCGTGTGGCAGGACCGGCCCGCGCCCTCCCCCGCGCCGGCCGTGCCCTATGACGAGGCTCTGGCCGGTCGCAGCAGCGCGGAGAAGCGCGCCGAACTGGCGGAGGCGCTGAAGGCGCGCAAGCTGGACGCGGCGATCATCAGCGCGCTGGACTCGGTCGCCTGGCTGCTCAACATCCGGGGTGTCGATGTGGATCACACGCCGGTCGCGCTCTCCTACCTCATCGCTCAGGCCGACGGCACGGCGGAGCTGTTCATCGCGCCCGAGAAGACCAGCCCCGAACTGCTGCGCCATCTGGGCAATGCCGTGACCGTACGCGACCGCACTGCGTTCGAGGGGGCGCTGGCGGACCTTGCCGGACGGCGCGTGCTGGTCGATCCGGCCTATGGCGTCGCCGCGATCACGCAGGCGCTGGAAGACGCCGGCGCCACGCCGGTGGCCGAACGCGATCCCACGATCATCACCAAGGCGATCAAGCATCCCGCCGAGCAGGCCGGCCAGCGCGCGGCGCAGGCGCGGGACGGGGCGGCGATCGCCCGCTTCCTGCACTGGCTGGCGACGGAGGTGCCCAAGGGCGGCGAGACGGAACTGTCCGCAGCCGCCCGCCTGCTCGCCTTCCGCGATGCGACCGGGCTGCTGAAGGACACATCCTTCGACACGATCTCCGCCGCCGGGCAGCACGCCGCGCTGCCGCATTATCGCGTCGACGCGGACAGCAACCTGCCCATCCGGCCGGGCAGCGTGTTCCTGATCGATTCGGGCGGACAGTATCTCGACGGCACGACAGACATCACCCGCACCGTGTGGATTCCCGACCCCGCCGGCACGCAGCCCAGCGCGGCGCAGCGGGACCGCTTCACCCGCGTGCTGAAGGGCCACATCGCGCTGGACCGGCAGGTCTTCCCGGCGGGCACCACCGGCGGCGAGCTGGACGTGCTGGCGCGCCAGTTCCTGTGGCTGGACGGGGCCGATTACGCCCATGGCACCGGCCATGGCGTCGGCGCCTTCCTGGGCGTGCATGAAGGGCCGCAGCGTATCGGCAAGCTGAATGCCGGGCAAGCCGGCACCGGTGAGCCGCTGGTCGCAGGCATGATCCTGTCCAACGAGCCCGGCTATTACGAGGCGGGCGCCTATGGCATCCGCACGGAGAACCTGGTGCTGGTGGAACGGCGCGAGTTCCCCGGCGGCGGTGAATGGCTCGGCTTCGAAACCCTGACCTTCGCCCCGATCGACCGGACGCTGGTTGAGCGCACGTTGCTGACCGCGGAGGAGATCGCCTGGTGGAACAGCTATCACGCCCGCACCCGCGCGCTGCTTGCCCCGCAGCTGGATGGTGAGGCGCTGGCCTGGCTGGAGGAGGCCTGCGCGCCGCTGTGACAGCCTTGCAGCCTCATGAACACGCCCGTGCGCAAACGACAAACTGCGACACTTTCGCCGGTATCGGGCATAGGCGTGTTACCAGCAGGTCCTAGAACGGCATTCATGGACAGCGGGGCATCGGGCTTCCCCTTTCCCCGACCCGCCCGATGCATCGCTGTTCGCCTTTTTCCCCATTCACGGGAGACCTGACGTGAAGATACCTTCGATACTGGCCCTCGGCTCGGCCGCTGCCGCGCTGCTGGCGATCCCCGCCATCGCCCAGGACGCCGCGCCCGGCTCCCCCGCCCGTTCCGCGCGGATGGCCGCGGAAATGACCCGCGCCCAGGCCGAGCAGATGGCGGCGACCGCCTTCGCCCGAATGGATGCGAACGGCGACGGCAAGCTGGATGCGGCCGATCGCGCCGCGAAGCAGCAGGCGCGGTTCCAGCGCCTCGATACCGACGGAAATGGCCAGCTGAGCCCGGCAGAGTTCACCGCCCGCCCTGAACGCGCGGAACGGCGCGGTCACCGTGGCGGCCGCGGCATGCGCATGAGCGGCGTGAATGGCAATGAAGTTATCACACAGGCCGATTTCACCGCCCGCGCGCTCGCCAGGTTCGACCAGGCGGATGCGAACAAGGACGGCACGGTCACGCGCGAGGAGCGCCGGGCGGCGCGGCCGCAGCGTTCCGGACGGGCGGGTGGCCAGCCACCCGCGACCATGCAGTAACATGGCAAGTGCTCCGGCCGATCCGGCACCCATCCGGCTGCTGCTGGTCGATGACGAGCCATCCCTGCGCGAGCCCCTGGCGGACTATCTGGTCCGCCAGGGCTTTGCCGTGCGCGCGGCACCCGATGCAGCCCGCGCGCGCAGCCTGCTGGTGGAGGAGCGGCCCGATCTGGTCCTTCTCGACATCATGATGCCGGGCGAGGACGGCCTGTCGCTGTGCCGCCACCTGGTGGAAACGCGCGAGCTGCCGGTCATCCTGCTGACCGCGCGGGGGGAGGCGACCGACCGGATCATCGGGCTGGAAATCGGCGCCGACGATTACGTCGTGAAGCCGTTCGAGCCGCGCGAGCTGGTCGCCCGTATCCGCTCCGTCCTGCGCCGCGCGACCCGCGCGCCCGTGATGACGGAGGAGGATGCGCTGTACGAATTCGACGGCTGGCGGCTCGATCCGCTGAAGCGCCGCCTGACCGATCCCGAGGGCACGGTGGTGCCGATCTCCTCCGCGGAGTTCCGCTTGCTGGTCGCCTTCCTGTCCCATCCGCGCCAGGTGCTCGACCGCGACCGGCTGCTCGACATGGTGCAGGGGCGCGAGGCGCATCTGTTCGATCGCGCGGTCGACAACCAGGTCAGCCGCCTGCGCCGCAAGGTGGAGACGGACAGCCGCGATCCGCGCCTGATCCAGACCGTGTGGGGCGGTGGCTACCGCTTCGCCGCAGATGTGCGCCGGGTGGTGCAAGCCGCAGACCGGCCGGGTGGCTGATCAGATGGGCCGCCTGCATCCCCGGCACTGGCTACCCCGGAGCCTGCTGGGCCAGATGCTGCTGGCGGTCGGCGCCGCGCTGCTGGTGGCGCAGGGCATCTCCGCCGCGCTGCAGCTGCAGGCAGCACGTCAGCGGCAGGAGGCGCGGGCGATCAGCACGCTGGCCTTTCAGCTGGTGTCCGAACCCCGCATGGAATTCGGCCAGCCGCCGCGCCATCGCGACTCGTCACGCTGGCGCCGCCTGCGCATCCAGCGCACCGCCGACTTCCCGCTTCGGCGAGGCGAGCAGCGCGATCCCCGGCGAGAGGCAGCGCTGCGGGCGATCATGGCCGAACAGGGCATCACGCCGGCGCAATTGCTGGTGACCACCCGCATCTGGCGGGACGATCGCTGGGTGATGCGCCAGCTGGCCGATGATGGCGAACTGCAGCGGCAGGACTGGCTGGACTATCCCTTCGTGCTGGCGGCCATGCGCCGCCCCGGCGACAATCACTGGACGGTGGCGCGCGAACCCGTGCCGCAGGACGGCAGCCGCCAGATCTGGCGCCTCGCCTGGCAGACGCTGCTGCTCTACGTCGTGCTGGTGGGCGGGCTGGCGCTGCTACTGCGCCGCATCACCCGGCCGCTGGCGGCCCTGACCGCGCGGGTCGAAAGCTTTGCCCGATCCCGCGATCCTGCCGGACAGCTGGAGCCCACCGGGCCGCAGGACATGCGCCGCCTGATCGTGGCGCACAACGCCATGGAGGCGCGCATCGTTGCCCTGCTGGACGAGAAGGACGTGATGCTGGGCGCCATCGGCCATGATCTCAAGACGCCGTTGACCGCGCTGCGCGTGCGGATCGAGTCGGTACCCGACACGGCCGAGCGCGCGCGCATGGCTGCCACGATCGAGGACATCGTGCGCTCGCTGGACGACATCCTCTCGCTCGCCCGCGTGGGCCGGCCGGGGGAGGAGCCCGAACGCACGGACCTCGCCGCCCTGCTGGATGCGATGGTCGAGGAATATGAGGATATGGGCCAGCCCGTGGAAATGCAGCCGAGCGACCGCCTGCCGATGATGCTGCGCGGATCCTGGTTGCGCCGGGCACTGCGCAACCTGGTCGACAATGCCGTCCGCTATGGCGGCGGGGCGCGCGTATCGCTGGAGCGGACCGCCGGTGTCGCGATCGTGCGGGTGGAAGATGACGGGCCGGGCATTGCGGAGGATGCGCAGGCGGCCATGCTGCTGCCCTTCGCGCGGGGCGAGACATCACGCAATCGCGCTACGGGCGGAGCAGGCTTGGGCCTGACGCTGGCGCGGGCGATTGCCGAACAGGATGGCGGATCGCTGCATCTGGTCAACCGCCACGTAGCCGATGGCACGGTCCGGGGCCTGACCGCCGAACTGCACCTGCCGATTCGCTGACGCTACCAACAATTTCGTCATTGCGAGGAGCCGCAGGCGTAAGAGTCGGTGGCCCGGATCGCTTCGCTACGCTCGCAATGACGATGCGGGATAGACGCCAGGCACAAAAAACCCCCGTCCCGGGGCTGTGGGACGGGGGTTCCTCTTGAGCGTTCGTCACGCTTCACAAGGCGCTGTGGCAGGCGGCAGGGCAACAGGGGGGAAAACCTGCCGCGCCGCACCTTGTGCAATCGATATATGGCTGGCGGGCTTGCTGCAGAATGAATAGCACAGCCCATTCTTGTAACCGTGTGTCTCAGCGCCGGTTGGTGGTGCGCCGCGGGTCGTTGTAGGTGAAGGTCCGGTCGGGCACGGCCATTCCGTACCGCTGGTTGGACAGCCGCACGGTGGTACGCGTGTTCTGCGCGTCCAGCGCCACCCAGCTGGTCAGCTCCAGCCCGCCCGGCGCACCGGCATCACGGGTGAAGACCAGCGTGATCGTGCCATATTCCGGCTTCCCCGGATCCTTGACCGCCACGCTGATGACGTTGGGATTGCCGGTGGACACAAGCTGGCCGAACCGGCGCACGTCGCGATTCGGATCGAGCAGCGCACCGAGGGGCGAATTGCTGATCGGATAACGCTGCACCTGCCGCACATCGTAGTCGATCAGCGTCAGCGCGCGCCCGTCCGACACGACCAGCATGTTCACGTCGCGGCTGTACTGGAATCGGATGCGGCCGGGCCGTTTCAGGGTCAGCGTGCCGCCAACCGTCTGGCCGCTGCGATCGGTCTGGGTGAAGTCCGCCTGCATCGTGTTGATGGCGCGCAATGCGCTCACCACCTGATCGAGCTGGTCGCCGCGGGACTGCGCACGGGCCTGTGCCTGAGCCGGACTGGCCGGAGCAAGGATCGCCAGCGGGGCCGCCAGCGTGAAGGCGGCGGCGGAAAGCAGAAGAGTGCGAGTGATCATGATGCGGCCCTGTGCCAGTGGCATTGAACCGCAGCTTAATCCTGCCGCGCGCCCGGTGTTCCCCAGCGGGATGATCCGGGCCACGCGAATCGGCAGGACCGGCAGCTTACTTGATCTTGCCTTCCTTGAACTCGACATGCTTGCGCACGACGGGATCGTACTTGCGGAACGTCATCTTCTCCGTCGTGTTGCGCGGGTTCTTCTTGGTGACATAGAAGAAACCGGTATCGGCCGTGGAGTTCAGCCGGATCTTGATGGTTGCGGGCTTCGCCATGGGTCCAATTCCACTATCAGTCTGGGGGCGAGACACGCCCGAAACAACAGGGGCGACGCACAGAGGCGCCGCCCATCGGGTGCGCCTGTGCGTCAGCGCTGCACGAGAGTCAAGATCGAACCCTACCAGTCGACCTTGCCACGATTGGCCTTCACGGTGCTGCGGACCTTCTTGCCGGCCAGCCGCTGCATCTTGCCCACGCGGTTCACGCGGCTCTTGGCGCGGGTCTTGGGCACCACCAGCGCTTCCGTGATCAGTTCCGCCATCCGTTCGCGGGCATCGGCGCGGTTGGCCTCCTGCGTCCGGTGGCGGCGTGCATCGATCATGATCTCCCCGCGACCGTTCAGCCGGCTGCCCGCCAGGCCTTTCAGCCGGTGAAACACCTCCGGCGCCAGGCGCAGCTGGTAGATGTTCACCCGCAACTGCACCGCACTCGCCACCTTGTTGACGTTCTGCCCGCCCGGGCCGCTGGCGGTGACGAAGCTTTCGCTCGCCAAGGCCAGTGCACGGGCGACAACGTCATCCATCGGCGGAGGCCGGGTCCGTGAAGCCATGCGCGGCGAAATCGGCCGGCATCGGCGCGACCGCGGCGGCCGGGTCCTTGCCTTCACGCGGCATGGTCAGCGCGGCGGCATGCAGCATCGTGCGCCGGATGCCGGCCTTCTGGCCATAGACCGGATCACCCAGCAGCGGGATGCCGATGCCGCTGGCGGCATGGACGCGGATCTGGTGCGTACGCCCGGTTTCCGGCAGGAACTCCACCAGCGCACGCCCGCCCTGCACGTCCAGCACGCGCCAGCGGGTCAGCGCCGGCTTGCCCTTCTTCGCCGGGATCATCCGCCAGCCATCGTCCGCGCTGCTGATCTTGGACAGGTTCAGCTCGATCGTGCCCTCGGTTTCCGCCGGTACGCCGGCCAGGATGCCCAGATAGCGCTTCACCGGCAGGCGCGCCTCGAACGCGGCGGAAAAGCGCTTCAGCGCCTTGGGGTTGCGCGCCAGCAGCAGGCAGCCGGACGTGTCGGTATCCAGCCGGTGCACCGCTGCGGGCTCCCGCTGGAAGCCCAGCCGCAGGCCGGGCAGGTGGTCGCTCAACGCCGGGCCGCCGGCGCGGGGCCGGTCGATCGACAGCCCCGCAGGCTTGTTGATGATCAGCGCTTCGGCATCTTCGTACAGGATCGGCAGGGTCATGGCCGCGCCCTTAACAGGCTTTTCGCAGGACCGATATGGCAGGCAGCCGCGTTGCTGGGGCATGACCGATCCATCCTACCCCCTGCGCCTGGGCTTCCCCGTGAAGGTCATGGGCCGCCCCGGCGTGAAGACGCAGGACACCCGCCGCTGGCAGAAGGACCCGCACCTCAAATGCTCGCTGGAGCTGCTGGACGGCGTGCTCGACTACCTCGCCAAGGTGCGGATCGACATGTACCGCCTGTCATCCGACATCGCGCCTTACGCCACCCATCCCGACATGCCGCAATTCCATTCCATGGTGGCGGATTCCAATGCGGAACTGCGCGCGTTCGGCAAGAAGGCGAAGGATCTGGGCATCCGCCTGTCCTTCCACCCCAGCCAGTATGTGCTGCTGAACTCGCCCGACCCGGAACTGACCGCCAAGAGCATCTGGGACCTGTCGTCCCAGGCCGAAATGCTGGACCGCATGGAGCTGGATGACGAGGCGGTGATGATCACCCATGTCGGCGGCGTCTATGGCGATCCCGAGGCGTCGCGCGCGCGCTGGATCGAAGGGTGGAACAAGTGCCCCGAACATGTGCAGCGCCGGCTGGTGCTGGAAAATGACGACATCCGCTTCAGCGCCGCCGACGCGCTATGGATTCACGAGCGGACCGGCGTGCGGCTGGTATTCGATTACCAGCACTTCTGGTGCCTCAATCCCGAGCGGCTGGAGATCCGCGACACGTTCGAGAAGTTCATCAACACCTGGCCCGAAGGCTGCCGACCCAAGATGCACTTCTCCAGCCCTCGCACGGAACTGCGTGAGATCAAGCAGAAGATCGTGCCTGGCAAGAAGCCGAAGAAGGGCGAGCTGCTGCTGACCAAGCCCAAGGCCGGCGCTCGCATAAAGACGGTGCTGCGCCCGCCGGTATGGACCGGGCACAGCGATTTCACCAACCCGTTCGAATTCGCCACCTTCATGCGCATGGCCGAAGGGCTGGTGTTCGACGTGATGCTGGAAGGCAAGAGCAAGGACCTGTCGCTGCTACGCCTGCGCGGCGACCTGGTCCGCTACGCCCCCGATGTCGCCGCCCGCTTCGGCGTCACCGACGCCGCGCTGGCCGACGAGGCGCTGGTGCTGGCCAATGCCGATGCGGAGGAGGAGCCGGACGTGGACGAAGGCTACAGCGAAGCGGCGGAGTAGCGCGATGCCGGACGGCTTCCGCCACAGCTTCGTGGACGCCGCCGGTACGCGCCTCCATTACGTGCAGGCCGGGCCGGAAGACGGCCCGCCGATCATCCTGCTGCATGGCTTCCCTGAGTTCTGGTGGAGCTGGCGCAAGCAGATCCCCGCATTGGCGACCGCCGGCCTGAGGGTGATCGTCCCGGACATGCGGGGCTATGGCCGCAGCGACTGTCCTAAAGGCGTGTCCTCCTATCATCTGGATCACCTGACGGGCGACATTGTCGCGCTCGCCGATGCGCTGGACATCCGGCAGTTCGATCTCGTCGGCCATGACTGGGGCGGGATCGTGGCCTGGGCAGTGGCGGCCTTCCACCCGGAGCGGGTGAGCAGGCTCGTCATCCTCGACGCGCCGCATCTGGACGTGATGCGCGCCGTCATCCGCCACAGGCCGCAGCAAGCGCTGCGCAGCGCCTATATCGGCTTCTTCCAGCTTCCCTTCCTGCCGGAGGCGGTGCTCTCCGCGCGCAACTTCCGCGCGCTGGAACTCATGCTCGCCAGGACGGCGCGGCCCGGCACCTTCAGTGCTGATGATCTCGCCCGGTACAAGGAGCAATGGGCGCAGCCGGGGCGGCTCACGGCCATGCTCGACTATTACCGGGCCCTGATGCGCCGGTCGCGCCGGCCACTTGGGACCATCGAGGTTCCGGTGCGGATCCTGTGGGGGCGGCAGGACCAGGCGTTGCTGCCGGAACTGGCGGAGGCAAGCGCCGCGCAATGCCGCGACGCGGAGCTGATCATCCATGACGGCGCAACCCACTGGCTGCACCTGGAGGAGCCTTCCTGGGTTGCCGGTCAGATCCTCGACTTCGTCCGGATCCGGCCCCCCGGCCTTACTGCACCGCCGCCGCGATCCGGCGCATGGCATCCGCCAGCAGCGCCTCGTCCGCAGCAAAGCTGATGCGGAAGCCGAAGCTGCCGCCGAAGGCACTGGCGGCGACCACCGCCACGCCATGTTCCAGCAGGTGCAGCGCCAGCTTGGTGTCGTCACCGCCGAAACGGTCGTGCAGCGGCGCGGCATCGACCAGGCAGTAGAAGGCGCCATCGGGCACAGGGGTGGACAGCCCCGGTTCCGCATTCACAGCGGCCACGACCATGTCCCGACGGCTGCGGAACGTCTCCCGCCATCCGGACAGGAAATCCTGCGGGCCATTGAACGCCGCCACGGCAGCCGCCTGGCTGATGGAGGCGGGGTTGCCGCAGGCGTTGGATTGCAGCCGGCCCATCGCCTCGATCAGCCAGGCAGGGCCAGTGGCGACGCCGATGCGGAAACCGGTCATTGCATGGCTCTTCGACACACCCGAGACGGTCAGCACGCGCTCCGCCAGATCCGGGTGGCGGGCGGCCAGGGTGACGTGGGCCTGCCCGGTATAGATCAGCGGCGCGTAGATATCGTCCGACATCACCAGCACATGGGGATGCCGGCGCAGCACCTCCGCCACATCGTCCAGCATCGCCGGCGGAAACACCGCGCCGGTCGGGTTGCCGGGGCTGTTCAGCAGCAACCAGCGTGTGCGCGGTGTGATCAGCACCTCCAACGCGGCGGCCTCGAAGCGGAAGCCATCGGCCGCGCTGGTCTGCAGGGGCACCACCGTGCCGCCGGCGAAGCGGACCATCTGCGGGTAGGATACCCACCAGGGCGCGGGGATGATGACCTCATCGCCCTCGCTCACCGTGGCGGCCAGCGCCTCGAAGATCGCCTGCTTGCCGCCGGCGGTGACGATCACCTGTGCGGGATCGGTTGGCAGCCCCAGGTCGCGCGCGAAATGCAGAGCGACAGCCTGCTTCAGCGCCGCGGTGCCGGTGACGGGGGTGTAGCGCGTGTCGCCCGCATCCAGCGCGGCATGGGCGGCGGCCAGCACATGCGGCGGAGTGGCGAAATCCGGTTCCCCCACCGACAGCGAGATAATGTCGCGCCCTTCCGCCCGCAGCGCGCTGGCCCGGTCGGTCATGGCGGTGGTCGGTGAGGCGGCGATGCGCTGCAGCGCGGGGCTGAGATGGGTTGTCATGGTTCCATCAGTTTCGCGGGCATCAGGCCACGCAGGGCATTACCGAGCAGGAAGCCGCCGGCGAGATCGTCCAGCGTCAGCGCGCCTTCGGTGGCGCGGCCTTCCTCCAGCAGCGCGCGCCGGGCGACGCCCGGTAACAGGCCATGCGCCAGCGGCGGAGTTACCAGGCGGCCGGCGCGTTCGACGAAGATAGAGGTGAAGCTGCCCTCGGTGACGAAGCCGTCAGGCCGCACCAGCACGGCCTCCTGCGCCCCGGCTTCCTGGGCGGCAGTCAGCGCCTCCGCATAGAAGGCCCGGTCAGTGGTCTTGTGCCGCAGCCGCCAGTCGCCGGGGCTGACCGGCAAGGGCACCGGCACCACCGGCACCGGCTCGCCCAAGACCGCCGGCAAGGGCCCGCTTTCCAGCGCCAGCGCGCCCGATCGCGCCAGCACCACCCGCAGCCGGGCAGGCGCGGCGAGGTGGCCGATCGCCTGCTCGATCGCGGCGGCGATGGCGGCACGGTCGCAGGCAAGGCCCAGTTCCGCGGCGCTCCGCTCCAGCCGGTCGAGATGCAGGCCCAGCAGCGCGACCCCGGCATCAGGCGTGGCGCGCATCGTCTCGATCAGGTCGTGCCCACCGGCGCGCCCGCGCAGGAAGCCGCCCTTGACCTGCGTTTCCCGCCACTCGGCCATGCCATCACTGTCGGCCACGATGGCGCCGCCCACGCCCATGACCGCCCCGTGTCGGCCATTCTCGCCCGGGGTCAGGCGAACGGTGCGGATGGCGACGGAGAAGCTCGCCCGCTCGGCCCCGCCGGCATCCGTGCCGATCCGGCCGATCGCCCCGCAATAGGGACCGCGCGCATCGGGTTCGACCGCGTCGATCAGTTCCATGGCACGGATCTTGGGGGCGCCGGTGATCGAGCCGCAGGGGAACAGCGCGCGCAGCACGTCCATCGCGCCCCGGCCCGGCGCCAGATCGGCGCTGACGGTGGAGGTCATGGCATGGATGGTGGGATAGGTTTCCACCGCAAAGGCATCGCTCACCCGCACGCTGCCGGCCCTGGCGACCCGCGCCAGATCGTTGCGCAGCAGGTCCGTGATCATCAGGTTCTCCGCCCGTTCCTTGGCCGAGGCAGCGAGTTCGGCGGCGAGCGCCGCATCCTGCGCCGCGTCGGCCCCGCGCGGGCGAGTGCCCTTCATCGGGCGGGTCGTGATGGTGCCGCCATCCAGCGCGAAGAACAGTTCGGGGCTGAAGCTTAGCAGCCAGTGCGACCCGTCGAACACCAGCGCGCCATGCCCGCCCCGCGCATCGCCACGTATGGCGGCATAGAGCGCGAAGGGATCGCCGGTGGCACCGCCAACCAGCGGCAGGGTCAGGTTCGCCTGGTAGATGTCGCCCGCGGCAATGGCGTCCTGCAACTGGTCGAACGCGCCCAGATAGTCGCCAATCGTGCGCGCCGGAGCGAGCGGGCCGATGCTGGCGGCGATGTCTCCGCCGGCGCCGCTATCCTGCGCCGCCAGCCAGGCCGGCAGGTCGGCGATCGGCTCGGCATGCGCGAACAGGCCGAACCACACCAGCGGCCCGGCCGCACCGCTGCGCGGCGCCGCGCGATCGGCCAGGCGCGGCTCCAGCGCGAGGCCCGCCTCGTAAGCGAGGTAGCCGGCCAGCGTGCCGCCGCTGGTCCGCCGCGCGGCATCTGCCGCTGCCAGCACCGGCAGCACCTCGTGCGGCTGACGCGCGACGAACACTTGCACGGGCGCCTGCAGCAGCAGAGCGCCCGCGCCGCCGGCACTGGCATCGTCGAGCAGAACAAAGGGTTGGGGGGCGGCCATGTGCGGCTCCTAGAGTCCAGACCGCCCCGTTGTCTATCGCCTGCGAACCGCGATCACCGCGCCTCCAGCCGCAGCCAGCCGGAGATCTGCTCGCGCATGCGCGGGTTCGCTTCCAGCTGCTGCTCGATACCGCCGATCACCCGATCGATCGGCACCTGCTCGTCCGCCGGGGTGGCGGCGCGCAGGGTGCGCAGCTTGCCGATGATCGCGGGATCCTGCGAAGCGGAGGCCAGCCCGGCGAAGTAACGCGCGCGGGCCGAATTATCGACCAGCTTCTCCACCGCCGCACGATTCTCGATCGCGAAGTCGTAGGCCAGTTCGGGATGCTCGCTCGCCACCGCGCTGATGATCCGCGCGCTGGAGGTGCCCGCCTCGCCCGACAGCGACAGGGCCAGCGCCCGTCGCGCCAGCGCCTCGTCCGCCACCGCGCCCAGCCGCTGGTAATAGGTCTGCCGTTCGACGGTGCTGCCGGAGGTGGAGGCCAGCCGCGCCAGCAGCTCCCACTGTTCCGGCGTGGCATTGCGCGCGGTCAGCGCCAGCCAGGTGGCCTTCAGCGGGCCGTCCAGCGCCTTCGGATTGGTCGCCAGCGCGGCGAACAGGCGGTTGCCTTCGGCCAGCACGGTGGGCTCGCCCATATTGCCCAGCACGGAGATCAGCTCGGACCGCAGATTGGCCTCCGCCACCGTGTCCGCCGCGCGCTGTTCCCAGCCCATCCGGCGCAGCACGGGCAGGTACTTGGCCACCGCCAGATTGCGCAGGCGGGTCTTGTCCGCCTCCGTTTCCAGCAGGTCGTAGGCCGCGCCCCAGCGGGACACCGCGCTTTCGGTCACCACCGGATTGGCGTCGGCCGGGATCGCAGCCAGCAGGTCCAGCGCCGGGCCGACTGGCTGGTAGCCGGCCTGCGCCAGCGACCAGTTGTCGCGCATCAGGCCGAGCTGGTCGATCGGCTGCAGCCGCGCCATGCCGCGCGCCAGCTCGGCCACCATCGGGGCGGAATACAGGGTGCGGAAGTAGCCCAGCTGCCCGCCATTCACGATCACCGGGCCGCAACCGGGCAGTACCATCGTGGTCTGGCCCTGCAGCACTTCGCGCACAGGGGCAGCGGTGCCGACCTGCACGTTCAGCGGCACGCGCCAGCGCGTGGGATTGGCGGCCACCGCCTCGCGCCGGTCGCGGCTGAACTCGCTCTGGCTCAGCGACAGGCGGGTGCGGCCATCGGTGCAGGTCGCTTCCGCCATCACCAGCGGCACGCCGGGCTGGCGGGTGAAGTCATGCGCGATGTCGGTCAGCCCGGTCGCGCCGGCACCTTCCACCGCGGACCACAGATCGTCGCTGACCGTGTTGCCGTACTGATGTTCGGCCATGTAGCCGCGGATACCCTGGCGCCACACATCCTCGCCCGCGAAGGCTTCCAGCATGGCGATCACTGCCTCGCCCTTCTGATAGGCGATGGCGTCGAACGCCTGGTTGGTCTCGCTGACTGTGCGGATCGGCTGCACCACCGGATGCGTGCTGACCAGGCTGTCCAGCCCCATGGCCGCCTCGCGCCCGCCGACACGGCTGAGCAGCGCGTGCCATTGCGGGTTGAAGTGGTCGGTCGCCTTGGTTTCCATCCAGCTGGCGAAGCCTTCGTTCAGCCACAGATCGTCCCACCATGCCATGGTGACGATGTCGCCGAACCACTGGTGCGCAACCTCGTGTGCCTGCGTGGTGTACAGCTGCTGCCGGCTGGCGGCACTGGCGATGGCGGGGTCTTCCAGCAGGATGCGTTCGAAGGTGAACACCGCACCCCAGTTTTCCATCGCGCCGAAGAACTGCGATTCGCCGGGGCCGGCGATATTGTCCAGCTTGGGCAGCGGATAATTCACGCCGAAATAGTCGTTGTAGTAGCCGACCATGGGCGCCAGCGTGTCCAGCGCATATTGCGACTGGCTGCCGCTGCCGGTGGGGGCGACGATGCCGACCTCCGTGCCGCCGGCGGCCTGCTTGGTCACCCGCTCGAAATCGCCCAGGCCGAAGAACAGCAGGTAGCTGCTCATCTTGGGGCTGGTGCGGAAGGTCACCCGCTTGGTGCCGTTGCCCAGGTCCTGCTCGGCCGCGACCGGCATGTTGCTCAGCGCCATCTGGCCGGTGGGCACGGTGGCGGACAGGTCGAACGTCGCCTTGTAGCTCGGCTCGTCGAACATCGGCGCGAAGCGGCGGGCGTCGGGCGCTTCGAACTGGGTGAACAGCCCGCGCACCTGCTGCCCCGTGCGCTTGTCCGGGTAATCGAGCGCGAACAGGCCGTTCGCCTGCGTGTTGATGATGCCGGCATAGCTCAGGTCGACGCGGTAGCGGCCCGGATCGATGGCGCGCGGCGCGGTCAGGGTCACGGTCTGCGCATCCGCGTCGACGCGCGTGCGCAGCGGCACGATCGTGCCGCTGCCGTCGACCGGCAGCAGGCGCGCGGCCGAGAAGGTCAGGTCTAGCGCGTGCAGCACCAGCGTGTCGGTGCGTTCGAACACCTCCATGTCGATGGTGGTGGTACCCACGAAGCTGAGATTGGCAGCGTCAGGGATGACGTCGATCGTGTAATGCAGCGGGCGCGCGGTGCGCGGCAGATCCGTGTTGACGGATGCGGGCAGCGGCTGCGTGGTCAGGCCGGCCGCCATGGCGCTGTCCGCACCCCCGCCGGTCGAGGTCGCGGTGGTGGCGCAGCCAGCCAGCAGTGCGGCGGGGGCAATGGAGCACAGGGCAGCGGCGAAAATGCGCTTCAACGGGACTCTCCGGGCAAACATGTTGCGAATGCAACCGTCATTGGCGCAACCCTTTGCCGGGTGCAAGCGGCGCTCTTGCTGCGTCTGCCAGCTGCCCCTATCGGGCACGTCATGGTCAAGATCGCGAGCTGGAACATCAACTCCGTCCGCCTGCGCATGCCGCTGGTCGAGCGGCTGCTGCGCGAGGAAGCGCCGGACGTCCTGTGCCTGCAGGAGATCAAGACGGTGGCCGAGCACTTCCCTGCCGCCGAGCTGGCCGCGCTGGGCTACGAGCATCAGGTGATCCACGGGCAGAAGGGCTATCACGGCGTCGCCACGATCAGCCGGATCCCCTTGCGCGAAGTGTCGCGGCATGACTGGCAGGACAATGGCGAGGCGCGCCATGTGGGCGTGGAACTGACCGGGCCGCAGGGCCAGGGGATGGTGGTCGAGAATGTCTATGTGCCGGCAGGCGGCGACATTCCTGACCGGGAGCAGAACGTGAAGTTCGGCCAGAAGCTGGATTTCCTGGAACGCATGACCCGCTGGGCCGACACGGTTGATCGGCCGACGCTGATCGTCGGCGATTTCAACATCGCACCGCTGGAATGTGATGTGTGGAGTCACAAGCAGTTGCTGAAGGTCGTCAGCCATACACCGATCGAGGTCGAGGCGCTCGCCCGCTTCGGCGATGCGCATGGCTGGGTGGATCTGGGCCGGCAGCACATCGCGGCACCGGCACGCTATTTCAGCTGGTGGTCCTATCGCTCGGCCAACTGGCAGACCAATGATCGCGGCCGGCGGCTGGACCACATGTGGGCCAGCCCCGATCTTGCCGCCACGGCAACGGCGCACCGCGTGCTGGAACCGGCGCGCGCCTGGGACCGGCCGAGCGACCATGTGCCGCTGGTGACGGAGTTCGCGCTCTGACCGGAGGCTCCAGCAGGCGGGCGGCGCAGGCGGTGGACGCGCTGCGCCATGGCTGGCCGCTGCTGCTGCCCGGCGCGCCGCCGCTGCTGCCGGTGGAAACCGCGCCCGACGGTGCCGCCGCCGCGCCGCGCCTGCTGATCAGCGCCGCGCGGGCGGCCACGCTGAAGCTGGCGAACCAGCGCGATGCGGCCGACCCGCATGCGCCCGTGCTGATCCGCGATGTCGCGCCGGTCGATCTCGTCACCGCGCGCGCCATCGCGGACCCGGTGCTGGACCTGGCGACGCCGCTGAAGGGGCCGTTCGCCAGCGAGCCGCTGCCTTGGCAGGACGCGGCGGCGGCGGCGCTGGAGCTGGCGCGGATCGCCGGCATTTTGCCCGCCTTCCTGGTCGATCCCCTGCCCGCGGGCGAGGCGGTCGAGGTCACGCCGGCCGACGTCACTGCGCTGGCCGATCCCGCGCGCCTGTTCATCGCCACCCGCACCAGCCTGCCGGTGGCGCGGGCGGAGGATGCGCAGATCGCGGTGTTCCGTGCGCCCGACGATCTGCGCGAGCATGTCGCGCTGATCATCGGCCAGCAGAGCAGCGAACGGGTGCCGCTGGTGCGGCTGCATTCCGAATGCCTGACGGGCGATATCCTGGGCAGCTTGCGCTGCGATTGCGGCCCGCAGCTGGATGCCGCGTTGGCGGCCATGGCGGCGGAGGCGGCGAATGGCGGCTGGGGCGTGCTGCTGTATCTGCGGCAGGAAGGGCGCGGAATCGGCCTGGTCAACAAGATGCGCGCCTACCGCCTGCAGGATCAGGGCTTCGACACGCTGGAGGCGAACAATCGTCTGGGCTTCCCGGCGGAGGCGCGCGACTTCCCGGTGGCGGCGCGTATGCTGGACCTGCTGGGCGCGCCGACCATCCGGCTGCTGACCAACAACCCGGCCAAGGTCGCCGCGCTGCAGGCGGCGGGCGTGACCGTGGCTGAACGGGTGCCGCACCAGTTGCCGGCCAATCCGCATAACCAGCGATATCTGGACACGAAGCGCGACGCGGCGGGGCACCTGCTGGTCTAGGTGCCTGTCCTGCCGGCCGGGCCGGGTTCGTTAAGCAGAAATTTGGGAATTCCGCTTACGTCGGAGATCGGGCTCAGGGGTGGGCAATGCATTTCGATCTTCTTACGCTTTACTATCTCGCGATCGGGACGCTCCTGCTCAGTGCTGCGCTGACGCTGTGGGACCGGCAGGCGCACCCGCAGCGTGGCCGTGAACTGCGGATCGCCGCTATCGGCTATGTGGTCCTGGCCGCCGGGTGCGTGCTGGCGACATCGCGGAACGATCTGCCCTATGTATCGGGTGCTCTCCTCAGCAATGTCGTCCTGACCTCCGGCTATCTGGTCGTGCTGCATGCCGTTGCGCAAATGAACGGCCGCAGCCACCGGATTGCGTCCCTTGCGCTGATCCTTGGTCTGGCTGCCACCTGGGCTGTCGCCGGTGCCGGATGGAAAGACCATATGTGGAACCACGTCAGCGCGGTTCCCATCGCCCTGGTCAGCGCGATGACTGCCCTGGAGGTCCGCAACAGCCGCCCTCTCCAGACATTGCGATCCCGGCACATCTTCGTCGCGGTGAGTGCCGGCCACGCACTGTTCTACGCCGCGCGCGCCTGTATCCTGCCGCTGTGCGTGGCGCAGTTCGGACCCGAAGCCCTGGCGATCGCGGCCAAGGCGACGATGTATGAAGGCGTGCTGTATTCCGTCGGCCTGCCGATGGCGCTGCTGGGGCTCGTGCGGGAAGAAGCGCATGAACGTGTGCTGGGCGCGTCGCGCACCGACTATCTGACGGGCCTGGCCAACCGCCGCTGGTTCTTCGAACAGGGCGGGCGCATCATCCGCGACGCGCCGGCTGGCCAGCCAATATCGTTGCTGGCCTTCGATCTCGATCATTTCAAATCGATCAACGACACGTTCGGGCATGCTGCGGGTGACGAGGTGCTCAGGCTGTTCGCGCAAGCCGTGCAGGCCCGGGCAGGCGCCGATACCTTGCTGGCCCGCATCGGCGGCGAGGAATTTGCCGCGCTCCTGCCTGGATGTGGCGGGCAGCATGCCATGGTCGCCGGGCAGGCCATCGCCAGAGCGTTCAAAGCCGCCGTCGCGGGCGATGGCAGGTATGGCAGGCTGAACGCCACCGTCAGCATCGGCGTGTCCGAACATCCGTTCGACGGCGCCGATCTGGGCAGATTGCTGTCGGCGGCGGATCGCGCGCTGTACACCGCGAAGGCTCGTGGGCGTGACAGGATCGAACTGGCGCCGCCATTGGAACTGGCGGTTGCATGCTGACGCTGCCAACAGCCATCGCCGAAGGCTGACGACCCGGAGTCAAGCGCCGGCGATGACATCCAGAAAGGCATCGGCATACAGGTCCAGCTTGCGTTCCCCCACCCCGGCAATCGCGCCCATCTCCGCGCGACTGGCGGGCCGGGCGGCGGCCATCTCGCGCAGGACGGAATCGTGGAAGATCACATAGGGTGGCACCTGCGCCGCCTTGGCCAGCTCGCGGCGCTTTTCCCGCAGGGCATCGAACAGCGGATCGTGCGGATAGTCGGCGGCGGCGTCCTGCCCCCGGCGGGTACGCTTGCGCTCCGATCCGGCGGCGGGGCGGACGATGGCGAGCGTCGCCTCCCCCTTCAGGATGGCGCGGGCATCACCGGCCAGCAGCAGGCCTCCATGCTCGTTCGCCACCAGGCTGCCGCGCGCCTGCAGCGCGCGCGCGACCGGCTGCAGCAGCCGCGCTTCCTCCGCATCGACGATGCCGAACACGCTCAGCTGGTCATGCCCGCGCTGGCGCACCCGCTCGTCCTCCGCGCCGGTCAGCACCTTGCCGACATGGCCCAGGCCATAGCTCTGCCCGGTGCGGTAGACGGCCGACAGCAACTTGCGCGCCAGGTCTGTCGCATCGACCACGCCGGGTGGCGACAGGCAATTGTCGCAATTGCCGCAGGATTCCGGAGGATCTTCGCCGAAATGGCGCAGCAGCAGCGCGCGGCGGCAGCCGGGCGCCTCCACCAGCGCGGCCAGTGCGTCCAGCCGGGTGCGCTCCCCCGCCAGCCGCTCGGGCTCCACCTCGCTCAATCGCTGGCGTGCCTGCACGAAGTCGCCCGCCGCCCACAACATGATCGCCTGCGCCGGATCGCCATCGCGCCCGGCGCGGCCGGTTTCCTGGTAATAGGCCTCGATCGATTTGGGGATGCCGGCATGGGCGACGAAGCGCACGTCCGGCTTGTCGATGCCCATGCCGAAAGCGACGGTGGCGACCATCACCATGTCCTCGGATGCGACGAACGCCGCCTGATGCTCCGCCCGCTGTTCCGGCGAGAGGCCGGCGTGATAGGGCAGCACGCGCCGCGCGCCTGCGCGGTCGAGCGAGGCGGCCAGATCGTCCACCTTCCGGCGGCTCGGCGCGTAGATGATGCCGGCGCCTTCCTGCTCGGCCAGCAGCTGCTTTAACTGACTGCCGCCATTCTGGCGCGGGCGGATCAGGTAGCGGATGTTGGGCCGGTCGAACCCGGCGACGATCAGGCCATCGTCAGGGATGCCGAGCTGCTGCAGGATGTCGGCGCGGGTGTGGCCGTCCGCCGTCGCCGTCAGCGCCAGGCGCGGCACATCGGGGAAGCCGTCCATCAGCGGGCGCATCTGGCGGTAGTCCGGACGGAAATCGTGCCCCCATTCGGAAACGCAATGCGCCTCGTCCACCGCGAACAGGGCGACGGGCGCGCTGTTCAGCAGGTCACGAAAATGCGGTTGGCTGGCGCGTTCGGGCGCGACATAGAGCAGGTCCAGCTCGCCCGACCGGAACGCCGCCACCGTGGCGGCGCGATCGGCATCGGCGCTGGTCAGCGCGGCAGCGCGGATGCCGTTCATGCGCGCGCTGCGCAGCTGATCGTGCATCAGCGCGATCAGGGGAGAGATGACGATGCAGGTGCCAGGCAGCAGCGTGGCCGGCAGCTGGTAGGTCAGCGACTTGCCCGCACCGGTGGGCATGACCGCCAGTGTGGAGCGGCCGGCCAGCACCCGTTCCACGACCTGCCCCTGCACCCCGCGAAACCGGGGGAAGCCGAAGGTCGTGCGCAGCGCCTGTTCGGCCCGGTCCAGTGTGCCTGCATCATCCATCGCGCGGTGGTCCGTGCCACGCCGCCCTGCCTGGCGGCAAGCGGCAAGCGCGCGCATGAGACGAGTTTTCTTGAGGCGACTGGTGGGCTAAGGCCGGTGCCAAGCCTGATGCAGGCGCTTGAAGAGGAACAACACCCATGAAGACACTCGCCCTTACCGCCGCCGCCCCGCTGCTGTTCGCACTGGCCGCCTGCGGCAGTTCCGACGATGCGAGCGAGGATGCCATGGCCGACACCGTGGAAATGCCCGCGGACGAAGCCATGGCCGAGGCACCGATGCCCGCGCCCGCCGCCCCAGGTGATGCCGGCATGACCACCGACCCGGTGGCCGATGCGAACGAGCCGGCGGCAAGCTCCGTCGACACCACGACCGAAGCGGCCGATGCGGCGGCAGCGGCGGTGGCCGACATCGAATCCGAAGCGGCCGCGGCCGAAGCGGCGACCCGTGCCGCCGAAAGCAGCATGTAAATGAAGCTGCATGCAGCGTTGCTGCCGGCCCCAATGCTCGTAGTGGTGCTGGCGGCGACGCTGTCCGCCTGCGGTCCCGCCGAGGACGCACCTGCCCGCCCCCTGGGTGAGGAGCAGGCGCTGGAGCGGGCCGAGGCCATGTTGCAGGACCGCGCACCGGAGCCGGCGGCAAGCCCGGCGGCACCGGTCAACAGCGCCGCCTCATAGCAGAAGGGCCGACCCCGGAACGTGTCCGGGACCGGCCCCTGCCAGTCAGCCGTTGCAGGCTGCGATCAGTTCACGGCTTCTTCCGCGCCGCCGGTCAGGGCGTCATTATCGCCTTCGGCCGCGTCCTCGACATTGTCGGCGCGCGCTTCCATCGCGTCGGCCTGCTCGTCATTGATCACGCCGGAATCTTCCAGGTTGTCAGCGCGGTCTTCCATGACCTCCGCCGTTTCCTCGGCCGCTTCTTCCTGCGGGCTGTCGCAGGCGGCAAGGCCCAGGCCCAGAGCGGCGGCCGATGCGAATGCGATGATCTTCTTCATGGTAGTCCCCTTGTTTCTGCCACAATTCAGGCAACAAACAGGCGCGGCGCGTGATTTGTTCCGTCTGGTAGCGCTCAGCCGAGCGTCAGCCACAACAGCGTGCCGCCGCCGATCACGATCCGGTACCAGGCGAACGGGGCAAATCCGTGCTTGCTGACATAGGCGACAAAGGCGCGGATCACGAGCAGCGCGGTCACGAAAGCGGCGGTGAAGCCCAGCCCGATCTCCCACCAGCCGATGGTGGTGCCGCCGGACAGCAGCGCCGGATCATCGGCGATCTTCACGACAGAGGCGCCCAGCATGGTGGGAACCGCCAGGAAGAAGGAGAACTCCGCCGCCGTCTTGCGGCCCGTTCCCATCGCCAGCGCGCCCAGGATGGAAGACGCCGAACGGCTGGTGCCCGGGATCATGGCCAGGCATTGCGCAAAGCCGATCGCCACAGCGGTGCGCATCGGCAGGGCCGCGACGCCATTGTCAGGCCCTGGCTTCACGACACGTTCCAGCACCAGGATGGCAATGCCGCCGAGCAGCAGGGCCCAGGCGACCACCAGCGGGCTTTCCAGCATCTCGTTGATCACGTCCTTGGCCATCAGCCCGATCACAGCCGCCGGCAGGAAGCCCAGCACGATGTTGCGCGCAAAACGCCACGACGTCGGGTCACGGCGCAGCAGCCCTGTGCCCATGTCCCAGAACAGCCGCCAGTAATTCAGCATCACCGCCAGGATCGCGCCCAGCTGGATCACGACATTGAACTGCTTCCACTGGCCGGGATCGTAGCCGAAGAAGCTTTGCGCCAGGATCAGGTGCCCGGTGGAGGAGATCGGCAGGAACTCTGCCATGCCCTCCAGGATACCGAGCAGGATTGCGGTCAGCGTGTTGTCCATGGCGGCAGGCTGTCAGCGGGCAGCACGGCGAAGTCAAGCGCGCCGTGCTGCACCGCAGCATCAACCGTTCCTACCAGATGTGGACCCGGTCCGCCGGCGCCAGATACAGCTCGTCGCCCGGCTGCACATTGAACGCCTTGTACCAGTCATCATTGTTGCGGACGACGCCGTTCACCCGGAACTGTTCGGGGCTGTGCGGATCGGTCAGCATCTGCTGGCGCAACGCCGCATCCCGGCTGGTGGAGCGCCACACCTGCGCCCAGGACAGGAAGAAGCGCTGGTCACCGGTCAGGCCGTCGATCACCGGCGCCTCCTTGCCGTCCAGCGACATGCGGTAGGCGCGATAGGCGAGGCTGAGGCCGCCGACATCGCCGATATTCTCGCCCAGCGTCAGCCGGCCGTTCACGCAGGGCTCGCCTTCGCCCAGCGGGCAGTACTGATTGTACTGCGCCACCAGCTTGTCGCCCAGTTCGGTAAAGCGGGCGAGGTCCGTATCGGCCCACCAGTCGCGCAGCACGCCCTTGCCGTCGCTCTTGGCGCCCTGATCGTCGAAGCCGTGGCCCATCTCGTGACCGATGACCGCACCGATGCCGCCATAATTCACCGCCGGGTCGGCCGAGGCGTTGAAGAAGGGCGGCTGCAGGATCGCGGCCGGGAACACGATCTCGTTGAAGACCGAATTGTAATACGCGTTCACCGTCTGCGGCAGCATGCCCCATTCGGTACGATCGACCGGCTGGCCCAGCTTGGCGCGATCGTCCTCCTGGTGCCAGGCCATGGCGCGCAGGCGGTTGCCCAGCGCGTCGTCACCGGCAATCTCCAGGCCCGGATAGGCTTCGAACTCGTCGGGATAACCGATCTTGGGGGTAAAGGCGTCCAGCTTGGCCACGGCCTCGCGCTTGGTCGCTTCCGTCATCCAGTCATTCTCCGCCAGGCTGGCGGCGAGCGCCCGGCGCAGATTGGCGACCAGGTCGTCCATCGCCACCTTGCTCTCGGGCGGGAAGTACCGCTCCACATACAGCGCGCCCAGCTGCTCGCCCAACTGGTTCTCGGTCGCGCCGATCGCCCGCTTCCAGCGGGGGCGCTGCTCTTCCTGACCGCTCAGCGTCTTGCCGAACATGGCAAAGGCCGCATCGTCGAAGCGCCTGGGCAGGACGGAGGAATGGCCGGTGATGAACTGTGCCGCCATGAACGCCTTCAGCGTGGCGAGGTCGGTGCGCGCCAGCAGCTGCATCATGGCCGGCAGACCGCCGCCGATGGAGTTCAGCTGGTCGGCCGTCAGCTCGGCCTTGCCCGTTTCCTCGGCCGTGGGCGGCAGCTGCGGGGCAAGGAAGCTGGTCACGTCGCTGAAGCCGGCGGCCTGCAGCAGGCTGTTCACCGGGAATTGCGGCGCCAGCGCCACCAGCTCCGCCCGGGACAGCTTGTTGTAGGTGAGATCGCGGTTGCGCATCATCGCGCGGTCCCACTCTATCAGCGCGACCTGATGTTCGAAATCATAGACCGTCTGCGCCGCGGCGCGCGGATCGGCATAGCCCAGCTCGCCAAAGACGAAGGCCAGGTAATCGCGATAGGCTGTCTGGATCTCGGTATTGCGGGGATTGGTGTCGAGGTAATAGTCGCGGCTGGGCAGGCCCAGGGCGTCGAAGCCGACATTGACGATGTAGCTGTTGGGATCCTTGGGATCCACGCTCACGCCCGCACCGATCAGGCTGGGCAGGCCGGCGACCGGGAACAGCCGGGCCAGCGCCTCCAGATTATTGGCGCCATAGATCTGCTGCAGCATGGGCTGCGCAGGGGCGAGACCGGCGGCCTCGATCCCGTCCACATCCATGAACGCACCATAGGCATCCACGATGCGCCGCTCGGGCGTGCCGGCGGCGGGATTGGTGGCGGCGAGATCGCTGACCAGCTTTTCCACATCGGCGGTCGATTTCTCCGCCAGGATGTTGAACGCGCCGAAGCGGGTATATTCCGGCGGGATCGGATTGTCGCGCAGCCACTTGCCGTTGACATAGGCGTTGAAGTCGTCGCCCGGATCGACCGACTGGTCCAGCAGGACGGGGTCCACGCCCCAGGTGCCGAAGCTCATGGTGGGGACAGGCGCGCGTTCGGCGGCCGGCGCTTCCTGCGAGAGGGCGGGAACGGCCAGCGTCAGGGCGGCGGCGGAAACAGTGAGGGTCAGGAAGCGACGGAGCATGGTGGCCTTTCTGGCAGGGTCGGACAGTGCGCGGCGGTCAGCCACGCGGAAACCGGCAACAGTTTGCAACTGATACTTCTCGCATGAACCGGCGCTGAGGCAAGCCCCTGTTCATGCCCGGACATAGTGACGCTTACGGCCCGATTTCAGGCAAGGGCGCGATCGTCGAACTGCAGCGCGGCCAGCCTTGCATACAGGCCGCCGGCCGCCGCCAGCTGCGCATGCGTGCCCTGCTCCACGATGCGGCCGCCATTCATCACCACGATCCGGTCGGCCGCGCGCACGGTGGCGAGGCGGTGCGCGATCACCAGCGTTGTGCGCCCCTGCATCAGGTGCTCCAGCGCATCCTGCACCAGCCGCTCGCTTTCGGCATCCAGCGCGCTGGTCGCCTCGTCCAGCAGCAGGATCGGCGCATCGCGCAGCAGCGCGCGGGCGATCGCCAGCCGTTGCCGCTGCCCGCCGGACAGGCGCGCCCCGCCTTCGCCAAGATAGGTGTCGAGGCCCTGCGGCAGGTCGCGCAGGAAGCCGGCCGCATTGGCCGCCTCCGCCGCCTGCCAGATGGCGTCCTCGCTGGCATCCCACCGGCCATAGCGCAGATTGTCGCGCGCGCTGGCGGCGAACAGCACGCCTTCCTGCGGGACCAGCGCGATGCGCCGGCGCACCTCGCCTGGATCGGCCTGCACCAGCGGCACGCCGTCGATCCTGACGGTGCCGGCCTGCGGATCGTAGAAGCGTTCGGCCAGCTGGAAGACCGTGGATTTGCCCGCGCCCGAGGGGCCGACCAGCGCCACCGTCTCCCCTGGTTCCACCACCAGGTCGAAGCCGTGCACCGCGGCCTGCTCGGGCCGGGTGGGATAGCGGAAGGTGACGTTCTGGAACGCGATGCTGCCGCGCGAGGCCGCCGGCAGCGCCTGCGGGCGCGCGGGGGCGGCGACGGCGGGCACCTCCTGCAGCAGCTCGTTCAACCGTTCGGCGGCGCCCGCGCCGCGCAGCAGGTCGCCATAGACCTCCGTCAGCGCACCAAAGGCGCCCGCCACCAGCACGCCGGTCAGCACGAACGCGGCGATGGTGCCGCCCGACAGAATGCCTTCCGCCACCTGCAGCGCACCACGCCACATCAGCGCGGTGATCGAACCGAAGATCACGGAAATGGCACAGCCGGTCATCACCGCACGCAGCAGGATGCGGCGGCGAGCGCTGTCGAACGATCGCTCCACCGCTTCGCCAAAGCGGATGGCCTCGCGCTCTTCCTGGTTGAACCCCTGCACGATCTTCATCGCACCCAGCACTTCCGCCACCTGAGCGCCGATATCGGCCACCCGGTCCTGGCTCTCGCGGGAGACGGCCCGAACCCGCCGGCCAAACCAGCCGAGCGGCAGCATCACCAGCGGTACCGCCACCACCAGGATGGCGGTGAGTTCGGGCGCCAGCCATAGCAGGTAGCCGGTACCGCCGATCACCATGATCAGGTTGCGCAGCGCGATGGAGATGGTCGCCCCCACCACCAGCTCGATCTGCGCGGTGTCGGCGGTCATCCGGCTGGCGATTTCCTGCGGGCTGTTCTCCTCGAAGAAACCGGGCGACAGGCGCAGCAGGTTGCCCTGCACCGCGCGGCGGATATCGGCCACCACCCGCTCGCCCAGCACCGACACGAAGTAGTATCGGCAGGCGGTGCCGATCGCCAGCACTCCGACGATCAGCAGAAGGTACCGGAACCAGCGGCCGATCTCGTCCGGATTGGTGCCGGCGGAAAAGCCGCGATCGATGATCAGGCGGAAGCCGGCGGGGATCGCCAGCGTGGCCGCGGCGGTCGTCAGCAGGGCCAGCCCCGCCAGCGCCATATGGCCCGGATAGGCGGAAGCCGTACGCGCGATCAGGCGCAGCGGTGCGATGTTGGCGGCAGGCGCCACCTCGGTTTTGGTCGGCGATCTGGCCATGGTCGCGGGAACTAGCCTATCGCGCCGAACGATTGAAGGGGCAGAACTCCTGAGTGTCGGTTTGCTGCAATGCCGCAGACAGCTTATAGGAGGTAACAATTATAACCGGCGCATGTGGTCGCAGCCGCCGGAATCGAGATTGAAGGATCAAGCCCGTGATCTACCAGGCTTATGAAATGCAGCGCTCCATGATGGCAGCGGCCAGCAGCTGGGCCGCGATCGGCGCCAACCTGCTGAACAACCCCTCCCTGCCGATGGGCTATTTCGGCATGGGGCCGGCGGTCGCCAGCGCGTTGCAGGTGTTTGCCGGCTTCTACGAGCACAAAGGCAAGCCCGAATTCGGGATCGAGGCGGTGGTGATCGGCGAGGAGGAATTCGCCGTGACCGAGACGGTGGTGCTGGAAAAGCCCTATGGCGGGTTGCGGCACTTCCGCCGCGAAGGCCTGCCGGAAGATGCGCCGCGCATGCTGGTGGTGGCGCCGATGAGCGGCCACTACGCCACGCTGCTGCGCGGTACGGTGGCCCGGCTGATCGAGAACCAGGAGGTGTGGATCACCGACTGGGCCGATGCCAAGATGGTGCCGCTGGACGCCGGCCCCTTCGATCTGGACGATTACATCGACTACCTGATCGACTTCGTGCGCTTCATCGGGCCCGACACGCATATGCTGGCGGTATGCCAGCCATCAGTGCCGGCCTTTGCCGCCGTGGCGGTTATGGGGGCGGACAATGATCCGTGTCGCCCGGCCAGCCTGACGATGATGGGCGGCCCGGTCGACACGCGCGCCAGCCCGACCAGCGTGAACGACGTGGCCGTGACCCATCCGCTCAGCTGGTTCGAGGACAATGTGATCGCCACCGTGCCCGGCAATTATCCGGGCGCCGGGCGGGAGGTCTATCCCGGCTTCCTGCAGCTCGCGGGCTTCATCTCGATGAACCTGCAATCCCACATCAACAGCCATTACGAGATGTTCAAGCACCTGACCGTCGGCGACACCGACAGCGCGGCGGGCACCAAGAGCTTCTACGACGAATATCTCAGCGTCTGCGACATGACGGCGGAGTTCTACCTCCAGACCATCGAGCATGTGTTCCAGAAGCACTCCCTGCCCAAGGGCGAGTTCGTCCATCGTGGCAAGCCGATCGACCCCAACGCCATCCGCGACACCGCGCTGCTGGCGATCGAGGGGGAGCGGGACGACATTTCCGGCATCGGCCAGACCCGCGCCGCGCTGGACCTGGCACCCTATCTGCCGGAAGCGCGGAAGAAGTACCTGCTGGCCGAGGATGTGGGGCATTACGGCATCTTCAACGGCAGCAAGTGGCGCAAGCGGATCGCCCCGGTGGTCGAAGAATGGATCCGCGCCAACGCAACCGTGCAGACGGCCGCGACCGCAGCGCCTGAACCACAGGCAACCGAACCCCTGGTGACCGAAACGCAGGCAGCCGGACCCGACGCGGCTGAAGCTCAGGCGACAACGCCCGAAGTGACGCAGCCGGCCCCTGTGACAAAGCCGCGTCGGTTCCGTCGCAAGCGCGGTGACGCCGGATAACAATCGCAGGAGCAACGCAAAACGGCGTTCGGCGAACGAAAACGTCTCCCGACGCCCGAAAAACTTGCCAAAACATGTTCGGATGGCCATGGGGGCGGCTCGCGGAATATTCTAGCCGCTCCACCCGGGGTGAGTCGCGTTTCGTTTCCCACAGCGGAGCGGAGCGGGTCTGCCGCCGGGCCAGAACAGGAAGCAAGTGCGTTGACCGAGTATCCTTCTGCCCAGGGCCTCTACGACCCGCGTAACGAGCATGATGCATGTGGTGTGGGCTTCGTAGCCCATATTAAAGGCATCAAGTCGCACGCGATCGTGACCCAGGCGCTGGAGGTGCTGGCCAATCTGGACCATCGTGGCGCCGTGGGCGCCGATCCGCTGCTGGGCGATGGCGCGGGCCTGCTGATGCAGCTGCCCGACCCGCTCTATCGCCGCTGGGCCGCGGAGAACGGCCTCACCCTGCCGCAGCCGGGCGATTACGCGGTGGCCATGTGCTTCATGCCGCAGGACGATGCCGCGCGCGAGTTCATCACGCAGCAGTTCGAAAAGTTCATCGCCAAGGAAGGCCAGCAGCTGATCGGCTGGCGCGACGTGCCGGTGACGACCGAAGGCCTGGGCAAGACCGTGCGCGAGAGCATGCCGGTGATCCGGCAGTGCTTCATCGGCCGGGGCGCCAATTGCGCCGATCAGGATGCGTTCGAACGCAAGCTGATCGTGATCCGCAAGCAAACGCAGAACCCGCTGGCCGCGCTGGCGGAAAAGCACGACATGCCGGCGCTGACGCAGCTCTACATGCCCAGCTTCTCCAGCCGCACGATGGTGTACAAGGGGCTGCTGCTGGCAACTCAGGTGGGCAGCTTCTACGACGATCTGCGCGACCCGGACTGCACCAGCGCGCTGGCCCTGGTGCACCAGCGCTTCTCCACCAACACCTTCCCCAGCTGGAAGCTGGCGCACCCGTTCCGGCTGATCGCCCACAACGGAGAGATCAACACGGTTCGCGGCAATGTGAACTGGATGAATGCGCGCCGGCGCACCATGGAATCGCCGCTGCTGGGCGCGGATCTGGACAAGCTGTGGCCGATCATCCCGCATGGCCAGTCGGACACCGCCTGCCTCGACAACGCGCTGGAACTGCTGCTGCTGGGCGGATATTCGCTGGTCCACGCGATGATGATCCTGATGCCGGAGGCATGGGGCAAGAACCCGCAGATGGAGCCGCAGCGGCGCGCTTTCTACGAATATCACGCCGCCTTGATGGAGCCGTGGGACGGCCCCGCCGCCGTGTGCTTCACCGATGGCCGGCAGATCGGCGCCACGCTGGACCGCAACGGACTGCGCCCGGCGCGCTTCGTGGTGACGAAGGACGATATCGTCTGCCTGGCATCCGAAAGCGGCGTGCTGCCGTTTGCGGAAGAGGACATCGTGCGCAAGTGGCGGCTGCAGCCCGGCCGCATGCTGCTGATCGACATGGAGCAGGGCCGCATCGTCGAGGACGAGGAGCTGAAGGCCCAGCTGTCCGGCGCGGAACCGTATGAGGAGTGGCTGCGCCAGACGCAGTACAAGCTGGACGACCTGCAGGCGATCGAGATCGACCACGAGGCGGTGCAGACGGACGATTCCAGCCTGCTGCAGCGTCAGCAGGCGTTCGGCTACACGCAGGAGGACGTGTCCAAGTTCCTGGAGCCGATGGCGGTTTCGGCCGATGATCCGATCGGGTCGATGGGCACCGACACGCCGATCGCGGTGCTCAGCCGCCGCAGCCGGCTGCTGTACGATTATTTCAAGCAGAACTTCGCGCAGGTCACCAACCCGCCGATCGACCCGATCCGGGAAGAGCTGGTGATGAGCCTGATGACCATGATCGGCCCGCGCCCCAACCTGCTGGGCCACGACGCCGGCACGCATCGCCGGCTTGAGGTCGAACAGCCGATCCTGACCAATCACGACATGGAGAAGATCCGGTCGGTCGAGGCATCGCTGGATGGTGCGTTCCGGACCGCCACGATCGACATCACCTGGGATGCCGCGTCGGGTGCCGACGGGCTGGAAATGGCCCTGAAGGAAATGTGCTGGGCCGCGACGGAAGCGGTGCTGCAGGATCGCAACATCCTGATCCTGTCCGATCGCGCGCAGAGCCGCGACCGGATCGCCATGCCGGCGGTGCTGGCGACGGCCGCGGTGCATCATCATCTGGTGCGGCAGGGCCTGCGCATGCAGACCGGCCTGGTGGTGGAAACGGGCGAAGCGCGCGAGGTGCACCATTTTTGCGTGCTGGCCGGCTATGGCGCGGAAGCGATCAACCCCTACCTCGCCTTCGAGACGCTGGAGCAGATCCGCACCGACAAGGTGCCCGAGATCGAGGCCGCCAAGGTCCGGCAGAACTACATCAAGGCGATCGGCAAGGGCATCCTGAAGGTCATGTCCAAGATGGGCATCTCGACCTACCAGTCCTATTGCGGGGCGCAGATCTTCGACGCGATCGGCCTGTCGAGCGAGTTCGTGAACCGCTATTTCAGCGGCACCGCGACCACCATCGAAGGCATCGGCCTCAAGCAGGTGGCAGAAGAATCCGTGCGCCGGCACGCCAGCGCCTACGGCGACAATCCGATCTATCGCCGGATGCTGGATGTGGGTGGCATCTATCAATACCGCCTGCGTGGCGAGGAGCACGCCTGGACCCCGGCCAATGTCGCCAACCTGCAGCATGCGGTGCGCGGCAACAATTGGGACAACTATGCCGAGTTCGCCCGCTCCATCAACGAGCAGAGCGAGCGGTTGCTGACCATTCGCGGGCTGATGCAGCTGAAGCCGGCCGACACCCCTGTCCCGCTGGACGAGGTGGAGCCCGCGGCGGAGATCGTGAAGCGGTTCGTGACCGGCGCGATGAGCTACGGTTCGATCAGCTGGGAAGCGCACACCACGCTGGCGGTGGCGATGAACCGCATCGGCGGCAAGTCGAACACCGGCGAAGGTGGCGAGGATCCGCGGCGCTTCCAGCCGCTGGAGAACGGCGACACGATGCGCTCTGCCATCAAGCAGGTCGCGTCCGGCCGCTTCGGCGTGACGACCGAGTATCTGGTCAATGCCGACGATATCCAGATCAAGATGGCGCAGGGCGCGAAGCCCGGCGAAGGCGGGCAGCTGCCCGGCCACAAGGTCGACAAGACCATCGGCGCCACCCGCCATTCCACGCCCGGCGTCGGCCTGATCAGCCCGCCGCCGCATCACGACATCTATTCGATCGAGGATCTGGCGCAGCTGATCCACGACCTGAAGAACGTGAACCGGCAGGCGCGCATCTCCGTCAAGCTGGTGTCCGAAGTGGGCGTCGGCACCGTGGCGGCCGGCGTGTCCAAGGCGCGGGCCGACCATGTCACCATCTCCGGCTATGAAGGCGGCACGGGCGCCAGCCCGCTCACCAGCCTGACCCATGCGGGCAGCCCATGGGAGATCGGCCTGGCCGAAACGCAGCAGACGCTGCTGCTGAACGACCTGCGCAGCCGCATCGTGGTGCAGGTCGATGGCGGCCTGCGCACCGGGCGCGACGTCGCCATCGGCGCGCTGCTGGGCGCGGACGAGTTCGGCTTCGCCACCGCGCCGCTGATCGCGGCCGGCTGCATCATGATGCGCAAGTGCCATCTGAACACCTGCCCGGTGGGCGTGGCGACGCAGAACCCGGAACTGCGCAAGCGGTTCACCGGCACGCCCGAACACGTCATCAACTACTTCTTCTTCGTGGCGGAGGAATTGCGCCAGATCATGGCGGAGATGGGCTTCCGCACGGTGCAGGAGATGGTCGGCCGGGTGGACCGGATCGAGCCGGGCAAGGCGCTGGACCACTGGAAGGCCGATGGCGTGGATCTATCGCGCCTGCTGCACCAGCCTGAGGTGACGGTCGCCACCCTGTTCAACAGCCAGACGCAGGACCACAATCTGGGCGAGGCGCTGGACGTCGAGCTGATCCAGGCGGCCATGCCGGCGATCGAGGGCGGGCAGACGGTGGTGCTGGACCGCACGGTCAAGAACATCCACCGCACCGTGGGCGCGATGCTTTCGGGCGAGATCGCGAGGCGCCACGGCCATGCCGGCCTGCAGCCCGAACAGCTGCGCGTGAACTTCACCGGCGTCGCCGGGCAGAGCTTCGGCGCCTGGGCCGTGCATGGCGTGACGCTGGACCTGGTGGGCGATGCCAACGACTATGTCGGCAAGGGCCTGTCCGGTGGCCGGATCATCGTGCGCCAGCCGGCGGGGGTGGATCGCGATCCCACGCAGAACATCATCGTCGGCAACACGGTGCTGTATGGCGCCATCGCGGGCGAGGCCTATTTCAACGGCGTTGCCGGCGAGCGCTTCGCCGTCCGCAATTCGGGCGCGGTCGCCGTGGTCGAGGGCACCGGCGATCATGGCTGCGAATACATGACCGGCGGCGTGATCTGCGTGCTGGGCCGCACCGGGCGCAATTTCGCGGCCGGCATGTCGGGCGGCGTCGCCTATGTCTATGATGTGGACGGCAGCTTCCGCGACCGGTGCAATATGGCGCAGGTCGAGGTGGAAGCGGTGTCCCCAGGCATCGATGGCGATCATGATAACCGTCCGCAGCAGCGCGGGCGCCATGTCGCCGATGCGGGGATGGGCGACATGCTGCGCCACGATGCCGAACGGCTCCGCATCCTGGTGGAGCGGCACAAGCTGCACACCGGCTCGCGGCGAGCAGGCGAGCTGCTCGACAATTGGGATGCGGCGCTGCCCCGCTTCGTGAAGGTCATGCCGCGCGACTACAGCCAGGCGCTGCGCCTGCTGGAAGCAGAGCGCGCAGAAGCCGCCAGCGTCGCCGCAGAATAAGATCAGGGATCAGATAAGATGGGCAAGGAAACCGGCTTCCTGGAGCTTGACCGGCAGGATCGCACTTACGCCGATCCGGCCGAGCGCCTGGGGCATTATCGCGAATTCGTGGTTCCGCATAGCGAGGACGGCCTGAAGAAGCAGGCCAGCCGCTGCATGAATTGCGGCATCCCCTATTGTCACAATGGCTGTCCGGTGAACAATTTGATCCCGGACTGGAACCACCTGGTCTATGAAAGCGACTGGCAGAATGCGCTGGAAGCACTGCATTCGACCAACAACTTCCCGGAATTCACCGGCCGCGTCTGCCCCGCCCCGTGCGAGGCGAGCTGCACGCTGAACATCGTGGACCAGCCGGTCACCATCAAGAGCATCGAATGTGCCATCGTGGATCGCGGCTGGCAGGAAGGCTGGATCAGCCCCGCCGAACCCGCGCCGCCCACCGGCAAGCGGGTGGCGGTGGTCGGCTCCGGCCCGGCCGGCCTGGCCTGTGCGCAGCAGCTGGCGCGGGTGGGCCATTCGGTCACCGTGTTCGAGAAGTCGGACCGGCTGGGCGGGCTGATGCGCTACGGCATCCCCGACTTCAAGATGGAGAAGCACCTCATCAACCGCCGCGCCGTGCAGATGGAGGCCGAAGGCGTCACCTTCCGCACCAGCACCGAAGTGGGCGTGGACGTGTCCATCAAGTCGCTGCGCGAGAATTTCGATGCAATCGTGCTGGCCGGCGGCGCGGAAAACCCGCGCGCGCTGCAGATCCCGGGCGCGGAGCTGCCGGGCGTCCGGCTGGCGATGGAGTTCCTGACGCAGCAGAACAAGCGCGTCGCCGGCGACCACGAGGAACGCGCCGCGCCGCGCGGCACGCTGACCGCCACGGGCAAGCATGTGATCGTGATCGGCGGCGGCGACACCGGGTCGGACTGCGTCGGCACCTCCAACCGGCAGGGCGCCGCCAGCGTCACCCAGATCGAGATCATGCCCCGCCCTCCAGAGAAGGAGGACAAGTCGCTGACCTGGCCGCACTGGCCAATGAAGCTGCGCACCTCCAGCAGCCACGAAGAAGGCGTCGAGCGTGACTGGGCCGTGCTGACCAAGGAAGTGGTCGGCGAGAACGGCCAGGTCACCGGCCTGAGATGTGCCCGTCTCGAGTGGGAAGGCGGCCAGATGCGCGAAGTGCCCGGCAGCGAGTTCGTGCTGCGGGCCGATCTGATCCTGCTGGCAATGGGCTTCGTCGGCCCCAAGCGCGCCGGCATGATCGACCAGTCGGGCGTGGCGCTGACCGATCGCGGTAATATCGCCGCCGACACGGTGAGCTATCGCACCAGCGAGGACATGATCTATGCCTGTGGCGACATGCGCCGGGGGCAGTCGCTGGTGGTCTGGGCCATCCGCGAAGGGCGACAGACCGCCCGCGCGGTGGACGAGGCGCTGATGGGCGTCAGCAGCCTGCCGCGGTGACCGGGAAGCCGCCGGGCGCCTTCAGGCAGCCCGGCCCATCTGCTGCTGCCGTGCTGGGCTGCCTTCCATCGAGGCAAGCGCCCGGTCCAGCAGGCTGACCAGCAGCGCCTGTTCGCCGGGGTTCAGCGCCTCGCGGATCGGCGCCTCGGCCGGCCAGGCGGCGGCGTGCAGCTGCTTCAGTGCGCTTTCTCCGGCCGGGGTGATGGACAGGCTGTTGCGCCGCCGATCCACCGCCGACCGGTCCCGCGCCACCAGTCCGCGCCGCTCCAGCTGGTCCACGATGCCGACCAGCGCCGATTTGTTGATCCCGGCGCGGCGTGCCAGCAGCGTCTGCGAGGTGCCCGGATTGGCGGACACCAGCGCCAGCACGGTCAGCGTGCCGGTGGGCAGGTCGTCGGGCCCGCCACCCCCCTCCGTTCGGGATGCCAGCACATTGCGCAGCAGGCGCACGCGCGGGCCGATCGATCGGGCCAACAGGCCCCAGCTCATCTCGCCGCGGCGAAGGGCAATCATCTGATCCATGCCGCGCAGTCTGCCATTGTTGCGAAGCGCTTGCAACAGACTTCTTGCGAACGGCTATCACCAATCGATGGTGCCGCGTCCATGCTCCAGCAGGAAGGCATTTGCCTGGCTGAATGGCCGCGAGCCGAAGAACCCCCGGCGGGCGGATAGCGGGCTGGGATGCGCCGACGCGATCAACCGGTGGCGCGTGCCGGGGCCAAGCTCCGCGATCCGCGCGACCTTGCCCTGCGCATGATTGCCCCACAGGATGAAGACCGACGGCGCCGCCGCCTGCGCCACCGCCTGCACGATCGCATCCGTCAGCAGCTCCCACCCGCGGCCCGCATGGCTGCCGGCCTGCGCCGCCTCCACCGTCAACGTGGTGTTGAGCAGCAGCACGCCCTGCCGCGCCCAACGCTCCAGATCGCCCGACACGGCAGGGGCGGTGCCGCAATCCTCCGCCAGCTCACGACAGATATTGCGCAGCGATGGCGGCAGCTTCACGCCCTCAGGCACGGAGAAGGCAAGCCCATGCGCCTGCCCGGGCCCGTGATAGGGATCCTGCCCCAGGATCACGACCCGCACATCGGCCAGCGGCGTCAGCGCCAGCGCGCGCAGCCGGCTGCCCCGCGGCGGGTAGATCGCCTTGCCCGCCGCCTCTTCCGCCTGCAGCCATAGGTCGAGATCGTGCAGGCGCGGATCGGCCAGGGCGGGCGCCAGCGCCGCGCGCCAGTCGTCAGGAATGAATTCGTCCATGCGCCTGCCCCTAGCCGATCTGCCGCTTTGCGCCTAAGGCCAGCGGCGATGGCTGTACATTTTCACGAAGAAGACCTGCCCGCGGGCGTGCTCGCATCCGGCCCCGTAGCGGTCGACACCGAAACCATGGGCCTTGTCACGCACCGCGACCGGCTGTGCGTGGTCCAGATCAGCGACGGCAATGGCGATGAGCATCTGGTGCGCTTCGCTCCGGACAGCGCCTACCACGCGCCAAACCTTTGCGCGGTGTTGGCCGATCCGGCGCGTATCAAGATATACCACTTCGCCCGCTTCGACCTGGCCGCGATCGAACATTATCTGGGCGTCACCGCCGCGCCGGTGTTCTGCACCAAGATCGCCAGCAAGATGACCCGCACCTACACCGACCGGCACGGGCTGAAGAACCTGATCCAGGAATTGCTGGCGCAGGACATCTCCAAGCAGCAGCAGTCCAGCGATTGGGGCGGTCCGGTGCTCAGCGAGGCGCAGCGCGATTACGCTGCATCCGATGTGCGCTTCCTTCACCGCCTGATGGCAATCCTGCAGGAACGGCTGGAGCGGGAGGGCCGCACGGCCATGGCGCAGGCCTGTTTCGACTTCCTGCCCACCCGCGCACGGCTGGATATCGCCGGCTGGGCGGACAAGGACATCTTTTCTCACGAAGGCTGACCTTTCCCACGGGACAGATCACGCCTATCTGACGGGCGATGACCGATCAGGCAGACAGGATGCGCGACCGGCGCCAGGCGTTTGCCGCGCCGGGCGGCTCGTTCGACCGGACCATCCGGCTGCTCGGCATCGTGCTGCCCGCACTGGTCGGCGCCCTGGCCGCCGCGATGCTGATCGCACCGCTGAAGCCGACGGGCGAAGTCAGCTTCCTGCTGGACCGAAACAAGGTCGCGACCGCCAACGACCGGCTGCGGCTGGATGATGCGCGCTATCGCGGGCAGGACACGACCGGGCGCCCCTTCTCCGTGTCCGCCGGCAATGCGGTGCAGCGCAGCGCCAGCGTGCCGGTGGTGCAGTTGCAGGACCTGACCGCGCGACTGCTGCTGCGCGATGGGCCGGCACAGCTGACCGCGCCGGGCGGATCATACCAGATCGAACGACAACAGGTGGGTATCGACGGCGCCGTCCGTTTCCTGGCGGCCGATGGCTACAGCATGGTAGCACGCGGCGTGGCGATAGACCTGCCCGGCCGATCCCTGATCGGCGAAGGTCGCGTGTCCGGCACGGTTCCCGCCGGCTCCTTCAGCGCGGACCGGGTGCTGGCCGATCTGGATACCCGCATCGTCACGCTGGACGGCAATGCCCGCATGACCATGGTCCCCGGCCAGCTGCAATTGCCATGACGGCGGCGGCGGCATAACAGAGGGCCCAGATGACCGACTCCTTGCGCCCGTCCCCCGCCCGCCTGTCGCTGCCCCGGCTGGCCGTGCGATCCTTCGCCGTCGCCTTTGGCGCATCCGCGCTGGTCGCGCTCGGCTTCGGCACGATGGCCGGCGCGCAGGCGATCAGCGGGTTCAACGCCAACCAGCCGGTCAATTATGCCGCCGACCGGATAGAGCTGCAGGACCGGCAGAACCGCGTGGTGCTGAGCGGTAATGTGGTGATCGACCAGGGTGACCTGCGGCTGACCGCCGGTCGCACCACGGTGGCTTTCACCGATAATGGGACGCTGGAGATCCAGCGCATCGATGCCACCGGCGGCGTCACCGTCATCCGCGGCAACGAGCGGGCGCAGGGCGCGGCGGGTGTGTATGATTTCAACCGGCGGATGATCATCCTGTCCGGCGGCGTCGCGCTGCGCCGCGGCGGCGATACGCTGAATGGCGGGCGCCTGACGATCGACCTGAACAGCGGCATCTCCAGCGTGGATGGCCGCGGCAGCGCCCCGGGCGCGGCCGGCAGCAGCGCGTCCAGCGGGCGGGTCAGCGGCACCTTCTCCGTTCCCGACTGACCGGGGCTGTCCGATCGCGGTTGCGCCGCCGCTGCAGGCGGCTAAGCTCCCTTCGCAAGTGCAGCAATGGCGAGTTCAGGGACGGCGATGATCGAAGCAGCACAGCCGATGGATGATCTGGGCGGGCTGCATGTTGCCCTGCTCACCTCCTGGGCTTCCCATCTGGGTGGGGGTGTGGCGACCGCCGTGTGGCAGCAGGCGCGCATGATCCGCGCTGCTGGCGGCCGGGTCACGATCGTGGCCCTGGCAGACGAGGGCAGCAGCGAAGGCGATCTGACGGAGCCGGGCATTGCCGTGCTGACCGCCCCGGTGCAGGGTCCGCGGCAGATCGGCTACGCGCCCGCGCTCGCCGGCTGCCTGGATCAGGCCGACCCCGATATCCTGCACCTTCACGGCATCTGGATGTATCCCTCCCACGCGGGTGCCCGCTGGGCGCGGCGCACCGGGCGGCCTTACCTGATCTCGCCGCACGGCATGCTGGACCCGTGGATAACGGCCCGCGGCCGGGTGAAGAAGGCGGTGGCCCGCCTTGCCTACGAACAGGACAGCTGGGCCCGGGCTGCCGCACTGCATGCGCTGACACGCGACGAGGCGAACGATATCGCGCGCGAGGCCGGGGCCAGCCGGCCGGTGCTGGTGATCCCCAATGCCGGACCAGTGGCCAGCACCGCGCCGCTGCAGGCGCGGGCCCCGCATGTCCTGTATCTCGGCCGCATCCACCCGAAGAAGAACCTGGATGCGCTGCTGGACGCCTGGGCGGTAGCGCAGTTGCCCGTCGGGGCGGAGCTGCACATTGCCGGGTGGGGCGATGGCGCGGACATGGCGGCCTTCCAGCAGAAGCTGGGCACCGCGCCGGACGGCGTCCAATTCCATGGTGCGGTGCATGGCGCGGACAAAGCACGCCTGCTGGCCGCAGCGCGCTGGATGATCCTGCCGTCCCACAGCGAAGGCCTGCCCATGGCAATCCTGGAGTCCTGGGCAGCGGGCACTCCCACCATCATGACGGCGGCATGCCACTTGCCGGAAGGGGTGGAGACCGGCGCTGCCTTGCCCTGCGGCACCGACGTGCCCTCGGTTGTGCGCGCGCTGGAACAGGCGCTGCAGCTCGACCCTGCCGAGTGGGAGCGCATGGCTCAGGCCGCTCTGGCTCTGGCGCGCGGGCGCTTCGCTCCGGCTGAAGTGACGCGGGCTTGGGTGGCGGCCTATCGCGGCCTGGCGCGCCCGCACGGACAGGTGACGGAGTGAGCGACAGCCCGGCCGACCGGTTCCGCCCATTGGGTGGTGGCCCGTCCTTCACCCTGGCCAACAAGCTGGAGCGTGTCGCCTTCGCCATGGCGTAGCGCCTGCTCGCCCGCTGGACGCCGCCGCAGGCGCATCGCTGGCGACGCTGGCTGCTGCAGCTGTTCGGCGCGGAGATCGGCCCCGGTGCGCGCATCTATTCCAGCGTTCGCATCTGGCTGCCGCGCAATCTGACCATCGGCGCAGATACGCTGGTCGGTCCGGGAGCCGAGCTTTACAACCAGGGCCGGATCACCGTGGGGCCGCGCTGCGTGATCAGCCAGCGCGCGGTGCTATGCGCCAGCACGCACCGTGTTTCCGACCCCGACTTCGAGCTGGTCCTGCGGCCCATTGTTCTTGGCGCCGGCTGCTGGATCGCCGCCGAGGCCTTTGTCGGGCCGGGCATACAGCTGGGCGATGGGGCGGTGCTGGGTGCCCGGGCCGCCTTGTTCGACAATGCCGTGCCGATGGGGATCTATCGCGGCAATCCGGCGGTGCTGCTGAAGGAGCGTCGCTTCACTCAAAGTTGATCGGCGGCGGCAATCACTCAGAGCGGCTGCAGCGTCACCCGGTCCAGCGTCACGGCCTCATCGGTCGGGCGCAGCCAGATGCCCAGCTGTAGCGTGTCGCATGCCTCCGTGACGGTCAGGATCTGGCCCTGCCCGGCCAGATCACCTTCCACCAGTCGCGGCATGGCCGGCCTGCTGCCGCACCCTAGGGAGGCTGCGAACACGCTCGTGGGACCGGTCCCCCGCAGGCGATAGCGCCCGGGTGCCAGCGCCACCGGCTGCACCAGCACCCGCCGGCTGAACGAGGCGCGGTTGCGCAAGGCCAGACGGTACCCACCGTCATGGGCCTCCGGGCGGACGGACACGTCGCCCGACCGCTCCACCTGCCAGCCAAACGGCGCGGCGGCGTCGCTGCCCAACCGGTCGAACTCGCCATCCGCCAACAGCCCGTCACTTTCGGCCCCGGGGCAATGCGCCTGCCAGACACGCTCCGCACTGGCGCGGTCACCGCCGGCGAGCGCACCCTTGGCCCAGCCGGCCACGCCCCAACAGCCCAGCCGGGTGCCGGCGGCCGCCAGCTCCACCAGCACCTGGCTGCGCCGCTCCAGCGCCGCGCGGTCGAGCCTGGTACCCGGCGTCAGGTAGCTGGGCAGCCACAACGGCCGCTCGCGCAGCCGCTCGAGCAGCGCCGCCCGGCCTGCCGGATCACCTTCCAGCGGGGCGAGCAGCACCTGTGCATCGGGCAGGTTCCGGTTGACCCGCAGCAGCGCGTCCAGCCGCTCAGCCGCGCGTCGGTAATCGTTGGATTGCAGCGCCGCCGCGTACCAGTAACGCTGCGTCAGCGGCTCGCGCCAGCCGAAGCCGGCCGCGACCCGGAAGGCTTGCTCCGCGCCGGGGTAATCATTCGCCAGCATCCGCGCCCCGCCCAGCAGCGCGCTGCTGGCGGGATCGACCGGATCGGCTGCAACGGCGGACTCCGCCAGCCGCAGGGTGGCCGCCGGTTGGCCGGCAATCATCGCCAGCTGCGCCAGCGGACGCAGGCTTTGCGCACGCAGCGGAGCGGGTACGACCGCCGCCATGCCGAAGGACTGCACCGCGATCCGGTCCATCCCGCTGCCGAGGCAGGCAAAGCCGAGCCCCAGGACGGCCACCGTCGCCACGAGGCGGCCAAGCAGCGGGCGACCGGTCCGGGTCACGCGGGGGCGTTCTCGTCGCTTTCGTAGCGGTAGTAATTGTACCCGTAATAGGAGTAGCTGCCGCCCTTGGAGGCGTCATACTTGGTCAGGATGGCCCCGACCAGCACCGGGTTGAGCGCGCGAAGTCGCCGCAGCGCACCCTTCAGCTGCCCGCCGCGGCCACGGTTGGCTTCCACCACCAGGGCCACGCCATCGACCAGAGCGGCCAGTTCCGTCGAGTCGGCCAGGCCGAGGATCGGCGCACTGTCGATGACCACGAAGTCGTACTCCGCCTCCACCTGCTCCAGCAGCGCGGCCATGCGGGGGGAGGAGAGCAGCTCTGCCGGAGAAGGCGGGATCGGTCCGGCCGGCACGATGGTGAGCCCCGGGTAGCTCGAACGCACCGCGACATCCGCCAGGCTCGCCTCGCCCACCAGCAGCGTGGACATGCCGGTCTTGTTCGGCACGTCCGCCGTCTTGTGCACGTTGGGCCGCCGCAGATCGGCATCGATCAGCAGCACGTTCTTGCCCACCCGGGCAAAGCTGCGGGCGATGGCGTAGCTGGTCGTGGTCTTGCCTTCGGACGCCTGGGCGCTGGTGACCAGCAGCAGGCGGGGCAGCCCCTCGCGGGTGGAATGCATCAGCGTGGTGCGCAGCGCATTGTAGCTTTCCGCGATGGGCGACTTGGGATCGTCCAGCGCGCCGACCGGGTTGCCATCCTCCGCCGTGGGTACGACCCCCAGCAGCGGCAGGCCGATCTTGCTCTCCACGTCCTCGGGGATGCGCAGGCGATCGTCCATCTGGTCGCGCAGGAACACCACCGCACCCGCCAGGGCCAGACCCAGCACCATGGCCAGCAGCACGTTGCGCGGCAGGTTGGGCGAAGAAGGCGAACTTGGCACTTCGGCGCGATCGACCACTGCGATGTTGCTGGCGGTGATGCCGGCCGCCGCGTTCAGCGCGCGATAGCGCTGCAGCAGGCCGTCATAGATCTGCCGGTTGGTGTCGGCTTCGCGCGCCAGCGTGTTGTAGCGCACGGACAGGTCCTGTTCGGCGAGGGTGGCGCCCTCCAGCGTGTTCACCTGCTGCCGCAGGTCGCCTTCGGCCGCAGCTGACGCCTGGTAATTGGCGCGGATCGAGTTGCGCACCTCGTTCGCGGCCCGGTTCAGGCTGGTCTCGGTCGCCTGCAGCTCGGTACGCAGCCGGGTCACCGCCGGGTGATCGGGCAGGTAGCGGTCGCGGGCGGAATCCAGTTCGGCCTGCAAGGTCGCGCGCCGCTGCATTAGCGACTGCACGGTCGGGCTCGCCAGCACGGCCTGAGAGGAGAAGAGCGGCTGTGCCCGCTCCGCATTCCATCGCGCCTCGGCGGCGATCCGCGCGGCCTGCGCCTCGTTGGCCGCGGTGTTGAGCTGCAGCAGGCTGCTGGCGGTCATGCTGCCGGCCGCATTGCCGCCCTCCGCCGAAGCGTCCCGGGTGCGGATCAGGCCAGCCTCGCGGGCATAGGCGTTCAGCTCACGCTCCGAGTTCTCCAGCCGGACGCGCGCTTCTTCCAGCTGCTCGGCGACGAAACTGCGGGCATAGGCGGAAGAGTCGAACTTGCGCTGCAGGTTCGCCTGGATGAATTCGCTGGCGAAGGCGTCCACCACCATCGCCGAAACGCCCGGATCGGTGCTGGTGTAACGCAGCTCGGCAATGCGCGTGCCGGTCGGCAGGTCGACGCTGAAATTGGCACGCAGCATGTCGGCCGTGCGATCGGCGCGCTGCTGCTCGCTCAGCTCCACCAGGGCGGCCGCTTCCATCGCATTGAAGAACCGTTCGTTGGAAGCGAGGTCCAGCCTCTCCGCCACCCGTTCCGCCAGCGCGCGGCTGCGGAGGATTTCCAGCTGGGTATTGAGGTTCATCTCAATGTCCCAGTTGGCGTAGGAAGTGGTTTCCGCCCCCAGATCCTCGCCCAGCACCTGCTGCGTGTCCTCGGCGATCTCCAGCGTGGACATCGCGGTGTAGCGCGGCGTCTGCAGCATGGTCAGCACCACGGCGGCGATGATCGCGACCGCCACGATGATCGCGATCAGCCAGATGTTCCGGCGGACCAGACCGACGACATAGCGGATCAGCTGGCTGACGCCGCTCTCCCGTTCGGTCAGCCGTTCATGTTCCGCATTGGTGCGGTAAACCGGTGTGGCAGGGGTCTGCGTGGGATAGGTCGCGTCCAAGGCTTCTCTCACGTCAGAATCGCGCAAACACGCCGACGGCCGGCACTGCTTGCAGGATATCGTTATAAAGGCCACGTGCCCGGCTGAAGCCGACGATCACCTGGTCACCGGGCACCAATTGCGGGTCAGGCATGCGTCCGGCCCGGATGGCGTTGATGTCGAAGCGCGCGACGGCCCGCTGGCCGTCGATCGCGCGGATCACGAGCACTTCATCGGTCTTCGCAGTCGGCGTGGTACCCCGCGCCAGCGCGACGGCGCTCACCAAGGTGTAGCCGGGACGGATCTCGAACACGCCGGGCTGATCGACCTCGCCGTCCACGGTGACGGTATACGGCCGCGCTTCCCGCAGGGTGACGGTGGCCTGCGGATTGCGCAGGTACCGTGCGCCATAGGCCCGCTCGATCTCGCGCGAGACGTCGTCGGCCGAACGGCCGCCCACCTGCACCGCACCGATCAGCGGCAGATTCACGGTGCCGGCCTCGTCCACGATCAGATCCGGCTGCGACAGATCCGGCTCCTGGAAGAGGGAGACGGAGATCCGGTCACCCGGGCGGATCTGATACGCGGTCGTGGGGGGCAGCACTGCCCCGCCCAGCGTTGCGTAGGCCGGCGCGCCCAGGGGCAGATCACTCTTGAGCTGGGGCTGACATGCTGACAGTGCCGCAACGCAGCCCACCCCGGTCAGGACACTCGAAACCTTATGCAGCAAGTTCAACCCCCGCGTTGGACATGACGGTCCTGCCCGGAAGGGGAGCAGCACCGGATCGCGGCGGAGCCGCCAGCAATCCCGTTCCCACCCCGAACATGCATGCCAATGCCATGGATCGTAGCGGATAATCAACGAACGAATGCAGGGCGATGACCAGCAGCACGCCGCAACCGCACAGGATCTGCGCCCGGTCCTCCGGCCGGCGGCGCCACGCGCGGATCGCCAGTGCCATCAGCAATGCGATTGCGGCGACCCCGATTACCACTGCCGGAAGGCCACCCTCCAGCGCCAGTTCTAGGTAATCATTGTGCGCGCGGTTAGGCCGCGTGCCGTCCAGAACCTCCAGCCTTTCCGCGGCCAGCATCGCCGGCTGGAACCCGCCAAGCCCCACGCCTGCAGGCCACGCGGCGTCGATCGCGAACAGCGTATCCTCCCACAATTCGCCACGCGGATCACTGCGCGCGTCGAAGCGTTCCGCGCTGCGCTGCACCATCGTGTTGCCCTGCAACAACACATACCCGACAATCAGCAGCAATGCCGCACCGCCGGCCAGCACGGCCGCCATTCGGCGGTTCAGCCGTCCTGAGACCGGGCGCAGGATCAGCCACAATGCGGGCAGGGTGACCGCGATCAGTCCGATACCCATGCGCGATCCGGTCAGCACCACTGCCAGCAGCAGCAGCGCCAGCACCCCGCCCAGCACCAGCCACCAGGCCTGCGTGCCAACTCGCCCCGCCGTGCGTTCGCGCCGGCGCCGCAAACCGCCCGCGGCGATCACCGACACGAACAGCGCGGCTGCGGCCAGCGCCCCGATCAGCAGGATGTCGGCCTGGGCATTCCGGTTGGCCTGAAACCCGACCAGGTATCGGCTGTGGCTCTCGGCATAGAACCGCAGCGAATCGCCTCCCAGGCTGACCTGCGCCGCGCCGAGCACGGCCGAGCACAGGATGGTCGCCGCCACTGCCGCCAACACGCGCCGCCGCCCCGTCACCGGGAGCGCCGCGACCGCGAAGCCGGCAAAGAGCGGCGGCACCAGCGAAAGCAAGGCCGCCAGCGTGCGCGCGGGCGACTGGCTGAGCGGCTGCCACTCATCCGCCGCGCCGACCAGCGCCAGCGCGGCAGCTCTGCCCTCCTGCCCCGGCAGGGCCTGCCACCAGGCAGGTGGCAGGGGCAGCAATTGCAGGGCAGGCAAAGCCAGCGCAAGAATGCCGATCGCCCACACCAGGCGATCGCGCGGCACCGGCACCCGCCCCCCGGCGGCTGGCAGCCACAACCACAACAGCAGGACGAAGCAGGTCAGCACCTGCAGGAGCAATTCGGTGTGTGGCGCGGGCGAACCACCCCCGCCCAGGAGCAAGGCCGCGGCCACGAACACCATGGCCAGCCAATCATGGCGCGGAATTCCGTCCAGTCGCATTCGCCCCCCTTGTGCCTGGCCCGAGCCTTGCCCCAACCGGATAGCACATCGCCGTGCCGGGGCAACAAAGCTGCTGCCCACGTATCCTGCGGACAAAAGAAAAGGCCCGCAGATGGCTGCGGGCCTTCTCAAATCTCTCGGATCAAACCTTGTTCAGGTTCAGCCCGGGCTGTCATCATCGTCGTCACCGCCGATGATGTCGATTGCGCCAACTGCTTCCAGGAACACCAGGAAAGCAGCGATCGAACCGAAGATCGCGATGATCAGGCCAGCGCCGCCAGCAGTCTCACCCAGGCCTTCAGCCTCGCCCAGCGAACCACCAACGCGGTCAACCGAGGCCGGAGCCGACACGCCGCTGGAAGGCAGCGAAGAAACAGAACGCGTTGCGGCGACTGCGGTGTGGCCCACGAGGAGGGTGGCCAGCGACAGCGAGGCCACGATAGTCTTCAATGTCTTCATGTCCATTCTCCATCTAAGGGCCATTCCTGACCCGCCGATTACCAAACATCTAAAGCTAACGATCGGTTAAGGCAAGTCACATCTCGCAATGCAGCATTGCCGGTGCGATACACGACAATACTGTCGCAATACGGCACCGTTCCCGGCTCCTTTACCAAACATGGTATGAAGTGGAAGGTGTCTGCCGCGGGGTTTCCCCTGCGGCGGCCCTGTGCCATGGCGCCCCGGCATCTGCAAAGTCCCATTGTTTCAGCGAAGAAAAGCACCCGCGATGAGCGAAATGGTCAAGATCAGCCTTCCCGACGGTTCGATTCGCGAGATGCCGCGTGGCACCACCGCCCTGGAGGTTGCCGCGGCGATCGGGCCGGGCCTGGCCAAGGCCGCCATGCTGGCCAGCGTCGATGGCGAGCTGCGCGACCTGTCCCGGCCGATAGAAGGTGATTCGCACCTCGCCCTGATCACCGCACGCGACGAATCGGCCGCGCTGGAGGTGACGCGCCATGATTACGCCCATGTGCTGGCGGAAGCGGTACAGGCCTTGTGGCCCGATACGCAGATCACCTTCGGCCCGGCGACGGATGACGGCTTCTATTACGACTTCGCCCCCGGCGCGCGCGGCCCGTTCACCGATGACGATCTGCCTGTGATCGAGGAGAAGATGCGCGAGATCATTCGGGCGGACAAACCGCTGATCCGCGAGGAGTGGGAGCGCGGGGCGCTGGTCGCCTGGTTCCGGGAGCATGGCGAGACCTTCAAGGCCGAATGGGCCGCCGAATTGCCCGACGGCGAGGCGCTGACCATCTATCGCAGCGGGCCGGTGGATGCGCCGGATGGCTGGCTGGACCTGTGCCGTGGCCCGCATCTGCCCTCCACCGGGCGACTCGACCCGGCCGCCTTCAAGCTGACGCGCGTGTCCGGCGCCTATTGGCGCGGCGACCAGAACAACGCGATGCTCAGCCGCATCTACGGCACCGGCTGGCTGAACAAGAAGCAGCTGGCCGAACACCTGACCCGGCTGGAGGAGGCCGCCAAGCGCGACCACCGCAAGCTGGGGCGCGAGATGGACCTGTTCCACCTGCAGGAGGAAGCGCACGGCTCCGTCTTCTGGCACCCGCACGGTTTCGTCATCTGGCGCGCGCTGGAAGCCTATATGCGCCGCAAGATCGACGCGTCCGGATACCAGGAGATCAAGACCCCGCAGGTGATGGACGCCCGGCAATGGGAGAAGTCCGGCCATTGGGGCAAATATCGCGAGAACATGTTCGTCGTGCCCGACGAAGTGCCGAACATCGCCGATGAAGGCCCGGTGGTCAGCGGCGATGCGCAGTGGATGGCGCTGAAGCCGATGAACTGCCCGGCGCATGTGCTGGTCTTCAAGCAGGGCATTACCAGCTATCGCGAGCTGCCGATCCGCCTGTACGAGAATGGCTGCTGCCACCGCAACGAACCGCATGGCGCGCTGCACGGCCTGATGCGCGTGCGCCAGTTCACGCAGGACGATGCGCATATCTTCTGCACCGAACCGCAGATCGTGGATGAGGTACGGGCCTTCTGCGAACTGGCCGATTCGATCTATCGCGACTTCGGCTTCTCCTACGCCATCAAGCTGGCCCTGCGGCCCGACCAGCGCTTCGGGTCCGAAGCCGACTGGGACAAGGCGGAGGACGAGCTGCGCCAGGCGGTGGTCGAGGCCGGCCTGGCCGATCCTGCCAAGGGCTGGGAAGAACTGCCCGGCGAAGGCGCATTCTATGCCCCCAAGCTGGAATGGCACCTGACCGATGCGATCGGCCGTACCTGGCAGGTCGGCACGATCCAGTCCGACCGCGTGCTGCCCGAACGGCTGGACGCCAGCTATATCGGCGAGGATGGCGAACGGCATCGGCCGGTGATGCTGCACCGGGCGATCTTCGGATCCTATGAGCGGTTCATCGGCATCCTGATCGAGCATTACGCCGGTCGCCTGCCGCTGTGGCTGGCGCCGGTGCAGGCGGTGGTGGCGACCATCGTGTCGGACGCGGACGGCTATGCCGCCGAGGTGACGGCAGCCCTGCGCGCGGCCGGGATCCGGGTGGAAAGCGACCTGCGCAACGAGAAGATCAACTACAAGGTGCGCGAACACTCCGTAAAGAAGGTCCCGCACATGCTGGTGGTCGGCAAGCGCGAGGCGGAGGAGCGGACCGTCGCCATCCGCACGCTGGGCGAGCAGCAGCAGCAGTTCATGCCGCTGGACGATGCCATCGCCATGCTGCGCAAGGCCGCGCTGGCACCCGACCTGCAGGAGCAGAACTGATGCGCCTTGCCATGCTTACCCCGCTCGCCCTGCTGGCCGCGTGCCAGGAGGCCGAGGCACCCGCCGCACCTGCTACCGAGGCCGCAGCGCCGCTGAATGCCGCGCAACAGGCCTACACGGACGCCAATGCCCGCATGCATGAAGGCATGGCGTCCATCCCGGCCGATCCGGACGAGGCCTTCATGCGCGGCATGCTGGCCCATCATCGCGGCGCGGTGGAGATGGCCGAGATAGAGCTGGAGCACGGCAAGGACCCGGAGGCGCGCGCTCTGGCCGAATCAGTCATCGCCGCGCAGCAGGCGGAAATCGCGCAGATGGAGGCGTGGCTCGCGGCGCGGCCGGCTGCGACAGCGGTGCCGGCCGCCCATGCGGGCCATCACTGACGGGCGGAAACGGCCTCAGGCCACACCCTTGCTCCAGCCGAAGCAGCCGCTCGGCACGCCTGATCCGCTGACCAGCAGGGCGCCGTTGCGGTAGAAGCCCAGCCGCTCCGCCGGCCGGACGTCCAGCACCAGCACGGCCATGCGCGGATCGGACCAGACGATCCGCGCATCGGCCGACCGGACCGCCGCCATCGCCAGCCCCGCGTCGACGCCCGGCGCGAACACCACCGTGGTGAACCGCTGGTCGATCGGCGGCCGCAGCGACCATGCGGCCAGCCCCGCCGTCACCAGGCTTGCCACCGCGACAGCAATGGTGGCGCCCCGGCGACCGCCCCTCGTGCCCCCGCCCCGCAGCAGCAACCAGCCGAATGCCAGCGGCACCAGACCGAAGCCGAACAGCCAGAGCAGGTCCCACAGCAGCGGATCGGGACTGTCGATCCTGATCCGGTGAATGCCCAAAACCCAGTGCGACAGCACCGCATCCACCGAGTGCCACAGGCCGAAACCCGCCAGCAGGGCACCCAATATCACCCGCCCCGACACCATCCGGCCATGGTTGCGCGCGCGCCACAAACCCCACAGGCCGATGGCAGCGATCACATACATCAACCCATGGAAGTACCCGTCCCACAGCACCTGCGCGCGCAGGGTGTCCACGCCGGGGACCAAGCTGAGCAGGTGATGCCATTGCAAGATCTGGTGCAGCAGGATGCCGTCAAAGAAGCCGCCCAGCGCAAAGCCGAGAATCAGTGCGGACCTTGTCCCTCGCTGCATTGCGCCTCTCCCTTCTCACGGGAATGGCGCGTTCAGGCCGGGGTTCCCGTCACCACAACACCCCGCTCGCATCCGCCTGCATGGGTGGCGGCGCGTCCTCGCCGATGGCTTGCAGCAGATCGATCTCGATCGTGCGGCACATCTGTGTCAGCGGCAGGTCGTGGATCCTGTCCGCAAAGGGGTCGACCAGTTCGTCACCGATGGTGAGCACCGCCAGGAACATGAGGCCGGCGATGGTGGAGCCCAGCGGCGTCGCATAGCCCAGGGTCTCCACCAGACCGATCGGCAGCAGCACGCAGAACAGATGCGTGAACACGACCGGCAGCCAGCGATATTGATGCGGCAGCGGCGTGTTCTTCAGCCGCTCCATCCCGCCCTGCGCATTGGCGATGTCGACCAGCACCGCCTCCATCTGCGCCTGCTGGATCGTGTCGAGCCAACCCTTGTCGCGTGCCTCGGCAATCAGCCGGCCATTGCCGTCCAGGATGCCGTTGGCGATGTTCACCCGGCGCAGCGCCTCGTCAGCTTCGCCCTGCCGCAGATAGTGGTGCACCACTCCCGCCGGGGGCTGCCGCCTCAGCTGGCAGCGCAGCGCGTTCACATAGGCGATCTGCCGGCGCACCAGCCGCTGCTTCAGCCCGGCCGCCTGCGGGTCGGGCAGGAAGTTGACCGCCGCGCGGGCGATGTTGCGGCTGGCATTGATCATCAGCCCCCACAGCTGCCGCCCTTCCCACCAGCGGGCATAGGCGGAGTTGCTGCGGAACCCCAGGAACAGCGCCAGGGCGGTGCCGAACAGCGTCACCGGCAGGCCCGGTGCGGTGAAGGGCAGCAGGTAATAGGTGATCGTGACGATCACGTCCCAGATGAACAGCAGCGCCAGTGGCTTCCAGACGCTGGCGATGATGTGGCCGAGCCGTGGGGATGAGGTGACAATCACCGGGTAACTGCATTCCCGACCGTCTCGCCCAGTTCGGGGTTCAACTTGGCGGCAGCCTTGGTCAGCGTGACGCGGGCATTATCGGCCGTCAGCCAGGGAAGCCGGTCTTTTGCCGCCATGAACCCCAGCACGCTGCAGCCGAATCCGAACAGCAGCAGGCTGCCGAGCCATGCCTCGCGCCGTTGCGCACGATCGGCGCTGTGTCTTGCCACAATGGAAGTCCTTCGATTTGAGTGCGACCCAGACCACCATATGCGCCTGACGGCTTACAGTTTCCGCAGCCGAAGGTATCAAATCTTTGCTGCACCGCACAAATCGTGCATCAGGTGCGGCGGGCCGCCGCCCAGCCCGCGGCAGGCATCTGCTGGCTGGCGCAATGGAAACTGCCGCCGCCGCCCAGCACCGCATCGGCCGGCACGCCCACGGCGGCCCGATCCGGGAACATCGCGCCGATCGTGGCCACCGCTTCCGCATCCAGCGGGGAGCCATAGACCGGCACCACCACCACCGTGTTGCAGATGGCGAAGTTCATGTAGCTGGCGGGCTCCGCCTGGTCGCCTTCGCCCATCCAGCCGGGGGACGGCACTGCCAGCACCTCCAGCCCCGCCGCCTCCGCCCGGCTTTTCGCATCCGTGAAGATCGCGCGATTGGGATCATCGGCTGCGCTGGCCTGCGGGATGGCGATCCGCCCCGGCCCCACGAAGCGGGCCAGATTGTCGACATGGCCATCGGTGTGGTCGCCCAGCAGACCCTCGCCCAGCCACAGCACGCGCGCGAAGCCCAGATCGGCCTTCAGCTGCGCCTCGATCTGATCCCGCGACAGGTGCGGGTTACGGTTGGGGTTCAGTAGGCATTGCTCGGTGGTGACGACCAGGCCGGTGCCGTCGCCATCGATCGCGCCGCCTTCCAGCACCCAGTCGCCCGTCCGCACGGTCAGCCCAGCATCCTTCGCCAGCTCGGCACCGATCGTCTGGTCACCTTCCATCAGGAACTTGCCGCCCCAGCCATTGAAGCCGAACCGCTGCCCCAGCCGGTTGCCCGCACCATCGGTCAGCACCAGCGGGCCGGTGTCGCGCAACCAGACATCGCCGAATCCGCGCCGCTCCAGCTGCACTGCGCCATGGGTCAGCGCCCGGGCGCGCATCTCGTTGGCGGCGTCGCGCACCAGCAGGCGCACCTCCTGCCCGCTTTCCGCCACTGCGCTGGCGAAAGCGGCGATCTGCACCTGCGCGGCGGCAAGGTCGGGCCATTCGGCCGGATCATGCGGGAAGCCAATCCACAGCCAATCCTGCGGCGCCCATTCGGGCGGCATGCGCCATTCACTCATGATACGATCAACATCCCTTCGCGCTGGCGGCGCAGCTTTCATCGCGGATGCGGCGGAATTCGTCATCCGGGTACCAGTTGGGCCAGCTGTCTCCATCCGCCAGCATCCGGCCCAGACGATAGAACAGGCCAACATCACTGACGATGCCGTCCCAGTTCCAGTCCGGATCGTACTCGTCCTTCGGCCCGTGATAGGCATTGTCGCGATAGGCCGCGTCATAGGCAGCACCGGCCGCGGTGCCCCCTTCGACCAGGTCCTGCCCGCTATCAATGTAGAACATCGGCACGCCGCGCTTCGCCAGGCTGAAATGATCCGACCGGTAGTAATAGCCCGCCTGGGGCGACGGATCGGGGGTGATGGTGCGCCCGCTGGCGGCCAGCGCCTGTTCCAGCACCGCGTCCAGCTCGCTCTTGCCGCCGCCGATCACCGTCACGTCGCGCGCCGGACCGGCCATCGCGATCGCATCCATGTTCACGCCGCCGACCGTCTGCGCCAGCGGGAACACCGGATTGGCACCGTAATATTCGGAGCCCAGCAGACCCGATTCCTCCGCCGTCACCGCCAGGAACACCTGGCTGCGCGCCGCCGGCCCGGCCGCCCGGTTCGCCTCCGCCAGCGCGACCAGCGCGGCAATGCCGGTGGCGTTGTCGATTGCGCCGTTGCAGATGTCGTCGCCGTCCGGTGCCGGCGTGCAGCGGCCCAGATGGTCCCAGTGCCCGGAATACAGCACATATTCCTCCGGCCGCTCCGCCCCCGGCAGCAGGCCGACGACGTTCTTCGATGCGAAGCGGCGGATGGTGTTGTCGAATCCCGTGCTCACCGTCAGGCCCAGCGGCACCGGCTTGAAACCGGGGCGCTGCGCCGCGGCGGTCAGCGTGGCGAGGTCGCGGCCGGCGGCCGCGATGATCCGTTCCGCCACGTTCTTCTGCACCCAGCCATTCATCAGCGTCTGGCTGGCGCCGCGATCGGCCCGGGCGGCATGCGCCTGCGGGCCGGTCCAGCTGCTTTCCACCACGTTCCAGCCATAGGCCGCAGGGAAGGCGTCGTGCACGATCAGCGCGCCCGCCGCGCCCTGCCGGGCGGCTTCCTCGAACTTGTAGGTCCAGCGGCCGTAAAAAGTCATGGCCCGCCCGCCGAACGGCCCGTCCAGCCCGTCATTCTGGTAATCGGGGTCGTTGACCAGGATCACCGCGGTCTTGCCGCGCATGTCGATCCCGGCATAATCGTTCCAGTTCCGCTCCGGCGCGTTGATGCCGTAGCCGACGAAGACCAGCTCGCTGTCGGTCAGGTCCACCCGCTCCTGCTCGCGATAGGTGACGCCCACCCAGTCGGTCGCATGGGTGAAGAGCATGTCCCCGATCGCGAGCGGTGCGTGATTGCCGGCGGTTATCTCCGCCAGCGGCACCTCCTGGTACCAGCTGCCATTGTTGCCCGGCTGCAGGCCGGCGGCCTCGAAGCGCTGGGCGATGTAGCGGACGCTCTTTTCCTCGCCCGGCGTACCGGGTTCGCGGCCCTCGAACTCGTCGGACGCCAGCGTGCGGACCACCTCCTGCAGGGTGGTGGCGCTGATCGCGGGTGCGGCCGCGTCGGTGCGTGCCGCACAGCCGCCATTCGCCGTCGCGCAGCCGGCCAGCAGCATCGCCGTCGCGGCGACCAGACCCATTCGCAGCATGCAAGAAACCTCCTGACCCGTATCTGTCGCCACAACTGGCACCCCGGCCACGACAGGGCAAGGCTTTGAACCGGGGGCAAAGCCGTCCATACGCAAGGGCGATGGACCATGCCCCGATCGAAGCCATGACCGATGCGATCGACCGCGCCCGGCGCCATTCCCCATTTCTGGCGCGCGCACTGGACCGGCAGCCGGAGCTCGTCGCCCTGCTGGCGGACGGGCGGGCGGAGGAGGCGCTGCAGCGCGCCCGCGCCATCACCGCCGCCGACACGGCCTCCGAACTGCGGCAGCAGCGGCTCGCTCTGGCCGCCGTGCTGGCGGTGGGCGATCTGGCGGAGGCCTTCCCGCCGGCGCGGGTCATGGCGGAACTCAGCGCCTTTGCCGATCATGCGCTGGACCGGGCCATCACGCACGCCATCACCGCCCGCGTGCCCGATGCCGCGCCGGCGGGCTTCGTCGCGCTGGCCCTGGGCAAGCAGGGTGCCGGCGAGCTGAACTATTCCTCCGACATCGACCCCATCCTGCTCTACGACCCCGTCACTCTGCCCCGTCGCCCGCGCGACGAACCGGCGGAAACCGCGCAGCGTTATGCCCGCGCAATCACCGAACTGCTCAGCCGGCAGACGGCGGAAGGCTACGTCTTCCGCGTCGACCTGCGGCTGCGGCCCGCCAGCGAGGTCAGCCCGCCAGCCATCTCCTTCGACGCGGCGCTGAGTCATTACGAGAGCAGCGCGGTGGCATGGGAACGCGCCGCCTTCATCCGCGCCCGCGCCGCCGGCGGCGACATCGCGGCAGGCGAACGGTTCCTGCAGGCGATCACCCCCTTCGTGTGGCGCCGTAGCCTGGATTTTACCGCGATCGAGGATATCCGCCGGCTGACCCGCCGCATCCGGGAGGCGTATGACGGACCGCAGGCGCCCGGCCCCGGATACGACCTGAAGCGCGGGCGCGGCGGGATCCGGGAAATCGAGTTCTTCGCCCAGACGCACCAGCTGGTCCATGGCGGCCGGCGGCCCGCCTTGCGCCTGCGCGGCACCCGCGCCGCGCTGGACGCGCTGGCGGCCGAAGGGCTGATCGCCGGGGAGACCGCGCTGGCGCTGGGCACCGCCTACGACCGGCTGCGCACGATCGAGCACCGGCTGCAGATGGTGGATGACCGGCAGACGCACAGCCTGCCGGACAGCGCCGCCGCCCTGGACAATGTCGCCCGGCTGGACGGCCTGCCGGATGGCGCGGCGCTGGTATCGGAACTCGACGCGCTGACCCGGACCGTCGCCGGGCATTACGACACCTTGCTGGGGGAAGACCGCTCCACGCCCCAGATGCCCGCCCTGGCGCACCATCATGCAGAGCGGGTGGCCGGCTGGCGCGCGACCTTGCGCGCCCTGCGCGGGCCGGAGGCGCGGGTGGCCTTCGATGCGGTGCTGCCCTGGCTGCTGGACGCATTCGACAAGGCGCCCGATCCTCCGCAGGCGATGGCCCGGTGGGAACGGCTGCTGGCACGCCTGCCCTCCGCCGTGAACCTGTTCCGCCTGTTCGAACAGCGCCCCGGTCTGCTGGAAGAGGTGCTGCGCCTGCTGACCCTGTCGCGCCCGCTCGGAGACGCGCTGGCGCATCGTCCGGCGCTGCTGGACCGGCTGATCGACCGGTCCGCGCTGGACCTGCCGCCATCCGTGCCGGCGTTGCAGCAGGCCATGCAGCCGGTTGACCGCCAGGCCGGCGACCTGGAGGCGCGGCTCGACCGGATTCGACAGGTGGTGGGGGAGGAACGCTTCGCGCTGGGTACGCAGCTGGTGATGGCGCGGCACGATGCGCTGGATGTGGCCGATGGCCTGGGCCGGGTAGCGGAGGCGGCATTGGGCTGCGCGGCAGAGGCCGCCACTGCCGAGTTCGAGGTGGCGCATGGCCGCGTGCCCGGCGGGCGCCTGCTGGTGCTGGGCCTGGGTCGGCTGGGCGGCGGGGCGCTGACCCATGCCAGCGACCTCGACCTCGTCTATCTGTTCACCGGCGAGATCGGCGTGGAATCCGATGGGCCGCGCCCGCTGACCGCTTCGCTCTACTTCAACCGTCTGGCGCAGCGGGTGACCGCCGCGCTCAGCGTGCCGACTTCCGAAGGGGCCTTGTACGAGGTCGACACCCGCCTTCGCCCGCAAGGCGCACAAGGGCCGCTGGCCGTCAGCCTGGACAGCTTCGGCCGCTACCAGCGCGAGGAGGCATGGACCTGGGAGCACATGGCCCTGACCCGCGCCCGGCCGATGTTCGGCGCGGAGGAGGATCGCGCCGCGCTGACGGCGTTGCTGCAGGACATCCTGCACCTGCCCCGCGATCCCGACCGCCTGCGCGCCGATGTGCTGGCGATGCGGGCGGAGATGGCGGCGCACAAGGCGCCGGTGAGCGAGCTCGACGTGAAGCTGCTGCGCGGCGGCCTGGTCGATCTGGAGTTCCTGGTCCACTACCTGCAACTGCGCGACCGCGCGGCGTTGCAGCCGCATCTGCCGCAGGCGATCGCCACACTGGCGGCGCGCGACCAACTGCCGGCCGCCGTTGCCCATCATCATGGCATGTTGACCCGCGTGCTGGTGGCGCAACGGCTGTTCGCTCCCGCCGGCGACATCCCGCCGCCTGTGGCGCAGGACGCCTTTGCCGCCGCCTGCGGTCTTGCCGGCTACCCGGCGCTGCTGCAGTCCGTGGCGGAGGCGCGGGGTTGCGTGGCACAGGCCTGGCGAGCCGTGCTGGGACAGGAACTGGAGATCTGAGATGGTGGATGTGGGCGAGGTGATGCCCGATGTGGCAATGCAGGGAGCGGACGGGGCGGTGATCCGCCCGGGCGACTTCGCCGGGCGCAAGGCGGTGCTGTTCTTCTACCCCAAGGATGACACGCCGGGCTGCACCACGGAAAACCTCGACTTCACCGCCATGGCAGACGACTTCGCCGCCGCCGGCGTGGCGCTGCTGGGGATCAGCAAGGATCCGCCCGCGAAGCATGCAAAGTTCGCCGCCAAACATGGCCTGACCGTGCCGCTCGCCTCCGACCCGGTGGAGGACGGGCTGGCCGATGCGCTGGGCATCTGGGTGCAGAAGAGCATGTATGGCCGCACCTATATGGGCATGGAGCGCACCACCTACCTGCTGGATACCGACGGGCGGATCGCACGGGTCTGGCGCAAGGTGAAGGTCAAGGGCCACGCGGCGGAGGTGCTGGAGGCGGCGCAGGCGCTGTGACCGGCTCCCTGTCTGCCGCCATCGCCGGCGCATTGCTGACAGGCGAGCCGCAGGCCAAGGCCATGAGGGTGCGCGCGCTGGTGCGGGCCTGGCGAACAGGCGCGCTGGCGTGGGACTGGGCGACGCCGATGCCTGACCGTCCGGCGCTGCCCCCCGGATTGCAGCTGCTGTCCCCTGCGCAGATGCCGCGCCGGCGGGGCGGATCTGAAGCGTCACGCATAGCCCTGTGGCACTCGCTGGCACATATCGAATTCGTCGCCATCGACCTGGCGCTGGATGCCGCCGGCCGCTTCGGGGAGGCGCAAGGGCCGGAATTCGTCGACGATTTCCTGTCGGTCGCGGCGGACGAGGCGATGCATTGGGCGCTGATCGCCCGCAAGTTGCGCACGGCGGGCAGCCATTATGGCGCGCTGCCCGCGCATGACGGACTGTGGGAAGCGGCGGAAGCAACCAGACGCGACGTGGCCGCGCGGCTGGCAGTGGTGCCGATGGTGCTGGAAGCGCGCGGGCTGGACGTGAACCCGGCGATGCATGACCGCGTCCTCACCAGTGGCGACCAGCATGGTGCCCGCATCCTGCGCCGGCTGCTTGACGACGAGATCCGCCACGTGGCGGCTGGTGCCAAGCACTTTGCACAAGTGGCGGCAAGCCGCGGCGAATCTTACGAGAACTACTGGGAAATACTGGTTCGACAGTACTGTCACGGCACCTTGAAGCCGCCATTCAACGACTCAGCGCGGCAAGCAGCCGGTCTGCCGCGCAGCGTCTACACCGCGCTTGCCTAGGCAACGTGCGCCCGGTTACCCCTCCAATCAACGAGACGGCGGGGGGTTCCGACCTTCTCTAAAGACACAAAACGCCCGAAACGTGCCGCGCGGCTGCCGCGTGGCACTTCGACACACCGCTTACCCATCTGGGCTGGCGGGAACTAAGAAGGACGGATCGTCGGTCATATGATCATCAAGCTCGCCATTGCCGCCGCCGGGATCGCCGCCACCATCGTGGCCCCCGTGCAGGCGCAGGACAACAGCGCCGCCGCCACTCAGCTGACCAGTGCGCAGATCACCGGCGTGATCGAGGCGCCCGTCGCCAGCGGTACCGGTGATGCCGAGTTCAGCGAGCTGTTCGCCAGCTGGCAGCAGGCCGATGCCGGGCGCGTCAGCGCAGCCACCGGCTTCGTCACCGCTCCGGTGCAGCGCGTCGCGGTTCCTTCGCGCATGCCGCTCGACGCTGCGCGGATGAGCAGCAACTATGGGATGCGGGCGCACCCCGTGCTGGGCCGCCGGCGCCAGCATAATGGCGTCGATCTCGCAGCGCCCACCGGTACGCCGGTCTATGCCCCGGCCGATGGGCTGGTCAGCCGCGCGGATGCCTGGGGCTCGTATGGCAACTACATCGCGCTGGAACATGGCGGCGACCTGCAGACCCGCTTTGGCCACCTGTCCGGCTTCGCGGTTTCCGCCGGGGAGCGCGTGTCCAAGGGTCAGCTGATCGGCTATGTCGGCTCCACCGGCCGCTCCACCGGTCCGCACCTGCATTATGAAGTGCGCGTCGCTGGCGAGCCGGTCGATCCGCGCCCCTACATGCTGGACGCCGGCAACGATACGCGCGTGGCGCTGGTCGCTGGCCAGGGCGGCATGGGCGGCGGGGACTGATCCTCTTCCCGTTCGTCTACTGACCACGATACAAGAAGGGCGCCCCGCGGGGCGCCCTTTCTCGTTGAGGCGGTGATTTCCGAAGGTCAGCGACCAAGCGCTGCCTTCAGCTCGTCGACCAGGTCCGTGCGTTCCCACGGGAAGGTATCGCCCTGCGGCTCGCGGCCGAAATGACCATAGGCGGCAGTCTGGCGATAGATCGGCCGGTTCAGGCCCAGGGTGGTGCGGATCGCGCGCGGGGTCAGGCCGCCCAGCGACTCGATCGACTGAATGGCCTCTTCGAGCCCGGCATCGGTCACGCCATCGGCACAGGTGCCATGCGTATCGACGTACAGCGACAGCGGCTCCGACACGCCGATCGCATAGGCGATCTGTATCGTGCAGCGCGTGGCCAGACCCGCGGCGACCACGTTCTTGGCCAGATAGCGGGTGATATAGGCGGCCGAGCGATCGACCTTGGTCGGGTCCTTGCCGCTGAACGCCCCGCCCCCATGCGGCGCGGCGCCGCCATAGGTGTCGACGATGATCTTGCGCCCGGTCAGGCCGGCATCGCCATCGGGGCCGCCGATCTCGAACGCGCCGGTCGGGTTGATGTGATACTTGGTGGCATCCGACAGCAGCCCGGCCGGCAGGATGTCGGCGATGACGCCCTTCACATAGGCCTTCAGTTCGGCTTCCTTGTCGCCTTCGTGATAGCCGGCGGCATGCTGCGTGCTGACGACGATCGCCGGGCAGGCAACCGGCACGCCATCTTCGAAGCGCAGCGTCACCTGGCTCTTGGCGTCAGGCTGCAGGAAGGGGGCCGCGCCGCTCTTCCGGTCGGCGGCCATCCGCTCCAGGATCTTGTGGCTGTAATACAGCGTGGCCGGCATCAGGTCGGGCGTCTCGCTGCAGGCGAAGCCGAACATGATGCCCTGGTCGCCGGCGCCCTCGTCCTTGTTGCCGCTGGCATCGACGCCTTGCGCGATTTCCTTGGACTGGCCGTGCAGGTTGTTCTGAAAGGTGAAGGTCTCCCAATGGAAGCCGTCCTGCTCATAGCCGATGTCGCGCACGGTGGCGCGCACCGTGCGCTCGATCTCCTCCAGCGCGCCGGGGGCCCACTCGCCGTTCTCGTACACACCCTTGCAGCGGATCTCCCCCGCCAGCGCGACAAGCTGCGTGGTGGTCATGGTCTCGCAGGCGATGCGCGCTTCCGGATCCTTGGACAGGAACAGGTCGACAATCGCATCGGAGATCTGGTCCGCGACCTTGTCCGGGTGACCTTCGGACACGCTTTCGGACGTGAACAGGTAATTATGGCGCATCGGTGGCTTTCAATCGTTTCGCAACAAGCCGCCGGTGTTAAGGGCGGGTCCGCCTCACTGCAACCAGCGCAAGGCCAAGAAAAATCAGGGCCCAGGCAAAGGCGAGCATGTTGCCCACCCGCGCGAACAGTGTCGGCGGCAATGCGGCGGGCACGGCCATGTCCATCCGGCCGGCGACGCCGGTGGCCAGATGCTGCCGCACGATGCCGCGCGCATCGATCACCGCGCTGATGCCGGTGGTGGTGGAGCGCAGGACCGGCAGCCCTTCCTCGATCGCCCGCATCCGCGCCTGCGCCAGATGCTGCGGCGGGCCGAAGGCGCCGAACCAGCCATCATTAGACGGGTTGAAGATGTAGTCCGGCCGGTCGCGCCGGTCCGCCACCTCGCCAGAGAACACGATCTCGTAGCAGATCTGCACGCCGGCCCGGCCGTACTCGCCTAGCGCCAGGGTGCGCGGACCAGGGCCGGAGAGAAAATCGATCGCACCGGGTACCAGGCGGCTCAGGCCCAGCGGCTCCAGCACTTCGCGCATGGGCAGATATTCGCCATAGGGCACCAGATGCGCCTTGGCGTAGCTGCCGCGGATGGTGCCGTCCGCATCCAGCGCGGTGACCGAATTGTAGGCGCCAACGGCGCGGCCGTCCTGCACCTCCAGATCGACCGCCCCGGTCAGCAGCAGCGATCCCGCGCCGATCGTGCGGCCGATCCGCCGGCGGGCAAAGTCCGGGCTGCCGAGAGCGGTGGTGGAATCGTAGAATCGCTGCGGGTAGCCGGGCCGCAGATAATCGGCGAGGCCGCTTTCCGGCCACAGCACCAGCCGCGGCGGGCCGGGCCGGGCGGCGGGCGAGAGGCTGGCCAGCTGCAGGTAATTGGCTTCGAAGAACCGCGGATCGCCCAGTCGCGCCTGGGGCAGGTTGGGCTGCACCACCGTCACCGGCAAGGCACCGTCCGGCCCGGCGTGTCCCGGCAGCAGCATGCCCGCGGCCACCACCAGCGCCACTCCGGCGGCGGGCACGAAGCGGCGGCGCAAGGCCCATTCCGCAGCCATGACGGACAGCAGCACCGCCAGCCCGGACAGGGCATAGGTGCCCATCCAGGGCGAGAGCATGGCCAGGCCGGGCCGGTCCCACGGTCCCAGCAAGACCATGGCGAACGGGTTCCAGGAATATCCGGTGAAGACGCTGGCGCGCAGCAGTTCCGACCCGATCCAGCAGCCGGCAAAGGCAAGCGGGACGGTGCGGTGCCGTCCGGCGCCGGCAATCGCTCGCCCGCCCAAGGCAGCCATGGCGGGATAAACCGCCAGGTATACTGCCAGCAGCGGCACCGCCGCCCAGCCCAACACCGCCGGCATCTGTGCCTGATGGGTGAAGGCGGTGGCGATCCAGTTGTTGCCGAAGGTGAAGTAACCCAACCCGAACAGCCAGCCGAGCCAGCCGGCGCGGCCTACGCTGGCGGTTCTCGCCACCAGCGTGGCGAACAGGCCCATGGCGACCAGCGCCACCGGCCACCAGTGCAGCGGTTCGAAGCCGGTGGCCGCCAGCACGCCCAGCGCGAGCGACGCGGCCGAACCGGCCCTGCCGTCCAGGCGGTGCTGCGTCATGCGTGCCGGCTCAGATCAGCAGGTCGTGCGTTCAGCCGACCACTTCGAGTGTTTCGCCAGAGCCGTCCTCGGGCCCGGTGTCGTCCGCGCGGGGAGCACGGCGGCGCGGACGGGCCGGTGCCTTGCGGGCAGCGCGAGCGGGCGGCGCATCGGCCGCCGTATCGCTGTCGCCATCGGGCATGCCGCTGCCGGCATCGTCGCTGCGCGAAATGGAGGGAGGCAGGACCATGGCATCAAAGCCAGCCTCGCCTTGCGTCTCCGCCACCTCGGCGCGCCGGGCGGTGGAGCGGCCGCGACCGCGGGGTTCGCCGGGTGCTGCGCCATCGCCATCACTTGCAGCGGGCCGGCCACGACCACGGCCTTCGCCGGCCGATGCGCCATCGCCGTCGGCTGCGGCGCGGGGCTTGCGGCCACGCCGTCCGTTGTCGCGGGTAAAGGGATTTTCCTCGGCACTGGGGTCGATCGCGTCACCCTCGCTGCCGCGCTGATGTTCCATCGCGGTCTGGTCGCCCGCCTGACCGTCATTCTGATCGGTATCGTTGCGACGGCCCGCATCGCGGTTCATCTCACGACCCGCCGAGTCCCGGCCCTGCTCGGACCGGCCGCGCGGCGTGGCGCGAGCGCCGCCGTCGAACTCGTCCTCGTCATCCTCGTAATCGTCGAACGATTGGCCCCGATCGTTCTGGTTGCGAGGACGCGTGTCGTCCTTCTGCTTGGAATCGGCGAGCACGCGGAAATAGTGGTCGGCGAATTGCAGGTAATATTCGGTCTGCACGCGGTCGTCGTTCAGCGACGCGTCGTGCGCCAGCTTGCGGTACTTTTCAAGCAGTTGCGGCGCATTGCCCCGCGCCCGGCTGTCGATCCGGTTGCCCCCGCCATTGCCACCGCCGCTTTGGCCACGACCACTATTGTTGCGGCCACGCCGACGGTTATTATTGCGATTGGTGTTCAAGGGAATTCGCTTCCTCGTTGGGGACCGGCCGCGCCGGTCGCATCGCCCCCGTTCACGCCGACGCCCCGCCTTGCGGGCGCCCGCCGGCGCGATCCTCATCTGCATTTCCGTGTCCGGCCTCACGCCGAACAAACAGTGGCAAATGCTGGATGTGTCGCCTGGATGCCGGAACCCGTTTCCGCACCGCACGGCCTACGTCTCGGCAGTTAGTAACTCGCCCCGCCTTTGCCAAGCACTAATTGCAGCACCAGCGCCCGGGGCCTCCCGGCAAGATCGCGCTGCAGCGAGACATTAAAGCCCGCCTGTTCTGCAAGGGCGGTCACGGCGGGGCCCTGCGCGGCGCCGATCTCCAGCACCGCCACGCCGCCGGGGGCCAGCAACGCCGGCAATTGCGGCACCAGCACCCGGTAATCGTCCAGCCCTTCCGCACCGGCGAACAGCGCGGCGGCGGGCTCCCATCCGCGCACGTCGGGCGAAAGCTCGGCGGCGTCCTCCACATAGGGCGGATTGGCGAGGATCAGGTCGAATTGGCCGAGCGCATCTGCCCAGCCGGCTTCATGCCAGTCGCCCGCGACGATGCGCGCCTGCGGGGCAATCACCGCGGCATTGGCGGCCGCGATCCGCCGCGCCTCGGCCGAGCGTTCCAGGCCCACGCCCTCTTCCGCGCCGGTCTCTGCCAGCACCGTCAGCAGCAGCGCGCCTGACCCGGTGCCCAGATCCAGCACTCGGTGCGGCGCCGGGCATGCGGCCAGCGCGGCTTCCACGATCGTCTCGCTGTCGGCGCGCGGGATCAGCACGGCAGGGCTGACGGCGAAGACGCGGCCATAGAATTCCTGCTGGCTCAGGATATAGGCCACGGGCTCGTGCGCGGCCCGGCGATCGACCAGCGTGGCAAAGGCGGCGGGCACCGGGTCCGCCATGTGCCGCAGCAACACGGCAGAGCGGGTCGTGTGCAGCGCATGCGCCATCAGCAGCTCGGCATCGAGCCGGGCGGTGTCGGATGTGGCCGCCAGGCGGGTGGCGGCCTCGCGCAGGGCCTGCGCGACCGTCGATCCGCTCACCCGTCCAGCGCCGCCAGCCGCTTGGCCTGATCCTCCGACGCCAGCGCATCGACCAGCTCGCCCAGGGCCGGGCCCTCCAGCACCTCGGTCAGCCGGTGCAGGGTCAGGCCGATGCGATGGTCGGTGACGCGCCCCTGCGGGAAATTGTAGGTGCGAATACGTTCGGAGCGGTCGCCACTGCCGACCATGGCCTTGCGCGCCTCCGCCTCTGCCCCTTGCGCCTCGTCGCGGGTCTTTTCGTACACGCGGGCGCGCAGCACCTGCATCGCCTTGGCGCGGTTCTTGTGCTGACTGCGCTCGTCCTGCTGCGTCACCACGATGCCGCTGGGCAGGTGGGTGATGCGCACCGCCGAGTCGGTGGTGTTGACGTGCTGCCCGCCTGCGCCGCTGGCGCGATAGATGTCGATCTTGAGGTCCTTGTCCTCGATCTGCACATCCACCTCGGTCGGTTCGGGCAATACGGCGACGGTCGCGGCGCTGGTGTGGATGCGCCCGCCGCTTTCGGTCACCGGCACGCGCTGCACGCGGTGGACACCGGATTCGTATTTCAGCTTCGCGAACACGCCGGTGCCGGCGATGTTGGCGACGATCTCCTTGAACCCGCCCACTTCGGCGGCGTTCATGCTGACCGGCTCCACCCGCCAGCCCTGCTCGGCAGCGAAGCGTTCGTACATCCGGTACAGGTCACCTGCGAACAAAGCCGCCTCGTCCCCGCCGGTGCCGGCACGGATTTCCAGCATGGCCGGGCGTTCATCGGCGGAGTCGCGCGGCAGCAGGGCGACGGCGAGCCGGCGCTCGGCCTCCGGCAAGGCGGTGCGCACCGTGGCGAGTTCCTCGCCGGCCAGCGCGGCCATTTCGGGATCCTGCGTCAGGGCGGACAGTTCGGCGATCTCGGCGCGCATCCGGCGCACCTCGCTCACCGTGCGGGCGACCGGCTCCAGCTCCGCATAGTCGCGGCTGGCGGCGACGAAGGCCTCACCCTCCAGCTGGCCGGAGGCGAGCCGCGCCTCCAGCTCGGCAAAGCGGTTGGCGATCTGCGCCAGGCGGTCCTCGGGAATGCTCATGCGCGCCTCCCATTCCAACCGTCAGGCTGAGCTTGTCTCAGCATCCATCCCTCCGCCCGCGATGTCGGCGCGGGTTGCGCAATGGACCCTGAAACAAGTTCAGGGTGACGAGGGAGGGTAGGCCGATCGATCATGCCGGGTGCCCGATCGCCTGTCCGATCCGCGCCAGCAGGTCGGCATCGCCCTTGGTCCGGACGGTAGCGCCATCCTCGCCTTGCGAGAGGGCGAACAGGGTCAGGGCGCCGCCCTTTACCGCCTTGTCGAACCGCTTGCGGGGGCTGCCGGTGGCGACCAGTTCCGCGGTGAAGCCGGCGCGGCGAATGGCCGTGACCATGGCGGTGCCGCGCGTCAGCAGGGCATCATCCTCCACCACGACGCACGCATCCGACGGCGCCTCTGCCTGTGCGCCCACCAGCATCGCCAATCGCTCGATCCCAGCCGCCCAGCCCACTGCAGGGGTGGCCGGTCCGCCAAGGCTTTCCATCAGCCCGTCATAGCGGCCGCCGCCCAGCACCGTGCCCTGCGCACCCAGCCGGTCGGTCACGAATTCGAAGGCGGTGTGGCGGTAGTAATCCAGCCCGCGCACCAGCGCCGCATTGCGCGTCCAGGCCACCCCCGCCGCATCCAGCCCGCCTGTAACAGAAGCGAAGAAGTCCTGCGCCTCGCTCGACAGGAACCGGTCGATCTGCGGCGCATCCGCCACGAAGCGCCGGTCGCGCTCATCCTTGCTGTCCAGGATGCGCAGCGGGTTCTTCTCCAGCCGCTCCTGCGAATCCTCGCTCAGCTCGTCCTTCACGCCGCGGAAATGCTCCACCAGCGCGGCGCGCCAGGCATCGCGGCTGTCGGCATCGCCCAGCGTGTTGAGGTTCAGCGTCACGCCATCGGCAATCCCCAGTTCGCACAGCAGCTGGTCGGCCATGGCCAGCAGTTCCACATCCGCCTGCGGCTCGGCCGCGCCGATCACCTCGGCATCGATCTGGTGGAACTGGCGATAGCGGCCCTTTTGCGGCCGTTCATACCGGAACAGCGGCCCGTGGGTCGCCACCTTCAGCGGGGCATACTGCTTCCAGCCATCGGTCAGGAACGCCCGCGCGATGCCGGCGGTGAATTCGGGGCGCAGGGTCAGCGATTCGCCGCCACGATCCTCGAAGGAATACATCTCTTTGGAGACAACATCGGTCGTCTCGCCCAGCGAGCGGCTGAACACTTCGGTGCGTTCGAACACCGGCATTTCCACCCGGCGGAACCGGTACAGGCGCCGCACCCGCTCAAAGGTTTCGACCACATGGGCGAAGGCGTCCGCCTCCGGCCCGAAGATGTCCTGTGTGCCGCGCACGGGCTGGGGGGTCTTGATGCTCATCGTCCCGGCGCCCTAGACCCTGAGACGGGCGCGGCAAAGAGGGTGCGCGTGGCTTGCGTGACCCAAGCGGGTGCGGCATTGTTGCTGCAATGATTCAAACCCTCTCGCGCGTCGCGCTCGCCGCCCTGCTCCTCGCCACCGCCAGCCAGCCAGCCCTGGCGCAAGGCACCGCCCGCTCCGCCCCCGTGGCCGCCGCGCTGCCCACGCCGGTGCCCGATGCGCAGGACGTGCGCTATCCCGGCACGATCACGCTGGACATCGACGCGACGGACATCGTGCGCAATCTGTACCGGGTGACGCAGACCTTCCCCGTGCAGCGCGGCACGAACGAGCTGATCCTGCAGCTGCCCGAATGGCTGCCCGGCAATCACGGGCCGAAGGGGCCGCTGAACCAGATCGCGCAGATCAGCTTCAGCGTGGATGGCAAGCCCGTCAACTGGACGCGTGATCCGGTGGAAGTCTACGCCTTCCGCATCCCGCTGCCCGCCAATGCGCGTGAAGTGACCGCCAGCTTCGTCCACACCTCCCCCATCAGCGGGCAGGGCCGCGTCAGCATGACGCCCGAGATGCTGAACCTGCAGTGGGAGAAGATGAGCCTGTATCCGGCCGGCCATTATGTGCGGCAGATCCTGGTCAAGCCGACCGTCACCTTCCCGGAAGGCTGGACCGTCTATACGGCACTGGACGGGCAGACCGACGCCGCCGGGCGCGGCAACCGGGTGACCTGGGATCCGACCGACTACGAAGTGCTGGTCGATTCGCCCGTCTTCGCCGGCGCGCATGCCGAAAGCTGGCAGATCGGCCGCGCCATGGAAATGAACGTCATTGCGGACGAGGCGCGACTGCTGGCGATCGCGCCGGAGAACATGCAGACCTACAACCGGCTGATGGACGAGGCCGTCACCCTGTTCGGTTCGCGGCCGTTCGATCATTACGAGTTCCTGCTGGGCCTGACGGACAAGCTGGGCGGCATCGGGCTGGAGCATCACCGTTCCAGCGAGAACACCTACGAGCCGACCACCTTCATCGAGTGGGACAAGATGGCGTGGGACCGCAACGTGATCGCGCACGAGCTGGTGCACAGCTGGAACGGCAAGTACCGCCGCCCCGCCGGCCTGTGGACACCCGATTACCGGGAGCCGATGCGCGACAATCTGCTGTGGATGTATGAAGGCCAGACGCAGTTCTGGGGCCTGGTGCTGGCGGCACGTTCGGGCATCCAGCCCAAGGACGTGGTGCTGGGCGCGATGGCGACCAGCGCCGGCTATTATTCGAAGCAGCCCGGCCGGGCCTGGCGTTCGGTGGAGGACACCACCTTCGATCCCATCATCAACAGCCGCCGCTCCCGCCCGTTCACCTCGCTTCACCGCGACGAGGATTACTACAACGAAGGCGCGCTGATGTGGCTGGAGGCGGATGGGATCATCCGCAACGGCACCAATGGAGCCAAGGGCCTGGACGATTTCGCCAAGATCTTCTTTGCCGCCAATGAGGGCGATTACGGCCAGCGGACCTATGATTTCGACGAGATCGCCGACACGCTGAACCAGGTCTTCCCGCATGACTGGCGCTCTTTCCTGACGCTGAACATGCGCACTGCCGGCCTGCCCGCGCCGGTGGAGGGGATCGAGGCGGCCGGTTACCGGCTGGTGTGGAAGGAGGAGCCAAACCCCGCCCGCGCCGGGCAGATGGCGTCGACCAGCTTCCTGGATCTGCTCTATTCTCTGGGCGTGAACCTCAGCTCCTCCGGCGAGGTGACGCAGACGCTGTGGGATGGCCCCGCCTTCCGGGCCGGGCTGGTGGACGGCATGTCCGTGATCTCCGTCGATGGTCAGGAATATAGCGGCGACGCGATGAAGGCGGCGATCACCGCGGCCAAGACGTCGAAGCAGCCGATCCGCCTGATCGTGCAGCGGGGCGAGACGATCACCCCGCTGGAGATCGCCTATGATGGCGGGCTGCAATATCCCTGGCTGGAGCCTGCGGCCGAGGGCGAGCAGGCGCTTGATCGCCTGCTGGCGCCACGCGCCACGGCCGGGGCGGCGACGAACTGAGACATGGCTGTCCGTGAAGGGGGTGTCGCACTTTGGTGCAAGGCAAGACGATCCCCCTCGCCAAGCCAATATCACAGCGCTAATTGCGCGGCCATTACAGGCAAGATGATGCCGTCACGCGCGTCAGGGAGACACCATGCGTATTGAACACATCCCCACCGGCGACAATCCGCCGGAAAACCTGAACGTGGTCATCGAAGTGCCGGTCGGCGGCGAACCGGTGAAGTACGAATTCGACAAGGCATCGGGCGCGCTGTTCGTGGACCGCATCCTGCACACGCCGATGCGGTATCCCACCAATTACGGCTTCGTGCCGCACACGCTGTCGCCCGATGGCGATCCGCTGGATGCGCTGGTCGTGGCCCGTTCCCCCTTCGTCCCCGGCTGCGTCGTGCGCGCCCGGCCGATCGCGGTGCTGAATCTGGAAGACGAGCATGGCGGCGACGAGAAGCTGATCTGCGTGCCGATCGATTCGACCTTCCCCTATTACAGCGACGTGTTCGAGAAGTCCGACCTGCCCGAGATCCTGTTCGCGCAGATCGAGCACTTCTTCACCCACTACAAGGATCTGGAGAAGGAAAAGTGGGTCCGTGTCGGCACCTGGGGCACCGCGGCCGAAGCGCGCCAGATCGTGCTGGAAGCGATCGAGCGCGCCAAGGAAGCCGGTCCTGAGGCACCTGCGGGCGACGGTACCACGGCTCCTTCGGCCCCGACCGAGTGACAATGCCGGGCGGGGCGGTGACATCATCGCCCCGCCTGCCATGCGCGACCCGTGCCAACCGGGGTTCACTCGCCCCGCTTGCATGCTAGATAGGGCGCGCGATGGCAGACCAACTGATCGATACGGACGCACTGGCGCAGAGCATGGCGGAGGCCCCGGCCAATGCCGCGCCGCCCATCCCGCAGGGCGGGCTGGAGGTGATCTCCATCGCCAAGAGCTACGACAAGCGGCCCGTGCTGACCGACATCTCGCTCAGCGTCGGCAAGGGCGAGGTGCTCGGCTTGCTCGGCCCGAACGGCGCGGGCAAAACGACCTGCTTCTATTCCATCATGGGCCTGGTCCGGCCTGATACCGGCCGCATCCTGATGGATGGCGTCGATGTCACCCGTCTGCCGATGTACCGCCGCGCGATCCTGGGCCTGGGCTACCTGCCGCAGGAAACCAGCATCTTCCGCGGCATGACCGTGGAACAGAACATCGCCGCCGTGCTGGAACTGGTGGAGCCGGACAAGGCCACCCGCGCCAGCGAGCTTGAGCGGCTGCTGGGCGAGTTCGGCCTCACCCGCCTGCGCGCCAGCCCGGCCATGGCGCTGTCGGGCGGCGAGCGGCGCCGATGCGAGATCGCCCGTGCGCTGGCGGCCAAGCCTTCCATCATGCTGCTGGACGAACCCTTCGCCGGTATCGATCCGCTGTCCATCGCCGACATCCGCGAGCTGGTGCGCGACCTGAAGCGGCGCGGGATCGGCGTGCTGATCACCGACCACAATGTGCGCGAGACGCTCGACATCGTGGACCGTGCCTGCATCATCTATGGCGGGCAGGTGCTGTTCGCCGGATCGCCCGAGGACCTGGTGGCGGACGAGAATGTTCGCCGGCTCTATCTGGGCGAAAGCTTCACCCTGTGATCCGGTCTCGCAGGTAACCGGCGATGGCGCTCTCCCCGCGGCTCGATCTGCGGCAGTCGCAGTCGTTGGTGATGACGCCGCAGCTGCAGCAGGCGATCAAGCTGCTGGCGCTGTCCAATCTGGAGATCGAAACCTTTGTCGCCGATGCGCTGGACAGCAACCCGCTGCTGGAAGCGGGCGAGCTGCGCGCCGGGGCCGAGGCGCCTGCCACCCCCGATGGCGAGACACCGCCGGATCCGCCCACCGCCGACGAACTGATCGGCCGCGGCCAGGGGGAGGCGGATGCCCCGCTGGACATCGACCCCACGGCGCTGGACCGGGACCGCGACACCGGTGACTGGTCGGCCGCCAGCGGCTCCGGCCCGCTGGGCGACGATCTGCCGTCCGACTATGCCGACCGCGATGCCGGAGCGCCCACGCTGGTGCAGCATCTGGAAGCGCAGCTCGGTGCGGTTAAGGGCGATCCGCAGCTGCTGTTCTTGGCGCGCCACCTGATCGGCCTGCTGGACGAAGCCGGGTACCTCGCCACCCCGCTGGAGGAGGTCGCGACCGATCTGGGCGTGCCGCGCATCCGGGTGGAGCAGGCTCTGGCGGCGGTGCAATCGCTCGATCCCACGGGCGTGGGCGCCCGCAACCTGGCCGAATGCCTGACGTTGCAGGCGAAGGAGGCGGATCGCCACGACCCGTGCATGGCCGCACTGCTCGCCAATCTGGATCTGGTCGCGCGCGGCGCCTTTCCGCAGCTGATGCGCCTGTGCCGGGTGGACGAGGAGGACTTCGCCGACATGCTCCGCGAACTGCGCCGCTACGATCCCAAGCCCGGCCTGCGCTTCGGCCGGGCGGAGGCGATGGCGGTGGTGCCCGACATCCTGATCGCGCCTGCGGCTGATGGATGGGACATCGCGCTGAACCCGGCCAGCTTGCCGCGGCTGGTGGTCAACCGCCCCTATGCGCTGGAGCTCCGGTCGTGCCGCGACAAGGCGGTGAAGTCCTGGCTGTCCGAGAAGCTGGCCGATGCCAACTGGCTGATCAAGGCCCTGGACCAGAGGCAGAAGACGATCCTGAAGGTCACGGCGGAGATCGTGCGCCAGCAGGAAGGTTTCTTCCGCAAGGGCGTGTCGCTGCTGAAGCCGCTGACCCTGCGGCAGGTGGCGGACGCCATCGGCATGCACGAATCGACCGTCAGTCGCGTCACTTCCGCCAAGTACCTGCAATGTCATCGCGGCCTGTTCGAGCTGAAATTCTTCTTCACCAGCGGCGTAGCCTCCGCCGATGGCGAGGGCACCGCGTCCGCCTCGGCGGTGAAGGCGGCGATCCGCAGCCTGTGCGATGCCGAATCGCCCGATGCGATCCTGTCGGACGACACGCTGGTCGACCTGCTGAAGGAGAAGGGCTTCGACCTCGCCCGCCGCACCGTGGCCAAGTACCGAGAGGCGATCGGCATCGGTTCTTCCGTGCAGCGCCGCCGCCAGAAGAAGATCGCCCGCGTTGCCTAAACGGCCCGCGCGCGGCCTATGTAGCACTACGGATGATTTACCTTTTTCGTTGAGGATGGGGTTGGTTAACGCGACATCTGGCCCACGGACACCAGAGGGAAACGGGGCTGATCAATGCGTGTATTGCTGATCGAGGACGAGCCGACGACCGCCAAGGCGATCGAACTGATGCTGACCACTGAAAGTTTCAATGTCTATTCGACCGATCTGGGCGAGGAAGGCCTCGATCTGGGCAAGCTGTATGATTACGACATCATCCTGCTGGATCTGAACCTGCCGGACATGCACGGTTATGACGTGCTGAAGAAGCTGCGCGTCGCCAAGGTGCAGACGCCGGTGCTGATCCTGTCGGGCATTTCGGAACTGGACAGCAAGGTCCGCTCCTTCGGCTTCGGCGCGGACGATTACGTGACCAAGCCGTTCCACCGCGACGAGCTGATCGCCCGCATCCATGCGGTGGTCCGCCGGTCCAAGGGACACAGCCAGTCGGTCATCCGCACCGGCAAGCTGGCGGTGAACCTGGATGGCAAGACGGTGGAGGTCGATGGCGCCCGCGTGCACCTGACCGGCAAGGAATATGCGATGCTGGAGCTGCTGTCCCTGCGCAAGGGCACCACGCTGACCAAGGAAATGTTCCTCAACCACCTGTATGGCGGCATCGACGAGCCCGAACTGAAGATCATCGATGTGTTCATCTGCAAGCTGCGCAAGAAGCTGTCGAGCGCCTGCGGGGGCGAGAACTATATCGAGACCGTGTGGGGCCGCGGCTACGTGCTGCGCGACCATCAGGACGACGCGCTGGCGGCGTGACGGCGGCCTGTATTATCTGAGGCCGGCGACCTGCAGGCAGACCGGCATGATCTTGGCCAGCTGATCGCCCTGGCCGAGGTCCTGCGCCGCATCCATCATCAGCGCGGCAATCTGCTCGCGCGACAGTTGCGCTTCCGTCATCAGCCGTGCGGAGGAGCGGACGAAGAACTCCCGCCCCCCGACCGCCAGTGGCGGCCAGCCTGCCGCCTGCGGCGATCCCGCCTGCTGCAGATGCCCGCCCAGCGCGAACGCGGCGGAGCAGCGCAGCAGCATGTTCTGTTCCAGGTTGAGCGCGGGCGCTGAAGGCGCAACCTGTGCATGGGCTGGCAGCGCCAGCATGGCGATCGCGATGAAGGGGGCGGTCAGGCGGTTCATCCCGTTTCCTTACCGCCACCAGTCTGAACGGCCAGCATCCAGTATCATGGCGGATGTCCGCTACGCAGGCGCAGTGCGTAGCGGAACGTCGGCCGAGACTTGGTTGACTAGCCGGCGGTAAACACGCCGCAGGCGATGCGTCCGCCGCTCTCGCCCGAAGGATCGGTCCGCTGGTCGTCGGCATTGGCATGCACCACGAAGGCCGAACCGTCACTGTCCATCAGCCCGGCGAACGTCGCGCCGCCCTGCAGCGTATATTCCAGCGTGCCGGTGCCCTGTTCGTTCACCTGCAGGTTGGGCATGTCGCCGGCATGCTGGCCGCCGCTGCCTTCCAGGCCGTGAGTCTGTTCGGTCGGATTCCAGTGGCTGCCGGCCGTGGTGAAATCGGGCGCGTCGCAGGCGCCGACCATGTGGACATGCACGCCATGTTCGCCCGCCGGCAGGTTCTGGACTGCCAGCACCAGCTTGATGGCGTCGTCCGACACGGTGGCCGTGGCGGTGCCCGCCGGCTGCCCTTCGGCGGTCTGCAGCGCGGCGACCGCCTGCTCGCCCGTGGCGCCGGCGCTGCTTTCCTCCATTTCCGGGGCGGCAGGCTGTTCGGCCGATTCGCTGCAGGCCATCAGGGCCAGGGGGGCGGCGGCGATAAGGGGCAGGAAGCTGCGCATAGGTCTATAAACTCCTGAAGCTGTCCTTAACATAGAGCGCAAGGACGCGATCGGTTCCACCCCCGGCGTTGCCGCAGGCGCGCGCGCCCCCACATGAACGCTCCGGCAGCAGAAGGATCGGACATGGCGAACACGGCACCCCTCGCATTGGCAGATAGCGGATTGTGGCGGCAGGAGGCGCTGGTGGACGGGGAGTGGATCGGCGCGGCCGACGGCCGGACCATCGCGGTGGACGATCCCGCCACCGGCGAGGTGATCGGCACCGTGCCCGATTGCGGTACGGCCGAGACGGAGGCCGCCCTCGCCGCCGCCGGACGCGCCCTGCCCGCCTGGCGCGCGCGCCCCGCGCCCGAACGGTGCGCCATCCTGCGGCGCTGGCACGACCTGATCATGGCCGCAGCGAAGGATCTGGCGCGGATACTGACCGCCGAACAGGGCAAGCCGCTGGTCGAGGCGGAGGCGGAGATCGCCTATGCCGCCAGCTTCGTCAGCTGGTTCGCGCAGGAAGGCCAGCGCAGCCGTGGCCACGAGGTGCCCGCGCCCACAGCCGATCGCCGCATCCTGGTGCGGCGCGAAGCGGTGGGCGTGTGCGCTGCGATCACCCCATGGAACTTCCCGGCGGCGATGATCACCCGCAAGCTGGCGCCCGCTCTGGCGGCAGGCTGCACCATGGTGCTGAAGCCCGCGCAGCAGACGCCGTTCACCGCATTGGCCCTGGGCGAGCTGGCGTTGCGCGCCGGCGTGCCCGCGGGCGTGCTGGGCATCGTGACGGGGGAGGCGAAGGTGATCGGCGGGGTGCTGACGGCCAGCCCGGTCGTGCGGCTGCTGTCCTTCACCGGTTCCACCCCGGTGGGATCGCGCCTGATGGAACAATGCGCCCCCACCATCAAGAAACTGGCGCTGGAGCTGGGCGGCAATGCGCCGCTGATCGTGTTCGACGACGCCGATCTGGACGAAGCGGTGGAGGCCACGATGGCGGCCAAGTTCCGCAATGCCGGGCAGAGCTGCGTCGCCGTCAACCGCATCCTGGTGCAGTCCGGCATTCACGACGCCTTCGTGGACAAGCTGGCTGTCAGGGTTCGTGCGCTCAAGGTCGGGGCGGGGACCGAGGACGGCATGCAGGTGGGGCCGCTGATCGACGATGCCGCCCGCGCCAAGGTCGCCGACCATGTGCAGGACGCGCTGGCAAAGGGCGCCACGCTGGTGGCGCAGGCCCCTGCCTCCGGTCGCTTCACCGCGCCCATGCTGCTGACCGGAATGACGGAAGACATGCGCGCCGCGCAGGAGGAGATCTTCGGGCCTGTCGCGGCCATCTACCGCTTCGATACGGAGGCGGACGGGATCGCGCTGGCCAATGCCACCCCCTACGGCCTCGCCGCCTATTGCTGCACGGGCGACATGCACCGCGCCTGGCGCGTCGGCGAGGCGCTGGAGGCCGGCATGGTCGGCCTCAACACCGGCGCGATCAGCCTGGCGATGGCGCCGTTCGGCGGGGTCAAGCAGTCGGGCCTGGGCCGCGAGGGCGGGGCCGAGGGGCTTGAGGAATATCTGGAAACCAAGGCCGTGCATTGGGCCGGGCTGCAGACCGGCGGCTGATATTTCGCCTCGGGCCTGCGGCCATTGGCCGATCCCGATCGGGACGCTACGACCGGGCGCCAGACCATTCAAGGAGCCGCGCATGAGCCTGGAAACCGTCAGCACCACCCTCAGCCATGGCGGCGTACAGGGCGTCTATCGCCACGCCAGCAGCACCACCGGCACGGCGATGACCTTCGCCGTGTTCGTGCCGCCGCATGAGGCCGGCACGAAGCTGCCGGTGCTGTTCTACCTGTCGGGCCTGACCTGCACGCACGCCAATGTCACCGACAAGGGCGAATACCGGGCGGCTTGCGTCGAACATGGCGTAATCCTGGTCGCGCCCGACACTTCGCCGCGCGGGGAGGACGTGGCGGACGATCCGGCCTGGGACATGGGCCAGGGCGCCGGCTTCTACGTCGATGCCACGGAAGAACCATGGGCCGGGCACTTCAACATGCGGTCCTATATCGAGGACGAGCTGCCCGCGATCATCGCCGGACACTTCCCGGCGGACATGGCGCGGCAGGGCATCCTCGGCCATTCCATGGGCGGGCACGGCGCGCTGACGATCGCCCTGCGCAATCCCGGCCGGTTCCGTTCCACCAGCGCCTTTGCGCCGATCTGCAGCCCGCTGCAGTGCCCGTGGGGCGACAAGGCGCTCGGCGGCTATCTCGGCTCCGACCGGGCAAGCTGGCGCCCTTACGACGCCTGCGCCCTGATCAAGGATGGCGCGCGCCTGCCGGACCTGCTGGTGGACCAGGGCACCGCCGACAGCTTCCTCCACGAACAGCTGAAGCCCGAACTGCTGCTGCAGGCCTGCGAACAGGCCGGCATTCCGGCAACCATCCGCATGCAGCCGGGTTACGATCATTCCTACCTGTTCATCTCCAGCTTCATGGCCGACCATGTGCGCTGGCACGCGGAAAGGCTTTACGCATGATGCCACCGATGACCCTGGGCGTGGTGCTGGCCGGCGGGCAGTCCACCCGCTTCGGCAGCGACAAGGCGCTGGCCGAGTACAAGGGGCACACCCTGCTGGCCCATGCGGTCGACCTGCTGAGCGGCTGGTGCGAGCATGTGATCGTCGCCGGCCGCGCCACCGCGCCCACGCCGACCGTGCCCGATCATCCGCGCGAGGGCATGGGGCCGCTGGGCGGCGTGCTGGCGGGCCTGCGCCATGCGGCGGACGAAGGCTATGACGGCGTGCTGACCATGGGCGTGGACACGCTGGACCTGCCCGCCGACCTGCCCGGCCTGCTCGGCCCGGCGCCGGCCTATCTCGCCACCCAGCCGGTGGTGGGCCACTGGCGGCCGGCGGATGCGGCGCTGCTGGAGGCAATCCTGGCCGGCGCGGGCAGCCATGCGATGATGGCCTTTGCGCAAGCCTGTGGCGCGCGCGCCGTGGCGCTGCCGACCTCCCCCGCCAACATCAACACGCCCGCCGATCTGTCGAAGCTGGAGCAGCGGGGTGGCGGCTGAACACCGCGCCGACGGTACCAGCGCGCCGCGGGAGCGCGCCTGGGTGCCCGAGGCGCCCGTCGCGCTGGAGTTCAACGGCCTGTCCTACGCCGTGATGATGGCAACCCCGGCCGACCTGCCGGACTTCGCGCTGGGCTTTGCGCTGACCGAAGGGCTGGCCGGCAGCCCGTCCGACTTGACCGGCCTGGCCGTGGCCGAGGTGCCCGCCGGCTGGATCGTGCGCGCACAGCTGGCGGGGCTGGGCGTGGCGCAGCTGACCGACCGGGTGCGGGCGCGGGTGGCGGAAAGCTCCTGCGGATTGTGCGGGATCGAGAATCTGGAGGCGGTCGCCCGCCCCCTGCCGCCCGTCGCACCGCACGCCGCGATCACGCCTGCCGCCATCTTTGCGGCCCTTGCCGCCCTGCGCGATCACCAGCCGTTGAGCCGCGCGACCGGGGCCGCGCATGCCGCCGCGCTGTGCGACACCGCCGGCGCCGTCCTGACGGTTCGGGAGGATGTCGGCCGGCACAATGCGCTGGACAAGCTGGTCGGTGCATTGGCGAATGGCGGCCACCCGGCGAGTGCAGGCTTCGTGCTCTCGACCGCGCGCTGCTCCTACGAGATTGTCGAGAAGGCGGTCCGCGCCGGTGCCACCACGCTGGTGACGATCTCCCTGCCCACCAGCCTGGCAGTCGATCGCGCCCATACCGCCGGTCTCAGCCTGTGGAGCCTGGCCCGGCCGGACAGCGTGCTGCAGGTGGTGGAAGGATCGCTGCTGCCCGCCTGAGCTCAGCGCCGCAGCAGGTACACCGCATATTCCGCGCGCCAGTTGGCGCCGGCCGGGGCGATCTCCCGGTCATTGGCGAAGAACCAGCGCCGTTCGGTCGTCACCTGCAGCTGCAGCAGCAATTCGTCGAAGTCGCGCACCGTCAGGTGATGGATGTTCTCCGTCTCGTACCAGGTCACCGGCAGATGCCGCGTCACCGGCATGCGCCCGCGCCACAGCAGCGCCAGCCGGTTGCGCCAGTGGGCGAAGTTGGGGAAGCTGACGAAGGTGCTGGTGCCGATGCGCAGCAGCTCGTCCAGCAGCAGGTCGGGCCGGCGGGCGATCTGCAGCGTCTGGGAGAGGATGGCGTAGTCGAACGCCTTGTCCGGGTAATCCGCCAGGTCACGATCGGCATTGCCCTGCACCGCGGACAGGCCACGCGCCACGCAGCGTTCCACCGCGACCGGATCGATCTCCAGCCCGCGGGCATCCACCTGCCGGCTGGCCTGCAGCTCCGCCATCAGCTCGCCTTCGCCGCAGCCGACATCCAGCACGCGGGTGCGCGGCGCGACATGCCGGGCGATGACGGCGAGATCGGGCCGCAGGGTCATGCAAAGGCCCCCGGATCGACCCGCACCATCAGCCGCTCAGGGTGCGGATGCGGCGTCCAGCCATGCGCGGCATACAGTTCGTGGGCATCGGCGGTAAACAGGATCCAGCGGCGCAGGCCCTGCAGATCAGGGTGCGCGTGCAGCCAGTCCAGCATGGCATGGCTCAGGCCGCGCCCCCGATGCTCCTCCAGCACATAGACGTCCGCCAGATAGGCCATCGTGGTATAATCGCTGACCACCCGCGCCAGCGCGACCTGCGCGCCTTGGAAGAACACCGCCACGCACAGGCTGTTGGCGATCCCCTTCGCCACCACCTCCGGCGCGATGCCGGGCGACCAGTAGCTGCGCGACAGACAGGCATGCGCCGCCACCGGGTCGATCCGCGCCTGATCGCCCACCAGTTCGTACCCATCAGGCAGCACGCTCATTCCAGGAACCCCTTCACCACGCGGTCCAGCGCGGGCACGTCCAGCAGGAAGCTGTCATGGCCATGGGGCGCGCTCAGTTCCACGAAGCTGACCGGCGCGGCGGCGGCGTTCAGCGCCTGCACCAGGCTGCGCGATTCGCTGGTCGGGTACAGCCAGTCCGTGTCGAAGCTGACCACGCAGAACCGTGCGGGCGTGCCGGCGAAGGCATCGGCCAGCCGCCCGCCATGCTCCTCCGCCAGATCGAAATAATCCATCGCGCGGGTGATGTAGAGGTAGGAATTGGCATCGAACCGGTCGGTGAAGGCCAACCCCTGGTAGCGGAGGTAGCTTTCCACCTGGAAGTCGGCGTCGAAGCCGAAGGACCGCCCGCCCGCTGTGCCGTCGGGCCGTTCCTGGAACCGGCGGCCGAACTTGCCGGTGAGGCCTGCTTCCGAAAGGTAGGTGATGTGCGCCGCCATGCGCGCGACCGACAGCCCCTTGTCGGGCGAGCGGCCGGTGCCGTAATAATTGCCGCCCTGCCAGTCCGGATCGGCCATGATCGCCTGCCGGCCGACCTCGTGAAAGGCAATGTTCTGCGCCGAATGGCGCGCGGTGGTAGCGATTGCCAGCACCCTGTCGGCCCGGTCCGGGAAATTGGCCGCCAGGCTCAGCGCCTGCATCCCGCCCATCGACCCGCCGACCACCGCGTGCAGCCGATCGATCCCCAACACATCCAGCAACGCCACATTGGCGCGCACCATGTCGCGAATGGTGATCACGGGGAAGCGCATGGCGAAGGGCCGGCCATCGGCATGGGTCGCGGCCGGACCGCTCGATCCCATGCAGCTGCCGATCACATTGGCGCAGATCACGAAGAACCGGTCCGTGTCGATCGGCTTGCCCGGACCCACCATGCGCACCCACCAGCCGGGCTTGCCGGTGATCGGGTGCGGGCTGGCGAGATGCTGGTCGCCGGTCAGCGCATGCGGCACCAGGATGGCGTTGCGGCAGTCGGGCGCCAGCGCGCCATAGGTTTCGTATGCGATCGTGACGCCGTCCAGCACCTGCCCGCTGTCGAGCGGCAGGGGATCGGGCAGCTGCAGGCTGGTCGTGGGCAGGGGGCGTGCGGTCGCCATAGGGCGGCGGACTTGGGCGCTGGCAGGCGGGCTGTCAATTGGTGCGCACAGGCACTATGCGCCGGGGCCGTGACCGACCAGACCTCCCCGCCCGCACCCGCCCCGCAGATGAAGCCGTGGATCGCGGCCATCCATGCCTATGTCCCCGGCCGCAGCACGGGCGCGGACGGGCGCGAGCTGATCAAGCTGTCCGCCAACGAGAACCCGCTTGGCACCAGCCCGGCCGCGCTGGTGGCGCGTGCCACGGGCAAGGCGCCCGACCGCTATCCCGATCCCGACTCGGTGCAGCTGCGCACCGCCATCGGCGCCCTGCACGGGATCGACCCGGCGCGGATCGTCTGCGGCACTGGCTCCGACGAGCTGCTGAACCTTGCCGCACAGGCCTTTGCTGGGCCGGGGGACGAGGTGGTGCATGTCCGTTATGGTTTCGCGGTGTACGAGATTGCCGGCCGCCGCTGCGGGGCCGAGGTGGTGGTCGCGCCCGATCGCGATTTCGGCACCGATGTCGATGCGCTGCTCGCCTGCGTGACGCCGGCCACGCGGGTGATCTTCGTGGCCAACCCGAACAATCCCACCGGCACCTTCCTGCCCGGCGGAGAGATTGCGCGGCTGCATGCGGCCTTGCGCCCCGACATCCTGCTGGTGCTGGACCAGGCCTATGCCGAATATCTCTCGCCCGCTGACGACGATGGTGCGCTGGCGCTGGCCGCGACACACGCCAACGTCCTGGTCACGCGCACCTTTTCCAAGATCTACGGCCTGGCGGGGGAGCGGATCGGCTGGGCGACCGGTGCGCCGGCGCTGGTCGACGCACTGAACCGCATCCGTGGGCCGTTCAACGTGACCGGCACGGGACAGGCGGCGGCGGTCGCCGCGCTGGCCGACCAGGATTTCGTACGCCATTCGCGCGAACATAACCGGGCGGAGCGGTCGCGGTTCGTGGCGGCGATCGGCGCGCTGGGCAATCACGGCCTGCTGGCCGTGCCGAGCGAGGCCAATTTCGTGCTGGTGCGCTTCACCGGCGCGCTCACGACCGCCGCTGCCCTGGCCGGCCTGGCGGAGCGCGGCTACGCCGTGCGGCACCTGCCGGGGCAGGGCCTGCCCGATGCGCTGCGCATCACGATCGGCAGCGCGGCCGACATGGCCGCCATCGCCGACGGCCTGCGCCAGATGGCGGAAGCCGCTCGATGAGCTTTTCGCATGTGGCGGTGATCGGCCTGGGGCTGATCGGCGGATCGGTCGGCCTGGCCATCCAGCGGCACCTGCCCGATGTCCTGACCAGCGGCTATGACGGCGACCCCGATGTGCGCCGCCGCGCCGGCGAGCTGGGGCTGGTGCAGCAGATGCATGACAGTGCGGCAGACGCGGTGGCAGGGGCCGATCTGGTAATCCTGTGCGTGCCCGTCGGCGCGATGGGCGCCGCCGCGCGCGACATGGCGCCGGGCCTGCGCGCCGATGTCGTGATCAGCGATGTGGGCGGGTCCAAGGTCGCGGTCACGCAGGCGCTGCAGGCTGCGCTGCCCGGCCGCTGCATCATCCCGGCGCATCCGGTCGCCGGCACGGAGAACAGCGGGCCGGAGGCAGGCTTTGCCACCCTGTTCCGGCAGCGCTGGTGCATCATCACTCCGCCGGCCGACGCCCCGGCCGACAAGGTGGCGGCGGTGGTCAGCCTGTGGGAAGATCTCGGCGCCATGGTCGAATGCATGGACGCCGCGCATCATGACATGGTGCTGGCCGTCACCAGCCATATCCCGCATCTGATCGCCTACACCATCGTGGGCACCGCCTCCGACCTGGAGCAGGTGACCCGCAGCGAAGTCATCAAGTTCTCTGCCGGCGGCTTCCGCGATTTCACCCGCATCGCCGCGTCCGATCCGACCATGTGGCGCGACGTGTTCCTGAACAACCGGGACGCGGTGCTGGAAATGCTGGACCGGTTCCTGACCGATCTGGGCATGATGCGCGAAGCGATCCGCGCCGGTGACGGGCCGACCATGTTCGACCTGTTCAGCCGCACCCGCTCGATCCGCCGCTCCATCGTGGCCTTCGGGCAGGACGATGCCCGGCCGGACTTCGGACGCGGCGATCACGGCACGCGCAAGGACTAGGTCGCCGGCACGCCCGCTTCGGGCAGCGAGGCGGCGCGGCCCTGTTCGCGCCCTGCACGCATCGCGGCCCCGCCCACGCACAGCAGCAGCCCGCCCCAGAAGATCAGATCGAACGGCGCATCATTGCCGCCCGCCGCCCGGGCGGCAAAGGTCAACGCCAGCATCGCCGGGGTGCCCCACACCACCCCATGCCATGCGGCATGAAGACGGGGCTCACGCATGCCGCGCCGGCGCCGCTTGCCCAGCCAGATGAAGGTGCCGGTCGCGGCGATCACGCTGACCGCCAGCCCACCGACGAAGTAGGCCATCTTCACCGCCAGTCCGCCGAAATTGCCGAAATGCAGATTGTAGATGGATGCGGCCGCCTGCTGCCCGGCCGCACCATCCGCCAGCCCGGCCGTACCCCGGAAGGTGCCGCGCGCATCGAAGTCGTAATACTCGCCGAAGATCAGCCGCCTGTCATGCGCGGCGGCGATCTGGATATGCTGCCCGGCCTGCAGCGGATCGTGCAGGATGGCGTAGGTCAGCGTGACCTCCGGGTGGCGGGCCTGCATGTGGCGCAGCGCCGCGGCGACGTCCGGCACGGCAAGATCACGCGGATCGCCGGGCTCCTCCCCGCCGAAGATCGGGGCATAGACCGCCAGCACGTCCCCATCATATTCCGTTTGCGCCAGGGTGAAGGTGCCCAGCGATCCCACGCCGATCGCCGCGCCGGTGAAGGCGATGGCGACGGCGAAAGGCAGCGTCCAGGTGCCCAGCCGGTTGTGCCAGTCCGCCAGCGCCACGCCGCCGGGGCTGCGCGCCTTCAGGCGGAAAGCATCGCGCAGGATGCGCGGCAGCGCCAGCACGCCCGACAGCGACAGCGACAGCATCATCACGCCCAGCACCCCCACCAGCACGAAGCCCCACAGGCCCGGTAGGCTGAGTCCGTAATGCAGCTTCACCGCCCAGTCGGACCAGCCGATCTGTTCCGGCATGGCGACCCGGCCATCGGCCGCCAGGTGGAAGGCCTGCGTGTCGGTGGTGATGGTGGCCCGCGGCAGGTCGGGCACGGGCAGGTGGACATACATGTGCGTCGTCGGCGCCACTCCCTCCGCCTGCTCCCGCGCCAGCACCTCGGCCACCCCCCGCTGCACGGCGGCGGGCGCGATGGTCGCCATCTCGGGGGCGTTCAACTGCTCCAGCCGCTGCATCTCCGGATAGAACACGACCAGCGTGCCGGTGACGCAGACGATGTACAGCAGCGCCCCGACGATCAGCCCCACGGCCGAATGGGCGGACAGTGCCGTGCGCAGGGGCGAGGAAGGGGTTGCGGTCGCCATGGCCCTTACAGCAGCGCCGGCACGGCGGTGACGAGGCAGGCGGCGATGGTCACACCCTGGGTGCGGCGGGACGCGGTCATCAGCAGGTGGGCCAGCACCGCCCAGGCGACCGGCAGGGTGAACAGGAGCATCACATTGGCATTGGCCTCCCCCGCGCCGCCGCGGGAGGTCAGCCAGTGCGCGGCGAGTGCCAGCGCCATCGACGCCGCCAGACCGCCGATCGCCACAATGGCAAAGGTCGCCAGCCGGCTGCCGATCTGCAGCGGAGCCCGGGCCGGCGGTACGACGGCGCGCGGCGCGCGGCCGCTGCGGGCGGTGACCGGTGCCGGCGCCTGCCATGCGGCCCAGCCGATCAGCCCCAGCGCGGTGCCCATCGCCCACAGGCTCGCCACCGTGACGCCCCATGCGCCGCCGGCCGCAGCCCCGGCCCAGACCGCACCGGCCAGCATGGCCCAGCCCGCGACGGACAATGTGCGCTGCCGCGCCCCCCAGCCAAGCCGCAGCGCCACGATCCCGGCAACGGCCAGCAGTGCCGCCACTGGCAGGGCGAGCGCGAGTGCGGAGGTGGACGGTGGTGACATGCAGGACCCCTTGCGACAGCTTTTCCGCCGCCGATCCGCATGGCCCTACGCAATTTGGTAATGGCTCGCAATAGCCGATTGGCTGTTCAGCTTGCCGGCACTTCGTTCAGCACATTGATCGCCGCCAGCACCCGCGCCTCGACCTCGTCCCGAGGCAGGCCGGGCGGGATCGGTTCGCCGAAGCGGATGGTGATGGTGCCCGGCCGCTTAATCCAGCGGCGGTAGAGCGGACCGCTATTCACCGCGACGGGGATGATGGCGAGGCCGGTCACCTTGTAGATGCCGACGAAGCCGGGTCGCAGCGGCGCAATCACCCCGTGCGGCGTGCGCGTGCCTTCGGGAAAGATCGCCAGCGGCCGCCCATCCTTTACCCGCCGCTTCGCCTGTGCCAGCATGTCGCGCAGGCTGCTGGCTCCGGCATCGCGATAGACCGGCACCAGGCCATAGGCGCTCGCCACCCGGCCCCAGCCCGGCAGGTCGAACAGTTCACGCTTGGCGAAGACCGCCGGCCGCTTCAGCAGCCCGGGCAGGTCGATCGCCTCGAAGAAGGATTCATGCCGCAGGGCGTAGATCACCGGGTGATCGGCCTGCAGCCCTTCCTCCCGCACCTGGATGCCGGCGAGGTGGCGCAGGCACCAGCGGTGTGACCGCGCCCACCGGCGCACCACCGGGTCCAGCCGGTGCGGCGCCCATCGCGCGGCAATTAGGGAATGGCTGACCAGCCAGACCGTGGCGGCGTAGAATCCCACGTAGAAGGCGATGGAGCGCAGCAGGTTCATCGGCTCAGCCCTGCGCCTGCGTCACGACCCAGGCGGCCAGCAGCTTGTGATATTCCAGGAACAGCGTGAACAGCGACGGTTCGGACCGGACCGCATCGCGCACAACCGTCACCCCAGGCGCCAGCGTGGCGCCCAGTTCCAGCGCGGCGCGGCGCATGTGCCAGTCCGTCGTCACCAGCCGCAGCGAGCGGACCTTCTGCTCCTCTACCCATTGGGCCGTTTCCAGGGCGTTGCCACGCGTATCCAGGGCGGCGAACCCCAGCGTGACGCAGCAGCGCATGGTGGCCGCGGGCACGTCATATTCCTCCGCGAACTCGGCCGGGCGCACCTCCTCCGCCACCCCGCTGACCAGCAGGTGGGGCGCAGCGCCTTCGCGCAGCAGGGCCAGTCCGCGCTGGATGCGGCCGCCGCTGCCGGTGGGCACCACGATGGCATCGGTCTGCCCCGCCGGCGCCGGCTGCGGCAGCGCCACGGCGAACCACAGGAAGCCGAGCAGCCACAGCAGCACTGCCAGCGACAGCAGCCGGCGGATCACCGGACGATCCGGAACGGCATGGGCGAGTTTATGTGGCGGCATGACATGGCTGCGGCGGCTATAACGGCGGATCGCTGGGGAAAAAAGGGCGGCTGCGGGTCCAGCGGTGTTCCCGCCGCTTGTTGCCGCCGCCTCACCGCCCTACGGCAGCAGCACCATGATGATCGAGTGCCCCGCCTGCGCCACGCGCTATCAGGTGTCGGAAACGGCGATACCGCCGGCCGGACGCACCGTGCGCTGCGCCAAATGCGGCGAAAGCTGGTTCCAGCCGCCCCCGACGGACGAGCCGGACGAGGAACCTAACATCGCCGCTGCCGAGGACACGCCGCCCGAGGCGATGCCGGAGGACGCGGCCGAGCCGGTCGCCGTAGAGGCAGAGGCGCCGCCCGCTCGCCCGCGCGACCGCGCGGGGCAGCGTCGACTTGGCATCTGGGCGGCGTTGATCTTCGCCGTGCTGGCCGGCGCCAGTGCCGCCGCGGTCAGCTGGTGGGGGCCGCCCGAATGGTCGCCGATCCCGCGCGCGACCTTTGATGCCGGGCGACCCGGCCTGGTGCTGGATTTTCCCGCCGACCGGCAGGAATGGCAGCAATTGCCCGACGGCACGGAATATTTCGGCGCCCGGGGCACCATCACCAACGGCACCGGCAGCAGCACGGACGTGCCGCCCATCCTGATCGTGCTGCGCGATGCGCGGGACCGGATCGTCTACAGCTGGGAAGTCGCCCCGCCCAAGAAGCGCCTGGCCCCCGGCGAAAGCATCACCGTGCGCGAGGCGGTGACCGATGTGCCGCGATCCGCCCGGGTGGCGGAAATCGGCTGGAAGCCGGTCTAGCCTTCGCGGCCGTCACATCGCTTGCAGGCGCCCTGCCCTTTTGCTAGGGGCGCGCTCCTACCCGGCCGGGCGCGCCATGCGCCTGTGCCACGGCTTGCGGCCATGGCGGAATTGGTAGACGCGCAACGTTGAGGTCGTTGTGGGCGAAAGCCCGTGGAAGTTCGAGTCTTCTTGGCCGCACCAGCCCCCATTGTGAAGATACCGGCTCTGCCGGTCCCCGCTCAGATCCGCGTCAGGCGCGCCAGCAGGGGCAGCAATCCCGGCACCGCCTGCGCGATCCCGACACCCAGCCGCGCCGCGCCCGGCCGTTCCGCCATCTGCCAGACGAGACGCGCCACCCCGACCGGCCTGCGCGCCTGTCTGGCGAAGCGCCGCTGATAGGCCTGCGCCGCACCCGGACCGCCCGCCAGATAGGCTCCCGCCGCCGCGCCGGCGCTGGCGACGGCGATGGCCATGCCCTCGCCCGCCAGCGACGGAATGACCGCCGCCTGATCGCCCAGCCGGAACAGGCCCGGCTCCGTCTCCGTGGCCCGCCAGCCATAGGGCACATTCGCCACGGCATCGGGCGCCTCCCCCGTCCAGTGCGCCAGCCGCTCCGCCAACGGCGCGCTTTCGGCGGCCCAGGCGTGCAGCAGCGCCTCCGGCCCGCCCGCTTCGGTCAGGCGGGAGCGGTGAATCGCCAGGCACAGATTGCCGCCGCCATCCTCCTGCAGCACCAGCCCGGCATAGCCGCGATCGAACAGGTGCAGTTCCACGCTGGGGCCAACACATGATTGCAGCGCGGGCGACGGCTGCAGCCGCACGCGCAGGCCGATCGTCGGGTCCGCGCCGCGCGCCTGTGCCGGCCGTGCCAGCCCGCGCACATCATGCTTGCCGCTGGCCAGGAACAGCGCCTCCCCGGCAATCTCCGCCCCATCGCCCAGCCGTGCGGTCAGTCCGTCGATCGCGCGCACGGTCACGCCGCGCTCCACGGCCGCTCCGGCAGCCACCGCCGCCTGCATCAGCAGCGTGTCGAGATGCCGACGCGAAACGGCCAGCGCCGGCCGAGGCAGCGCGGCGCGGGCCTGCCGGTCGCCGGCGAACACGCGCACCTCGGTCACCGCCACCGGGTTCAGCGCCTCGGCCGCGATGCCCAGCCGGTCCAGCATGGCGAGCGTCCGCCAGCTGAGGAACCCGCCGCACAGCGCATCGCCGGTCTCCCGGCTGCGTTCCACCAGCAGATGCGCCCGCCCCGCCTGCGCCAGTCGCAGCGCCAGCGCCGCCCCCGCCGGGCCGCCGCCGACGATCAGCGCAGGCGTTCGACGCATAGCCGGAACGGAAATTCGCGGCGCACCTGCGCCTGGGCAACACCGGCCGCAGCCAGCAGCGGCAACCATTCGGCCGGGCGAAAGGAGCGGGCGATGGACAGCGTGCCGTCGTGCCGCACGATCGGGTGCCAGCGGGCGAGGCGCGCCAGCAGCGGATAGCCGGCATGGGCAAACCGATGCCGCAGCAGGTCGTTCACGAACCACCCGGCCGCGGCCTCCCGCTCCATAAAGCGCAGGAAGGCGACAAGCTCGTCATCATTCATGTGATGAGCCACCAGGCTGGACAGGATCACGTCCCAGCCCTGCCCCGCCAGATCGGCATAGTCCCCGGTCACCCAGCAGATGCTGGACTCCGCCGGCGTATGCGCCCGCGCGGCCTGCTCGCTGCGTGGATTGAGGTCCACGCCGGTCAGCGCCACGGTGATGCCCCGCCGCGTGGCCCAGCGCTCGATCCGGCGCAGCATGTCGCCATCGCCGAAGCCCACATCCAGGATGCGCAGGGCGCTGCGCCGCTGCGCCACCCGGTCCAGGAAGCGCAGGGTGGGCCGCGGCGCCAGCGTCACCGCATTGACGCGCGCCAGATCGCGCATGATTGCGACATAGGTTTCGGCCGGCAGGTCGTCCGCATCCATCAGCTCAGGGGCACGCGATCGCCGGGCGAGGTCCATCATGCGCCCCGAAAGGTCAGCCCTTCGGCGGCAAGACCGGGACCGAAGGCCAGCGCCACGCCCATCTCTACCGGGGGCCCGGCCAGCAGGCGCGCCAGCACGAACATCAGCGTGGCGGAGGACATGTTGCCATTGTCCGTCAGCACCGCGCGCGAATGGTCCAGGGCGTCGGGCGCCAGCTCCAGCGAGCGCTCCACCGCATCCAGGATGGAACGGCCCCCGGCATGCACCGCCCAGCTGTCCACCTCCGCCGGATGGCAGCCGAGCGCGGCGGCAAAGGCCGGCTCCGCCATGGCAAGGGCTATGCGGCCGGGCACTTCGCCGGAAAGATGCATGGCGAAGCCGGTATCGGTGATGTCCCAGCGGATCAGTTCGTGGCTTTCCTCCAGCGTGGAGGAGAACGGGCGATCCAGCAGCAGACCGCCGGGTTCCGCCGTCACCAGCGCCGCCGCGGCACCATCGCCGAACTGCAGCATGGCCAGCATCGGCTCCAGCTCCGCGGTCTGTTGCAGGTGCAGCGTGCAGAGCTCCACCGTCACCACCAGCACGCGCGCATCCGGTTCGGACTGCGCGATGTGCCGGGCGGAGCGCAGCGCGGCGATCGCGGCGTAGCAGCCCATGAAGCCGACCAGCAGCCGCTCCACCGTGGGTGACAGGCCCAGCCGGCGGGCGATTATCTGGTCGATGCCGGGCGCGACGAAGCCCGTGCAGCTGGCCAGCACCAGATGGGTGATGCCCTCCAGCGCCACCTGCTCGCCCAGCTGCGCGATCGCGGCGCAGGCGAGGTCAGGTGCGGCCTGCGCATAGACCTGCATCCGCGTGGCGGTACCCGGCCATTCGACGCTGCGGTAGAAGCCCCCGTCATCCTGGAACGAGGATATCGGCAGCACCGACCAGCGATGGTCGATGCCTGCACGCCCCGCCATCCGGTCGAACACTGCCGCCTCCCGCCGGCCATCCAGCTGCTGGCGCGCCCAGCCAATGAAGGTGGCGTGGACATCATGCGCGGGCACCGCGGTGCCGATGGCGTGGAGATAGGCTGGCAAACAGGACCCTTTCTGCAGACCCGTTCAACGCTCAGGCCGCGACAATGGCCCGGATCGGATCGGTTTTTTGCGGTTGGCCGCCTTCCGGTCATCTGCAACATGGCCGGCAGGAGCTGCACGGGAGAGTCGATATGCTGCGCCACCTGCCCTGGATCGCGATCGGCACCGGCGGCCTCGCCGCGCTGGCGCATGTGGCGCTGTCCCGCGGGGAGCCGGTGAACGCCCTGTGGGTGGTCACCGCCGCGCTCGGCTGTTTCCTGGTCGCCTACCGCTACTATGCCCTGTTCATCGCCCGCCATGTCATGGGGCTGGACGCCGCCCGGCCGACCCCCGCGGTGCGCCGGGCGGACGGGTTGGATTATGTGGCGACGGACCGCACCGTGCTGTTCGGCCACCACTTTGCCGCCATTGCCGGGGCCGGGCCGCTGGTCGGGCCGGTGCTGGCGGCGCAGATGGGCTACCTGCCGGGCACGCTGTGGATCATCTTCGGGGTGATCTTCGCGGGCGCGGTGCAGGATTTCATCGTGCTGTTCCTGTCCATGCGCCGCGACGGGCGATCGCTGGGCGAACTGGTGCGGATGGAGATGGGGCAGGCCGCCGGCACCATCGCGCTGATGGGTGCCTTCATGATCATGGTCATCATCCTGGCGGTGCTGGCGCTGATCGTGGTGCGCGCGCTGGCGGAGAGCCCGTGGGGGCTGTTCACGGTGGCGGCAACCGTACCGCTGGCGATCTTCATGGGCGTCTATACCCGCTGGATCAGGCCGGGGCGGATCGGCGAAGTGTCGCTGGTCGGCCTGGTCGGACTGCTGGCCGCGATCGTCTATGGCGAGCAGATCGCCGCATCGCCCGTCTGGGGCCCGGCCTTCACCTTCACGCCGCAGGCGCTGTGCTTCATCCTGATCACCTATGGCGCGATCGCCTCCGTCCTGCCGGTCTGGCTGCTGCTGGCGCCGCGCGACTACCTGTCCACCTTCCTGAAGATCGGCGCGATCGTGGCGCTGGCGATCGGCATCGTGATCATGGCGCCGCCGCTGCGCATGCCGCCGCTGACGCAGTTCATTGGCGGAGGCGGGCCGGTCTGGTCGGGCGCGCTGTTCCCGTTCCTGTTCATCACCATCGCCTGCGGCGCGGTCAGCGGATTCCATGCGCTGATCGCCAGCGGCACCACGCCCAAGCTGATCGCGACGGAGGCCGATGCCCCGCTGATCGGCTATGGCGCGATGCTGGCCGAGGCGTTCGTGGCGATCATGGCGCTGGTCGGGGCCTGCATCCTGGATCCGGGCATCTACTTCACCATGAACAGCCCGGCCGCGCTGATCGGTACCGATGCCGCCAGCGCCAGCGCGGCGGTGACCGCAATGGGCTACCCCATTGCGGCCGAGACGATCGCCAATGTCGCGCGCGATGTGGGGGAGTCGACGATCATCAGCCGCACGGGCGGCGCGCCCACGCTGGCGGTCGCCATGGCGGAGATCTTCGCCCACATCGCCGGCGGGCCGGGGATGAAGGCGTTCTGGTACCATTTCGCCATACTGTTCGAGGCGCTGTTCATCCTGACCGCGGTGGATGCCGGCACCCGCGCCGGCCGCTTCATGCTGCAGGACCTGATCGGCCTGGCCGCCCCCCGCTTCATCGAAGGGCGGGCGCAACTGGCCGGGCTGCTGTGCACGGCGCTGTGCGTCGGTGCCTGGGGGTTCTTCCTGTATCAGGGCGTCACCGATCCGCTGGGCGGGGTAAACACGCTGTGGCCGATCTTCGGCATATCGAACCAGATGCTGGCCGCCATTGCGCTGATGCTGGGCACGGCCGTGCTGTTCCGGATGAAGCGCGACCGCTTCGCCTGGGTCACGGTGGTGCCGACCGTCTGGCTGCTGATCTGCACCCTGTCGGCCGGGTGGCTGAAGCTGTTCAGTGCCGATCCGGCGGTCGGCTTCCTGGCGCATGCGACGCGCTTTTCCGACGCGATCGGGCGGGGCGAGGTGCTGGCCCCGGCGCGGGACATGGAGGCGATGCGTGCCATCGTGTTCAACGACCGGATCGATGCCGCGCTGGTGGCGATCTTCCTGCTGATCGTGCTGGCGCTGGGCGGCTTCACGCTCCGCACCGTGCTGGCAGCGCGCCGTTCACCCGTGCCCACGGTGCGGGAGATCGGCGGCGCATCCACCGGCATCACGCGGGAGGACCGCGCCCTCGCCGCCGAAGGGGCCGCGGCATGATCCGGCTGTGGCATCGCTGCGCCCGCATCGCGCGGGCGATGGTCGGCCTGCCCGATTACGGCACCTATCTGCAGCACATGGCGCAGCGCCACCCGGGCGCGCCGGTGATGGACCGCCTGGCGTTCTTCCGCGACCGGCAGCAGGCCCGCTATGGCGCCAAGGGTGGCGGGCGCTGCTGCTGAAACCTTCGCCCGTCCCGTCCATTTCAAGCGCGTATGGCTGACAACAAACAGCAGGATGGCGGCGGAGAGGTCCACAATGTGTGCGACATCCTCGACCGCCTGCGCGACCTGGCCGGCCGGCAGGACCGCGTCACCATCGGCGATGTGGTGCAGGCCATGGGGCAGCGCAGCTTCGGACCGTTCCTGCTGATCCCCGCGCTGATCGACATCAGCCCGATCGGCTCCATCCCCACCTTGCCCACTCTGCTGGCGGTGATGATCCTGATCACGGCGGTACAATTGCTGTTCGGGCGCAAGAACCTGTGGCTGCCCGGCTTCATCACCCATCGCGGGGCCAAGGCGGAAAAGGTGAAGAAGGCGGCCGACAAGCTGGACGGATTGGCCGGCTGGCTGGACCGCTGGTTCCACGGCCGCCTGCCAGCGCTGACCAGCCCCTGGTTCCAGCGGCTGGCCGCGCTGGCGATCATCGGCCTGACCTTCACCATCCCGCCGCTGGAGCTGATCCCGCTGGCCACCACCGCGCCCATGGCCGCGATCGCCGCCTTCGGCCTGGCCATGCTGGTGCGGGACGGCTTGCTGATGCTGATCGCCTTTGCCGGCAGCATCGCGGCGATCGGCTTCGGCATCTCCATGCTGATGTCCGGCGCCGGCGGCTGACCGTCACAGCCAGCTCAGCAGGAGCGTCAGCGTCAGCACCGATCCCACCGTGCTGGCCAGCAGCACGCGCGCCGTCACCTCCGCATCGCGGGCGTAGATCGCGCTGACCATCCACGGCCCGGTGCCGGTCGGCAGGGCGGCGATCAGCACCGCCAGGGTGGTGGAGGCGGCATCCAGCGCGAAGACATGCACTGCCAGGATCCAGGTGACGAGCGGCTGCCCCACCAGCTTGAGCCCCGTCAGCACGGCCACCGCCGGCATGTGCCGTGCCCCGCCGCCGCGCTTCTCCCCCAGGAACAGGCCCAGCGCCACCAGCGCGCAAGGGGATGCGGCATTGCCCAGCAGCGTGGCGAAGTTGTGCAACGGCGCCGGCAGGCCCAGCCCGCTGGCCAGCACCATTCCACCCACCGCCGGCGCCACCACCAGCGGATTGCGCAGCAGCCGCCCGCCCACGCGCAGCGCGATCCGGCCCAGCCCGCCGCCGGCGCCACGTTGCTGCTGCCCCAGCTCCGCCAGGATCAGCCCGATCGCGAACAGGATGGTGATGGTCAGGATGCAGGCGATCAGCACGCCCGTGCGCGAACCCGGCTCCAGCGCCGCGGCAGCCAGCGGGAAGCCGACATAGGCGGTGTTGGCATAGCCCGCATTCAGCCCGTCTACCGCCGCATCGGCCAGCGGCCGGCGCAGCGCCCGCGCGGCCAGCACCGTGCCGGTGAAGATCACCGCCACCCCGCCACCGAACGCCGCAATGAAGTCCGGCCGCCAGATCTCCGCCCAGCGCGCGCCGGCCACGATGTCGAACATCAGCGCAGGCAGCGCCAGCCAGATGACAAAACGGTTCAGCTCGGCCGTGGTCTGCGCGCTGAACACACCCGCCCGCCGCAACGCCCATCCGGCCAGGATCAGACCGAAGATCGGCAGGATGATGAACAGGATCGCCAGCATGCCCCGGCGCATAGCGGCGTCGGCCAGGCCCGCAAAGCTGCCCGTACCTTCGTCAACGCCTCCTTTACCTGTCGGGCGCAGTGTCGCCCGCATGACCAGCCACCCGGCCCCGCCGATCAAACATGATGCCGACCGGCGCGCGCGCTTCTTCGCGGTGGTCGCGTTCGAGCGGTTCATCCCGGCCCGGCAGACGGTGGGGTTCGAGATCGCCAACCGCATCCTGGTGCGCGCGGCGGACCGCATCCTGGCCGCGATGCAGGGCGGTTCGGTGGGGCGCATCGGGCACAATTCCATCGAGTTCAGCTTCCGCGCCGCCGACGTGGCGGCTGCCCGGCACGACCTGAGCCATTGCCTGGCCCTGCTGGAACGCCGGCTGGAGATTGCGGGCGTCGCCTTTCAGCTGACCGGCACCGTCGCCTTCGCGCCCATTCCGGCGGACCAGACCGCGGTCACGGACGAACTGTTCGATGCCGTGCTGGCCGCATTGTCGGGGGATGGCCAGGGTGCGCCGGCCGGCGGCGGGGGGCGCATTCGGCAGATCGATACAAGGCTGCCATCATCGGTCCAGCTGGACGATCTTGCCCTGCTGCGCGCCCTGCCCGCCGCGCTGGCCGCCGATGAACTGCACGTCGTCTACCAGCCCAAGCTGGATTGCCGCACCGGGCGCCATCTTTCGGCAGAGGCGCTGCTGCGATGGGAATCGCCCACTCTGGGCCCGGTCTCCACCATCCGCATGATCACGCTGGCCGAACGCACCGGCGCCATTCGCGACATCACCATCTGGGTGATCCGACAGGTGCTGCGCGACCAGGCGGTGCTGCATGCGGCAGGGCACGATTTGTGCATCTTCGTCAACATGTCGGGCCCGCTGCTGTCCGACCAGGGTTTCATGGCGGAGGTCATGGGCATGATCGCCAGCGCGCAAGGCCGGCTGGGGATCGAGATCACGGAAACCAGCGTGATCGAGGATCCCCAGGCCGCGATCGAGACGCTGACGGCCCTTGCCGCCGCCGACGTGCCGGTGGCGATCGACGATTTCGGCTCCGGCCTGTCCAGCCTCGCCTATCTGAAGCGGCTGCCGGTCAGCGAGTTGAAGATCGACAAGATGTTCATCAGCCAGCTGACCAGCAGCAATCGCGATCCGCTGATCGTGCGCGCTTCCATCGACCTTGCCCATGCGATGGACATGACTGTGACCGCCGAAGGGGTGGAGGACGGCATGTGCCAGTCGCTGCTGCACGTCATGGGCTGCGATGCGCTGCAGGGCTATCACATCGCCCGCCCCATGCCGCTGCCGGGTCTCCTCGCCTTTCTGCGCGACACCCCTGCCCGCCCCGCACCGGCGCCTGCGCCGGTGGACACGCCGCCGGTCCGGCTGGTTCATGCGGCAAACACCCGAAGGGCGCGGTAACCGGATCTTAACCCCGATCCTTTGCCTGGCCGACACCGCGCCTCTGCCACCGTGCGCCTGCCTGACGGCCGATTCTCGGCCACGCAACGGGAGGGCACGATGCACTTACACTCGACCAAGCGACGCCTGCTGGCGGCGGCCGCGATCACGCTGCCGGTGATGCCGCTGGCGGGCAGCCCGGCGGCTGCACAGATGTTGACGCCGGCCGCCGCCACTGCGCAGCCGGTCGAAGCCGACCGCGCCGTCCCGATGACGGGCTTCATCCGGGCATTCGGGGGCGAGGTCGATCCGCAGACCGGGTTCATTCGCGCATTCGGGGGCGGGATCGATCCGAAGACCGGATTTATCCGCGCGTTCGGCGGCAGTCTGCAGCCCTTCACCGGGTTCATCCGCGCCTTCGAGGGCGAGGTCTCTCCCCACACCGGTTTCATCCGGGCGTTTGGTGGCGACATCGATCCCTATACGGGTTTCATCCGGGCATTCTGGGGCAACCTGACCCCCGAAGGTGGGGAGCTGAGCCCGCAGACCGGGTTCATCCGGGCATTCGGCGAGGGTTACATCCCCCGGATCGACGACACGCTGCACCTGTGGATGCAGGGCGACGCCAGCGGCGATTACGGCCCGCTGGCTGCGCAATTGCAGTCGATCGCGGATGATGGCGCGGCGATCTGGGGCGACGCCGTGCGGCAGCGCACGGGCAAGGACTTCGCGGAAGGCTTCGCCAACCGCTTCTACGCCGACTGGGGCATCGACCCAGCCGATCCGGCATCGCTGGGGCGGCTGAGCGTGGTCGACCGCCAGTTGATGATGCTGGACTGGCATGACGAGATGCTGGGCTTTTCCGGCATGGACAACACCGATCACTGGATGAACGCGGTCAACTGGCGTCCTGCGCTGACGCAGGTGCAGGGCGGCGGGCGCAACACCACGATCGGGCTGGTCGACTTCTTCGCCGCCGCCGACAGCGATGTCGCGTCCAAGGTGGTGTTCGATGGCGGCTACGCCGATGTAGACAATCCGCACGGCACCGCGGTCGGCAGCCTGATGGTGGCATCGCATGACGGGCGCGGCGTGATGGGCATCGCGCCCGAGGCGCGCATCGCCGCCTACAATCCGTTCGATGCCAGCATGACCGCCGGCTGGGATGATGTACGGGCGGGCATCGCCGCGGTGGCGCGCGCCGGCGCCTCTGTCGTCAACCTGTCGCTGGGCGTCAGCGGGCAGACCCTGCCGACAGACTGGCGCGGCGTGTTCCGCGCCTCCGCCGTGGACAGCCACAAGGACAGGCTGATCTACGTCATCGCCGCCGGCAATGACGGGATCGCGCAGACCGCCAATATCGAGATGAACGGCGCGCTGGATTCCACCTTCCTCGTCGTCGGCTCCGTCGATCCGGGCGGCACCATCTCCTCCTTCTCCAACACGCCGGGCACTGCCTGCATCACCGATGGCGGCGACTGCAAGAACCGCGCGGCATGGAATGCCAAGGGCAGTTTCGAAAAAACCGACTACCTGAAGGAAAGCGGGCTGCTGATGAACCGCTTCCTGGTGGCGCCCGGCGAGCTGATCCTGGTGGCGGACGGTACCGGCGGCGTTACCCGCATGTCCGGCACATCCTTCGCGGCGCCGCTGGTGTCGGGCGCCATCGCGCTGTTGCACGATCGCTGGCCCTGGCTGCGCAACCATCCGCGCGATACCGCCAAGATCATCCTGGAAAGCGCGCAGGATCTGGGCGCACCGGGCGTGGATGCGGTCTACGGCCATGGTCTGCTGGATATCGAGGCGTCGCAGGCGCCGCTCGATTTCGGCAAGCTGAAATATTATCGTGTGATGAACGGCTCCGTATCGGAGGTGTCGGCCAAGACGCTTGGCCGCGGCGGCGTGCCCGCCGGCTGGTCGGCGCAGGACGCCTATTTCACCGCGTTCGAGAAGATCGACAGTGCCGAGCGCGACTTCCTGATCCCCCTGTCCGACCGGCTGTTCAATGCCAGCCTGGGCGGCCGATCCTTCCAGGATTTCGTCTACCACCGCATGATCGGCTGGATCGGCGGTGGCGGCAGCAACCGGCACATCGCTGCGCTGACCGACCTGGTGCCCGGCACGGCAATGCCGCTGGCGGATGGCTGGAGCATGGTGATGCGCGGGCGCACCGAACAAGTGGCAGGTGCCGGCCACATGGACCGAACCATGCTGCGCGCCAGCGTGGAGGTCACCGCGCCTGACAACGCCTTTTCCGTCGGCTTCGGCCATGGCGATGGCGCGGTCCTGCTGGGCGGCACCGGCGGGCTGCAGATGACGGGCGACTTCAATCCGCAGACCGGCGGCGCCAACCCGCTGCTCGGCTTCGCCAGCGGCGGGGCGCATGTCGCCACCACGCTGCGGGTCGCACCGAAGCTGGAGCTGCAGATGGGCGTGACCCGGCAGGATCGCCCGATCGAGCAGGACATGGCCGGCGCCTTCTTCAATCCCGCCGACGCGCCGCTGTTGCAGACGCTGGACGATTATCGTGCGGTGGCGACACAGGCCAAGGTGACGTGGCGACCGGACGGGGCGGTGTCCCTGTCCGCTGCCTTCACCCGGCTGCAGGAAGCGGGCGCCTTCCTGGGCGTGCGGTCGCTGGACCGGGGCGATTTCGGTGCCGGTACGGCCAGCAATGGCGTGACGATCGCTGGCGATGCCACCGTCGGCAGCGGGCTCAGCCTGTTCGCCAGCGGCACCCTCGCCACCAGTGCGTCGCGCGGTGCTGCCGCGCTGCAGGTGGGCGATACGGTCAGCAGTGCGTTCCAGCTGGGTGTCGCCAAGCAGGCGGTGCTCGGCGGGGCCGACCGCCTGCGCCTGTCGCTGGCGCAGCCGCTGACGATGGAACGGGGCACCATGCGCTACAGCGAACGTGCGGTGATCGACCGCGAGACGGGCGAGATCGGCATTGTCACGCGGGAGGTCGGCATCGGCGTGCCGGGCGGCCGGCGCATGCTGGCGGAGGCGATCTACGGCACGGATATGGCGGATGGTCGCGGATCGGCCAGCCTGTTCACCAGTGCCGAACTGCGCGAACACGATCCCGACATGCCGGCCTGGACCGTCGGCGGCAATGTGCGCTGGGGCTTCTGAACTGCAGGGGCGGGGCGGCGGCTTTGCGAAGCCTTAACCGTCCCGCCTTACAAGGCGTGCAGTGAACCCTGCACGCCTTGTTCTCGCCGCCACGGCACTGCTGCTGCTGCCGGCCGCGGCTCCGCCGACGGCCGAGGCACCGACCCAGGCACAGGCACAGGCACAAGCACAGGCCGCGTTCGACCGCGCGATCGCCGGGGCCAAGAACGCGATGATGGCCGACCCGCAGACCGCGCTGGCGGAGGTCGACCGGGCATTGCTGCAGGACGGCATCTTTGCCGGCCGGACAGGTGCCGTGGCGCGGGCCACCGCCCTGTGGTTGCGGGCGGAGGCGCTGATCGGGCTCAATCGGCTGGACGAGGCGCAGGTCCAGGTCGGACAGGGGCTGGCGCTCGTCGAGGCGCACGCGAATGGCACCAAGCTGCATGGCGACCTGATGCGCGCTCGTGGCGCCATCGCAGGGATCCAGGGCCGGCCGCACCAGTCGCTGACCGATCTGCTGCAGGCTTTCCGCATCTTCCGCCTGGCCGGCGACCTGCGCAGCCAGGCGATCACCCTGCAGGACATCGGTCAGATCTACTGGGAGGCCGGGGATCAGGAGCGCACCCTGCGCTATTACCAGCAGGCGCAGGAGCTGTATCAGAGCGATCCTGCCCTGATGCTGGCAGCCCACAACAACACCGGCGAAACGCTGCGGGCCATGGGCCGCTGGCAGGAGGCGGAGGTGCAGTTCACCGCCGCCCTGCGCGATGCGCGCGCACTGGGCAGCGTGCTGCTGGAAGCGCGCGTGCTGGGCAATCTGGCGCTGGTGCAGGCAAGCCGGGGAAGGCTGCAGGCCGCAGACCGGAATGCGGCACGGGCCCTGACGCTCAGCCGGTCACCGGAGGCGGCGGACTGGCGCCCGACCATCTTCGGGGTCATGGCGCACATCGCGGCAGCCCGGGGACAGGATGACGTGGCCCGGCAATGGCTGGAACGGACCTTTGCCGGACGCGATCTCCACCGGACCGACAGCTCGTTCCGCGAATATCACCAGACCGCCGCCCAGGTGTATCGCCGGCTCGGCCAGCTGCAGCTTGCCTATGATCACCTCGCGGCCTTTCAGCGCATCGACAGCGAGGCACGGGCGCTGACCGCCACCGCCAGTTCGCAGCTGATGGCCGCGCAGTTCGACTTCGCCAACCAGAACCTGCACATCGCGCAGCTGAAGCAGGGCCAGCTGGAACGCGACGTGCAGATGGAACGGCAACGCGGCCGCTATCGCACCAATGTGTTCCTGCTGCTGGCGACGGCGGCGATCGTGCTGCTGGCGCTGATGGGCTGGGCCACCTGGTCCATTCGCCGTAGCCGCAACGAGACCCGCAGCGCCAACACGGTGCTGACCCGCGTCAATGCCGATCTGGAAGCCGCCCTGCGCGCCAAGACCGATTTCCTGGCCATGACCAGTCACGAGATCCGCACACCGCTGAACGGGATCCTGGGCATGACGCAGGTGATGCTGGCCCGGCCGGAGATCGCCGGGGAGACCCGCGAACAGGTGCAGCTGGTGCATGGCGCGGGCGAGACGATGCGCGTGCTGGTGGACGACATCCTGGACCTGGCCAAGATGGAGGCGGGCGAGATCAGCGTGCAACTGGCGCCCACGCGCCTGCAGCCGATCCTGGATGATGCGGTGGCGCTGTGGCGCGCCCGCGCCGCGGCCAAGGGGCTGCGGCTGGTAGCGGAGCTGGAGCTTGGCGGCGCCCCGGTCGAGACCGACGGCGCCAAGCTGCGCCAGATCCTGTTCAACCTGCTGTCCAACGCCATCAAGTTCACGCCCGCGGGCGAGGTCCGGGTTTTCGCCACCCACGACCGCGCGACAGGCCGGCTGACCCTGGCGGTGGAGGACACCGGCATCGGCATCGCCCCGGAACAGCAGCCCCAGGTGTTCGAGGCATTCCATCAGGTGGACAGCGCCATGACCCGGCAGTTCAGCGGCACGGGGCTGGGCCTGGCCATCTGCCGCAATCTGGCGGGCGCGCTGGGCGGCACGCTGAGCCTGACGAGCGAGCCCGGGGTCGGCAGCCGGTTCACGCTGGAGCTGCCGCTGCAGGAGGCCGCGATCCCGCAGGCTCCGCCGCCACGAAGCCTGGCCACCGCCCGGATCGGCATCGTGGAGGCCGATCCCGCGCGCCGGCTGAAGCTGGCCGGGCTGCTACGCCCGCATTGCGCCGCGGCGCTGCCGCTGCCGGATGCGGAGGCCGCGCTGGCGCTGCTGAACGAAGGCGGGCTGGACGGGCTGGTGGTGGATGCCGGTGGCTGCGATCCCGCCGCCCTGGCACAGCTCGGCGAGTCATCCTGTCCCACCGTTCTGCTGGTCGCCGCCGGAGCCACCGGAGTCGGTGGCGGATCGCTGACGGTGCTGGCCAAGCCGGTGACCGGGGCGCAGTTGCTGGCCGTCTTGCGAATGTTCTTCACGGAACATTTGGCCGATGTCGCATAACGGCTAACAGGCTGTTTACCTTGCCGGCCTATTGCAGCTGCAGGGTTGATGGAGTGCGCTGATAATGCTGGTCCTGTTTGTCGAAGACGATCCCATGAACCGCCGCGTCGTGCGGGACATGCTGCGCGTCGTCGGCAGCGTCATGGAGGAGGCCGAGGAGGCCGCAACCGGGCTGGAGATGCTTGCCGCCCGGCCGTACGACATGGTGCTGATGGACCTGCGCATGCCCGGCATGGACGGCATCACCGCCATCCGCCTGCTGCGAGAGACGCCCGGACCGAACCAGTCCACGCCGGTCATCGTGGTTACCGCCGACATGGCGCCCGACCTGCGCGCAAGCTGCCTGGCGGTCGGCGCGGACGAGGTGATCGTGAAGCCTGTCGCGATGGCCGCGCTGCTGGATGCCATGGCCCGGCTGGCCCCGCAAGAGGCGGCGGACGAGTTCGTGATCGACTAGGAGCACGACCCCTCCCGGCAAAAGTTCCGCGGGGATCGCCGGAACAAGTGCCGCGCTCGAAACCTCTGCTTGCAACACCAAATTGAAGGAGTTGCCGCATGAGCGAGCGCCTGAAGATGCAGGATCCCCGCACCCAATACCCGCAGCCCCCCTTCCGCAAGCAGCCGCAAGCGGCCCCGGGGCTCGCCCGCAAGATGGACCCCCAGCCGGACCATGGCGAAACCAGCTACACCGGATCGGGCCGGATGGCCGGCCGCCGGGCGCTGATCACCGGGGGTGACAGCGGGATCGGCCGCGCCGCCGCCATCGCCTATGCCCGCGAAGGGGCCGACGTCGCGATCTCCTACCTGCCGGACGAGGAAGCCGACGCCGCCGAGGTGATCGCCCTGATCGAGGCGGAAGGCCGCATCGCCCTGGCCCTGCCGGGCGACGTGACGGACGAGGGCTGGTGCCGCACGCTGGTGGAGCAGACGGTCGAGAAGCTGGGCGGGCTGGACATCCTGGTGGTGAATGCCGGACGCCAGCAGACGCGCCCGGACGTGTCTGAGGTCTCGTCCGAGGATTTCGACCGGACCATGAAGACCAACCTTTATGCCCTGCACTGGATCGCGCAGGCGGCCGTGCCGCACATGCCCGCCGGCAGCGCGGTGATCACCACCGCATCGGTGCAGGCCTATGACCCTTCCGCGCACCTCCTGGACTATGCCACCACCAAGGCCGGCATCGTCGCCTATACCAAAGGGCTGGCCAAGCAGCTGATCGAGAAGGGCATCCGCGCCAATGTGGTCGCGCCCGGCCCGTTCTGGACCGTGCTGCAGCCGTCGGGCGGGCAGACGCAGGAAGCGGTGCAGAAGTTCGGCAGCCAGAGCGAGTTCGGCCGGCCCGGCCAGCCGGTGGAGATCGCGCCCGTCTATGTGCTGCTGGCCAGCCAGGAAGGCAGCTACATCACCGGCGAAGTGTACGGCGTGACCGGCGGGGCGGGCGTCGCATGATGGCGGCGCATACCCGGACGGCCGTGGTGACCGGCGGCAGCGCCGGCATCGGCCTGGCGACGGCGGAGCACCTGGTCCGCGATGGCTGGCAGGTGGCGATCCTGGCCCGCGACCCCGCGCGGCTGGAGCAGGCGCGCGCCATGCTGGCCACGCACGGCCCGCGCGTGCTGGCGATCCCGACCGATGTGGCCGATCCCGATGCGGTGGACGAAGCGGCGGCGCGGGTGGAGCAGGAGCTCGGGCCCATCGGCGCGTGGGTCAACAACGCCATGTCGACCGTGGTTGCCCGCGCGGACGAGATCACCCCGGCGGAATATCGGCGGGTGACGGACACGACCTATCTCAGCCAGGTCTACGGCACGCTGGCGGCGCTCCGCCACATGAAGCCGCGCGGCAGCGGCGCGATCGTGCAGGTGTCATCCGGCCTCGGCTTCCGCGCGGTGCCGATGCAGGCAGCCTATTGCGCGGCCAAGTTCGCGGTGTCCGGCTTCACCGATGCGCTGCGGGCGGAACTGATCGCGGACGACCTGCCGATCACCCTGTCTGTCGTCTACCTGCCCGCGGTCAACACGCCGCAGCCCGGCTGGGCGCGCAATCACAGCGGCTACGAACAGGTGATCCCAGATCCGCTGTACGATCCCCGACTGTGTGCCCGGGCGATCGTGCAGATGATCGACGATCCCCAGCGGGAGGCATGGGTTGGCCGCTCCACCGCCAAGATGGCGCTGGGCCAGGCGCTCGCGCCCGCACTCGCCGACTGGCAGTCGGCCAGCTTCATCGAGGCGCAGCAGGGTGCGCCCGGCGGCGACAAGCCCGGCAATCTGGAACAGCCTGTTTCGGGTCCCGCCCGCATCGACGGCGATTCGACCGATCGGGTGACCGGCAGCCGGCTGGAGATCTTCACCTCGCGCCAGCGTGACCTGGTGAAGGCAGGCATCGCCGGCGGCCTGCTGGCCAGCGGGGCAGCCGCCGGCCTAGGGCTGGCCAGGCTGCTGCGCCGATGAAGATCCTGGACGCGCTGCAGCGGCCGGCCCGCACGCCGGTGGCGCACCAGGCGGGCCAGCGGGAGGACGGCTACCTGCCGCTGGAGGATTACGGCGCGCTGGGCGAAGGGCGCTCGATCGCGCTGTCCGGCGCCGACGGCTCGATCGACTGGTGGTGCGTGCCCAATCTGGATTCGCAGCCTTTGTTCGACCGGCTGCTGGACCCGGAGGATGGAGGCCGCTTCGTGATCCAGCCGGAGGGACCGTTCACGGTCGAGCGCCAGTACCGCCACGAAAGCAACGTGCTGGAGACGATCTTCACCACGCCCGAAGGCGGGCGGGCCAAGCTGACCGAATCGATGAACAGCGGCAATGCCGGCCGGCTGCCCTGGGCCGAGCTGGGGCGCCGGGTGGAAGGGCTGGACGGGACCGTGCGGTTCCGCGTGGAGATGCGCCCGGGCCGGCGCGCCGATGGCGCCAGTCCCTATCAGTCGCGCATCGGCCAGCATGCCGTCTTTCATGTCGAACGCGTGCTGGGCCTGTTCCTGACCAGCGACCAGGTGGAATGCGAGCGGACGGACGAGGCGGTGATCGGCCACTTCACCGTCACCCCCGGCAGCCGCGAAGTGCTCGCGATCGTGGCGGGCGAAGACGAGCCGCTGGTGGTGCCCCCGCTCGACAAGATCGACAGCCGGATCGACCTGTCGGACCAGGAATGGCGCGACTGGGCCAAATATGTCGAATATCGGGGCGAGTGGCGTGTGGGCTTCATCCGCAGCGCGCTGGCGTTGAAGCTGCTGCTCTATTCGCCATCGGGCGCGATCGCCGCGGCGGCCACGACCTCCCTGCCCGAGGCGGTCGGAGGCCCGAAGAACTACGATTACCGCTACGCCTGGGTGCGGGATGCGGGCTACACGATCAAGGCGTTCCTGGCGGCAGGCGCACAGGCGGAGGCGAAGGCCGCGCTGACCTGGCTGCTGAAGCGCCTGCAAGAGGAAGACCTGCATGTCATGTACCGCCTGGATGGCGGCACCGCGCCCGATCTGACGGAGATCGACGTCCCCGGCTGGCGCCGCAGCGGCCCGGTTGTGGTCGGCAATGTGGCCACGAAGCAGCACCAGCACGGCATCTATGGCGACATCTTCGAAACGGTCGCCCGCTTCGTGTCGTGCGGCAACCTGATCGATTCCTCCACCGCGGAACTGCTGGTCCACATCGCCGATCGCTGCGCCGATCATTGGCGGCGCAAGGATTCGGGCATCTGGGAACTGCCGGAGGAGGAGCATTACACCTTCTCCAAGATCAGCTGCTGGCAGGCGCTGGCCCGGGCGGTGGAGCTGGTGGACGAAGGCCAGCTGCCCGATACCTGCCGCCCGCGCTGGTGCCGCGAACGCGACCGGATCGCCCACTGGATTGCCGAGAATTGCTGGTCGGAGGAGAGAGGCGCCTACCTGCTGCATCCCGGCAGCGACCGGCTGGACGCGGCCATGGCGCTGGCCGTCCGCTTCCGCTTCGACGGGCGTGACAGGCTGGAGCGGACGCTGGATGCCATCGACCGCGAACTTGGCACCGGCCCGTTCCACTACCGCTACAGCGGCGTGGAGGTGGAGGAAGGATGCTTCCTGGCCTGTTCGTTCTGGATGGTGGAGGCGCGCGCGCTGCTGGGCCAGAAGGACCGCGCCCGCACGGATCTGCGCCAGCTGGTCGACGGGCTGGATCGCGGCGTCGGCATCTACAGCGAGATGGTCGACCCGCGCACCGGAGGCTACCTGGGCAACCTTCCGCAGGGCCTGACGCATCTGGCGCACATCATGGCGATCGAGGCGATCGACCTGTCGGGCGATTGATCACCTGTTGTCTCTGCGGGCACTCGCTGTGCGGACCCGCAGAGACAAAGTCAGGTCGAGATCACGCCGAAAGCCAGATCGGCGCCGCGGCGAAGGCATCCGCCGCCAGCACATCGCCCAGCTTCGTATCGCCCCACCAGTCACGGCCGGGCATGGCGCCCTCGCTCTCGATGATCGCGGCCGAACAATGCAGCGCGAAGGCGAGCGTCAGCGCCTCGCCATCACCTTCCCGCCGGAAGGCCAGCACATTGGCGGCGCGCGGGCCGGTCACCTCCACGGGCGTGTAGCCCCTGCCGGCGAACAATGCCGCGTGATCGCGACGCAGCGCCAGCAGGCGGCGCATCACGTCGCCCTTCCAGTGCCCACCGGCCTGACGCGCGGCATAGTCGACCGGGCGGCGATTGTCGGGATCGACCAGGCTGAAATCCTCCTGCTCCGTCCCCTGATAGGTGTCGGGCATGCCCGGCACTGTCAGCCGCAGGCCCAGTTGCACCAGCGCCACGGCGCGGAAGGCGGGCTCGACCTTCTCCACGAAGGTGACGATGGCGCCCACCAGCGGGGCGTGGCGCTCCTCCGTCAGCAGCGCGGTGACCAGGTCGGCGCAAAGCTGTTCGTAGGTCTCGTCCGGCGCCTCCCACGATGATCGCAGCTTCGCCTCGCGCAGCGCCTTCTGCTGCCAGGCATTCACCCGCTCCGCGAACTCGGCCTTGCCTGCGGTGTCATCGGTGGCGAGGCCGGCCGGCCAGGCGCCGAACAGCGTCTGCCACAGGGCGTAGCGGTCCGCCGGGTGCATCCCGGTGGCCTCGCCACCCGCCAGCCAGTCCCAGCCGGTGACCTCCTGCCGCCACAGATCGGGCACGCTGCTCAGCACCGCCAGCCGCGCGCGCACATCCTCGCCCCGCTTGTGGTCGTGGGTGGCGGTGGCCAGCATGGCCGCGGGAAAATGCTCAGCACGTTCCGCATTGCCGGCGTGGAACTCTTCCGCGCTCTTGCTGAAGCGACCGGCGTCGAAGCCGACATCGGTGCGGCTGAGCAGCCGGCAATAGCGGTAGAACCCGGTATCCTCGACCGCTTTGGCAGCGATGGGCGCGGACAATTGCCAGAAGCGGCGGCGCGCCGTCTGCAGCAGCCGGTCGCCTTCGGCCGGCTCCACCAGCCAGTCCAGGATCTGCTCCACCACGCCAGACTCGCCCGGCGGGGCGTAGGGGATCACCGCCGCCCGCACGCGTTCCAGCATGGCATCCTGCGTCGGCGCATTGTCGCGCGGGCGGTAGGTGCGATAGACCGGGAACACCCACAGCAGCCGCTCGATCGCGCGGCGCATCATGCCCAGCGTCCAGCCGCGGCTTTCCGGCCGCGACGCCGCCAGTTCGGCAAAGATTTCGGCGCAGGCGCGGAACTGGCTGTCGAACGACCAGGACAGCAGCTGCTGCCGCGCCAGCAATTCTTCCTGGTGCCAGGTCAGGTCACGCCCGCTGAATTCGTGCCACAACTGCGTCAACGGCGCCTCGCCCGCCGGGTCGTGCAGCACGGCGCTGACCTCTTCCATGAAGTCATACCCGCTGGTGCCGTCCACCTGCCAGCTCTGCGGCAGGCGCTCGCCCGCACCCAGGATCTTCTCGACCACCAGATAGGCCGGGCCGGCCGGCACATCGGCCGGGCGCTCGATCGCGTCCAACCGTTCGCGCAGGGTGCGGCAATAGGTGCCGGGATCGGTCAGCCCGTCCACGTGATCGACCCGCAACCCGTCCACCAGCCCTTCGGCGTAGAGCCGGAAGTAGAGCGCATGCGTTTCCTCGAACACCTGCGGGTCTTCCACGCGCAGGCCCGCCAGCTCGCTGACGGTGAAGAAGCGGCGCCAGTTCAGTTCGTCATCCGCGGTGCGCCACCAGCCGAGCAGGTAATGCTGCCGCTCCAGCAGCGCGCGCAGGCCCTCGATATCGCCATCGGCCGGCAGGTTCGCCTGATCCTCCGCCCGGATCGGCACGCGATGCTCGCCATAGACCAGCAGTTCCGCAGTCTCGCCATCGCGGGCGATCGTGATCTGCCCGTCGACCAGCACATCTTCCAGCCGCGCGCCCAGGATCGGCAGCAGCGGCTTGCCGCTCCAGTCGATGTCGAAGAAGCGGGCATAGCGGCTGCTTTCCCCGTTCAGCAGCACGTCCTGCCACCATGGATTCTCGCCCCCGGCGATCCCCATGTGATTGGGCACGATGTCGATGATCAGGCCCATGCCGTGCGCACGCAAGGCGGCGATCAGCGAGCGCAAGCCATCTTCCCCGCCCAGTTCCGGGTTCACCCGCGTTGGGTCGGTCACGTCATAGCCATGGTTCGACCCGGACACCGCGGTGGTGATCGGGCTGGCATAGACGTGGCTGATGCCCAGATCGTGCAGGTAGGGCACGATCGCCTCCGCCGCGCTGAACGGGAAGTCGCGGTGCAGTTGCAGGCGGTATGTGGCGCGCGGGATGGTCAAGCGAGGTTTCCTTTACGCGCTTCACCGATGCGGCGGGCGCGGGTGGCGATCTGCGGGCGGGCCAGCAGTTCGGGGACGGATGCGGGCAGGCGGCGGCGCCAGTTGGGGTGTTCGTCCGTGGTGCCGGGCAGGTTGGGCTGTTCCTCCAGCCCGATCAGATCCTCCAGCGGCAGGATCACCAGCTCGCCGGAGGCGGTGCCGATATGCGCGGCGGCGGCATCCACCACCGGGTCACGGTCCCAGTCCGCCGGGCATGGACCTTCGGCGGCGCCGGTCTGCCGCATCGCCTGCCACAGCTGCTGGCGGTCGCGCTGCCGCCCCTGCAGATCTTCATCCTTGCTGTCCGCGCCCGAACGGCCCAGCCGCCAGGCCCATTCGACATCGCGCCCCTTCCACCAGCCGGCCACCGTGGCGAGATCGTGCGTGCCGGTCATGGCGACGGAGGACGGGCGGTAATCGGCCGGTGGCTGGAACGTGCCGTCGCCGTCGCGTTCGAACCACAGCACGTTCATGCCATGCACCGCGCGCTCCGCCAGCTTGGGCCGCAAGCCTTCCGGCACGGTGCCTAGATCCTCGCCAATGACGACGGCGCTGGCGCGGTGGCTCTCGATCGCCAGGATGCGCAGATAATCGTCCAGCGGATAGGTGAGATAGGCGCCCTGCTTCGATGGCTGGCCATGCGGCACCACCCACAGGCGGTTGAGGCCCAGGATGTGATCGATCCGGATGCCGCCCGCATGGGTGATGGCGGACCGGACCGTGCCGATGAAGCCGGCAAAGCCCGTGCGCTGCAAGGCCAACGGGGCGAAGCTGGTGATGCCCCAGTCCTGCCCTTGCGGCCCCAGCAGATCAGGCGGTGCGCCGATGCTGAGGCCGGTCAGCAGATCGTCCGGCCGGCTCCACGCATGGCTGCCGCCGCTGTCCATGCCGACCGCCAGGTCGGAGATCAGGCCGATCGCCATGCCGGCCTGCTTCGCGGCACCTTGCGCGGCGGCCAGGCTGCCCTCAGCCAGCCATTGCGCGAACAGGTAGAAGCCGATCTCGTCCGCATGCTCTTCCGCGAATCGGCGCACGGCGGCGCCATCGGCATCGTGGAACTCTGCCGGCCAGCCCTGCCACCCGCCCGCGCCCGTGTGGAAGAAGTGGGCATGCAGGGCATCGAAGGTGGCATGCAGCCGCAGTTCCCGCCCGCCCTTCGCCACAAAGGCGGCAACCTGCCGTTTCACCGCGTCGCTGCGCATATCGTAAGCGGCGCGCAACGCGGCGATGCGCGACGGGATCGCGGCTTCCCAGTCGATCAGATCATCGCCGGCCCCGCCGGGCAACGTGCCGCCAACCAGCCGGGGATCGGCATACAGGATGTTGAGGAACAGCCGGCTGGACGGCGCATAGGGCGAAAAGCGCGAGGGATCGGCCGGGAACAGCGCATGGGCCGGGCTGATCGCCAGCGCATCCGCCCCCGCCTGCCCCAGCGCCGTGGCCGCCCCGGCCAGCGTGCCGAAATCGCCAAATGCAGAAGGGCGGTCATCGACCAGCGAGGCAAGCTGCGCCGCGCTGCCCCACAATTTGCGACCGGGCGCCGCATCGGCAAAGCTGAAGCAGCGCCGTGGCGCCACCGCCAGCGTATACTCCCGCCCGCCGACCTGCAGCCGGTGGTAGCCGGGCGTGCCGATCCGCGAGGTGGGCAGGCGCAACTGGCCATTGCCGTGCGACGACAAGGGCAGGGTCACTTCCCCGCCATCCTCCAGCATCACCTCCGCGCGGGACAGGCCGACATCATTGATCAGCAGGTCGTCGCCCAGATCGACCGACAGGAAATTGCGGGCCGCTCGGTCGGTCGCCAGCTTTTCATGGGAGGCGGCAATCTCCGCCGCGCTGCCGGCGGGGTAGCCGAGCGCCGCCAGCACGCGGGCAAGATCCTCCTCCGCCGTGACCTGCGGCCTGGCCTGCGCATCATCCCATTCGGGCTGGAGGCCGGCCGCTCTGGCGAGTTCGGAAATCCCGGTCATAGCGCTATCCATGCGGCAAAGCTGGCGGGTGCGCCGGCCTCGCCCAGTTCGAACAGGATGCGGCCCTCCATCTCCGGGAAAGCCACCGTCGCGTCACCCAGATTGAAAGCCAGCCCCAGCGTGCAGCCATTGCCCAGCAGCCAGCGGGCGGTGATGGCACCCTCCCCCAGCACCTCGGTACCGGCCGAACGCGCGCCTTCGATCCCCGGCACCACATAGGCAGCGCGCAGCGCGAGCAGGTCGGCATAGAAGCCGCGCCACTCGGCGGCATCCGGGCCGGGTTCGGGCACGGAGCGGGTAAAGGTGGCGGGATCGTTGGGATCGGGAATGGCTGCGCGCGCCGCCGGGTCGGAGAAGGCGGCAAAATGGGCGAATTCCTTGCGGCGCCCATCCCGCACGGCATCGGCCAGTTCGTCATGGAAGTCGGTGAAGAACAGGAAGGGCGTGGTGCTGCCCTCCGTCTCCCCCATGAACAGCAGCGGCACCTGCGGGCACAGCAGCTGCAGCGCGGTCGCGGCGCGCAGGCGGGCCGGGTCCGCCAGGCTCAGCAGCCGTTCGCCCAGTGCGCGATTGCCCACCTGGTCGTGGTTCTGCAGGAAGGTGACGAAGCGCCCCGCCGGCAGATGGCCGCTGGGCGCCCCGCGCGCATGTTCGCCGCACACCTCGCCCTGATAGATGAAGCCTTCGGCCAGGCATCGTGCCAGCCGCTCCGTCGGCATGTCGGCGAAGCTCTGGTAATAGCCTTCGCTTTCACCCGTCAGGATGACATGCAGCACATTGTGGAAGTCGTCATTCCACTGCGCGTCATACAGGCCGGGGGCGAGGCGGTCGGGATCGTTGTTCTCGTTTTCCAGCACCAGATGGGTATGCCGGTCCGGCAGCGCCGCCCTGATCTCGCGCGCCATGTCGTCCAGGAAGCCATTGTCGGCAATGGCGTGGACCGCATCGAAACGCAGCCCATCGATCCGGTATTCGCCCAGCCACATCAGCGCATTGTCGATGAAGAAGCCGCGCACCGGATCCCGGCTGACCGCCACCGCGCCGCCCCAGGGGGTATGCGCGTGTTCGTCGAAGAAGCCGCCGGCATAGGCGCCCAGGTAGTTCCCGTCCGGCCCGAAGTGATTGTACACCACGTCCAGGAACACCATCAGCCCCAGCTCGTGCGCGGCATCCACCAGCGCCTTCAGCTCGTCCGGCGTGCCGTAAGCCCCGGCGATGGCATAGGGCAGCACGCCGTCATAACCCCAGTTGCGCGTGCCGGCGAAGGCGGCGACCGGCATCAGCTGCACCGCGGTGATGCCCTGCTGCGCCAGCTGCGGCAGGGTGGCGGCCACGCCGGCGAAGCCGCCCAGCACGCCGGCATGCACCTCCAGGATCACCGTCTCCGCCCACGGCCGGCCCTGCCAGCCGGCAACCTGCCACTGGTACTCCTCCGGGTCGGTCAGCACGCTCCAGCCATGGACACCGTCGGCCTGCTGGCGCGACGCCGGGTCGGGAACGGCAAGATCGGCGTCCAGACGAAAGCGGTATCGCGCACCGGGGGCAGCATCCGCCTCCACGCTGAACCAGCCTTCGCCCGCCGGCGACATCGCCAATGCGGTGCCGCCATCCAGTTCCAGCGACACCCCCTCGCGGTCAGGCGCCCACAGGTTGAAGCGGGCACGTCCGCCGCCCAGCAGTTCCGGGCCCCAGCGCATCGTCACTCTCCGCCGTCCGGATCGGTGCCATCCTGCTTCTCGGTGCCTACGATCAGCACCACCGCATGGGCCTGCACCTCGACCGTGTCCTCGATCACCCGCTCCGGTGCGGTGGGATCGGCGCTGTCGATCACCAGCCGCCGCTCCCGCGATGGCGCCGGCAGGTTGAAGGTCAGCGCGTCGTCCGATCCGTTCATCAGCATGGACACGACTTCCAGTACGCCATCCTCGCGCCGGCGCACCCGCCGCATCAGCAGCGCGCGCCCTTCGGCATTGTGCCAGTCCTCTTCCGTCAGGTGTTCGCCCCGCTCGTCGAACCAGTCGATGTCGAGCATGCCGGGGGCGATCTCCTCCTCCCCGTGCAGGAAGTGGCTGGCGCGCAGCAGAGGATATTGCTGGCGAACGGCGGTCAGCCGGCGGACGAAATCGCTGAGCGCCTGCCCGCGATCGCTGCGCAGATGGTCCCAGTCGAACCAGCTCAGCTCGTTATCCTGGCAGTAGGCGTTGTTGTTGCCATGCTGCGTGCGGCCGAACTCGTCACCGCCCAGCAGCATGGGCGTGCCGAGCGAAGCAAACAGGGTGGTCAGCATGGACCGCGCCACCCGGTCCCGCTGTTCGATGATCGCCGGATCGTCTGTCGGCCCTTCCGCGCCCCAGTTGCGAGAATGGTTGTTGGAATGGCCGTCGCGGTTGTCCTCGTTGTTCGCCTCGTTGTGCTTGTCGTTGTAGCTGACGAGATCGGCCAGCGTGAAACCGTCATGCGCGGACACGAAGTTGACACTGGCCCACGGGCGCCGTGCGCGGCGGTCGAACAGGTCGGCGCTGCCGGCGATGCGGTTGGCGAATTCGGGCCGGGTGCCGGGCGCGCCGTTCCAGTAGCTGCGCGTCACATCGCGGAACTTGTCGTTCCATTCAGCGAACCCTGCCGGGTGGTTGCCCAGCTGGTAGCCGCCCGGCCCGATGTCCCACGGCTCGCTGATCAGCTTCAGCTGGCTCAGCACCGGATCCTGCCGCAACACGTCGAAGAACCCGCTGCGCGGGTCGAAGCCATTGTTGCCGTCGCGCCCCAGCGTCACGCCCAGGTCGAAGCGGAAGCCGTCCACATGATAGCTCTGCGCCCAGTAGCGCAGCGAATCCGCCACCATCTGGATCACGCGCGGGTGGCTGAGGTCCAGCGTGTTGCCGGTGCCGGTATCGTTGACGCAATACCGCGGCTGATCCTGCACCAGCCGGTAATAGGTGGCATTGTCCAGCCCGCGGAAGGACAGGGTCGGTCCCAGCTCGCTGCCTTCGGCCGTGTGGTTGTACACCACGTCCAGGATCACCTCGATCCCGGCGGCATGCAGCCGGCGGATGGCGATGCGCAGCTCGTCGCCGCTGCCGCCCGCCATGTAGCGGCGCTCCGGCGCGAAGAAGCCCAGCGTGTTGTAGCCCCAGTAATTGGCGAGGCCCGCCTCCTGCAGCCGCTGGTCCTGCGCGAAGGCATGGATCGGCAGCAGTTCCAGCGTGGTGACGCCGATCCGCTTCAGGTGATCGATCACGGTGGGATGGGCCAGCGCGCCATAGGTGCCACGTTCACGCCGGGGCACGTCCTCCAGCAGGCGGGTCATGCCTTTCACATGCGCTTCGTAGATCACCGTTTCGGACCAGGGCACATTGGGCCTGGTGTCGACCGTCCAGTCGAACCCGTCGGCGGTCACCACCGCCTTGGGCATCGCGGACGCGCTGTCGCGCTTGTCGAAGCTCAGATCCTTGCGGGGGGAGCGCAGGCGATAGCCGTGCAGCGATTCATTCCAACGGATGTCGCCGTGCAGCATCTTGGCATAGGGGTCGAGCAGCAGCTTGTTGGGGTTGAAGCGGTGTCCGGCCTCCGGCTCGTACCGGCCATGCGCGCGGAAGCCGTACAGCAGGCCCGGCTTGGCATAAGGCAGGTAGCCGTGCCACACCTCGTCCGTGCACTCGTTCAGCGACAGGCGGGCGATCTCCTTGCCGCCCTGCGGATCGAACAGGCACAGGTCCATTCCGTCCGCATTGGCGGAGAACACCGCGAAGTTGACGCCGAGACCGTCGAAGGTGGCGCCCAGCGGATAAGGCGAACCCGGCTGCAGCCGGTCCGGCAGCGGGCTCAAGCGCCTGCCTTCAGGATGACGACGCCCAGTGGGGGCAGGTTGACGCAGGCCGAATGCGGCTGGCCGTGGCAGCCATGGCCTTCGTCGGCCACCACCTGCCCGTCATTGCCCCAGTTGCTGCCGCCATAGATCGCGGCATCGGTGTTCAGAACTTCCATCCAACGGCCCCCCTGCGGCAGGCCCACGCGATAGGATTGTTGCGGCTGGGGCGTCATGTTGACGATCACCGCCATCTGCGCCCCGCCGCCATCTGCCCTCACGAAGGCGTACACGCTGTTGTGTGCATCATCAGGCACAAGCCAGAAGAAGCCGCCGGGTTCCGTATCCAACTTATGCAAAGCCGGCTCGGCTGCATAAAGCCGGTTCAGGTCGCGCACCAAGGTCTGGATGCCTGCATGATCGGGCTCGTCCAGCAGGTGCCAAGGCAGCGTGGCGTCGTGGTTCCACTCCTTCGGCGCACCCAGTTCGCAGCCCATGAACAGCAGCTTCTTGCCCGGATGCATCCACATGAAGGCAAGATAGGCGCGCAGGTTCGCGCTCTTGCGCCATGGATCGCCGGGCATCTTGTCCCACAGCGAGCCCTTGCCGTGGACCACCTCGTCATGGCTGATCGGCAGGACGTACTTTTCGGCATAGGCATAGACCATCGGGAAGCTCAGCTCCCCATGATGCCACTTGCGGTACATGGGATCCCGCTCGATGTACTGGAGCGTGTCGTGCATCCAGCCCATGTTCCACTTGTAGTTGAAGCCCAGCCCGCCATGGGCAACCGGCGCCGACACGCCCGGCCATGCGGTGCTTTCCTCCGCCACGGTGATCGCGCCGGGGCAGCGCTCCGCCACCAGCGTGTTCATGGTCTTCAGGAAGGCGACCGATTCCAGGTTCTCCCGCCCGCCATGCACGTTGGGCACCCATTCGCCGTGATTGCGGCTGTAGTCGCGATACAGCATGGATGCGACCGCATCGACGCGCAGCCCGTCCACATGGAAGGTTTCCAGCCACCAGATGGCGCTCGCCAGCAGGAAGCCCGACACCTCGTTGCGGCCCAGATTGTAGATCAGGGTGTTCCAGTCCTGATGAAATCCCTCCCGCGGGTCGGCATGTTCATATAGCGGAGTGCCATCGAACATCGCCAGGCCGTGCGCATCGGTCGGGAAATGGGCCGGCACCCAGTCCAGGATCACGCCCACGCCCGCCCGGTGGCAGGCATCCACGAAGCGGGCGAAATCCTCCGGCGTGCCGAAACGGGCCGACGGCGCGAACTGGCCCAGCGGCTGATAGCCCCAGGATCCGCCGAAGGGATGCTCCATGATCGGCAGGAGCTCCACATGGGTGAAGCCCATGCCTGCCACATAGGGGACCAGCCGCTCGGCCATTCCAGCCCAATCCAGCGTGTCGCCGCTTTCCCCTTCGGTGCGCATCCACGATCCGGCATGGACCTCGTACACGCTGACCGGCGCATCGGGCGCCTGCCGCCGGCCGCGTTCTTCCATCCAGTCGCTGTCGGTCCACTGGAAATCGGGCACTGCCGCCACGATGGAGGCGGTGCCCGGCGGCACTTCGGTGGCGCGGGCGAGCGGATCGGCCTTCTGCACGACCGAACCATCCGCGCCCGCGATCTCGAACTTGTAGCGTTCGCCGGGGGCAAGGCGCGGCACGAACAGTTCCCACACGCCGGTGGGATGGCGCGCGCGCATCGGGTGGCGGCGGCCGTCCCAGCTGTTCCAGTCGCCCACCGCGCTGACGCGGCGAGCGTTCGGCGCCCAGACGGCGAAGTTGACACCACTGACACCGTCCAGGGTCATCGGCTGCGCGCCGAACACGCGGGCCAGATCGAAGTGTCGCCCTTCGGCGAACAGATGCAGGTCGAAGTCGGACAGCACCATGCCGAAGGCGTAGGGGTCTTCCGTCTCCTGCACCGTGCCGTCCGGCCAGGTGATGCGCAGCAGGTAGGCGCCGTCACTCGCCAACGCGCCGCTGAACAGGCCGGGCGCGGCCTCCTCCAGCGGGCAGGCCTTGCGGCCCTGCACCGCCTCCACGCTGACCGCGCCGGGCTGGAAGGTGCGCACCGTCAGGCGCTCACCATCGCGGTGTGCGCCCAGGAAGGCGAACGGATCGTCCAGCCGGCCTTCCAGCATGGCGGCGGCAGCGGCGGGCAGCATATCGGTCATTCACCATTCTCCCGCAGCAAGTCACGCGCTGCCTGCGCCAGTCCGCCGGCGGGCACGCCGATCCAGTCGGGGCGGTTCGCCGCCTCGTAGCCGATTTCGTAGGCAGCCTTTTCCAGCACGAAGAGCAGCATCAGGGGATCGCGCTCCTCCGTGCCGTGATAGCCTTCCAGGAAGGCCTCGATCGCACGGCGGCGGAACATTTCCGCCCCCTCACCCGCGCGTTCCTCCAGGCTTTCGGACGCAGCCGGACGGTTGGTGGCGGCGACCGCGGCGGCATAGTCGAAGGACCGCAGCATCCCGGCGACATCGCGCGCCGGCAGGTCCTTGGCGCGGCGTTCGTGCAGCGGCCGGGCGGGCTCGCCTTCGAAGTCGATGATCATCACGTCGTGCCCGGTCATCAGCACCTGCCCCAGATGCAGGTCGCCATGGATGCGGGTGCGCTGCTGCCCTTCGGCCTGCTTCGCCAGATCGGCGATGGCGCTGGTGATGGCGGCCTGATTGTCGGCCAGCCAGCCGGCATCCTTTGCCACATCCTCCGGCAGGTCGGCATCCGCCAGCCGCCCGATCGCCTGCGCCACCTCGGCCGCGACCCGCTTGCCCAGTTCCTGCGCATCGTCGGCACCCATCTGCTCGGGCGCGAAGTCGGGATTATCGGTCGGCTTCGCCAGCACTGCGTGCATCTCCGCCAGACGACGGCCCAGATTGGCGGCGAAGTTCTCGTAATTGGAGAAGCTCCAGTCCGTATCGGTCGACAGCCGCTCCAGCGCGTGCAGCGTCCACTGCCAGCCATCGCCCTGATTGTAGACAAAGGCCTGCGCGATCATCAGCAGCGTTTCCTCGCCGCCTTCATCCACGCGGGTCACCGTGCCCAGCACTGCGGGCACATTGGCGAAGCCGTTCTCCCCCAGATAGCGGGCCATCTCCGCATCGGGATGCACGCCCGGCGCCAGCTTGCGCAGCAGCTTCAGCACCGCCTGCTGGCCGATGATCACGGTGGAGTTGGACTGTTCGGCCGAGAGCCATTCGGGCTCGCCCTCCGGCTCCAGGTCGAAGGCGGGCGTCGCGGCAAAGCGCAGTTCGCCGCCATCAGCGGGTACTGTCACGCCGTCGCGCATGGCGGCCAGCACGCTTTGCGGGAAGCCCATCGTGGAGAAGCCATCGGTCAGCAGGCCGACATTGCGCCCGCGCCGCACCCGCGCCAGCGCCAGGTTGCTGGCGAAGGGACCGGACCGCTCGCCTTCCCAGGCAATGCCCAGCGGCAGCGTATAGACCGCCTCCTCACCCCCGCTGGTGACCGCGAACTCACCCAGCAGCAGATCGTCGGCGCCGGGCAGCGGCGTGGTGCGCAGCAGGCGCACCGCCTCCACGCCGCTATCCTTGCCGCCGAACCAGCGCCGCTGCCCGACATAGGCCGGCAGCAGGTCGTTTTCCAGCACGGCACGGTTCGTGCCCCGCGCAACGTCGGCCAGCTCCGGCCGCAGCACGAAGGTGTGCCGTTCGCTGTCCAGCGAGGGCGCCGCGCTGGCCCAGGCGGGCGCATCGCCGCGCGCCAGTTCGAACCACAGGAAGCCATAGGGCGGCAGCGTCAGCAGGTAAGGCAGTTGGCCGATGCCCGGAAATGCCTCGCCGCCGGTCAGCTCGACCGGGGTGAAGCCTTCATAATCGTGCAGGTCCAGCTCCACCGCCTGCGCGTTGCGGCTGAGGTTCGCCACGCACAGGATCGTCTCCGTCCCGTTCGCACCTTCAAACGTGCGCAGATAGGCCAGGATACGGCGGTTGGCCGGCCGCAGGAAGGTCTGCTGCCCGCGCCCGAACGCCTGATACCGGCGCCGCACGGCCAGCGCCCGCTTGACCCAGTTGAGCAGCGAATGCCGGTCCCGCTCCTGCGCCTCCACATTCACCGCGGCATAGCCATAGAGCGGATCCTGGATCGCCGGCAGCGTCAGCGTGGCGGGATCGGCCTTGGAGAAGCCGCCATTGCGGTCGGGCGACCATTGCATCGGCGTGCGCACACCGTCCCGGTCGCCCAGGAAGATGTTGTCGCCCATGCCGATCTCGTCGCCATAATACAGCACCGGGGTGCCGGGCATGGTCAGCAGCAGCGCGTTCATCAGCTCGATCCGGCGCCGGTCCCGCTCCATCAAGGGCGCGAGACGGCGGCGAATGCCCAGATTGATACGCGCGCGGCGGTCGGCGGCGTAGGTGTTCCAGAGGTAGTCCCGCTCCGCATCGGTGACCATTTCCAGCGTCAGCTCGTCATGGTTGCGCAGGAAGATCGCCCATTGCGCATCTTCCGGAATGTCGGGCGTCTGGCGCATGATGTCGGTGATGGGGAAGCGGTCCTCCTGCGCCACCGCCATGTACATGCGCGGCATCAGCGGGAAGTGGAACGCCATATGGCATTCCTCTGTCACGTCGGTCCGGGCGCCGAAATATTGCTGCGTGTCTTCCGGCCACATGTTCGCTTCGGCCAGCAGCATGCGGCCTGGGTAATGCTGGTCCAGATCGGCGCGGATCTTCTTCAGGACGTCGTGCGTCTCCGACAGGTTCTCGTTGGAGGTGCCGTCCCGCTCGATCAGGTAGGGGATCGCGTCCAGCCGCAATCCGTCGATTCCGGCGTCCAGCCAGAAGTGCATGACGTCCAGCACCTCCTGCAGCACGGCCGGATTGTCGAAGTTCAGGTCCGGCTGGTGGGAATAGAACCGGTGCCAGAAATAGGCGCCGGCCTCCTCGTCCCAGGTCCAGTTGGACTTTTCCGTGTCCAGGAAGATGATGCGCGTGCCGGAATAAAGCTTGTCGTCATCCGACCAGACATAGAAGTCCCGCTCCGGGCTGCCCGGCGGCGCCTTGCGCGCGGCCTGGAACCAGGGGTGCTGGTCGCTGGTGTGGTTGATCACCAGTTCCGTGATGACGCGGATGCCGCGATCATGCGCCGCGTCGATCAGCGCGCGCAGTTCCTCGATCGTGCCGTAATCGGGCGAAACGTCGCGATATTCGGCGATGTCGTAGCCGTCATCGCGGCGCGGGCTGGGATAGAAGGGCAGCAGCCAGATTGCCGTGACGCCAAGGTCGGCGACGTAGTCCAGCTTCTCCATCAGCCCGGCGAAATCGCCGATCCCGTCATTGTTCGCGTCGAAGAACGACTTGACGTGCAGCTGGTAGATGACCGCATCCTTGTACCACTGCGGATCGTCCGCCGGGTCGATGAAGGTCGCGCTGGTGCTGGTGGCGGAGGGAGCGGTTTCGGTCACAGTGCGTCCTTGGGCAGGCTGAAGCGCCAGATGCGATAGGGTTCGTCGGGGGTCAGGGTGATGGTCTGGCTCTTGCCATGCAGGTGGAAGCTGTTGCCGTGCGCCAGATCCTCGACCGCAATGGTGCCGTGATCCGGCAGGCCGAATTGCCACAACGGCACTTCGTAGGTGCAGCCATGGGCATTGTGCGGGTCCATGTTGACCATCACCATGATCATCTCGGTCAGCTGGTCGCCGCTGTTCGGCGCGGGCTTGCCGTACCAGATGATATGCTCGTCATCCGCCGCGTAGAACCGGGTGTTCAGATGCGTCTGCAATGCGGGATGCGCCCGGCGCAGCCGGTTGAGCAGCGTGACGTCGTCCACGATGTCCCCCGGCCGGCGCGCCTGGTAGGGGCGGATCTCGTACTTCTCGCTGTCGAGATATTCCTCCTTGCCCGGCCCCAGCGGGGCTGCATCGCACAGCTCGAACCCGGAATAGACGCCCCACAGGCCTGACAGGGTCGCCGCCAGCACCGCGCGGATGCGGTGCGCTGGGCGGCCGCCGGTCTGCAGGAAATGCGGGTTGATGTCCGGCGTGTTGACGAAGAAATGCGGGCGGTAGAACTCCTTCGGCGCGGTGGTCGTCAGTTCCTCGATATACTCGATCAGCTCCGCCTTGCGGTCGCGCCAAGTGAAATAGGTGTAGCTCTGGCTGAAGCCGACCTTGGCCAGGCGGTACATCATGGTCGGCCGGGTGAAGGCTTCGGACAGGAAGATCACCTCGGGATGCAGGCTGCGCACCTCGCCGATCATCCATTCCCAGAAGGGCAGCGTCTTGGTGTGCGGGTTGTCCACGCGGAAGGTCTTCACGCCTTCGGCCACCCACAGCAGGATCACGTCGCGCAGTGCCACCCACAGGCCCGGGATCGCATCCGGCGCGTAGAAATCGACATTGACGATGTCCTGGTACTTCTTGGGCGGGTTCTCCGCATATTTCATGCTGCCGTCCGGCCGCCACGCGAACCAGCCGGGATGCTCCTTCAGCCACGGATGGTCGGGGGAGCACTGGATGGCAAAGTCCAGTGCGATCTCCAGCCCATGATCATGCGCCGCCGCCACCAGCTTGCGGAAGTCGGCAAAAGTGCCGAGTTCCGGATGCAGCGCGTCATGGCCACCATCGGGGCTGCCGATGGCGTAAGGGCTGCCGACATCGTCCGGCCCCGGCGTCAGCGTGTTGTTCGGCCCCTTGCGGTTGGCCGTGCCGATCGGGTGGATCGGCGGGAAGTAGAGCGTGTCGAACCCCATGTCGCGCACATGCGGCAGGATGCCGATCACATCGGCAAACGTGCCGTGGCGCGCCTTGTCATCGGTGATGGAACGCGGGAAGATCTCGTACCAGCTGGAGAAGCCCGCCTCCACCCGCTCCGCATCGACGAGTGCCGGCGCGCTGGTGATCCGGAAGGGCCGGTCATCCGCCGTCGCCATCAGCTGTGCCAGCTCGTCCGACAGCAGCAGCGTCACGCTGTCCGCTTCGTTCGCCTTTTCCAGCCGGGGCAGCAGGCCGGCCAGCTGCTTCTGGACCGTGCCCTGCATGCGGGCGATCGCCTCGGCCACGATCACACGGCCCTCGGCATGGTCCACCGGCTGCGCCACGCCGGCATCGACCTTCTTGCGAAAATCGCGCCGGAACCCGCCCCAGCGGTCCAGCCAGCCTTCCACCGCAAAGACGTGCCGGCCCATGCGCGTCAGCGGGAAGCGGGCGCGCCAGCGATCGTTGGGCAGCTGCTCCATCGGCACGCGCTGCCATTCAGCGGCATCGCTCGTGCGCCACAGCAGTTCGGCCGCGAGCTGTTCGTGCCCGTCGCCGAACAGGGTGGCGGTGACGGTCACCTCCTCCCCCGCCACCCGCTTGGCCGCGAAGGCGCCGCCATCGACCACCGGCTCGATAGCTTCCAGCACCAGCCGCGGCATGGCCGCCAGTGCGGCGGGATCGGTGCGCGGCGGCTGCGCCACGATCGGCTCCGCGGCGCTCAGCGCCACGCGCCGAACCTCCGCCGCGGCCAGCGTGACGGGCGCCATGCCGGCGGTGAACCGCGCGCCGGCAGCGGACAGCAGCGCGGGCGTCACCACCTGCTCGCCGGCACCGCCATTCACCAGGATCAGCTCGGCCCGCTCGGCCATGCGCAGATCGGCGCCATCGGTGCGCAGCAAGGCCAGCACCGGATCGGCGCCGGAGGACAGGCGCAGCAGCGGCCCGGTCAGGGCGTCAGTGCCCGGCTGCACTGCCCACTCGCTGCCTGCCGGCAGGATCACCCCGCCGCCCAGCGCCTGCGCCAGCGCCAGCTGGTCGGCCGATGTGTCGGCGGGCAATTCGTGCAGCAGCTGTCCCGCACGTGACAGGGTGTTCAGCTCCTCCAACAGCCAGGGCGCGGCGCCATCCCACCAGCCGAGCGAGGTCACGAGATAGTCGCAGCCCGTCTCACCCAGCGCCAGCAATCCGGCGCGATCGCCGCCGGCAGGACCGGCGATGAACAGGAAGCCGGGCGCCGCCTGTGCCAGCTGCTGGCGCAATGCGGCGAACAGGGCAGGCGGTAGCGACCCGGCGGCAAGCCGCATGCCGGCCAGACCGGCGGCAGCCAGTTCCGCCAGGCGCTTCGCCAGCATGTCCGCAAAGATCGCCTGGCGGGCCGGGTCACGGAAGCGCGCCCGTGCCTCCCCCGTCAGGGGCATGGGCTTGCGCGGGTCGACAACGCCGCCACTGCCCGCGCCATCGCTGCGAAGGGCGAAAGCGTTGGGGTTAGCGGCGACCAGCGGGTGGTCATGGGCAAAGCGCCCCGGGTCGGCCTGCAGGATCAGCCGCGCACCGGCCTTGCTGGCCGCCGCCGCCCAGTCGCGCACCGCACGGTCGGTTTCCGGGGAGGACAGGCTGGGGAGGTCGATGATCCAGCCATCGGCGCCGCTGCCGACGGCTTGCCCCGCAACACCGGCCTCCGACTGGATGCGGTCAAAGGCGCGGACAATCTGCAAGGGGGCAGCAGGCAAGGGCGATCTCCCGGATCGGCAATGATTTCGGTTCGCCTACTCTAAACCCTGCCTGCCGCCATCGTTCCAGCCGCTGCGGCCGGGTTGCGGGTTCAATCGCCCTGTTCGTCCGGCAGGCCTTCGTCCAGCCGTTGCAGCAGCAGCCCCAGCTGATCGTTCAGCGTAACGATCTGCTCCTCCGTCAGGCCTTCGAACAGACGGTCCCGCAGCGGATCGACCACCTCGAATATCTCTTCCAGCGCAACCAGGCCGTTGGCGGTGATGCTGACATAGTTGGTGCGCCGGTCATGTGGTGCCTGCTCGCGCGCGACCAGGCCGTCCCGGCTCAGCGTGTCCACCATGCGCGTCATGGTCGGACCTTCGATGCGCAGCCGCTTGGCAATGTCGATCTGTGCATTGGGATCGGGCGCGTTCATGATGGCGGACATCGCCTCCATCCGCGCGGAACTCTGGCCGATCGGGCGCAGCTTTTCGTCCAGCAGGGCGCGCCAGCGGCGGGCGACCAGCACCAGGTTGATCGACAGGCGTATGCTCGGCGTCGTGCCACCTTCCCGATACAGGTCGAAGTTGGTGGGGACGCGACCGCCGGGCTGGTCGCTATTGCTACTGTCCATGCTCATTCTCGATTCAGTGACACGTTCATGGCCTTCCTCGCGGTGCAGGCCAACCACACCGACGCTTCCAAGGTCCACTCCACTGTCTTGTGGCGCCCTCTGGACATAGGACGCTAACAAGTCCAGCACTGTTGCGATCGGGCTTGATCCGCCGCCGCCCAGGCGCCACCTGAGCCGCTGGATCGATGGACGGGAACCTTTCAGAGACATGACGACGCACACCACGCGGATGCTGATCATCGGCAGTGGCCCGGCGGGGCTGACGGCGGCCATCTATGGCGCGCGCGCGGGAATGGAACCGATCGTGGTGCAGGGCCTGCAGCCCGGTGGGCAGCTGACCATCACCACCGACGTGGAAAACTACCCCGGCTTCCGCGACGTGGTGCAGGGCCCCTGGCTGATGACCGAGATGCAGGCGCAGGCCGAACATGTCGGCACCCGCATGATCTGGGACACCATCACGGATGTGGACATCGACAGCGGCACCCCCTTCCGCGCGAAGGGTGACAGCGGGGACGAATATGTCGGCGACGTGCTGGTGATCGCCACCGGCGCGCAGGCCAAGTGGCTGGGCGTGCCGGGCGAACAGGCGCTGGGCGGCAAGGGCGTGTCCGCCTGCGCCACCTGTGACGGGTTCTTCTATCGCGGCAAGAAGGTCGCGGTGATCGGCGGCGGCAATACCGCGGTGGAGGAAGCGCTGTACCTGACCCACCATGCGGAGGAGGTCACCCTGATCCACCGGCGCGGCGAACTGCGCGCGGAAAAGATCCTGCAGGACCGCCTGTTCGTCCACCCCAAGATCAAGGTGCTGTGGAACAAGCGCGTCGAAAGCTTCGAAGGCGATCCGATGGCCGGCGGCCTGACCCATCTGGTGCTGGGCGACATGGAGACGGGCGAGTTCAGCGACTTCGCCTGCGACGGCGCCTTTGTCGCCATCGGCCACGCCCCGTCGACCAGCCTGTTCCAGGGCAAGGTGGAGATGGACGACAATGGCTATATCGTGGTCGAACCGGGCACACCCAAGACCAACCGACCCGGCGTGTTCGCTTGCGGCGACGTGGCCGACCACACCTATCGCCAGGCGGTGACGGCCGCCGGCAGCGGCTGCATGGCCGCGCTGGATGCCGAGCGGTTCCTGGCGACGCTGGAATATGTCCGCAACGAACAGGCGGCCCATCACAAGGTCGAAGCCGAAGCGGCGGAGTAAAAGCCAATGCAGGGGCGTTGCGGAGTCGTTCCGCCGCCCCGCGCTCCGTTGCGTTTATCCCGCCCTGCCAGCAATTTGCAGGCAGTTCTGCCGATCCGTCCAGCAACAGAATAGCGTCCATCGCGCGCCGCTTGCGCCCGTCATTTGACGGGTCCAAGGGCGCGAAATGATCGACCGCTCCGCGCTCCGCACCGCCTATCGGCAAGACGAATCCGCCTGCATTGCCGAGCGCCTGCGACAGGCCGCCCCGGCGCAACGCGCGCATGGTGAAGCCCGCGCATTGGCCATCCGGCTGGTGGAAGGCGCGCGGGAACGCAAGGCCAGCGGGCTGGACGCCTTCCTGCAAAGCTACGGCCTGGGCACGCAGGAGGGGATCGCCCTGATGTGCCTGGCGGAAGCGCTGCTGCGCGTACCCGATGCCGGCACCGCCGACGCGCTGATCCACGACAAGCTGGCCGGGATCGACTGGTCGGAGCATCTGGGCGAGTCCTCCTCCACCTTCGTCAACGCCGCCACCTTCAGCCTGATGATGACGGGCGAGGTGCTGCGCGGCGGCAGCCGGGCGGATGCGGGCTTCGCCAGCAGCCTGCGCCGCGCGGTGGGCCGGCTGGGGGAGCCGGTGATCCGGCAGGCCACCCTGCAGGCCATGCGCATCCTGGGCGGGCAGTTCGTGTTCGGCCGCGACATCGAAGAAGCGCTGAAGCGCGCCGATCCCGAGCGTCGTCGCGGCCTGACGCACAGCTTCGACATGCTGGGCGAGGCGGCGATGACCTTCGCCGACGCCTCCCGCTATCGCGACAGCTACATGGCGGCGATCCGCCGGCTGGCGCAGGAATCCGGCGCCGGCGTGGCGGACAGCCCGGGCATCTCGGTCAAGCTGTCGGCGCTCTACCCGCGCTACGACTACCTGCATGCAGAGGCGGCGCGCACCGCCCTTGTGCCGATCGTGCGCGAGCTGGCGATGGCGGCACGTGACGCCGACATCCACTTCACCATCGACGCCGAGGAGGCCGAGCGGCTGGAACTGTCGCTCGACATCATCGAGGAGCTGGTGGCGGACGACACACTGTTTGCACGGCCGGACGGGCGGCAGTGGGACGGCTTCGGCTTGGCGCTGCAGGCGTATCAGAAGCGCGCCGTGCCGCTGTGCGGCTGGGTTGCCAGCCTGGCGCGCGCGCATGGCCGGCGGCTGATGGTGCGGCTGGTCAAGGGCGCGTACTGGGATGCGGAAGTGAAGCAGAGCCAGGTGGGCGGCTTTGCCGATTACCCGGTCTTCACCCGCAAGATCGCCACGGACGTTTCCTATCTCGCCTGCGCCGGCCGGCTGCTGGCGGCGACGGACGTGCTGTACCCCGCCTTCGCCACGCACAACGCCTACACGATCGGCGCGATCGAGGCTTTGGCGCGGGAGCAGGGCACGACCGATTTCGAGTTCCAGCGGCTGCACGGCATGGGAGAGGACGTTTACTCCGCCCTCGCCGCAGAGGGCCACAGTCGCCGGGTGCGCATCTACGCGCCGGTCGGCGGGCACAAGGAACTGCTGGCCTATCTGGTGCGGCGCCTGCTGGAAAACGGTGCCAACAGCTCCTTTGTCAACCGCATGGCCGATGCCGGCATCCCGGCGGCTGACCTGGCGACCGATCCGGTGGCGGAGCTGGCGGCGCTGAAGCCGCAGCGCAATCCGGCGATCCCGCTGCCCGCAGACATCTTCCCCGGCCGCCGCAACTCGGCGGGCATCGACCTGGCCGACCCGCTGGTGCGCCGCCCGCTGCTGGACCGTCTGGCCGCGCTGGACAGCCGCGAATGGGGCGCCGCGCCGACTGTCGTGGCAGACGGAACCGGGGCGCCCGATCGCACCCGTCCGGTGATGAGCCCGCATGACGGCACGCTGGTCGGCCATGTGCTGGAGGCGGAGGCCGCCGATGTCGACGCCATGCTGGCCCGCGGCACGGCGGCGCAGGTCGCCTGGGACGGCGCCGGCGGCGAATATCGCGCCCGCCTGCTGGAACGCGCCGCCGACCTGTTCGAGGAGCATACGGACGAGATCCTGGAGCTGTGCCGGCGCGAAGCGGGCAAGACCCTGCCCGATGCCGTGCTGGAACTGCGCGAAGCGGTCGACTTCCTGCGCTTCTACGCCGTGGAAGCACGCCGCCAGTTCACCGGCGAAGGGCTGCTGCTGCCCGGGCCCACGGGTGAAGAAAACCGTCTGCGCCTGCACGGGCGCGGCCTATTCGTCACCATCAGCCCGTGGAACTTCCCGCTGGCGATCTTCATCGGCCCGGCCGCCGCTGCGCTGGCAGCGGGCAATACCGTGATCGCCAAGCCGGCCGAGCAGACCCCGCTGATCGCCGCCTTCGCGGTGCAGCTGTGCCATGCGGCCGGCATTCCGGACGATGTGCTGCAGCTGGCGCCCGGCGACGGGCGCGTGGGCGGGATGCTGACCGGCGATCCGCGCGTGGCTGGCGTGGCCTTCACCGGCTCCACCGCCACGGCCCATCTGATCAACCGCGCGCTGGCCATGCGGCCAGGCCCGATCGGGCAGTTCATTGCGGAAACTGGCGGGCAGAATGCGCTGATCGTGGACAGCTCCGCCCTGCCCGAGCAGGTCGCGCGCGATGTGATGAGCAGCGCGTTCCAGAGCGCGGGCCAGCGCTGCAGCGCGCTGCGCGTGCTGTACCTGCAGGAGGACATCGCCGACAGCATGCTGGCGATGATCCGCGGCGCCTTCGACGCGCTGGAGATCGGCGATCCGGCCCAGCTGGCCACCGATGTCGGCCCGGTGATCGACCGGCAGGCACAGGGGCAGCTGAGCGACCATCTGGCCGAAATGCGCGCTGCCGGCCGCACGGTGTGGCAGGCGCAGCTGCCGCTCGCCTGCGCCCGCGGCAGCTATGTCCCGCCCGCGATCGTGGAGATCGACGCAATCGGCGATCTGCAGGCGGAGAATTTCGGCCCCGTGCTGCACGTCGCCCGCTTCCGCGCGGGGCAGCTGGCCGATGTGGTCGAACAGATCAACGCCACCGGTTACGGCCTGACCCTGGGCCTCCACAGCCGGATCGAAGGCAATCGCCGGCTGGTGGAGCGGCGCGCGCGGGTGGGCAATTTCTACGTCAACCGCAACCAGATCGGCGCCGTGGTCGGCAGCCAGCCCTTCGGCGGCGAAGGGCTGTCGGGCACCGGCCCCAAGGCCGGCGGACCGCATTACCTGGCGCGCTTCGCCACGGAGCGGGTGACCACCGTGGACACCACTGCGGCGGGCGGCAACGCGACACTGCTGGCCAATCTGTAGCTGATTGCCGGGTGCTGGTGCGGGGCGCTTGCCTCTGCCGGCACCCGGACTATGCCGCATCCATGACGATTCTCTCCGACCGCTGGATCCGCGAAACCGCGCAGGCCACCGGCATGATCGAACCCTTCGTGGAACGCCAGCAGCGGGAGGGGTGCATCTCCTACGGCCTGTCCTCCTACGGCTATGATGCGCGGGTGGCGGACGAGTTCAAGATCTTCACCAATGTCGACAGTGCCGTGGTCGACCCGAAGGACTTCGCGGCGAACAGCTTCGTCGATCGCAAGACCGATGTCTGCGTGATCCCGCCCAATTCCTTCGTGCTGGCGCGGACAGTGGAATATTTCCGCATCCCGCGCGACGTGCTGGTGATCTGCCTGGGCAAGTCGACCTATGCCCGCTGTGGCATCATCGTGAACGTGACCCCGCTGGAACCCGAATGGGAGGGGCATGTGACGCTGGAATTCAGCAACACCACGCCGCTGCCCGCCAGGATCTACGCCAATGAAGGCGCCTGCCAGTTCCTGTTCCTGCAGGGCAACGAGCCGTGCGAGGTCAGCTATGCCGACCGGGCAGGCAAGTATATGGGCCAGCAGGGCGTGACGCTGCCCAAGCTTTAAGGCAGGCACTTACCTGCGGCCTGCGCGTTCCCCCGCTATCAAAGACAACAGGGGAGTTGTGCCGATGTCCGCCATTGCCGCCACGATTGGGCGTATATTGCTGGGGGCACTGTTCGTGCTGTCCGGTATCCAGAAGCTCGCTGCGCCTGCCGCCACTGCCGATTACATTGCCGCCAACAGTGTCCTGTCGCCCAGCCTGGCGATACCGACGGGCGTCTTCGAACTGGTCGCTGGCGCGCTGCTGGCGCTAGGGCTGATGAGCCGGCTGGTTTCCGTGCTGCTGGCGGGATTCACCCTGCTGACGGTGCTGATCTTCCATCCGCAGATCACCGACCCGGTGCAGGGCATGCAGGCGTTGAAGAACATCGCCATTGCCGGTGGCCTGCTGATGGTGTTCGCCTATGGCCAGATGCGCTGGCATTACGATCACGTTCGCGCCGTGCGCAAGAGCGAGGCGGAGACGCTGCAAGCCGAGAGGCGTGCGCGGGAGGCGGAAGTGGCCCAGGCGCGCGCCGAAGGCCTGGCCGAAGGTCGCGGCGATGCGCATGTGGCGACCACCCCCCATGCCGTCACCGCGCGGGCCACGCCCGGCACCTATGTCGACACGGATGGCGACGGCGTGCCGGACCGCAAGCGTTCCTGGTGGCGCTACTGATCGCTTCGACACGGCCCTGGCGAGTCCGCAGCGGCGGGCTCGCCAGGGCGCCGGGTCAGAGGCTGAGACGTGCGGTCAGGCGCACATTGCGGCCGGCCAGCGGCACGTAATCCTTGGTGAAGCTGGCATGGTTGCGGCCTTGCACGTCGAACAGATTGTCGCCCTGCAACAGCACAGTCAGATTGTTCGCCCCTTCCAGCGGATGCCATGCAAGCGACAGGTTGACGAAGGTGTAGCTGTCCGTGGGCGTTTCCGTGCCCTGGATGCGGTCCTGTTCGTCGAACCACTGCACTTCCGCACGGGCGTCGAAATGGCCGAACGTGCTTTCCAGCGCACCAAGCAGCGCCAGTGGCGGGATGCGTGGCACGGGGCTGCCATCGTCCAGCGTGGCGCGCGTGTAGTCCGCCCGCAGATCGGCCACCAGACCGAAGCCACCTTGGTTCTCCTGGCTGATGAGCGGCAGCTGCGCCTCCGCCTCCACGCCCCACTGGTCCATGCCCTGCTGCCCGAAGAATGCGACCGGCAGGCCATCCTCCTCCCCGTCCGTCTGGGTCAGGTAGATGAAGTTGTCGAACCAGTTGCGATAGACGCTGGCTGACAGTCGCGCCGGACCCAGATTGCCGCGAACATAGCCTTCCAGCCCCCAGCTGCGCTCCTTGTCCAGATCGGCATTGCCGACCTCGTACAGCTGCGTCGCCACATGCGGCCCGTCGGCATACAGCTCCAGCGCCACCGGCGCCCGTTCGGCATGGCTGCCGTTCACCCCGGTGCGCAGCGCGCCGGTCAGCGGGGCGGACAGGCCGAGCGAGCCGGAATAGGCGTCGAACTCGCGATGCGCGGCAAGGGCGCTGACGTCGATGCTGGTATGTTCGTATCGGGCACCCGCCTCCAGTTCGGCGGCGCCGAGATCCACCTCCTCCAGGGTGAACAGCGCAATGCTTTCCGTCTCGTTCGGCGGGACGAAGGCTTCTTCGCCCGTGGCGGCGAAGTTGATGTGCTGGAACTGCACGCCCAGCGAACCACCCCAGCCGTTGCGGCGGTTCTGCACCAGCTCCATCCGGCCCTCCACAGTTTCGATATCGAACACGGTGCCGATCTCGTCACCTTCGAATTCGGTGTGGGTGTAATCGGTATAGGCCAGCCGGGTGCGCGCCTCCTGGAAGAAGCCGGTGCCCAGGTCCACGATGCCCTTCAGGTCGCCGCGATACTGGCGCAGGCCGATGGACACGTCGCCATGCTCGTGGCCCTCTTCCTCATGGTCATGCCCCTCGTGGTCGTGCCCCTCGTGGCCCCCTTCCTCCTCATGCCCGTGGGCATGTTCGAACCCGGGGCGGGTGGGCACGCCGTAATCGCTGTCGAAATAGCTGAAGCCCGCGCCGAAGCTGCTGTTGCCGGAGAACCAGTTCAGGCTGGTGCCGAAGCTGGTCTGCTCGCTGGCGGTGTTGCGCACGGTCCCGCGCTGGTTGGCCAGCTCCGTCAGCTCGGCGGCTTCCTCCGTCTCGCCATCCTCCGCATGATGTTCCGCATCGTGCAGCAGGTCGTTTCGCAGGTCACCCGCCAGCACATAGCCGGGCACTTCCAGATCGTTCGTCTTCTGCCAGGCGCCGTCGACGTGGAAGACGAGGTCCGGCGTCAGCCGCAGATCGACGGAGGCACCCGCCTGCCGCCGGTCATAGGCATCGTCCAGCCCGACCATCGCATCGACATGCACGGCCTCGTCCAGCCGGCGTTCGGGCAGGCGGCGGGTGATGATGTTGACCGCACCGCCGATCGCCTGGCTGCCATACAGCAGGACGGCCGGACCGCGCAGAACCTCCACGCTGGTGGCAATCAGCGGGTCGACCGCGACGCCGTGATCGTCCGACACATTGCCGGCATCGGCCGTGCCCAGTCCATCCACCAGCACGCGCACCCGATCCCCGCCCAGACCGCGCAGGATCGGCCGCGCCGCGCCGGGCACGAAGCTGGTGGAGGCGACACCCGGTACCTTGTCCAGCACGTCGCCGATCTGGCTGTTCGTGTTGCGCTGCAGTTCCAGCCCGGTCACGACCGAGGTGCCGGCCAGCAGGTCCAGCCGCTCCAGCCCGGCGGCGGTGACGACGATGGGGCCGTGGAAATCATCGCCGGTGCTGCGGCTGGTGGCCTGCTGCGCCAGCGCGGGTGCGGACAGGGAGGCGATCAGGGAGGTGGCGGCAAGCAGGCGGGCGCGGGGCATGGGCAGATCCGTGTAATGTTACTCTGTCACGAACCCGCCTAAGCTCCACCCGCCGTTCTGCCAAACACTTTATTGCAGTGCAGCAGCCTCCAGCCGTCGCCGCACCTCCTCGCGACCGATCAGCGGCAGCAGCCGGTGCATGTCCGGCCCGGCATCGCGACCGGTCAGTGCCTGCCGCAGCGGCAGGAACAGGGCCTTGCCCTTGCGGCCGGTCTGCTCCTTCAAAGCCGCCGTCAGCACGGCCCATGGGTCGTCCCCCCACAGGTTCAGCCCGGCGGCCAGCTGCAGGAAGCCCCTGGTCTCCGCGTCGCATACCGGCGGCGTCACCGGGCCGCGGATCACCTGCCACCAGTCGGCGGCATCGCTCACCCGGGCCAAATTGGGCCGCACCGCTTCCCAGGCCGCCGGCTCCATCCCATCGGGCAGGCGCGCCGTGACATGGGCAAACGGCAATTGATGCACGACCGCCGCATTGACGCGCGCCAGTTCCTCCCCGTCGAAGCGGGCCGGTGCGCGGCCGAAGGTGGACAGATCGAAGCCGTCGACCAGCGCCGCGATGTCAGCCTGCGGCTCCACCGGTTGCGACGTGCCCAGCCGCGCCAGCAGGGACAACAGCGCCTCCGGCTCGATCCCCTCTTCCCGCAAGGCATCGCAGCCCAGCGATCCCAGCCGCTTGGACAGCTTGCCTTCGCTGCCCACCAGCAGCGCCGCGTGCGACAGTCGCGGCGGGGCAGCGCCGAGCGCGCCGAACATCTGCAGCTGCAGCGCGGTATTGCTGACGTGATCCTCGCCCCGCAGCACATCCGTCACCCCCATGGCGATGTCGTCCACGGCGGATGGCAGCATGTAGAGCCACGATCCGTCCGCGCGCCGGACGACCGGGTCGGACAGCGCGGCAGGGTCGAAATGCTGGAGTCCGCGAATGCCGTCATCCCAGGTGATCGGCTGCGCATGGTCGAGCAGGAACCGCCAGTGCGGGGCGGTGCCCGCTGCCTCCTTCTCCGCGCGCTCGGCATCGCTCAGCTGCAGGGCCGCACGGTCGTAGATCGGGGGCAGCCCGCGGCCGAGCAGGATCTTGCGCTTCAGCTCCAGTTCCTGCTGCGTCTCGTAGGCCGGGTAGATGCGGCCCGCCGCGCGCAGGGTCTCGAACGCCTGTTCGTAGATGGGCAGGCGCGCGGATTGCCGCTCCTCCCCGTCGGGCACCAGGCCCAGCCAGGCGAGGTCGGCGCGGATCGCCTCGACAAAGCGCTCCTCGCTGCGCGCCTCGTCGGTATCGTCAATCCGCAGCAGGAAGCGTCCGCCCGCCTGCCGGGCCAGCAGCCAGTTATGCAGCGCGGTGCGGATGTTGCCGACATGCAGGTGCCCGGTGGGCGACGGCGCGAAACGGGTGGTGACAGCCATGACCGCCGCGCTAGCCCGGCTTTGGGCCGAGAGGAAGGGGCAGCCAGTGCCCGGCGCTTACTGCGTGAACAGCGTCACGCTGCGCTCGCCGCCGGTGAACTGTACGCCGTTCGCGGGCGTGCGCGCCACCCCCGTCGCGGCGGCGAAGGCCTCCCGCACCGACTGCTCCGCCGGCGTCAGCCCCCGGCGGCAGCTGGCGACGGGTGCGTCCATCGTGGTCAGCGCCCCACCCTCCATCCGGTAATCGAAGGCGAAGCGGATGCAGCCGGACCGCACATCGATGCGGCTGGCGGTCACCGTGGCGGTGACGCCTTCCGGCTGGTCGATCGACGCGCCATTGACCGATGCCACCCGGTACTCACCCGTCAGATCAGGCCCCGCGACGGCACCGTCTCCCGCACTGACCGGCGCGTCCGCCGGCTGACACGCGGCGAGAAGAAGCGGGAGGGCGAGCATGGGGAGGATACGCACGACGGCATCCTACCGCCTGCCCGCCTCGCCGCCAAGCCACCGGCTGGCCCCGGCAATTCGATTAGCGACGCCAGGATTTCGGCCATGAACCTGCAGCATATCGGCAGCCGCACCCCGTCATCGGGGCAGCTGGCGCATCTGACGCTGACAGGCGCCCCTTCGGCCAACGGCCGTCTTGCACCAGTCGCACCCTCGCTGGCCGTGCAGGACCGCGCCACCCCCCCAGGGTGACGGCGCGGCCCTGTCGCGGCGATGAGCTCAGACGAGCTCCGCCAGCGAGGTGGCGTTGAAGTCCTGCAGCTCGTCCACCCGGCTGTCCCGCACCTTCTCCACCCAGTGCGGGTCGGCCAGCAGCGCGCGGCCAACCGCGATCAGGTCGAATTCGTCCCGCTCCATGCGGCCGACCAGCTTGTCGAGGTCCGTCTTCTGCGAACCCTCGCCCGCGAAGGAGCCGAGGAACTCGCCCGACAGGCCGACCGAACCGACGCTGATGGTGGGCAGGCCGGTGATCTTCTTGGCCCAGCCGGCGAAGTTCAGCCCTTCATCGCCATCAACTTCCGGGAACTCCGGCTCCCAGAAACGACGCTGCGAACAATGCAGGATGTCCACCCCGGCATCGACCAGCGGCTGCAGCCACTGCTCCATCTCCGCCGGATCGGCCGCGAGCTTCACGGTGTAGTCCTGCTGCTTCCATTGGCTGAGGCGCAGGATGATCGGGAATTCCGGACCGACTGCATCACGCGCGGCCTTCACCACCTCTGCCGCAAAGCGGGACCGTTCGCCGATCGTGGCGCCGCCGAAGCGATCGGTGCGCTGGTTGGTGCCGGCCCAGAAGAACTGGTCGATCAGGTAGCCATGGGCGCCGTGCAGCTCCAGCGTGTCGAAGCCCAGCCGCTTTGCATCCCCGGCGGCGCGGCCGAAGGCGGCGATCGTGTCGGCGATCGCCTCCTCGCTCATCGCCTCCCCGGCGCTCTCGCCCGGGGCGTTCAGGCCGGAGGGGCTGTCGAGCGGCGGCCGCTCGAAGCCGGCATCGCCGCCCGAGGTGCCGCCGGTGTGCCAGATCTGCGGCCCCATCAGGCCACCAGCCGAGTGTACCGCGCCGACCACCTCCTGCCATCCGCCCAGGGCGTCATCGCCATGGAAGAACGGGATGTGCGGCAGATTGCGGGAGGCAGGGCGATCGATCACCGTGCCTTCCGAAAGGATCAGGCCGACACCTGCTTCCGCCCGTCGGCGGTAATAGGCCGCGTTCGGTTCGCCCGGCACGCCGTCCGGCGCCATGTTGCGCGTCATCGGCGCCATCACGATGCGGTTGGGCAGGTTCAGCTTGGGGCTGGTGAACGGCTGGAACAGGATGGACGTGTCGGTCATGCGGATGCGACTCCCTTTTATCAGGGTCGGCATGTGGCGTTGCAGCATGGCCATTCAAGCAGGCTTGCCGGAGCACAAGAAAAACCCCGCCGGACCATGTGGCCCGGCGGGGTCGATCCCGTCCGAAAGGGCGTGGCGCTTATTCGCCGCCGCGCTCCGTTTCGGTGTCGTTCTCGGTCACTTCGCTTTCCGGCGTCTCGTCGCTCTGGATCAGGTAGTCGCCCGCATCGGCATCGGTGCCATGCGTCTCGCCTTCCATCCGGGCCAGCGGATCGTCACCGATCGCTGCCTCGGCACCCTGCAGCAGTTCGGCCGCATGCTCCTCTTCCGCCGTATTGGCGGCGATCAGTGCATCCTGCGCCCGCTTCCACTGCACCTTGATCGCAGCGTCGCGGCTGTTGGCCGTGACCCGCAGACGATTCATGCCCGCGCCCGTACCGGCGGGGATGAGCCGGCCGACGATCACGTTCTCCTTCAGGCCGTTCAGCATGTCCCTCTTCCCCTCGACCGCCGCCTGCGTCAGCACGCGGGTGGTTTCCTGGAAGGAAGCCGCCGAGATGAAGGACCGCGTCTGCAGCGATGCCTTGGTGATGCCCAGCAGGATCGGGAAGCCGGCAGCATGCGCCTTGCCCTTGGGCAGGCGGGCGTTGACTTCCTTCATCTCCGCCAGATCCAGCTGCTCGCCCGGCAGCAGGGTGGTGTCGCCACCATCGCTGATCTCGACCTTCTGCAGCATCTGGCGAACGATCACCTCGATGTGCTTGTCGTTGATCTTCACGCCCTGCAGTCGGTAGACTTCCTGGATTTCGGTGCACAGGTACTCGGCCAGCGCCTCGACCCCCATCACTTCCAGGATGTCATGCGGGTTCGGGCTGCCCGAGATCAGCGTGTCGCCCTTCTTGACGTGGTCGCCTTCCTGGACGTCGATCACCTTGGTCTTGGGGACCAGGTACTCCACCGGATCGCCCTCTTCCGGCACGATCGCGATCTTGCGCTTCGCCTTGTAGTCGCGGACGAATTCGATCCGGCCGCTGATCTTGGCGATGATCGCATTGTCCTTCGGCACGCGCGCCTCGAACAGCTCCGCCACCCGCGGCAGACCGCCGGTGATGTCGCGGGTCTTGGCAGCCTCGCGGCTGGCACGGGCGAGGATGTCGCCCGCTTCGACCTGCTGACCGTCCTCGACCGACAGGGTGGTGCCGGGCGCCAGCATGTAGCGCGCGGCTTCCGTGTCGTCCTTGCCGACGCTTTCCTCGCCAAGCAGGGTCATGCGCGGACGCAGGTCTTCCTTCTTGGAGCGGCCGGCGGCGCGATACTCGATCACCACGCGCTGGGCGATGCCGGTGGCATCATCCACCCGCTCTTCCAGCGTCTTGCCTTCCACCAGGTCCTGGTAGCGCACGATACCGGCGGTTTCCGTGATGATCGGCAGGGTGAACGGATCCCACTCTGCCAGACGATCGCCTTCCTTCACGCTCCCGCCGTTCTCGTGCATCAGCACGGTACCGTAAGGCACGCGGTGGATGGCGCGCTCGCGACCCTCGGCATCGATCACGGCGATCTCGCCATTGCGGGCCAGCGACAGCTGGCGGCCGCGCTTGTCCGTGATGGTCGGGATGTCGCGATATTCCACGCGACCGCTGCTGATCGCTTCCAGATGGCTGGTCTCGTTCACCTGCGCCGCGCCACCGATGTGGAACGTACGCATGGTCAGCTGCGTGCCGGGCTCACCGATGGACTGCGCGGCGATCACGCCGACAGCTTCGCCGATGTTCACCGGCGTACCACGGGCGAGGTCACGCCCGTAGCAGGTGCCGCACACGCCGCTCGCCGCGGTGCAGACCAGCGGCGAACGGATCTTCGCCACCTGCACCTCGGCCTCCTCGATCTTCGCAATCATCGGCTCGTCCAGCAGGGTGCCGGCCTTCGCCAGGACCTCGCCCGTCGCCACGTTCACGATATCCTCGGCGACCGTGCGGCCCAGGATACGCTCGCCCAGCGACGCGATCACGCTGCCGCCCTGGATGATGGCGCGCATCTCCAGTGCGTTGGTGGTCTTGCAGTCGTCCTCCACGATCACGCAGTCCTGCGACACGTCGACCAGGCGGCGCGTCAGGTAACCGGAGTTCGCGGTCTTCAACGCCGTGTCCGCCAGCCCCTTGCGGGCGCCGTGGGTGGAGTTGAAGTATTCGAGGACGGTCAGGCCTTCCTTGAAGTTCGAGATGATCGGCGTCTCGATGATCTCGCCCGAAGGCTTGGCCATCAGGCCGCGCATGCCCGCCAGCTGCTTCATCTGGGCCGGGGAACCACGGGCACCGGAATGGCTCATCATGTAGATCGAGTTGATCTGCTTCTGGCGGCCATTCTCGTCCAGCGGCGCGGCGCGGATCTCGTCCATCATGGCGTTCGCCACCTGGTCGCCGCAACGGCTCCAGGCATCGATCACCTTGTTGTACTTCTCCTGCTGCGTGATGAAGCCGTCCTGGTACTGCTGCTCGTAATCGGCCACCAGCGCCTTGGTCTCGTCCACCAGCTGCACCTTGCTGTCGGGGATGATCATGTCATCCTTGCCGAAGCTGATGCCTGCCTTGAACGCGTTGCGGAAGCCCAGCGCCATGATGGCGTCGGCGAACAGCACCGTGTCCTTCTGGCCGGTGTGACGATAGACCTGATCGATCACGTCGCCGATCTCCTTCTTGGTCAGAAGGCGATTGATGACGCTGTAGGGCACCGTGTGGCTCTTCGGCAGGCACTCGCCGATCAGCATGCGGCCCGGCGTGGTTTCCACGCGCGCCATGTACTGCTTGCCCTTCTCGTCCGTCTGCGGGACGCGGCTGGTGATCTTCGAGTGCAGCGTGACCGCACCCACATGCAGCGCCTGATGCACCTCGGCCAGATCGGCCAGGATGCTGCCCTCGCCCGGCTCGCCTTCGCGGTCCATGGACAGGTAGTACAGGCCCAGCACCATGTCCTGCGACGGCACGATGATCGGCTTGCCGTTGGCAGGCGACAGGATGTTGTTGGTCGACATCATCAGCACGCGCGCTTCCAGCTGCGCCTCGAGGCTCAGCGGGACGTGCACGGCCATCTGGTCACCGTCGAAATCGGCGTTGAAGGCGGAGCAGACCAGCGGGTGCAGCTGGATCGCCTTACCTTCGATCAGCACGGGCTCGAACGCCTGGATGCCCAGGCGGTGAAGCGTGGGCGCGCGGTTCAGCAGCACCGGATGCTCGCGGATCACCTCGTCCAGGATGTCCCAGACCTCCTTGCGCTCCTTCTCGACCCACTTCTTGGCCTGCTTCAGGGTCATGGACAGACCCTTGGCATCCAGACGGGCGTAGATGAACGGCTTGAACAGCTCGAGCGCCATCTTCTTGGGCAGGCCGCACTGGTGCAGCTTCAGTTCCGGCCCGGTCACGATGACCGAACGGCCCGAATAGTCGACGCGCTTGCCCAGCAGGTTCTGGCGGAAGCGGCCCTGCTTGCCCTTCAGCATGTCGGACAGCGACTTCAGCGGGCGCTTGTTGGCGCCGGTGATGACGCGGCCGCGGCGGCCATTGTCGAACAGGGCGTCAACCGCTTCCTGCAGCATGCGCTTCTCGTTGCGCACGATGATGTCAGGCGCGCGCAGCTCCATCAGGCGCTTCAGGCGGTTGTTGCGGTTGATGACCCGTCGATACAGGTCGTTCAGGTCGGACGTCGCGAAGCGGCCACCATCCAGCGGCACCAGCGGGCGCAGCTCGGGCGGGATGACCGGCACGACTTCCAGGATCATCCATTCCGGGCGGTTGCCGGAATCGATGAAGCTTTCCACGACCTTCAGCCGCTTGATGATCTTCTTGGGCTTCAGCGTGGACTTGGTGGTCTCCAGCTCCTCCAGCAGGTCCTTGCGCTCCTGCTCCAGGTCCAGGTCCATCAGCATGGTCTTGACCGCCGCGGCGCCGATATCGGCCACGAACGCGTCCTCGCCATACTCGTCCTGTGCGTCGAGCAGCTCGTCTTCCGTCAGCAGCTGGAACTTCTCCAGCGGCGTCATGCCGGGTTCGGTGACGATGTAGCTCTCGAAATACAGGACGCGCTCAAGCTGCTTCAGCTGCATGTCGAGCAGCAGGCCGATGCGCGAAGGCAGGCTCTTCAGGAACCAGATATGCGCAACCGGCGCTGCCAGCTCGATATGGCCCATCCGCTCGCGACGGACCTTGGTGACGGTCACCTCGACACCGCACTTCTCGCAGACGACGCCCTTGTACTTCATGCGCTTGTACTTGCCGCACAGGCACTCGTAATCCTTCACCGGACCGAAGATGCGGGCGCAGAACAGGCCGTCACGTTCCGGCTTGAACGTCCGGTAGTTGATGGTTTCCGGCTTCTTGATCTCGCCAAACGACCACGACCGGATCTTTTCCGGCGAGGCGATGCCGATCTGGATCTGGTCGAACGTCTCCGGCTTGGCGATCTGGTTCGTGAATTTGGTCAGTTCGTTCATTTTTCACATCCCATGAGGGGAAATCTTTCGAGGCGGATGCAGGCGGCGGCCCTCACAGGGCGCCGCCCGTTCCGTCCGTCATTCAGCCGCGATCTGCAGGCCGTCGCCATCCTCGTCCTCGTCCATGGAGGCGAGTTCGACGTTGAGGCCGAGGCTGCGCATTTCCTTGACCAGCACGTTGAAGCTTTCGGGAATGCCGGCCTCGAACGTGTCGTCGCCCTTGACGATCGCCTCGTAGACCTTGGTGCGGCCGACCACGTCGTCGGACTTCACCGTCAGCATTTCCTGCAGCGTGTAGGCCGCGCCGTAGGCCTGGAGCGCCCAGACCTCCATCTCGCCGAAGCGCTGGCCGCCGAACTGCGCCTTGCCGCCCAGCGGCTGCTGGGTGACGAGGGAGTAGGGGCCGATGGACCGGGCGTGAATCTTGTCGTCCACAAGGTGATGCAGCTTCAGCATGTAGATGATGCCGACGGTCACCGGCCGGTCGAACGGCTCGCCCGTACGGCCATCGTACAGCGTGGACTGGCCGGAGGAGGCATAGCCCGCCTTCAGCAGCATGTCGGTCACGTCCTGCTCACGCGCGCCATCGAACACCGGGGTGCCCATGGGAACGCCCGTGCGCAGATTGCCCGCCAGCTCGATCACCTCGGCCGTGGTGCGGCTGTCGAGATCCTCGTGGTACTGCTCGCCATAGATGTCCTTCAGCCGGTCCACGATGGCCGCCGGCGGGGGTGCCGCCTGCGGATCGGGATTGGCTTCGCGCCATTCGTCCAGCTGCGCCGCGATCTGCATGCCCAGGCCGCGGGCCGCGAAGCCCAGATGGGTCTCGAAGATCTGGCCGACATTCATGCGCGAAGGCACACCCAGCGGGTTCAGCACCAGGTCGACATGCGTGCCGTCCTCCAGGAACGGCATGTCCTCGACCGGCAGGATGCGGCTGATGACGCCCTTGTTGCCGTGACGGCCGGCCATCTTGTCGCCCGGCTGCAGCTTGCGCTTCACCGCGACGAACACCTTGACCATCTTCAGCACGCCCGGTGCCAGCTCGTCGCCGCGCTCCAGCTTCTCCTTGCGGTCCTCGAACTTGTCCTTGATGCGCTTCTGGGCCTCGTCATACTGGCCCTTCACCGCCTCGAGCTGCGCCTGCACGCCGTCATCGGCCACCGCGAACTTGAACCAGTCGTGCCGGTCGACGCTGTCCAGCAGCGCGCCGTCGATCGCCGTGCCCTTCTTGATGCCCTTGGGCGCCGAAGAGGCGGTCTGGCCGTCCAGCATCTCGCGCAGACGGTTCCAGGTGGCGCGGTTCAGGATCGCGCGCTCGTCCTCGCTATCCTTCTTGAGACGTTCGATTTCCTCGTTCTGGATCGCGCGGGTACGGTCGTCGATCTCGATGCCGTGGCGGTTGAACACCCGGACCTCGACGATCGTGCCGGACACGCCCGGCGGCAGGCGGAGCGAGGTGTCGCGCACATCGCTGGCCTTTTCGCCGAAGATCGCCCGCAGCAGCTTTTCTTCCGGGGTCATCGGGCTTTCGCCCTTGGGCGTGATCTTGCCCACCAGGATGTCGCCTGGATGAACTTCCGCGCCGATATAGACGATGCCCGCCTCGTCGAGGTTGCGCAGTGCCTCCTCGCCCACGTTGGGGATGTCGCGGGTGATGTCCTCCGGCCCCAGCTTGGTGTCGCGGGCCATCACCTCGAACTCCTCGATATGGATCGAGGTGAAGACGTCATCCTTCACGATCCGCTCGGAGATCAGGATGCTGTCCTCGTAATTGTAGCCGTTCCAGGGCATGAAGGCGACCAGGCTGTTGCGGCCCAGCGCCAGCTCGCCCAGATCGGTCGAGGGGCCATCGGCGATGATGTCGCCCTGCTCCACCACGTCACCCACCTTCACCAGCGGACGCTGGTTGATGCAGGTGTTCTGGTTCGAACGCTGGAACTTCTGCAGCGAGTAGATGTCCACGCCGGGATTGGTCGTGTCGACCTCGCCCGATGCGCGGATCACGATGCGGGTCGCGTCCACCTGGTCGACCACGCCGGACCGGGTGGCGGAGATGGCGGCGCCGGAATCGCGGGCCACGGTCTCTTCCATGCCGGTGCCGACGAAGGGCGCTTCCGCCTTCACCAGCGGCACGGCCTGGCGCTGCATGTTGGAGCCCATCAGCGCGCGGTTGGCGTCATCGTTCTCCAGGAACGGGATCAGCGATGCCGCGACCGACACCAGCTGCTTGGGGCTGACGTCCATCAGCGTGACCTGCTCGCGCGGGCTCATCGCGAATTCGCCGTTCTGGCGGGTGGACACCAGGTCCTCCGCAAAGCCGCCATCGCTGTTCAACTCGGCCGAGGCCTGCGCGACGGTGTGCTTCTGCTCCTCCATCGCGGACAGGTACTTGACCTCGCCGGTGACGCGGTTGCCTTCGACCAGGCGGTACGGCGTCTCGATGAAGCCGTACTTGTTCACGCGAGCAAAGGTCGACAGCGAGTTGATCAAACCGATGTTCGGGCCTTCCGGCGTCTCGATCGGGCAGATGCGGCCATAGTGCGTCGGGTGAACGTCGCGCACTTCGAAGCCCGCACGCTCACGCGTCAGGCCGCCGGGCCCGAGAGCCGAGACGCGACGCTTGTGCGTCACTTCGGACAGCGGGTTGGTCTGGTCCATGAACTGCGACAGCTGGCTGGAACCGAAGAACTCGCGCACCGCAGCGACCGCCGGCTTGGCGTTGATCAGGTCGTTCGGCATCACGGTGCTGACGTCGACGGAGCTCATGCGCTCCTTCACGGCGCGCTCCATGCGCAGCAGGCCGACGCGGTACTGGTTCTCCAGCAGCTCACCGACGGAGCGCACGCGGCGGTTGCCGAGATTGTCGATGTCGTCGACTTCGCCCTTGCCGTCCTTCAGGTCGACCAGTTCCTTGACCACGGCCAGGATGTCTTCCTTGCGCAGGGTGGTCACGGTGTCTTCCGCATCCAGGCCCAGGCGCATGTTCAGCTTCACGCGGCCGACGGCCGACAGGTCATACCGTTCGGCATCGAAGAACAGGCCTTCGAACAGGGCTTCTGCGGTCTCCTTGGTCGGCGGCTCGCCGGGACGCATGACCTTGTAGATCGCCTCCAGACCCTCGTCGCGATTCTCCGCCTTGTCGGCCTGCAGGGTGTTGCGCATCCAGGCGCCGGTGCTGACATGGTCGATGTCCAGCAGGCCCACCTGGTCGATGCCGGCATTGTCCAGCTTCTCCAGGTTCTCAGGAGAAACTTCCTCGCCCGCCTCGATGTAGATGCGGCCGGTGCTCTCGTCGATCAGGTCGAGCGCGGAATAGCGGCCGAAGATCTCCTCGGTCGGGATCAGCAGCGATTCCAGGCCGTCCTTGGCCGCCTTGTTGGCGGCGCGGGGGCTGACCTTCTGGTTGGCGGGGAACACTTCCTCGCCCGTCTTCGCGTCCATCAGCGGGAAGGTCGGCTTCTGGCCGCGCCATGCCTCCGGCGTGAAGGGGATTTCCCAGCCGGCGCCACTGCGCTTCCAGGTGACGGTCTGGTAGAAGTGGTTGAGGATCTGTTCCGCATCCATCCCCAGCGAGTAGAGCAGGGAGCTCACCGGCAGCTTGCGCTTGCGGTCGATACGGACGTTGACGATGTCCTTGGCGTCGAACTCGAAGTCCAGCCAGGAACCGCGATAGGGGATCACGCGCGCGGCGAACAGGAACTTGCCGCTGCTGTGGGTCTTGCCGCGGTCATGGTCGAACAGCACGCCCGGCGACCGGTGCATCTGGCTGACGATCACGCGCTCCGTGCCGTTGACGATGAACGTGCCGTTCTCCGTCATCAGCGGCATGTCGCCCATGTAGACGTCCTGCTCCTTGATATCGAGCACGGAGCGGGTCTCGGTCTCGGCGTCCACCTCGAACACGATCAGGCGCAGCGTCACCTTCATCGGCGCCGCATAGGTGATGCCGCGCTGGCGGCATTCGGTCGTGTCGTACTTGGGATCTTCCAGTTCGTAATGAACGAAGTCCAGTTCCGCCGTGCCGGCGAAATCGCGGATCGGGAACACCGAGCGCAGCGTCTTCTCAAGGCCGGAGACATAGCCGATCGAAGCGTCGGAACGCAGGAACTGCTCGTAGCTTTCGCGCTGCACCTCGATCAGATTCGGCATCTGCACCACTTCGTGGATATCGCCGAAGATCTTGCGGATGCGCTTCTTCTTGCTGCCGATCTTGGCGCCGGTGGAGGTGCCGGTCACTTCGGAGAAGTCAGTGGCCATGAAGGAGGTGCCTCTTCAGAAAGGCCGGCACCTTGGCGCCGGCGAGTAAATTTCGCTGGCGGGGAGCTGTTCGCAAGACGCGCGGAACGCCGCCCGGCGACTCGCCCTGCAAGCAAAGCGGTCGTGGCAGCATTGGCATATCTTGCGGAACGTGCCGGATGCTCATCCATCGCACAGACCCCCGCGCAGGCCCGGCTTTCTCGAATCTATCTGGCAGAGCGGGGATATAGGAGATGTCCCCCGGCGGGTCAACCAGCCCGCTCGAAGCACGGAGTCGCAACGTTATTCAATATTATTGATTGACGATATGTGAGAGCGGATTTATCGATAATCAACAATGCCGATACCGGAGATCGATATGACCCTGCCGTTCCGTCACACCGCTGCCGCACTCTCCGTCTTTCTCATCGCCTGTGCGGTTCTGGCGCCGGTCAGCCCGGCGACACCGTATCGCGACGCTCCTTTCCTCGCCTGACCTGAAGAAAGGATCAGCATCATGTCCGCACGCACTCTCGACCCCCTGCTCGTCACCGGCAAGGCCATTGTCATCCTCTGCCAGTGGGTGATGGCGATCGCCGGCATCACCCTGCTGATCGGAATGCCGCTGGTGGTCATCCTTGCCGACCGGATCACCGCTGAAATGCGGCTGGAGACCGGCAACCCCGCCATTTCCCTGCCGGTGCCGCTGGTGCTGGCCGCGCTGTTTATCTGCCTGGCAATCGCCACGCTGATGTACCTGTTTTTCCGCAACCTGCGGCAGATCGTCAACACCGTCGGCGATGGCGATCCGTTCGTGCCGGCCAATGCGGAGCGGCTGACGCGGATGGCCTGGGTGATGCTGGCGGCGCAGGCCCTGACCTTTGCCATCGCCCCGCTCGGCTACCGGATCGGCAGCCTGATCGCCGACGAGACGCTGACGGCCGAGAGCATGGACGTGGACTTCAGCGGCATCATCCTGGTGATTACCCTGTTCATCCTGGCACGCGTGTTCCGCCAGGGTGCCGCGATGCGCGACGATCTGGAAGGCACGGTCTGATGCCCCCCGCCATCGAACCCGAGGAAGGCACCCGCATCGTGGTAAAGCTGGACGAGCTGCTGCATCAGCGGCGAATGACCCTGACGGAGCTGTCCGAACGGATCGGCCTGACCCTTGCCAATCTGTCCATTCTGAAGACCGGCAAGGCCAAGGCGATCCGCTTCTCCACGCTGGAGGCGATCTGCCGGGAGCTGGAGTGCCAGCCGGGCGACCTGCTGGGCTACGGGAAGGATTGAGGAACCATGCTGCGGGTCCGCCGGTTGGGCAGGCTGACAATCAACGGGGACCTACCGCATGAACAAGCTCGCACTCGCCGCCCTGCCTTTCGCCCTTGGCCTGGGCCTTGCCGCCTGTGACGGTCCGGCCGAGCAGGCAGGCGAGGAGATCGACAACATCAACAATGTGAACGGCCAGGCCGAAGCCGAGGGCGAGCGTATCGATTCCATGCGCGAGGCGCAGGGTGACGCGATCGACGAGGCGGCCGACCAGATGGAAAACCGCGCCGACCAGCTGGAAGACACCGACCCGACCCGCGCCGCCGAAGTGGAAAGCACGGCAGAGGTGCTGGAGGATCGCGCGGACAAGATGTAAGGGGATCGCTGCCGCCCGCACCGCGGATGGCAGCTTGACCTTTGTCGCCGGCACGTTAAAGGCCCGCCCCGATCCGGCGGGCCTTTTCGTGTCTGCCGAATCATCCGTCCGAGACAGCCGGTGGGGGCTCCCCCCTTAATTTCCAGCCTAGGCGGGGACAGAGTTTCACCGGGTCTTCGTACCCGTTCGCGCCGCCGGCCTGCCGGGGTGCATCTCCTTCCCTTGTCGCAACGGACCCGCCCTGCCCGCCCCGCGCGGTGCAGGACAACGCAGCCGGTCGCGTGCGAGGCTTACGCCTCGTGCACGGCCACAAGTGAAGGAGTAAGGCATGGATCGTTCGCAGAAAGCCGACGCGGTCGCCCAGCTCAGCGAAGTCTTCGGCGAGGCCGGCGTGGTGGTTGTCACCCGCAACCTCGGCCTGACGGTCGCGCAGTCGACTGTACTGCGCTCGAAGATGCGTGACGCAGGCGCGACTTACCAGGTGGCGAAGAACCGCCTCGCCAAGCTCGCCATCAAGGATACCGACTATTCGGGTCTGGACAGCTACCTGTCCGGTCCGACCGCGCTCTCCTACTCGGTTGACCCTGTCGCCGCGGCCAAGGCCGTCGTCGACTTCGCCAAGGGCACCGACAAGATCGAGATCGTGGGCGGTTCCATGGGCGCGCAGGTGCTCGACGCCGATGGGGTCAAGGCGCTCGCCTCGATGCCGTCGCTGGACGAGCTGCGTGGCACGATCATCGGCCTGGTGCAGGCTCCGGCGACCAAGATCGCCCAGCTGACCACCGCGCCCGCCGCCAAGCTTGCCCGCGTCTTTGCCGCCTATGGCGACAAGGAAGCCGCGTAAGCTGCGCAGTGAATGTGAATACCCGCTGGTCCGGCACTGATGCCGCCAACGGGCAACCTTATCGAACGGAGTGAATAATCATGGCCGATATCGCCAAGATCGTCGAAGACCTGTCGCAGCTGACCGTGCTGGAAGCTGCCGAGCTCGCCAAGGCTCTGGAAGAAGCATGGGGCGTGTCCGCCGCTGCCGCCGTTGCCGTCGCCGGCCCGGCTGCCGCTGCTGCTCCGGCTGAAGAAGAGAAGACCGAATTCGACGTCATCCTGACCGGCGACGGCGGGAAGAAGATCCAGGTCATCAAGGAAGTCCGCGCCATCACCGGCCTGGGCCTGACCGAAGCCAAGGCTCTGGTCGAGGGTGCTCCCAAGGCGATCAAGGAAGGCGTGAACAAGGCCGAGGCCGAGGACATCAAGGGCAAGATCGAAGCTGCTGGCGGCACGATCGAGCTGAAGTAATCGGCTGCTGCCGGCCCCTTCGCGGGCGCCGGCGCTGCACAGGAAAGGGCGGCTCCCGCATTGCGGGCAGCCGCCCTTTTCGCGTTCGCGAGCGTTTTTCCGGATGGGCGGGCCAAAGCGCCCTGTCCTGTCGATCCGGGCTTCCCAGCAAGGCTGCGGCCCCCTACCGCGCCGGCGATGCGCCTGTCCTCTGCCCTTCGCACCGAACTGGGTGCCACGATGCACCTGGCCGGGCCGCTGGTGGTGGCCGGCCTGCTGCAGATGGCGCTGGGTGCCACGGACATCGCCTTCATAGCCAGGCTCGGCCCCGAGCCGCTGGCGGCCGCGAGCCTGGCGGTTGCGCTGTTCAGCGTCACTATCTGGGCGCTCAGCGGATTGTCGGGACAGGTCGGCGCCCTTGCCGCGGCGGCGATCGGCGCGCGCGGCCCGGCGGTGCGCGAGGTTCGTCGGATCACCCGCATGGGTCTGTGGCTGGCGGTGGCGAGCGGGTTGCTGGCGATGGCGATCTGCGCCGGGGGCGAGCGGCTGATGCTGCTGACCGGGCAGGACGCAAGGATCGCGGCGATGAGCGGCGATTACCTCGACATCATGCTATGGTCGGCCATTCCGCTGCTGCTGAGCAACGTGCTGCGCGCCTTTGTCTCCACACTGGGCCGACCCGTCTTCGCCACGGTGGTGGCGCTGCTGTCATTGCCGCTGAACGGGCTGGGCAATTACCTGCTGGTGTTCGGGGCATGGGGTGCGCCCGCACTGGGGTTGCGCGGCGCGGCGATCGCCAGCGTGCTGACCGCGGTGATTGGCGTGATCATGTATGTGGCTGCCATCCAGCGCGACCGGCGCTTGCGGCGCTATTACCTGTTCGGCAATTTCTGGCGACCCGACTGGCCGCAGATCCATCGGCTGCTGGTGGTGGGCATTCCCGTGTCCATCACCATTGTGGCGGAAGCGGGCCTGTTCGGCGCCGCGGCCTTCCTGATGGGTCGGATCGGCGCGCTGGAGCTGGCGGCACATACGTTGGCCCTGTCCATCGCCTCGCTGGCATTCCAGATCCCGTTCGGCATCGGCCAGGCGGCAACGATCCGCGTCGGCTACCATTTCGGTGCCGGCGACGCGGCGGGCGTGGGCCGGGCGGGACTGGTCGGCATGGCACTGAGCCAGGTCTTCGCGCTGGCCAGCGCCGCCCTGATGGTGGAGGCGCCGCTCTGGGTGCTGACGCCGTGGATCGACACGGATACGCCGGGCAACGCGCAGCTGGTGCAACTGGCGGTCGCCTATCTGGTGGTCGCCGCGGCCTTCCAACTGGCCGACGGATTACAGGCGGTGCTGCTGGGCGCGCTGCGTGGCCTGCAGGACACGCGCACCCCGATGGCCTATGCCATTGCAGGCTACTGGCTGGTCGGTTTCGGCCTGGCGATCGGGCTTGGTTTCTATACGCCGCTACGGGGCACCGGTGTATGGCTGGGGCTGGCCATCGGCTTGCTGATCGTGGCCGTGCTGCTGCTGGTGCGGTGGCGGCGCAGAGGGCGGCTGGGCCTGATCGCCGCCTGAGCACGCGTCATCGCCGTGCAAGAATTTCCGGGCACATGCCGGTTGACGCCGGCCACCGCTCTGCACATATGCGGGGCGCTGGCACTCTCGACCGGAGAGTGCCAATAGCAATTATCATCCAAGAGGAAGAGGTCATAATCATGGCATTCCGTCCGCTGCACGACCGTGTTCTGGTCCGCCGTATCGAGGCCGAGGAAAAGACGGCCGGCGGCATCATCATCCCCGACAGCGCCAAGGAAAAGCCGAGCGAAGGCGAGATCGTCGCCGTCGGCACCGGCACCCGCGCCGAGAATGGCACCGTCACGCCCCTGGACGTCCAGGTCGGTGACCGCGTGCTGTTCGGCAAGTGGGGCGGCACCGAGGTCAAGCTCGATGGCGAAGACCTGCTGATCATGAAGGAAAGCGACATCATGGGCGTGGTCGGCTGAACAGCCACCGCCTTTGACTGCTTTTCCGATCCCCCTGAGATAGAAGGAATACCACAATGGCTGCCAAGGACGTAAAGTTCGGCCGCGATGCGCGTGAGCGCATCCTGAAGGGCGTCGACACGCTCGCCAATGCCGTCAAGGTCACGCTGGGTCCCAAGGGCCGCAACGTCGTGATCGACAAGAGCTTCGGCGCACCGCGCATCACCAAGGACGGCGTCACCGTCGCCAAGGAGATCGAGCTCAAGGACAAGTACGAGAACATGGGCGCGCAGATGCTGCGCGAGGTCGCCAGCAAGGCGAACGACAAGGCCGGTGACGGCACCACCACCGCGACCGTGCTGGCCCAGGCCATCGTGCGCGAAGGCATGAAGTCGGTTGCCGCCGGCATGAACCCGATGGACCTGAAGCGCGGCATCGACATCGCCGTGACCAAGGTGGTCGAGAACCTGCAGGCGCGGTCCAAGGCCGTGACCGGTTCGTCCGAGATCGCCCAGGTCGGCATCATCTCCGCCAATGGCGACCGTGAAGTCGGCGAGAAGATCGCCGAAGCCATGGAAAAGGTCGGCAAGGAAGGCGTGATCACCGTGGAAGAGGCCAAGGGCCTCGAATTCGAGCTGGATGTCGTGGAAGGCATGCAGTTCGACCGCGGCTACCTGTCGCCCTACTTCGTCACCAATGCCGAGAAGATGGTGGTGGAGCTGGATAACCCGTATATCCTGATCCACGAGAAGAAGCTGTCCAGCCTGCAGGCCATGCTGCCGATCCTGGAAGCCGTGGTGCAGAGCGGCCGTCCGCTGCTGATCATCGCCGAGGATATCGAGGGCGAGGCGCTGGCCACCCTGGTGGTCAACAAGCTGCGTGGCGGCCTGAAGATCGCTGCCGTGAAGGCGCCGGGCTTCGGCGACCGTCGCAAGGCGATGCTGCAGGACATCTCCATCCTGACCGCCGGCGAAATGATTTCCGAGGATCTCGGCATCAAGCTGGAAACCGTCACGCTGGGCATGCTGGGCCAGGCCAAGCGCGTCACCATCGACAAGGACAACACCACCATCGTCGACGGTGCGGGTGAGGCCGAGCAGATCAAGGGCCGGGTCGAGCAGATCCGCGCGCAGATCGAGACGACCACGTCCGACTACGACCGCGAGAAGCTGCAGGAGCGGCTGGCCAAGCTGGCCGGCGGCGTTGCCGTGATCAAGGTCGGCGGTGCGACCGAGGTCGAGGTGAAGGAACGCAAGGATCGCGTGGACGATGCGCTGCACGCCACCCGCGCTGCTGTCGAAGAAGGCATCGTCCCCGGCGGCGGCACGGCCCTGCTGTATGCCACGAAGGCCCTGGAAGGCCTGACCGGCGCCAATGACGACCAGACCCGCGGCATCGACATCATCCGCAAGGCGATCTTCGCCCCGGTGCGTCAGATCGCGGAGAATGCCGGCCATGACGGCGCGGTCGTTTCAGGCAACCTGCTGCGCGAAGGCGACGAGACCCAGGGCTTCAACGCCGCGACCGACACGTACGAGAACCTGGTCCAGGCCGGCGTGATCGACCCGACCAAGGTCGTGCGCACCGCCCTGCAGGATGCCTCCTCGGTGGCTGGCCTGCTGATCACGACGGAAGCCGCGATCAGCGAGCTGCCGGAAGACAAGCCTGCCATGCCGGCGATGCCGGGCGGCGGCGGCATGGGCGGCATGGACTTCTAAGTCCGCGCCACTCGCGTCAGCGATCGAACAGGGGCCGGGGGAGCGATCCTCCGGCCCCTTTTTCGTGTGCATCGGGCATGCGAGTGCCCGCCGCGTGATCATACTGTCATAAAAATGCAACACGCCCGGTGAACTTTGTGAGCGGGCGCTCACTATCTTTGACATCGGACCCTGCGATCCTAAATGAACCTCACGCTCTGTGATGCGAAGGGCGAGTTCCAACCACTCCATGGTTGCGATCAAGCAGGAGGAAGTATGTCGAAACTACATGGTTCCTGGCATCAAACACGAACGCACGGCGACTACTGAGCCGAAGCGCCATAATAAAAATGGATGATTGTATGAAGACTGTGATTTTCGCAGCGATTGCTGCTGCCGCCGCTCTGTCCACCCCCGCTTTTGCCCAGGATGCCGCGCCGTTCACCGGCCCGCGTGCTGGCGTCACCGCAGGTTTTGACAAGGTCCAGGGCGAAGAAGGCTTCAGCTACGGCGTGACTGCGGGCTACGACCTCGCCCTTGCTGATCGCGTGACCTTCGGGCCGGAAGTCTCCTTCGGTGACTCCACCGCTGATGGCGGGAACTTCGACGCCAGCCGTGATCTCGCCGCTTCGGCCCGTCTCGGCTATGTCGTGACCCCTCGCGTCCTGGCCTTCGGCAAGGTCGGCTATGCTTCCACCCGCTTCGAAAACGCCGGTGCGGATGCCACGCTGGAAGGCGTCCGCTATGGCGGCGGCCTGGAATTCTCGGTGACGCCGAACACCTATGTTTCGGCCGAATACCAGCGCACCGAATACGAAGCCGGGTTCGGCGGTCGTGACGCCGGCGTCGTTGGCTTCGGCGTTCGCTTCTGATCCACCGGATCAGGCAAGGAAGCAGTCCCTGGGCTGCCTCCAGCGCGAGAGATCGGGGTCGGGGCCATGCCCTGGCCCCTTTTTCATGCCCTGCACGTTAGGCGTGTTGATGGCGTCAGATGCTCAACCTTGCGGCACCGCTTCGCTGGAGATCGACACCGACCCTTCTTTCCAGAAGCGATGGTGGCAGGTGGAACGCGCCGCCTGGCTGCTGATGGGGGCGCTGTTGATCGCCGCTCTATGCGGTTTGACCGGTGCGGGCGGCCCGCTGTCCCGAGGGCAAGTGCGGGCGGGCGGCGCGGTGATCGACTATCCCCGTATCGCCCGCTGGCAATCCGCGGAGGAAGCGACCATCCGGTTCGCGCCTGGCGCAACCGGACGGGTTGACGTCCTCCTGTCCGCCCGCTTCGCAGAGGCCTTCGATGTGGAGGGGGTGCAACCCCAACCCGCCACAACCGCCAGCACTGCCGAGGGGCTTCGATTTACCTTCGAACTGGGCGGCGGGTCAGGCGTCAGGACCGCCAGCCTGTCGCTCCGCCCCAGCCAGCCCGCTTTGCCCGACCGGGACACTGTGCGTGTTGGAGAGGCTCCGCCAGCAACAGTCCATTTCGTGATTCTGCCATAGGAGACGCACGGTGGATTCGGTGATACGCGGCGCGGCCATCTACGTTATCCTGCTGGTAATCGTGCGCGTATCCGGCCGCCGGACCTTGGCCCAGGCGACGCCGTTCGATTTCGTGCTGTTATTGATCGTCGCGGAAACCACGCAGCAGGCGCTGTTGGGAGACGATTTTTCCATCACGAATGCCGTTGTGCTGATCGTCACGTTGTTCGCGCTGGATATCGCCCTGTCCTACATGAAGCGTTGGTTTCCGCGGCTGGCAGTTGCAATCGATGGCAAGCCGACGCTGCTGGTCCACGATGGCAGGATTGATCGCCATGCGATGCACAAGGCCCGCATGGACGAAGGCGACCTGATGGTGGCCGCGCGCGAGCAGCACGGGCTGGAACGGCTGGCGGACATCAAGCACGCAGTGCTGGAGGCGAATGCAGGCGTGACGATCATTCCGCGCGATCACCGCTGATCGTCTGACTGTCGGCACCGCCAGCCCGGTCGGCCGTTGATGTCACTGATTACAGAAAAGGAGACAACGCCTTATGAAGATCCCGCACAACGCCCACGTCGCGCTGGTCGACGGCAACCGCTTCCTGGTGCTGCGCAACAAGGGCCAGATGTTCGAGCCAAGCCTGGAGCTGGTGGCCGAACCGGATCTGGAGGTGACCAATTTCAGCGCCGGCATCCGCAACCAGGAACCCTCTGCGCCAGGCAACGCGTCCACCAACCTGAACGAACTGGCCCATGGCGCGGCCGCCGCCGAATGGCTGAACGGCAAGGCCAAGGCGGGCGAGATCGAGCAGCTCGTGGTGGTGGCCGATCCCAAGACACTGGGCGAGATGCGCCGGCACTATCATGTGGAACTGAAGGACCGTCTGGCCGGCGAACTGGCCAAGGCGCTTACAGGTGAGCCGATCCCCACGATCGAGAAGGTGCTCGCCGCCGCCTGACCGGTGCCGTTTGGCTGCTTGGTTCCCCCGCCTGCCGCAGCTGCAAACCCGACCAACGCGCCCTGATTTGCAAGAATCGGATGATATGGTTAGGCTTTCAGCAATCTGGCAGGCTTTATTGGGGGATCCATGCAGATCGGGACTCTTGCACGCACCACCCTCGCTGCCGCTCTGGCCCTGGCCGGGCTGGCGGGCAGCGGGGCTGCGGCGCGCGACGCGGCACCGGAAGGCGCCGTCCAGCTGGAAGCAGCATTCGACACCGCCTTCGGCACCGAAATCCGCGCACCGCGCGATTACTCCGCCAGCTATGAAGGCCTGCTGCAGCAGCAGATCGCCAACATGGCCGATGGCGGCCGGGGCCGGATTGGCCTGTTCGCCGTCGATCTCGCCTCCGGCGAGGAGATTGCCGTGCTGGGCGACCAGCGGTTCCCGATGGCCTCCACCAGCAAGATCGCCATCGCCGCCACCTTCATGGAAGGGGTGGAACGGGGCCGGTGGAGCCTGTCGAGCGAGTTCCCGCTGATGCTGCCCGTCGCCAGCCGGCCATTCTCCAGCGCTGTCGCCCCGGTGCGCGCGGGCGAGCATCTGAGCGCCCGGCAACTGATCGAGCTGATGATCACCCGCAGCTCCAACCCGGCCACCGATGCGCTGCTGAAGGCTGTCGGCGGCCCGGCGGCGGTGAATGACTGGGTGCACCGCGCCGGCATCCGCGAATTCAACCTGTCTCGCGATATCGCCACCTTGGTGCGCGACGATGGCGAGATCGATCCCGCCGCCAGCATCGACACGCGGGACAGCGCCACCCCGCGCGCGATGGTGGAACTGCTCGCCGGGTTGCATCAGGGCCGCTGGCTGTCGGACTCCAGCCGGCAGGTGATCCTGGGGGCGATGGAGCGCTGCCGCACTGGCACCCGCCGCATGCGGGCATTGCTGCCGACCGGCGTAACCGTAGCGCACAAGACCGGCACGCTGAACAATACCGCCAGCGATATCGGCTTCATCAAGGCGCCTGACGGTCGCACGATCGCGGTGGCCATCTACGTCACCGGTCAGGGCGGGCGGCCGGCGCGCGATGCCAAGATCGCCAATCTGGCGCGGGCGATCTATGACGGTTATTCGCAGCAGGGCACGCTGGCATCGCGCCAGCTGGTCAACGCCCAGTACTGATCGCGAACCGTTTCCACGAAAAAGGGGCGCCCGGCTGATGCCCGGCGCCCCTTCTCATTTCCGCGATGCGAAAAATCAGTCGCGAGCGGCTTCTTCGACCGACTCGTCCTGCACGTCGGCTTCGACGCGGTTGCCGGCCTCGTCCGTGGCTTCGCCAGCCGCATCGACCGCGCCGCTGATCTCGGCACCGGCCTCGTTCACCGCGCCGCTGACGGATTCACCGGCGGCTTCGGCATTGGCTTCGACGTCGTTGGCAGCGCCTTCAACGGCAGCGCCGGCAGCATCTTCGGTGCTTTCCGAGCAGGCGGCGAGCGACAGGGCGGAACCGGCAATGGCGGCGGCGAGAATGATCTTGCGCATGTTGGGCATCCTTGATCTGCGAATAACAATATGCCGCCAACGCGCGGCACACGAAATCCGCCATCCGGCGGCGAACTTCGGGAGTAACAATAAGCAGCCTATGGCAGCGGCACAACTGAATTGTGGCAAAAAGGTGGCGGCACCCTGCCCCATTCCCCGCCACAAACCGGCTGACCCCTTGCTCCGGCCTTGCTAACAGGCGGCCATGGCGGACAAGCAGCATCTCTATCTGGTCGACGGATCGGCCTATATCTTCCGGGCCTATCACCGGCTGCCGCCGCTGACCAACCCGGCCGGCACCCCGGTGGGCGCGGTTTATGGCTACACCACCATGCTGTGGAAGCTGGCGGAAGATTTGAACAAGGCGGACGGTCCCACGCACCTGGCGGTGATCCTGGACAAGGCCAGTCATTCCTTCCGCAACGACCTGTATGCCGAATACAAGGCCAACCGGCCTGAACCGCCGGAGGATCTGCGCCCGCAATTCCCGCTGATCCGCGATGCGACCCGTGCCTTCTCCCTGCCCTGCATCGAGGAAGCCGGATTGGAGGCGGACGACCTGATCGCGTCCTACGCCAGAGCCGCGACCCGCCGGGGCTGGGACGTGACCATCGTGTCGAGCGACAAGGATCTGATGCAGCTGGTCGGCCAGTGCGCCCAGCCCGATGATGGCTGCGAAGGCGGCTGCATCGATATGCTGGACACGATGAAGAACCAGCGGATCGACGTGCCCGAGGTGGTCGAGAAGTTCGGTGTGGTTCCCGAACTGGTGGGCGACGTGCTGGCGCTGATGGGCGATTCGGTGGACAATGTGCCCGGCATCTTCGGCATTGGGCCCAAGACCGCCAGCAAGCTGATCCAGGATCACGGATCGCTGACGGCGGCGCTGGATGCGGCGCCGCAGATGAAGGCGGGCAAGCTGCGCGAGCGGCTGATCGAAGGCCGCGAAATGGCGGAACTCAGCCGCGTGCTGGTGCAGCTGAAGGAGGATTGCGATCTGCCCATGCCGCTGGACGAGTTCAGGCTGGACGGTGTTCCGCCCGAACCGCTGGCCGCCTTCCTGTCCGAACATGGCTTCACCAGCTTGCTGAAGCGGCTGGATGGCGGGCGCGGATCGCCCGACCGCGCCACCAACCTCAACCCAGCCAAGCTGCAGGCAACTGCCCCCGCCGCCGCGCCGTCACAGGGCAACAGCCAGCCGCTGCCCGACCTGCCGCCGGTGGATCGCAGCGCCTATGAATGCGTGCAGACGGCCGAACGGCTGCAGCACTGGGTGGAACGCGCCTTTGCCGCGCGGCTGGTGGCGATCGATACGGAGACCAGCGCGCTCGACGCCATGCAGGCGGAGCTGTCGGGCATCTCCATGGCGCTCGGCGCCAATGATGCCTGCTACATCCCGCTGGGCCATGGCGGCACTGACATGTTCTCCGAACGGCCGGAGCAGGTCGACCGGCATGTCGCCTATGATCTGCTGCGCCCGTTGCTGGAAAGCGATGCCGTGCTGAAGGTCGGGCAGAACATCAAATACGACATCAACATCCTGTCGCGCTGCGCCAACATCGCTCTGGCGCCGGTCGATGACACGATGATCATCAGCTTCGCGCTGGATGCCGGCCGCTCGCTGGACGGGATCGGCGGCGGCCATGGGATGGATGAGCTGGCGCAGCGGCACCTGACTCACGCCACGCTGACCTTCAAGGACATCTGCGGCACCGGCAAGAAGGCGATCCCCTTCGGTCAGGTGCCGCTGGACCGCGCGACCGAATATGCGGCGGAGGATGCGGACGTTACCTGGCGCCTGCACCGGCACCTGAAGCCGCGCCTGGCAACTGAGGGCGGGACGCGCGTCTATGAGCGGGTGGACCGGCCGCTGATCCCGGTGGTCGCCGCCATGGAACGACACGGGATCCGCGTGGACCGGCAGGCGCTGGCCGGCCTGTCCGAGAAGTTCGCCGGCGAGATCGCCCGGATCGAGGGCGAGATCTTCGAGAATGCCGGGCAAAGCTTCACCATCGGCAGCCCCAAGCAGCTGGGCGACATCCTGTTCGACAAGCTGGGATACAAGGGCGGACGCAAGGGCAAGAGCGGGCAGTATTCCACCGATCAGGCCGTGCTGGAAAAGCTCGCCGCCGATGGTGCCACCCTGCCGCGCATGATCCTGGAATGGCGCCACCTGTCCAAGTTGAAGACCACCTACACCGATGCGCTACAGGCCGCGATCGATCCCCATACCGGCCGCGTCCACACCAGCTACAGCCTGGTGGGGGCGCAGACCGGGCGGTTGTCCTCCACCGATCCCAACCTGCAGAACATTCCCATTCGCACCGCCATCGGCCGGCAGATCCGCGAGGCTTTCGTGGCGGAGCCGGGCAATGTGTTGGTCGCGGCCGACTATTCGCAGATCGAGCTGCGGCTGGCCGCCCACATGGCCGACGTGCCCCCGCTGAAGGAGGCCTTTGCCGCCGGGCAGGACATTCACAGCCGCACGGCGGAGGAGATGTTCGGCACGGTGGATCGCGACACGCGTGCGCGAGCCAAGACGATCAACTTCGCCATCCTGTACGGCATCAGCCGCTGGGGCCTGGCGGGCCGGCTGGAAATCGAGGCGGACGAGGCGCAGGCCATGATCGACCGCTATTTCGAACGCTTCCCCGGCATTCAGCGCTACATCGTGCAGACGCTGGAACAGGTGCGGGAGCGCGGCTATTCCGAAACGCTGTTCGGCCGCAAGACCTGGTTCCCGCGCATCAATTCCAAGGCGATCAACGAACGCCAGGGCAGCGAACGCGCCGCGATCAACGCGCCGATCCAAGGCACCAGCGCCGACATCATCAAGCGGGCCATGGTCCGCATGCGACCGGCGCTGGCCGAAGCCGGCCTGCCGCACGCACGCATGCTGCTGCAGGTGCATGACGAATTGGTGTTCGAGATGCCGGAGGGCGACGTCGATGCTGCCCGTCCGGTGATCGAGCGGGTGATGGCGGAGGCGGCGATGCCGGCGGTGGAGCTCAGCGTGCCGCTCGCGATCGACATCGGTCACGGCCTCAGCTGGGATGCCGCGCACTGACGCCCGGCCCTAGCGGACGCAGGCCGGCGTCCCCAGATCGGACGCGCGACACCACAGGAGATCATCATGCGTACCCCCGAAGCCGTTGCCGGTATGCAATGCCCGGTCTGCCACGTCGGCTTGGCCATGTCCGACCGGCAGGGCATCGAGATCGACTATTGCCCGCAATGCCGCGGCGTGTGGCTGGACCGGGGCGAGCTCGACAAGATCATCGAGCGCAGCATGCCCGCCGAAGCGCCGCCGGCAGCGCAGCCGGCGCCGCAACCGACCCCATCCTCCTACCCGCAGCAGGGCGCCAGCCCCTGGGGTCAGGGCCAGCAGCGCGAGCCCTATCGCGACGACCGCGGCGGGCATTACCAGCACGGCCATGACCAGCGTCATGGCAAGCCGAAGCGCAAGAAGAGCTTCTTCGAGGAACTGTTCGACTGACGGCTCAGCCCGGATCGGTGGAGCAGGCGAAACGTCGGAGCTGACGGGGCGGGGGTTGGCGCTATCGGGTGCGGAACTCGATGTCGCACCATGGCGAGCCGGTCTGTGCAAAGAAGCGGCTGCGCGCCGGACCTGCCATTGCCGGGGCGCGCGCGTCGTCCCATGGTCGCGCTTCGTACCGCACCGATCGGGATACTTGAACGCGCATGGCCTTCTCCTCCACGCTCCTGCTTCTGCCGCTGGCAGCCCAGGCGACGACTCCGCCACCTGCGCCTCGACCGGCACCAGCGGAGATGCCCGCACCTGCGCGTGATCCGGCGGATGAACGGCTGCACACCGACTGGGCGTGGATCGCCCGTTACGCACAGGCCAATGCCCAGCTGCCCGCGCCGGACGAGGCGGTGCCGCGGGTGGTGTTCATGGGCGATTCCATCACCGAAGGCTGGGTGGACAAGCTGCCCGGCTTCTTCGCGGGCGGCGACCGGATCGGCCGCGGCATCAGCGGTCAGACCACGCCGCAGATGCTGGTGCGCTTCCGGCATGATGTAATCGCGCTGCGGCCGGCGGCCGTCCACATCCTGGCCGGCACGAACGACATCGCCGGCAATACGGGGCCGATGAGTGCCGCCGACACGCAGGCCATGATCCGGAGCATGGTGGAACTGGCGCGGGCGAACGGCATCGCCGTGATCCTGGGCGCGATCCCGCCGGCGGACCAGTATCCCTGGCGCCCCGGTCTCGACACCGGGGCCAGCATCCGCGACCTGAATGTGTGGCTGGAAGCCTATGCGCGCCAGAGCGGCATTACCTATGCCGATTACTGGAACGCCATGCGTCAGGATGGCGGACTGGGAATGCGCGACGGCCTGTCCTACGATCATGTGCACCCGACAGAGGCCGGCTACGCCGCCATGGCCGCCGTGGCGGAGCCCGCCATTGCCGAGGCGCTGGCGCGGGCCGCGGCCGGGGCCGGCGCGTGAGGCGGGGCATGGATCCGCACATGACCGGCCCCGCCTCTTCCGCACAGGGCATGGCGGAGGACACGCGCGAGGCACCGGTTCGCGGCGCCCGGCTGGCACGCGGCCTGTCCGGCACCAATCTGGTGCGGGCGGGCGACTATAACCAGCGCACCGTGTTGCAGGCCATCCGGCTGAAGACCGAAACCACCCGGGTCGCGCTGGCGGCGGAAACCGGGCTGACCCCGGCCACCATCGCCAACATCACCAACCGGCTGATCGATATCGGCCTGGTGCGCACCACGGGCCGGGTGCAGGGCGGGCGCGGGCAGCCGCCGCTACGCCTGCAGGTCGACCCCGATGGCGCATTCGGCATTGGGCTGAACATCGATCGGGATCACCTGACGCTGGTGGTGCTGGACCTGACAGGCGAGGTGCGGGCCCGCCGCATGCGTGACGTCGCCTACCCCATGCCGGCCGACGTGGTGGCCTTTGTGCGCGAGAACATGGCGGAGCTGCAGTCGGAAGCCGGCTTCGGTCCGGCGGCCGTGTTGGGCGTGGGCGTCGCCATGCCGGATGATCTGGGCCGCATCGCCTTGCCCGGCCAGCCCGCCGGCTATGCCGTGTGGAGCGATGTCGACCTGCCTGCCCTGCTGGCGGCGGAGCTGCCGTGGGACATCCATGTGGACAATGACGCGGCTGCTGCGGCGCTGGGAGAGGCGCAGAACGGCACCGCTTTCGACACACCGACCTTCTTCTACCTGCTGATCGCCGCGGGCCTGGGTGGCGGGCCGGTGATCGACCGCACCTATCATCGTGGGGCCAATGCCCGCAGCGGAGAGCTGGGCCTGATGCCCGACCCCACCGCCGGGCGGCCCGGTGCGCTGGTCCAGGATACCGTGTCCTTGTCCGCGCTCAACCAGCGGCTGGCAGAGGCCGGCTTCCCCGATCTGCCACGATCGGAGATGAACGGCACCGATCCCGCGATCGCTACAGTGGTGGACCAGTGGATCGCCGATGCCGCCCGCTCGCTGACGGCGCCGCTGGTGGCGGTGCAGTGCCTGATCGATCCGGACGCCGTACTGCTGGGCGGGCGATTGCCCATGCCGCTGATGCGCCGCCTGGCGGAGGCGCTGGACAACGTGCTGGCAAACATCCCCCTGCCCGCCCGCACCCCGGTGCTGACCGCCTCCATGGCGGAGGATGCGCCGGCGATCGGCGCGGCCATGCTGCCCTTCCTGGATCACCTGCTGCCATCCGACGCGATCCTGATGCAGGCCGGACGGCCCCGGTAATAAAACAACTCTTTTCGTTTATTGGCGAACATGGCTAAGGTGCCCTCGCGCATCGTGAATGCGCGGGGGAGAACACTTTGCATCAAACGACGACCCGTGCAGCGCCGCTCGCGCTTGGTATCGATTTTGGCGGCACCAAGATCGAGGCGAATGTGCTCGACACCGCAGGCAGTGTGCTGTGGCGGAACCGCGTGCCCAATCCGGGCGAGTACCACCTTGCGATCGCAAGCATCGTCGATCTGGTCGGGGCGGCGGAGCAGGCGCTGGGCACGCGATGCACCATCGGCATCGGCACGCCGGGATCGCCTTCGCCCCGCACCGGTCTCATGCGCAACTCCAATTCACTTTACCTGAACGGCAAGCCTTTCGGCCGTGATCTGCAAGAGGCGCTGGGCCGCCCGATCCGCCTGGCGAACGATGCCAATTGCCTTGCCCTGTCAGAAGCGTTCGACGGCGCGGCAGCAGGGGCGAGTTCCACCTTCGGGCTGATCATCGGCACCGGGGTCGGCAGCGGCGTGGTGCTGGATGGCGCGGTGCTGGACGGCGCGCACGGCATCGCCGGCGAGATCGGCCACCTGCCGGTGCCATGGCCGCGCGGGGCGGAGATCAATGCACCGCAATGCTGGTGCGGCCTCGCCGGCTGCTGCGAGACATGGATTTCCGGCACGGGTTTCGCCCGCGCCTACGAGGCGGCGAATGGGCGGGCGCTGAGTGCCCCGCAGATCGTGGCCGCCGCGCGTGAGGGTGAGCCGGCGGCGGTGCAGGCGCTGACGGACTACATCGACCGGCTGGGCCGGGTGCTGGCGCTGATAGCCAACCTGCTGGACCCTGAGGTGATGGTCCTGGGCGGCGGCATGTCCAACGTGGCCGAGCTGTACCCCGCCTTGCCCGAGATCGTGCGTCGCCATGCCTTTTCCGATCTGTGGGACGGGCGCATCGTGCCGGCGCGCTGGGGTGATGCCTCCGGCGTGCGCGGCGCCGCGCGGTTGTGGGCGGGCGCCGCGCAGGCGGAGCAGCACGCGGCAGGTTGAGGAACGCGGGGCAAGGGAGAGGCGATGCCTTTGTGGGGATGTGCCGGGGCCGATGGACTACACGCCCGGCGATGTCCGCAACACGGCGCCGGCGGATTTCACGGTGCAGAGCACGCTGCCGAACGTCCAGACTACCCGCGCCCGCGGACTGGCGATCGACCGCTGGCTGAACGACGCCGCGCCGTAGCGATCAGGCCGGCACGCGCCTGATCGCGGCGGCGTGGTCGGCGATCAGGCGGATGGTGCTGTCGCCGGTGAAGATGCCGTACCAGCCCTGCGGCTCGTGCGGGGGATCGCCCATATATTGCCGGTCGCCCTCGCGGAAGCGATGGTCGGGATGGGCGGCGCGCACCTCCCCGTTCCAGGCCCAGAAATTGGTGCCGACGATCGGGCCGCCCTGGTCCATGCTCTGCAGCGTGGCGGCGTAGATCTGGCGGTAGAAGCGGTCCTTGTAGCTGGTCGGGGCCGCGGGATCGTTGCTGCCGCCGTCGCGGGGATAGCCGAATTCTTCGATCACCATCGGCTTGTCCAGCTGCCGCGCCAAAGCAACGTGCTGGGTGATGTATTCCGCCACCTGCGCTTCTCCGCGGGCATAGGTGCCGGGCAGGTCGTTCTGGTCCACCCAGGTCCAGTTGTTGGGCCAGATATGCACCGTCAGATAGTCGATCGCATCGGGTTGGTGCGTCGCCAAGGCGATGTCGGGCTGCTCCAGCGAGCCTTTCAGCCCTTCGCTGCCGGTGGAGACCAGGTGATTGGCGTCGAGCGACTTGATGAAGCGCGCCGTGCCCTCCACCCAGTCCTGGAATTGCGGCAGGTCGGCATGGGCCATGTCACCCGAAGGGCGCGGCTCGTTGGCCAGCTGCCAGCTCATGATGGTGGGATCCTCGGCATAGCGTACGCCCGTCACGCTGTTGGTGCGCGTCACCACTGTGCGGATCCAGTCGCGATACAGCGCCTGCGCCTCCGCACTGGCATAGAACTGCGCGTTCATGTTGGCGAAGGAAGGCCAGGGATGCGCCGGATCGTTCATGTCGAGATAGCGCCCGCCATTCACATAGCTGAGATAGGTCATCATCCCGCCCGACCATTCCCAGAAATTGGTCAGCGCCAACACGCCGCGCATGCCGCGCTGCGCCATCTCCGCCAGTGCGAAGTCCAGCCCGCCCAGCAGCGCCTTGTTGTAGGCGCTGCCCGCGTCGCGGAAGCCGGGCTTGATCGAATTGTTGAGCGGGCCTTCCTCGCCCGAGGCCATGATGCGCAGATTGGTGACGCCCATCGCCTGCAACGTGTCCAGCTCCCGCCGCAACCGCGCCCGGTCGCCATAGGACGCATCGGCGCCCAGCCATGCGGCATACCAGACATTGGCGCCCACGAAGCGGTACGGCTCCGCCCCGATCATCAGCCGCATGCCGTCGCGCCGCACGAACTCTGCCGGGCCGGAGCCGCCGGCGGCCAGCCGCGGCGTCGCGGCGGTGCAGCCGGCCAGCAGGGCGCTGCCGGCCAGGAAGGCGCGTCGGTGGATGGTCTGCGTCATGGATGCGCTTCCTTCATGGTGTCACCGATCTCGATCGGGCCAGATGGCCGGTTGCCGCTCGACATGGGCGGCGATGGCGGCGGCGATCGCCTGATCGTCGGTCAGATCGGGATGATGATGGCATGCCGCAAAGCCCAGCCCGGTCACCGGCACGAAGCCGATCCGCTGCTCCCCGGCGGCCTGCAACGCGGCCACCGCCGCCTGCGCCTGCCGCGCCACCTCCCCGCCGGCGATGTCCGTCGCCCAGACCAGCAGATAGGCATCGGGATGTCGGGCGCGCAGCTGCTGCAGGAAGCGGCCATAAGTGGCGCGATAATCCGCCTGCAGCGCCGTGCGATCCGCCCATGGCTCACCGTCGTGCAGCGCCGTGGAGAAATCATTCGTACCCAGCGATATCGCGATCAGCTGCGGGTGCCACCCGGCGTCCGTCGCCGGCACCTCCCCGTCGAACAGCGCGAATGGCCAGGCCTGCGGCAAGGTCGGGGCGGCGAAGCCGTCATAGTTGCGCACCACGCCGCGACCGGAGATCGCGTTCACCGCCACATCCGCGCCGAAACGGGCGGCAATGTTGCCGGCGATCCCGGCAAAGGTGTCGGTGGTGGCGGCTACCTCCGCCTCCGTGCAGTCCCGCGTGGTGGACAGGTTCGCATAGCCGACCGTGTGCGAGTCGCCGATCAGCTCGATCTGCCGCATGCGCCGGCTCACAGGCAGGGGCCGGGTACCGGCAGGCGCCAGGAAGCCGCCGAACCCGGTGGGCGCGGCCTGCGTCTCGCCCACGACCTGCACGCGCAGATGGTGCGTTCCCGGTGCCAGCCCGTCGACCCGCCACAAGCCGGCTGCGGGATCGTCGAGCCGGACAGTGGGTTGGCCATCCACCGACACCCGCGCGGCAGTCTGCCCGGGACCCAGCCGGAACAGCAGGCCGGGCCATCGAAGCGGGTCTCCCAATAGGTGCCGGGCCATTGCCGCAGCATCGTGCCGCCGGCTTCGTCGGCCACGACCCGGCCTATGGTGACGGCCGGGATCGGCTGCGCCGGGCCGGCGTCGCTGACCGGAGCGACGGTCTGCGCAACGGTGGGCGCGATGCCGGCGAGGGCGCACCCGATCAGTCCTGCCATGATGGTGGCGGTCACCGCGTCGCGGCCCGGGCACAGCGTGATCATGATGCCTCCCAACATCGACGGTCGTTCCACCGTTTTCCTGATCGATCACTTGCCAGCGGCGCCGCGCCGTCCAACAAGCCGGACGCCAGTATCAAGCAGGCCAGTCAAGGTCGCAACCGCAGAAGGGAAATTGATTAATCGTCCGCTTGCGGGAATGTTGGCGCGGGAGACAGGACAATGGCGGCAAGGCCAAGGACAAGAACGATCGTGCTGGGTGGCGGCACCGCCGGCTGGATGTGCGCGGCCGCCCTGGCGCGCCTGCTGCCGGGGGATACAAGCGTCACGCTGATCGAGTCCGAGGATATCGGGATCGTCGGAGTGGGCGAAGCGACCCTGCCGCATTTGCGGGCGTTCATCGAACGGCTGGGCATCGCCGAGGCGGATTTCCTGCAGGAGACCTCCGCCACCTACAAGCTGGGGATCGAGTTTCGCGATTTCGGCCGCATCGGCGACAGCTACATCCACCCATTCGGCGCCTTCGGCGCCCCCATCGGCGATGTCGGGTTCCACCATTATTGGCTCAGCGCGCAGGAGGCAGGCAGCACGGGGCCGATCGAACGCTACAGCCTGCCCTGCCGCGCCGCCCGTGCGCAGCGCTTTGCCCATCCGCCGGCGGCGGACCAGCTGGACGCGGAGCATGCCGGCTACGGCTATGCCTACCAGTTCGATGCCACGCGCTTCGCCCCCATGCTGCGCCGCCGGGCGGTGGCGGATGGCGCGCGGCGGATCGAGGGGCGCGTGACGGAGGTGCTGCGCCACCCTGAAACCGGCGATGTGCGCGCGTTGAGGCTGGCGGACGGGCGGGAGGTGGAAGGCGACCTGTTCATCGACTGCTCCGGCTTTCGCGCCCTGCTGATCGGCGAGATGGAGGGCGCCGGGTGGGAAGACTGGTCCCGCTGGCTGCCCTGCGACCGGGCGGTGGCCATGCCCTGCACCGCTCCGGATGGTCCGATCGAACCCTTCACGCAGGCCCAGGCGATGCCGGCAGGCTGGCGCTGGCGCATTCCGCTGCAGCACCGGATCGGCAATGGCTATGTCTATAGCAGCGCGGCGATCACGGATGATGCGGCGGCGGATGCGCTGCTGACCGCGTTCGAGGGCGAGGCTCTGGCCGATCCGCGAATCCTCCGCTTCCGGGCCGGCCGGCGGCGGCAGAGCTGGGTCGGCAATGTGGTGTCCGTCGGCCTCGCCAGCGGGTTCCTGGAGCCGCTGGAATCGACCAGCATCCACCTGGCGCAGATGGCGATCACCAATCTGGTGGAGCTGTTCCCCCATGGTCGCCCCGATCCGCGCGACATCGCCGAATTCAACCGGCTGGTGGACGGGGAATATGATCGGGTGCGCGATTTCCTGATCCTGCATTATCACGCCACGCAGCGGGACGACTCGCCGTTCTGGAACCACCTGCGCACCATGGAGGTGCCGGACAGCCTGGCCGAGAAGCTGGAACTCTGGCGTGGTGCCGGGCGGGTGGCGCAATACGAACATGGCCTGTTCCGCGAACCCAGCTGGATCGCGGTCTACCTGGGGCAGAACATCCTGCCGCGCCGCTGCGACCCGCGCGCGGCGGCCATCCCGGCGGAGCGGATCACCGGCGCCATGGCTGCGCTGGACCGTGACATCAGCGCGCGAGTAGCAGCAATGCCGGATCACCGCACCGCGCTGGCGAAGGAGCTGGCCGATGCAGCCTGACTGGCCTCGAATCATCGTGTGCGGCGGCGGCACCGCCGCGCTGCTGGCCGCCGCGCTGCTTGGGCGGCTGCTGCCGGCGGGCCATGTGACGCTGGTCGAGACACCGCCTGCGCCCGACGCAGCAGAACATTGCACGCGGCTGTGGCCCGATGCACAGGCCCTGCATGGCCGGATCGGCCTGACGGAAGCACTGCTGCAGCGCCATGCCGGTGCCACCCTCCTCGCAGCCGAAAGCTTCGGGGGATGGCCGGCGCCGCGACCGTGGCTGCTGCCAGCTGATGCCGAGTGGGCCGGGCATGCGGCGCTGCAGGCCTGGCTGCGCACACCGGAGGTGCCGGTGGCGGAATGGCTGCAGGCACGCGCGCCGCACGGATCGGCAGCGCTGCGGATCGACCCGGTCGGCTACCGCGCGCTGCTCGCCCGGCTGGTCGCCAGCCTTCCCGTGCGGCGTCTGTCGGCCGAGACGATCGGGGTGGAGCGGGCGGCGGACGGCACCGTGGCGGCGCTGCTGTGCGCAGGCGAACGGCTCGTCAGCGACTGGATCGTGGATGCGACCGGCCCCGCCGCGCTGATCGCCACTGCCATTGGCGCAACAGAGCGTGCGATCGAACAGCCGACAGTAGCGCTGGCGTCAGGTGGATTCGGCGCGGCTGGTTCGGGACCGGTCGATCATTGGCAGGCGACGCCCGAAAGCTGGACGCTGACCCTGGGGGATGCATCGTCGCCGCAGCTGCGTGGACTGGCCGCATCGGATGCATTTTTGCAATGCCTGACCCTTCCCATCCGCCGGCGCGATCCGTGGACCGGCAATGTGCTGGCGCTGGGAAGTGCCTCCTTCACGCCTGACCCACTGACCCGCATGGACCTGTTGCTGGTGCACAGCGCGCTGCTGCGCCTCGCCGCTAACCTGCCCGGCCGCCGCGTGCTGCCGGCAGAGCAGGCCGAGCTTGCCCGGCATGTGCTGCTGGAACAGGATTCCGCGCGCGACTACGCCCTGTGCCTGGCGCAGATCGCCCGCCCCGGCCCGTTCTGGACGCGCGCGACCAGCTTGCCCCGCTCTGCCGAACTGGAGAATCTGCGCGATCAGCTAGACCGCCGTGGCCGCCTGCCGACGAGGGAGGACAGCGCGATCCCGCATGGCCAGTGGCGGGTGCTGCTGGCCGCGATGGGGCACCATCCCGCTCGCCCCGACGCGCTGGCCCGCAACGATGCGCAGCGCGTCATGGGGGCGGGCCGGTGAGCGGCAATCCCGGCCCGGTCCGCAACCTTGTCATCGTGGGCGGCGGCACCGCCGGCTGGATGATGGCCGCCGCCGCCGCGCGCTTCCTGAATGACGGGCAGCGCCGCATCACGCTGGTCGAATCCGATGCGATCGGCACGGTCGGCGTGGGCGAGGCGACCATTCCCCCAATCCTGAACTTCAACGCCATGCTCGGCATCGACGAGGCGGAGTTCCTGGCCGCCACGCAGGGCAGCTTCAAGCTGGGCATCGAGTTCGTTGGCTGGGGAGCGCCGGGCGAGCGGTACCTGCATCCCTTCGGCACCTATGGCCGCGACCTGCATGGCGTGGCGTTCCACCAGATCTGGCGCAAGCTGCAGGGCCGGCCCGATGTAGGCCCGTATGGCGACTACGCCATGGCGGCCGCTGCCGCCGCTGGCGCGCGCTTCGCCCATCCTGTGGCCGACGCCCGCGATCCGCTGTCGCAGCTTGCCTATGCCTACCACTTCGATGCCGGCCTCTATGCCCGCTTCCTGCGCCGCTATGCCGAGGCGCATGGGGTCACGCGGATCGAAGGGCAGATCGCCACAGTGCTGCAGGCGGATGGGCTGGTCACGGCCGTGCAGCTGCAGGACGGGCGCCAGGTCGCGGGCGACCTGTTCATCGACTGCTCGGGTTTCCGCAGCCTGCTGCTGGGCGAGGCACTGGCGGTGCCGTTCACCGACTGGTCGCACTGGCTGCCCTGCGACCGTGCCTGGGCCGTGCCGTGCGGGCGGGTCGATCCGCTGCTGCCCTATACCCGCGCCACCGCGCAGGTGGCTGGCTGGCAATGGCGCATCCCGCTGCGCCACCGCACCGGCAACGGGCATGTCTATTCCTCCGCCCACATGAGTGATCAGGCCGCGTTGGAGCTGCTGCAGGCGGGCCTTGACGCACAGCGGGCGGGCGAGCCGCGCCAGCTGCGTTTCACCGCCGGCCGGCGGGCGGAGCTGTGGCGCGGCAATGTGGTCGCGCTGGGGCTGGCGGGCGGATTCCTGGAGCCGCTGGAATCGACCAGCATCCACCTGATCCAGCATGGCATCCAGCTGCTGTTCGCGCTGTTCCCCGACCGGGGCTTCGCCACGATCGAACGGGCGGAATATAACCGGCTGATGGGCGCGCAGATCGAAGCGATCCGCGACTTCATCATCGCGCATTACCACCTGAACAATCGTGTCGGCGAACCCTTCTGGGACGACCTGCGCCACATGGCCATTCCGGACACGCTGACCGCAAAGCTGGCGCTGTTTCGCAACAAGGGCCAGCTGTTCCGCTATGACGATGACCTGTTCGGCATCCCCAACTGGACCGCGGTGCTGATCGGCCAGGGCGTGATGCCACAAGGCTGGGCCGCACTAGCAGATGGAATGGACGAGGAGCGGCTGCTGGCCATGCTGGCGCAGTACCGGCAGGCCTACGCGCAGCGGGCGGCGGGCCTGCCCGACCATGCCGCCTATCTGCAGCGGATGATCGGACAGGCGCCCGGCGCGTAGCCTCCAAGCCTAGTGCTTGGAGGAGCGGGTGCTTTCCACCATGTCGTCGGTCAGGAAGCCGATCGGCCGCACTTCCATGGCCCGGCGCTTCAGCTCGCCCTGCATCGCCTCGTATTCGCGCTCCATCGCCTCGCTGACGGAGGCCCGGCTTTCCTCCAGCGCGGCGCTGAAATCGGCCGCGGTCACCACGCTGGCATTCTCTCCATCGCGGCGGATGGCGAGCAGGCCGGCACGGCGCACCACGTCCTCCAGATCGGCGCCGGTATAGCGGTCGGTTTGCGCGGCGACGGGGCCGAGGTCCACATCATCCGCCAACGGCATGTTGCGGGTGTGGATCGACAGGATATGCGCGCGTCCCGCCTCGTCCGGCGTGCCGACATAGACCAGTTCATCGAACCGGCCGGGCCGCAGCAGCGCCGGATCGACCAGCGTGGGCCGGTTGGTCGCGCCGATCACCACGATGGAGTTCAGCTCCTCCATCCCGTCCATTTCGGCCAGAATGGTGTTGACCACGCGCGCGGTCACCTGCGGCTCGCCCGCCCCGCTGCCACGTGCGGGCACCAGGCTGTCGATCTCGTCGATGAACACCACGCAGGGCGCCACCTGGCGGGCGCGGGCGAACAGCTTGCTGATCTGCTGCTCGCTCTCGCCATACCATTTGGAGAGAAGGTCAGACGACTTCATGGAGATGAAGTTCGCCTCCGCCTCTTTTGCCACGGCCTTCGCCAGCAACGTCTTGCCGGTGCCCGGAGGACCATAGAGCAAGAAGCCCTTGGCCGGGCGGATGCCCAGTCGGTCGAACGCCTGCGGGTTGCGCAGCGGCAGCTCCACGCCTTCGCGCAGCTTCTCCTGCGCGGTGCCGAGGCCGCCGATGTCGGACCAGCCGACAGTCGGCGCCTGCACCATCACCTCGCGCATGGCGCTCGGCTGCACGCGCTTCAACGCCTCGCGGAAGTCGTTCTTCTCGACCTGCAGGGTCTCCAGCACCTCCGGCGGTACGGTGCGCGCATCCAGGTCGAGCTTGGGCATGATCCGGCGCACCGCCTCGATCGCGGCCTCCCGCGCCAGTGCGGCAAGATCGGCGCCCACGAAGCCGTGGGTCGAGCGGCTGAGTTCGCGCAGGTCCACGCCCTCGCCCAGCGGCATGCCGCGGGTGTGGATGCCCAGGATCTCGCGCCGGCCCTGCTCGTCCGGTACGCCGACGATGATCTCCCGGTCGAACCGGCCGGGACGGCGCAGCGCCTCGTCGATCGCGTCGGGGCGATTGGTGGCGGCGATCACCACGAGGTTGGCGCGCGACTGCAAGCCGTCCATCAGGGTCAGCAGCTGGGCGACCAGCCGCTTCTCCGCCTCGCCCTGCACGTTCTGGCGCTTGGGGGCGATGGAATCGATCTCGTCGATGAAGACGATGGACGGCTGCGCCCGCTCCGCCTGCTCGAACACTTCGCGGAGGCGCTTTTCCGACTCGCCATAGGCGCTGCCCATGATCTCCGGGCCGTTGATGATGAAGAACTCGGCCTCGCTCTCGTTCGCCACCGCCTGCGCCAGCCGGGTCTTGCCGGTGCCTGGCGGCCCGTGCAGCAGCACGCCCTTGGGCGGGTCGACCCCCAGCCGGGTGAACAGTTCAGGATAACGCAGCGGCAGCTCCACCATCTCGCGCAGCTGCTTGATGGTCTCGCCCATCCCGCCGACATCGTCATAATTGACGGTGCCGCGCCCGTCGCGCGGTTCGGCGAATTCGGCGCGCAGCTCCACTTCGGTTTCCGGACCGATGGTGACAATGCCGCGGGGCACGGTGGAGATCACCTGCAGGCGGATCTGCGTCAACGCATAGGCCGGCGTGTTGAACATGCGGCGTACTTCGGCCGGCACGTTCTGCACCGGCTGCTGGCCGTGCGTCGCCACCAGGTCGCCCTGCACCAGCGGCTTGCCCGCAAAGACGCGCTTCAGCGCCTCCGGAGGGCCCTGCAGCCGCATCTGCCGTTGCGCGGGGGCGAACACCACCCGGCTGGCCACGCGAGTCTCGGCACGGCGGACCTGCACATGTTCACCGCCCGCAGTTTCCGCATTGGCGCGCTGCAACCCGTCCAGCCGCACGACGGAAAGCGACTGGTCCTCGTCATATGCCGGAAAAGCCAGCGCGGCGGTGACCCGCTTGCCCTCGATCTCGATCGCGTCGCCTTCGGTAATGCCGAGCGCCTGGAACGCAGAGCGGGGCATGCGGGCGATGCCGCGGCCGCTTTCTTCCTGCCGGGCCGCTGCCACTTGCAGGCGCACAATCTGATCCGCCACGCTTGTCGCTTCCCCGTCCGCCATCCGTCCTGTCCTCCAGCTCAAATCCTGCAGTTCAGCTAGGAAGCGCGCGAGGCGATGGAAAGGGGCCGGGGCGTGTGGGAGACGTACCAAAAAGAAAAGCCCGGCCGTTGCCAGCCGGGCTTGAAAGTTTGGGAGAGGATGCCTGAAAGGCCCGTTCCTTATGCTCGCCGGACCCGGTGCTCGCAAGTGCGAAAGCTGCATGGAAGCTTGCATATATCGCAACAGAGGAGGCGTAAGTTGTTGAAATACAAACACCGGCGGTAAGGCGCTTGCGCAATAAATTCACTGATTGGCGCTTTATTGTTGTGCGGCGCAGCAAGGAAAGCGGCACCGCACGACACCGCGTGACAGGTGCTGCCCGATTGCGTAGCACCTGCCTATAAATTGCACTGGCACGAAGGGGCATGACGATGCGCAAACTCTATCCAGATGCGGGCGCTGCGCTGGACGGCGTGCTGCGGGACGGGATGCTGATTGCGTCCGGCGGCTTCGGCCTGTGCGGCCTGCCCGAACGGCTGCTGGATGCGATTCTCGACAGCGGCGTCACCGGGCTGACCTTCGCCAGCAACAATGCCGGGATCGACAATGAAGGAATCGGCAAGCTGCTGCGCACCAAGCAGGTGCGCAAGATGATCGCCAGCTATGTCGGCGAGAACAAGGAGTTCGAGCGGCAATTCCTGTCCGGCGAGCTGGAGGTGGAGTTCTGCCCGCAAGGCACGCTGGCCGAACGGATGCGCGCTGGCGGCGCGGGCATTCCCGGCTTCTATACCAAAACGGGCGTCGGCACGCAGGTGGCCGAGGGCAAGGAGGTGAAGAGCTTCGACGGGCAGGATTACATCCTGGAACGCGGCATCTTCGCCGACCTGGCGATCGTGAAGGCGTGGCGCGCGGACGAGGCCGGCAATTGCGTGTTCCGCAAGACCGCCCGCAACTTCAACGCCCCGGCCGCTACCTGCGGCAAGGTGTGCGTGGTGGAGGTCGAGGAACTGGTGCCGGTCGGCACGCTCGACCCCGACCAGATCCATCTGCCCGGCATCTATGTGCAGCGCCTGATCCTGGGTGCGCCTTATGACAAGAAGATCGAGTTCACGACGACACGTGAAAGGGAGAGTGTCTGATGGCCTGGACGCGCGACCAGATGGCCGCCCGCGCCGCGCAGGAGCTGGAGGACGGCTTCTACGTCAATCTCGGCATCGGCATTCCCACGCTGGTGGCCAATCACATCCCGGCGGGCGTGGAGGTGACGCTGCAATCGGAAAACGGGATGCTGGGCATCGGCCCGTTCCCTTACCCTGACGAGGTCGATGCCGACCTGATCAATGCCGGCAAGCAGACGATCAGCCAGCTGCCGCACTCCGCCTATTTCGACAGTGCGACCAGCTTCGCCATGATCCGCGGGGGCCATGTCGACGTGGCGGTGTTGGGCGCGATGGAGGTGAGCGAGGCAGGCGACATCGCGAACTGGATGATTCCGGGCAAGATGATCAAGGGCATGGGCGGCGCCATGGACCTGGTGGCCGGGGTCAAGAAGATCATCGTGGTGATGGACCATGCGGCCAAGGACGGCACGCCCAAGTTCATCCCCCGATGCACCCTGCCGCTGACCGGCCGCGACGTGGTCGACATGATCGTGACCGACCTGGCGGTGTTCGCCCGGCCCGATCACGCCAGCCCCTTCCGGCTGGTGGAGCTGGCCCCCGGCGTCAGTGCGGAGGAAATCGCGGCAAAGACGACCGCGCATTATCTGGCGGATTGAGCTTTCTTGGTGCCGAGCGACCCTGCCATCCGGCTGAAGGCGCTCGGCCCGCAGGACCTGCCTGCCGCGCTCGAGATCCAGGCCGGGGCCTACCCGGCCTTCATGGTTGAGGATGCACCGGCCTTCCTCAGCCGCATCACTTTGGCCGCATCATACTGCCTGGCCGCGTGGCGAGGTGGGGAGATGCTCGGCTATCTGCTGGCTCATGGCTGGAAGCGCCAGTCACCGCCGGCCGTGGGAGCAGTTCTGAAGGATGGCACGCCGGGCGAGGTGCTGTACCTCCATGACCTGGCGGTCGCGGCCGCCGGCCGGGATCTGCGGATCGGCCGACAGCTCGTCACCCGCGCCTTTGCCATGGCGGCGCAGGATGGCCTGCGCAGCGCCGAACTGATCGCGGTGGAGGGAGCGGCGGATTACTGGCGCAGGCTCGGCTTTGCAGAACGGGCCGTTGCGGACGATCTGAAAGCCAGGATCATGACCTACGGCTCGCAGGCCCGCTTCATGACAGCCCCGATACCGCCCCAAGGCTGACGCCTGCCCGCACCCTGGACGGGCGCGGGCAGTGTCGCATCACTGCCCCAACAGGCGCTCCGCAATCTGGCGCACTTCGGCACCCATGTCGGGGCGTTCCAGCGCCAGGGCCAGCGTCGCTTCCACGAAGCCGGTCTTGCTGCCGCAATCGAAGCGACGGCCGGCGAAAGTGACAGCGTGGAACGGCTGCTGGCCGATCATCTGCGCCATGGCATCGGTCAGCTGGATCTCGCCGCCGGCGCCCTTGCCCTGCGTTTCCAGGATACGCATCACTTCGGGCTGCAGGATGTAGCGGCCCGAGACGATCTTGTTGGACGGCGCATCGGCCACCTTGGGCTTCTCGACCAGGCCCTTCACCTCGGTCAGCGCGCCGTTCACCGCGCCGGGCGCGATAACGCCGTAGGAGGAGACTTCCTCCTGCGGGACTTCCAGCACGGAGACGAGATTGCCGCCGACCTCGTTATAGGCTTCGACCATCTGCTTGATGCAGCCGGGCTCGCCCACCATCAGTTCGTCCGGCAGCAGGATGGCGAAGGGTTCGTCCCCCACGATCGCGCGGGCGCACCAGATGGCATGACCCAGGCCCATCGGCTCCTGCTGGCGCACGGTGATGAGGTTGCCGGGGGTGAACCGCGTCGGCTCCAGCACGGACAGGTCCTTGCC